>NZ_PJZH01000049.1 GCF_002858715.1 Chimaeribacter coloradensis | reverse complement strand
TAGCCGCAACTGGCAGAACAACCAGCAGGGAAACCAGGGCTGTCTGTAACTTTTTCATGATCCGTTCCTTTTCTGGGCTAAGAGAATTTAGTTTAGTAAAGCACCCGGGCTCGTTTCACTAAACCGGGAAAGAAATCCTTGGTTTAAAGCAGTTCAGAATTATTACGGGCGACAGCCCGAAGAAAGCGCACATCAACATAAATTATGCTGCCGGTATTTTTACCGTAAACGTAACGATGTCATCGTCCAGAAAAACCTGCAATGTACCGTTGTGAGCCAGAACAACGGCTCGCGTGATGGAAAGGCCCAGACCGGCACCGTCTGTGTTATGTTGCCGGGACGAGTCGCCCCGGTAAAAGCGATCAAAAAGCCTGCCCAGATTTTCCTGCGTGATGGCTTCCGTGCGGTTAGAGATATGAACAAACGCCATCCCGATCTGCTGTTCTGCCCGGATCAGGATCGCCGCGCCGTCTGAAGAGTACTTTATGGCATTGGTTATCAGGTTGCTCAGCGCCCGGCGCAGCATCAGACGATCGCCCTTCATGCTGGTATCCCCTTCAAGCGTCAGTGTTTTACCGTTTTCTGCGGCCAGCGGCTCGAAAAATTCGATTAGTTCTTCGAATTCTGCCTTTGCGGAAAAAATCTCATTTTCCAGCGCCAGCAGCCCGTTTTCAGACTTCGCCAGAAACAGCATGTCGCTGCTCATTCTGGCAAGTCGGCCCAGCTCCTCCAGGTTTGAGAAAAGCACTTCCCGGTAGCTGGCAGCGTCACGCTCCCGGGACAGGGCAACCTGCGTCTGCATCATCAGGTTACTTACGGGAGTGCGCAGCTCATGGGCTATGTCAGATGAAAACTCTGACAGGCGCCTGAAAGAGCCTTCCAGTCTCTCCAGCATGTTGTTAAATTCGGCTACGGTTGGCATAAGTTCTGAAGGAAGATGTCGGGCCGGCAGGCGCTCACTGAGATTATTAACGGTAATTGCCGAAGCCAGCCGGTTTATTTCATTCAGGGGCCGGAGTCCGATACGGGTGGCAAGCCAGCCCAGCAAAACAGAAAGAAAAATCAGTCCCCCGTTAAGCCACATCAGCCATTGTTTCAGCTGGCCGATAAATTCATCATGAAAGCCAGTATCGTAGGCGGCAGTTATCAGCACATCCCGGTGCCTGCCTGCGTTCTCTGCACCGATTTTTTTAATCATGACGTTATAGCGCCAGTCGTTTTCCTCCACCGTCTGCAGGGTATTCAGCTTCAGGGCCTCACTGGCAAAGCGCTCAGCCGGAACCGGGAAGCCTGGAGAGAAATAGTCGGCGAGTATTTGATTGTCGGCAGTCCTGATCGACAGATAAAGTCCGCTGTGGCCCACCATGGCGTCGGCAAGCTTGCGGGCAAGCCCGGCGGTATCAAGCTTTCCGGTACGGACTTCACTTTCCAGCAGTTCGGTAGCCAGCTCAAGCTTACCGGTCAGCAGCGTAAGGTCCTGGCTGCGAAAGTAACTGCCCAGCGCGGCAACCAGCAGAACGCTGGAAAGCAGCCAGACGGACATCATGACACAGGCAAAGACCAGGCTAAGTCTGGAAGTCAGAGACCCGTTACGCTTCATTCTTCACGTATCTCCAGCACGTAGCCAATGCCGCGCACGGTATGGATCAGCTTCGGGCTGAAGTCATCATCCACCTTGCTGCGCAGCCGCCGGACAGCCACATCAATCACGTTAGTGTCACTCTCAAAATTAATATTCCAGACCAGGGAGGAGATCAGATTTCTTGGCAGCACTTCACCGCGACGCTGCAGCAGCAGCTCAAGCAGAACAAACTCTTTTGTGGACAGATGAATTTTTTTGCCGGAACGGCTGACGCTCCGGCGGGATATGTCCATCACCAGATCAGCTATTTCGTACATGCCGGATGCCAGAGAGCGGTTACGCCTGAGCTGGGTCCGGATACGCGCCAGAAGCTCGGCAAAATCGAACGGCTTGAGCAGATAGTCATCGGCTCCCAGATCCAGACCTTTGATTTTTTCGCTGACGTTATCCCTTGCGGTCAGAAACAGCACAGGCTCTTCGTGGCGGGCCATTCTCATCTGCCGCAGAATGTCCCAGCCGTCCAGGGAGGGCAGCATCACATCAAGAATAATCAGGTCGTAGCGCTGCTGCAGGATATGCTCCAGCCCCTGACGGCCGTCATTCACAAGGGTGACGTCATACCCTGCTTCCTGAAGACCCTGTTTCAGGTAAGTCCCGGTTTTAATTTCATCCTCGACGATCAGAAGAGTGGTCATGGTATAAGGGCCCTGCAGCTGAGTGTCGTTACGCCATACCGTTACCGGGCGACAGCGTGCCAAGCCAGGCTACGGTCGCCAGAATCAGGATAGACACGCTGAACTCTGTAATAATACTTTTGCGCATCAACGCAATACCCGTCTTATAGTGGCCCTGACCGAGCGCATTTTCCAGTGCGGGTGCAAGCCGGAAGCGGTTCGCGGCAGCCAGCAACAGCATAACGAAAAACAAGCCTGTCTTGATTAGCAGGAGCAGCCCGTAGTGGCTGCCCGGCAAAGATTTGACCGGGTCTTCCACAATGAAGAAAAAGTTAATGACGGCGGTGATGACAATACTCAGCACAATCACCGTGCCGGCCCGGGAAAAGCCCGTCAGGGCTTCCGCAAGCTGCCGGACGTGGCTGGCCGTCTGCGCCTTTTTGATGCATAACAGAATGGCAAAGGCCGTGAGCGCGCCCACCCATGCACCGGCTGCCGACAGGTGGATGATATCGCTCAGCAGATGCAGATAGTAGCTCATACCGTCGTTCATGGCCGCATGACCGCCCCATGCCAGGGTGGCCAGCGCTGTGCCTCCGGAAAGCGTGAGAACGTAACGCGACAGAACGGCATTGCGCAGCCGCAAGCCCAGTCCGACGAAGGCCAGGACGAGTGCGGCAAGCCGGATAACCCAGCTGAGGCCGACCGCAGTTTCACCGATAACCATCTCTATGATGTGGAGCGTGATTTCACCTGCGTCAGTCACGCCACTCATCGCCTGCGCGACCAGCAGCATATTCGCCAGCGACAGAACAATGCCGACGGATATCAGAATAAAAAAGAACGACCAGACACTGAATAATGACACCGATTTTTTAAGCGTTCCCTTCACGGCATACAGTTCAAATAAAGGCAGCCCAAACAGAACCATAAGGTCAAGGTAAAGGAAAAAGCGGATAACAATAAAAGTCTGATCGTTCATGGCATTATTTCACGCTAAAGCTGACGTTACCCGTGCGCGGGTGTGTATCAGAAGACACCGCACGCCACTCCACCTTGTATGTGCCAGGCACCAGAGGTTTGGCTGGCGTGATCACCATGGTTTTCGGATCGCCACCGGCGGCCACTTTTGCCGCAACCGCCATCGGGGCATGAGAGGACATGCCGGGCATAGCGGTCATGACGAGACGTGCACCAGAAAATTTTGTGACCAGATTCTCAGTAAAGTGCAGCTCCACTTTTGAAGGCGCTGCCACCTGCGCTTTATCAGCAGGGACAGAAGAAGCCAGTTCCGGATGCGCCTGCGCGCCAAAAGCAGCAACAGAGGCGGCAACAGCGATGACGTAGCCAGCATAATTACGTTTCATATTCATACCTGTCTTGTTTGTTAGAATTAACTGCATCAGAACCACACGCGGGCACCGAGAAGAAAGCGCACTTCGTTGTCCTTCTCTCCTTCACGGGTCGCCATATCGGCCGTGTTGCCATAAAGCTGGCTCCACGATACGCCCACATAAGGCGCAAATTCCCGCTTTACTTCGTAACGAAGGCGCAGGGAAAGCTCGGTACCGGACAGTCCTTTCCCGGTTTCACGCACCTCATCATCCTTACCGTAAAAATTGGCTTCAAAAGACGGCTGCAGGATGAGCCGGTTGGTCAGCAGCACGTCATACTCTGCTTCAAACCGGAGCGCGGTGCGTCCCTGCTCACCGGCAAACGCGGTGAGTTCAGTTTCGAGGTTATACAGCGGCATGCCCTGAAAGCCGGCGGCGGCCCATGTCTGGGGCCTGCCGGGCCTGAAGTCCTGCCGCGCACCCGCGACCACGTCCCACCAGGGCGAGACAGCGTGCCCCCAGAGGGCCTGCACCTCTGCCGACTCGGTTTTTCCGTCGCTGGTTTCCCCTTCGCTGCGCAGCCAGAGCCGATCAATATCCCCGCCAGCCCAGCCGCTGACGTCCCAGCTGAATCCCCCGGCCTCATTATTTTTCTGCCACTCAAGCTGATCGGCCAGCAGATACCAGTTCATGCTGCTGTCATGCACTTTATGACCATGCACGTCAGGAAACGCAGCCCGGCGGTCGGCGTCCGTCAGTACCGGAACAGGCGTTCTGCTTTCAGTCGGGGCAGCAGGCTGCATAGACTCCATGCCTTCCATCCCGGACATGGGTTCCATATTGCCCATAGCGGAGTGGTCCATGCCCGACATTGCACTCATGTCATGCGCCTGCATGTTGTGCGCCGCTTCAGCCCGGGCATCAGGGACGGCCGTAAGTGCGCTGCCGGCAATCGCTGCGAAAACCAGCAGCCCGGCCGCCGGGCTGCAAAAGTTATGTTTCATATCACCACGATCAGAAGCTGACATCAGAAGTACCTCACTCATTAACCCGGACCTCACGGAACATGCCTGTTTCCATATGAAAAAGCAGGTGACAGTGGTAAGCCCATCGGCCCAGCGCATCGGCCGTCACACGATAGCTGCGGCGCGTGCCGGGCGGCATATCTATGGTGTGTTTACGCACCAGGAAATTCCCTTCTTCATCCTCAAGGTCGCTCCACATTCCGTGCAAATGAATGGGATGTGTCATCATGGTATCGTTGACCAGGACAATGCGGACGCGCTCGCCATAGCGGAGTGTGACCGGCTCTGCATCGGAAAACTTAATACCATTGAAAGACCAGGCAAATTTTTCCATATGGCCGGTAAGATGCAGTTCTATGGTGCGTGAGGGTTCGCGTCCGTCCGGATCGTCAAAAGTACTTTTCAGGTCAGCGTAGGTCAGAACCCTGCGGCCGTTATTCCTCAGCCCGATACCCGGATCGCTGAGCTTCGACGTGGGCATCATGGCCTGCATGTCAACCAGTGGGTTGTTCGTTTCTGATGCCGGATGCTTCTGCATATCACCCATGCCGGCCATGCTGCCGTGGTCCATGCCGGCCATGCTGCCGTGGTCCATGCCGGCCATGCTGCCGTGGTCCATGCCGGCCATGCTGCTGTGATCCATGCCAGCCATACTGCCTGCCGGGGCGCTTTCCACAGCTGAACCATCCATGCTCTGCATGCTACCGCCGCCCATACCCTGCATCTGCCCGTGATCTGTATCTCCCATGCTGCCGTGATCCATTCCCCCCATTCCCATATCATCCATGGTGAGCCAGGGACGAGGATCGGTGGAAGGAACCGGGGCAGTCATGCCTTCACGAACGGCAAGCGTGCCCCGTGCATAGCCGCTTCTGTCCATGGACTGGGCAAAGATGGTGCAGGCATCCTGGACGGGCTCTACAATGACATCGTAGGTTTCAGCTACGGCAATACGAAACTCATCCACACTGACGGGGGTGACGTACTGGCCGTCAGCAGCCACCACGGTCATCTTCACGCCAGGAATGCGTACATCGAAGTAGGTCATGGCAGAGCCATTGATAAAGCGGAGGCGGATTTTTTCGCCTTTACGGAACAGCCCCGTCCAGTTTTTACCCGGGCCCTGACCGTTCATGAGATAGGTGTAAGTCGCACCGCTGACGTCTGCAAGGTCAGTCGGGTTCATCTTCATTTCCGCCCACATCTTCCGGTCAGCCAGGGTATTTCCCAGCCCCTTATCCCGGGCATCACGGAAAAAGTCACCAGCAGCAGGCTTGGCAAAGTTGTAGTAGTCGGACTGCTTTTTCAGTTTTGAAAGAATGGCAGAGGCATTTTCATCTGACCAGTCGGTCAGCATTACCACGTGTTCCCGATCATACTTAAATGGCTCAGGCTCAGCGGGATCAATGATAATCGGGCCGTAAACGCCCTCCTGCTCCTGCAGGCCGGAATGGCTGTGATACCAGTAGGTGCCATTCTGCCTTACGCGAAATGAATAGACGTAAGTATCATCGGGTTCAATACCGTGAAAGCTGAGGCCGGGAACGCCATCCATGTTGGCTGGCAGAATGATGCCATGCCAGTGAATGGAGGTTGTTTCTTTCAGACGGTTTTTAACCCGTAACGTGACAGTATCGCCTTCTTTCCAGCGCAGCAGAGGCCCCGGCAGGCCGCTGTTGATGGTTTTGGCATAACGGATGTTGCCGGTGATATTAAGTGGCGTTTCGGCGATAAACAGGTCGAAATCATTACCGGTAAGCGTGCGGGGCTGTACCAGACTTACCGCCGAGAAAGCATTGAACGTCTTCATACCAAGACCGCCAGCAACGCTGGCCGCTGCGATCCCTTTGATAAAATTGCGTCGTGAACTTTTAAGCTGCATGACTGTGCTCCGGCAAAATGCAGATTATCCCGGGAGAAAATCTCTCCACACCAGATGCATCACTAATGCAATCCGGTCAGGAACTTTATTTTTGTTACCGGCAAGCTATCACAACAGGAATCCCGACTTGATTACATTTATGTCATGTTGGAACCTGATGTTTTTGAATTACATTTTTGTCATTTTCGTTCACGGTGTTTTTTTTCGGATACGATGAAAATCACTGAGGCCGGTAAAGTTCCTGTCCGGAATTAACGGCTATTTTTATCCTTTAAACGTAAGGAATTACGAATGAAAAAGATTATGCTTGCCGCCGCTGCGGTCCTTCTGTCCGTTTCAGCCGCTCAGGCTCAGCCAGCCCCCATGGACATGTCCTGCTGCATGAACAAGAAAGCCCCGGCGGCCTCCATGAATGAACATGAGCTGGCGATTCAGGCACATCAGAGCATGAATAACAGCAGTTCTGCCGCACATCAGAACATTATTGAAACGCACCGCAAGATGATGCAGGAAGATAAATAAACGCAGATGACAGCCCGTAGCCTTAGCTGAAAAAACCTGGGCATAAATCATCCGGATTTTGTCATGGTTACTGTTGTTACGGAATGTGTTGTGCGTTAACCCTCATTACACTGAGTTATCTGAACAACTTTGTTTAGGCTGTAATCAGCCAGCCCGTCTGACTGTGACGGGCTTTTTTTAACCCTGTTTTATCCCACTCCTGCTACCGTCTGTATAAAACGCTTTTGCAGCAATCAACATTTTGTTCCATGCTTACCACTTCTTTGCATTTAACGATTACGGGAAGAAATTATGTCTGAACAATACCGCAACTGCATTGAGGCCTGTTATATCTGCGCTGCAACCTGTGACTACTGCGCAACGTCCTGCCTGAAAGAAGAAAATATTGAGATGATGCGCGAATGCATCCGGGCGGACATGCAGTGCGCCAGCATCTGCCGCCTGGCAGCTGAGCTGATGACAATGGACAGTGAATTCGCTGCTCAGATTTGTAAGGTTTGCGCAGAAGCATGCCAGAAATGCGGTGATGAGTGCGCGAAACATGAGCACGAGCACTGTAAGAAATGTGCTGAAGCCTGTTACCGCTGTGCTGAAGAATGCCGGAAAATGGCAGCGTGACAGCAAATGGAAGCTGTCCAGTCGCAGCTTCCGGAAAGTACCGCCTGTCTCATTCCAGCCGGTGATTTTTGATACATACACCCGGCGTCAGGGTGGTAAAAATCACCGTTCTTATCCGGACTGCCCGCTATACAGCCAGAAGGGAAATGCCGCGTCCCTGTTCAGGCTTTTTTAAACTGACATCCCCCTGTATTAAATATCGTAAAAACCCGGGCGTGTTTTTGCAGCCGGTCGGTACATATGCCCTCTGCCTTATCCACAAAAACGGGGGATAAGTCCTGTATAATTAATGTACAAATTTGTAGTGTACATCCTCTCAGAAAGATTTAAGTCTCGTGTTGAATTTCTATTCCACATAAATCACTCTATGAGCACGCGTGTGATGTCCTGTATCGAGGAGATGGTGCCGCGTCTGGAGGTTTATTCCGTAGATGAGGGGTTCTGTGACTGCCGCGGCATGGAAATGGCCATGCCCTTTGAGGATTTCGGCCGCATGATCCGCAACCATGTAAAAACCTGTACCGGGCTGACTGTCGGGGTCGGTCTGGGGCCGACGAAGACGCTGGCGAAGTCAGCGCAATGGGCCGGGAAGGAATGGCCGCAGTTTGGCGGGGTGCTCGCCCTTACACCGGGTAATCCAAAGCGGACCGAAAAGCTGCTGTCACGTCAACCCGTGGGTGAACTTTGGGGTGTGGGCTCCCGACTTGAAAAGCGACTGCAGCTGCTCGGCGTCACAACAGCGCTCGATCTGGCGCGCGCCTCCCCTTCCCTCATCCGAAAAACCTTTGGCGTAGTGCTGGAGCGTACGGTGCGTGAGCTTAACGGTGAGTCCTGCATCCCGATGGAAGACGCGCTGCCACCAAAGCAGCAGATAGTGGTCAGCCGCAGCTTTGGCGAACGTATTACGGAGTATGACGCAATGCGTCAGTCCGTCTGCGCCTACGCCGAGCGCGTGGCGGAAAAGCTTCGTGAGGATCGCCAGTTCTGCCATCACGTTTCCGTTTTTATCCGCACATCTCCTTTCGATACTGGTCAGCCCGGGTACGGCAATACGGCCTTTGTGAAGCTGCGCGTCGGCACACAGGACACACGCAATATCATCGAGGCGGCCGTGAAGTCTCTTGATGCGATCTGGCGCCCGGGCTTCCGCTATGCGAAAGCTGGCATCATGCTGAACGAGCTGCGGCCGGACGGCATGGCACAGCTTAATTTGTTCGACGATGAGGTGCCGCGTGCAGGCAGCGAGGCGCTGATGAGCTTAATAGACAAAATGAACCAGTCGGGGCGTTACAATATTGGATTTGCGGGGAAAGGTATCGACCCTGACTGGAAAATGAAGCGTGAGATGTTGAGTAAGGCGTGGACAACCAACTGGAAAGAACTGCCTGTCGCTAAAGTATGCTGACCTGCATTTTTTTCAGGTTAATTACACTTAGCTACACCATCAGAACGCACTAAATCTATTGAGTTTTTACTCTTTTACTCAATTAAGTAAAAACTCAATTAAAAGTTAGCTTGTCAGCATTAAGCGCTATTACTTTTAAATCTATATGAGTATTTACTCATAAACTCAAATACTGAATGCTCTTTTAGGCTGCTCAGGGCATCATTGAACTTTTCGCTCGTGAACGCTGATTATCCCTTTTGTTAAAGCCATGTGAGTAAAAACACATTTACTCTTTTGAGTGAATATGACTCAGGCCTTTGCATAACCCTATACTCACTTACTCATTTACTCAATGTATTTATATACACTCAAAATAAGTTCTAGGGTAATCGAGCCCGTCCTTATTACTTACTCATAACAGAATTTGTGCCTAAAGGTTTAGACCTTTATGGAAGACGAAGCGGGATTGATTTAACGAGGCATGGATAAACCAGAAAGGAATGTGTGTCGCTAAAAGGCTGATCGGAATTTTCACAGGTCAAGGAATGAGAAACACTATTGAAAGTTATTTGCACTTTGAGCTTTCACTCAAATGAGTAAAAACTCAAATACGAAATGGTTAGTCAACTATGAGCCTATATCACTCATAAACTCATATGAGCTTTACTTCATAACCTCAAAATTGATAGCGGATCAGGCTTCATAAGACATAACAAACATCAAGCTTGCACAAACTGATTATACTTTCTCAATAATGTCATATGCGCAAAAGCTCATTCACTCATTTACTTCTATGAGTAAAAAAGCTCGCTCTCGTATATATGCTTTGACAGACAGACCCCGTTCCAGACTATCAAACCAGAAAAAGGTCTGGTGCTGTTGAGCTCTGCTGGCTTTAATCAATGACGCTCTCACATTTTTACTCATTCACTCATTTGAGTTTCTATTAATAGTCCACATGGTATCTTTAGTTATAAAGATCAAGCTATCAGCCCTGTTAAGCAACCATAACTTGACCCAGATACATGCGCTCAATTGAGTCATTACTCAAATGAGTAACTACTCATTTTTGCGCAACCATTCGTCAACCAGCTCATTGATCACATCTGTGATGCTGGTTCCGCGTTTGGCACATGCCACTTTAAAACGGGAATGCTTCTCTTCATTAAAATTCACGTTCACGCGCTTTTGCTTTTCTGACAGAGCTTTCACCTCAGGAGCCTGAACAATTTTTTCCAGATCACGATGCGCGCCGAACGTCATCATTGATGATGAATGTTTTTTCTCAAGTGCCATATATCCTCCTCAAATGAGCGTATGAGTATTTACTCAAAAAAAGACAGAATCTCTTTACTCAGAATTTGAATTTCTCCCTGAGCAGCTCTGTCAGAGGTGTTAAAAACGCTTTCACCTTCAAGAACCGATCGCACATAGCTCTGGCGCTGAGTAATAGCAGTTTTAAACGCTTTAATACCCGTCTGGGCAATACTTTCTTTTAAAACGCTGAGCATCGTTGCCTGTTCAATTTTTCGAGTGATCAGGAATCGAGCCTCGACAGGGCGATTGTATGCCTGCGCCTCAAGAACAGTTACCACTGAACCTGCCGCTGAGAAATCAAGTGGACTCGGTGTAACAGGAATGATGATGAGATCGCTCACCATTACGGCCGCAGAAGTGATAACAGAAAGCGAACCAGCACCATCAATAATTACGTAATCATAATCCCCGAGTTCTTTACGAACCTGATACACGTCTTTTTCAGATGAGGCGGTAAAAACATCGAACCCAGCCTTACCGGCGCTGTTCCAGTTGGTCAGACTCATTTGTGGGTCAGTATCAACAACTGCGACTTTTTTACCGCTACTGGCAATGGAGGTGCTGACATTGATTGTGGCAGTGGTTTTGCCAGAGCCACCTTTAGGATTCAGAAACGAAATGATTTTCATGCTCAGTGTCTCATTTACTCATTTGAGTGATAGTGAACAGGAGTAAACCACAAATGAGTATTTACGTAAAGAATCAAAAACACAAAAGTTAATTTACTCAAATGAGTAAACAGATATAACCGTTTGATGTCATTATAATATTAAATAGACTGTACCAAAACGGTCGGTTTCGGACGTATCAAGAGCTGCTCTTTCTGAGCATGACCACAGCATCGGTTCCCACCATCTGGAGCTGCACCCGATGTCTCGCGGCTACGTCCAGCGCAAATACCCGCGTGTATATCTCGGTAGACTTGGCGCTCTTGTGTCCCAGCAGGCTCTGCAGCGCCTTGAGCGGCGTGCCCGCGTAAAGCATTTGCATGGCATAGCTGTGCCGGAAGGTATGCAGTGTAACCGGGATCGAGAACGTCACGCCGTCCGCGACGGCCTCTACGGCCTCGTTCAGCCAAGTGCGCGCTGTGCGATCGGCGATTTCCCAGGGCCGTACCTTCTCCGGCCGGTCGCTCTTTTCATTCCGTCGCTCGAGCGGAATGCGCAGGGCGGCGCACATCATCTCCAGCTGGGTCACGTACTGCGCGTCTGAAAGGGGCACCAAGCGATGCGGCACGGTGCCGGCAGGCAGGCGACCGGCCCAGCGCTCTGCCTTTTCCTCGCGCTGCTTGAGTGTGGCCAGCTACACGAAAGGGTACCTTGGCGCAGCAGAAAGTCCCCTCAGATCAGCGCCAGCGTTTCGTTAATGCGCCCGCCCGTATTCCAGAGGGTGGTGAACAGCATCTTGCGGTGCAGATCCGGCACGTAATGGAGAAGGGCGCTAACCTCGAGCCAGCAGGTACTGTGGATATTCATCATGCTGTGCAGCCATCAGCCGCAGCGCCAGTGCAGCCGGATAATCAATCGCAACCGACAGCTGCGGAACGGGGGCCTGTGGATAGTGTGATGGCAGCATCATGGTCATTTCTGCTTTTCCTTATGACAGTAAGTCAGAGGCTCGTCAGGCCTGTGAGCCACATATGACGGAAAATCCGTAATCTCCGTAATACTGTAGGGGGTGAATTCTTCCCCTGCAGGCAGGCGCTGGCGCATTCCCTCCAGAACGGTTTTCTCTGTCCCGGCCCCTGCACCCGGCATTGTGATCGACATGCTGGCAGGATCGACAATCGAATAGTAACCCGCTTCATCTTTTATCTGGGTGAGCGTGTAGCTCAGCGTCAGCCCGGGAACGGTTTTTCCCTGCGGGGTCCACGCAGCGGTGGCGCGATAAACGGTATGCGCTGCCGTCCGGCTCATAACCGTCCCCCTGACTTCAAGCCGGGTCGGCAGGATGTTCTTTCCGTCCCCGGGGAGGTTCTTAATACAGACCTGGGTACTTCCCGGCGGATAGGCATCGTCCAGGCGTGAGGCTTCCTCATAGGTCGCGGCACGCGGCGACACGGCGACACGGCGACACGGCGGTCAGCATGGCAGTGCAGCAGAACAGGTATGCTGGTCATTTCATTTTTTTATTATCCCTCCGTGGAGTTGTCTACAGGTGCACCCAGATCGGGAAAATCCTCGGTCTCTGTTTGAACTTTTGCCCCGTATCCGGACGACAACCTGCTGATGCCAGGCTCTCAGCAACTTGCGCAGGGGTCAAAGTCCTGGCCCTCTCTTTTTTGGTGGGGAAGAGGCTGTGTCTGGAGTTTGTGGCAGACTAGCGTTTAAAATTTCTTTTTGAGTCAGAGTCCAGGCTTGATTTAGCAGAATGTCTCTGACTTCTCCGTTGCCTTCAGGAGACTTTGGCATTTTAATATTATCGGATTCGGCACGCTTATAGGTGTAATCGTTCATTTCCCTGAGATTCCCGTTTGGCATGATCTCTAATAACCCTCTGTCCGAATGAGTAACAATATTCCTTTTGGTTATTTTTACGTGTCCCACAATCTGTATTGCCTTTTTAATACAGAGTTCATGCATCTCAAAAACACCAGCCATCTTTTGGAGGATAGCTTTCAACAATGAATCCTCACTCACCTTTAGTAAAATATTGTTATTATTATATATAAAATAATATTCTATTTTATAGTATATGAATGCAATTACCGTACGCCCTTACCGGCATGATCCGACTTGTCCTGATACGGCAGTAACCGGAAACGTAGCACGGCGGCGGGGCGGGCGGAAGCGGCAGATCTGTGGCCTGTTGTCGCTGACGCATCCCGTATGTAGTGTCTCAGACAGCTAATCGAGCCACTATATACAGTATGCTGCGCAAAAATCCGCCTTGTGAGCCCGAAGATCCGGTTCTGCCTTTTTTCGGATCCCGGATGACAAAACGCATGATATTTCCTGTAAATGCAATTATTCATAACATTTATATTCATATATGTTAAAAGTGCGAAATTAGCATCAGTTGTTGGTTATTATTAAGATTTCAGCAACAAACCGTATCCCACCCGCTTCGTTAAAAAAACCGAAGGTCATCAGAAGCGCTCACTGATCGTTCCGGGCTGAGACGGTGGCAGCGTCACGGGTAATGTCTCTATTTTATTGGTCGTGAGGAAGGCCGGATAATGGCCAAACTAAGAAGCCATAGCATTGGGGGCAGCCTGCTGATCTGGTATGATCGAGCAGAGGCTCATCTCAATGAGCAATCCCCGCAACAAATTTTTTCGGGGTGCAACAGACCCTTTAGTGTCCAGGCCTGAAAAAAAAGAAAGCACGGTCTCTGAGAGACTACGGTCCTTACGCAACCATACCGGTTAGCAAGCTTTATATTTTCATTATGACTATCTGTATAAAAGGGGAATGAATGTGGCCGCGCCGAGCACGATGCCGATCGCCACAAAGGCGTTCAGCAGCGTCGGCAAGGTATGGGTGGTGATGCCGAGCGC
>NZ_PJZH01000048.1 GCF_002858715.1 Chimaeribacter coloradensis | reverse complement strand
GAAACGCCGTAGCGCCGATGGTAGTGTGGGGTCTCCCCATGCGAGAGTAGGGAACTGCCAGGCATCAAATTAAGCACAAGGCCATCCGCAAGGATGGCCTTTTTGCTATGGGGCAAAGTCAGCAGGCATATTTTGCATGCTCCAGCAGTCAAAATCTTACCGCTTTAGCAGCTAAAGCTACCTGCCGGGCACCATACCCGACAAAATGCCTCTTCATACGTCTATAAAGTGCATTTACCGTCAACCCTTCACGCCATGACTCTCCCGCCTTCTGGTTAATAAACACGCTTTTACTGTCTTATAAATCCGTATGGATGCCGTGTGTTATCACAAATCAGGCAGCAAATCCGCCGCAAACAGTGATTTCATTAGCCTGCTTGTTAATTGATTGGTTAAATTTTCATTATTGAAAATCGTTGGATTTGTATATTTTGTTAAATCCAATCGCTTAAAAGTCATGGAGAACGAAATGGCGGAGATTTCTCACAGCGTCCCTGAACAGGATGTGCAGATAGATAAGAAAAAGCGTGTGTTTGCGATCGTTGGAGCCTCATCCGGTAATCTGGTGGAGTGGTTTGATTTCTACATCTACTCCTTCTGCTCAATCTATTTTGCTGCAGCCTTCTTCCCGGCGGGTAACACCACGACCCAACTGCTGCAGACAGCCGGTGTCTTTGCGGCCGGGTTTTTCATGCGCCCAATCGGGGGCTGGTTATTCGGCCGGATCGCGGATAAACACGGGCGTAAAACCTCGATGCTGATCTCGGTCTGTATGATGTGTGGCGGCTCGCTGATGATCGCCTGTCTTCCGACTTACGCCACGCTGGGCGCATGGGCACCCGCCTTATTGCTCCTCGCCAGACTGTTCCAGGGGTTGTCCGTCGGTGGAGAGTACGGCACCAGCGCGACCTATATGAGTGAAGTTGCAGTAAAAGGGCAGCGCGGTTTTTATGCGTCTTTTCAATATGTCACGTTGATCGGCGGGCAGTTGATGGCCTTGCTGGTGCTGCTGGTTTTACAACACATTTTCAGTACTGCTGAGCTGAAAGAGTGGGGCTGGCGTATTCCATTTGCCCTGGGCGCCGGGCTGGCGGTGGTGGCACTGTTCCTGCGCCGGTCACTGGATGAAACCTCAAACCACGCCACCCGGCAACATGAAGATGCCGGTACGCTTAAAGGATTGTGGAAGCACCGCAAGGCATTCTTTATGGTATTGGGGTTCACCGCCGGCGGTTCACTCAGCTTTTATACCTTTACCACCTACATGCAGAAGTACCTGGTGAATACGGCAGGCATTGAGGCCAAAACGGCCAGCACCATCATGACGATGGCCCTGCTGGTCTACATGGTATTGCAGCCGGTAATTGGTGCACTGTCAGATAAGATCGGCCGCCGTAACTCTATGCTGATTTACAGCGGCCTGGCGACCCTGCTCACCGTGCCGATCCTCTATACCCTGAAGGGGGTGACCGATCCCTGGCTGGCCTTTGGGCTGATCGTCGGAGCGTTGACGATTGTGTCGTTCTATACCTCCATCAGCGGCTTGCTGAAGGCGGAGATGTTCCCGCCGGAAGTGCGGGCGATGGGGGTAGGGCTTTCGTATGCGGTGGCGAACGCCCTGTTTGGCGGCTCGGCGGAGTATGTCGCGCTGTCGCTGAAATCCTGGGGCGTTGAGAACGTCTTCTTCTGGTATGTTTCAGGCATGGCGTTACTGGCATTTCTGGTGTCGGTCAGCCTGCATCGCAAAGGGAAAGAGATTCAGCTTTAGTTGGCAGCTTCATAAACCGTGTAGCCGGCCAGCGCGCCGGCGATATCCCAGCCCAGATCTTTCCAGCTCCAGCCGCTGCCTTCGGCGCGGCTGTCATAGCCCTCTTTTGCCACGCCCAGGCTGAGTGAAAACAGCAGCCCAACCGTCCGCCGCTCAGCCTGCCCGGCGTGCTGGCGTTCTGCGTAGGCACTGCCGGCGGCGGCCAGGGCGGCGGAGCCAATAAAGTGCTCAACCTTATCCTGCCCGGTCCATCTGTCCTGCGCGTAGTGGCTGCATCCACCACAGCTCAGCAGCAGGGCGGCCAGTGGCAGGGCAACGCTGACTCTCCTCATCGCTTCCCCCTACAATCCCTATAAAAAACCCCGGCCAGGGCGCGGGGTTTGATGATTACAGGATCCGGCTAATCAGCCGGTCAATGCGGATGCGCCGCAAGCGGCGAATCAGCTTGCGCACTTTCACCGGATACTGCTGAATACTCTCCAGCTCCAGATAGTGGTTCACCACCTGGGTATGCCGGCGAATCGCTTCCAGCTCGGTACGGCGCTGCTCATGCAACTGCTGATGCGGATCGTGGATCAGAATCGCATTCTCCAGGTCGAGCCGCCAGGCACGCGGGTTGAGGTTATTCCCGGTGATCAGCTGCCACTCTTCATCCACCCAGATCCCTTTCAGGTGATAGCTGTTATCGCCATCTTTCCATAACCGTACGATCAGTTGCCCGCTGTCGATAAAGCGCTGCAAACGGCTGAGGAAGCGGCGCAGGTTAATTTCATACAGATAGGGCAGGGCGCCGATGATCTTAAACGGCTGATCCTGCGGGATATAAAAGTCGTTGGCGGTTTTGTCCCCAACGATAATCTCCACCTGCTTACCCTGGCGCAGCAGCGCGACCAGGTTACGCACCAGCAAGGCCGGCAGGTTGAAATAGGGGGTACAGAGCGTCAGCCGGTCGTCGGCGCAGGCCATCAGGTGGAAGATGGTTTTATTCAGAACGCTCTGTTTGCCCAGCCCGACCAGCGGCGTCACCGCCAACTGATCGTTACCGGCGCTGCCGTGAAAACTGTAGCCGGCCCCGCGCAGCGTCTGGCGGAACATCCGCGTCTCGTTTTTGATTTCCGGGCTTTTGGGGCGATCGCTGCGGTCGAGGCGGGAGACGGCCTCAGCAGTAAGTAAGTGCTTATTGATATAGGCGATCATCGCATCGGCCATCGGCGCATTGCGGATCAGCTGATAACGGTCGTAACGGTATTTTTCATGCTGATGCAGATAGACATCATTCAGGCTGGCACCGCTGTAGATGACCTGATCATCCACGATGAACCCTTTCAGGTGCAAAACGCCCAGCGCTTCACGCGTGTTGACCGGCACGCCATACACCGGCACTGCGGCGTCAGGGTGCTGTTGCGCCATATCGCAATACCAGTCGGCGTTGGTATGGCCGGCAGCCGCCCCGATGCGCCCGCGTTGTGCGCGGTGCCAGTCAACCAGCACCGCGATCTCCAGCTCCGGCCGCGCCTGCTTGGCGTGATACAGCGCCTCAAGCACGCTGCGCCCGCCGTCATCATTCTCCAGATAGAGCGCCACCAGATAGATGCGGCGCTCAGCCCGGGCAATGGCGTCCAGCAATGCCACACGGAAGTCCGCCGGTGCATAAAGCGTGCGGATAGCGTCTACCGTCTGGGGGAGTTTGGGCAAGTGTGCAAGGTGTTGTTGATGTTTATTGCGTTTAAATTTAGACAACATCACAGTGCGCTTCTTCTCTCTTCAAGTATGGCGGGAGCGCCACGGGCGAAAATAATAAACTGTTGAACCGGCCGATAATAACATTAGTCACCCGCGGGTGCGCAGGTTTTGCCGGTAATCCTCTGAATCATAGTGATTCTGAAGATGACGGCGACAGCGCTAACGTCAGATTGACGATGCCATCTTCCAGCAGAATCTCGACCTGAAAACCGCGTTTTTTGGCCAGCGCAATCATGCCACGGTTATTCGGCATGGTAATACCGGTCAACCGTTTCAAACCGTGATCGGTGGTGTAGGCGATCATCTTGGCCAGCAACCGGCCGCCCAGCCCCAGGCCTTTCAGGTCGGAGCGCACCAGCACCGAAAACTCAGCATCAATATTGTCAGGATCGGAGACGGCACGGGTCACGCCGATAATGACCTGGCTATCGCCCTCAGGCCGCACCGCCACAAACGCCATCTCCCGATCGTAGTCGATTTGGGTCATATTCGCCAAATCTTCATGGGTAAACTCATTGATCTCGCTAAAGTAGCGATAGTAGAGATCTTCCTTGGTGACGCGGCTGATAAAGTGCTTCAGCAGCGGCTCATCTTCCGGCAGGATGGGCCGGAACAGGCAGTGGCTGCCATCTTTCAGGACGACCCACTCTTCCAACGTATGGGGATAGGGGCGGATCGCCAGCCGCGCCTGCGGATCGCCGCTGAACGGGGCCAGTTGCATCGACACATCAAGCAGGCTGAATTCACTGCCGGAGGCCAGTAGCGGGTGGATGTCCAGCCGGGTAATCTGCGGGCAATCGAGGATCAGGTCAGACACCTGCACCAGCAGGCGGCTGAGCGCCGGAATGTCGAGCGGGCGCAGCGCGCTGCGGCCACGGATTTTGCCGCCTTTTACGGCCTGCATCACCAGATAGCGCGCCAGCGTCATGTTCAACGGCGGGAGGGCCACGGCTGCCTCTTCATCCGGCCGCCACGCCACGCCGCCTTCACCCAGCATAATCAGCGGGCCGAACACCGGGTCTTGCTCCACCACAATCCGCAGCTCCTGCGCCCCGGCGCGGTTCGCCATGCTCTGCACCAACAGCCCCTGGATGCGCGCCTGCGGAAAGGCGCGGCGCACCCGGTCGAGGATGGCGTCCGCCGCCTGCTGCACCTCGGCGGCGGTGCGCAGGTAGAGCATCACCCCCTGCACTTCAGACTTATGCGGAATATCCGGCGAGCGCAATTTTAACGCCACCGGGTAGCCGATCTGCTCGGCGATGTGCACCGCCTCGGCACTGTCACCGGCGATCCAGGTCGGCAGGGTATTCAGCCCGTAAGCCTGCAAAATGGCGCGGACTTCATGGGTGTCGAGCTGGATCGCCCCGTCTGCCAGCGCCTGGTCGATCAGCTGGTGGGCGTGGGCGCTGTCGGTCGCCAGCGCCTGCGGCAGGGCAGGGGTCTCCCGCAGCTGCTTCTGGTTGCGCCGGTACTCCACCATATGCATAAAGGCGGTCACTGCCCCCTCCGGGGTGCGGTAGGTGGGGATGCCGGCCTCGGTAAACAGCCGCCGCGCCTCCTGGGAAGAGTGCTCGCCACACCAGTTGGTCAGCAGCGTAATGCGTTTGCCGCGCGGGTGGCGCTTCACGGTGTCAATAAGCAGGGACGCGGTGGTCGTGGCATGGGCGGCGGCGCTCGGCGCATGGATCAACAGCAGCGCATCGTAATCCTGGCTGTCGAGCAGCAGCGCCAGCGCCGTCTGGTAGCGGGCAGGCGTGGCGTCATCGCGCAGGTCCAGCGGGTTAGCCGGGGAGATCATGTCCGGCAGTGCGGCTGCCAGCGCGTCTGACGTGGTGGTATCGAACGTGGCGAGTTTGCCGTGGCGGTGCAGCAGTTCATCCAGCGCCATCGCTGCCGGGGCTGCGCCGTTGCTGACAATCAACAGCCGCTCGCCGCGCAGCGGGTGCATATGGCTCAGGGTTTCCACGGCGGAAAACAGCTCATGGGTATCCTGTACCCGCAGCAGCCCGGCGCGCTGAATGGCGGCATCGTAGGCGGCGTCCAGCCCCTGGCGGCCCTGCAACAGCTGTTGCGCCTGCGGGCTGCGGCCGCTTTTGATCACCAGAATCGGTTTATTGCGCGAGGCGCTGCGCGACGCGGAGAGAAAACGGCGCGCATCACTGACATGCTCCAGGTAGAGCAGAATGGCGCTGGTTTTGGCATCCCGCGCCAGGAAATCGAGCAGGTCATCGACATCAATATCGAGGCTGTCGCCGAGGGAGATGAAGTAAGAGAAGCCCATCGCCCGCTGTTGCGCCCAGTCGAGGATGGTATTGGCCACCGCCGCGGATTGCGAAATAAACGCCAGTTTGCCTTTCTTGATCGGCACCGGTGAAAAGCTGGCGTTGAGCTGCTGCCACGGGGCCAGCAACCCCAGGCTGTTGGGGCCGAGCAGCCGCATGGAGAAACGCTGGGCGCAGGCTTTCAGCTCAGGGAATTGCGCCGGGTGGGAAGAGAGCACAATGGCAGTTTTGCAGCCTTTCTGCCCCAGCGCCTCCAACAGTGCCACGTTACGGTCGGCGCGGGTGCAGATCACCGCCAGATCGGGCGTCACCGGCAGGCTGGCGACGTCTGCATAGGCCAGCACGCCGCACACGGCGCGGCCGGTGGGGGTGACCGGCAGCACAGGCCCGGTGAAGCCGCCCTCCAGCAGGTTACGCATCATCAGGTTGCCGGCGCGCCCCGGCTTATTGGACGCCCCGATCACAGCGATCGACTTAGGCCGTAACAGCGCCTCTAATCCGCGTTGGCTCATCTGCACACTCTTCTGACATAGGCTGAGTGGATGATTTTACGCGCAATAGCGGAATTATGCTGTGACCTCAACCGGCCGGTGTGGTTTTCCGGCCAGATAGCGTTCGCGGAAAGTGTGGAAATGGGTCGCCAGCCCGGTGGCGGCTGCGGCGTCGCCTGCCTGTTCCAGCAGGACGGCGGCCACTTCGGCGGTGCAGTGCTGCTCCGGCCGCTGGGCCTCGCGCAGCAGATAGCGTGAGGTGGACGCGACATTCAGTGAGAACATCGGCAGCCCATTCAGGTAGGGGCTTTTGCGGAACATCTTTTTCGCTTCGGTCCAGGTGCCGTCCAGCATGATGAACAGCGGCGGTTTGCCGCCGGCAGGCAGCTGGGTAAACACCTGCCGCCCCGGCTCGGCGTAGGCATCCGGGAACACCACATAGGGCTGGCGCGTTGGGTCAGCCACCGCCGCCAGCAGCGCCGGGTCGGTCTCGGTGCGTGACCAGACAAACGCCTGGGTATCGGGCAGGATGTCCGCAATCAGCCGCCCGGTATTGCTCGGCTTCAGCGCCTCGGTGTCAAACATCACCAGGCAGAACCGGCTGCGCGCCGGTTGCGGCACAATAGTGTCACACAAACAGTTCACCTGCGGCAGCAGGCAGCACTGGCAACGGATCACCCGGCAGCCGCGGGCGCGGTAAGGGCGGGTTGAACGGGCCAGGCGCTCGCGGCGCAGGCGTAAAACGGCGTTGTCTGACATGGGGGCTTCCGGGGCATTCAGGGCAGGGTAAGGCGCGCTATTCTAAACAACCGGTGCCGCCGCCGCCACCGTTAAACCGGCGGCAGCGGGGCGATGCATCAGGCCCGATCGCCATTCATGCATTACACTGAAGGGTAAAGCGCGGCTTATTTCGCCATGATGGTTTCGTCGAGCCAGCCATTGAACGGGGCTTTCGGCATGGCGCCGCTCAACATATCCACCATTTCACCTTTATGGAACACCATAATGGTCGGGATGCTGCGGATGCGGAAACGCGCACTGAGCGCCTGTTCCTGCTCGGTGTTGATCTTCACAAACCGCATTTTACCGGCGCGCTCTTGCGCCACCTCTTCAAACACCGGGGCAAAGTTCAGGCACGGCCCGCACCACGGGGCCCAGAAGTCGATGACCACCGGCAGATCGTCTTGCAGCAGTTTATCCAGCGTGGCGGCAGTGGCGTGGGTCACGTCGCCATCAAACAGCGGGTGACCGCAACGGCCGCATTTTGCGCCGTCATCAATGCGGTCTTCAGGCAGGCGGTTGGTGGCCTGGCAGGATGCACAAACGGTATTCATAAAATAGCCTCAGTCAGAGAAATACGTATCAGCCCGATGCGCCAACAGGCGGGAAACGGCCCGGATAGCGCGCGAAATGTTGCTGTGATGTTAGCAGTATGGAGAGTTTCCCTGGCGCGGACAAAACGATTTGTTCAATGAATGCAATAGATTTTAGCTTTTAGCGATTGCGTGTGGTTTACCCGGCGCATATCAGGTAATCTGCGCGCCCAGCGCGTTTGGTAGGTGGAGAAGAGAATGAGCGATTCATTAAGTGGTAAAGGCGGCAAAGTCAAAGTGATGTACGTCCGCAGTGAGGATGACGGCGACAACCGTAACAAAGATCGTCGTCCGGCCGGTAAAGGCCGCGACAACGGGCGTCCGGAGAGCGGCCGCCGTGACGATCGCCGCGGCAGCGATGCCCGCGGCAGTAACGGCCCGCGCGGCGGCGACGCACGCGGTAACGGCCCACGCGGCGAGTCCCGCGGCCCGCGCAGCAGCGATGCCCGCGGCGGCGACACCCGCAATGACACCCGCCGTAATGACCCGAATCGCCCGCGCCGCCCGGCCCGTGACGATCGTGACGACGGCCCGTACAGCTCCCCGTGGAAAACCGTGTCCCGCGCGCCGTCCGACGAGGCGGTGCCGGACCACGGCGGCATTACCGGTAAAAGCTTTATCGACCCGGAGCAGCTGCGCCGCCAGCGCGCCGAAGAGACCCGTGTCTACGGTGAAAACGCCTGTCAGGCGCTGTTTGCCAGCCGCCCGGACGCCATTGTGCGCGCCTGGTTTGTGCAGTCCGTCACGCCGCGTTTCCGCGAGGCGCTGCGCTGGATGGCGGCCAACCGTAAAGCCTACCACGTGGTGGAAGAGGATGAGCTGGCGAAAGCGTCCGGCACCGAGCACCACGGCGGCGTCTGCTTCCTGATCAAGAAACGCCAGGGGCTGACGGCGGAAACCTACCTGGAGCAGGCACCGGCAACCGACTGCGTGCTGGCGCTGGAGGATGTCGGCAACCCGCACAACCTCGGCGGCATCATGCGCACCTGCGCCCACTTCGGCATCAACGGCCTGCTGGTGCAGGACCCGGCGCAGCTGGAGTCCGGCGCGGCGGTGCGTACGGCGGAAGGCGGTGCGGAGCATGTGAAAGCGATCAACGCCGATGATTTCCTGAGCGTGCTGGACACCTTCCGCAAGGCGGGTTACACCATCGTGACCACCTCCAGCCACAAAGGCACGCCGCTGTCGAAAGCGGCCCTGCCGGCCAAAATGGTGCTGGTGCTCGGCCAGGAGCGTGACGGCCTCTCTGACAGCGCCTGGCAGCAGGGTGACCTGAGCATCTCCATCGGCGGCACCGGCCGCGTTGAGAGCCTCAACGTCTCGGTCGCGACCGGCATCCTGCTCGGTGAGTGGTGGCGTCAGAACCAGGGCTGATACTGAGCCTGCCCTAAAAAAACGGACGCCTGGCGTCCGTTTTTTTATGTTTGCCGAACAGTAAACGGACGCCGCGGCGTCCGTTTTTTTATGGCTGTACTTTTATGGCTGTACTTTTATGGCTGTACTTTTATCGCTGTCATTTAGTGCGCGCCGCCACCCCCGCCGGGGCCGGAGCCGAACGGCGGGCGGGCAAACCAGACCAGCGCCAGCAGCAGGATGAAAATCCCCGCAGAGAGCCAGAAGATCTCGTTGGCCGAAATAATCAGCCCCTGATTGGTGATCTCCTGCGCCAGGTAAGCCGACGCCTGCTGCTGGCTCATGCCGAGCTGCTCCAGCTGCTGATAAGTCTGCTGCGCCACCGGGTTGAACGGGTTCACCGACTCGGTGAGCTGCGCATGGTGCATCGCCTCGCGGTCGGTCCACAGCGTCGTGGTGATCGAGGTGCCGATGGAACCGGCCAGCGTCCGCATAAAGTTCGACAGGCTGGAGGCCGCCGCCAGCCGCTCCGGCGGCAGGCCGGAGAGGGTGATGGTGGTCAGCGGCATGAAGAAGCAGGCCACGGCAAACCCCTGGATAAACTGCGGCCAGGCCGAGGCACCGAAATCCATACCCGGTTCGAACGTCCAGGCGCGCCAGTAGAAGCAGACGGCGTACATAATGAAGCTGAAGGTCACCAGCCGCCGCATATCCAGCTTATGGGCAAAGCGGCCGATAATCGGCGACAGGATCACCGGCAGAATGCCGACCGGCGCTGACGCCAGCCCCGCCCAGGTGGCGGTGTAGCCGTAGACCTCCTGCAACAGCTGCGGCAGCAGAACGATCGCGCCGAAGTAGAGCATATAGGCTAGGCTGATACAGAGGCAGCCGATGGTGAAATTGCGCTCCTTGAACAGCGCCAGATCCACAATCGGGTGCTCGTCCGTCAGCTCCCAGACAATCAGGAACGCCAGCGCCACCACGGCCACCACCGTCAGGACGATGATCTCCCGCGAGCTGAACCAGTCCAGCTCTTTGCCGCGGTCGAGCATCACCTGCAAGCAGCCAATCCCGACGACCAGCAGCACCAGCCCCACCGTATCAATCGGTTTGATCTCGGTCCGGGTTTCGCGGCCGCGCAGGGTCTGCAACGTCAGCATCACCACCGCGATGCCAATCGGCACGTTGATGAAGAAGATCCAGCCCCAGTGGTAATTATCGCTGATGTAGCCGCCGAGAATGGGGCCGCAGATCGGGGCCACAATCACCGTCATCGACCACAACGACAGCGCCAGCCCACGTTTGGCGGGCGGGTAGTTGCTGAGCAGCAGGCTCTGCGACAGCGGGATCAGCGGCCCGGCGACGATGCCCTGGATCACGCGGAAGAAGATCAGCATCTCCAGGCTGTTGGAGATGCCGCACAGCCAGGAGGCCACGGCAAACATCACCGTTGACCAGAGGAACAGCTTCACTTCACCGAAACGCTTCGCCAGCCAGCCGGTGATCGGGATCGAGATGGCATTCGCCACGCCGAAACTGGTGATCACCCAGGTGCCCTGGGAGTTGGACGCGCCCAGGTTCCCGGCGATGGTGGGGATCGCCACGTTGGCGATGGTGGAGTCCAGCACCTGCATAAAGGTTGCCAGCGCCAGCGCCACGGTCATCCAGGCGAGCTGGGCGCCCTCAAGCGGTTTTTTAGCCACGCTTACCTCCGCCGGGTTCAGCCGCCATTCGCATGAATGATGTCAGCAATCATCTGGTTGACCGGGGCCAGGTCCAGCGTCAGGGCGTTGGTCTGGTAGAGCGGCCCCTGGCGCACGGTGGTGGCCAGCACCTGGCCGTCGGCGTTGCGGGTATCCACTTTCACCAGCGTCGAGAGGCCGATACGCAGCGGGTGGGCGGCAACCTGCTGCGCATCCAGCTCAATACGCACCGGCAGGCGCTGCACCACTTTGATCCAGTTACCGGTGGCGTTCTGCGCCGGCAGCAGGGAGAAGGCGCTGCCGGTGCCCATGTCCAGACCGACCACTTTGCCCTGGTAAACCACGTCGTCGCCATAGATGTCACTGACCACGGTGGCCGGCTGGCCGATGCGCATCTGCGCGAGCTGGGTCTCTTTGAAGTTGGCATCCACCCAGAGGTTAGTGGAGGGCACCACCGCCATCAGCGGGCTGCCGGAGGTGATCTGCGCGCCGACCTGCACACTGCGGCGGGAGACGTAGCCATCAATCGGGGCCACCACACGGGTACGCTGCAGCGCCAGCCAGGCGTCACGCAGCTGGGCGGCGGACTGCTGAATCGCAGGCTGCTGGGCCAGTGGGGTGTTGAGGATCATCGCCTGATTGGCGTTGTATTGCTGTTGCGCCACATCCAGCGACGCTTTGGCGCTGTCCACGGCATCACGCGCGTGTTGCAGCTCCTCGCGGCCAATCGCCTTAGCGGCCCCGAGCACCACGCGGCGCTGGTAGTCGCTTTCCGCCTGGCTCAGCTCGGTTTTGCGCAGCGCAATCGTCGCCTGATACTGCTTGCTGTTGATGATCAGCTGGTGGGTCTGGCGCACGCTGCTGGCCAGTTCGGTTTTGGCGCGCTCGAACGCCTGCTCGGCATCGGTCGGGTCAAGGGTCAGCAGCACATCGCCTTTGCGCACGAAATCGGTGTTATCGACGTTGACCCGCGTCACGCTGCCGGAGACCTGGGCCATAATCTGCACCTGGTTGCCTGCCACGTAGGCATCATCCGTTTCCTGATAATGGCGTGATACCAGGAACCAATAAATGGCATACGCCACCCCAACAATCAGGAAAATCGCGGTCAGAATAATCAGCGCCCGCTTACGGGAACGTTTCTTCGCGGTGGGTTGCTGCGGGTGTTGCTGCTCCGCCTCTGCACTCATGGTTTTCTCCACGTTTTATTGACTTATTATGATGTTACGCGCCGGGCCACGCGGCCGGCACAGGTCCGATCCTTGCCTTGGTTACCCGGGGAGGGTAACGCAGACCGCCCCGGAGCCGGGGCAACGGGGCGGTAAAAAAATCATTGGGTGCCGTGACGGTGGGGGCTGCCTGGTGGCGCGTCATGCGCCACACCGCCTGCTTCCCCCACCGGCCCGGGGCCGGAAAGCGAGCTTACACGGTGGTGGCCTGCTCGGCCATGTCCATCTGGTCCAGGCGCGTCAGCAGTTTGCGCGTCAACGCTTCCAGCTGCTGCTGCTCGCTCTCGGTCAGCGTCGACCAGAGGAAGTGCAGGCTTTTATGCTGCGGCGGCAGCAGCTGGCGCAGGAACGCCTCGCCCGCCGGGGTCATGTGCAGGTGCAGGCAGCGGCGGTCGTTATCGCTTTCGCGGCGCTCAATCCAGCCGCGCTTCTCCAGTTCATCGGCGATGCGGGTGGCATTGGTACGGGAAGAACCGAGGGCAGAGCTGAGTTCAGAAGGTTGAATGCTGTGGCTCTCCTGGGCATCCAGGGTGATCAGCGCCATAAATAGGGTTTCATTAATGCCCTGTGCTTTCAGCATCTTATTGCGGTTTTCCAGCAGCTTGCTCTGCATGTGCATACATAACCGCGTTAACAGGATCTCCTGGTAAGGGAAATCTTTCTGTCGCTTGGCGCGAAAATTCAGCATCTGTTCAATTGGGGTAAACGAACTGTCCATTATGAGGAACCTCATTAGTTACAGGCGGTATAGTAACGATGGTGATTAACAAAGTAAACGCCACGCTATGCGAAATTGTTAATTTGTTGTATCCCGTTGCGGCGGCTGTTGGCCTGCCGGGCGCGGTGTAACACGGCCGGTAACGGGAACATCCCGGGGGCAGGGGTCAGGCGAACAGAGGGGGTGTCAGGCTGCATGTCCGGCACGGCTGAGGGCGAACGGGAAGAGGGCCGCGGCCACCGGCAGAGCGAGTGCTCTCGTCCGGCGCGCAACGGCAGGCGCACAGCGGCATTAGCTGAAATGTGCGTAAAAACAATAACATCACTACTCATTGGTGCGTCCTTGGCATCCATGGCAAGGGTTAAAGCAGAGACAGCGGGCAGGCCGGCGAACATCCGGAAAGGTCACCGGCAGAGAACCAATCAGGGCGGGCATGCTGTCGGTGAGACCAGAAAAGCGGGCTTGCGGTGTCGGTAATGCCTTGGCTTTGCATCGGGTCACGGCCGGCGCACGGGCCGGCAGCGAAAAGTAATTTATTAGCCAAACATTACCAGACTGTTAATAGTCTTAATACCCTAAGGTGGAAATAAATTGCGATACTGACTATTTGCGTGCTAATCAGACCCGGTGCTGATGGTTAAATGCCCAATGCACCAGGTTGATCAGCGAGATTACCGCCCCGGCTGCCGCCACGCCTGGCCAGCCTGCATGTTGGTAAGCACTCGCTGACAAGAGAGACCCCACCGCGCCGCCGATAAAATAGCTGGTCATATACCCGGCAGTCAGGCGGTTGCGCGCCTCCGGCAGGGTACGGTAGATCACGCTCTGGTTAGTGATATGCACCCCCTGAACGGCCATATCCAGCACCAGAATCCCAACGATCAGCCAGGCCACGGAGTGCTGGCCGTAGTAGATCGCCCCCCAGGAGAGCAGCAGCAAAACGATGCCCACGCTGGTGGAGTGTTTCGCGAACCCCTTGTCTGCGAGGTGCCCGGCGCGCCCGGCCGCGAGTGCGCCGGCGGCCCCGGCCAGCCCGAACAGCCCGATGGTGCCTTCCGAGAAGCTGAAGGGTGGGGCGGCGAGCAGGAAGGCCATGGAAGTCCAGAGGATGCTGAAGTTGGCAAAGGAGAACATGCCGATCAGCGCGCGGGTACGCAGCAGCGGGTTACGCAGGAACAGGGTGAAGATGGAGCCGATCAGCTGGGCGTAGTTGAGGTCGGTATGCGGTTTGGCGCGCGGCAGCACGCGCCACATCACGGCGGCCATGATGAACATCAATACGCTGGCGACCCAGTAGATGGTGCGCCAGCCGCCGAACGCGGCCAGCGCCCCGGCCACGGTACGCGCCAGCAGGATGCCGAGCAGCAAACCGCTCATGATGGTGCCGACCACTTTGCCGCGCCGGTGCGGCTCCGCCATGGAGGCGGCCAGCGGCACCAGGATCTGCGCCACCACCGAGAACAGCCCGGTCATGGCGGTGCCGATCAGCATCAGCGACAGGGTATGGGTGGAGGCGGTAATCAGCATCCCGGCCCCGGCCAGCAGCATCATCAGCACGATCATTTTGCGCCGTTCAAACTTATCCCCCAGCGGCACCAGGAACAGCAGGCCGCAGGCGTAGCTGACCTGCGCGACGGTCACGATAAACCCGGCCTGGTTGACCGACAGGGAGAAGGCGTTCGCGATGGTTTCCAGCAGCGGCTGGGCATAATAGTTGCTGGCCACTGCCAGCCCGGTAGCGACCGACATCAGCAGGGTCAGCGCCGGCGTCAGGGTGGCTTTTTTATTTTCAGTCATTATGGGTAGGTACTTAATAGGTAGGTTGCTTATTAGTAGGGGATAGTATTACCCACGGGGTGGGGATCCACCAAGAGGGGGATGTGTATTGGCATACAGGCGCTTCTCTTGGGGGCAGGGCGTGTGTGGCCACGCTGTTGCCACCGGGGGTAACGTGGGATGTTTTGGTTGCCTGGGTAACCGGGCAGCCGGGCAGGCAGGAGGCAAGGGGGATCGAGGTGGTTGCGTTGGCATACGCCCGCACGCTTTCTGCGGCCCCGCTGCCGCCACCGCGCAAGGGGC
>NZ_PJZH01000047.1 GCF_002858715.1 Chimaeribacter coloradensis | reverse complement strand
CAAGGCGCGGGGATGCAAGGGGCGCGCGCCTACGCGCCCCTTGCGCGGTGGCGGCAGCGGAGCCGCAGAAAGCGTGCGGGCGTATGCCAACGCAACAAACCTCGATCCAAGAAAAAACGTCGCGAATCCAACGCAACAAACCTCAATCCAAGAAAAAACGCCGCGAATCCAACGCAACAAACCTCGATCCAAGAAAAAACGCCGCGTATGCCAACGCGACAAACCCTGATCCCAAAAAGCACCGGGCGTATGCCAATACGTCCCCAAAAACAAAAAAGCCCACCATAACTGGCAGGCTTCCCGCAGGGACGATCACTCATCCACCCAATAACGGCTACCGGTTTGCCGCCTAAATCGAAATCTTCCGCATACTCACGCCGCGGCTGTGTGACTGGCCGTTCGGGCCGTAGAGCGTCTGGCCGTGGTTGGCGCGCAGCACGGACATCGCCTGAAGATTACGCGCGACCTGCTGCTCCAGCAGCATCCCGTTGTGCTGGTTGTGCTGGTTCAGGGCGTCGGTGCAGGCCATAATCCGCTGCCACAGCGCCGCCAGCGCCGGAACGTTACGGTAGGGCGCGCGCAGGCGCAGCGGTGCCTCGTGCTGCTTGCGGCAGCTGTCGAGGTAGCTCAGCGTGGTCAGCAACGAACTCTTCTGCTCGGTGATGCGTTGCAGCGCCACGCCGTTTACCTGGCCGGCACAGAGCTGGGCCTGTTCCGCATCCATCACCGGCTTCAGCGCCTGCAAAGTCTCCAGCAGGCTGGTCAGCGTCTTGGGCAGGTCGTGCATTGGTTACCCCTTCAGGTAGTCCTGGGTGTCCTGCAACAGCGCGTCGGCAATTTTGCCGGTGTCCATCTTCAGTTCACCGTTACGGATCGCTTCTTTCAGCTGCTCTACGCGCTGCATGTTGATGTCCTGCGCGCTGTTGCCGGAAAGGCGGGCCTGGGCACCGCTCAGGCTGACCTGGGTGCCTTTCACCTCGGCCGCGGTGGCGGTGTTTGCTTTTACTTTGGCGGATTGCACGCCGCTTTCATTGTTATCACGCGTCTGAACCTGGCTGATGCCGGACAGCGGCTGAGTACGATCGATGCTCATATAACTCTCCCATTCTGGCGGGAATGACGTCCTCTCACCCGCATAAAAAACTCTCTGTACCAGGGTTATCGGCCCTGGCAGAGGAAACTTTAGCCCAGCATTATGCTTTTTTCCGGATGCGGCGGCTACAGCGCCAGACGTACGCTGCCGTCAGCGGCCACCGTGCCGTTCACCACCTGGCCGGAAGCCATCCGCACCCGCACCGTATCGGCAATGGCGGCGTTGTTCATCGCCTTGCCGGCGCTGGAGACGTTAAAGCCGTTGCCGCCCGCCACCACCTGCACCTCCTGGCCCGCCTGCACCTGCCAGGCGCGGCGCACCATGCTCAGCGTCAGCGGCTGGCCGACGCTGATGGCACGCAGCGCCACCGCCCCGGTAACCTGCTGCTCATTCTGCAACGTGCGCGGCGGCAGGGTGTCCAGCCGCCCCTCTTTCTGCCGCAGGTCAGCGGCCGAGAGCACCGCCCCGCGGGGGATCGCCCGGGCCGCCACCCAGTAGCGGCCGCTCACCTGCACCTCGGTCTGCACAAAGCGGCGCGCGTCGCCGCAGCGTACCGACAGGGAAATCATCCCCCAGCTGCGGCCGTTGTTCGGCAGCGCCAGTTGGGGGGCGGGGCAGTCCGGCCATTGGGCCGCCGGGGTCACCACCCGCGTTGTCACCTGCATCCCGCTCTGCGCATATTGCCGCTGGAAAAACTGCGCAATCTGGCCCGCCAGATCGTTGGCTGCCGCGCCGGTCACGGGCAGCCAGAGCAGGGCGCACAGCGCCGTCAGGGATAGGAAGCGCACGGCAGTCTCCTCGTTCAGCCAGGACAGCCGCCCCCGCGGCAAAACGGCGGGGGCGGGCATAATTCGGAATTATCTTACGCGGTTTCCCTTGCGTTAAAGCAGAAAAATAGCGGCCGATTGTGTGCTTATTCACGCGATAGGCTTGCCACCCCCCCGACTATGCTGTCGGCTCCAAATTCTCATTTGCGGAGGACGCATGCTCGACAAACTGGATGCAGCGTTGCGCTTTCAACAAGAGGCGCTCAATTTACGCGCCCAACGCCAGGAAATCCTGGCCGCGAACATTGCCAACGCAGACACCCCCGGCTTTCAGGCCCGGGATATCGATTTCGCCGGCCAGCTGAACAAAGTGATGGAGCAGGGCAGGGTGAACGGCAGCGGCATGGCCCTGAGTGTCACCTCAGCGCGCCACATTGAAGCCCGGGCCAGCCAGCCGGCTGACCTGGATCTGCTGTTCCGCATCCCTGACCAGCCGGCGCTGGATGGTAACACCGTCGACATGGACCGGGAACGCACCAATTTCGCGGACAACAGCCTGAAGTACCAGACCGACCTGACCGTGCTCGGCGGCCAGATTAAAAGCATGATGTCCGTGCTGCAACAAGGATAACCCGCATGTCGATGCTCAATATTTTTGATATTTCCGGCTCCGCGCTGGCGGCCCAGTCCCAGCGGATGAACGTCAGCGCCAGTAACCTGGCCAACGCCGACAGCGTCACCGGGCCGGACGGCCAGCCCTACCGCGCCAAAGAGGTGGTGTTCCAGGTGCAGGCCGCGCCGGGGCAGGAGACCGGCGGCGTGCGTGTGGCACAGATTGTGGACTCCAGCGCGCCGGACAAGCTGGTCTACCAGCCCGGTAACCCGCTGGCGGACGACAAGGGCTACGTGCGTATGCCGAATGTCGACCCGGTCAACGAGATGGTCAACACCATCTCCGCGTCACGCAGTTATCAGGCCAACGTGGAGGTGCTCAACACCACCAAGTCCCTGATGATGAAAACCCTGACCCTCGGCCAGTAACAGGAGCCTTCATGTCTGTTTTATCGTCTGTTAACGGCAGCACCGACAATACCGTTGTCGGCACGACCAGCAAAAGCAGCACCACCGCCGCCAGCACCAGTGCGGATCTGCAGAACAACTTCCTGACCCTGCTGGTGACCCAGCTGAAAAACCAGGACCCGACCAACCCGATGGAAAACAGCGAGCTGACCACCCAGCTGGCGCAGATCAATACCGTGAGCGGCATTGAGAAGCTCAACACCACGCTGGGTGCCATCTCCGGGCAGATCAACAGCAACCAGTCGGTGCAGTCCACCGCCATGATCGGCCACGGCGTGATGATCGCCGGCAACACCGTGCTGGCCGGCAAAGCCACCGACGGCACCATGAGCACCACGCCGTTTGGCCTGGAGCTGGAGCGTGCGGCCGGCAGCGTCACCGCCACCATCACCGACAACAGCGGCAAAGTGGTGCGCACGCTGGACCTCGGCGCGCAGACCGCGGGCGTCCACAGCTATAGCTGGGACGGCACCCAGAATGACGGCACCAGCGCACCGGACGGCTCCTACACCATCAGCTTCAACGCCAGCAACAACGGCGAGCAGATGGTGGTGCAGCCGCTGAAATATGCGCTGGTCAACGGCATTACCAATGACAGCAGTGGGGCGGTGCTTGACCTCGGCCTTGCCGGCACCACGACACTGAGCGACGTGCGCCAGATCCTCTGACCGGCGCCCACTTTACTTCGCCCGCTTCCGGCGCGGCACCCCACACAGCACAGCTTTACGGAGTGAAATCATGAGTTTTTCTCAGGCAGTCAGCGGCCTTAACGCCGCTTCAAGCAATCTGGACGTTATCGGCAACAACATCGCCAACTCCGCCACTTCTGGCTTTAAATCGGCATCGATCTCCTTTGCTGACATGTTCGCCGGTTCCAAAACCGGGATGGGCGTGAAAGTCGCCAGCGTCACCCAGGACTTCACCGACGGCACCACCTCCACCACCAACCGTGGCCTGGACGTGGCGATCAGCGGCAACGGCTTCTTCCGCCTGACCGACAGCAGCGGCGGCGTCTTCTACTCCCGTAACGGCCAGTTCACACTGGACGAAAACCGCAACCTGGTGAACATGCAGGGGCTGAGCCTCACCGGCTACCCGGCCACCGGCACCCCGCCGGCCATCGCGCAGGGCGCGCAGCCGGTTGCGCTGAGCATCCCGAACACCATGCTCTCCGCCAAAGCTACCAGCACCGGCTCGATGGTTGCCAACCTGAACTCCGGCCACGATGTGGTGGCCACCACGCCGTTCAACGCCAACGACGCCACCAGCTACAGCTACGTCAACACCATCACCACCTATGACACGCTGGGCAACTCCCACGACATGAACGTCTACTTCGCGAAAACCGCGAACAACACCTGGGACGCCTACTCCGTGGACGGCAGCGTCAGCGGTGCCACCGCCAACAAGCTCGGCACCATGAACTTCTCCACCAGCGGCGCGCTGGTCAGCACCGTGGATGCCAACGGCAACGCCACCACCAACGCCTCTACCTTCACGCTGCCGATGGGCGCGCTGAACGGGGCAGACGCACAAACCGTGCAGCTCAGCATGGTCGGCAGCCTGCAGCAGAACACCGGCACGGACAGCATCGGCACCCTCTCCCAGGACGGCTACGCCGCGGGCGACATGACCGGCTACCAGATCAACGATGACGGCACCATCACCGGCGTCTACTCCAACCAGCAGACCCAGCTGCTCGGCCAGATCGTGATGAGCAACTTCGCCAACACCGAAGGGCTGGAATCGGCCGGTAACAACGTCTGGCAGGCGACCCAGTCCTCCGGCCAGGCGATCACCGGCACCGCCGGCGGCAGCGGCTTCGGCTCCCTGACCAGCGGCGCGCTGGAGGCCTCCAACGTCGACCTGAGCAAAGAGCTGGTCAACATGATCGTGGCGCAGCGTAACTACCAGTCCAACGCCCAGACGATCAAAACCCAGGACCAGATCCTGAACACCCTGGTTAACCTGCGCTAAGGCGCTGACGGATAGACGATGGATCACGCAATCTATACCGCGATGGGCGCGGCGAGCCAGACGCTCAACATGCAGGCCGTCACCGCCAACAACATGGCGAACGCCTCTACCGCCGGGTTCCGCGCGCAGCTTAATGCGTTCCGTGCGGTGCCGCTGGACGGCGACACCCTGCAGACGCGCACGCTGGTGGCTGCTTCCACGCCGGGCACCGACGAAACCCAGGGGCCGCTGACCACCACCGGCCGCCCGCTGGACGTGGCGCTGCAACAGGACGGCTACCTGGCGGTGCGCCTGCCGGACGGCTCCGAAGGCTACACCCGCAACGGTGACATCCAGATCAACGCCAACAGCCAGCTTACCGTCGGCGGGTTGCCGCTGATGGGCGACGGCGGCCCGATTGAGGTGCCGCCTTCCGCCCAGCTGACCATCGCCGCCGACGGCACCATCACTGCGCTGAACGCCGGGGACTCGCCCAGCACCACGGCGCAGGTCGGCAAGCTGAAGCTGGTCAAGGCGCAGGCCGGTGAGCTGGAGCGCGGCGACGACGGCCTCTACCACACCGCCGCCAACGGCCCACAGGCCGGGGGGGCGCTGGCCGCTGACCCGCAGGTGCGGGTGATGCCGGGCGTGCTGGAAGGCAGCAACGTCAAGCCGGTGGAGACCATGGTGGACATGATCGCCAACGCGCGCCGCTTCGAGATGCAGATGAAAGTCATCTCCAGCGTGAATGAAAACGAACAGCAGGCCAACTCGCTGCTCTCCCTGAGCTGATGCCGGGTACTAAGGACTTTTTATGATCTCTTCGCTTTATATTGCCAAAACCGGGCTGGATGCCCAGCAGACCAACATGGACGTGATCGCCAACAACCTGGCGAACGTCAGCACCAACGGCTTCAAACGCCAGCGCGCGGTGTTTGAAGACCTGATGTACCAGACCATGCGCCAGCCGGGCGCCCAGTCTTCCGACCAGACCACGCTGCCGTCCGGTCTGCAGATCGGCACCGGCGTGCGCCCGGTGGCCACCGAGCGCCTGCACAGCCAGGGTAACCTGTCGCAGACCGACAACAGCAAAGACATCGCCATCAAGGGGCAGGGCTTCTTCCAGGTGCAGATGCCGGACGGCACCCTGGCCTACACCCGCGACGGCTCGTTCCAGGTTGACCAGAACGGCCAGCTGGTGACCGCCAGCGGGTTCCAGGTGCAGCCGGCGATCACCATCCCGGCCAACGCCCTGTCGATCACCGTGGGCCGTGACGGCATCGTCAGCGTCACCCAGCAGGGGCAGACCGCCGCCCAGCAGGTCGGCCAGCTGACCCTGAGCACCTTTATCAACGACAGCGGCCTGGAAAGCGTAGGGGAAAACCTCTACCAGGAGACGCAGAGTTCCGGCGCGCCGACCGAGAGCACCCCCGGCCTGAACGGCGCGGGCCTGCTCTACCAGGGCTACGTCGAAACCTCTAACGTCAACGTGGCCGAGGAGCTGGTGAACATGATCCAGACCCAGCGCGCCTATGAAATCAACAGCAAGGCAGTCTCCACCTCTGACCAGATGCTGCAGAAACTCACGCAGCTCTGACAGGGGGCCGGGCGCAGGCCCGGCAGACTGACACTCACTCTTACGAAGGTTCGATACCGTGGTGAAACTGAAACATCCGCCGGCCGCCGTGTTGCCGGCGCTGCTGGCGCTGGCCCTGACCGGCTGTGCTTATATCCCGCACGACAATCTGGTCAAAGGCGCGACCACGGCATCCCCGGCGCCGGTCAGCGCGCCTGCGCCGAACGGCTCCATCTTCCAGACGGTGCAGCCGATGAACTACGGCTACCAGCCGCTGTTCGAGGACCGCCGCCCGCGCAACGTCGGCGACACCCTGACCATCGTGCTGCAGGAGAACGTCAGCGCCAGCAAAAGCTCCTCGGCCAATGCCAGCCGCAGCGGCTCTACCTCCTTTGGCTTCGATGCAGTGCCGCGCTACCTGGAAGGGCTGTTCGGCAACAACCGCGCCACGGTGGACACCGCCGGTGACAACACCTTCAGCGGCAAGGGCGGGGCGAACGCCAATAACACCTTCAGCGGCACGCTCACCGTCACCGTGGATCAGGTGCTGGTGAACGGCAACCTGCACGTGGTGGGCGAGAAGCAGATCGCCATCAACCAGGGCACCGAGTTCATCCGCTTCTCGGGCGTGGTCAACCCACGCACCATCAGCGGCCAGAACGCGGTGATCTCTACCCAGGTGGCCGATGCGCGCATCGAATACGTGGGTAACGGCTACATCAACGAAGCCCAGAACATGGGCTGGATGCAGCGGTTCTTCCTTAACCTGTCGCCGCTTTAAGGCGACCGGCCGCCCCCAGGGGCACGTTTTACGCCCCGCAGGGGCAAATAATGGTTTGCGCCCCGCAGGGGCAGATGCAGCTTTACGCCCCAAGGGGCACATGAAAGACCCCTTGCGGGCCAACGAGGTTTCAGATGCGAAAACAACGAGTGATGGGCTTACTGCTGGCGGCGGCGATGTTGTGTGCCGGTTCAGCCAGTGCGGAGCGGATCCGTGACCTGACCACGGTGCAGGGCGTGCGTGACAACGCCCTGATCGGCTACGGGCTGGTGGTGGGGCTGGACGGCTCCGGCGACCAGACCATGCAGACGCCGTTTACCACCCAGAGCCTGAACAACATGCTTTCGCAGCTCGGCATCACGGTGCCGGCCGGCACCAACATGCAGCTGAAAAACGTCGCCGCGGTGATGGTCACCGCCAAACTGCCGCCGTTCTCCCGCGCCGGGCAGGGCATTGACGTGGTGGTCTCCTCGCTGGGCAACGCCAAAAGCCTGCGCGGCGGCACCCTGCTGATGACCCCGCTGAAAGGGGTGGACAACCAGGTCTACGCGCTGGCGCAGGGTAACGTGCTGGTTGGCGGGGCCGGGGCAGCGGCGGGCGGCAGCAGCGTCCAGGTGAACCAATTGGCCGGGGGCCGCATCACCAACGGCGCGACCATTGAACGCGAACTGCCGACCACCTTCGGCAGCAGCGGCACCCTGAACCTGCAACTGAATGACGAAGATTTCACCACCGCGCAGGCAGTGGCTGACGCTATCAACCGCCAGGGCGCAGGCAGCGCCACCGCCCTCGACGGCCGCACCATCCAGGTGCTGGTGCCGCAGGGCAGCAGCGCGCAGGTGCGGACGCTGGCGCAGATTCAGAACATCAACGTTAACCTCGGCCCGCGTGACGCGAAAGTGATCATCAACTCCCGCACCGGCTCGGTGGTGATGAACCGCGATGTCACCCTCGACAGCTGTGCCGTGGCGCAGGGCAACCTGTCGGTGGTGGTGGACCAGCAAAACCAGGTCAGCCAGCCCGATACCCCGCTGGGCGGCGGCCAGACGGTGGTGACGCCGAATACCCAGATCTCGGTGCGCCAGCAGGGCGGCGCGCTGCAACAGGTGCAGTCCAGCCCGAGCCTGAACAATGTGGTGCGGACGCTGAACGCGCTGGGGGCCACGCCGATCGACCTGATGTCGATTCTGCAGGCGATGAAAACCGCCGGCTGCCTGCGCGCCGATCTGGAAATTATCTGATGAGCGACCTGAACAGCCTCTCCGGTGCCGCGTATGACGCGCAGGCGCTGAATGACCTGAAACGGGATGTCGGCAAAGACCCGAAAGCGCACCTGAAGCAGGTGGCGCAGCAGTTCGAGGGGGTGTTTGTCACCATGATGCTGAAAAGTATGCGCTCGGCCCTGCCGGAAGGGGGCCTGCTCAGCAATGACCAGACCAAACTCTACACCTCGATGTATGACCAGCAGGTCGCGCAGGAGATGTCGAAGAAAGGGCTGGGCATGGCCGACATGATGGTGAAACAGCTCAGCGGCAGCAACGGCGCGCCCAGCGAAACCGCCGGCACCGTGCCGATGGCGCTGGACAAAGAGGTGCTCAACACCCTGCCGGTGCAGGCGCTGGAGCAGATGCTGCGCAAATCGGTGCCGAAGATGCCCGCCGCCAGCGCCACGCCGGTGGTGGTGGCACCGAAACTCTCCGGCGACAGCGGCGAGTTTGTGTCACGCCTCAGCCTGCCCGCGCAGATGGCCAGCCAGGAGAGCGGCATCCCGCACCAGCTGATCATGGCGCAGGCGGCGCTGGAGTCCGGCTGGGGCCAACGCGAGATCCCGACCAAAGACGGCACGCCGAGCTACAACCTGTTCGGCGTCAAGGCGGGCAGCAACTGGGACGGCCCGACCACCGACATCACCACCACCGAGTATGAAAACGGGGCGGCGAAGAAGATCAAGGCGTCGTTCCGCGTTTACGGCTCCTACGTGGAGGCGATCAGCGACTACGTGCGGCTGCTGACCAACAACCCGCGCTACGCCGCGGTGGCCGCTGCCGACACGCCGGAGCAGGCGGCCCACGCGCTGCAAAAAGCGGGCTACGCCACCGACCCGAACTACGCCAGCAAGCTGGTCAGCGTCATCCAGCAGATCAAGGGGGCGGGGGCGCAGGCCGTCAAAGCCTACACCCACGATCTCAGTTCCCTGTTTTAACCCCTGCGGCTGTGAGAAATCACGGCCGCGGTGCCTTTTGGCTCAAGTTTTTCCAGGCTTTGCCGATAACCCAGAGAGGCCGGAGAGGGGTTCCTTTTCCGGCACCGTTTATTATGCAACCGGTGCAGACGAGGCCGCCGGTAACAAGGATCCGACATGTCCAATAATTTAATCAACACGGCGATGAGCGGGCTGAACGCGGCACAGGCGGCGCTCAGCACGGCCAGTAACAACATCAGCAACGTGACCACCGCCGGCTATAACCGCCAGACCGCGGTGATCTCGCAGAACACCGGCACCAACACCGCGCAGGGCTACATCGGCAACGGCGTGGTGACCAGCGGCGTCAACCGCGAATATAACCAGTTCATCGTTAACCAGTTGCGTTCGGCCTCGACCACCAACAGCGCGCTTACCGCTTACTCCAACCAGGTGTCGCAGATCGACGATCTGCTCTCTGACAGCACCAACAGCCTCTCTACCACCATGCAGACTTTCTTCACCAACCTGCAGAGCATGGTGAGCAACCCGGGCGATGACGCCGCGCGCCAGACGGTGCTCGGCAGCTCACAGGGGCTGGCGAACCAGTTCCAGAGCACGGACAAATACCTGAAAGACATGGAGAGCGGCGTTAACCAGCAGATCAGCGACAACGTTGACCTGGTGAACAACTACGCCAAGCAGATCGCCACCCTGAACAACCAGATCTCCCGCGCCCGCGGCGCGGCCGGCAGCGAGCCGAATGCGCTGCTCGACCAGCGTGACCAGCTGGTGAGCGAGCTGAACGACCTGGTGGGCGTCAGCGTCACCCAGCAGGACGGCGACACCATGAACATTTCCGTGGCCGGCGGCCTGATGCTGGTGCAGGGCGGCAACGCCTACAACCTGGAGGCGGTGCCTTCCAACAGCGACCCAAGCCGCCTGACCATCGGGTACAACCGCGGTACCGGCACCAGCGAAGTGCCGGAAAGCCAGATCACCACCGGCACGCTGGGCGGGCTGCTCTCGTTCCGCAGTGAATCCCTGGACACGGCGCGCAACCAGCTCGGCCAGCTGGCGGTGACGCTGGGCGACCAGTTCAACCAGATCCACGAAGCGGGTTATGACCTCGAAGGGGACGAAGGCGGGGCGTTCTTCAGCTTCACCGGCCCGACCACCCTCGGCAACGTGAAAAACAGCGGCACCGCCGACATGACCGCCACCTACACCGACACCACCAAGGTGCAGGCCAGCGACTACACGCTGAAATATAGCGGCAGCAGCTGGAGCGTGACCCGCGTCTCTGACGGGGCGGCCATCAGCGCCACCACCGGCACCGACAGCAACGGCAATCCGAGCCTGAGCTTTGACGGCGTCTCGGTGAGCGTCAGCGGCAGCGCGGCCACCGGGGACAGCTTCACGCTGAAAACCGTGAGCAACGCCGCGGGCAATTTCAACGTGGCGATCACCGACTCCAGCAAAATCGCGGCCGCCTCCACCGCCACCAGCGGCGTGAGCGACAACCGCAACGCGCAGAAACTGCTGGACCTGCAAACCAGCAAAGTGGTGCAGGGCAAGACCACCCTCTCCGGCGCGTACGCCAGCCTGGTGAGTGACATCGGTAACCAGACCAGCACCGCGAAACTGAACAACACCACCCAGGGCAACATCGTCACCCAGTTGACCGCCCAGCAGCAGTCCATCTCCGGCGTTAACCTGGATGAAGAGTACGGCGACCTGCAGCGTTACCAGCAGTACTACCTCGCCAACGCCCAGGTCATCCAGACCGCCGGCACCATTTTCAATGCGCTGATGGACCTGCGCGGCTAACAGATAAGGAACGGGACCATGCGTGTAAGTACCAGTATGCTTTACCAACAGAATATGGACGGCATCTCCAACAGCCAGAGCAAGTGGCAGGCGAGCGGCACCCAGCTCTCCACCGGCCTGCGCGTGAACAAGCCGTCCGATGACCCGATGGCCGCCTCGCAGGCGATCCTGGTCAACCAGGCCGAGTCGCAGAACAAGCAGTACGCCGTGGCGCGTGACTTTGCCAACAACAACATGAGCCTGGAGGAGTCGATCCTCGGCAATGTCACCAGCACCATCCAGGGCGCGCAGACCCTGGTGGTCAGCGCCGGTAACGGTACCCTGAGTGACGACGACCGCGCCTCGCTGGCGACCCAGTTGCAGGGGCTGAAAGATCAGCTGCTCAACCTGGCGAACACCACCGACGGCAACGGCCGCTACATCTTTGCCGGGTACAGCAGCGACAAAGCGCCGTTCGTCACCACCGGCAGCGGCACCGTGCTCTACCACGGCGGCGCGCAGGCCATTGAGCAGAAAGTGGATGCCAACCGCACCATGACCGTGAGCCACACCGGCTCGCAGGTGTTCCTGTCCGTGACCAGCAACGCCAAGCCGGAGCCGGACGGCAGCACGCCGGAAAGCGATGTGTTTGCGACGCTGGATTTCGCGCTCACCGCGCTGAATGACGGCAGCACCTCCAGCGAGGATCTCCAGAGCGCGCTGGACAAAGCCAACCGCGGCCTGAGCAACTCGCTGAACAATGTGCTGTCGGTGCGTTCGGAGCTGGGTACCCAGATGAATGAACTGGACACGCTCGACAGCATCGGCGACCAGCGCAGCCTGACCAACAGCACCCAGTTGAGTAATTTGCAGGATACCGACTGGAACGCGGCCATCTCCAGCTACAGTATGCAGCAGGTGGCGTTGCAGGCGGCCTATAAGACCTTCAGTGATATGCAGGGCATGTCCCTGTTCCAGCTTAACCAGTAAGGTTTTCTCCCTGTCCGCCGGGCGCGGGCAGGTGCTTTTCAGGCCGGCTTCACCAGGCCGGCCTGTTTTAGGTGTGCCGCCGTCTGTCTAAGGTGGCGTCGGCATACCTCTTTTTTCCCGCCTTATCCCCTCAGCCAAACAGCACCAGCAGCAGCGGAAACAGGAACGGCGCAATCAGCGACGTGATGATGCCGCACAACACCAGCGCCAGCGAACTGAATGCCCCCTCCTGATAGTCCAGCTCGGCCGCCCGCGCCGTGCCCAGCGCATGGGATGCCGTACCCATCGCCAGCCCGCGTGAGGCCTTGGTGCGGATGCGCAGCAGGTTCAGCAGGCTGTGGCCCAGCACTGCCCCGAGGATCCCGACGAAAATCACGCATACCGCACTGATGGCCGGCACACCGCCGATCGACTGCGACACCGCCATGGCGATCGGCGTGGTGACCGATTTCGGCAGGATCGAGGCTGCCACCTGCGGCGACGCCCCCATCCACAGGGCAATCGCCGTGCCGGTGCACATGGCAGTGACGCTGCCGATAAAGCAGATGGTGATGATCGATTTCCAGCGGGCGCGGATCTGGTGCAGCTGCTCATAGAGCGGGAAGGCGAGCGCCACCACCGCCGGTTGCAGCAGGTCGTTGAGGAGTTTGCTGCCGGCAAAATAGCGCGCGTAGGGGGTGTGGGTCAGCAGCAGCAGCGGGATGATCACCGCCATCGACACCAGCAGCGGGTTGAGCAGCGGCATCCGCAGGCGGGTCGCCACTTTGCGGGCAGCAAAAAACACGCCCACCGTCAGCGGCAGCGACCACCAGATTTCACCCATCATTCCTTGCATCATTTCTCCTCCTCTGCGGCATCACCGGTGCCGACCAGCGGCCGTTCGCGGTGTACATAGTGTGAGGCACAGGCCACCACCACCATCACAATCAACGTGCTTACCATGCAGGAGACCACCAGCGGGCCGAACTGGGCGCGGATCTGGTCGTAATAATTCATCACGCCGACGCCGATCGGCACGAACAGCAGCGCCATATAGCGGATCAGCAGGTGGCAGCCCGGTTTTACCCAGCGGGCAGGCAGGATCTGTAACGACAGCAGGAAAAACAGGATCAGCATCCCGAGGATGCTGCCGGGGATCGTCAGCGGCAGCAGCGCCGCCAGGGCGTTACCGGCCCATAAACAGAGGTAGATCGCCAGAAAGGCGCGGAGGAATTGCCAGCAGAGAGTAAGGAAGTGGCGCATAACGTTATCCTGAAGGTCTGATGTATTCATCATACAATTAAATCTGGAAGTGGGCTATAGATCACATGATGTCAGGCAGAGCCGCAGTGCTAAGCGTAGTGGAAGATAGCTCGCAGGATTACCGCATCCGGGTTGCCAACCCGGGCCTGCGGCCGCCACAATAGCGGTATTGCCCTGTGACTGAGTGAATATGCCGTTTTGAACATGCCCGATCATTGTCCTGCCCATACCCCTCCCGCGTCTGCGATGCCGCCGCCCACCGGGCTGGCGCGCACGGCGTCCCTGGTGTCACTGCTGGTGGCGCTGCTGCTGGTAAGCATAAAACTCTGGGCCTGGCTGGCCACCGGCTCGATGGCGCTGCTGACCTCGGCGGCGGACGGGCTGGTGGATGTGCTCGCCTCGCTGGTGACGCTGGTGGGGGTGCGTTATGCGCTGCGCCCGGTGGACAAGGGGCACCGTTACGGCCACGGCAAGGCGGAGGCAGTGGCGGCCTTTATTCAGGCGCTGCTGCTGGCGGCAGCCGGGATCGGGCTGGGGATAGAGTCGGGCGGGCGGTTGCTGAACCCGCAGCCGCTGGCGCAGCTGGGGCTGGGGATCTGGGTGATTGTCGCCAGCACCTGCGCCGCCACCGGGCTGGTGTTGATGCAGACTTACGTGGTGAAGCGCACCGGTTCGACGGCGATTGCCGCTGACCGGGCGCACTATATTACCGATGTGGCCGTGAACGTGGCGGTACTGGTGGCGCTGCTGCTCGACCACCTGTTCGGCTGGTCACGGGCGGATGCGCTGGGGGCGCTCGGCATTTCGCTGTATATGTTGTGGAACGCCCGCGGCATGGCCGCCGACGCGCTGAAGCAGCTGCTGGACCGTGAGCTGGACGCCGCCGACCGCAAGCGCATCCGCGCCGCGGTACTCGGCTGCCCCGGCGTGCAGGGCATCCACGACCTGCGCACCCGCAACGGCGGCGACCGGGTGTTTGTGGAGTTCCACGTGGAGGTGGACGGCGCGCTGACGGTGGACGTCGGGCATGATATCGGCGACGCCGCCGAAGCCGCCGTGCGGGCGCTGTTCGCACGCGCGGATGTGACGGCCCACCTGGAGCCTGCCGGGATCGTGGATGAGCGGCTGGATGATTTACTGAGGTGAGAGGGGCGGCCTGGCGCGGCCGCGGGCGCGCTGGGGGGAGTATTTCGGTTGCTCAGTGTTTCTATGTGTATAGGCGGCTGATGTTCAAGGGGGATCGAGGTTGTTGCGTTGGCAAACGCTTAGCGTCTTTCTGCGATTCCGCAGCCGGTATTATGGGCAGGGTGGTATGTTTCGGTTGCTCAGTGTTTCTATGTGTATAGGCGGCTGATGTTAAAGGGATCGAGGTATGTTGCGTTGGCAAACGCTTAGCGTCTTTCTGCGGCCCCGCTGCCGCCACCGCGCAAGGGGCGCGTAGGCGCGCGCCCCTTGCATCCCCGCGCCCTG
>NZ_PJZH01000046.1 GCF_002858715.1 Chimaeribacter coloradensis | reverse complement strand
GGGCGCGCGCCTACGCGCCCCTTGCGCGGTGGCGGCAGCGGGGCCGCAGAAAGACGCCGGGCGTATGCCAACGCAACCCCCTCGATCCCAGTAAATAACCTCCACCCCCCCCTTCACCAAAAACAAAAAAAGGGCACGGTTCCCCGCACCCCCCATTTATCAACATCAAGTCACCGTTACCCGCCGGTTAACCCACCGGCAGGCTACCGCCAGCCTGCTTAGCCAATCGTCATCAGACTCGCATTCCCCCCCGCGGCCGCGGTATTCACACTCAGCGAACGCTCCAGCAGCAGGCGCTCCAGCAGCAGATGGGTTTCGCCGCGGGCGAAGCCCTGCACCGAGACAATCGCCCCGGCACGCTGGGCCACATGCTCACACAGCGCCCGCAACTGGTCGGAATCGCCGTGGTGGATCACCGCGTCATATTCCGCATTGCCTGCCTGCCAGTCCGGCGTGAAGTCAATGCGCGCCTGCACCTCCTGCGGCAGCCGCTTAAACAGCGCCCGCTGCATCTCGCCTTCCGGCCACAGCACGCGGCTGCCCACGGAGAGCACCCCGGCCAGCTGCGTCCAGGCGTCGTTCTCATCGTCGGCCAGGCAGAGCACCTGCTCACGCGGCATCAGCGCGTAGGTGTTCCGCTCACCGGTCGGCCCCGGCAGGCTGCGCACGGTGCCGCCCTGCGCCCAGTCGGCGTAGTGGCTGCACAGCGTGGACAGCGGCGCCATCTGCTGGGCGTCGGCCCAGCTTTTCAGCGCCTGCAACGGTGCCTGCAACGGCTGGCGCGCGCTGGAATCCAGCGCCAGCTGCTGATCCTGACGGGTCAGGGTGCGGTGGACGGCATCATCCGGGCGGCTGGCGAGCAGGCGGTAGAGGTAGAGCGGGCCACCGGCTTTCGGGCCGGTACCGGACAACCCTTCGCCGCCGAACGGCTGCACGCCGACCACCGCGCCCACCATATTGCGGTTCACGTAGAGGTTACCGACCCGTGCCTTGCTGGTCACGCGGGCGATGGTTTCGTCGATGCGCGTGTGCACGCCCAGCGTCAGGCCGTAGCCCGCGGCGTTGATCTGGTCGATCAGGCCGTCGAGGTTCTGGCGGGAGTAGCGCACCACGTGCAGCACCGGGCCGAAGATTTCGCGTTTCAGCTCGTCAAAGCTCTCCAGCTCAATCAGCGTCGGCTTGACAAAGGTGCCCTGCGGCCACTCTTTCTCATCCTGCGCATTGGCTTTTGCCGCCTGATAAACTTTGCGGCCCTTGGCGCGCATCGCGTTGATGTGCTTCTCAATATTGGCTTTGGCCTCGGCATCGATCACCGGACCGACGTCCGTGGAGAGGCGCTCCGGGTTACCCATGCGGCATTCGGCCATCGCGCCGCGCAACATCTGCAGGGTATGTTCCGCCACCTCGTCCTGCACGCAGAGCACGCGCAGGGCGGAGCAGCGCTGGCCGGCGCTGTCGAAGGCGGAGGCGACCACGTCCGTGACCACCTGTTCGGTCAGGGCGGAGGAGTCAACGATCATCGCGTTCAGGCCGCCGGTCTCGGCGATCAGCGGCGTCGGGCGGCCCTGCGGGTCAAGACGCCCGGCGATGTTGCGTTGCAGCAGCGACGCCACTTCCGTAGAGCCGGTGAACATCACGCCGCGCACGCGGGCGTCGTTTACCAGTTTCTCCCCTACGGTGGCCCCGTCGCCCGGCAGCAGTTGCAGCACCCCGGCCGGTACGCCCGCCTCATGCAGCAATTTCACCGCCAGCGAGGCGATAAGCGGCGTCTGCTCCGCCGGTTTGGCCAGCACGCTGTTGCCTGCTGCCAGGGCCGCGGCAATCTGGCCGGTAAAGATCGCCAGCGGGAAGTTCCACGGGCTGATGCAGACCACCGGCCCCAGCGGGCGGTGGCTGTCGTTGGCGAAGTCCTGACGGATAAGCCCGGCGTAATAGTGCAGGAAATCCACCGCTTCACGCACTTCGGCAATCGCGTTGCTGAAGGTTTTGCCCGCTTCGCGTACCAGCACGCCGAGCAGGTTTTGCAGTTGCGCTTCCATCAGCTCTGCCGCACGGGAGAGGATGGCGGCGCGCTCCTCCGGCGGGGTGGCGAACCAGATCGGCCCGGCAGCGGCGGAGGCATCCAGCGCACGGCTGATCTCCGCCTCGGTGGTGTCACGCACGTAGCCCACCACATCACGCGGTTCGGCAGGGTTAACCACCGGCTGCGCCTCACCGGCCTCTTTCTCGGCATCGATCAGCGGCTCGGCATGCAGCGGATGGGCCGCGGTGCTGAGCAGGGCGCTGGAGAGAGAGGCCAGGCGCTGCTCATTGGCGAGATCCAGGCCGGAGGAGTTAACGCGCTCCTCGCCATACAGCTCGCGCGGCAGCGGGATGCGCGGGTGCGGCAGGCCAAGCTGCCCCTCCTGCGCCGCCAGCGTTTCCACAGCGCTGACCGGGTCCGCCACCAGTTCCTCCAGCGGCAGGGTGGCATCGGCAATGCGGTTCACAAAGGAGGTGTTCGCCCCGTTCTCCAGCAGGCGGCGCACCAGATAGGCCAGCAGCGTCTCATGGGTACCCACCGGCGCATAGATGCGGCACGGGCGGTTCAGTTTGCCGTCAGCGATTTTGCCGACCACCTGCTCATACAGCGGTTCCCCCATGCCGTGCAGGCACTGGAACTCATACTGGCCCGGGTAGTAGTTGTTGCCGGCCAGGTGGTAGATCGCCGCCAGGGTATGGGCGTTGTGAGTGGCGAACTGTGGGTAGATCAGGTTCGGTACTGCCAGCAGTTTGCGGGCGCAGGCGAGGTAGGAGACGTCGGTATAGACCTTGCGGGTGTAAACCGGGTAGCCCTCGAGGCCGTCCATCTGGGCGCGTTTGATTTCGCTGTCCCAGTAGGCCCCTTTCACCAGACGGATCATCAGGCGGCGGCGGCTGCGCCCGGCCAGATCGATCAGGCTGTCAATCACAAACGGGCAGCGCTTCTGGTAGGCCTGGATCACAAAGCCGATGCCGTTCCACCCCGCGAGCTGCGGCTCAAAGCAGAGTTTTTCCAGCAGGTCGAGCGAGATCTCCAGCCGGTCCGCCTCTTCGGCGTCGATGTTGATGCCGATGTCATACTTGCGTGCCTGCAAGGTCAGCGCCAGCAGGCGCGGGTAAAGCTCTTCCATCACGCGCTCATACTGGGCGCGGCTGTAGCGCGGGTGCAGCGCCGACAGCTTGATCGAGATGCCCGGCCCCTCATAGATGCCGCGGCCGTTGGAGGCTTTGCCGATGGCGTGGATCGCCTGCTGGTAGGAGGTGAGGTAGGCCTGCGCATCCGCTTCGGTCAGCGCCGCTTCACCCAGCATGTCATAGGAGTAGCGGAAGCCTTTCTCTTCCAGCTTGCGTGCGTTGGCCAGCGCCTCAGCGATGGTTTCGCCGGTCACGAACTGTTCGCCCATCAGGCGCATCGCCATATCCACGCCTTTGCGGATCAGCGGCTCGCCGCTCTTGCCGATAATGCGGTTCAGGGAGCGCGAAAGGTTGGCCTCGTTATGGGTCGAGACCAGGCGGCCGGTAAACAGCAGCCCCCAGGTGGCGGCGTTAACAAACAGCGAAGAGCTGCGCCCCAGGTGGGAATGCCAGTTGCCGTTGCTGATTTTGTCGCGGATCAGCGCATCGCGTGTCGCCTTGTCCGGAATACGCAGCAAGGCTTCGGCCAGGCACATCAGCGCCACGCCCTCCTGGGAGGAGAGGGAGAACTCCTGGAGCAGCCCTTGCACCATGCCGGCGCGCCCGGTTGCCCCTTTTTGGTGCCGCAGCTTCTCTGCGATGCGGTAAGCGAGCTGGTGGGTAGACTCCGCCAGCGGGGCAGGCAGGCGTGCCTGTTCCAGCAGCATCGGCACCGCTTCGGTTTCCGGGCGGCGGTAGGCGGCGGTGATGGCTGCGCGGTTCACTGACTGCGGCAGGATCTGCTCTGCAAACTCCAGGAAGGGCTGGTGGGCCTCGCTGCCGGGCAGGGCCGGCGCATCATCCGCCTCTGCCGCGGCTGCGCCGGCCGCTGCAAACTCCGGCAGCGCCTCACCGCTCTCCAGACGCTCCAGATAGGTGAAAATGGCCTGCTTAATTAACCAGTGCGGCGTGCGATCAATCCCTTGTGCGGCCGTTTTGATGCGGTCGCGTGTTGCTTCGTCCAGCTTCACGCCCATTGTGGTAGTGCCCATGCCAACTGACTCCTGTAGTCGAGACTGCTTTAAGAAGAGATGCGCCGGGATTGGGAAAGTCGTCCCGGTTTCTGACAAGTCTTGTCTTTACGTGTAACACCTGAAAAAACTGCGCAGAGCATAGCGCCACTGCTCTTCATGTTGCAACTTTGTGCAACCCTGTTTGTTCATGTTTTTGACATGTAAATTCATGCATGAATCATGCCGTTTTTTACAGCAGATTCTGTTAACAAATTAACCAGGCACAGTTATTGCTTAAAAACCGCTGTGCCTGGTTGGCCTCATCGCCCGGCGCTGCCCGGTTCAGGCCGTACGGGGCCTGAAAAAGGTGTGCCTTCATCATGACACGGCAGCCTGATGGTGATACCGCGGAAGTGCCACTCAGTACAACCGCTGCTTATTATTTGTGTGATGTGGCGTAAGGTTTGTGTTTCTTGATTGTTAAATGCATTGGCACAGCCCGGTAACCTCATCTAGGATGTGCCGCGCGGCAGACAGGGCCGACGAAAAAAACAGCAGGGTAGTACCCCGGGAATCAGAAAGGTTTTTTCAGAAAGCCGGGGAAGATAAACAGGCGGTGACCTACACCCGTGCAACACAACAGGATACCCCGTTCCGGTATCGTTTATGCCCGGCAGGACGTTTGACTGCCGGGAGAGACAGGGCGCTTCACAGGGACCCCCCGCGTGAATCCAACGACAAAATACGTGGAGAACATACATGACAGTTAATACGCCAATGGTGGTGACCTTCCTGGTCTACATCCTGGGAATGGTGATCATCGGCTTGCTGGCATACCGCCGCACCAACAACTTTGATGATTACATCCTGGGCGGCCGCAGCCTGGGCAGCGTGGTGACCGCGCTCTCTGCCGGTGCTTCCGACATGAGCGGCTGGCTGCTGATGGGCCTGCCGGGCGCTATCTTTATCTCCGGCATCTCCGAAAGCTGGATCGCCATCGGCCTGACGCTGGGCGCATACCTTAACTGGAAGCTGGTGGCAGGCCGCCTGCGGGTGCATACCGAAGCCAACAACAACGCCCTGACGCTGCCGGACTACTTCACCAGCCGCTTTGAGGACAAAAGCAGGCTGCTGCGTATTATCTCCGCCATCGTGATCCTGGTGTTCTTCACCATCTACTGCGCCTCCGGCATTGTGGCCGGTGCCCGCCTGTTCGAAAGCACCTTCGGCATGAGCTATGAAACCGCCCTGTGGGCCGGGGCAGCCGCGACCATCCTCTATACCTTTATCGGCGGGTTCCTGGCCGTCAGCTGGACGGATACCGTACAGGCCTCCCTGATGATCTTCGCCCTGATCCTGACCCCGATCATCGTGATCATGGCGGTGGGCGGCATCGACACCTCCATGCTGGTGATTGAAGCGAAGAACCCGGCCTATGTGGACATGTTTAAAGGGCTGAACCTGGTCGCCATCCTCTCCCTGCTGGGCTGGGGCCTGGGCTACTTCGGCCAGCCGCATATCCTGGCACGTTTCATGGCCGCGGATTCCCACCACACCATCCGTAGCGCCCGCCGCATCAGCATGGTCTGGATGATCCTCTGCCTGGCCGGCACCATCGCCGTGGGCTTCTTCGGCATCGCCTATTTCAATAACAACCCGTCGCTGGCCGGAAACGTGTCGGAAAACGGCGAGCGCGTCTTTATTGAGCTGGCGAAGATCCTGTTCAACCCCTGGATCGCCGGTATCCTGCTTTCGGCCATTCTGGCGGCGGTGATGAGTACCCTGAGCTGCCAGCTGCTGGTCTGCTCCAGCGCCATCACGGAAGATCTCTACAAAGCGTTTCTGCGCAAAGGCGCCAGCCAGCGTGAGCTGGTCTGGGTCGGGCGCCTGATGGTGCTGGTGGTGGCGCTGGTGGCAATCGCCCTGGCAGCTAACCCGGAGAACCGCGTGCTGGGGCTGGTCAGCTACGCCTGGGCCGGTTTTGGTGCCGCCTTCGGCCCGGTGATCCTGATCTCTGTGATGTGGTCCCGCATGACCCGCAACGGTGCCCTGGCCGGAATGCTGGTGGGGGCCATTACGGTGATTGTCTGGAAACAGTACGCCTGGCTGGATCTGTATGAAATTATCCCGGGCTTCCTGTTTGCCGCCATCGCCATTGTGGTGGTGAGCCTGATGGGCCGCCAGCCTTCCGCTGTGGTCACTGAGCGCTTCCACCAGGCAGAAACGGAGTTCAACACCCGCTAAGCCGGCCGGCCTGTGGTGTGAGGCACGCCGGTGCCGGGCAGCGCATACCGCCGCTCAGGCGCTGTGCGGCAGGGCAGCCAGCTGGGCTGCCCACTGTTTTGCCCGGGCGCGCTGCGTGTTGACGCGCAGTTGCAGCGCCAGGTTCAGTGCCGCCAGCTGGCAGGCGTTGTCGGCCAGCTCCGCAGGCAGCCGCTGCTGCTCTGCCAGCCAGGCGGCCACCTCTGACCAGCGCCACAGCGGGGAGTTGCCTTTCAGGCGCTGCACCGGTGACGGAAAGTTGCCGGTGCCGCGTTTTCCCTCTTTCAGCAGGGCGATCGCCTGCCGCGTCATCCCGGTCAGCTCAGCAATATCACTCAACCCCACCAGATCGGCATCTGCCGCAATCACCCTGGCCCGCAGTGGCGGGGCTTCACAGTCACGCACGGCGCTCAACAGCGCGCTGCTGAAATCCTCTGCTTCACGATCAAATTCGAGATACACCGTCTGGTTATAGGCGCAGACCAGCGCATCATCACACCCCTGTTCAAAGAGGTGCTGCTCCAGATCGGGCGTGGCGGTACTCACCCCGCCCAGCGTCAGTGAAAAGTGGTAAACGGGCATCAAAACTCCTTACCAGGCGGCTCCCGCCCGAGGGTGAAAAGGCGGTTTCCCGCCTTGATTAACAGTGCGTTGACCGGCTGCCCGCCAACGGACAGTCATCAACCTTGCGCCGGATCTGGCGCGCATGACGTTCCGGGACGGCGGGCGTAGACCAGACGCTCATCCTGTGTTCGCCATGATGCGGTGTGCCGCAATAGAGCCTGCCAAAGGCATGGCCGTTGCCTTCACGGAACCGCCAGCCACGGGACAACGCATACGCAATGGCTGCCTGAATGTGTTTATTGGGGTGAGTTCGCATCGCCCTCCAGTCAGTGTGGATAAGATAAGACCTGTGTTGACATTTGTCAACGCCCTTGTGCGGCGGCCGTCAGCGTGACCTGGCGCAGCGTGCCCGGCTGCCGCAGCACAGAGTGCGCGGCTATTGTGGGGGAGGGACGGCAGTGAATAAAACAATAAGCCATTGAAAATTAATGAATTACGCGATGCTTTCCGGAAAAAATGTAGGCAGGGGAAGGCGTTGCAGAAACCGTGGGAGATGCTTTCCGGCAGGGGAGAGGCGTATGCGCACTTTTATTCGCTGAAAACGGGGGGCGGCCTCTTGCTTTTCTTTTTTTTGGAATGATAATCACTCTCGTTTTGTTTTACTTATCTTTACAGAACGGCACTGAGCCGGTTCCGGCCATTTACCCTGGGGTAGCAGGTATGTTCGTACCATTTCTGATTATGTTTCGCGAAGGGCTGGAAGCCGCGCTGATTGTGAGCCTGATTGCCGGTTACCTGAAACGTACCCAGCGCGGCCGCTGGCTGGGCGCAGTGTGGGCCGGGGCAGGGGCGGCCGCGGCACTCTGCCTGGCGCTGGGTATGGTGATCAACGAAACCACCGGCGAGTTCCCGCAGAAAGAGCAGGAGCTGTTTGAAGGGCTGGTGGCAGTGGTGGCGGTCTGCATCCTGACTTACATGGTGTTCTGGATGCGCAAGGTGTCGCGCTCAGTGAAAGTGCAGCTGGAGCAGGCGATCGACCAGGCGCTGGCGCGTCGCCGGAGCGGGCAGGCGTGGGCGCTGGTGGCGATGGTCTTTTTCGCCGTGGCGCGCGAGGGGCTGGAGTCGGTGTTTTTCCTGCTGGCCGCGTTCCAGCAGGATGTCGGCATCTATGCACCCATCGGGGCGCTGCTGGGGCTGGGCTGCGCCATCGTGCTGGGCTGCCTGATCTACTGGGGCGGCGTCAGACTTAATCTGGCGCGCTTTTTTGCCTGGAGCAGCCTGTTTATCCTGCTGGTGGCCGCCGGGCTGGCCGCCGGGGCGATCCGCGCCTTCCACGAGGCGGGGCTGTGGAACAGCTTCCAGAGCGTGGCCTTTGATCTCAGCGGGCTGCTCTCGACCCACTCCCTGGCCGGCACGCTGCTGGAGGGGATATTCGGCTATCAGGAAGCGCCGACCGTGAGTGAAGTGGCGGTCTATTTCGCCTATCTGATCCCGGCGCTGGTCCTGTTTTTCCTGCCTTCCCATCACGCCCCGGCGGCCCAGGCTGCCGGGCAGAAAAATACCCATTAATTCTATTCTGGTCAGGGAGTATTTACCGTTATGCCTATGTCAGCCCGTTTTATGCGCCGCCGTGCGCTGCACCTTACTTTGCTGGCGATCCCGGCCTGTTTCAGCGCTGCGGCGCTGGCGGATGAGGTGCGGCAGGTCAATGTCACCGTGAATGACACCCAGTGTGAGCCGATGCAGCTTACCGTGCCGGCCGGCAAAACCCGGTTTGTGGTGCGCAACGCCAGCCAGAAAGGGCTGGAGTGGGAGATTCTGAAAGGGGTGATGGTGGTGGAGGAGCGCGAAAACATCGCGCCGGGCTTTACCCAGAAGATGACCGCCACGCTGGAGCCGGGTGAGTATGACATGACCTGCGGGCTGCTGAGCAACCCGAAAGGCAAGCTTATTGTCACCGCGGCGGGGGCAGCGCCTGCCGCCAAACCGGACGCGCTGGCGCTGGTCGGGCCGATTGCCGAATACAAAGTCTATGTGATGAGCGAAGTGAGCCAGCTGGTGATCCAGACCCAGGCCTTCACCGACGCGGTTAAACGCGGCGACCTGGCCGCCGCCCGCGCGCTCTACGCCCCGGCGCGCAGCCACTATGAGCGCATCGAGCCGATTGCCGAGCTGTTTTCCGATCTCGACGGCAGCATCGACGCCCGTGAGGATGACTTCGAGCAGAAAGCCGCTGACCCGGCCTTTACCGGGTTCCACCGGCTGGAGAAGATCCTGTTCGCGGACAACACCACCGAAGGCGGCGCACCCTTTGCCGATCGCCTGTTGAAAGATACCCAGGCGCTGCAACAGCGCATCACCGATCTGACTTTCCCGCCGAATAAAGTGGTGGGCGGGGCGGCCGGGCTTATCGAAGAAGTGGCGGCCAGCAAAATCAGCGGGGAAGAAGACCGTTACAGCCGCACCGACTTGTGGGATTTCCAGGCCAATATCGACGGCGCGCAGAAAATCGTGGCCCTGCTGCGGCCGCTGCTGACGAAAACCGACCCGGCGCTGCTGGCGCAGATTGACGGCAACTTCAGCAAAGTAGAGGGCCTGCTGGCGAAATACCGTACGGCGCAGGGCTTTGAATCTTACGAGAAGCTGACCACCGCTGACCGTAATGCGATGAAAGGGCCGATCACCGCGCTGGCGGAAGATCTGGCCAAACTGCGCGGCGTGCTGGGGCTGGATTAAGATCGTGAGCAAACCGACCTCTTCCGGCGGCTGCCCGTTCGGGCCGCACGGCGCGGCGTCACTCTCCCGCCGCCGTTTGCTGCTCGGCATGGGCGCGGCGGGCGGGGCGCTGGCACTTGGCGGCGCGGCACAGGCTGAGCGCGCGCCGGCTGAAAAGCCGGTCTCCGCGCCCGGCACCCTGTCACCGGATGACCGCTGGACGCGCCAGCCGTTTTACGGCCCGCACCAGGCCGGGATTCTGACGCCGCAACAGGCATCGATGATGCTGGTGGCGTTTGATGTGCTGGCCGCAGATAAGGCGGCCCTGCGCCGCCTGTTCGAACTGCTGACAGAGCGCATCGCCTTCCTGACGCAGGGCGGCGAAGCCCCGGACGTTGACCCGCGGCTGCCGCCGCTGGATTCCGGCGTGATGGGTGCGCAAATCTACCCCGATAACCTCACGATTACCGTGTCAGTCGGCGACGCGCTGTTTGATGAGCGCTTCGGGCTGGCGGCGCACAAGCCGCTGCGCCTGCAACGCATGGTGCGCTTCCCCAATGACTCGCTGGATGCCGCCCAGTGCCACGGCGATCTGCTGCTGCAGATCTGCGCCAACAACAATGACACGGTGATCCACGCGCTGCGGGACATCATCAAACACACGCCGGATCTGCTCAGCGTGCGCTGGCGGCGCGAGGGGTTCATCTCCTCCCATGCGGCGCGCAGCCGCGGCAAAGAGACGCCGATCAACCTGCTGGGCTTCAAAGACGGCACCGCCAACCCGGACACGCAAAACAGCGCGCTGATGGATCAGGCGATCTGGGTCACGGCGGACCAGGGCGAACCGGCCTGGGCGGTAGGCGGCAGCTATCAGGCGGTGCGGATTATCCGTTTCCATGTGGAGTTCTGGGACCGTACGCCATTGCAGGAGCAGCAGACCATTTTCGGCCGTGAAAAACGCAGCGGCGCGCCGCTGGGGATGCAGCACGAGCAGGATGTGCCGGACTATGCTGCCGACCCGGAGGGCAAGGTGATCCCGCTGGATGCGCACATCCGGCTGGCGAACCCGCGCACGCCGGAGACGGCGCACAACCTGATGCTGCGCCGGGGGTACAGCTATTCGCAGGGGGTTTCCAATTCCGGCCAGCTGGAGATGGGGCTGCTGTTCGTCTGCTACCAGCACGATCTGGAAAAGGGCTTCCTGACGGTGCAACAGCGCCTGAATGGGGAGGCGCTGGAGGAGTATGTGCGCCCAATTGGCGGCGGTTACTTCTTTGCGCTGCCCGGCGCAGCCCCCGGCCAGAGCCTGGCGCAGGCGCTGCTCGAGGCCTGAGCCGCGTTGTCCCGCCCTCATGCAGGCAGGCCGCGCCGGGTGGCCTGCTTTATGCATTCTGTTTATCTGTCAATGACGCGCCTGCAAAGCGTTGCCGTCGCAGGCCGCTGATTCGGCAGCTCAAAAAAGCATCACCCGAGAGAGTGTGTGAGAAATATTTACACAACTGTAACACTAATGCATAAAGAGTCATTATACTCAGAGTAACTGCCGGCCCCTGTGGCGGCAGTGAACCGAAAACGGTGCGGCAGCGATGCCAACACTTACTGCGAGGAGCGCTGATGCGAGAGTCCATGATTGGGCTGTTAGGTAAACGTTCAGACATTCACTCTTACACTCGTCGTCACGAGGGCAGCCCCCTCGCCACCGCCATTTTCGGCCCATTCCACACCCTATCAACCCGTTCTACCCCTTTGTCATATCCATGTATGAAAACGTTGCCCGCAGGCTCGCCTGCCGGAACAACCTCTCTTCAGGGTGCAATGCCATGCCCACAGGCGGCAGTTGTCGGACGCACCATTTCATCGGCCAATGCGGTCTTAAAGGGGACCAACCTCATCTGTATGTGAATCCTGTTATGAGAATATCCGTCTGCGGTGAAGGCCTGCCGCAACGCTAGGTGAAACAAACTGTAAGGTGCCACTATGGGAAGACAGAAAGCAGTGATCAAAGCTCGTCGTGAAGCAAAACGCGTAATCCGCCGTGATGCACGCAGTCACCGGCAGCGTGAGGAAGAGTCGGTCACCTCCCTGGTTCAGATGGGCGGGGTGGAAACCATCGGTATGGCGCGCGATAGCCGCGACACCTCTGCGATAGAAGCCCGCTCGGAAGCCCAGGGTCATTACTTATCCGCCATAGAGAACAAACAACTGATCTTCGCCACCGGCGAAGCGGGGTGCGGGAAAACCTTCATCAGCGCGGCCAAGGCCGCCGAAGCCTTGATTCATAAAGAAGTAGACCGGATTATCGTTACCCGCCCGGTCTTACAGGCCGACGAGGATCTCGGGTTCCTGCCCGGGGATGTTTCGGAGAAATTTGCCCCCTATTTCCGCCCGGTGTATGACATTCTGCTGCGCCGCCTCGGCTCCTCATTTATGCAGTACTGCCTGCGGCCGGAGATCGGCAAGGTGGAGATCGCCCCGTTTGCCTATATGCGCGGGCGCACCTTTGAGAACGCGGTGGTGATTCTGGACGAGGCGCAGAATGTTACCGCCAGCCAGATGAAGATGTTCCTGACGCGCCTGGGGGAGAACGTCACCGTGATTGTCAACGGCGACGTCACCCAGTGTGACCTGCCCCGGGGTGTGAAATCGGGGCTGAGTGACGCGCTGGAGCGGTTTGAAGAGGATGAGATGATAGGCATCATCCGTTTCACCAAAGAGGATTGCGTCCGCTCGGCCCTCTGCCAGCGCACGCTGCACGCCTATTCCTGACCTCCTGACGGCCGGGCGATACCGGCCGCATTGCCATGATCCAGAAGGCCGCCTTGCGCGGCCTTTTTTGCGTCACTGCATAATGATCATCAGGTAAGCGAAGAACAGCGCCAGGTGCGCGGTACCGTTCAGGACATTGGTACGGCCGGTGGAGAAGGAGATCTGGCAGAGCATCAATACTGCCAGCATCACCACGATGTGCGGCGCCTCCAGCCCGAAGATCAGGCGCTGGCCGGTGAGGGTGGCGATAATCGTCACCGCCGGCACCGTCAGGGAGATGGTCGCCAGCACCGAGCCGAAGAAGAGGTTCATCGCCCGCTGCACCTGGTTGTTGAGCACCGCCCGCAGCGCGCCCAGCCCCTCCGGTGAGAGGATCAGCAGCGCCACCAGAAAGCCGGTGAACTGTGCCGGGGCATGCAGGGTGTCGAGCAGGTTTTCCAGCGGTGTGGCGTTGAATTTGGTCACGGCGATCACCGCCACCAGATGCACCACCAGCCAGATCCCGTGCCGCAGGCTGCTGTGCGCCGAGGGCTTGCCGTGGTGCGGGTCGTCGCCTTCGTCCTCATGCTCATACACGAACAGGCTCTGATGGGTTTTGGTCTGGATCAGCAGAAACACGCCATACATCGCCGCGGAGATCGCCGCCACCACCAGCGCCTGCGGGGTGGAGAAGTTGCCGCCGGGCAGGGCGGCGGGGAGCACCAGCACAATCACCGCCAGCGGGAAGATCGCCATCAGGTACTGTTTGATGCCGGCCAGGTTCACATACTGGGTGGCGAATTTGCGGCCGCCCAGCAGCAGCGACACCCCGACCAGCCCGCTGGAGACGATCATCAGAATCGAAAACAGCGTGTCCCGCATCAGCGCCGGGGCGGCGTCACCGGTGGCCATCAGCGCCGAGATCAGGCTCACTTCCAGGATCACCACCGACAGGCTGAGGATCAGCGAGCCGTAAGGCTCCCCCAGCCGGTGCGCCAGCACGTCGGCATGGCGTACCACGCTGAAGGCGCTGGCCAGAATCCCTACCAGGGCGAGCAGGTTAATCCCGGCCAGCGCGGGCAGGCTGGTGACGCCCCCCCACAGCGTCAGGGCGCCGAGGGCAAGGATCGGTAACAGCAGAGAATATTCACTGTGGCGGGTTTTGGCCCGGGCCGGTGCGGGAGGTGAGGTCATGGTTCTGAGGCTCCTTATTCAGCATCGCGTGAAAGCAGAAAGGCGCAGCGGGCAAAACCGGCCCGGTGGCGCTAAGTATAGTCTTGGCCGCGTAAAACAGAGGCACCTTAGCAAATTAGCCGGCGGCACGGGGCGAATTTACTTACTTTTACTGCATTTGAGGATTTTTGCTGTTCTGAGCCGCCGTAAACTAAATAAAACATAAACAAAGGTGAAATAACCCGGCTATCTCCCTGTTTTCCTTGCTGCTAATCCCCCTATTAATCAGTGAGTAAAAAAGATTACTGCCCTTTTCAGCAGGGAGAGGGCGTTATATTCTCCAGGTAGCAGAAAACGCGGGGATGTGTCTGCCGGGCGCGGCGCGCGCACGATGTTCTACACTTACAGGCAACCGTGGCCCGCGACCGGGCCGCTTTTGCCCACTCTGCCTCAGGAGGAGAAATGCCTTATAAATCCCGTACTGACCTGCCTGACAACGTGCGCAACGTGCTGCCGCCCCACGCCCAGGACATCTATAAAGAAGCGTTCAACAGCGCCTGGGACGAATACAAAGACAAGGAAGACCGCCGGGGCGATGACAGCCGCGAAGAGACGGCCCACAAGGTGGCATGGGCTGCGGTAAAACATGATTACCAGAAAGGTGACGACGACCACTGGCACCCGAAGAAAAAACACTGACACCCACGCCCGCACACAGGGCGTTCAGCCCTGTGTCACCTCCCGCTACGTTAGACTTTCTCCGCCTATGCTTATGCAGTGGAAACGGTTTCAGGGCCAGATAGCGGCCAAAATTCACAAAAAGTCACGTATCTTGCTATCTGATTTCATTTTGTGATCCGGGTCGACCTTGATTGACCGGGAAGAAACGAATAAGGTTTATCCTAATCAGGCCGATAGTTTATAAAGACCGGCGTTATAAGCAGAATGAGCAGGTCAGGGCGCGGCGACAGGCGCGGCCGCGCTGAGCCGGCCTGAGTGATACACCATGTTCCAGAGCGGGTCAGATTTAACAGGAGGGCAGCCACAGGTGTTAACGCGAGATTTTCTGCTGAAGGCAGATTGCAAAACCGCTTTCGGGACCATTGAGGAGACGTTGCTGCTCTCCCCGGAACAGCGCCGGGCTTCGCTGCAATGCACGCTCTCCCGCCGCCCGGACAACAGCCCGGTATGGATTTTCGGTTACGGGTCATTGATGTGGAACCCGATTTTTGACGCGGAAGAGGTGCGCCCGGCCACGCTGCACGGCTGGCACCGCGCCTTCTGCCTGCGGCTGACCGCCGGGCGCGGTACCGCCGCCGAGCCGGGGCGGATGCTGGCGCTGAAAGAGGGCGGCAGCACCACCGGCCTGGCGTTCCGCCTGCCGGAAGAGAAGCTGGAGGAGGAGCTGGAGCTGTTATGGAAGCGCGAGATGGTGACCGGCTGCTACGTGCCGACCTGGTGCGGGCTGACGCTGAGCGACGGCAGCAGCGTCACCGCGCTGGTGTTTGTGATGGACGCCGCCCACCCGCTGTTTGAGGCGGACACGCGTTACCAGGTGATCGCCCCCCTGATCGCCCGCGCCCGCGGCCCGCTGGGCACCAACGCCCAATACCTGTTCGCTCTGGAGCAGGAGCTGAAGAAGCACGATATGCAGGACGAGTGCCTGCGGGGGCTGGTGGAGCATGTCCGCCGCCTTCAGCAGGAAGCGGCCAATAATGAGGATGGGGGGCTGCTGGGGGCAGCCATACCGTAGGGGGAGCGGCTTGCAGCCGCCGCCGGGCTGGGTGCCGTGGCCACCGGGCATAACGTGGTGTGTTTTGGTGGCTCAGGTGTTCTTATGTATATAGGCGGCTGATGTTAAAGGGAGATCGAGGTATGTTGCGTTGGCATACGCCCGGTGTCTTTCTGCGGCCCCGCTGCCGCCACCGCGCAAGGGGCGCGTAGGCGCGCGCCCCTTGCATCCCCGCGCCTTGG
>NZ_PJZH01000045.1 GCF_002858715.1 Chimaeribacter coloradensis | reverse complement strand
GGTATTGGCTGTTTCACGAATGCTCATCCCGTTATGTAGCCGCAGTTTTATAACGTTTTTATGCATTTGATGGTTAGCCTGCTTTCCTTTGAACTTTCCTTGCTCAACAGCTTTTTTGATACCCTCTTGCTGCCTGCGTCTGCGATCCTGATAGTCCTTACGGGCTATAGCTGCAAGCATATCTAACATCATTGCATTTATTGCTCTGAGCATTGCAGCAGTAAAGTCGTCACTTCTCTGGTTCTCCAGCGCGACGTAACTGGTTGGTAGATCCAGACTTACTATCGATAGACTTTTACTGTTAATCAATTCCTTGAGTTTTACCCATCCAGCATCATCAAGACGAGAAAGCCGATCTACCTGCTCAATCAGTAAGGCATCCCCTGGCGAGGCATTCTCAAGTAGCCGCATAAGTTCGGGCCGCTGAAGTGAAGCACCAGAAACATTCTCTACATACCAGCTTGCTACACGATGGCCGCGCTCAGCTACAAATTGCTGCAGGCTGTTTTTAGCACGCTCGGCATCTTGTTGCCGGGTAGATGCGCGGAGGTACGCAAAAATGTACATTTTTCAGGCTTCCATGACTTATAGGTGATGACTTATTATAGCATGACTTTTAGGTAATGACTTAATGGTAAAATGGGTGCATTTGAGGGGGTGACTTTTGGGTATACCGAGCTGGATTTCGCTGCTTTGGGGTAACCATGCCGGATTTTAATCAGAATTTACGTAGCGTGATCGAATTTAAAGAACCACCAATGTCCGCTATGAGCGAAAAGCAGACGTTGCCCGCCGTTAGCCAGCGGGCAACATAATAACCAGCTATTTACGCAACAGGCGCAGGCCGTTTGCCACAACAAGCAGACTTGCACCCACATCGGCAAATACAGCCATCCACATGGTTCCCATGCCGGCAATGGTCAGGGCCAGAAATATTGCTTTGATGCCAATTGCCATAACGATGTTCTGTACCAGAATGCTGTAAGTCTGTTTTGAAAGCCGGACAAAGGCAGGGATTTTACGTAAGTCATCGTCCATCAGGGCAACATCAGCGGTTTCGATGGCGGTATCGGTGCCCATCGCGCCCATGGCAAAGCCGATATCGGCGCGAGCCAGCGCCGGCGCATCATTGATGCCGTCGCCTACCATGCCAGTGGTACCCTGAGCCGTAAGTGTTTCAATGGCGCGCAGTTTGTCCTCAGGCAACTGGTTACCCCGGGCTTCATCGATACCGACCTGAACGGCAATGGCCTGCGCTGTACTCGAATTGTCTCCGGTCAGCATGAGTGTCCGGACGTCCAGACCGTGCAGCTGGCTCACCGCTTCGCGACTGCTTTCTTTGACTGTATCTGCCACTGCAAACAGCCCGAGTACCTGATGACTGTCACAGAGCAGGATGACCGTTTTACCAGCGGACTCCAGTTCCCTGAGCGTCGCCCTGACAGTCTCCGGGCAGCTGCTCGTTTCTTCAGCCAGTCTCAGATTCCCGAGGCTGTAGGTTCTGTCATTGATGACACCCCGCACCCCGCGGCCCGGCAGAGCTTCAAAGCGCTCAACGTCATAACGCTGCGAACCCTCTAATGCTGCCGTCACGGCCTGCGAAACCGGATGATCGGAGTAACCCGCCAGACTCGCAGCCAGTCTGCGGCCTTCATCTTCGGCAACCCAGGTATAGATAATCACATCCGTTTGTACAGGTTTACCGTGCGTCAGCGTGCCAGTTTTGTCGAGCGCCAGCCATTTCAGTTTTCTGCCCTCTTCAAGATAAATGCCACCTTTAATCAGGATCCCCCGGCGGGCTGCCGCCGTCAGGCCGCTGACGATAGTTACTGGCGTGGAAATGACGAGCGCGCAGGGGCAGGCGATAACCAGCATGACAAGCGCCTTATAAACCCACTCGTGCCAGCTTTCACCTGCCATCAGTGGCGGGAGGATGGCAACCGCAACCGCGATTGCAAACACCACGGGGGTATAAACCTGTGCAAAGCGGTCAACAAAGCGTTGCGAAGAGGCTTTTGCCCCCTGGGCCTCCTCCACGGCATGAATGATGCGTGCGAGTGTAGTATTTCCGGCAGCAGCCGTTACCCGGTATTCAAAACCACCGGAGCCGTTAACCGTCCCGGCGAAAACCGGATCGCCTTCTCCTTTTTCGATCGGCAGGCTTTCGCCGGTAATGGGTGCCTGGTTGATGCTGGTCCTGCCTCGGACAACCCTGCCGTCAAGGGCGATACGCTCACCCGGTTTTACCCGGACCACGCTGTCAAGGGGTACAGATCTGGCATCTGCCACTGTCCAGGAACCGTCCGGCTGCTGAATCGTGGCTGTTTCAGGCGTCAGCGTCATCAGGGAGCCAATAGCATTGCGGGCGCGGTCAAGAGACTTCGCCTCAATCAGTTCCGCGATCGTGAACAGCACCATTACCATGGCGGCTTCCGGCCACTGCCCGAGCGCCAGCGCCCCGGTTACAGCAATGCTCATCAGGGCGTTAATATTCAGATTGCCGTTACGCAGCGCAATCCAGCCCTTTTTGTAGGTAGACAGGCCGCAGGCACCAACAGCGGCCAGGGCCAGAACTGCTTCCAGCCATTCCGGCATGCCTGTCCAGTGCATAGCTTCGGCGGCCGCTGCCGCAACGCCGGCCAGTGCCAGCGGCCACCAGGGATTTTTCTTTTCCTCAGTAGCCGCGTGCCGCCCGCTGCTGTCAGAGAGCTCAGGTTCAAAGCCCAGCGAACGAATGGCGGCCAGAACCGGCTCCAGCGTACCCGGTGCATGAACGACCGTCAGAACGCGCTGCATAAGGTTAAAATCCAGCTCCTTAACGGCCGACATACCGTCCAGCTTTTTACGGATCATGCCCTCTTCTACCGGGCAGTCCATCTGCCTGATGCGGATGCTGGTACGCACTCCGTCAGCGGTCAACTGCTGTGCCTGCAGCTCACCGGAAGTGACAGCCGCAGGTGCGCAGCAGGAACCGCAGGCGCTTTCCGCTTTGCTGCCTGAACAACTGATGCCGGCAGGCCGGGTGACTTTATCAGCCAGTTCCGGGTCAAAACCCAGAGAGCGCACCGCCTGTAGTACCGGCTCCAGTGCCTGCGGCGAGTGGGTCACGGTAAGTACCCTCTGCATCAGATTGAATTCAAGCTCACTGACGTCAGACAGTTTTGTGAGTTTTTTACGAAGCAACGTCTCTTCCGTCGGGCAGTCCATCTGCACGATGCGCAGACGTGTCTGAACGCTATCGCTCCCGTCGCGTTCTGCCACTGGCCCGGAAGGCTGACTCAGACTCTCCGATGAACAGCAGCTTCCGGCACTACAACAGTCCGGTGAGGCATCAGCCATTTTTTGCGAAGTTTTTCCGGAGGCGTCTGCCGTGGCAGCAGAGGTATAGCTGACGGATGTCCGCTCTCCGGACGCGGCAGAACCGCACTTGTTATTACTACAGCAGTCACTCATGTTTTTATCTCGTTCATAGCATATACTGGCATTAAAGACCCTGAAGTAACTACAGGGTCAAGTGTACAAGGAAAAAGTTATGAAAATTGGCGAACTGGCCCGGCAGGCAGGCTGTCCGGTAGAGACGGTGCGTTATTATGAGCGTGAGGGGCTGCTGCAGGCAGCATTACGTGACCAGGCAAATAACTACCGTCACTATGACAGTGCCCATCTGGAAAGACTGATGTTTATCCGCCGCTGTCGGGCGCTGGATATGACCCATGAAGAAATCCGGGTGCTGCTGCAGGCACGCAGTCAGCCTGATGCAGATTGCGGTATGGTTAACGACCTGATAAACGAGCACCTTCTTCATGTACAGGCCCGTATTCGTGAACTTAATATGCTGGAAACGCAGTTGTGCGAGCTGCAGAGTCATTGTAACGCCAACCGTGCAACGCGCGACTGTGGCATTTTGCGCGAACTGGAGCAGGCAGATGAGTCGGATGATGTCCTTCCCGTTATTTCTTCTGGCCATCTTGCCGGCAGCCATCCGCATTAATTTTTTAAGAGCAGGCTCTGTAACGAGCCGTTTTAATTAAAAGATAACGTCCGCTTCTGGCACAGAGCGGACATGCTGACTGAGCTGGAGGTCCGCTATGAGCGAGGAGCGGACCTTGATCGATTACAACTTATTTATCGACGTACTCTATATCTGACCTGCAAGATAAAAAACCACCAAAAATATATGTTTTACCGAATGTATAGTTGCTCGCTACCCCCTACTTAGCGATACTGCTCACTGTTTGTTAAACAGGAGTTGTAATGCTTCAGCTTAATCCTCTACAGCTTTTCAAAACGCTTTCTGACGAAACACGGCTCAGTCTGGTGCTGTTGCTGCGGGAAAAGGGAGAACTTTGCGTCTGCGAACTCACAACTACTCTCAGAGAATCTCAGCCAAAAATTTCCCGTCATCTTGCGTTACTCCGGGACGCCGGTCTGCTTATCGACAGGCGTGATGGCAAGTGGATTCATTACCGACTGTCACCTCATATGCCCGTCTGGGCGGCAGCTGTAATTGAACAGGCTTATCTGTGCCAGCGGGATGACATCCTGCAGCTCAGCCAGCAGGCTGAGCGGGACAATGTAACCACCAACGGCAAGCCAATCTGCATTTAAATTTTTTAACTATTCATATGTGTTTTCCCATATGTATATTTTTAAGTTCTCTGCGCCAGGCCTGACAGGTGCAGTATTAAAGGAGAGTATATGTTTCTGGCGGGTGCGATTTTTGTTCTGACGCTGGTACTGGTTATCTGGCAGCCGAAAGGACTGAGTATTGGCTGGAGTGCCGTTATCGGGGGCGCTCTGGCGCTAATGACCGGCGTGGTGCATATCGGTGATATTCCTGCCGTATGGCAGATTGTCTGGAATGCGACGGCCACGTTTATTGCGGTCATCATCATCAGCCTGCTGTTAGATGAGTCCGGCTTTTTTGAGTGGGCAGCACTCCATGTTTCCCGCTGGGGAGGCGGCAGAGGAAGACTGCTGTTCACCTATATTATTCTGCTGGGCGCGGCAGTGGCATCGCTGTTCGCCAATGACGGCGCGGCGCTTATCCTGACGCCAATCGTTATTGCCATGCTCCTGGCGCTGGGCTTCAGTCCGGCTGCCACGCTGGCATTTGTAATGGCAGCGGGCTTTATCGCTGACACTTCCAGCCTGCCGCTAATCGTGTCGAACCTGGTCAACATCGTCACGGCGGACTTCTTTAAGCTGGGCTTCAGTGAGTATGCTTCCGTCATGGTGCCGGTGAATATTGCTTCCGTGGTGGCTACGCTGGTGATGCTGCATCTGTTTTTCCGCAAAGAGATCCCGGCAACCTATGACCTGGCGAAGCTGAAAGCGCCAGCGGAAGCTATACGCGACATGCGCACCTTTCGGGCCGGATGGTTTGTTTTACTTCTGCTGCTGGTCGGATTTTTCGGCCTTGAGCCCCTTGGAGTACCGGTCAGCCTGGTAGCAGCGGTAGGGGCGTTTGTTCTCTGGCTGGTTGCCCAAAAAGGACAGGTTATCGACACCCGCAAAGTGCTGAAAGGCGCGCCCTGGCAGATAGTCATTTTCTCGCTGGGCATGTACCTCGTGGTATATGGCCTGCGTAACGCCGGCCTGACGGATTACCTCTCTGCTGCTTTGAACCGTTTTGCTGAGCACGGCGTCTGGGGTGCCACACTTGGCACCGGCTTCCTGACTGCGGCACTCTCTTCCGTAATGAACAACATGCCTACCGTGCTGGTTGGCGCGCTTTCGATTGACGGCAGCACGGCTCAGGGTGTGGTGAAAGAGGCAATGGTATACGCCAACATCATCGGCTGCGATCTCGGCCCGAAAATCACACCCATCGGCAGCCTGGCGACACTGCTGTGGCTGCACGTGCTGGCTCAGAAAAACATCACCATCAGCTGGGGCTACTACTTCCGCGTGGGCATTGTGATGACCCTGCCGGTACTTTTTGTGACGCTGGCGGCGCTGGCCCTGCGCCTGTCTTTTCAACCTTAACCCCGGGGCTGCGTCTGTGCAGCTCCTTAACGGAGTACCGTTTATGACTGATATCACTATTTATCACAATCCGGCCTGCGGAACGTCCCGTAATACTCTGGCGCTTATCCGTAACAGTGGCGTGGAGCCAACAGTGATTTTGTATCTGGAGATGCCACCATCCCGCGACGAGCTTAAAAAACTGATAGCTGATATGGGTATTAGCGCACGCGCCCTGCTGCGCAAAAATACAGAGCCGTATGAGCAGCTGGGGCTGGCAGAAGACCGGTTCAACGATGATGAACTGCTGAATGCGATGCTGGCTCACCCTATCCTCATAAACCGCCCCGTGGTTGTGACGCCGCTCGGCACAAGACTCTGTCGTCCGTCTGAAGCGGTTCTGGACATTCTGCCTGACCCGCAGCAGGGAGCATTTACGAAAGAGGACGGCGAAAAAGTCATTGATGAACACGGAAACCGGATGAGCCACTGATTTTTTCAGTGTGCTGCCGGCAGGAAGGGAGACGCAAAAACAGAAGCCGGCAGATGCCGGCTTTTTTCATATACTGCGCTGATTAACCCGCTCAGAGAGCTGCGCGGTACTTTCTTTCCTTTCGCTGTAGCGATCGGTCAGGTAGTCACTGCGCCCGCGCGTCAACAGAGTGAACTTCATCAGCTCCTCCATTACGTCCACGATGCGATCGTAGTAAGGCGAAGGCTTCATGCGACCATCTTCATCAAATTCAGCCCAGGCTTTTGCCACGGATGACTGATTCGGGATAGTAATCATACGCATCCAGCGCCCCAGAATGCGCATCTGATTAACTGCGTTGAAAGACTGCGAGCCGCCGCTGACCTGCATGACAGCCAGGGTTTTTCCCTGCGACGGGCGAACCGCACCTGACGTCAGCGGTATCCAGTCAATCTGCGCCTTCATGATGCCGGTCATAGCGCCGTGACGCTCCGGGGAGCACCATACCATGCCTTCCGACCAGAGAACCAGTTCGCGCAGTTCCACAACTTTGGGATGCGTTTCAGGGGCATCATCAGGCAGCGGCAGACCGGACGGATTAAAAATTTTGACCTCTGCACCCATTGCCGTCAGCAGCCGGGCGGCTTCTTCCGTCGTCAGCCGGCTATAAGATCGTTCCCGCAGCGAGCCGTAGAGCATCAGAATGCGGGGCGGGTGCGCCACTTCTGCAGCCCTCAGCTTATCTTCCGTCAGCGGCACGTCCAGGAGTGAAGTATCAACATTTTTCAGGGTATCGTTCATATTATTCACAATGAGGTCTCTTTGTGAGTCGTCGCGGGTGACAGGCTGCAGCTACTGCCTGCGCAGCATTCCTCTGTAAGAAAGGCCATCAGTTGTTCAAGCTGCGTATAGCAAGGTCTGCAAAACAAGGTACGGCTCTGCCGTTCCTGGCTGATCAGGCCCGCGGACATCAGCGCCGAAATATGATGACTGAGCGTGGAGGGCGGAATACCGAGGCGCTTCTGCAGAACACCGACTGGCAGGCCGTCATGACCCGCTCTCACCAGCTCCCGGTATACGCTAAGACGGGTCGGGTGCCCCAGCTCCCGAAGCGCATTTGCTGCTGTTTTTAAATCCATACGCCCTCCTTGAACTATATTTCCAGAATAATAGAAATATAATCAGCGTCAAATATTTTTCCCCGGAATGGATGGCTCGCCCTTATCCCGGTTCGGTCCAGCAGAGGAAGGATGACGACGCCAGATCACTATGGAAATCGCCGTGATGAACAGGGTAAGGATGGCAGATAAAAGCAGCGTGCCGGGTGTGCCGTATTGCTCCAGCAGTATGGCGTAAACTGACGGCGCGAGCGCCGCGAGCAAAAAAGCGGGTGACAGCAGTAAGCCTGTTTTACGGGCATACTGCTGCGGATCAAACAGCACAAGAGGCAGGACGGCCTTAATGATCGTACTCAGTCCGTTTACAGCCCCGTAACTCAGAATAAAGATGGCTGTAGCCACCGGGGTAACATTCCCTGCAAGGCCAACCAAAAAGCATAATGGCAGAATAATGCCGGTAAACAGGCTCAGACGGATCGCTGAAGTACGTGCACCGGAAGCCACGTCCAGCAGTCTGGCGCTCACCTGTCCCACCCCCCACAACATACCCGCTACGGCGGGCATACCATAAGCGGCCAGTATCTGAGGAAAATGAGCGGACACGCCGGTGGAAACAAAGCTTATCAGCGCTATCAACGTGGCGTACCACAGGCCGCTGATAAAGGCTTTCCGGTCTTCTGCTGGTCCGATCGCCTGAAGAGCGGGCTGCCCGGCAACGGGAGGTTGACGCCGATAACCTGCCGGAACGGTGGTCAAAAAAAGCAGGCTGACAATGCCTGCACAGCCGTAAACGATAATGGCATGCCGCCAGTCGGTAAAGTGCAGTAGCGCAGCGCCAGCAGGCCAGAACGCGACTGACGCGAGACCACCCAGCAGTGTGACCAGGGTGATTGCCCGGCGGGCCTCTGCGCCTGCAATTTCTACAAGCAGCGCAAATGCGGCATCATACAGGGCAAGTCGCATGCCAGCTCCCATCAGGAGCCAGACGGCAACCCACGATGTGGTTGAATGGGTAAAAGCCATCAGAAAACAACCGAGGACTATGACGAAGGTTCCCACCATCATCACCGTACGCCCGCCGGTACGTGCTATAAGGGGGCCGGTAAGTGGCGAGACAAGCCCCATAACAAGCATGGCAATAGTCAGCCCGGAGAATGTCACAACTGGTGACCGGCCTGTCTCCGACATGATGGCGGTCCCGAAGACCCCCGGCATATAGAATGTGATACCCCAGTTGATTAGCTGCGTCATGCCAATGCAGAAAATGGTGCGGCCTGTCAGATACCCGTCAGTCAACCCGTGCTCTCCGGAAATGTGGCGTCGCCCTGCCCGAGCGTACGCTGCAGGATGACCGTATCAAGCCAGCGTCCGTGCTTGAAGCCCACAGATCTGAGCGTTCCTGTAATGCTGAAGCCTGCCGCGCGATGCAGGGCAAGAGAGGCGCTATTTTCGCTGTTTCCAACTACGGCCACGAGCTGGCGAAAGCTACGGTCCTCTGCCCATGTGACCGCACTCAATAACAACTTTTTTCCGATCCCCTGGCCCTGAAAATTGGGGGCAATATATACAGAATTCTCCAGGGTGAATCTGTAGGCACACCGTTCCCGGTAGAGTGACAGGTAGCAGTATCCGCGGACATTGCCGTCCTCAACAGCCACAAACCAGGGCAGTCCTGCTGCACGCACCTTTTTCAGGCGGGCTGTCATTTCAGCCGGATCCGGCGGTTCAGTTTCAAAAGTGGCGGTGCCATGCAATACGTGATAAGCATAAATCTGCTGGATGGCAGGAATATGTCGTTCATCTGCTTCGGTTATTTCCATCGGTACGGCTCCTTCTGCGGTCATAAGCAGAGACTAACCGGAATGAACAATTTCAGACAGGCAGCAGGACTTATCAGCGGCATAAGGAAAATTTTGGCATGACAAACCTGAACCTCGATCACCTGGCTACTTTCAGACTGGTCGTCAGCCGGGGCAGTTTCTCCGGGGCGGCTGAAGCACTTGGTCTGTCGCAGCCGGCAGTGAGCCTGCATATAAGACAACTGGAGCAGGCGCTTCAGGTCCGGCTTATTGAGCGAACCAGCCGGGGAGTAAGGCCCACGCCAGCCGGGCTGACTCTCGTTGAGCACAGCATGAAAATTGATGCAGTGGTAAGTACAGCAGTTGAATCGGTGTGCCAGCATTCTGATGAGATAACCGGCACTGTTACTGTTGGCACAGGCGCAACGGCCTGTATTCATTTACTTCCCCCCTTACTACAGCAACTGCGGCAGGCCCATCCCCTGCTGAAGGTGGACGTACGCACAGGTAACACTTCCGATATAGTGCGGGGCGTGGAGGAAAATCGTATAGATATTGGCCTGGTGACTCTGCCAGCTGCAGGTAAAAACCTGAGCATCATCCCGCTGGGTACGGATGAGTTTGTTGTCATCATGGAAAAGGATGCATCAGAGCCGAGTGCGAAAATATGGAATCCGGGCGCTTTGTTGCCGCTGCCGCTGATTATCTTTGAACCGGGAAGCGGGACACGCGCCCTGATTGACCAGTGGTTCCGGGAGACGGGACATATTGCCTGCCCGGTCATGGAGCTTGGCAGTATCGAAGCTATTAAAAGAATGGTCCGTGCCGGTCTTGGCTACAGCATTGTTCCCAGAATGTCCGTTGCATGCATTGAGGAAAGATCGGGGCTCGATCTTTACTCTGTGACGCCCTCTCTTCACCGGACTCTCGGGACAGTCATGCGGGAAGACCGGATTGTAAGCAGAGGTATCAATGAAGTGCTGAAAAACCTAAACAGCAGTTTTGCAAAAAACGAAATCAGATAAATATTCTTCGATATCTAAACCGGACAGGTCTACTCTCTCCGGCGAAGTATCACTACAGCTTTTACCAGCTACCAACGTCCGCTTCTGGCACAAAGCGGACATACGCAGATAAGGAGCTCAGGAACGAGCATCAGCGTTTTCCATTATCGCTTTTACTCTTAGAATGGTCTGCCGTGTGGTGTTAAATTCGCGGGCGATCGCGCTGATGCTTTTCCCTTCACCAAGACGCAAGAACACCGCTTTCTTTTGTTCGTCGTCCAGAGCCGGGGGGCGGCCGAAACGCTTTCCGGATGCCTTCGCCCTCGCAATGCCAGCATGTGTACGTTCAAGTAGCAGATCACGCTCAAATTCAGCGACCGCAGAGATTACCTGCATTGTCATCTTTCCGGCCGGACTGGTGAGGTCTACCCCTCCCAGCGCCAGGCAGTGTACCCGTATTTCTGAAGCAGATAGCAGCTCAACGGTTTTTCTAATATCCATAGCGTTTCGCCCGAGGCGATCCAGCTTCGTTACAATTAAAACGTCACCGTTTTCCATTCGATCAAGCAGACGCATAAATCCAGGGCGCTCAGCAGCCGCGACTGAACCACTTATGTACTCTTCAATCAGTCGCTGGGGTCTGATGTTAAATCCAGCCGCTTCGATTTCACGACGCTGGTTTTCAGTGTTCTGTTCAAGGGTCGATACCCTGCAGTAAGCAAAAACTCGTGACATGACGTTATTTTATGTACGAAATAGGTGTACTTATTATAAGGCGTGTACGAAATAAAAAACACTAACTTTCGGACATGTGTTATATAACATGTCCGAAACCGGTCGGTTTAGGACACATCTTCCTGCTTATAAAATGCCAGCCTTGTAGGGCAAAAATTATAAGCTTGCTGATATTTTACCTTAGAAATAATTGATCTGGTCCGACATGCTAAATATCCTCAAAAAGGATTTTTCTTATTGCATTAAATTTTTTAACTACGATCGCATTAAGTTGGCGAAAGTCTTATCCCCTTGTTAACTTTTACCATGCTAAGGATTTTCAATGGCAACTACCGTAACAAGCGCATTTAGTGAATTTATGAGTGACGTGGTAAACCTCAGAAAGTCCAGTACGGACGATGCGCGTACCAGCAGAGACTGGCTGTATGAAAAACTTAACGGTTTTGAGTCAGACGCCGCGTCACCTAAAAATTATCCGGAAATTCATATCGGCTTTGGTTCTTTCGCCAGAAGAACGAAAATTAGGCCGCTTGACGATATAGATTTGATGTTTGGCCTGTCCGCAGAAGGGTGCACTTACACGATTTATAGTGACCGGATAACGCTCAATTCAGACGATACCCCTAGACGACTGAATAACTTCCGGCATCCTGATTCTCAGACGATCAGCTCGGTCAGGATACTGAATCACTTTAAAAATAAACTGCAGAACATTCCGCAGTATGAGAAGGCTGACCTGAAGCGCAATCAGGAAGCGGTGACTCTTCAGCTGAGCACAAAAACGTGGAACTTTGATATTGTTCCCTGCTTTATAACTCACGCCGATGTTTTGGGACGCAGCTACTACCTGATCCCGGACGGCAGCGGTAACTGGAAAAAAACAGACCCGCGCATTGATAAAGCAAGAACAACTGAAATAAACGTTAAGAACAGCGGCAACATGCTGAACGTTATTCGGGCAGTGAAGTACTGGCAGACAACTAAAGCATTGCCGTCCATCGGCTCCTATCTTCTTGAGACCCTTATTCTCAACTATTACGAGCACAGGACAACCTGTCAGCAATGGGTAGACCTGGAGCTTGAGGGTCTCTTTAACCATCTCAGCTTCTACATTCGATATTCAGTTAACGATCATAAAAACATTCAGGGAGACATTAATCATTTATCTTATGAAGCGAGAGAAAAAATATCTCAGAAATTCAGTTCGGAGGCGCTAAAGGTGAGCGAAGCAAGGGGATTAGAGAAAAATAACGAGCATCAGAAGTCCATAAATAAGTGGCGCGAAATATTCGGCTCAGACTTCCCGGCATTTGGATAATACGATGAATACCCTTTACACAAGCCAGTCAACGCCGGACAACATGAGCCTGCTTTACGCGCAAGCGCATCTTTACAACCGCATAAAGATATTCAGCAGCGTTAATTTTTTCATCAGTATTGTGTTACCAGTACTTCTCTCAGTTGCGGCAGCCATTCTGAAAAGCCGGTACAGCGTTCCGCAGGAGCTTCTATCGGCATACATGGGCCTATACGGCCTGATCGTTCTTACAGTCAATATTGCACTTAGTGGCTACATCTCTTCTGAGCGCAGAAAGGCGGCGACCATTCAGGAAATGTATGACTGTAATGTCCTTAGAATAAAATGGAACGACCTCCGCGTGGGAAAGAAAATTTCCAGGGATAACGTATTCAGGGCAGCACGTTTCTATCAGGACAGGCCGGCCAAGGCACAAGCCCGTTTTGGCAGCGAAGGATGGTACGTCAATAAGTCCTACGATGCGCCGCAGAGTGTAATGGCTTTACTGTGCCACGGTAAAAACTTCGGTTGGGACCGGTCTTTAAGGGATCGCCTGAACGTGTTCTATATCTGGGGCATATCCATGTCGCTTTTCAGCCTGCTTCTATACGGGATCATGATGAAGGCTACGCTGAACGATGCCCTTTTTTACGTGGTCTTCACCCTTCCCTTAATCAGGTACATTCTCCTGCAGTTTCTTGATAACAGAAAGAGCAGGGACAGAATTGAAAAGGTAAAAGATTACATAGATAAAGAGATATCGGATATTAAGATTGCCGGCCGTTTTAACAATGATGACCTGAACTACAAACTCAGGTCCATTCAAGACGAGGTTTTTTCACACCGTGCAACGAGCCCCCCAGTGCCGAACTTCATACACCTCAGGATGAAGAAGGATAACGAAGCGGTTTATGACGACTACTTTGAGGAAAACCTTAAGCTGATGACGTTCCCGGAAAGCTGACCGGTTAGCTTTCCGGCTGAACCGGAGCATTGAGTTTCTCTTGAAAGGCCGGTTTAGTGTCAGCCGACTACTGATAATTTTTCGACCTAGGTATGCCAAAACTTGCCACGCGGTTATCTTTTATCCTAAATCGAGTTAATGCTTCTAGTAGCCGCCGGCGATTTTTAGGATGGGACTTTAAGTCATGACATTAGGGTATACCCTATTGTCATAGGAAGAAGTAAGCAGGGCCAGTTTGAAGATGTCAAAGTCGGTTGACGACTTCGTCAAATAATATTATTGTATTATTAAGTACACCCGCCACGCCTAGTCTCTCAGAGATGCGCATTATGGCGGGTTTTTTTTTGTCTTCTCTCAAGACCCCGTTTGTATAAAAAACCGCCTGTAGACGTCACAGCTTTGATTGCAAAACTCAGACAACGCGGTTTGACCATTGATGATGAAAGTGCTGCGATAACTGCGCTCACGTTCATAGGTTACTTTCGCCTGCGCGGCTACTGCATTCCATACTATAAAACCACTCAGGAAAGAGTACCGCAGCTGCTCGAACCAAAAGAGTTTGTACCCGGCACAACCATTGAAGATGTGATCTCGCTTTACGAATTTGACCGAAAGCTTAGGCTAATTGTTCTAGAGCAAATACAGAAAGTTGAGATTGGATTGCGCACTTGCCTGTCAGAGTATATGAGTGCGACTTACGGATGTCATTGGTTCATGGATTTAACTAACCTAGATAGCAATTACGACTATGAGGGTTTCTTTGGACAAATACGGGATGCAAAAGAGGTGTTTATTGAGCATTACCATGACAAATATGATCATCCTAAATATCCTCCTTCATGGATGATCACCGAAACTCTCAGCTTCGGAGCATGGTCACGCATTTATAAAAATTTACACCACTATGACCAAAAGCAAGTTGCGGGTAAATTCAACATACGAAACGCAGAAATAATGGCGTCTTGGTTTCATACCTTAAGTCACTTCAGAAATCTATCTGCACATCACAATCGAATCTGGAATAGATCTTTTAAAGCATTCCCTCCTAAAAAACTCAATGGACTTGAAATCCATATGAGTAACCCATCAACACTATACAGCCGTCTTGTAGTACTTAAATATCTCTCAGACCAAGTTTCTTGGTCAGATGGCCTTAAAAATCAGTTAGATAACCTAATGCAAGATAAGCCTAGCTGCGTAACATGGGAAAAGATGGGCTTTATCGAAGATTGGCAAAACACTCCACTTTGGACCCGTCTTGTAAACCCTCCACCACAAATACAAACGTAATTATGGTTGCCCCCGCTGAGAGCGGGGGGGCTGAAATTCATATTAAAGGCTACGCCACGTACGGCCGGCTATTAAAAAGCATAAAACTAAAAATACTCCCCATGCGAAAATAGTATATGCTTCTCCATGACACCCAGGAACCGCTAAAAGAGTTGCAAGGGATAGGCTTGCTGCACTAATATCCCCTAATACCTTCACTACTCTTATAAAACCATTTTTACTATTAGGGGCCAAGGCTAAGCAAAGACATGAGAAAAGAAAAGGAGCAATACTTACTTCTGCCATAAAAATTGGGTTATTCCTAAAAACTGAAGCGCAAACCCCAAAAAACACAGCAAATATAAAAACAAAAACAGTCCCTAATTTATCTTGGCCGATTTCTAATACTTTCTGCTCACTCATACCAAATCCCTTTTACTTGTTAAGTTTTGTTAAAAAATAGTTTTTTCGCTTTTCTTACAAATCTGAGCACTGAGATATCAGATCATGAAGAGCATCTTCAATTAACATCTCCGGAATTGAATATATACTAGCTCTGTATTCCTTACCTGTAATTGTGGAAGCTTTAACCATAAACCTGTTTAAGTCAGATTTATATACACCAAACGACTCTATAGAGGCAGCATCTAACCAAACTAATGACTCACTTTTATTAACATCACTGCTAAAGCATTGTAGCCAGAATTTACTTTCAGTTTTCCTTATGGAAAATGGAAACTCCCCATTTCTAGACCTATGTATGAAGGCAGCAATTTTATCTTGATTTACGGCCAACTCTATAGAAGCCTCACTCAACTGAAGCTTCAATATATCTACATCAATAAGATGTTGATAACGCTCAAAATAATCCTTGTAAACCTGATCGTTATCTAATGTTGCATTACTTGAACTCAGTTCATTACCCCATATTCTTTCGATCTCTTTCTTCACTACGGAATTTATTAATTCATATTCATCACGCTTAGTAAAATAGTAATTCTTATTCAAAGTCACCACCTTTATTTTTTAGAAGAAAATGATTTTCGATATATATGCAATATAATCGCACCGATTACTAATATCAGACATACTAATAACATCATCGAAGTTGAATGACCTAATGCAGTACATCTCTCAGTTAATAAATCACTACACTCAGGTTTCAAAGTCTCTAGAACGGTGCAAGCAGCGGCACCGAGCAGACCAATTAACATTAAGACTTCTAACACTAAGCTGAATAACCCCATAAT
>NZ_PJZH01000044.1 GCF_002858715.1 Chimaeribacter coloradensis | reverse complement strand
CCCTCATTTTTAATGCTTGCACATTCAATAAGTTACAGAGACTATAAGTATGATGTAACTACATACAGAGGCAACACTGCTATAATATAGCAGTGTTAGGCTTATGATTTCGAGGTTGGTTGATGAAACATACTCATAGCATTACGCCTTGTTTCCTCTGAATCCGCATCAATCATTGATTCAGGTGGTTGAGTATTACTATTTATCAGTGTTTCAGGCTTTGAGCTTGTTACGTGAACCAGAATTGACTCTAGCATCCTATGGATCGCTTCATGCCTTTCTGCCGAAGCTGTATTGAAGGCATCAGGTTGCACGCTGCTGATGACCTGCATAATTTCAGCCATTGTTGTGTTTTCATCAAGCAAGGCTGTTAACAAATGAGGTATGCGTTCATCCTGTCTAAATAACGCAAATCCTGCAATTGTGGCCGCTCTCAACAAGCGGCTCTTTTCTGATTTTTCAAGGGAACTCAGCTTCTCACAGAGTAGTTTATCCCCTTTTGAATCTTCGGGATGTACGTAGTAAGTAAGCTTGCGTCTGGTATCCATTGAATTTACCCAATCTGGTAGATGCCATTTACTAAGGCAAACTGAGGTTCTTCAGCAATAAAGAATCTATCCTTCTGCACAGTTGTATGATTTTGGATAGCATCCGCCACAATTGCCGCACCGCCACCAATTACCATGACGTGTGTATAACCGTGAAAATCATCAATTGCCTGCAGTATGAATCGCCACGGATAATCCAGACACTTCTGAGCCGTTGATAATATAGGTTTTCATATTCAGCCGGTGGCATCTGCTCGCTCGAACCATGCCGACGCTTACTGTTATAAAACATTTCGATATAATCAAAAATATCGCTTCTGGCTTCGTCTCTCGTTCCGTAGATCTTTTTCTTAATTCGTTCGCGTTTCAGTAACTGGAAAAAGCTTTCCGCAACCGCGTTGTCATGGCAGTTACCGCGACGACTCATGCTGCCTTTCAGTCCGTGTGATTTCAGGAACGACTGCCACTCATGGCTCGTGTACTGACTGCCCTGATCAGAGTGAACCAGTACCTGCTTTTGAGGATTACGCCTCCACACCGCCATAAGTAATGCGTTCAGGACAATCTCTTTTGTCATGCGGGGTTGCATTGACCAGCCGATAACTTTTCGTGAGAACAGGTCAACCACCACGGCCAGATACAGCCAGCCTTCGTGGGTTCGGATGTAGGTTATGTCCGTCACCCAACGCTCATCCGGTGAGTCCGGATTGAACTGCCGCTGGAGCCTGTTGGGTGTCACGATGCTGGCTTCGCCTTTACGTGCCCGTGGGCTACGGTACCCAACATGAGCTTTTATTCCGGCACGCTTCATCAGCCGCCAGACCCGATTCACTCCGCACTGCTGTCCGGTATCACGCAGATCGAGATGGATCTTGCGATAACCATAGACGCAGCCAGATTCAAGCCAGAACTGTTTGATCTGCCCGGTCAGCATCTGGTCTGTCTGGTGACGCTGTGAATGTGGCTGCTGAAGCCAGAAATAAAATCCACTCGGATGGACATCCAGAACCCGACAGAGCAAACGAACAGGCCAGCAACGGCGGTTGTCGCGGATAAAGGCGTACTTCAGTCGGACAGCTTTGCGAAGTACGCCGCGGCTTTTTTTAATATGTCCCGTTCGTCTGTAACCCGCTTCAACTCTTTCTGAAGACGGCGGATCTCGGCCTGAGCATCTGACTGTTCATTATTAGTGGAAGAATTCGGACCGTACTTCTTTATCCAGGCGTAAAGACTGTGAGTGGTGATATCAAGACGTGTTGCAACACTGGAAACAGAATGACCACGATCAACAACCTGTTTGACTGCTTCAATTTTAAACTCTTCAGGATAACGCTTACCGCTCATGGGCACCTCTCTTTAAGTCATCTTAAATGACTCTGAGGTGTCTGTTAAACCTGTGGCGATTCAAGCACACCTTAAGAAACAAATTCATTACAATCGTGTAATGTACATAGCTGTATTACATTTACGTCATCTTCCCCACAGGTTGATTATTTTTATATATGATCATAAGGACATCTTTTATGTACCTCAGAAGGTAATTACACATGAATATATTAATCACGACCACTGCGTTTACAGCTTTATTTTGTGGGGCAGCTTTTGCTCAGTCCAGTGATATTGCCCATGAAGCACATCGATTTGTTAATAATGCCTCAGCCGTCAGTCATGTGAACTCCTCGACGCATGAAAACTTACCGGACAGGGTTAATAAAAACAACACGCCCTCATTCTCTGAAATGAATGAACATGAAAGGGCCATTGTTGCTCATTCATTTATGAACAACAGCGCGTCCTATGCGCATCAAAAAATGATTGAGGAACATAAAAAAATGCTGTCCGGCAGTGATGCAAATTCAAAGACCTCGTCTTCTTCTTTTAACGAACTGAATGCCGGAGAAAAAGCCGCTCTCGTGCATGAGCAGGTCAATAATGCCGGTGCGGAAGCACATCAGACGCAGGCAAGAAAGCTTCGCGGGCTTTATTCGACCTGGTAACTGCAGGCGGGTTAGTGCTTAGCGTCAGGTGCGCAGCAGGGCTTTACTGACGGGTTACGTAGCAGGACATGAGCCCCATATTGCTCTGCCGTAACCTGTTTCAGTCCCGTTAATCATCACCGTCGGGCTGGTCATACAGTTCCCAGAGCTTCAGGAGCAAACGGGAAACAAGATATGTTACAAAAATGACGACCATCAACGGTGCTCCCGATTAACTGACAGATGACACGCCTCCTGAAAACCCCTAGCATACGCCGCAGTGTTCATGCTAACGGCGAATTCCAGTAAATGTATTCTACCGATGTCGTAAAAGAAAATGCCTACCTTTCAGCCACCCGCTCGGGGCTGGAATCGAACGAGATCGCTACTCTTCAGCGCTCCTTGCCTTCCCGGTTTAATCTGCGGCATTTGAAAAAAAATGAATCATTAAAACTCGTACTGCAAAAGAAAGCGGGAAAATCACGTGTCGTGGCCTATAAATTTACGTCCGGTTCATTTAATTACACGGCGTATCGTATATCAGATAAAAAGTTCTATAACCTTTCCGATACTTCCGGGAAAGGCAGTCTCGATTATCCGTTACCGGCCACAGCAAGACTCAGTTCGCCTTTCAATCCTGCAAGACTTAACCCGGTATCGGGAAAAGTGAGTCCCCATAATGGCATTGATTATTCCATGCCCATGAACACGAAAATAGTCAGCGTCATCGACGGAAAAATCACCCGGGCCGAATACAACAGTACCATGGGATAAATTGTTGAAGTAACGGGAAAAGCCGGTGTTAAAACTCGCTATCTCCACCTCAATAAAATACTCGTTACTAAAGGGGCCAGGGTTACCCGGGGAGACGCTATTGCGTTATCCGGTAACAGCGGACGTTCATCCGGTCCTCATCTGCATTACGAGCTGGTCATTAATAACAATCCTGTTAACTCACTGGCGTTCCGGGCAGCGGCACCCGCTGATAACAAACTTGAACAGCATGCCTTTGCGCATGCCAGAGACTACGAACGATACCTGGACTGATAACGGGGCCGCGACGCGGCCCCGTCTGCCGGATTAATTTTTTTTATCGTTTTCACTTCCTTGATGTTGATGATCTCCATGCCCTCCGTGGCCGTGGAAAAGATGCATTAGCGGGCAGACCAGCAATAACAGATATGGCCAGTAACCTGCCACATGTGACCAGTGTTCGCGCAGGAGGGCAAATGCCGCGATCGCGGCGACAGCAATAAGCGCATAGGTGGTACTTTTCATACTGGACTCCTTCTGTTCGTAACAGCCCCTTCACTCAGTGTTATTTCCCGAGCCTGACACTTTTCAGACGCAACGCATTCACAATGACGCTGACGGAGGAAAGAGCCATGGCCGCCGCCGCAATAACTGGCGACAGCAGTATTCCATACACAGGATAAAGCAGACCTGCAGCCACAGGCACGCCAAGTGCGTTGTAGATAAATGCAAAAAACAGATTCTGTCGGATATTTTTCATGGTGATTTCTGACAGATGACGGGCCCTGTTCAGTATCATCAAGTCGCCTTTGAGAAGGGTGACTCCGGCACTTTCAATTGCCACATCTGTACCCGTTCCCATGGCTATACCCACGTCAGCCGCTGCCAGCGCCGGGGCATCATTCACACCGTCTCCGGCCATCGCAACCACATGGCCAGACGCTTTCAGTCGGGTTATCACTGCTTTTTTGCCATCCGGCAGAATCCCGGCTTCAACCTCATCTATTCCCAGTTTCCGTGCGACTGCTTCAGCGGTAAGCTGGTTATCCCCGGTGAGCATAACGATGCGGATCCCCGCCTGACGCAAAGCTTTAAGCGCATCCGGCGTGGTTGCTTTCACGGGATCCGAGATAGCTATCAGGCCTGCAAGGTGCCCGTCTGTGGCCACATAGATAACGGTAGCGCCTTCCATCCGCAACGTATCCGCAACGGCCTTTTGATTATCAATAACGATACTGTTTTCCTGCATAGCCAGTTCATTACCAATAACAACCCGTTGACCTTCGACATCGCCTGAGACACCTTTACCCGACGGCGCATTGAAATGAGTGACTGCGGGTATTGCGATCCCCTTTTCCTGTGCTGCTTTAACTACTGCCATACCCAGCGGATGCTGCGAGCCTTTTTCCACTGCGGCCGTTACACGCAAAAGAGATGTTTCCCCACCCGGATTGAGACTGATAATCCCTGTCACCGTCGGCGAACCTTCCGTGAGCGTGCCTGTTTTGTCGACAACCAGCGTGTCCACTTTTTCAAGACGCTCAAGGGCTTCGGCATTCTTGATTAACACCCCGGCCTGGGCTCCTTTGCCCACCCCCACCATTATCGACATCGGCGTGGCCAGCCCCAGCGCGCAGGGACAGGCAATAATCAGGACCGACACAGCCGCAATGAGACCGTGCGCCATCCTGGGCTCGGGCCCCCAGACAGACCAGATCATGAAAGCAACAACCGCGATAAGTATCACCAGAGGAACAAACCAGCCTGAAACGCTGTCAGCCATTCTCTGGATGGGGGCCCGCGAACGCTGTGCATCAGCGACCATCTGAACAATTCGTGAGAGCATCGTTTCATCACCGACTTTCTCTGCACGGATGATAAGACTACCTGTCTGATTAATGGTCCCCCCGATGACAGGGTCACCCTCCGTTTTGGTAACAGGCATAGATTCCCCGGTCACCATCGATTCATCAACGGTTGTTTTGCCTTCGACCACGATACCGTCGACCGGAATACTCTCTCCAGGTCTGATGCGGAGCTTATCGCCAGGCAGGACATCTTCCGCATTAATATCCGTTTCATGACCGTCTTGATCCAGCCGCCTGGCGGTTTTGGGGGCAAGGTTAAGAAGCGCAGTAATGGCACCTGAGGTTTGTTCCCTTGCCCGCAATTCAAGGACCTGTCCCAGCAGAACAAGCACCGTAATAACAGCTGCGGCTTCAAAATAAATGGCCACCAGGCCATCCATGTTTCTGAACGATGCAGGAAACCAGGAGGGGAAGACGGTTGCAATGACGCTGTAAACCCAGGCTACGCCGGTCCCCATTGCAACAAGGGTAAACATATTCAGGGAGCGGTTACGTAACGACATTCCGGCCCGGGCGAAGAATGGCCAGCCACACCACAAAACGACAGGAGAGGCCAGAAGTAACTGCAGCCATGTGTTGTACTGTGGCGGTACTGTATTCCTCAAAGCGGGAAACAGATGAGAACCCATTTCGAGTATCAGAACCGGAAACGCCAGCAACAACCCCAGCCAGAAGCGTCTTGTCATGTCGCGAAGTTCATCACTCGTCCCCGTGGATGCCGTAGCTACGAGCGGCTCCAGTGCCATTCCACAGACAGGACAGCTTCCGGGACCACTACGGCGTATCTCCGGATGCATCGGACATGTCCACACACCTTCAGAAATCTCTTTCTCCGCCTGGCGGTGAGTCTGTTTTATCTTATCAGGGCTGACTTCATGGTGGTCGTGGTGATGGTGATGTTCACTGGCATCTTCGGTAAAATAATGATCGGGATGGGCTTTAAATTTGCTCTCACAGCTGGCGGAGCAGAAATAAAGCTGATGGTCCTGGTATCGAATGCTGCTGTGCGCCTTGTCAGGCAGGATGACCATCCCGCACACGGGATCTCTCACCTTATGCAATGCGTGACTCTCGTCCGGGGATGATGTCTGCTCAGAAGCAGTCTGGTTGTTATGTTCCACTGCATTGTCATTTTTCACAGTAACTCTCCTTATGCATATCTGAAGCATTTTCTGTCTTCAGGATATGTCATGGATGCGATTACCACGAATGCCGCCGGCATAAGAGTGCCTGCTGCCGGCGTCCCGTTATCAGCCGTTCCGCTGACTATTCGATTCGCTGGAAGACTTTTTTACTGCCCTCCGGTGAGAATGCGATAACATCGTAAGCCTCTTTTCGGGCCCCCATCTCCATTCCCGGACTTCCTGCTGGCATACCGGGGGTGGCGAGACCGTATATACCCGAACCAGACTGCATGGCCTTATGTATCGTTGCCGCAGGCACATGGCCTTCAATGATCAAATTACCTACAACCGCGGTATGACAACTTCGTAGTCCAGCAGGAACAGCATGCTTTTCTTTCAGGGCTGACAGCGCCTGATCATTCATGACGTGAGTTCGCACTTCGAACCCGTCTTTTTCCATCGCTTTGCCCCACAGGGAACAACAGCCACAGTTTTCAGATTTGTACATATCAATGACTTTTTCACTCGCCATTGCAGGCAGTGACAGGCCGAGAGCCAGGGCCATTAGAACCACTTTTTTCATACTCACCTCTGTATATTATCGATATAAACCCTGACGTCAGGGTGAATCAGTGCAGAAGGACGCCCACTGGGGGCGCCCTTTCAGGGTTATGACACGCTTTTTTTATGTCTGCGCAGCCAGATTAATTTGTAGGCGGCAGGAATAATGAACAGGGACAGCAGCGGAGCCGTGATCATCCCACCAATCATTGGCGCAGCAATACGGCTCATGACTTCTGAACCTGCGCCGGTTCCCCAGAGTATTGGCAGCAGACCCGCAATGATCACCGCCACGGTCATGGCTTTCGGCCGGACACGCAGTACGGCACCATGATAGAGGGCTTCATCAAGACCTTCCGGTGTGAACGTCTCTTTACGGGACAATTCCGGGTGCGCTTCAATGGCATGACGCAGATACATCAGCATGACCACGCCAAACTCTGCTGCCACCCCGGCCAGGGCGATAAACCCGGTTCCGGTCGCCACTGACATATGGAAGCCCTGCCAGTACAGGAACCATATTCCGCCAACCAGGGCGAACGGCAGGCTCATCAGGATCAGCAGGGCTTCGTCAACCCGGCGGAATGCCAGATACAACAGGATGAAAATGATCATCACCGTCATCGGCACCATCAGCTTCAGTTTCTTGTTGGCATGCTCAAGCAGTTCAAACTGTCCGGAGAATGCCACACTGGTTCCCGGTCTCAGTTTCACTTTCTCGCTGATGGCCGTCTTAATGTCGTTAACCACCGACACCATGTCCCTGCCGCGGGCATCAACATAAATCCAGCTGGCTGGCCGGGCATTTTCGGTTTTCAGCATGGTTGGTCCAGAAACGACGTTAATATCCGCGACATCGCCCAGCGTGATCTGCTGCTTCATCGGGGTCAGGATCGGCATCTGTTTCAGCGCCTGCGGACTGTTCCGGTAATCCTGCGGGTAGCGAATGTTAATAGGGTACCGGGCCACCCCTTCAACCGTCTCACCCACCATAGCACCTCCGATTGCTGAAGAGACGAACAGCTGGACATCACCTACCGTCATCCCGTAGCGGGAGGCTTTCTCCCGGTTGATATCGATATCGATGTAGCGCCCGCCCTCAAGTCGCTCAGCCAGGACAGACACCACGCCAGGCACGGTTTTGGCTACCGCCTCGATACTCTGCGCCGTCGCGTCGATATCGGACAGAACAGTCCCGGACACTTTGATACCTATCGGGCTTTTGATCCCGGTTGAGAGCATATCAATACGGTTACGGATAGGCGGCACCCAGAGGTTTGCCAGACCCGGTAAACGGACTGTCCTGTCGAGTTCATCAATAATCTTGTCAATTGTCATGCCGGGACGCCACTGATCCTCAGGTTTGAGCTGGATCGTGGTTTCCACCATTTCGAGCGGCGCGGAATCCGTTGCGGTCTCTGCTTTACCGGTCTTGCCAAATACAGAAGCCACTTCAGGAACGCTTTTGATTAACTTGTCTGTTGTCTGCAGGAGCGCTGCAGCTTCTGCCGGAGAGACGCCAGGCAAGGTCGACGGCATATACAGCAGATCGCCCTCGTTAATCTTCGGCAGAAATTCACCGCCCACCTGACTCAGTGGCCAGATAACCGTGAAAATGGACAAGGCCGCAACCAGCAGGGTTGTTTTTGGCCAGTGGAGGACCCGCAGCAGCAAAGGATGATACGCTTTGATCAGCACCCGGTTCAGGGGGTTACTTGTCTCGGCAGGAATTTTCCCCCGGATCCAGAATCCCATCAGAATAGGAATGACGATGATGGCCAGTGCGGCCGCTCCCGCCATGGAGTACGTTTTCGTGAATGCCAGCGGGCCAAACAGACGACCTTCCTGCCCTTCCAGGGTAAAGATAGGAATAAAGGACAGGGTGATGATCAGCAGGCTAATGAACAACGCGGGTCCCACTTCCACGGAGGCGTCGGTAATCACCTTCCAGCGGGTGGCGTTGTCAATCTGCTCACCCGGATGCTGATGATCCCACTCCTCAAGCCGTTTGTGCGCATTTTCAATCATCACAATGGCGGCATCCACCATCGCACCGACGGCAATCGCTATCCCTCCCAGCGACATGATATTGGCGTTCAGTCCCTGGAAGTGCATGACGATAAAGGCGATACACAGGCCAAGCGGCAGAGAGATAATCGCCACCAGGGCAGAACGTACGTGCCACAGGAACAGAGCACAGACGATGGCCACCACGATAAACTCTTCCAGAAGTTTGGAACTGAGGTTATCAATCGCCCGGTCGATTAACTGGCTGCGATCGTAGGTGGTCACGATTTCAACGCCTTCCGGCAGGCTGGCCTTCAGCGTCTCCAGTTTATCCCTCACTGCCGTGATAACGTCGCGCGCATTTTTACCCGACCGCAGGATCACCACGCCGCCAGCGACTTCTCCCTGGCCGTTCAGCTCGGCAATACCACGCCTCATTTCGGGCCCGGTCTGCACGCGGGCAACATCCCGCAGATAAACCGGCACGCCGTTCTCACCTGTTTTCAGGACGATGTTATTAAAATCATCAATGCTCTGAAGATAACCGCTGGCACGGACCATATACTCCGCTTCGGCCATTTCAACGGATGAGCCACCGGCCTCCTGGTTAGACGATTCAAGTGCCTGTTTCACTTCGGGCAGGCTGATACCGTACTGGGACAGTTTTACCGGATTGACCTGAATCTGGTACTGTTTCACCACGCCGCCAACCGAAGCGACCTCAGCCACGTTCGGGATGGTTTTCAGCTCAAATTTCAGGAACCAGTCCTGCAGAGAGCGCAGTTCTGAAAGGTCGTGTTTTCCGTTGCGATCGACAAGGGCATATTCAAATATCCAGCCCACTCCCGTGGCGTCCGGGCCGATTTCAGAGCTCACACCCGCAGGCAGTTTGCCCTGAACCTGATTCAGGTATTCCAGCACGCGCGAACGGGCCCAGTACAGATCGGTGCCGTCTTCAAAAATGACATACACATACGAATCACCGAACTGTGAAAAGCCACGCACGGTTTTTGCGCCAGGTACGGACAGCATGGTGGTGGTAAGCGGATAGGTGACCTGGTTTTCTACAATCTGCGGGGCCTGTCCGGGATAGCTGGTTTTAATAATGACCTGCACATCTGACAGGTCAGGCAGCGCATCGACCGGCGTGTTAATTATCGTCCATGTGCCCCAGATGCTGAGAAACAGTGCGCCCATCATGACCAGGAAACGGTTGGCGACAGAGCGCCGGATAATCCATTCAATCATCGTCGTCTCCTCAGTGCCCTGAATGCATATTTACAGGCTGCTCAGACATTGCTGGCATACTGTTTTCTGTTTTTTCAGGGTGGCGCATACGTTCCAGCGCGCCCGTAATATTGGCTTCGGAGTCAATGAGGAACAGGCCACTGACCACCACGGTATCGCCTTCATTCAGGCCGGAGCCAATGCCGGACTGTTGCTGTGATTCATGCAGAACGTGGATCTGTTTCGGCACAAACTTGCCTTCATCATCAACAGTAATCACGCGCTGTTCTTTGCCGGTATCGATAACGGCCTGGCTTGGTATCAGCAGCATCTCCTGGCTCTTGGTATTCAGTTTCAGATAGGCATTCATGCCCGGCTTGAGAAACTCATCCTTATTAGAAACCTGGAGACGGACCTGAAGCGTACGGGTTGTCTGATCCACGCTGGGAAGAATGTTCCATTTTTCGACATGGAATGTTTTATCCGGATAAGCCGGTACCGAAATTTCAAACTGCGACGTATCTTTCAGCAGATATGCGATAGATTCTGGCACTGCAGCGCTGATCCAGACCGGGTCCATCCCCTGAATCTGAGCCACTACTTTATCTTTCGAAATATTCATTCCGGTGCGCAGGTCAAACGCAGTAATGACACCATCAATAGGTGCTTTAATGGTAAAACGGGTCTGGATTGTGCGGGTTGAACGCAGCCTTTGAATATCCTCTTCCGGCATACCAGCTAGACGAAGTCGCTCCAGAACCCCTTTTATCTGGGTTGACGTACCGCCTGTACCGGATAACAGCAGGAACTCACTTTGTGCCTCCACCCATTCAGGAATGGTGATATCGATAAGCGGAGTGCCTTTCTTCACATGATCGCCAATCGTCAGGGGATACACTTTTTCGACGAAACCGTCAGAGCGCGCCTGCACAATGACAAACTGATACTCGTTGTAACTGACATTAGCCGGGATTGTCTGAGAATAATTCAGCATTCCTCGCGTGACTTTTTGCGTTTTTAATCCCAGATTCTGAACCTGCGTTGGATCGATACGGATCCCGCCACTGCTTTTATCGCCGCTTTCATCAGCATATTTTGGCACCAGGTCCATATCCATAAAGGGAGATTTTCCGGGTTTATCAAATTTGGTATCCGGTTTCATCGGGTCATACCAGAAAAGTACCTTTCGCTCCGGTGCCTTTTGTTCGGTTTGTACTGTTTTTTGTGATGAGTTTACATACTGCCAGGCAGTAACCGATATCAGCCCTCCTGCTATGAGGCTGCTGATAATTATTGCAGCATATTTTATCTTTAAAGAAGCCATACAATTTCTCGCTGAAAAATCAAAACACCTGGCATATGCGCCCGATCATTCATTCACAGTAATCCCTTAATGAATGTTCAGGCGCACTGGATGTATTCGCTCCGGACTGATAATCAGGATTGCGTAACGTTAATGCTTTTGAGTAAGGAGATATTGCCCTGCTGAATAAACGAGAAATCGACATGGTTGCCGGTTTTCAGGGCATTGATAGCGTCGTCTGCATTAACAAAAGTGAAGCGCATGGTCATTGCAGGCCAGCCCACAGCAGGGATTGCTTCGTGCGAAATGGTAATCTTTTTACTATTCATATCAATGTCTTTAACGACACCGGTGCCCTTGATAACCTGCTGTACCGAAGCATCACTGGCAGCATTCATATCGCCATGCTGATGTGTTTCAGCATGAAGACCGGCAGAAAACATGACAGAGAAGGCACCAAATAAAACGGCTTTAAGTGAATTACGCATTTTTAATTTCCTGATTAATTAAATAAATTTACTCTACCCAACCGCCACCCAGCGCGGTAAACAGATTAATTTCGTTAACCTGTCGGGAATAGGTAAGATCGAGAATGGTTTGCTGCGTAGCGAAGAGGGAACGTTCTGCATCCAGCACTTCGATGTAACTGACAGCACCACTTGCATATAATCCTCTGGCACGCTGGAGAGTTATCTGAAGTGAATCAAGATAACGCTGCTGTGACTCAAGTTGCTGGCTAAGGCTGTCGCGCAGCGCAAGCGTGTCGGAAACATCCTTAAAGGCTGACTGAATTTTTTGTTCGTAATTAACCACCGATTGTTGCTGGCGAATTTCAGCCAGCTTCAGATTGGCTTTATTCCTGCCAGCATTAAAAATAGGAATTTCAATTTTAGGGATAAAATTCCACATTCCACTTCCTGACGTAAACAGGCTTGACAGCTCCGTACTGCTTGCGGAAAGACCACTGGTCAGGGTAATGGAGGGGAAAAAGGCCGCTCGCGCTGCGCCAATATTGGCATTAGCCGCTTTCAGCTGATATTCCGCTTCCATAATATCCGGTCGCTGCAGCAAAATTTGTGAAGATAGATTTGGTGGCAATTTTACTGGTGCGATCTCCCCGCCTTTCATCCCTTTTTCTGACGGAAGTGCGCGGTACGTTCCCAGCACCAGTTGCAGGGCATTGTTTGCCTGAGCCAGATCGCCTTCTCGTTTGGCTATTTCGGCGCGGGTACTTTCGATTTGTCCTCTCGCCTGTTCAAGTGCCAGAACGTTCGTACTCCCGGTCACGAGCTGTTGCTCAACGAAAGCATAGGACTGTTCATAATTTTTCAGCGTTTCCCGCGCAATACGGAGTTGTTCGTACGCCAGTTGCTGGCTGAAATAGCTCTGTGAAACGTTGGAGACCAGCAGGATGTGTACGGCCCGACGGGCTTCTTCGCTGGCAAAGTAGTTCTGGCGGTCAGCATCACTCATGTTCTTAAGTTTGCCGAAAAAATCGAGCTCATAACTGAGCTCCAGTCTCGCGTCGTACTCCTGTGTGGTCGGCTTGTCACCTTTCAGACCACCGCTGTATGTTATCCCGGATGAGGCATTCAGCTGGGGATAACGATCTGCATCCGTGACGTTGAACTGGGCTCGGGCCTCTTCAACCTTCAGGGCAGCCATTCTCAAATCACGGTTATTAGTCAGAGCTTCACCGATCAACCGGGTAACCTGGGGATCGACAAAAAAGTTACGCCAGCCCGTATCCCGATAGCCATTTACCGCTGGCGTCAGGCTGTTATGGGACAGTGAAAACTGCTGGGGTACCGGTGCTGCGGGCCGCTGATATTCAGGCGCAAGCGACACGCAGCCTGCCAGGATGAATATCGTGCTAATGCTGAGTAATTTTAATTTGAACATAACGCTTCTCGTCCAGGCAGACCTGGTAAATGGTTCAAATGAAGTCCAGAGTATTGATAGGGGTACTTTACCTAACGCTCTCTGTTTGCCGAGTGACAGGATAATGACAATGTTGTCATTTTTGCTGTAATCCGTTGATAACGATCGTGGGCGCAATAGAATGACATTAGCAGCCAGCCGGGGAGCAAGATGAAAATATTGATCGTCGAAGACGAAATTAAAACAGGTGAATATCTCAGCAAAGGGCTTACAGAGACAGGGTTCGTAGTGGATCACGCTGATAATGGTCTTACCGGATATCATCTCGCCATGACAGCCGAGTATGATTTAGTCATTCTGGATATCATGCTACCTGATGTGAACGGCTGGGATATCATCCGCATGCTGCGCACTGCCGGAAAGGGTATGCCGGTCTTACTGCTGACAGCCCTCGGCACGATCGAACATAGGGTCAAAGGACTGGAACTGGGTGCGGACGATTATCTGGTTAAACCCTTTGCGTTTGCCGAACTGCTCGCCCGGGTGAGAACCCTTCTGAGGCGGGGAAACACGATGATCACGGAAAGCCAGTTTAAGGTGGCTGACCTCTCGATTGATCTCGTATCCAGAAAAGTCAGTCGCGCCGGAAACCGCATTGTGCTCACCAGTAAAGAGTTCAGCCTGCTGGAATTCTTCATTCGCCATCAGGGAGAGGTTCTTCCCCGCTCCCTGATTGCCTCTCAGGTCTGGGACATGAATTTTGACAGCGACACTAATGCGATCGATGTCGCAGTAAAGCGACTCCGCGCTAAAATAGACAACGATTACGAGACAAAGCTGATCCAGACAGTCCGGGGCGTGGGCTACATGCTGGAGGTCCCGGATGCATAGCAAACCTTCCAGACGCCCTTTCTCACTCGCTCTGCGGCTGACCTTTTTTATCAGCCTGTCCACGATACTGGCTTTTATCGCCTTCACCTGGTTTATGCTGCATTCTGTTGAAAATCATTTTGCCGAGCAGGATGTCAGCGATCTTCAACAAATCAGCACCACACTGAACCGTATACTGCAGTCCCCGGTGGATCCGGATGATAAAAAAATAAGCAAAATAAAGGAATCAATTGCCAGCTACCGCAACGTTGCCCTTTTGCTCCTCAATCCCAGGGGTGAAGTGCTCTTTAGCTCAGCTCAGGGGGCGGCACTACGCCCGGCAGTGAATTCAGCAGATTTTAGCGAGCACAGCCGCGCACGGGATGTCTTTCTCTGGACGGTGGAGGATCCTGCGGGACCGATGGATACCGGGTCCGAAATGAAGATGGAAACATACAGGATTATCGCCTCCTCTGGTCAGGCGATATTTCAGGGCAAACAGCAGAACTATGTCATGCTGACTGGCCTATCCATTAATTTCCATCTCCATTACCTCGATGCGCTGAAAAAGAACCTGATTGCGATTGCCGTCGTGATAAGCCTGTTGATTGTTCTGATCATTCGAATCGCTGTCCGTCAGGGGCACCTGCCCCTTCGTAATGTCAGCAATGCCATTAAAAACATCACCTCCGAGAATCTTGATGCGCGACTGGAACCGACACGCGTTCCCATTGAGCTGGAGCAACTGGTTATCTCGTTCAATCATATGATTGGAAAGATTGAGGATGTCTTTACCCGCCAGGCCAATTTCTCTGCCGATATCGCGCATGAGATCAGAACGCCCATCACCAATCTGGTGACGCAGACTGAAATCGCACTGAGTCAGGATCGAACACAGAGGGAACTTGAGGATGTCCTCTATTCCAGTCTTGAAGAGTATAACCGGATGACCAAAATGGTCAGCGATATGCTGTTCCTGGCACAGGCAGATAATAATCAGCTGATACCTGACAGGGTCATGTTTGACCTCAGAGCGGAAGTCATGAAAGTCTTCGAGTTTTTCGAAGCCTGGGCCGAAGAACGCAATATCACGCTCAAATTTAACGGGATGCCCTGCCTGGTTGAGGGAGATCCACAAATGTTCAGAAGGGCGATCAATAATCTGTTATCCAATGCCCTGCGTTATACCCCGGAGGGACAGGCAATCACCGTCTCAATAAGAGAGCAGGAGAGCTTTTTTGACCTTGTGATTGAAAATCCGGGGAAACCAATCCCTGAAGAGCATTTATCAAGGCTGTTTGACCGTTTTTATCGGGTAGATCCGTCCAGACAACGAAAAGGAGAAGGCAGCGGCATCGGCCTTGCGATTGTGAAGTCCATCGTGGAAGCACATCACGGAAGAGTGCAGGTGGAATCGGACGTACGTTCAACTCGTTTTATCCTATCCGTGCCCAGACTGGAGAAAATGATTCCGGAAACCCAGTACTGAGAATAAAGATTTAAATGACAAAGATGTCATTAGCCTGTCATGCAGCAAACAGAAGCCATTCGATATAATTAGTGCAACTTATCAGGAAGGCATTATTACTTCATCCATACACGGCATCAGCACAAGCCAGGAGTTGTATTAAAGCCTCATCCCGGCGGAATAAGGTCTGTAGAGTTGTCAGTTGTACTACTGAGGACACAGATCGAAATTCACGGACATCACTAATTCAGAAATGGAGAGTTACCATGAAAAATATCGTCTTAGCATCAGTGTTAGGTTTGAGCTTAATTTCTACGGCCTGGGCCACTGAAACTGTAAATATCCATGAGCGTGTCAATAATGCTCAGGCTCCGGCCCATCAGATGCAGTCTTCTTCAACTCCAGCCGCCATCCAGGGGGCAGCTCCACGGATGGCCGGTATGGATCAGCATGAACAGGCTATTATTGTTCATGAAACCATGAACAATGGTTCAACAGATGCACATAAAAAAATGGCGGAAAGTCATCAGAAGATGATGGGAACTGGCACCGTTAACGCTTCCCGTCCGGCGACTTCGTTTGCGGCGATGAATGAACATGAAAGAGCAGCTGTTGCCCATGAATTTACGAATAACGGTCAGTCCGGCCCCCATCAGGCTATGGCTGATGCACACCGCCGCATGATCAATGCGGGCTGATGACAACTGAAGTTTCCGTGCGGTTACCCTTTCCTTGATAGATTGTCCCTTATACGGATATGTTGTTATTTTTTGCCCCCTTCAGGGGGCTTTTTTGTCTGACTCAGCTAAACTTATCCGGTAACCATCTGAAAGGGTTTATTATATGAAAATCACAAATTCGCTTTTTGTTATACTGATGTTATCCCTGCCAGCGATTTCCGCAGAACATTCAGAAATGAAAATGTCAGATATATCCTCATCGGCATCGTCACAGGAATATATGTCCGGCATGAAAGGTATGCATGACAAAATGATGGCCGCTGTAAAAGAGTCCGATCCCGACAAGGCTTTTGCGAAAGGCATGGTAGCACACCATGAAGGGGCAATAGCAATGGCTGAGACCGAGCTAAAATACGGAAAAGATCCGGAAATGAGAAAGCTCGCGCAGGACATCATTAAAGCTCAAAAAGGTGAAATTGAGCAGATGAATAAATGGCTTGGTAATCAAAAATAATGATTGCGGAAATAATATATTGCGCGTACAGTCAGAGTGTTCCCGGGCACGGGAACCTGTTAATCGTTAATTAATCAAAACCCGATTCATTTCGGGTTTTTCCTTTTACCCCCCCCAACGCATGCACTGCACCGAGTGAAATTCACCTGAGCCAATTCTGCTTGCTTATTATTTCGATGGGAATTGCTGATTTTAATTAAGTCTATGTTTTAAAGGTGTTTCTCATGCCTGGGTTTGGCAGGGGTTCGTCCTGTTCTCTGGTCATGCGCAATGGCAATTCGCAGTCAGGGCTCAAGACTACTTTTACCTCTTTTTTAACAGAAAGTTTCTGGACCCGATACTTGCCGGAAACATCATCTGCTGTTCATCCCGACCAATAAAACGAAGGTATCACTCTCGTTTGAATCTCACTTACTTTCCATTTTGTAATAAAGAATCAAGTTTTCCAGTGATATATCAATACCAACTTTTTTTAATAACCTTTTTCGCGCAGTGTATATTTCTTTCAGCATATCTTCATAACCCTGACCAAGGTGAATTTGTTTATGGCAATTGCAACACAGAGATATGATATTTTCTTCAACATCAAGAGATGTGTCAAAAGCATCTTGCCTGGACATAGGTACAATGTGATGAGGTTCTGTGTAATTTAAGGATGAATTTCGCCTTCTGAATGTTGGGTGGTCACTATCGACTTCACATCTGTAACCTGCTTTATTCAGCGCATTTTGGGATACGCCTTTACTCCTGGGATACGAGAGGCCATTTTTTACTTCTATTGCATTTTTCTTTGGTTTGGCTTCCCCTGTATATTCAAACGCCTGAACGTTGTCAAAGATATTACTTTTCTCTATGGCATTGATCAACTCATCGTCAGAGTAATACTCACTGCTGGCCATTTCTGTTGTACCAAAAAAATCCAGTTCGTTAATTGCCTGAACAAGTTCCTCACGAATTGTCCATAAGTTTCTTTTGGGTTTTCCGCCGATTTCTTTACTCTTCATTACGGTAATGAATTTTGTACCGGATGCGATATTTCCGACACCTTTAACCTCGAATCTACCAAGTTCTTTTTGAACTCTGCCACCCAGCCCGTTTATGACTCCATTAGCACTCATGCTGTGCAGGTCGTACTTCTTACCAATATCGAAGCATGTGCAGGAATGATTTGGCTCAATAAACCATTTTTTTAACGCTGCAATACTTTTTGTGTCAAAAACTTTATCATTTGTTAATAAAG
>NZ_PJZH01000043.1 GCF_002858715.1 Chimaeribacter coloradensis | reverse complement strand
CGTCTTCCACTCCGTGGCGGCGAAATATGACCTGATGAACGACCTGATGTCGTTCGGCATCCACCGTATCTGGAAGCGCTTTACCATTGATTGCAGCGGCGTGCGCCGCGGGCAGCGCGTGCTGGATCTGGCCGGCGGCACCGGCGACCTGACGGCGAAATTCTCCCGTCTGGTGGGTGACAAGGGCCAGGTCGTGCTGGCCGACATCAATGACTCCATGCTGAAAATGGGCCGCGAAAAACTGCGCAACCTGGGCGTGGTCGGCAACGTCAGCTATGTGCAGGCCAACGCCGAGGCGCTGCCGTTCCCGGACAACTACTTCGACTGCATCACCATCTCATTCGGCCTGCGCAACGTGACGGAAAAAGAGAAGGCGCTGCGCTCCATGTTCCGCGTGCTGAAGCCGGGCGGCCGCCTGCTGGTGCTGGAGTTCTCCAAGCCGGTGCTGGAGCCGCTGAACAAAGCCTATGACGCTTACTCCTTCCACCTGCTGCCGCGCATCGGCGAGCTGGTGGCACAGGACGCGGACAGCTACCGCTATCTGGCGGAGTCCATCCGGATGCACCCCGATCAGGAGACCCTGAAAGGGATGATGAGTGATGCCGGGTTTGACAACGTCAACTACCACAACCTCACCGGAGGCATTGTTGCCTTACATCGCGGTTTCAAATTCTGACGGGGTGATGCCATGTTGTTGACCCCGTTACTGACGGCAGGGCTGGAGACCGCCCTGAACCGGTTGCTCTACCGTGAACCCAGCATGAAAGCCGCCCGGCTGCGGCTGGCCGGCAAGATCCTGCGCATCCGGCTCCAGGAGCTGGACACCCCCTTGACGATGATCTTCAGCGAACGCCAGGTGGACATCCTCGGGGAGTGGGCCGGGGAGGCGGATTGCACCGTCTCGACCCGCCTGGGCGTACTGATGAAATTGCGTGACCGGCAGCAGCTCTCCCCGCTGATGCGCCAGGGCGAGCTGGTTGTTGACGGTGACCTGCAGGTCGTCCAGCAACTGGTGGCACTGCTGGATATGGCCGAATGGGAGCCGGCGGATCTGCTGGCCCCTTATCTCGGCGATATTGCCGCGCAGGGGATCACGCAGACGCTGCTGAAAGGCGCGCAGCGGGTCCGCTCGTCGCTGGTACGGCGGCAGGGGCACCTCAGCGAAGTGCTGACGGAAGAGTGGAAACTGGCCCCGGCCCCGCTGGAGATTGTCTGGTTTAATGAAGAAGTGGATGCGCTGGCCCGCGAGCTGGACGCGCTCGACGCCCGCATCAACGCAATGGAGACGAAGCCATGACCCCAGGTGAACTGCGTCGCCTCTATCTGATTATCCGCGTGGTGCTGAGTTATGGGCTGGATGAGCTCATTCCCCGCATGCGCCTGACCTTCCCGCTGCGCTTTGGCCGCCGCCTGTTGTTCTGGATGCCCAACCGCCATCATGACAAGTTACTCGGCGTGCGGCTGCGGCTGGCGATGCAGGAGCTGGGGCCGGTGTGGATTAAGTTCGGGCAGATGATGTCTACCCGCCGTGACCTCTTCCCGCCGCAGATTGCCGATGAACTGGCGCTGTTGCAGGATCGGGTGCCGCCGTTTGACGGCCGGCAGGCGCGCCGCCATATCGAGGCGGCCCTGGGCGGCCCCCTGGAAAAGTGGTTCGACGATTTTGATGAAAAGGCGCTGGCTTCTGCCTCTATCGCGCAGGTGCACACCGCCCGCATGAAAGAGAACGGCAAAGAGGTGGTGCTTAAGGTGATCCGCCCCGACATTCTGCCGGTAATCAAGGCGGATATGCGCCTGATGAACCGCCTGGCCGGCTGGTTGCCGCGCCTGCTGCCCGACGGCCGCCGCCTGCGGCCGCTGGAGGTGGTGCGGGAGTATGAGAAAACCCTGCTGGACGAGCTGAACCTGCTGCGCGAAGCGGCCAACGCCATCCAGCTGCGCCGCAATTTTGAAGGCAGCAATATGCTGTATGTGCCGGAGGTTTACTCTGACTACTGCCGTGAAACGGTGCTGGTGATGGAGCGGATCTACGGCATTCCGGTGTCGGATGTCCCGGCGCTGGAAGCGCAGGGCACCAACATGAAACTGCTGGCAGAGCGCGGCGTGCAGGTGTTCTTTACCCAGGTATTCCGTGACAGCTTCTTCCATGCGGATATGCACCCCGGCAACATCTTTGTGAGCTACGCGCACCCGGCCGACCCGCTCTATATCGGCATCGACTGCGGCATCGTCGGTTCGCTCAATAAAGAGGACAAACGCTACCTGGCGGAAAACTTCATCGCCTTCTTTAACCGGGACTACCGGCGGGTGGCGGAGCTGCATGTGGATTCCGGCTGGGTGCCGCCGGACACCAACGTCGAGGATTTCGAGTTCGCCATCCGTACGGTGTGCGAGCCGATCTTTGAAAAACCGCTGGCGGACATCTCGTTCGGGAATGTGCTGCTCAACCTGTTTAACACCGCCCGCCGGTTTAATATGGAAGTGCAGCCGCAGCTTGTCCTGTTGCAGAAGACCCTGCTCTACGTGGAAGGGCTGGGGCGTCAGCTCTACCCGCAGCTCGATCTCTGGACCACTGCCAAACCGTTCCTGGAGGAGTGGCTGCGCGATCAGGTGGGCCTGCCGGCGATGATCCGCGCCTTCAAACAGAAAGCGCCGTTCTGGACGGAGAAGCTGCCTGAGCTGCCGGACCTGGTGTTTGAAAGCCTGCAGCGTAACCGCCAGTTGCACCACAGCATCGAGAAGCTGTCGGCCGAAATGCGTGAGCACCGCGTCCGCAGCGGCCAGTCACGCTATCTGTTCGGCATCGGTGCGACCTTGCTGCTGTGCGGCACCCTGCTGCTGCTCAACAAGCAGGAGGTGTACCCCGCCTGGCTGATGGCGGCCGGGATCGTCTCCTGGGTGATTGGCTGGCAGCGCAGCGGTAAATGAACGTAAGCGGGCATGCGTTTACGCGTGGGCATGTGTTTAAGTAAGACAGCGTATAAAGGTGCCGTATAATGCGGCACTGTTCAGCGACATTCCTTTTCTCCGGCTTTGAGAGGTAAATACAATGGGTGGCATTAGCATTTGGCAATTACTGATTATCGCAGTGATCGTGGTTCTGCTGTTTGGTACCAACAAGCTGCGCGGTCTGGGTTCCGATTTGGGCGCCTCGATCAAGGGCTTTAAAAAAGCCATGAATGACGACACCACACCGGCTGCTAAAACAGAGAAACATGCTGAAGATGCAGACTTCACCGCCAAGAACCTGTCTGAAAAGCCGGTGATTGTGGTGAAACCGGATGACGCCAAGAGCAAAGACAAAGAGCAGGTGTAAACCGTGTTCGATATCGGGTTTAGTGAGCTGTTGCTGGTCATGGTAATTGGTCTGGTGGTGCTTGGGCCGGAGCGGTTACCTGTCGCAGTCAGAACAGTAGCGGGGTGGATCCGCGCATTACGTTCGCTGGCCGCCTCGGTGCAGACCGAGCTGGCGCAGGAGCTGAAACTGCAGGAGCTGCAGGACAGCCTGAAAAAAGCGGAAGAGGCGGGGCTGAAAAACCTGACGCCGGAGCTGAAAGCATCAATGGATGAGCTGAAAGAGGCCGCGGAGTCGATGAAGCGCTCTTACAGCGAGGCCGATGAGGCCGCGCGCACCATTCATCATCCGACGGTGACCGACCCGGAGGCGCTGCATGACGGCGTGACGCCGGGTGAATCAGCCACGGTGGCCTCCGCGCCCGCCACCGCGCCGGAAACCCCGGCGCAGAACCAGGCGGACACGCCCCTGTCGCTGAAAAAGGCGGAGGTGCCGCCGGCGGGGAAAACCGCCGCGGCCCCGCAGCCTGAACCGCAGGCCGCGCCTGTTTCCTCTTCCCATCAACCCACGGGCGATCGTTAAAACATGGCTGTTGAAGATACCCAACCGCTGATCAGCCACCTGATTGAGCTGCGTAAGCGGTTGCTGAATTGCATTATTGCGGTGCTGGCGGTTTTCCTGGCATTGGCCTATTTCTCCAATGACATCTACCAATTGGTTTCCGCACCATTGATTAAACAGATGCCAAATGGGGCCAGTATGATCGCCACTGATGTGGCATCACCGTTCTTTACCCCGATCAAATTGACCATGATCGTGTCGGTGTTTGTCTCTGCGCCGATCATTCTGTACCAGGTGTGGGCCTTCATCGCCCCGGCGCTCTATAAGCATGAACGCCGCCTGATGATGCCGCTGCTGTTCTCCAGCTCCCTGCTGTTCTATATGGGGATGGCGTTTGCGTACTTTATCGTCTTCCCGCTGGCGTTCGGCTTCTTTGCAAAAACGGCCCCGGCCGGTGTGTTGATCGCCACCGACATCAACAACTACCTCGATTTCGTCATGGCGCTGTTTATGGCGTTCGGGGTGTCGTTTGAGGTGCCGATTGCCATTGTGCTGTTGTGCTGGAGCGGCGTGACCACACCGGACGATCTCAAGGCCAAGCGCCCCTATGTGCTGGTGGGGGCGTTTGTGGTGGGGATGTTGCTGACCCCGCCGGACGTCTTTTCGCAGACGCTGCTGGCGATCCCGATGTATCTGCTGTTTGAGATTGGCGTGTTCTTTGGCCGCTTCTATGTGGGCCAGCGTCGCCAGGATATTGACGACGACACGGAAGAGGACTCCTCCTCCAACGCGCCGTAAGCGCCCCAGATTGACCCCAGCCGCCCTTCGAGGGCGGCTTCTGTTTTGGACATCCGCATGTTTGATATTGGCGTTAACCTGACCAGTTCGCAGTTTGCGAAAGACCGCCCGGAGGTGGTTGCCCGCGCCCGTGAGGCTGGGGTGACCGGGATGTTGATTACCGGCACCAATGTGTCGGAAAGCACAGAGGCCGCGCAACTGGCGGCGGAACACCCCGGTTTCTGCTGGTCAACGGCCGGGGTTCACCCGCATGAGGCCTCTACCTGGAGTGCGCAGGCGGAGCAGCAGATCCGTAAGCTGGCAGCTGAGCCGGGTGTGGCGGCGATCGGCGAATGCGGGCTGGACTTCAACCGCAACTTCTCTGACCCGGCAAGCCAGGAGCGCGCCTTCACGGCACAACTCGCGCTGGCCGCCGGGTTACAGCTGCCGGTCTTTTTGCACTGCCGCGATGCCCATGCGCGCTTTGTTGCCCTGCTGGCCCCCTGGGTGGCGCAGTTGCCGGCAGTGGTGGTGCACTGTTTTACCGGCACCCAGCCTGAGCTGGAGGCGTGCCTCGATCTGGGGGCGTCCATCGGCATTACCGGCTGGGTGTGTGACGAACGGCGCGGGCTGGCGCTGCGGGCGTTGTTGCCGCTGATTCCGGCGGATCGCCTGCTGCTGGAAACCGACGCCCCTTATCTGTTGCCCCGGGATTTACCCAAAAAACCTGCATCCCGCCGCAATGAACCCTGTTTTCTGCCCCATCTCGTTCACCAGGTCGCCGCGTGGCGCCGGGAAGACCCCGACTGGCTGGCCAAGAAAACTGATGACAACGCCCGTCGGCTGTTCCGACTGGCTTAAGTAGGAGAAATACGATGAGCTATGCATTCCCGGGCACCTTTCCTGGTCGCCGTATGCGCCGTGTGCGCCGTCATGATTTCAGCCGCCGTTTAGTGGCCGAAAATCAGCTCACGGTCAATGACCTGATCTACCCGGTGTTCGTCATGGAAGGCACCAACCGCCGCCAGGCTGTGCCATCGATGCCGGGCGTGGAGCGGATGAGTATCGATCTGCTGATCAAAGAGGCGGAAGCCATTGCCAAACTGGGCGTGCCGGTGCTCTCCCTGTTCCCGGTGATTGAGGGCGACCTGAAGTCGCTCCACGCGGAAGAGGCCTACAACCCGGACGGCCTGGTGCAGCGCGCAGTGCGCGCCCTGAAAGACGCCGTGCCGGAACTCGGCCTGCTGACTGACGTGGCGCTCGACCCGTACACCACCCACGGCCAGGACGGCATCATCGACGCCGACGGCTACGTCATCAACGACGTCACCAAAGAGATACTGGTGCGCCAGGCGCTCTCCCACGCCGAAGCCGGGGCGGAAATCCTGGCCCCGAGCGACATGATGGACGGCCGCATCGGTGCCATCCGCGATCAGCTGGAAGCGCAGAACCTGATCAACACCCAGATCATGGCTTATTCCGCCAAATACGCCTCCTGTTACTACGGCCCGTTCCGCGACGCGGTCGGCTCCAGCGGCAACCTGAAGGGCGGCGACAAAAAGACCTACCAGATGGACCCGGCCAACAGTGACGAAGCGTTGCAGGAGATCGCCCAGGATCTGCAGGAAGGGGCGGATATGGTGATGGTGAAGCCGGGGATGCCGTACCTGGACATTATCCACCGCGTGAAACACACCTTCGGCGTGCCGACTTTCGCCTATCAGGTTTCCGGTGAATACGCGATGCACATGGCCGCGTTCCAGAACGGCTGGCTGCAGGAAAAACCGGCGGTGCTCGAATCCCTGATGTGCTTCAAGCGCGCCGGGTCAGACGGTGTGCTGACCTATTTCGCCAAACGTGTGGCCCAGTGGCTGCATGATGCAGAGATGCAGCGCTAAGCGGCAGCAGAAAACAAAAAGGCACGCGCAGGCGTGCCTTTTTTATGGGCGCAGGGCGTCACATTTTATGGAACTGGCGGTTGTCCACGCTCTGGCAGACCTGCTTATTCAGCAGGTTAAGCAGCAGCATGGAGCGCGCCTCGCCATCCGGCTCGGTGTAGATCGCCTGCAACCCCTCGAACACGCCGTCGGTGATCAGCACCGTGTCGCCGGGCTGCGGGGTGTCCGGGTCGGTCACATCCTGCACCGGGTTATGGATCAGCTCGTGGATAACCGCCGGGCTGACCACCACCGGCTGGTTGCCGAAGCGGATAAAATGGCTGACGCCCCGCGTGGCGCTGATGGTGGTGGTGTGGATGCGGTGAGGGTCAAACTCCACAAACATATAATTGGGAAACAGGGGCTCGCTGACAGCGGTACGGCGACCCCTGACCATTTTTTCCAGCGTGATCATCGGACTCAGGCAATTGACCGCCTGACGCTCCAGGTGCGCTTTCGCGCGCAGGAGTTGCCCGCGTTTGCAATACAATAAATACCAGGATTCCATAGATTCACATGCCCTTCTGCTGTGCAGGCAAGCATAGCAAAAGCCATTACGGATAAATAGCGGCGGCGCTTTTCCCCGCCCTGGCGGGGATGCGCCATTGCGCCGGGAATTTATCTTAGGGCCGTGCGGTGAACGTAAAATTGGATTAACGTAAGGCGGAATCGGTCAGGTTATCTTTTCTTTCCAACCTATTATCCGGAGAAAAAACCGGGCCGGCGACGTGTCTCTTCCTGGTTTCACCTGATGAGTGAGGGTATGTGAATGGAGCTGTTTCTGCTTAGCAATGGAAAGTTGTCCGATGACCCCCGGCTGCTGGGGTTCGCGCTCGATCGCATCAAGGCGATGATCGCCCGGCGCGGGATTGATTCAGCAATTCTGATCCCCTATGCGATTATCCGCGGCGACTACGACGCGCGCGCCGCCGACCTGGCTGAGGCGCTCGGCATCCGCGTCAGCAGCATCCACCACGCCGGTAACCCGGCTGAAGCGATCACCCACGCCCAGTGCATTCTGGTCAGCGGCGGCAATACCTGGATGCTGAACCAGATGCTGCATGAGCATAACCTGATTGTGCCGATCCAGCGGGCGGTGCGGGAACGCGGCGTGCCCTATATCGGCTGGAGCGCCGGCTGCAATGTGGCGACGCCCTCTATCCGCACCACCAATGATATGCCGGTGCGGTCGTCTGCGGTGCTGCCCTCTCTCGGGCTGTTCCCGGTGCAGATCAACCCGCACTACACGGACGCGGTGCTCAGCGGCCACGGCGGCGAGAGCCGTGACGACCGGCTGGCGGAGTTCTGTGCCGTGAACCCGTCAGAGAGCGTGATCGCCCTGCGTGAGGGCAGTTTATTGCAGCTGTGCGATAACCAGCTCAGCTACTACAGCGCCCGCGGCGAAGGTTTTAAGATCTTCCGCCACGGCCGCCCGGCGCAGGAGTATCACGATGCGCAGGCACTGGCGTCCCTGGTGCCGTTCAACTGTTAAAAGCCTGTGTCACCGGTGAGGCTGCACGCAACAAAAGTGCAGCATCACCGGGCGATAGCGCCTATAATGCCCCTTCACTGACGACAATAATTATCAGTATCAAATACTGCGGATCAGCATGAAATACCGGGACTTACGAGACTTCATCGCTTTGCTGGAAAAGCAGGGCGAACTCAAACGCATCAGCCAGCCGATCGACCCTTATCTGGAAATGACGGAAATCGCCGACCGCACCCTGCGCGCCGGTGGCCCGGCGCTGCTGTTTGAAAACCCGAAAGGCTACCAGATGCCGGTGCTGTGCAACCTGTTCGGCACGCCAAAACGGGTGGCGATGGGCATGGGCCAGGAAGATATCAGCGCGCTGCGTGAAGTCGGCAAGTTACTGGCTTTCCTGAAAGAGCCGGAGCCGCCGAAAGGCTTCCGCGACCTTTTCGACAAGGTGCCGAAGTTCAAACAGGTGCTGAACATGCCGACCAAACGGCTGAGCAATGCGCCGTGCCAGGAAGAGGTGTGGCAGGGGGAGGACGTCGACCTCAGCCGCATCCCGGTGATGCACTGCTGGCCGGAAGACGCCGCGCCGCTGGTGACCTGGGGGCTGACGGTGACCCGCGGCCCGCATAAAGAGCGCCAGAACCTCGGTATTTATCGCCAGCAGGTGCTGGGCCGCAACAAGCTGATCATGCGCTGGCTCTCCCACCGCGGCGGCGCGCTCGATTTCCAGGAGTGGTGCAAAGCGCACCCCGGCGAGCGGTTCCCGGTGTCAGTGGCGTTGGGCGCAGACCCGGCCACCGTGCTGGGCGCGGTGACGCCGGTGCCGGATACCCTCTCCGAATATGCGTTTGCCGGGCTGCTGCGCGGCAATAAAACCGAAGTGGTGAAGTGCCTCTCCAACGATCTGGAAGTCCCGGCCAGCGCGGAGATTGTGCTGGAGGGGTACATCGACCCGGCCGAGCTGGCACCTGAAGGCCCCTATGGTGACCACACCGGTTACTACAACGAGATCGACCATTTCCCGGTCTTTACCGTGACGCACATTACCCAGCGCCGCAATGCCATCTATCATTCAACCTATACCGGGCGGCCGCCGGATGAGCCGGCAGTGCTGGGCGTGGCGCTGAACGAAGTATTCGTGCCGATCCTGCAAAAACAGTTCCCGGAGATTGTGGATTTCTACCTGCCGCCGGAAGGGTGCTCCTACCGCCTGGCCGTGGTGACCATCAAGAAACAGTATGCCGGGCATGCCAAACGCGTGATGATGGGTGTTTGGTCATTTTTACGGCAGTTTATGTACACTAAGTTTGTTATCGTATGTGACGATGATGTTAATGCCCGCGACTGGAATGATGTCATCTGGGCCATCACCACCCGCATGGACCCGGCACGCGATACGGTACTGGTCGAGAACACGCCGATCGACTACCTCGATTTCGCCTCGCCGGTTTCCGGGCTGGGTTCCAAGATGGGAATGGACGCCACCAACAAGTGGCCTGGGGAGACCCAGCGCGAATGGGGCCGGCCGATTACCAAAGATCCGGCAGTCACGGCCCGTGTTGATGCCATCTGGGATGAGCTGGCGATATTCACTGATAAGGCACCAGGCCGCTGAGCCGGGCCGCCTCGCCTCAGTTTTGCTTTAATGACCCGACAGAGGGAACGCATGACGACATTGAGCTGTAAAGTGTCCTCGGTAGAGGCGATTACGGATACCGTATACCGGGTAAGACTGGTGCCTGAGGCACCGGTCAGCTTCCGCGCCGGACAATATTTGATGGTGGTGATGGACGAGCGCGACAAGCGCCCGTTCTCCATCGCTTCGACCCCGGCCCAGCAAGAATTTATTGAGCTGCATATCGGCGCGTCTGAACTGAACCTTTATGCGATGGCCGTGATGGATCGCATCCTGCAGGAGCAGGTGATTACCGTGGATCTGCCGCACGGTGATGCCTGGCTGCGTGAGGAAAGCACCCGCCCGCTGATCCTGATCGCCGGGGGCACCGGTTTCTCGTATGCGCGTTCGATTCTGGTCACTGCGCTGGAGCAGCAGCCGGAGCGCGACATTTCTATCTACTGGGGCGGCCGTGAACTGTTCCACCTGTACGATCTGGGCGAGCTGGAAGCGCTGAGCGTGCAGTACCCGAACCTGAAGGTGATTCCGGTAGTGGAGCAGCCGGCGGAAGGGTGGCAGGGGCGTACCGGCACCGTGCTGAGTGCGGTGTTGCAGGATCATGCCTCGCTGGCGGAGCATGACATCTACATCGCCGGCCGGTTTGAAATGGCGAAAATTGCCCGCGAACGCTTCTGCGGTGAGCGCGGCGCACAGGCCGGCCAGATCTTCGGGGATGCGTTCTCCTTTATCTGACCGGTGACCCGGCACGGCACAGGGTGCCGTGCCGGGTACGCCTCTCTTCTTTATATTCCCGTCCGCCCTTATACCCGCTCAAAGACCGTCGCGATCCCCTGGCCGAGGCCGATGCACATGCTGGCAACGCCAAACTGCACATCCCGGGTTTCCATCAGGTTCAGCAGCGTGGTGGAGATGCGCGCGCCGGAGCAGCCCAGCGGGTGGCCGAGCGCAATCGCGCCGCCGTTCAGGTTGACCTTCTCATCGCGTTGCTCCATCAGCCCCAGATCTTTGATGCAGGGCAGGGTTTGCGCCGCGAACGCCTCATTCAGCTCAAACAGCCCGATATCCTGGGTGGTCAGCCCGGCGCGCTTCAGCGCCAGTCTGGTTGCCGGAACCGGCCCATACCCCATGATCGACGGATCGCAGCCGACCACCGCCATCGCGCGGATGCGGGCGCGCGGCGTCAGGCCGAGTGATTGCGCGCGGGACTCGCTCATGATCAGCATGGCGGCTGCGCCGTCAGAGAGGGCGGAGGCGCTGCCGGCCGTCACGGTGCCGTTGGCCGGGTCGAACGCCGGTTTCAGCGCGGCCAGGGCGGCGACATTGGTTTCCGGGCGGATCACCTCATCGTAATCGAGCCGCATCAGCACGCCGTCGGCATCGTGGCCGCTGGTGGGCACAATTTCGCGGGCGAAGCGCCCGGCCACCGTGGCCGCATGGGCGCGCTGGTGGGAGCGGGCGGCAAATTCATCCTGCATTTCCCGGCTGATCTGGTGCATTTTTGCCAGCATCTCCGCCGTCAGCCCCATCATCCCGGCCGCTTTCGCCACCGTGCGGCTCAGGCCGGGGTGGAAATCGACCCCGTGGTTCATCGGCACATGGCCCATGTGCTCCACGCCGCCAATCAGGCTGACGTGGGCATCACCGACCATGATGGCGCGGGCGGCATCATGCAGCGCCTGCATCGACGAGCCGCAAAGCCGGTTAACGGTCACCGCCGGGACACGGTACGGGATCTCCGCCAGCAGGGCGGCATTGCGGGCGATGTTAAAGCCCTGTTCCAGCGTCTGTTGCACACAGCCCCAGTAGATGTCATCGATCTCTGCCGCATCCAGCGCGGCATTGCGGCTGAGCAGGCTACGCATCAGGTGCGCGGAGAGATCTTCTGCCCGCACCTGGCGGAACGCGCCCCCTTTGGAGCGCCCCATCGGGGTACGGATTGCATCAACAATAACGACGTTTTCCATCTTTCACCTCAAGCCGGCGTGCCGGTATTGATCTCTGCCAGCGGTGTGGCGTCAGGGTAGTAGCGCGCGTTGCTTTCTGCTTTGGCGCGCAGGCCTTCCGGCACCTGATAAAGCGCGCCGAGATGGGCATAGCGATCCGCCAGTTCGACATAGCGGCGGCTGCCGAGGGTGTCGAGGTAGCGCAATGCACCGCCGTGGAACGGCGGGAAGCCGATGCCGTACACCAGCGCGATGTCCGCTTCTGCCGGGCCGGCGACAATGCCTTCCTCCAGGCAACGCACCACTTCGTTGATCATCGGCACCATCATGCGGGCGATAATCTCGTCGGCACTGAAGTCGCAGGTCTCCGGGCGGATCGCTTCCAGCAGCGGATCGACCGCGTCGTCCGGCTGTTTGCGTGGTTTGCCTTTGCTGTCTTCTGTGTAGCGGTAGAAGCCCGCGCCGTTTTTCTGGCCGAAGCGCTGCTGGTCAAACATTACATCCACGGCGTCGCGGTAGGATTTCGCCATCCGCTCCGGGAAGCCCTGTGCCATGACCGCCTGCGCGTGGTGCGCGGTATCGATGCCCACTACATCCAGCAGATAGGCCGGGCCCATCGGCCAGCCGAACTGTTTCTCCATCACCTTATCGATCTGCCGGAAGTCTGCGCCGTCACGCATCAGCAGGCTGAAGCCGGAGAAGTAGGGGAACAGCACCCGGTTGATGAAGAAGCCGGGGCAGTCGTTGACGATGACCGGGGTTTTGCCCATCCGCAGGGCGTAGGCCACCACGGTCGCCAGCGTGCGTTCTGAAGTTTTCTCGCCGCGGATCACCTCCACCAGCGGCATCCGGTGTACCGGGTTAAAGAAGTGCATCCCACAGAAATTCTCCGGCCGTTTCAGTGAGCGGGCCAGGTCGCTGATGGGGATGGTTGAGGTGTTGGAGGCCAGCACCGCCTGTTCATCCAGCAGCGCTTCCGCTTCGGCCAGCACGGCGGCTTTCACTTTCGGGTTCTCGACCACCGCTTCCACCACCACCTGCGCCCGGCTGATGCCGGCGTAGTCCAGCGTGGGCTGGATGGTCGCCAGGGTCTGAGCCATCTTCAGGCCGTCGATTTTGCCGCGCTCGCGCTGCTTATCGAGCAATTTCCCGGCCTCGTTCATGCCGAGCGTCAGGGATTTCTCGCTGATGTCTTTCATCAAGACCGGCACGCCTTTCAGCGCTGACTGATAGGCAATGCCGCCGCCCATAATGCCTGCGCCCAGTACCGCCGCGTGGGCCGGTGCCTCAACCTGACCGGCGAGTTTTTTGGCTTTGCCTTTGACATATTGATCGTTGAGGAAAATCCCCACCAGCGCCCGCGCCTGATCTGACCCGGCCAGCGGCACAAAGCTGGCGGTTTCCCGTTTTAACGCCTCGTCCCGCCCCAGCCCGGCCGCAGCTTCAATGGTTTTTACGGCGGCCATCGGTGCCGGGTAGTGTTTCCCGGCCTGTTGCAGCACCAGGCCTTTGGCAACGTTAAAGCTCATTGCCGCTTCAAGCGCCGAAAGTTTCAGCGGCTCCAGCTTAGGTTGCCGGGCAGCGCGCCAGTCCAGGCTGCCGTCAATCGCGGCCTGTAACATCTTAAGGGCCGCAGCTACCAGCTTCTCCGGGGTGACTACCGCATCCACCAGCCCCAGCTTCAGGGCGTCAGCGGCGGAAACATCTTTCCCGGCGGTGATGATCTCCATTGCGCTGTCTGCCCCCAGCAGGCGCGGCAGCCGCACTGAGCCGCCAAACCCCGGCATGATGCCGAGTTTGGTCTCCGGCAGGCCGATGCGCGTCTCCGGCGAGGCCACGCGGAAGTCCGTTGCCAGGACGCACTCGCAGCCGCCGCCCAGCGCATAACCGCTGATCGCCGTGATGGTCGGCACCGGCAGGTCTTCCAGCCGGTTGAAAATCTGGTTGGCGAAGCCCAGCCACTGCGTCAGCTTTTCCGGTGGGGCGTTAAACAGCGCCAGGAATTCAGTAATATCCGCACCGACAATAAACGCCGGTTTATTGGAGCGCAGCAGCACGCCCTTGAGGTCGGGCTGGTTTTCCAGTACCGCAACGGCTTCGCCCAGGCTGGCGACCGTTTGTGTATCGAGTTTGTTGACCGAGCCTGGGGCATCAAACACCAGCTCGGCGATGCCGTTTTCCAGCCAGTGAAGGTGCAGGGTATCGCCTTGATAGAGCATCTCTCTCTCCTGAATCAGCGCATGGGATCTGGTATGACCAGATGAGAGGCAGTGTGGTTTTTGTGTTAACTATTTGCAAATGAGAAGTTGCGTATTTGCTGAAGTGATCACAAAGCGCACAGCGCTACGGGGCCGGGGCCGCTGTGGTAAGATGCGCGGATTATGTGAAGCTAAAAGGATATTGTGATGGAAACGCTGTCTGCGCTTTATAAAGATCATATCGCCACCCTGCAGCAACGCACCCGTGAAGTGCTGGCCCGCCATCAGCTGGACGGGTTGCTGATTCACTCCGGGGAGTTGCTCACCGTTTTCCTCGATGACCACGCCTACCCCTTCAAAGTTAACCCGCAGTTCAAAGCGTGGGTGCCGGTGACGCAGGTGCCTAACTGCTGGCTGTGGGTGGATGGCGTGAACAAGCCGAAACTCTGGTTCTACTCGCCGGTGGATTACTGGCACAACGTCGAGCCGCTGCCGGAAAGCTTCTGGACATCCGAGGTGGAGATCATCGCCCTGAAAAGTGCCGATGAGATCGCCGCCCTGTTGCCGCCCGCGCGTGACCGCGTGGCCTATCTTGGGTATGCGCAGAACCGCGCGGCCGGGCTGGGCGTGAAAGCGGAGAACATCAACCCGCAGGGCGTGATCGACTACCTGCATTACCACCGCGCCTATAAAACGGACTATGAGCTCGCCTGTATGCGCGAGGCGCAGAAGCTGGCCGTGGCGGGGCACCGCGCCGCGCATGAAGCGTTCCTGTCGGGCATGAGTGAGTTTGACATCAACATGGCCTACCTCACCGCCACCGGCCACCGGGATACCGACGTGCCTTACGGCAATATTGTGGCGCTGAATGAGCATGCCGCGGTGTTGCACTACACCCAGCTTGAGCATCAGGTACCGGCAGAGGTGCGCAGTTTCCTGATTGATGCCGGGGCAGAGTACAACGGCTACGCGGCGGACATTACCCGTACCTATGCCGCTCAGGCAGGCAGTGAGTTCGCCGCGCTGGTGAGTGACCTCAATGAACAGGAGCTGGCGGTGATCGGCACCCTGCAGGTGGGCAAACGCTATACCGACTACCATGAGCAGATGCATCACCGGATTGCCGGCCTGCTGAAAAAGCACCAGCTGGTGAAGGGCCTCAGCGAAGAGGCGATGGTGGAGCAGGGGCTGACCACGCCGTTCCTGCCGCATGGTCTGGGCCACCCACTGGGCCTGCAGGTGCATGATGTCGCCGGTTTTATGCAGGATGATAAAGGCACCCACCTCGCCGCGCCTTCCCGCTACCCTTACTTGCGCTGCACGCGTGTGCTGGAACCGGGCATGGTGCTGACCATTGAGCCGGGCCTCTACTTTATTGAATCCCTGCTGGCACCGTGGCGCGAAGGCGCATTCAGTCAGCATTTCGACTGGGCACGGATTGAGGCGATGAAGCCGTATGGCGGCATCCGGATTGAGGACAATGTCGTGATGTACGCTGACCATATCGAAAACATGACCCGCGATCTTCATCTGGCCTGATGCAACCCTACCCGATACCGGCTGAAACCCTTGAGGTCAGCGAAGAGATTAAGAAAAGCCGTTTCATCACCCTGCTGGCGCACGCCGGCGGGGCTGATGCGGCCAAAGCCTTTGTGCAGCAGTGCCGGCAACAGCATCCGGATGCCCGGCACCACTGCTGGGCGTTTGTCGCCGGGCCGCCGGGGGATTCGCAGCAACTCGGCTTTTCTGATGATGGCGAACCCTCCGGCACCGCCGGGAAACCGATCCTCGCCCAGCTGATGGGCAGCGGGGTAGGGGAGATCGTCGCGGTGGTCATCCGCTATTACGGTGGGATAAAGCTCGGCACCGGCGGCCTGGTCAGGGCGTATGGCAGCGGCGTGCAGCAGGCGCTGAAACAGTTGCCGGTGAAGATGAAAGTGCCGCAGGCGGAGTACTGGCTGACCTGCGACTACGCCCAGTTGCCGGGGGTGGAGGCGCTGGTGGCCCAGCATGAAGGGGCGATTGTGCAGGGCGACTACGGCGCGCAGGTCTGTTTACGGCTCTCCCTGCCGCAGACGGCGGTTGACGTGATTGCCGCACGTTTACGTGATCTGAGTCGGGGGGCATTACAGCTAAAACCGGTATCCTCGCCGCCGTCATAACCGGCTGAGGAACAGGCATGCATTTTCGCGCGATCGCCCGCATTGTCGGGCTTTTGGTTATTCTCTTTTCAGGGACGATGTTCATTCCCGGCGTAGTCGCCCTGATCTACCGCGACGGTGCAGGCCGTGCCTTCAGTCAGACGTTTTTGCTGGCACTGGTGCTGGGGCTGCTGCTCTGGTGGCCGAACCGCCGTCAGAAGCATGAGCTGAAACCGCGGGAAGGCTTCCTGATTGTGGTGCTGTTCTGGACGGTGCTCGGCAGCGTCGGGGCACTTCCTTTTCTGTTTTCGGAACAGCCGCGCCTCTCCCTGACCGATGCGTTTTTTGAGTCGTTCTCCGGGCTGACCACTACCGGTGCCACGGTGCTGGTGGGTCTGGATACGCTGCCTAAAGCGATCCTTTTCTACCGGCAGATGCTGCAATGGCTGGGCGGCATGGGCATCATCGTGCTCGCAGTGGCTATTCTGCCGATTCTCGGCGTGGGCGGTATGCAGCTCTACCGGGCCGAAATGCCGGGGCCGCTCAAGGATAATAAGATGCGCCCGCGCATCGCGGAGACGGCAAAAACGCTGTGGCTGATCTATGTCGCCCTGACAGTGGGCTGTGCCGTGTCCCTCTGGCTGGCGGGCATGTCACCCTTTGATGCGATCTCCCATAGCTTCTCGACCATTGCCATCGGTGGCTTTTCTACCCACGACGCCAGTATCGGCTATTTCCAGAATCCGGTGATTAACACGCTGATCGCAATTTTCCTGCTGATCTCCGGCTGTAATTTCGGCTTGCATTTCGCCTTGCTCAGCGGCCGCCGGTTGACCGTCTATTGGCGTGACCCGGAGTTCCGCATGTTTATTGCGGTGCAGCTGGGGCTGACGGCGCTCTGTGCGCTGATATTATGGCAGCATGATGTTTACGCCGCGGGCACCACCACGCTGAACCAGGCCTTCTTCCAGGTGGTGTCGATGGCCACCACGGCCGGGTTTACCACCGGGGACATTTCGGCCTGGCCGCTGTTTCTGCCTCTTCTGTTATTGTGTTCCGCCTTTATCGGGGGCTGTGCCGGTTCGACCGGCGGCGGGTTAAAGGTGATCCGCATCCTGCTTCTTTATCTGCAGGGGGCACGGGAGCTGAAAAGACTGGTGCACCCGAACGCCGTCTACACCATTAAACTGGGCAACCGGGCGCTGCCGGAGCGTATCATTGAAGCGGTATGGGGGTTTTTCTCCGCCTATGCGCTGGTGTTTATCGTGAGTATGCTGGCGATTGCCGCCACCGGCGTTGATGAACTCTCTGCCTTTTCTGCGGTAACGGCTACCCTGAATAACCTGGGGCCCGGCCTCGGCATGGTCGCGAACAACTTCACCGCGATGAATGAACCGGCTAAATGGATATTGGTTATTACCATGCTGTTTGGCCGGCTCGAAGTATTTACCCTTCTGGTACTGTTTACGCCAACCTTCTGGCGAGAGTAACCCACAGCAGGAGCACGAGATGAAAGCACTACTTCTATATTCCACCACGGATGGCCAAACCAGGGCGATTGCTTCCTATATTGCCAATAGCCTGCAAGGGGCCCTGGCCTGTGATGTGGTGGATCTTCAGGATGCCGGAGCGGTGCGGCTGGCGGACTATCAGGTCGTCGCCCTGGGGGCGTCGATCCGCTATGGGCACTTTAACCCGGTGCTCGACAAATTTGTCCGGCAACATGCGGATGAGCTTAACCGGCTGCCTACCGCATTCTACGGGGTGAACCTTACGGCCCGTAAGCCTGAGAAGCGCACCCCACAGACCAATCCCTATGTGCGTAAGTTCTTACTGGCCTCCCCCTGGAAGCCGACAACCAGTGCCGTGTTTGCCGGGGCGTTACGTTACCCCCGCTATCGCTGGCTCGATAAAGTGATGATCCGCTTTATTATGCGCATGACCGGGGGTGAAACAGATACCAGTAAGGAAGTGGAGTACACGGATTGGAATGAAGTCGAACGTTTTGCACAGGAAATCGCGCGGATTGCGGGTAAACAGTGAGCATATTGCGCGTTAAACTCGCAGTATGGTGAAAATAGCTTCGGTTGAACAATTTTTTAGATTTAGGGGTTGCAGCCTGCGCGGAACTCCCTATAATGCGCCTCCACTGACCGGGAACAACGACCAACACGTCGCCG
>NZ_PJZH01000042.1 GCF_002858715.1 Chimaeribacter coloradensis | reverse complement strand
GCGCTCGGCATCACCACCCATACCTTGCCGACGCTGCTGAACGCCTTTGTGGCGATCGGCATCGTGCTCGGCGCGGCGGCCGCCGCCTGGCTGGTGACGCTGAAAACCGTGAAGCGCTGTATGCCGGCCGGCATCCTGATGGGGGTGGCGGTGGTGCTGTTCGCGCTCCAGCATCAGCTGGTCAACGCGGCGGTGCTGCTGGTGGCGATCGGGATGCTCGGCGGCTTCTTTGTGGTGCCGCTTAATGCGCTGCTTCAGGATCGCGGCAAGCTTACCGTAGGCGCAGGCAACGCGATCGCGGTGCAGAACCTCGGTGAAAACAGCGCGATGCTGCTGATGCTCGGCCTCTACTCTCTGGTGGTGAAGCTGGGGACGCCGGTGGTGGCGGTGGGGATCGGGTTTGGCGTGCTGTTTGCGCTGGCGATTGGCGGGCTGTGGCTCTGGCAGGCGCGGCGGTAAACACGAGGTAAGAGGGATAAGAACAGGGCGGATTTTCCGCCCTGTTTTTTTTGCCTGTGCTCAGGGTGCCGGAATGGTAAAGCGGCGGTGGATCGCTTCCAGTTCCTGCATGATCTCCCCATCCAGCACCAGGTTCTGGCTGTCGATATTAGTCTTCAGCTGCTCCAGCGTGGTCGCGCCCAGCAGGGTACTGGCGACAAACGGCTGCTGGCGCACAAAGGCCAGCGCCATCTGCGACGGGTCCAGGTTATGGCGTTTCGCCAGCGCCACGTACTCGGTAATCGCCAGCTCGGCCTGCTCCCCGGTGTAGCGGGTAAAGCGGCTGAACAGCGTGTTGCGCGCCCCGGCCGGTTTTGCCCCGTTCAGGTATTTGCCGCTCAGCGTGCCGAAGGCCAGGCTGGAGTATGCCAGCAGCTCAACGCCCTCGTGGTGGCTGATCTCCGCCAGGCCGACCTCAAAGCTGCGGTTCAGCAGGCTGTAGGGGTTCTGGATCGAGACAATGCGCGGCAGGTCGTGCTTTTCCGCCAGTTGCAGGTAGCGCATCACGCCCCACGGGGTCTCATTGGAGACGCCGATATAGCGGATTTTCCCGGCGCGGACCTGTTCGCTCAGCGCTTCCAGCGTCTCCAGCAGGGTGACGGTGGGCTTGTCTTCGGTATAGGTGTAATTCAGCTTGCCGAAGCAGTTGGTCTGGCGCTGCGGCCAGTGGAGCTGGTAGAGGTCAAGGTAATCGGTGTTCAGGCGTTTCAGGCTGGCATCCAGCGCGTTGCGGATGTTTTTGCGGTCCAGCGCCTGCTCAGGGCGGATGGCGGCGTCGCTGCCGCGTGACGGCCCGGAGACCTTGCTCGCCAGCACCACTTTTTCACGGCAGTTACGCGCCTTGAGCCAGCTGCCGATGTAGCTTTCGGTCAGCCCCTGGGTCTCAGGGCGCGGCGGCACCGGGTACATCTCCGCGGTATCGATCAGGTTGATCCCGGCGGACAGGGCGTAATCGAGCTGCTGATGGGCCTCGGCTTCGCTGTTCTGCTCACCGAAGGTCATGGTGCCCAATCCCAGAACGCTGACTTCCAAAGAGCTGTGGGGGATACGGTGATATTGCATTGCCGGTTTTCCTTAGTGTTAAGAATGTAGGCTGAAAAAACGCGCCTTAAGGGACGTTATCTCTTCTTCACGGGCACTTTTTTCTTCTCGCACAGATGATTGATGCCGGATTGACTATAACCAAGCCGCCGGGAGGGGGAAAGGGGGCGGCAGGGGCGGAGGGCGCAGGAACGTGAAGGCCGGCTGATAGCCTCCCCGGCCGGAAAACAGGCCCTCCCGCCGGGTGGTGGTAAAATAAAACGTTACCTTTCAATTACCTGGTTAACGTTATCACCATTAATCTGGCGTTGGTTACCCTGTTCGTCGGTATAACTGATAAGGCCGGTTTCCTCATCAATTTTCGGTTTACCCTGAGTTAAAATCATATTGCCCTCTTTGGTCGCGATGACGTAATCGCTGGAACAGCCGGAGAGGGAGAGCGCGACAACCAGCGCAGAGGCGGCAATAGCCCATGTTTTCATCATGATTTCCTTAGTGTTCGGCCTGAGGGGAAGGTCTGTTAAGCGTAGCAAACTGCCATAAAAGCGGCGGGGAAATCTCCTCCAAAAGTCTGATTTTCCCCGCCGACGCCCCAAAGGCCGGAAAGGCGCGGTCAGGCCAGGAAATGCCGCGCCAGCAGCGCTGCGGTAAAATTCTTTTTCAGGTAAAAGCCGCGCGGCAGCGTCATGATCGGCTGGCCGCGGTCGCCGATGGCTTCCGTCAGCGCTTTGCTGTTGGCCGCTTTGGGCCGCAGCTGCAACACTTCACCATGGCGTGCCGTGATGCTTTCCACCTGGCCGAGCACAATCATGTCCATCAGCTCTTCCCAGTCGCAACGCAACTGCTCCTCCTCCTCCGGGCTGGGTGACCAGAGCAGCGGCGTGCCGATGCGCCGCTGCGCCAGCGGCCGCGCGCGCTCCCCCTCTACCGGCACCCACAGCACCCGCGACAGTTTGTGCCGCACGTGGCTGCGTTCCCAGCTTACGCCGCTGTTGCCGGTGAGCGGCGCCACGCAGACAAAGGTGGTCTCCAGCGGTTTTCCGGCGGCGTCTACCGGGATGGTCTTCAGCTCCACGCCCAGCGCCGGGAAATCCTGCTCCGCTTTGCTGCCTGCCGTGGCCCCGAGATAAAACTCCAGCAGCATCCCGACCCAGCCCTTGTCCCGCTTCAGGTTGGCCGGAATGGCGATGCCCGCCTGTGCGGCCAGCTCGCCCAGAGTATGTCCGGCCAGCGCCTGCGCACGGTGAAGCAGTTCGTCGCTGTGTTGGGGAGGGGGGAGGGGGGAGAGGCCCATAATTATCACCTGCCGGATGTGGTTAAAATTTGTTCGATTCTTCGCCGGGCTGTCAGCCGTGCGGCAGCCTGTCGGGGAAAGTGGAATAATAGCATGATTTGGCAGGTAAATTTTCCGCTTCGTTGGCCGATAACCTTTCTGTTACGACTTTTTTTCCCCGTTTGCTGCCGACAATAAACAGGATCTTACACCAGGTTATCCACAGATTTTTTGGATAACCCCCGTTAAAATGCACTACTGGTTTCATCCACAGGCTTGACGCCGCGGGGTTTTGGATAATTTACTCTTTTTATGTCCAATAAATTGGCATTATCTGTGGATAAAAACGACATTGCCTGTTTTTTAACCGTCATAACTATGAAAGGTGATATTGCTCACATTATCTCTGGCGCGCCCCGGCGCAGTAACCGGTTATCGTGCTGTTTTAAATAAGATAATGCTGAGAACCCCAAGGGGCGGAGTTATCCACTGCCAGGGGCGTAAAGGCGCTCCCCGGGAGTTCTGCACAAATTTATCCACAGAAAACGTGAATAAAATCGGGGGTGTAGCCGGGGATATGTTTATAACTTGGCAGGAAGCTGTGGGTTATCCCGGTGTTATTCCTGATGAGCGGCCGATAAGCAGTGGTTTACCGCCTGTTGGGAGTGTGAAACAATCAAGCCATATGCATTTACGCTTATTTGAGGTAGTCCGGTGATCGATGATGATGGCTACCGCCCGAATGTTGGTATCGTAATCTGTAATCGGCAGGGGCAGGTATTATGGGCCCGTCGTTACGGTCAGCACTCCTGGCAGTTTCCTCAGGGGGGGATTAACCCCGGGGAGACCGCTGAGCAGGCGATGTACCGTGAACTGTTTGAAGAAGTGGGGCTGAACCGGAAAGATGTGCGCATTCTGGCCTCAACCCGCAACTGGTTGCGTTATAAATTGCCGAAACGTTTGGTGCGTTGGGACACAAAGCCGGTTTGTATCGGCCAAAAGCAAAAATGGTTTCTCTTGCAGCTCATGTGCGACGACGCGGATATCAATATGCAGCGCAGCAGCACGCCGGAATTTGACGGCTGGCGCTGGGTCAGCTTCTGGTATCCGGTACGGCAGGTCGTCTCCTTTAAACGTGATGTCTATCGCCGTGTGATGAAAGAGTTTTCCACTACCGTGATGCCGGTGCAGGAGTTAAGCCCGCCGCGCTCACCCCCTGCTTACCGCCGTAAAAGAGGTTAAGTCACGCAGATCATGCTCACGCGTTTGCGAGAAATTGTTGAAAAGGTCGCCGCGGCAGCCAGCCTCAATGAGGCATTGGATCTGCTCGTCAACGAAACCTGCCAGGCGATGGACACCGAAGTCTGCTCCATCTACCTGGCAGACAACGATCGCCGCTGCTACTACCTGATGGCCACGCGCGGCCTGAAAAAACCGCGCGGCAAACAGGTGACGCTCGCCTTCGACGAGGGCGTGGTGGGGCTGGTGGGCCGCCTGGCGGAGCCTATTAACCTCGCGGACGCCCACAGCCACCCCAGTTTTAAATATGTCCCGCAGGTGAAAGAGGAGCATTTCCGCGCCTTCCTCGGGGTGCCGATCATCCACCGCCGCCAGTTGCTCGGCGTGCTGGTGGTGCAGCAGCGTGAGCACCGCCAGTTCGACGAGAGCGAAGAGTCGTTTTTAGTGACGCTGGCGACGCAGATTGCCGGTTTCCTGACGCAGGTACAGCTCACTGAACTCTTCGGCCGCTTCCGCCAGACGCGCGTCAAAGCGCTGCCCGCCTCGCCGGGCGTGGCGATCGGCGTCGGCTGGCAGGACTGCTCACAGCCGTCGCTGGATCTGGTGTACATGGCCTCGACCCTCGACAGCACGCGTGAGCGGGAACGCCTGACGCGGGCGCTGGAAGAGGCGGGGGCGGAATTCCGCCGCTTCAGCAAACGCTTCACCGCCAGCGCGCAGAAAGAGAGCGCGGCGATTTTCGACCTCTACTCCCACCTGCTGAACGACGCGCGCCTCAAGCGCGAGCTCTACTTTGAAGTGGATGGCGGCTCCGTGGCGGAGTGGGCGGTGAAAAAGGTGGTGGAGCACTTCGCCGCCCAGTTCGCCAGCCTGCAGGACGCCTACATGCGCGAGCGCGCCGGTGACCTGCGGGCGCTCGGCCAGCGGCTCTTGTTCCACCTCGACGACAGCGTGCAGGGTGACATCCCCTGGCCGGAGCGCTTTGTGCTGGTGGCCGACGAGCTGACTGCCACGCTGCTGGCCGAGGTGCCGCCGGAGCGGCTGGCCGGCGTGGTGGTGCGTGACGGGGCCGCCAACTCCCACGCGGCGATCCTGGTGCGGGCGATGGGCGTACCCACCGTGATGGGCGCGGACATTCAGACCTCACTGCTCAACCAGCGCACGCTGATCGTGGACGGCTACCGCGGGGAGCTGTTGATCGACCCGGAACCGGTGCTGATCCAGGAGTACCAGCGGCTGATCAACGAAGAGCTGGAGCTGAGCCAGCGCGCGGAAGATGACGTAGAGGAACCGGCGCAGCTGAAAAGCGGCGAGCGGGTCTGCACCCTGCTGAATGCCGGGCTGAGCGCCGACCACGAAAAACGGTTCGGCAGCCGGGTAGACGGCATCGGCCTCTACCGCACCGAAATCCCGTTTATGCTGCAGAGCGGCTTCCCCTCGGAAGAGGAGCAGGTGGCGCAATATCAGGGCATGTTGCAGATCTTCCCGCACAAGTCCGTGACGCTGCGTACGCTGGATATCGGCGCAGACAAACAGCTCCCTTACATGCCGATCAGCGAGGAAAACCCCTGCCTCGGCTGGCGCGGCATCCGCATTACCCTCGACCAGCCGGAGATCTTCCTGATCCAGGTGCGCGCCATGCTGCGTGCCAACGCCGCCACCGGGAACCTCAGCATCCTGCTGCCGATGATCACCAGCCTGGAGGAGATCGATGAGGCGAAACGCCTGATTGAACGCGCCGGGCGCGAGGTGCAGGAGGTGCTCGGCTACGACCTGCCGCCGGTGCGGCTGGGGGTGATGATTGAGGTGCCGGCGATGCTGTTTTTGATCCCGCACCTGGCCGGGCGCGTCAATTTTGTCTCCGTCGGCACCAACGACCTGACGCAATACCTGCTGGCGGTGGACCGCAACAACACGCGGGTGGCGGCGCTCTATGACAGCCTGCACCCGTCGATGCTGCAGGTGCTGAAACTGATTGCTGACCAGACCGCCGCCGCCGGGCTGGACCTCAGCCTGTGCGGTGAGATGGCCGGTGACCCGATGGGCGCGCTGCTGCTGGTCGGGCTGGGCTACCGCCACCTCAGCATGAACGGGCGCAGCATCGCCCGCATCAAATACCTGCTGCGCCGCGTGGATCGGGAGGATGCCGAGGCGCTGGCCGCCCGGGTACTCACCGCCGCGCATACGGCCGATGTGCGCCACATTGTCTCGGCGTTTATGGAACGGCGCGGCCTCGGCGGGCTGATTCGCGGCGGCAAATAGCCGCGGGTCTGATGGGCGCGCCATGCGCCCACCCCCGTCGCCTTTCTTTACAGTTAAATACCCATTCCCGCACCGGACCGCTTTTCGCCTATGCTATGATTCGCAACCTGCTGACCCCCCTGGGGCTAACACTAGACAATTTGTGGTGATGGATGAGTAACAGCTATCTGGCGTTTCCTGACTTCGACCCGGTCATTTTCTCCCTGGGCCCGGTTTCCCTCCACTGGTACGGGCTGATGTACCTGGTGGGCTTTGTTTTTGCGATGTGGCTGGCGGTGCGCCGCGCCAACAAGCCCAACAGCGGCTGGACCAAAGAGGAGGTGGAGAACCTGCTCTATTTCGGCTTCCTGGGTGTGTTTATCGGCGGCCGCGTGGGGTATGTGCTGTTTTACAACCTGCCGCTGTTCCTGGATAACCCGCTCTACCTGTTCAAAGTCTGGGATGGCGGGATGTCGTTCCACGGCGGCCTGATCGGCGTGATCTGCGTGATGCTGCTGTTTGCCCGCCGCACCCACCGCACCTTCTTCCAGGTCTCTGATTTTATTGCGCCGCTGATCCCGTTTGGCCTCGGTGCCGGCCGCCTGGGCAACTTCATCAACGGCGAACTGTGGGGCCGCGTCACCACCCACACACCGTGGGCGATGCTGTTCCCCGGCTCGCGCAGCGAAGATATGGCGATTGCCGCCGCTGACCCGTCCCTGCTGCCGCTGCTGAACCAGTACGGCGTGCTGCCGCGCCACCCGTCGCAGATCTATGAGCTGCTGCTGGAAGGGGTGGTGCTGTTCCTGATCCTGAACCTCTTTATCCGCAAACCGCGGCCGATGGGCAGCGTCTCCGGCCTGTTCCTGATCGGCTACGGCACATTCCGCATTATCGTGGAACATTTCCGCCAGCCGGACGCCCAGCTTGGGCTGTTTGACGGCATTATCAGCATGGGGCAGATCCTCTCGATTCCGATGATTGTCGCGGGCGTTATTATGATGATTTGGGCCTACCGCCGCCCACAGAAAACCGTAGTGAGGTAACATGAAACAGTATCTGGATTTAATGCACACCGTGCTCCACCACGGCACCCCGAAAGCTGACCGCACCGGCACCGGCACGCTGTCGATTTTTGGCCATCAGATGCGTTTCAATCTGCAGGAGGGCTTCCCGCTGGTGACCACCAAGCGCTGCCACCTGCGGTCGATCATCCATGAACTGCTCTGGTTCCTGAAAGGCGAAACCAACATCGCCTATCTGCGTGAAAACAACGTCACCATCTGGGACGAGTGGGCCGACGAAAACGGCGACCTCGGCCCGGTCTACGGCAAACAGTGGCGGGCCTGGGGCGCGGCAGACGGCCGCCAGATCGACCAGCTCGCCAATGTGGTGCAGCAGCTGAAACAGGACCCGGACTCCCGCCGCATCATCGTTTCCGCCTGGAACGTGGGCGAGCTGGAGAGCATGGCGCTGGCCCCGTGCCACGCCTTCTTCCAGTTCTACGTGGCGGACGGCAAGCTCTCCTGCCAGCTCTACCAGCGCTCCTGCGACGTCTTCCTCGGCCTGCCGTTCAACATCGCCAGCTATGCGCTGCTGGTGCATATGATGGCGCAGCAGTGCGATCTGGAGGTGGGGGATTTCGTCTGGACGGGCGGGGACACCCACCTCTACAGCAACCACCTGGAGCAGGCGCGCCTGCAATTGACGCGCGAGCCGCGCCCGATGCCGACGCTGGTAATCAAACGCAAACCTGACTCCCTGTTTGATTACCGTTTTGAGGATTTCGAGATCGAAGGGTATGACCCGCACCCGGCGATTAAGGCCCCGGTCGCAATCTGACCCCCTCTCTCTGCGGTATAGAACCGAAGCCAAGGCTTCGGTTTTTTTATGCCTGCGATCCGGCCGGGGTGGCCGGTTTTGCGGCACGCCTTCCAGAAAAATGTCGCCAGTTCCGGTTTTCAGCCGCAGATTGCGCCCCGGCTTCCTGTTCCCTGATCGCACGCTGGCGGCGCGTTTTCCTCTGCCTACACTGGCCCGCATGACTACATTCACAGGGAAACAGCAAGGCATGAGCTTACTTGAGATGCTGGTGGTGATGGCACTGATTGCCATCCTGACCGGCGGCAGCCTCCATTACGGGCAGGCGATGCGCCAGGCGCACCGGCTGCGGCAGAGTGCGCAGGCGCTTCAGACATTTTTGGGCCGGATGCAGGCGCAGGCCAATACCCGCAACGAGGTGCGGCTGCTGGCGGTCACGCTGGGGCCGGAGGGCTGCGTGGCCCGGCAGAGCGAACCACCTGCCGGGTGCAGCGGGAGCGGGCTGCGCGTGTTCCGGCCGGGCGGGCAGGGCGTCGCCATCGTGGATTTCAGCGGCAACGGCATGGGCTTTTATGGCCTGCGCAACACCGCCCAGCCCGGCCATATCACCCTCGGCAATGCGGCCGGGCGCATCCGGGTGGTGCTCTCCGGCCGCGGGCGGCTGCGGCTTTGTGGGGAAAGCCCGGTGGGCGGGGTGCCGCCATGCCGCTGACCAGATCCTATGCCCGGCAGCGCGGCTTTACCCTGCCGGAGGTACTGCTGGCGATGGGCATCGGCAGCGTGGTGATGCTGGCCGCGGCCGGGAGCTACCCGGCGATCTACCAGCAGGGGCTGCGCCTGCGGGCGCTTTTCTGGCTGGACCACGCCCTGCACCAGGCAGCTGACACACTCGGGAAAGATCTGCGCCGCGCCGGGTTCTGCGCCGGTGCGGCCTGCGGCAGCGCGGCCATACGGCTGGGCACGGCGACCGGGGCCTGCGTGCTGCTGGCTTATGACCTCAACCGCAACGGCCGTTGGGACGCGGCCGGGCCGGAAGCAGAGACCTTTGGCTACCGCCTGCTGGCCGGGGCGCTGGAGACGCAACGCGGCGTCACGCACTGCGGCGGCACCGGCTGGGAAAAGCTGCTCGACCCGGCGGAGGTTACCGTCACCGGCTTTACGCTGACCAGGGTGACAGAGGCACCCAACACCGTGCTGCGCCTGACCCTGAGCGCCCAGAGCCGGCAGGGGGCGGTGCGGCACCGGATCACCCGGTTACTGACGGGGGAGAACGCATGATCCCCAGGGAGGCGCACCTCCACCAACAGCGCGGCAATGTGGTGCTGCTGACCCTGATGGGGCTGATGTTGCTGGGGCTGGCAGGCATGGCGGCGCTGCATCGCCAGCTGGATGAGGCGGTGCGGCTCACCGGCGAGACGCGGGGCGGCCTGCTGGCCTGGAATCAGGCGGCCTCGGCGCTGGCCTGGGCCGGTACAGTGAACTGGCCGCCTGCGGGGGAGGGGTGGCAATGCCAATCATTTCCCCCTGCGGGTCTGCGCGGCTGCATGAAAGCAGCCTCCCGGCCGGGTGGTGTCCTGCTGCGCGGCGAGGGGATCAGGGCCGACAGCACACCGCTGTTTCTTTACCAGCTGGCGGCCGCCGGGCGTGAGGGGGGCCGCGGGCAGCCGGTGCCGCTGGCCGGTGGCCGGCTCGATTTCTGTCCGGAGAAGACGCCGCAGGCCTGCGACGGGGAGCCTCTGCCATGACGGCCCAGCGTGGTTTTACCCTGATCGAGGTGCTGTTTGCCGCCATGCTGTTCGCCCTCTCCCTGCTGGGGCTGCTGACCTACCAGCAAGCCCTGACGGCCGGGTTTGAGCGGCAGCGGCAGGTGCAAAAGGCGTGGCGGCAGGTGGGCGATCGGCTGGAGGCGTTCAGCCTTACCGGCCGCCGGAGTGGCGTATTCCCGGCTGCGGCCGGCGGAGAGGTGACCATCACCGTCACGGCCGCAGGCGCGCCCGGCAACTGCCGCTGGGCCACTGCCACAGCCGCCGCTCCGGCACAGCAACAGGTGACGCTGCGCCGGTTATTATGTTAAAACCCCGCCCCGGTGTTGATTTACAGCGGCGTCAGGTTACAGTGGGGCTGCGGCGCAAGCCGCCTGCCGCACCCGTTATTCACTTCAGAGGCATCATGTTCACCGTTTACCACTCCAACCAACTGGATCTGCTGAAAAAACTGATCTCGGCGCTTATTGAGGGGCAACCGCTCTCCGATCCCTTCCAACAGGAGGTGGTGCTGGTACAAAGCCCGGGCATGGCGCAGTGGCTGCAAATGCAGTTGGCTGATGAGTTCGGCATTGCGGCGAATATCCAGTTCCCGCTGCCCGCTTCCTTTATCTGGGATATGTTCACCCGCGTACTGCCGGGGATCCCGAAAGAGAGCGCCTTCAGCAAAGACGCGATGACCTGGAAGCTGATGTGGCTGCTGCCAGATATGTTGCCGGAACCGGCGTTTGCCCCCCTGCGCCACTATCTGCAGGATGACGGTGACAAACGCAAAATTCACCAGCTGGCGGCCCGGGTCGCTGACCTGTTTGACCAGTATCTGGTGTACCGCCCGCACTGGCTGGAAGGGTGGGAACGCGGCGAACTTCAGGACGATCTGGGGGAGGCACAGCAGTGGCAGGCCGCCCTGTGGGCGCGCCTGTGCGAATACACCGCTGCCCTGGGCCAGCCGAAATGGCACCGTGCCAACCTCTACCAGCGCTTTATCGCTACCCTGAACCAGCTGGAGAGCAGCCCGCCGGGCCTGCCGGCGCGGGTATTTATCTGCGGCATCTCCGCGCTGCCGCCGGTCTATTTGCAGGCGTTGCAGGCGCTGGGTAAGCACATCGACATCCACCTGATGTTCACCAACCCCTGCCGCTACTACTGGGGCGACATCCAGAACTATGCGTTTCTGGCCAAATTGCAAAGCCGCAAACGCCGTGACTACCTCGCCCGCGCGGAAGTAGACCTGTTCCGCGACCCGGCACAGGCACCGGAACTGTTCAATCAGGAAGGTGAGCAGGCGCTTACTAACCCGTTGCTCGCCTCCTGGGGCAAACTGGGCCGTGACCATATGTACCTGCTTTCGCAAATTGACGATATTCAGGAGGTGCAGGCCTTTGTGGACATGGAGGGCGACACCCTGCTGCACGCCGTACAACAGGATATGCTGGAGCTGAACGATCAGGCGGTGCTGGGCATGACGCCGGAAACCCTGGCCAACAGCGCCGGCAAACGCCTGCTCGACCCGGAAGATCGCTCTGTCTGCATCCACGCCTGCCACAGCCCGCAGCGCGAAGTGGAAGTGCTGCATGACAAGCTGCTGGCGATGATGGCAGAAGACCCGGATCTCACGCCGCGCGACATCATTGTGATGGTGGCGGACATCGACAGCTATGCCCCCTATATTCAGGCGGTGTTCGGCAATGCGCCGCCGGACCGCTACCTGCCGTTTGCTATCTCTGACCGTAAAGCCAGCCAGGCGCACCCGGCGTTGCAGGCGTTCCTGACCCTGCTGGAGATGCCCCAGAGCCGCTTTACCTCTGAGCAGGTGCTGGCGCTGCTGGAAGTGCCGGCGCTGGCGGCCCGTTTCTCCATCCACGAAGATGGGCTGCGGCTGCTGCGGCTCTGGGTCAGTGAGTCCGGCATCCGCTGGGGGCTGGACGATGACGCGATCCGCCAGCTTGAATTGCCGCCCACCGGTCAGCACACCTGGCGCTTCGGCCTGACGCGGATGCTGCTCGGCTACGCGATGGACAGCGACGCCGGGCACTGGCAGGGCGTGCTGCCCTACGACGAGTCAACCGGGCTGGCGGCGGAACTGGCGGGCCACCTGGCCGAACTGCTGATGCAGCTCACCCGCTGGCGCAGCGTGCTGGAGGAGCCGCGCCCGCTGGCGGCCTGGTTGCCGCTCTGCCGCCAGATGCTCGACACCTTCTTTACCAAAGATGTAGAGACGGAAGGGGTGTTGACGGTGATTGAGGAGCAGTGGCAGAAAGCGATCAATTTCGGGCTGGCCGCCCGCTACCCGGACAAGGTGCCGCTCAGCATCCTGCGTGATGACCTGGCGGCACGGCTGGATCAGGAGCGCATCAGCCAGCGTTTCCTGGCCGGGCCGATTAACTTCTGTACCCTGATGCCGATGCGCTCCATCCCTTTCCAGGTGGTCTGTTTGCTGGGCATGAATGATGGTGTCTACCCGCGCACGCTGCCGCCGCTCGGCTTTGACCTGATGGCGCACCAGGTGAAAAAAGGTGACCGCAGCCGCCGTGATGATGACCGCTACCTGTTCCTGGAGGCGATGCTCTCTGCCCAGCAGCGGCTCTACATCAGCTTTATCGGCCGGTCGATCCAGGACAACAGCGAGCGTTACGCTTCGGTGCTGGTTACGGAGCTGATGGAGTATATCGGCCAGAGCTTTGTGCTGCCGGACGATCTGGCCTGCGAGGCGGACGAGAGTGAACGCCGGGTGCGGGAGCACCTGCTCTGCCACCATGCGCGGATGCCGTTCAATGCCGAAAACTTTGTGCCGGGTGACGAGCACCAGAGCTACGCCCGCGAATGGCTTCCCGCCGCCAGCGCGCTGGGCGTGCCGCACCCGGACTTCAACCAGCCGCTGGACCCGGAGCCGCTGGAGGAGATCACGCTGGAAAACCTGATGCGCTTCTATCGCCACCCGGTACGGGCCTTCTTCCAGATGCGCCTCGGCGTGAACTTTATGCTGGAAGAGACTGAGCTGCCCGATGAAGAACCGTTCGTGCTCGACAGCCTCAACCGCTATAAATTCAACAGCCAGCTGCTGAACACGCTGATTGAGGAGCAGGACGCTGACGCCCTCTATGCGCGGGTCAAAGCCTCCGGCGCGCTGCCCTACGGCGCGTTTGGCGAGATCTACTGGCAGACGCAGTCTGAAGAGATGGCAGCGCTGGCGGAAAAGGTCAGGGCGCTGCGCGGCGAGCCGCGCAGTGAGGAGATTTTGCTGGAGATTGGCGACTGCCTGATCACCGGCTGGCTCCACCATATCCAGCCCGATGGCCTGCTGCGCTGGCGGCCCGCCGCGCTCAATGCCGTGGACGGCATATTGCTGTGGATTGAGCATCTGGCGTATTGTGCATCAGGGAATGAGGGGGAAAGCCGCAGCTATGGGCGCAAAGATACCCAGTGGCACTTCCCCGCGCTGCCGGTGAGTAAAGCCAAAGCCTATCTGGCACAGTTGGTTGAAGGGTACCGGCAGGGGATGCGTGAGCCGCTGCTGCTGGTCAACAAGAGTGGCTGGGCGTGGCTCAGCCAGTGTGCAGACCCGGAGACCGGGGAGATTTCGCGTGATGAAGAGACGCAGGGCAAAGCCCGCGGTAAACTGCTTCAGGCCTGGCTGGGCGATCAGCGTGTTCCCGGCGAAGGTGATGACCCCTATCTGCAACGCGTCATCCGGCAACTGGACGATGACGACATCGTAAAAATCCAGGAAAATGCGGAACGTTTTTTACTCCCCCTTGTCCAGCATAACCAGACCGGGCAGGCGTAAAGGCAGGACGCGTCACCCTGTCATGAAAGGACTCCGCCAGGCCGCTGCGGCAACAGGCAGCGGCCTACCCAGCGATAGATAATCGCGGCATACCGGGCCGTGTCCGTCAGGGCAGCCCGGCCAGCAACGTTCGCGCAGAGTGGCCTTACCAATTTGAAGTTTGCTCCGGCGGTACATTTACCAGGTGATGGGAGAGTGGGAATGCGAAAGCAGCTTACCTGTGTTTCCAGGTTACTGTTGTTATTGATCTTTTTTGTGCCGGTCAGCGGCTTTGCACAGGGATGGCAGCCACTGGCGGAAACGATTAACAAAAGTGAACATGATCCCCGCCAGTATCAGGCGGTCAGGCTGGACAACGGCATGACCGTGCTGCTGGTATCAGACACACAGGCGCCGAAATCCCTGGCGGCACTGGCGCTGCCGGTCGGCTCGCTGGAAGACCCGGACAGCCAGCTGGGGCTGGCCCACTACCTGGAGCATATGGTGCTGATGGGGTCGGCAAAGTACCCCGACCCGGAAAACCTGGCGGAATTTCTGAAGAAGCATGGCGGCAGTCATAACGCCAGCACTGCCTCTTACCGCACCGCGTTCTACCTTGAAGTGGAAAACAGTGCGCTGGCCCCGGCGGTCGACCGGCTGGCGGACGCCATCGCCGCGCCGCTGCTCGACCCGGTGAATGCCGATCGCGAGCGCCATGCGGTCAACGCTGAGCTGACCATGGCCCGTTCGCGTGACGGAATGCGCATGGCGCAGGTGCGGGCGGAAACGCTTAACCCGGCGCACCCCAGCTCGCGCTTCTCCGGCGGCAACCTCGACACGCTGAAAGACAAACCCGGCAGCAAGCTGCATGACCAGCTGACCGCTTTCTACCAGCGCTACTACTCGGCCAACCTGATGGTCGGGGTGATCTACAGCAACCGGCCATTACCTGAGCTGGCGGCGCTGGCCGCCGGAACCTTTGGCCGCATTGCCAACCATCAGGCCTCCGTCCCGGCGATTACCGTGCCGACGCTGACCGCGGCGCAAGAGGGGATACTTGTTCACTATGTCCCGGCGCAGCCGCGCAAACAGCTGAAGCTGGAGTTTGCGATAGACAACGACAGCGCCACGGATAAAAACAGCCAGGCGTTCCGCAGCAAAACTGACACCTACATCAGCTACCTGATTGGTAACCGCAGCCCCGGCACCCTGTCGGACTGGTTACAGAAGCAGGGGCTGGCCGATGCCATTAATGCCGGGGCCGATCCGCTGGTTGACCGCAACCAGGGGGTGTTTGCCATCTCCGTGTCGCTGACCGACAAAGGGCTGGCGCAGCGTGACGAAGTGATCGCCGCCATCTTCCATTACCTGTCGATGCTGCGCCAGCAGGGCATCAGCCGCAGCTATTTTGATGAGATCGGCCATGTGCTGAACCTCGATTACCGCTACCCGGCGATCACCCGTGACATGAACTACATCGAGTGGCTGGTGGACACGCTGTTACGGGTGCCGGTCAACCACGCGCTGGATGCCGCCTACCTTGCTGACCGCTATGACCCGGCGGCCATCGCGGCACGCCTGAGCCAGCTGACGCCGGAGAAGGCGCGTGTCTGGGTAGTCAGCCCGGATGCACCGCACAACCGCACCGCCTACTTTGTGGAGGCACCCTATCAGGTTGACCGCATCACCCCGGCGCAATTCCAGCGCTGGCAGCAACTGGGCGCGCAGATCTCCCTGTCACTGCCGGCCCTTAACCCCTACATTCCGGACGATCTCTCGCTGATTACCGCCACGGATAAACCGTCGCGGCCTCAGTTGGTGGTGGATGAGCCGGGCCTGCGGGCGCTCTACATGCCGAGCCGCGCTTTTGCTGATGAGCCACGCGCGGACATTACCTTCGCCTTCCGCAACCCGACGGCGCTGGATTCACCGCGCCATCAGGTGATGTACGCGCTCACTGACTACCTGGCCGGCCTGGCGCTGGACCAGCTCAGTTACCAGGCCTCTATCGGCGGGATCGGCTTCTCCACCGCGCCGGACAACGGCGTGGTCTTTAACGCCAACGGCTTTACCCAGCGCCTGCCGCAGCTGCTCACCTCGCTGGTGGCGGGCTACGCCAGCTTCACCCCCACGGCCGATCAGCTGGCGCAGGCCAAATCCTGGTACCGGGAAAAGCTGGACGCCTCCGGCAAAGGCAAAGCCTTTGAGCAGGCGATCATGCCGGTACAGATGCTCTCCCGTGTGCCTTACAGCGAACGCGAGGCGCGCCGCGCGATGCTGGACGGCATCACCGTGGAGGAGATCATCGCCTACCGTGACAGCCTGCTGCATCTGGCCGCGCCGGAAGTGCTGGTGGTCGGCAACATGACGGCGGAGCAGGTGCGTCAGCTGGCGCATTCGCTGAAAACCCAGCTGGGCTGCACCGGTAAAGCCTGGTGGCATGGCAAAGAGGTGGTGATTAACCAGAAACAGCTGGCCAACCTGCAAAAAACCGGCAGCAGCAGCGACTCCGCGCTGGCCGCGGTCTACGTGCCGCCCGGTTATGATGAGGTGCACAGCATGGCCTACAGCGCCCTGCTGGGGCAGATTCTGCAGCCCTGGTTCTACAGCCAGCTGCGCACGCAGGAGCAGCTGGGCTATGCGGTGTTTGCCTTCCCGATCGCCGTCGGCAAGCAGTGGGGGCTGGGCTTCCTGTTGCAGAGCAACAGCCAGCCACCGGCCTACCTCTACCCGCGTTATCTCGATTTCTTTGCCCAGGCGGATAAACGGCTGGGTGCCATGAGCAATGAGGATTTTGTGCAATACCGTCAGGCAATGATCGATGAGCTGACCCAGCGTCCGCAAACCTTGAGTGAAGAGGCCAGCCGCTTCAGCAATGACTTCAGCCGCGGCAACTTCCGCTTTGACACCCGTGACAAAGTGGTGGACGTGCTTAACGCGCTGACGCTGCCGCAGTTGCACCAGTACTACCGGCAGGCGGTGATGGCCCCGGAAGGGCTGGCGCTGTTGTCACAGGTTAAGGGCAACGGCCCGGATGCCCGGAAAGGCGGTTTTGCCGCACCGGCCGGCTGGACGACCTACGCCAACGCCACCCGCCTGCAGGCGACCCTGCCGCAACAGGTGAACGGGCAATGAGTTCGTCAGCGCCCCTGGCCCTGAACCCGCTGACCCTGCCGCTCTATGCCGAGCGGCTGATTGAGGCATCAGCGGGGACGGGGAAAACCTTCACCATCGGCATTCTCTACCTGCGCCTGCTGCTGGGGCTGGGCGGTGAAGCCGCATTCCCGCGCCCGCTGACGGTAGAGGAAATTCTGGTGGTGACCTTTACCGAGGCCGCCACTGAAGAGTTACGCGGCCGTATCCGTGAAAATATCCATGTGCTGCGGCTGGCCTGCGTGCGCGGCAGCAGCAGTGACAAGATGCTCCAGGCGCTGATGGCGGAAATTACCGATCTGGCCGATGCGGCAGCGCTGCTGCTGGCGGCCGAACGGCAGATGGATGAGGCGGCAATCTACACCATCCACGGCTTCTGCCAGCGGATGCTGACCCACAACGCCTTTGAGTCCGGCATTCTGTTCGAGCAGACGCTGGTGCAGGATGAGATGCCGCTGCGCCGCCAGGCGTGTGCGGACTTCTGGCGGCGGCACTGCTACCCGTTACCGATTGAGATTGCCCGGCCGGTGGGGCAGGCGTGGAGCGGCCCGGAAGAGCTGCTGCGCGATCTGGCCCCCTATCTGCAGGGCGAGGCTCCGGCGCTGCGCTACCCGCCCGCCGAGGGCGAAACCCTGCAAAGCCGCCATGCGCGCATTGTCACCCGTATCAATGAAGTGAAGCAGGCCTGGCAGAGCGCCGCCGGGGAGCTGGCCGCGTTGATCGGGGAGTCCGGCGTGGACAAGCGCAGCTACAGCAGCCGTTACCTGCCGCTCTGGCTGGAGAAGGTCGGCGAGTGGTGCGCGCTGGAGACGCAGGATTACCAGCTGCCGCCGGAGCTGGAGAAGTTCAGCCAGGCGCGGCTGCTGGAGAAAACCAAAAAAGGCGAGCCGCCGCGCCACCCGGTCTTCTCCTTGATTGAGCGCCTTTATGAAGAGCCGCTTTCCCTGCGTGATGTGGTGATGGCGCAGGCGATCAATGAAATCCGCCAGACGGTGCAGAAAGAGAAGCGCCAGCGCGCCGAAATGGGCTTTGACGATCTGCTCAGCCGGCTGGATGAGGCGCTGCGGGCCGACGGCGGCGAAGCGCTGGCAGACGCGATCCGTGCCCGTTACCCGGTGGCGATGATCGATGAATTCCAGGACACCGACCCCCAGCAGTACCGGATTTTCCGCACCCTTTACGTCAACCAGCCGCAGTGCGGGCTGTTGCTGATCGGTGACCCGAAACAGGCGATCTACGCTTTCCGTGGGGCGGACATCTTCACCTATATGCGCGCCCGCGCCGAAGTCAGCGCTCACTACACCCTCGGCACCAACTGGCGCTCCTCCCACCCGATGGTGGCGGCGGTCAATACGCTGTTCCAACAGAAGGCGGATCCGTTTATTTTCCGTGAAATCCCGTTCAGCCCGGTGGCGGCCGCTGACCGCAACCAGGCCCTGGCCTTTGAAATCGCCGGGGAGGCGCAACCGGCGCTGCACTTCTGGCTGCAATCGGGCGAGGGGGTTGGCGTCAGCGATTATCAGCAGCTGATGGCGCGCCAGTGTGCCGGGCAGATCAGCCACTGGCTCTCCGCCGGGCAGCGCGGTGAGGCGTGGCTGGTAAACGGTGAGGAGCGCCGGGCGGTGAAAGCCTCGGACATTACCGTGCTGGTGCGTAACCGCATTGAGGCGGCGCTGGTGCGGGAGGCGCTGGGCGCGCTCTCCATCCGTGCCGTTTACCTCTCCAACCGCGACAGCGTGTTTGACACCCCGGAAGCACGGGACATGCTCTGGCTGTTGCAGGCGGTGCTGGCGCCGGAGCAGGAGCGCACCCTGCGCAGCGCGATGGCCACCGGCGTGATGGGGCTGGACGCCCGCACCCTGGCGGAGCTGAGCGCCAGTGAAACCGACTGGGATGCGCTGGTGCTGGAGTTTGACGGCTACCGCGAACACTGGGAACGGCGCGGCGTGCTGCCGATGCTGCGCGAGCTGATGCGCAAGCGCCATCTGGCGGAAAACCTGCTGGTGAGCGAAGAGGGCGAACGCCGCCTCACCGATTTCCTGCATCTGGGCGAGCTGTTGCAGGAGGCCTCCTCCCAGCTGGAGAGTGAATATGCGCTGGTGCGCTGGCTGGCCCAGCAGATCGCCCAGCCGGAGAAGCAGTCGGAGAATGAGCAGCTGCGCCTCGAAAGTGACCGCCATCTGGTGCAGATTGTGACCATCCATAAATCCAAGGGGCTGGAGTACCCGCTGGTGTGGCTGCCGTTTATCGCCCACTTCCGCCCGCAGCAGCAGGCGCTCTACCACGACCGGCAGACCTTCGCGGCGCTGCTCGACCTGCGCGCGGAAGAGGAGAGCAAGGCGCTGGCGGAGGAGGAGCGGCTGGCCGAGGATCTGCGCCTGCTCTATGTGGCCCTGACCCGGTCAGTGTTCCATTGCAGCATCGGCATTGCGCCGTTGATGCAGGGCAACCGTAAAAAGCAGGGTGATACCGACCTGCACCGCAGTGCGCTGGGCTATTTGATCCAGAAAGGGGAGGCGTGTGACGCCTTTGCGCTGGCAGAGCTGCTGGGGGCGCTGGCAGATGAGAGCATCGCGCTGACCCAGATTGCCGAGCCGGCGATCCAGCCGTGGGAAGCGCCGGATCGCCCGGCGCTGACGCTGGCGGCGCGCACATTCTCCCGCAGCGTAGGGGACAACTGGCGGGTCACCAGTTATTCCGGCCTGCAACAGCACGGCAGCGCGCTGGCAGAGGCGCTGCTGCCGCGGCTCGACATCGACGCGGCCGGGGAGCAGCAGCCGGAAACCGCACCGGGGATGACGCCGCACAGCTTCCCGAAAGGCGCGTCGCCGGGCACCTTCCTGCACAGCCTGTTTGAAGAGATGGATTTCAGCCAGACGCCGGAGCGCGCCTGGCTGGAGGAGAAGCTGGTGGCGCAGGGCTTCGGCAGTGAGTGGGGCGAGGTGCTGGCCGGCTGGCTTGAGCAGGTGTTGCAGGCCCCGCTGGGGCCGGAGGGGCTCTCCCTGCGCCACCTGCCGCCCGGGCTGCGCCAGGCGGAGCTGCAATTCTATATCCCGATCCGCGGCCTGTTGCAGGCGGGGGATCTTGACCGGCTGGTCA
>NZ_PJZH01000041.1 GCF_002858715.1 Chimaeribacter coloradensis | reverse complement strand
ACTTCGGCAATATCAGCCATGCCCATCGGGGCGCCGGGGTGGCCGGATTTGGCTTTCTGCACCCCATCCATGCTCAGGGCACGGATGGCATTGGCAAGCTCTTTACGAGAGGACATGTCGTTAAAACTCCGTAATTACAATTCAGCAGAGAGCATGTCTTCCAGCTTCTGCTGGTCGACGGCAAACAGACGGATACCTTCCGCCAGTTTTTCAACTGCCATCGGATCCTGGTTATGTTCCCAACGGAACTCGGCTTCCGCCAGCGGGGCCGGTTGGTGGAACGCTTCGGTAGACGGGGTGAGCTTACGCTCAACCGGGGCATCGCTGTTTTTCAGCTCTTCCAGCAGGTTCGGGGAGATGGTCAGGCGGTCGCAACCGGCCAGCGCCAGAATCTGCTCCACTTTACGGAAGCTGGCGCCCATGATCACGGTCTGGTAGCGGTGCTGTTTATAGTATTCGTAGATGGAACGAACGGATTTCACGCCCGGATCGTTTTCAACGTCATATTCAGCAGCCGGCGCTTTGGCGTTGTACCAGTCATAGATACGGCCCACGAACGGGGAGATCAGGTAAACGCCCGCTTCCGCACAGGCGCGCGCCTGGGCAAAGGAGAACAGCAGCGTCAGGTTACAGTTGATGCCCTCTTTCTCCAGCTCTTCAGCTGCCTTGATGCCTTCCCAGGTTGAAGCCAGCTTGATCAGGATGCGGGATTTGTCCACGCCTTGCTCCTGATAGAGGCCGATCAGTTTACGGGCTTTGGCGATGCACATGCCGCGGTCGAAGGAGAGGCGGGCATCCACTTCGGTGGAGATGCGGCCGGGGACGCTTTTCAGGATCTCGACGCCGATGTTAACGGCCAGCTTGTCGGAAGCATTGATGATCTGCGTTTCTTTGGTGCCGCCCTGCTTACGGGCATAGTCCAGTGCGTCTTTGAACAGGGGCTGGTACTGCGGCAGACCGGCTGCTTTCAGGATCAAGGACGGGTTGGTGGTGGCATCCTGCGGTTCGAAGTGGCGGATAGATTCGATGTCGCCGCTGTCAGCAACGACAGTCGTGACTTTCTTCAGGGCTTCTAACTGGTTCATCTCAATGCTCCTTAGCGAGATAACGCAAAAAATAGGCAGATCTGTTTCAGAAAATTCGGAGTCTCATCACATTCGTATACCCTGCATCATTTCATTAACGAAATGAATACGCTTTTTCTGATTGTTGTAATGGGTAATAGCAATGCACCGCGCCGGAAGGCGGCGCGAGGCGCGTCGGGCAAGCGGGACGCAATCAGAGGAGGGCCATACATGTGACAGCACAACTTATAAGCATAGTCGCTTTTGGGCGACAGAGGGGCGGGCAGCGAAATTGTCTGTTTTCAGCATAAAAAGGGCAGTGCCGCCGCACTGCCCCCGTGATTACCCCCACATCGGGATCTTAGGCCGCCAGGGGCGGTTGGTGTGGCTCTCAGCCAGTTGTTCGCCGTAGTCGTTGCTGCCGGCCCCCAGCAGGGTTTCGTTCAGTGCATCGTAGATGCCGAACGCCGGGCCGAAGGCGGCGTTATTCAGCGAATGGCCGACCTCGTGGTTCAGCACCGCCTCATAGCCGCCGGAGGCGGGGTTATCCGTCCATGACTGGTTCATAAAGACAAAATTCCCGACGTTGAACGCCGTGCCGTTACGGATTAACCCGTTGACCATCACGATGCTGCCGGATCGCCAGTCAATTTGCAGCTTCTCGATTTTCAGCGCATCCACCTGCTGGAAGGTGATCCCGGCCGCAACAATATTGATGATAAACATCACCGCCCCCAGGGCGATCCCCGCCCAGGACATCGGCATCGCCCAGCTGCTCCAGCCGAGGAACCCCTGGTAAACCGGGCTTTTGGAGACGCCCTCAAAGGTGGCGAGGAAGTTGATCACCCCGAGCGTGATGCCGATCACCGGGCCAAACAGCGCGGTGGCGATTACGCCGTTCATCCCGGCGTTGAAGCCGATCATAAAGCCGCGCATAAACTGCCCGAAGCCGCTGGCCGGGTCGACATTGCTGGCGATCAGGTAGGAGATGCCGGTGGCGACCAGGCTGGCCCCCAGCGCCAGGCCGATGCCGAGCGCAATGCCCGCCAGCCCGCCGGTGGCGACCACGGCGGCGACTATCGCCACCCCGACGATAATCCCGACCGCCACCCCGACCACCGCCCCCACGAAGCTCCAGAAGGAGAGGCCGGTGGCATCGCTTTTATTGAGTGGATCGTTGGCGACAAACGTATAAAGCTGCAACCCCTGCGGCATATGCAGGAAGTTTTCCGGCTGGAACGTCGCCATCAGATCCGGCGTCAGGAAACGGCCGAGCAGTGGGGAGTAGTAGCGCCGTTGCATATAGATAAGCCCGGACTCCTCATCCACCGGGTGCAGCGCGAAGGTGCAGAACTGCGTATCACCGCTGGCCGTGCGCTGACCAAAGGGCCGCCCCTCCACGCGGCCGAGGCGCTGCCCGGCGGCGTCAGTCACAAACTGCGTGCTGCCGGTGCTGTCATCATGCAGGAAGCGCAGCTGGCCGTTGCTGATCACCGCCACCCGCTTCAGGCCGAGGGTGACGAAATAGCTGGCAACCCCGTTACGGATCTCCGCCTCGCCCAGGTACAGGGTACGCACCACGCCGCCGTGGCCATCATCCACCCGCTTGCTGGCCCGGCGGCCGAGGTGGTCATACCGGTACTCCGCCACCAGCCCATCCTCGCGCACGATTTTCACCAGCTCGTTGCGGTCGTTATAGGCGAGCGTCTGCCCGGGCAGCGTCAGGGTATTGCCGTTGTCATCATAGCTGACGGCAAAGGGTGCGCCGCCGTCCGGCGTCAGGCTGCTCAGCCGCCCGGGGTGCAATGCATCCTGATAGGCGAGCGTCAGGGCGGCTTCGTCACTGCGCAGCATATTGCCGCCGGGGTCATAGCTGTAGTGGCGGGCCACCGGCGTACCGGCCTGCGGGGCGCGCTCCTGCGTCAGTTGGCAGAGGCCGTCATAGGCGTACTCATGCCGCCCCCGGCCGCCGGGGGCCTGGTCGTCGCGGCTGAGCATCAGCTCCATGCGGTCAAAGGTGAACTGCGTGTCCTCGTATACTGTGTTGTCCGGTGCGGTGGTGGTCTGGCGGCTGATGCGCCCCGGCCCGGCCGTGTAGTGGTAGACCGTGCGCACCCCGTTATGGAACAGCACCTCCTCCAACAGGCCGCGGGCGTTATAACGCAGGCTGTCGAGGATGCCGGGAATCGCTTTCAGCCAGCCGTTCAGGGTGTATTCCCGCGTGATGCGGGTGCCGTCAGCCTGAACGGTCGCGGTTTCGCGCCCCAGCGCATCGTACTCATGCTGCACACGGCGGGCGGCGGGTTCTCCTTCGTGCCGGTAGTCCCGCGCGAGCAGGCGGCCGGCGCTGTCATAATGGAAAGACTGGCTGCCGCCGGGGTAGCGCACCTCGGCCAGCCGCCCGTGGGCGGACTGGGACGGCGTATCATACACATACTCCTCCAGCAGGGTTTCGCCACTGGCGAGGTGCGTCTGTCGGCCGAGCGCATCCCAGCCCGCCCGCAGGTCATGGCCGCCGGGGTCGAGGGTGCGCACCGCCCGGTTGGCGGCGTCATACCAGATCCTGCGTTCACCGCTGTTACGCTGCTGGATGGCGATCCGGTTTCCGCCGCGATCGTAGCGGTAGCGTGACACCTCGCCGTGGGCATCAACGACGGCGGCCAGCTCCCCCAATGGCCCCACTTCGTAGCGGGTCGTGACGGTTTCCGTGGCGGTGGGGCGTTCAATCACCGCGACCAGTGAACGCATCACATCGAACTGCTCCTCGCGCGCCGTGTTGAACTGGCCGCGCGCCTGATTTTCCGGCGAGTCATCGTTGTCATTGGCGTCCCGCAGGATGACGCGGAACGGCTGGTAGTCGGCGGTATTGATGCCGCCGTTGTAGTTCTCGGTACGCACCACCCGCCCGCAGGCGTCGTAGAAGAAACGGCGCACCGGCCGGCCCGCCACATCGGGCAGGGCAAAGGCGGTGCTGTCGGAAAAGGTGGGTTCATACTCCGCCGCCGGCGCGCCCCACGGGTTGGGGCGTTGCAGGGCGGACACCACCACGCGGCCCGGCTCCATTTCACTGCGCGTCTGGAACTCTTTGCCGCTGCCGTCAAAATAGGTCATGACCTGCGTGGTGACCCCGGCGGTGGGGTGCAGGGTGGCGAGCCGGCAGTTCGGCACCCGGCTCTCATCATACGCATACACCGTGGCCGCCCCGGCCAGCGTCTCACCGGGGCGCGCCGCCCGCAGCACCCGGCCCTGGGCATCATAGGCAAAGGCGGTGACGGCCCCGTCCGCGTAGCGGGTTTCGGTGATCTGGCCGCTGGCCCGGTCATAACTGAACTGCGTTTCGCCCAGTGCCGAGATAAGCCCGGTGCGGAACAGCCCCTGCGCATCATAGACAAACTGCGTCTCCTGGCCGGTGGCGTCCCGGCTGGCGAGCCGCAGGCCGCGTGCATCGTGCTGATGGCGGGCGGCGTGGCGGAACAGGCCGGGCGTGCCGTCGGCGTCGGTGCCGGGGAGGTAGCCGAGGGCGGCGGCATCCATGCCGGCGTAGTGGGCTGAAAAGTCGTCGCCGGCCATCACCCAGGCCAGCTCACGGCTGACCAGGCCGCGCTCCGCCTGCCCGGCGGGCAGCCCCTCAAAGGCATCGCCGTCATAAAAGTAGAGATGGTCGGCGCAGAGCAGGCCTTCGGCGTCGCGCACGGTGACGCGCGCCGGTTTATCCGTGAGGTAGTGGCTGCTGCTCACGGCGTAGGTGGTGTCGAGGGTGCGGCGGCGGGCGGGCAGGGCGCTGCCGCCCTGGCTGCCGGTGGCCTCCAGCCGCTCCTGCGTGACGTTGCCGAAGGCATCATAGAGATAATGTTTGGACTCAACGCGCAGGTCGCCGCCGCGTTCGCTCTCTTCCACCCGGTAAGTTTTCAGGAACAAAAAGTTGCGGGTGCGGCCGTCGTGGCTGTCGGCCAGCACGGTCAGGCCATAGTCCGAGAGATCCACACGCAGCGGCAGGTGCTGCTGCGCCGAGCCATCAGGCTGGAACAGCTCCAGGCGGCTGAGCAGGCCGTTCAGCGCCGCATGCTGCGGGCCGTTGCCCGGCAGGCGCTCCTGAGCCATCAGGAAATGGTAAACCTGAAGGGTATCGGGGCGGCTGGCATCGCCGCGCTCCAGCCGCTCGGTGCGGCGGAACCCCTCAAAGCGCCGGGTGCGGCGTTCAAAATGCGCCTCGTGGTAGCGCATCTCCACCCGGGTTTCCCGGCCGGAGACGCTGTCGGTTTCGCGCGTTGCCCCGACCACCTGATAGGGGAAGGGGAAGTTGGTCTGCCAGCGTTCGCCCGCGTCCCGGTCACGCTGGTAATCCTCCACGGCGGAGCGGTAGTGGATTTCTGAACGCAGCCCGGCCCCGTTCTCCATCTCCGCCAGCAGGTAGGGGGCCTGGGCGGCGGCAAACGCCAGCTGGACATAACCCATCCCGCCGCGTACCGGGCTGTTCCACATCAGCGCGGCAGTGGCCCGGCCGTTCAGGTTAAGGGCATGGACGGTGCCGGGCACCGGCGGCGGCACGTTGTCGATCCTCAGCGCCTCGCCGAACCGCAACCCGTTCTGGTTGGGGAAAATCTGCACCCCCTGCGACGACACCAGGATCAGTTCAGCACAGCCGTCGCCATCCAGGTCGGCCAGCAGCAGGCTGTCACGCCCGCTGTCGCGCCGCAGGCGCGGGCTGTTTTCCATGCGCTGGCGTTCGCCGAAGCGGCCGCCGCCGAGGCTGGGCCAATACTCCACCCGCCCGGAGCGTACCCGCACAATGTCGGCGCTGCCGTCGCCGGTCATGTCGGCGAACTGGAGGTCAGGGTCGGAAAAGTCCAGCTCCGGCAGCCCGTCAGTGGTTTTCGGCAACAGCAGCGGCGAGGCCCAGCCGTCGCGGCCGTTGTTGCGCCACAGGGCGAAGGCGCGGCGTTGGCTCACCAGCACATCGGCCAGCCCGTCGCTGTCCGCATCCAGCAGCCGCAGGTTGGGGTCAGCCCACGGCGGCGCGGCGCGGGTGGTGCGGGGAAAGGCGACAAAGTCGCCCCAGCCGTCGCGCCCGCTATTCGGGTAGTAGCCCTGCAACGCCTCCGCGTCCGCCACCATCAGGTCAGCGGTGCCGGAGCCGTCCATGTCCAGAAACGCCAGCCCGCTGCGGCCGAAGGAGGCGGCCAGCGGCGCGCGGGTCACCGGGCGCGGCGCGTCCCAGCGGCCGTCGCCCCGGTTGGGCCAGTAGATCTCGCGGCCGTTGCGGTTAATCAGCACGCCCGGCAGCGGCGCGTTATCCAGCGTGACCAGCGCGGTGTCCGGTTCATTCAGCCCCGGCGGCAGCCCGGCCTCGCCCTGCATCCAGCTCACCCGCACCTGCGACGGGTCATAAGCGGTATAGCGGAAGCGGACAGGCGGGCGCGCAATATCCTGCGCGCCGTCAGCAGCCGCGCCGTGGGCGGTCAGCTGGATGCCGGTCAGCAGCGAGACCCCGGCGTGGGCGGCCGTCTGGTAGCTGAACTGGTAACTGCGGATCGGCCGCTCATCCGGGGTCTCCGGGTCAAGCAGCAGTTGCAGGCCGGTGGCGCGTAACGTCCGGCGGCGCAGCGTGCCGGTGCGGCCGTCGAGCCGGGCATCGGGCCGCGCCTCGTAACGGAAGCGCAACGCATAGGCCGCGTAACGCACCTCAGCGAGGTAGGCGAACCCCGCCTCAATGCGGTAATGGTAATCGATGGTGTTGCCGTGCGGATCGCGGGTCTGCTCCAGCAGCCATTCGCTGGGCCGCTCGGGGTGGTCAGGCGGGGCCAGCCGGGTGGCCGGGGTGCGCCCCAGCAGGTGTACCAGCCCGTTACGCTCCTCAATGCGCCAGCCGTCGCCCTCCGGGATATAACGCGCGAACGCCGCCTCCTGCGTGGCCCGCCAGCTGCCGTCTTCCAGCGGCAGCAGCTCATTGCTGCCGTCCAGCAGGCGCAACGCCGTGCCGCCGGTGTCGAGCCGCCGGGTCAGGCTGCGCAGCGGCAGCCGCCAGCCCAGCCCCCACGGGCCGTGGCCCGCGCTGTGCACATACTCCAGCATCAGGCGCGGCGTGTGCTGGGCCACCCCGTCCGGCAGCGGGATCTGGTAGGTGTAGGTGCCCTGACCGGTGCTGAGGTTCAGCGAAAACGCCTCACCCAGCCCCGGCAGGTGCCCGGTACCGGCCGGGGGGGATTTTTGTTCACTTTTTGCCATGGTGGCCTCCCGTCAGCGGTAGCTGAACTGATATTCGAAGAACACCATCAGGTCGGTGAGGCCGCTGAGATCAAGCTGCCCCTCTTTGACCAGATGCGGATTCGCGGCAGCCTCAATCGTAAACCGCCAGCGGTCAGCCACTGCCTTGCCGGTGAGATCCTGGAGCGGCGCGCCGGTCACTTCGCCCCCGGCATCGGTGGTGAGGGTCAGCTCACTGCCGAGCAGCGCACTGTGCAGTTTCAGCGTCAGGTTGCCGACCGTGGCCGGGTCACCGGTGAGTTTCAGCGTGTGGCTGCCGCGCAGCAGATCTTTCTGGTTGCGCGGGAACTGGCTGCTGTCGAACAGCAGCTCGCCTTCGCCCTGGTTCTTCAGGTAGAACAGCTCATCCGGCGCGGAGAAGCGCAGCGAGACTGCACGCGACGCCCCCCCGGCGATGGGCAGATCGGTCCGGATCTGCGTCTCCAGCACCGGGCTGAAGAAACCGTCGTAATAGAGCACCAGCTGGACGTCGAGGATGTCGCGGTAGTCGAGATCGTTGGCGTCGAACGGCAGGTCGAGCTGCCACAGCGTGTCGATGCCGTTATTCTCAAACAGCCGCAGGTCATTGGGGTTAACGCGGTAGGCCAGCGCATCCCCGCGGATCTCATACTGCGACAGCACCATCACATCCGCCGGGTAGAGCCGCTCAACCACCGCGCCGCCGGAAGTGCGGAAGCGCGACACGCCGATGTTGCGCAGGGTGCCGCAGATGCCGCGCAGCCCGGCCAGCCCGACAAACACCACCTCCACATTGCGGATCTTCGCCAGGTAGAGGCCGGGGTGGCGGCGGTCAAAATCGGCAAACTGGGTGCCGAAGGTGCAGCGGCCAAGGTTCAGCAGCCGGTGGAACTGGGTCGGGAAGCTGTCTGCCAGGCTGAGGGTGGCTTTCACCGGGATCTTCTTGGCCTGGATGGTGGTGACATAGTCAAAGGTAAAGGTGTCGATGTCACCCAGCAGCAGATCCGCGCCCATCAGGTTACCTGAGGCGGTGCTCTGGTAGTCGTAACGGATGACGCTCAGCCCGCGTTCGGTTTCGGCGTTATAGGCACGCTCCATCAAAAAGGCGATTTCGGTGCCCATGTCCAGGTAGCGCTGGGTAATGCGCCGCGCCTGTTGCGCCAGCTCATACCAGAGCCGGGCGCTGAATTCACGCATGTCGAGGAAATCGCGGTTCTCTTCGGCCTGTTTCTGCTGGAGCCGGGCGATCGCCACCCGCTGCTGCGCCACTGCGGCCCGCGCCTGGGCCTGGCCGAGCTGGGCGCTGGCGACGCCGACATAGGCCTGGGCGGACTCAATGGCCCGATCCAGCCGGGCGGCCTCCAGGTCGTGGGTCAACAGGGTGCGCTGGGTTGCCAGCTCCTGAAGCACCACGTTGCGGCGGGTGGAGTCAGTGTTGTAGTAGTTGTAGTTGCTGACGGTCAGCTTGACCTGGTCATCGCGGTCAACCGACGAGGCGGAGGCCCAGGCTTCCAGCGACGAAAGCTCCAGCAACTCCCAGCGCGCATTGTCAAAATCGGTTTTAGACTCCACCGCATTCTGCTGCTGTACCTGGGCGTAGTTCAGGCTCTGTTGCGCCACATAGATGCCCTGCTGCGCCTCCGCGACGCCGCGCTGCTCCAGGATCACCGTCTGGCGCGCCACTTCGGCCTGCTGGTTAAGCTGCTCGCGGCGGAACGCCTCATTTTCGGCGGTGCTCTTGTACTGGATGTAACGCTGCTCGGTCTGCGAGGCGTGCCCGGCAAAGTAGCGGGCGGTATTTTGCAGATATTCGAAGCTGAACGGTGGCGTGTAGTCCGGCGCAAAGCCGAAGAAATTCAGCCCGGCGGCGATCTGGTGCAGTTTCAGTTTCGCCTGCAACACCAGCGACAGGATGGCCGGGTTGTCATCCACCTGGGTCGGGTCAGCCGCCGCCAGCAGCGCCGTGACCCGATCTTTGATGGCGGCAAATTTGCCGTTGTCATAGAGCGGTGAGGCGGGGTTCAGGCTGTTGTCGCTCATGACCAGGGTTTCATAGTGGGCTTTGGCGGTGGCGAAGGCCGGGATCGCATCTTTGGCATTGCGGTAGGCGCGGTCGCCCAGGTCGAGCGCGGTCTGCGCCAGCCGTGTCCAGACTTTGGTGACCTCCAGATGGCGGTTGATAAACGGATAGGGCAGCACGCCGGCGTAAAAGGCCTGCGCCTCGGCGAGGTTGCCCATTCCGGCGTGGCAGTCGCCCATCGCCATCGGCAGTACAAAGAAATACATGTGCGGCACATAGGCCACAAACTGCACGCTATGCAGCCAGCCGGTCAGCAAACCGATATCCAGCGTCTGCTCCAGCGTGCTTAAAAAGGCCTGCGTGCTGGCCACCGCCTGCGTCGCCTCCAGGTTCAGGCTGATCATGGAGTTGAACCCGTTAATGGTCAGGGATTTCACCGGCGTGGAGCGGTCGATATAGCGCGGCCCGATCAGCGCCGGGGCGGCCGGGTCGAGTACCAGCGAGGGCATGGTAATGGTACTGGGGGTTAACGCGCTGTCTGCCAGCAGCGGCGGGGCAGCGATGACCCCGCCGATCCCGCCGACCGTGCCGGGCAGGCGTGGGGTTGTGGGCAGGCGCCCGGCGCGCATGATGTTCAGGCTTTTCCCCGCGCCCACCGCGCTGAGGTTCACATTAGGGGTTGCCGCCTGGCCGAGCGCCGCCACCGGCTGGGTGATGACCACATCATTGAGCAGGACGCTGCCCTTCAGCTGGCCGAGCTGTTTATCCAGCTCCGCCGCCCGCTGGGTATTCCCGGCACGGGCAAACATGCCGCTGCTCATCGCCAGCGCCTGCGCCTGCCCGTCACTGATGTTCGCCTGGCTGAAGGTCACGACGCTGGCCTCTGCAAACTGCTGCGCCTGGTCGCGGTGATTGGCTTTCTCATTTAACAGCGCCAGATCGTGCTGTAGCCCGCCGCGCACCGCCGCCTCACTCTCCGGTGTCTGTTCAAGGGCCTGCTGGTAGTACTTCGCGGCCAGTTCCCAGTCCCGCTGCCCGGCGGCCTCCACCCCGGCGGCGATGCTGCCCTGTACCGCCCCCTGGAAAGAGCTGACCTGAATGCCGCTGGCGGCCACCGATTTCAGCGCCTCCTGCACCGTGGCCGGCAATTGGGACTGGCGGCTGATCAGCGCCGGGGGGAAGGTGTATTTCACCGGGGTGGAGAGCCGCAGGATGTCCGCGGTTTTGGCCACCACCGCCGTCACCATCCCGCTGTCCAGCGGGAAGTAATGACTGCCGAGCAGGTTCGGGTCAACCGGCATAGTGGGGTGAACCGTGTGCAAAATCAGGGACATCGCCTCCTGAAAGGCCTGCAGCCCCAGGGTGTACTCCTCATGTTGCAGGTGGGCCTGTCCTTCAAGGAACAGATCCTGCAAATGGGCTTCAAACTCGCCTTCCGGGGTTTTCGCGACGTAATTATTACTGGCAGGACGCCGCCACGAGCCGATATGCCAGCTGTAGCGATTCTCCGCCATATAGTGGGGTTCCATAGGTTCCTCCAGACATCAGAGAGAGTTCGACAGTGAGTACCAGGACTCACCGACCAGAAGGCGGTGGCGCGCGCAGGTGGGGCAGGGTCGCTGGCCTGGCTGACGCAGAGGGGGAACCAGGGGGCAGAGGAGCGCTGTCCTGGCATGGCACAGACTCAGGGGGAGGGCCGGAAAAGGCGCGGTATGCCGCTGGTATCAAGGGCATACCCGGTGTCATGTCGCTGTCTATTTACTATAGTAAAACGCCCGTGCTGTTCAATAAATATACAGCCCGGCGCGCGTGCTGACCGGCCCCGGCGGCACAGGCCATTCTGAATCCGTGACTTCCGTGCGGCAAATCAGATATTTCTCAGGCCCGCGCCCGCCCGGCCGGGGCGGTTTTTTGGGGCGCCTCAAGGTTTGGCAGAATTCCCTCACTATACTGGTGGGGCGACATCCGCTTCTGCAAAAAGATCTATAAAGACAAGGAACCTACAATGGATGACAAACTGAAACAGAGTGCGCTTGATTTCCATGAATTTCCGATCCCCGGGAAAATCCAGGTCTCGCCCACCAAACCGCTGGCGACCCAGCGCGATCTGGCGCTGGCCTACTCGCCGGGCGTGGCTGCGCCCTGCCTGGAGATAGAGAAAGATCCGCTCGCCGCCTATAAGTACACCGCCCGCGGCAACCTGGTGGGGGTGATCTCCAACGGCACCGCGGTGCTGGGGCTGGGCAACATCGGCGCGCTGGCCGGCAAACCGGTGATGGAGGGCAAAGGGGTCTTGTTCAAGAAGTTCGCCGGGATTGATGTGTTCGACATCGAAGTGGACGAGCATGACCCGGACAAACTGATCAATGTGATCGCCGCCCTGGAGCCGACCTTCGGCGGCATCAACCTTGAGGACATCAAAGCGCCGGAGTGCTTCTACATTGAGAAAAAGCTGCGCGAGCGGATGAACATCCCGGTCTTCCATGACGACCAGCACGGCACGGCGATCATCTGCACCGCCGCGGTGCTCAACGGGCTGCGGGTGGTGGGGAAAAACATCTCCGACGTGCGGCTGGTGGTCTCCGGCGCGGGGGCGTCGGCCATCGCCTGCCTGAACCTGCTGGTGGCGCTGGGGCTGAAGCAGCACAACATCACCGCCTGTGACTCGCGCGGGGTGATCTACCAGGGGCGCGAAGAGAACATGGCCGAAACCAAAGCGGCCTACGCCATCCCGGACAACGGCTGGCGCACGCTGGCGGACGCGATGCCCGGCGCGGATATTTTCCTCGGCTGCTCCGGCCCCGGCGTGCTGAAGCCGGAGATGGTGAAAGAGATGGCGCGTGACCCGCTGATCCTGGCGCTGGCCAACCCAGAGCCGGAGATCCTGCCGCCACTGGCGAAAGCGGTGCGCCCGGACGCCATCATCTGCACCGGCCGCTCCGATTTCCCGAACCAGGTCAACAACGTGCTCTGCTTCCCGTTCATCTTCCGCGGCGCGCTGGACGTCGGCGCGACCACCATCAATGAAGAGATGAAACTCGCCTGCGTCCACGCTATCGCCGATCTGGCGCTGGCGGAACAGAGCGATGTGGTCGCCTCCGCCTATGACGATCAGGAGCTGTCATTCGGCCCCGATTACATTATCCCGAAACCGTTCGACCCGCGGCTGATTGTGAAAATCGCCCCGGCGGTGGCGAAAGCGGCGATGGACTCCGGCGTGGCGACGCGGCCGATTGCCGATTTTGACGCCTACACCGAGAAGCTGGCGGAGTTTGTCTACAAAACCAACCTGTTTATGAAGCCGATCTTCTCGCAGGCGAAGAAAGAAACCAAACGAGTGGTGATGGCCGAAGGGGAAGAGGAGCGCGTGCTGCACGCCACGCAGGAGATGGTGTCGCTGGGGCTGGCGTTCCCGGTGCTGGTGGGCCGCCCCAGCGTGATTGAGATGCGGCTGAAGAAACTGGGGTTACAGCTGGAGGCGGGCAAAGATTTCGAGGTAGTGAACAACGAATCTGACCCACGCTTTAACGAGTACTGGCGCGAATACCACCAGATCATGAAGCGGCGCGGCATTTCGCAGGAGCAGGCGCGGCGGGCGGTGATCGGCAACCCGACGCTGATTGCGGCGATCATGGTGCTGCGCGGCGAAGCGGATGCGATGATCTGCGGCACCATCGGCAGCTACCATGAGCACTATGACATCATCGAAAAAGTGTTCGGCTTCCGCGAGAATGCGCACGTCGCCGGGGCGATGAACGCGCTGCTGCTGCCGAGCGGCAACACCTTTATCGCTGACACCTACGTCAACGATGACCCAACGCCGGAGCAGCTGGCGGAGATCACCCTGATGGCGGCAGAGACGGTGCGCCGCTTCGGCATTGAACCCAAGGTGGCGCTGGTGTCGCACTCCAGTTTCGGCTCGTCCGACAACCCGGCGGCGCGCAAAATGCGCCAGGCGCTGGCGCTGATCAACCAGCGCGCGCCGGATCTGGAAATTGACGGTGAAATGCACGGCGACGCGGCGCTGGTGGAGAGCATCCGCAACGATCTGATGCCGGACAGCCCGCTGAAAGGCGCAGCCAATATCCTGATCATGCCGAACATGGAAGCCGCCCGCATCAGCTACAACCTGCTGCGCGTCTCCTCGTCAGAGGGCGTCACCGTCGGCCCGGTGCTGATGGGCGTCTCGAAGCCGGTACACATCCTGACGCCGATCGCCTCGGTGCGCCGTATCATCAACATGGTCGCGCTGGCCGCCGTCGAGGCACAAACACAGCCGCTGTAGGGGAGTTTGTTGCCTGCTGAAGTGAGGCCGGTCAGCTGACCGGCCTCATCCTGTTATGCTCCCCGTGGTGCCATTCCGTGAGTGACCGGCTTGCCGGCAACGCTTATCTCACGTAATCTCAAAATGGGTAAAAATTGAGATTGCGCGAGATGAAGATAACCCGTCCCCCCGCTGAACTGGACACCGCCCTGACCGCCGCCGAGATGATGGCGCTGACAGAGAGATTCCGGGAGTATGATGAAAAATACTACCACTATCATCAGCTTGCGCTGCGCATCCCCGACCGTAAAACGCTGCTGAAACTCTGGACGACCTTAAAACTCACCCGCAATGCCCGGCGTCACCCGCTCATGCTCGCCAACCGGACAGCCGGGTTTAACCTGACCAAAAGCATTCTCCGCGCGACCTCCGTGGTGGACAAAGTGACATTCGGCCCCGGCCGTGAACCCGCGGCCGATCTGGCCGCTTCCTATCTGGTTTCGCAGATGGTGATGGAAGAGGCAATCTCCTCCAGCCAGCTGGAGGGGGCGGCCACCACGTCGCGGGTGGCCCAGGCGATGCTGGTGGTAGGGCGCGAACCGCGCAATGAAAGCGAAAGCATGATCATGGGCAACTGGCGTCTGATGCGCTATATCTCGGAAAACAGCGAATCGCCTCTGACCACCGATACCATTCTGGCGATGCACCGCCTGGCGTGTCGCGGCATCAATGACGGCAAATACCAGCCGGGTACGCTCCGGGCATCGAATGACGTGTATGTCGCGGGGCGTGAAGGGGAAATCATCCATCAGCCGCCCGATTTCAGGGAAGTGAAGGCGATGCTGGACGCACTCTGCGGGCTGGCAATACAACTGGAGGCAGAGGAGGTTCACCCGCTGATCGTGGCGTGTATCCTGCATTTCGCCATTGGGTTTATTCACCCGTTTCATGATGGGAACGGCCGTACCGCCCGCGCCCTGTTCTACCATACGATGATCCGTAAAGGGTACGCGGTGTTTAATTATATTTCGGTGAGCAAGCTGCTGAAAAAGGCGGCGGTAAAATATGGCACTGCCTATCTGTTTACCGAGACCGATGACCTGGATCTGACCTATTTTATCCAGTATCAATGCAGCATTGTCTGCCGGGCCGTGGCGGAATTCGCAGAGGGCATGGAAAAGCTACAGGAAGAGCGGCTGACGCTGGCCGGCTATGTGGATTCCACCTTTGAACTGAGCAAACCGGAGCTGGATATTCTCGCGCTTGCCCTGAACGCACCGGGGGCGCTGCTGAGCGCGGCAAGCGTCAGTGAACGGCTGGCAGTATCGGACAATACCGCCAGAGCCCGGCTGAAAGCGCTGGCCGGCCGGGGGCTGTTGCGCCCGCATAAAGAGGGGCGCGGCACGGTGTATGAGGCACCGGCGTCGGTCGCGGTGCTCCAGAAATGGGCCGGGAAAGCCCGGCTCCCGGGGTGAGGTCAGCGTTTCCGCTGTTGCAGCCATTTGTCGAGTTCGTTGGCGAACTGCTGGCGGTCGCGCTGATTCAGCGCGGCGGGGCCGCCGGTCTGCACACCGCTGGCACGCATGGTGTCCATGAAGTCACGGATGTTCAGCCGCTCACGGATGGTCTCCGTGGTGTAGCGCTCGCCGCGCGGGTTCAGCGCCACGCCGCCTTTCTCAATCACCTCCGCCGCCAGCGGGATGTCGCTGGTCACCACCAGGTCGCCCGGCTCCACGCGTTTGACGATTTCATTGTCCGCCACGTCAAACCCCGCCTCGACCCGCAGGGTACGCAGGTATTTCGACGGCGGCGTGCGGATGGTCTGGTTCGCCACCAGCGTCACCGTGGTCGCGGTGCGGTCAGCGGCGCGGAACAGCACCTCTTTGATCACATTCGGACAGGCATCCGCATCAACCCAGATTTGCATCAGTGGTTCCCCTTATCTGCGGCCAGCCAGTCGCGCACCGGCAGGAAATCCCGCGTCAGGGCCGCTTCCGGGCTGTTCTCATCAGGTTCATAGCCATATTCCCAGCGCACCAGCGGCGGCATCGACATCAGGATCGACTCGGTGCGCCCGCCGCTCTGCAGCCCGAACAGCGTGCCGCGGTCCCACACCAGGTTAAACTCCACATAACGGCCCCGGCGGTAGAGCTGGAAGGCGCGCTCACGCTCGCCCCACGGCTGATCCTTGCGACGCGCGACGATCGGCAGGTAGGCGTCGAGGAAGCCGTTTCCCACCGCCTGCATGAAGTTAAAGCAGGTGGTGAAATCGGGCGTGTTCAGGTCATCAAAGAACAAGCCGCCGATGCCGCGCGCCTCGTTGCGGTGCTTCAGGAAGAAGTAGTCATCACACCAGGCTTTGTAGCGCGGGTAGACGCCGTCACCGAACGGGCGGCAGATCTGCTCGGCGGTACGGTGCCAGTGCACCGCGTCCTCTTCGAACCCGTAGAACGGCGTGAGGTCAAACCCGCCGCCAAACCACCACACCGGCGCTTCGCCCGGCTTCTCGGCAATAAAGAAACGCACATTGGCGTGGCTGGTCGGCACATAGGGGCTGTGCGGGTGGATCACCAGCGAGACGCCCATCGCCTGGAAACTGCGCCCGGCCAGCTCAGGGCGGTGCGCGCTGGCCGACGGCGGCAGCGATGCGCCGGAGACATGGGAGAAGTTCACGCCCGCCTGTTCGAACACCGAACCCTGCGTCAGCACCCGGCTGCGGCCCCCGCCGCCTTCGGCGCGGGTCCAGGCATCCTCTACAAAGGAGGCCCCGCCATCGGCCGCGGCCAGCTGGTCACAAAGATGGTCTTGCAGGGTCATCAGGAAGGTTTTGACGAGATCGATAGTCGGGTGGCTCATAACGGCGGATGGGTACTCTCAGGCTGAACGGGGCGACAAGTATACCCGATCGCCCCGCCGATGGCAGGGCTAACGCGGTTTTCGCTCGTGGCTGTCGAAATAGTGGAAGAAACTGACGATGCCGTCGGCAATCGCCTGGGCGATCTCCTGGCGGAATCGCGGGGTGCTGAGCAGCTGCTCCTCGGTGTGGTTGGTGATAAACGAGGTCTCCACCAGCACCGACGGAATCGACGGGGACTTGAGCACCGCAAACGCCGCCTGTTCGGTGGTCTGGCTGTGCAGGTGGTGTACCGGGCGCAGCTTCTCCAGCACATGGTGGCCCAGGGTCAGGCTGTTTTTGATGGTGTCAGTCTGTACCAGATCGAACAATACCTGTTGCAGGTAGTTGTTGTCTTCGGCCGCATATTTGCCGCCCGCGACCTTGTCGGCATCGTTCTCTTTTTTCGACATATAGCGCGCCATCGCGCTGCTGGCCCCCCGGTTGGAGAGGGCAAACACCGAGGCACCGGAGGCGGAGGGGCTGGTAAAGCCGTCGGCGTGGATCGAGACGAACAGGTCAGCCTGATGCTGGTGGGCAATCTCCACCCGCTGGTAGAGCGGGATGAAGTGGTCGGCGTCCCGCGTCAGCCGCGCCTCGATGTGGTCATGCTCAGCCAGGCAGCGGCGCACGCTGTTGGCGATCTCCAGCACGATGTGTTTCTCTTCCGAGCCTTCATGGCCCACCGCGCCGGAGTCGATGCCGCCGTGGCCCGGGTCAAGCATGACGATTTTTTTGGCATTGGCCGGTTTCGGGGCCGGGGCGGTTTTGGTGACGTGGTGCGGCTGGGCAGCGGCGGTGCGCGCGCCGAACAGCCCAAACGCCAGCCCCAGCCCGGAGATCAAGAGGGTGCGGCGCGACGGCGAGGCGGGCATCGGCGTAAATTGCAGGAATTTATTCAGCGGGTTGAGCATTGTTCATCACCATCGTCAGAGAGCCGGGGTGACGTTTATAGCGGATCTCCCCAGGGCAATCGACTGCTGAACTATTTCCTTTTATGAACAGCGGGATGATTTGTTTACACGTTTTTACGGCCCTCTGTTTCCTGCCGGTAGGGCAGCACCTGGCGCGCCCCCTCGGCCCAGCCCGCCACCTCTTCGCGCTCCTGTTCCAGGAAGGTGGCTACCGCGTCGTGCAGGCCGGGGTGCAGCAGCCGGTGCCAGGAGTCGGTAATGACCGGCTCAAAGCCGCGGATCAACTTATGCTCGCCCTGTGCTCCGGCGTCAAAGCGCGGCAGTGCGTGGGCAATCGCATACTCAATGCCCTGATAGAAACAGGTCTCAAAATGGAGCTGGTTAAACTCCGCCAGGCAGCCCCAGTAGCGGCCGTAGAGCGTGTCAGCGCCGAGCAGGCTGAAGGCCATCGCCACCGGCTGCCCGGCCTGCGCGGCGATCACCACTCGGATCGCCTCCGGCATCCGCGCGGCCAGCAGGCTGAAGAAATCACGCGTCAGGTAGGGGGCCTGGCCGCGCACCGCGTAGGTGTTGGCGTAACAGGTGTAGACAAAATCCCACTCCGCCTCGGTGAGCTCCGCCCCGTCGCGCCAGGCAAACGTAATCCCCAGTGAGGCCACCTGCGCCCGCTCTTTGCGGATCTGCTTGCGCTTGCGCGAGGTCAGCGCGTCTAAGAAATCCTGGAAGTCGCGGTAGCCCCGGTTATGCCAGTGGTACTGGCAGCCCTGCCGGTGCAGCCAGCCGGGCTGGTCGCGGAGCAGGGCGTTGTCCGCGGCGGCGGTGAAGTTGATGTGCGCGCCGGAGAGCCGGTGCTGTTCCAAATAGCCGGGCAGCGCCGCCAGCAACTGCCCGGCGGCCTCTGGTGCGCCGAGCAGCCGCGGGCCGCTCACCGGGCTGAACGGCACCGCGCCGAGCCACTTCGGGTAGTAGGGGATGCGGGCGCGGCGGCAGGCGTCGGCCCAGCCGTGGTCAAACACATATTCGCCGTAAGAGTGGCTTTTGCGGTAACCGGGGACTGCGGCCAGCGCCCGGCCATTCTCCACCCACAGCAGATGCTCGGCGCGCCAGCCGGTGCCGGGGCCGATGCTGCCGCTCTCCTCCAGCGCGGACAAAAACGCATGGCTGAGAAACGGCTGCCCGGCAGGGGCGAGGGCGTCCCACTCGGCGGCGGGCAACAGGGCAAGTGAGGTGAGGGCGGTCAACGGCATCGGCAAACTCCTGGTCGGGGAACGGCGGGCAACCGTGCCAATGTAGCAGAGCCGCCGCCCGGCGGGCGGGAAAATGCCTAAAAATCGTCTGAGTGCGCGGCTGCGGGGCAATTTAATATTGCGTCACCGGCAGATCCCGCGATAATCAAGAATAATCTGAACAATAGCGGCGAACACTCATGGAAATTCGCATATTCCGGCACGATGATTTTGAAGAAGTGATTACCCTGTGGGAGCGGTGCGATCTGCTGCGCCCCTGGAACGACCCGGAAATGGATATTGAACGCAAGCTCAACCACGACCCGGACCTGTTCCTGGTGGCGCAGGTGGGCGGCGAGCTGGTCGGTACGGTGATGGGCGGCTACGACGGCCACCGCGGCGCGGCCTATTACCTGGGGGTGCACCCGGACTTCCGCGGGCGCGGTATTGCCAATGCGCTGATGAGCCGCCTGGAGAAGAAGCTGATCGCGCGCGGCTGCCCGAAGATCAACCTGATGGTGCGGGAAGAGAATGATGCCGTCACCAGCATGTATGAGAAGCTCGGCTATGAGCTGGCGGACAGCATCGCCCTCGGCAAACGCCTGATTGAAGATCAGGAGTATTAAGCCGCGCGGCCGGCCCCGTTGCGGTGGCCGGCCGTGTTGCCGTTACAGCACTTTTTTCACCGATTTCACATCCACTTCCACTTTGCTCCACTCTTTTTCCACTTCCCCTTCCAGCTGGACTTTGTCCGTTGGGGCGACGTTCTGCCCGGCCCAGCGTTTGTCATCAATTTCCACCGTCATGGTGCCGGTGTTGTCACGGAACAGGTAGCGTTCGTCGCCGGTGCGCTGTTCAATGTGGCCCTCAAGGCGTACCCAGGCGTCATCTTTCATCTCCTGCACCGCTTTTACCGTGGCCGGGCTGGCAGCGGGGCCGGTAAAGCCGCCCTGGCTGGCCTGCGCCGGGGCATCCGGTGAGATGAACCCGCCCTGCTGGGCAACGGCAGGCAGAGTGAACAGGGCGATCAGGGCGGCGAGGGTCATTTTTTTCATCATGGTATCTCCTTGGGTGACACGTGAATGGCGTTTCAGTAAGGGTAAGTAAAGCAGAGAGATCTTAAGATCTTCTTAAGACGCCGGTTTTTTTGTTACCCTGCGGGTTTGGCCGGGCAGGGTGCCCGGCGTTGCCGTGGGGGCCACCGGTGCCGCACTCTTATCATCCCGATCACTACAACGCGCACGGCTGGCTGCGCCTGCCGCTGCTTTTCTGGCTGGTGTTGCTGTTGCTGGCCCGCACCTGGCTGCTGTTTATTATGGCCGGTGCCTCACAGGGGCAGGGCGCAGCGTTGCTGGCGCTGTTCTACCCGGACCATGACCACTTCTGGTGGGGCATGGCGCTGGGGCTGCCCGCAGCGCTGCTGTTTTTGCTGAGCGGCCGCCGCCACCGTTGGCCGCATGTGTGGCACGCGGGCTGGTGGCTGATGCTGGCCGCGCTCGCCGTGTCGCTGGCTGTGCAGGGCGTGGCGTTGTGGCAGTCGCCGCAACCGGCGTTGAGCGACCTGCTGCTGACGCTGCTGGACAGCGCCGCGCTGGCCTGGTGGCTGCTGAGCCGTTCACTGAAGCGGGCATTCAGCGCCGCCGAGAATGGCGAGTAAGGGCACTTTTTACCGCTGCCGGACTCCAAGAGCCGGACCCTTTTTCCCGCCCGGCCCTGTGTGGCCGGTGAATGCCGATACCGGAGTGTAAGTATGTATAAACGTCTGCCGATTTCCCGCCCGCTGTTGCTGGCCCTGCCGCTGCTGTTAACCGGCTGCGCCAGTGTCTCTTCCGCGATGCCTGACATCTCCTGGTCGGGGCTGAACCCGATGAACTGGTTCGGCAGCGATCTGGAGGTAAGCGATAAAGGCGTGGGCGAGGTAACCGCCGCCACGCCGATGACGGAGCTGGCGATTCAGGAGGCGCTGGGCAGCGATGTGACGCTGCGCGGCGGTATGGGCACCAATAACGGGCAGATTGTGTCGTTTTACCAGGCGCTGGACGAAGGCAAGGTGGTGTTGACGATCTCCGGCCCGGAGCACGGCAAGGTAGAGCGCATCGACGTGACGGGGGAAGATATTGCCGCCGGTGACGTAAAAATCGGTACCCCGTTCAGCGATCTCTACACCAAGGCGTTCGGTGCCTGCCAGAAAGGGCAGGGCGACGACGAACAGGGCGTTGAATGCGCCGCGCCGGACAGCCGCCACCTGAGTTACCTCTTCACCGGCACCGCCAACACCCCGGCCGGGTTACTGCCCGCTGACGACACCCTGAAAAACTGGAAAGTCAGTAAAATCATCTGGCGCGCCCAGGCCCGCTGACCTCTTAAGCCCGCCCCGCGCGGGCTTTTTTCTGCTTGTCGTCCCTCTAAGTTTGTAAGCACATACAAACTATTACTAAATGGAGCCGCAGGGCCGGGTGACCACACCGCATCCCCATAGACCCCCACCTACTATTTCCTCACATACTTACAGGCTTGCAGAGGGGGTGGGGGCGTAAAAATCATTGCTGAATGGAGCCGCAGGGCCGGGTGACCACACCGCATCCCCATAGACCCCCACCTACTATTTCCTCACATACCTACAGGTTTGCAGAGGGGGTGGGGGGCGTAAAAATCATTGCCGAATGGAGCCGCAGGGCCGGGTGACCACACCGCATCCCCATAGACCCCCACCTACTATTTCCTCACATACTTACAGGCTTGCAGAGGGGGTGGGGGCGTAAAAATCATTGCCGAATGGAGCCGCAGGGCCGGGTGAGCGGGCAGGACGCCCGCGAGAGGGACAGCCACGCTGGGAGCGTGTCTGTCCCGGCCCGATCAGCCCGGAGGCGAAATGAGGGGACACGCGGGAGCGTGCAATGATTCAGCCGGATCACCCAAGGCGCGGGGATGCAAGGGGCGCGCGCCTACGCGCCCCTTGCGCGGTGGCGGCAGCGGGGCCGCAGAAAGAC
>NZ_PJZH01000040.1 GCF_002858715.1 Chimaeribacter coloradensis | reverse complement strand
GGTGGCGGTGCTGGCCGTGGCGGTGCCGGTGATGGGCTTCAGCGAAAAACCGGCGATTCTGGCGCTGGTGCTCTACGGCCTGTTGCCGATCGTGCAGGGCACGCTGGCGGGGCTGGGGTCGGTGCCGCCTGCCAGCCGCGAGGTGGCGCTCGGCGTCGGCATGAGCCGTTGGCAGATGCTGACGCGCGTGGAGTTGCCGCTGGCCGCGCCGGTGATCGTGACCGGCATCCGCACCTCGGTGATCATCAACATCGGCACGGCCGCCATCGCCTCCAGCGTCGGTACGCAGAGCCTCGGCTCACCGATTGTGATTGGCCTGAGCGGCTTCAACACCGCCTATGTCTTGCAGGGGGCGATTCTGGTGGCGCTGCTGGCGATTGTCACTGATATGCTGTTTGAGCGCTGGGCCGCCGCGCTGCAACAGCGGCGCGGGCCAGGCTGAGGGGCATCAGGCCGGCGGGCCGATCACCACGGCATACCCGGCCAGCATCACGCCGCCGATCGCCCCGAGGGCCATCAGTGTGACCAGGCCGATCACCAGTTTCTTTGCAACATTGTTCATTTTGTTATCCTTTGGTTAGCAGCAGGATTATAGAGCTTTTCACCCCGCTGACAACCGGCAGCGTGTCACCCTTTCAGCGCCGTGGCCGCCGGGCGGAACAGCAGCTTGCCGAGCGTCACCAGCAGCACCGCCCCGAGAATGATCGCCAGCGCCAGCCACTCCACGGCGGTAAGCCGCTCGCCGCCCAGGCCGATGCCGATCAGCACCGCCACCATCGGGTTGACGTAGGCGTAGCTGGTGGCCAGCGCCGGGCGCACATTTTTCAGCAGATACATATAGGCGCTGATGGCGATCACCGAGCCGAACAGAATCAGGTAACCCAGCGCCAGCAGGCTTTTCAGGGAGGGCGCGGCCGCCAGCTGTTCGCCGTGCAACTTACTGGTGAGCAGCAGCACCGCTCCGGCGATCACCATCTCCGCCGCCCCGGCCATCGGCCCTTTCGGCAGCGGCAGGCGCGCGCTCCATACTGACCCGAACGCCCAGCTCAGCGAGGCGATCAGGATAAGCCCCGCCCCCCAGGGGTTACCGGCCAGATGATGCCCGGTGTTCAGCAGCACAATGCCCACCAGCCCGATCGCCACGCCCGCCCACTCCACGCGGCTCTGGCTGATGCCCCATAACCGGCTGAAGCAGAGGGTAAACAGCGGCACCGTCGCCACCATCACCGCCGCAATGCCGGACGGCACCTGCATATGTTCCGCCACCGTCACCAGCCCGTTGCCCACCGCCAGCAGCAGCACGCCAATCACCCCCGCCGCCAGCCACTGTTTGCCGGTGGGCAGCGCATGGCCGCGCAGCAGCAGAAAGGCAAACAGCATGACCCCGGCGATCAGGTAACGGATGCCCGCCAGCATCAGCGGCGGGAAGCTCTCCACCCCCAGGCGGATAGCGAAATAGGTCGACCCCCAGATGATATAGAGGGCAAACAGGGAGCCGAGCAGCAGCCAGAACGCGCGCCGGGAGGTATCAGTCATAGGGGGTGTCATCCGTGAAAGGGAAAAAAGAGGCCCCTAGATAACAACATCGTTACACCCTCTGCAAATCAAAGTGTGCGGTTTCCGGGTTTGTCGGCTTTTGTCAATGTACGTCAAATTTTCTGCGCCCGGGTTCATGTGTTTGTCACAGTTAACCGGTAACACTCAAGGGCAACCAACCCACACATCCCGGAATGAGGCAGCCCATGAGCGAGAAAAGCATCTTCCCCCCGGCGGCGGCAGCGGTTGATGCGCGCCCGGACCTGACCGGCAAGAACAACACATTCACTGTTCTGTTTATCGTCCTGGCGGCCCTGTGCGGGCTGGCGTTTGCCGGGGTCAACCTGTTCAGCGATGTCGCGGACGCCGGGCAGAACGTCACCAGCTATGTGCCGTTCCTGCTGCTCGGCATGGCGCTGGTGATCGCGCTCGGCTTTGAGTTTGTCAACGGCTTCCACGACACCGCCAACGCGGTGGCCACGGTGATCTACACCCACTCCCTGCCGCCGGGCGCGGCGATCCTCTGGTCGGGGCTGTGCAACTTCAGCGGCGTGATGCTCTCCAGCGGGGTGGTGGCGTTCGGCATTATCTCGCTGCTGCCGGTGGATCTGATCTTACAGGCCAGCTCCGGCAACGGCTTTGCGATGATCTACGCGCTGCTGTTCTCGGCGATTATCTGGAACCTTGGCACCTGGTATTTCGGCCTGCCCTCGTCGTCGTCCCATACGCTGATCGGCTCCATTATCGGCGTCGGGGTGGCGAACGCCATCGACCACGGCCGCAGCGGGCTGGACGGCGTGAACTGGGACCAGGCGCTGAACGTCGCCTATGCGCTGCTGCTGTCGCCGGTGGTGGGGTTTGTCTGTGCTGCCGGGCTGCTGTTGCTGATGAAAAAGGTGATCCGCAACCGCCAGCTTTACGTCTCGCCGGAAGGCAAACGGCCGCCGCCGCCCTGGATCCGCGGCCTGCTGATCCTGACCTGTACCGGCGTCTCCTTTGCCCACGGCTCGAATGACGGCCAGAAAGGCATGGGGCTGATTATGCTGATCCTGGTGGGCACCATGCCGATCGTCTACGCCCTGAACCGCTCGGTGCCGCCGGAGCAGATCCCGCGTGTGGCGGCGCTGGCGCAGGTCACGGAGCAGCAGTTGCTGAACGGCAAACCTGCGGCGCTGAACGTGCCGCCGCGCGACGTGCTGATCCAGTTCGTCGGCACCGGTGACAACACCCCGCAGGTATTGCCCGCGCTGGCCATGACCCTGCACCAGATCGGCACGCAGATTAAACAGTATGGCTCCATGGACCGCATCCCGGCGCAACTGGTGGCGAACACCCGAAATGATATGTACCTCGCCTCCGAGAGCATCAAGGCGCTGAAAACCCATAACGTGGTGCTGCCGGCGGAGACGCAGAACAACCTCGATGCCGTAAAGCGGGAGCTGGACAACGCCACGCGCTTTATCCCGCTGTGGGTGAAAGTGGTGGTGGCGCTGGCGCTGGGGCTGGGCACGATGGTCGGCTGGCGGCGCATCGTCATCACGGTGGGGGAGCGGATCGGGAAAAACCACCTGAGCTACGCGCAGGGGGCGAGCGCGGAGCTGGTGGCGATGGTGACCATCGGCGCGGCCGACGGCTTCGGCCTGCCGGTCTCCACCACCCACGTGCTCTCTTCCGGCGTCGCGGGCACCATGGCCGCCAACCGCTCCGGCCTGCAAATGGCGACGCTGCGCAACCTGCTGATCGCCTGGGTGCTGACCTTACCGGTCTCGATCCTGATCGCCGCACTGCTCTATATGCTGTTTATCCGGCTGTAGGGTCAACACAGGCTGGTTGCACGTCCGCCAGCCTGTGCCTCTCCCCATTTTCCTTTCCTGGCTATGTCTGGTTAAATCCGGCATTTATCACGAAAACCTGCAAAGAAACTGAAAATCCTCGTACTTTGCGAAAGATCAATCTGTCTCCCTTCAAACGCATGAAAAGTAACGGCCACCATAGTTGAAAAAGGGAAATAGCATGAGTTGGGAATATTTCAAAGGGAAGGGGCTATTTTTCGCGCTCTGTTTTCTGACCCTGCCGGTGGCCGCCGGTGAACTGACCCCGCAACAGCTTACCCGTCAGATTGACGCACAGGGGCCAAAGGCGGTGATTGCCACGCTTTACGGGCAGGACGAGCGGCAATGGCGTGTAGTGATGGGGGAGATAGGCAAAGGAGACAGCGCCTGGCTGAGCGTCGCTGCGCGTCTGGCTCCAGGCAGCGATGCGGATTCTGCCGAATCCCTGGCGACCGCTGTGGCCACGGCAATTCCGTATAATCCTGCCGGGGTACTGGCAATTCTGGATGATAACGCGTTACCGCTCAGCACCAGTGAGGTCTGCGGGCTGCCTTTTTATACGCTGACAGAACCGGAACTGGATCACTATGTGGTGGCGGCTATCCAGGCGCTCTATAAGGTTGCGGCCAGCAAGGCGTGTATTGATACCCTGGTCAATACCCTCGGGCGATCTGACGGGTTCAACGCAGACAACTGATCCGCCCGCAGGGGCAACCCACAGGAGAGATCAGGCGTCGGGCGGGGTGGGGCTGAGGTGGGCGGCGCTGCCCATCAATTCGATGTGGAAATCCTGCGCCTGCCAGTCGGCGAGCTGCTGTTGCTGCTGGCTGCTGAGCTTGCCTTCGGCCCACAGCACCACGTGGTGCGCTTTCAGGGCGTCGAGCTGCGGGGCGGCCAGCAGCTCAGGCAGCACATCCACCCGCGCCCCGGCTTCACTGCGTTTAATCCCTTCCAGCCAGAGATCCGTCCGGTCGGCGCGGCCCCAGCCGATGATCAGCAGTGATTCCCCGGGCGTTTTGCGCCCGGCCGCCAGGCAGAAGGCCGCGTACTCAATCACCATCCCGTCCAGCAGGCTGCGCAGGGTCAGCAGCGGTGCGCCGTGGCTCGCCAGCCGGGCGCGCAGCGGGCGCAGCACGTGGTCCACCAGCTGGGCGGCGGGGTATTCACGGCCATACTCTTTCAGCAGCTGGCGGAAGCGGTTGAGGTTCACCGCCTGTAATGCTGCCAGCAGGGCGTCGGTGAGTTTCACCCAGCCGTCAGTCGCCTCTTCCGGCGTCTCCTGGCCTTCCAGCAGCGCCCGCACCTGGCCCACCGGCACGCCGCGCTCAATCCAGCTCAGGATGGTATGGATGCGCGCCAGGTCATCGTCGTCAAACAGCCGGTGGCCGCCCTCGGTGCGCTTCGGCTTAAGCAACCCGTATCTTCGCTGCCAGGCGCGTAACGTGACGGGATTAATACCGCACAGGGTGGCAACTTCGCCGATGCTGTAACGTCTCATCTCTGCCCCCGGATGTGTAAAAAGACAATAATGTCCAAAGTAATAATGCGGAATGTTATCAAATATGCCTGGGTAAGACAGCGACCCGGTTCTTTTGTTTACTAAAAAAACCGTAAACCGCGAATGGATAAACTGCGGCAACAGATTATGCTGGCCCGTCCAGGAAAAGTGGCTTGCGATATTCTCACTTTAGGGATAATTTCTCAATATCGAGAAAACGTGAGAAACACCATGGATGACAATCAAGACCGCCTGCTGGCGCAGCGGCTGGTGATGCTGCGCACCGCGCGCCACTGGTCGCTGGAGCAACTGTCACAACAGACCGGCATCAGCCGCGCGACCCTCTCCCGGATTGAACGGGCGGAAACCAGCCCCACCGCCACGCTGCTCGGCAAGCTGGCGCAGGTGTTCGGCATGACCATGTCGCAACTGCTGCGTGAAATTGAGGAGTCGCCGCCGGAGCTGCTGACCCGCGCGCACCAGCCGGTGTGGCAGGACCGCGAGACCGGCTTTGAGCGCCGCTCCGTCTCGCCGCCGACCCAGGGGTTCCGCGCGGAGCTGATCGAGGGGCGGCTGCGCGCCGGGGCATCGATCCAGTATGACGACGCGCCGGTCGCCGGGATGCAGCAGCAGATCTGGCTGCTGTCGGGCGCGCTGGAGTACCGCCTGGGTGACCGTACCTACGTGCTGGCTCCCGGCGACTGCCTGCGTTTCCTGCTCAACGGCCCTTCCCATTTCTACGCGCCCGGCCCGGCCGACGCGCATTACGCCATCGTTATCTGTCGCACCTGAGGAGCCACCATGACCACCCTGACCGCCGATCTTCACTATACTGTTACCCCGGCGCTGGCCGCGGACGACATCGCCTCACTGGCGCAACTTTTGCACGCCTGTGTGGCGGACAACGCCAGCGTCGGCTTCGTGCAGCCCTTCAGCCCGGCCGCGGCCGCCGGGTTCTGGCAGGGGCTGGCGGCACCGGTGGCCGCCGGGGAGCGCATTATGCTGCTGGCGCGGGCGCAGGGCCGCATCGTCGGCACGGTGCAGCTGATCCCGGCCGGGATGCCGAACGGCCTGCACCGCGCCGAGGTCGCCAAGCTGCTGGTTCACCCGGACGCCCGGCGGCAGGGCATCGCCCGGACCCTGATGATGCAGGTGGAGCAGCAGGCGCGGGCGCGCGGCACGCGGCTGCTGGTGCTGGACACCCGCAGCGGTGACGCCGCGGAGCAGCTTTATCTGTCGCTGGGGTACCACATCAGCGGGCAGATCCCGGATTATGTGCTGTCGCCGCAGGGGCAGGGCGGGGAGCCGGTCTGGGAGCCGACCACCGTGATGTATAAGGTGCTGGGGCACTGATTTCCCCGACTTAATACGTGCTGATAAATAACTGCCGGCCGTGCCCCACCGGCTTTGATACGGAGAGGCAGGATGAATGACACCCCCATCACCGTCCGCCGTGCGGCGGCTGAGGGCGAAGAGGCACAACGGCTGATGGCAGAGCTGTCAGACGCGCTGCTCACCATGACCGGCAGCAGCGGCCGCGCCTCGTTTGATGCGGAGCAGATGCAGCAGCCCGGCTGCTGCTTTGTGCTGGCGTACGATCCGGCGGGCAAGGCGGTGGGCTGCGGCGCGTTCCGGCCGCTGGAGCAGGGCATCGCGGAGGTGAAACGGGTCTATGCCCGGCGCACCACCCGCGGCGTCGGTTCCGCGGTGCTGCGCTATCTGGAGGCGGAGGCCGCCCGGCTCGGCTACCGGCAGATCTGGCTGGAGACCCGGCTGGTCAACCTCACGGCGGTACGGTTTTACCTGGCGCACGGCTACCGGGAGATCGCCGCCTACGGCGATTACATCGGCAAGGCGGATGCGGTCTGCCTGGGGAAAACCCTGGGCCACCTGCTGGAAGGGTGAGCGCGCGCGGCCTGACACGGGGCATTTTGGTCTACAGTTAGCTGAGGAGACAAGCCCGTGACACAGGAGAACTACCATGAGCGGAACCTATACGCTGTTTGGCCGGAAAGGCTGCGGATCGGCCATTGTGGCGGCTGCGCTGAAGCTGACCCGGCTGCCCTACCACTATCAGGAGGTGGATGAGGCGGACTGCCCGGAACGCGAGCGGCTGCTGAAGCTCAACCCGCTCGGGCAGGTGCCGGTGCTGCTGCTGCCGGACGGCACCGTGATGACCGAGACCGCCGCCATTCTGGTCCTTCTGCACCTGCGCTGGCCGCTGGCGGGGCTGATTCCCTCCAGTGACGGCGGCCACCTGCCGGTGTTCCTGCGCTGGATTATGGTGATCAACGCCCAGATCTACCCCTCCTTTACCTATGGCGACCAGCCGCAGAAGTGGCTGCCGGGCGTTGAGAACCCGAAAGTGCTGACTGACACCACCGACGGCCTGCGCAAAAAACTCTGGTTGCAGATTGAGGCCGCTGCCGACGCCAACGGCCCCTGGTTCTTCGGCGCGACCTTCTGCGCGCTGGACATCTACATCGCGGTGATGCACCACTGGCGGCCGGGGCCGGTCTGGTTTGCGGAGTACGCCCCGCGCCTGGAGGCGATCGCCAAAAATGTGGCCCGCCACCCGCGGCTCGAGGCGCTGTTCCGTGAGCAATTTGGGTAACGGATCGCAACCCACGGGCTGACGCGCGCGCCGGTCTGTGGGAGAATAGCGCCAAACCCTGTATAGATAACCAGATGCTATGGCGCTCACCTCCGCACTTAAAACCCAGATTGGCCAGTGGTATAAGGCCCTGCAACACCAAATCCCCGATTTCATTCCCCGCGCGCCGCAGCGCCAGATGATCGCCGACGTCGCCAAAACCCTCTCCGGCGATGAGAGCCGCCATCTGGTGATCGAGGCGCCCACCGGCGTCGGCAAGACCCTGTCGTACCTGATCCCGGGCATCGCCGTCAGCCGTGCCGAGGGCAAGCCGCTGGTGGTCAGCACCGCCAACGTGGCGTTGCAGGACCAGATCTACAGCAAGGATCTGCCGCTGCTGAAGAAGATTATCCCTGACCTGAAGTTCACCGGGGCCTTTGGCCGCCGCCGCTACGTCTGCCCGCGCAACCTGGCGGCGCTGAGCAGCGACGAGGCCGCACAGGGCGACCTCGGCCTGTTTCTGGATGATGAACTCGCCCCCGCCAGCGGCGAGGAGCACGCCCTGTGCGTCAAACTCGGCAAGGCACTGACCAGCCACACCTGGGACGGCCTGCGCGACCACTACGCCCAGACGATCGGCGACCCGCTCTGGGCGAAGCTCAGCACCGACAAGGTCAACTGCCTGGGGCGCAACTGCCACTATGTGCGCGACTGCCCCTATTTCATCGCCCGCAAGGAGATTGAGAGCGCCGATGTGGTGGTGGCTAACCATGCGCTGGTGATGGCGGCGCTGGAGTCGGAGTCGGTGTTGCCGCCCGCCAAGGATCTGCTGCTGGTGCTGGACGAAGGCCACCACCTGCCGGAGGTGGCGCGTGATGCGCTGGAGATGGCGGGCGAGATCGGCGCGGTCACCAGCAACCTCCAGCTCGACCTGCTGTTCCGCCAGATGGAGGTCTGCATCAGCCACTTCCCGCCGAAAAGCCCGCCGCCGCTGGCGAACCTGGAGCGGCTGAAAACCCACTGCGAGGAGCTGCGTGACCTCCAGGCGCAGGCGGAGCGCGGGCTTGCCGCTTACCTGCCGCCGGACGTGGTGGAGGCGGAATACCGCTTTGAGATGGGTGAGCTGCCGGGGGAGCTGCCCGCCACCTGCGCCCGGCTGTTCAAGCTCACCGACGCCCTGCGCGGGCTGACGGAGTACATGCAAAACGACCTCAGCGAAAAGACCGGCAAACATGACGTGGTGCGGCTGCACCGCACGCTGTTGCAGATGAACCGCCTGTTCGGCTATTTCGAGGCGATGAGCAAGCTGTGGCGGCTGGCGGCGCTGGAGCAGTCCTCCAATGCGCCGATCAGCAAATGGGTGACGCGCACCCAGCGTGACAACGTGGCCCACCTGTCGCTGCACTGCGTCGGCATCCGCGTCAGTGACCAGCTGGAGAAGATGCTGTGGCGCAAGGTGCCGCATGTGGTGGTCACCTCCGCCACGCTGCGCTCACTCAACAGCTTCGCCCGGTTGCAGGAGCTGAGCGGCCTGAGCGAAAAGGCGGGCGACCGCTTTGTGACGCTGGACTCGCCGTTCAACCATGTTGACCAGGGGCGGCTGGTGATCCCGCAGATGCGCCACGAGCCGTTGATGACGCACGAGGCGGAGCACCTGGCGGAGATGGCGCACTTCTTCCGCGCCCAGGTGGCAGAGAAAAAACACAAAGGGATGCTGGTGCTGTTTGCCAGCAACCGGGCGATGCAGACCTTCCTCAGCTATGTGCAGGATCTGCGGCTGATGCTGCTGGTGCAGGGCGACCAGCCGCGCTACCGGCTGGTGGAGACGCACCGCAAAAAAGTGGAGGCGGGGAGCCAGAGCGTGCTGGTGGGGCTGCAATCCTTTGCCGAGGGGCTGGATCTCAAGGGCGAGCTGCTGACGCAGGTGCACATCCATAAAATCGCCTTCCCGCCGGTGGACAGCCCGGTGATCGTCACCGAGGGCGAGTGGCTGAAGTCACTCAGGCGCTACCCGTTCGAGGTGCAGAGTTTGCCGAGCGCCTCATTTAACCTGATCCAGCAGGTGGGGCGGCTGATCCGCAGCCACCACTGCAGCGGCGAGATCGTTATTTATGACCGCCGCCTGCTGAGCAAAAGCTACGGCGCGCGCCTGCTGGCGGCGCTGCCGGTGTTCCCGATTGCCCAGCCGCCGATGCCGGAAGGCACACCGCCCGCGCTGCCGGCTGCGCCCGCGGCGAAAAAAACAGCGAAGCCTGTGCGCCGCGGCCGCCGCCGCTGAGGCTACTGGATCTCCACCTCCATCAGCGCCGAGGCGCTGAACGGGCCGCCGGCCGGCGGCTTGCCGGTGGTGTTGACCGGCCAGGCGTAGAAGGACTGGCGGCCCGACTGGCCCTGCTGGTCAAAAGTCAGCGGCAGCGGCAGGCGGCTGGTGTTGATCTCCAGCGGGGCCATCTGTGCATCCGCCATGCGCACGCCGACGTCCGGGTTGCTGCTCTGCAACACGCCGGGTTGCGCCGTGCTCTCTTCGCCCATCAGGGTCAGCTCCAGGTGCATGGTGTCAGCGATGTTCTGGCACTGGTAGTTCAGGGTAATCAGCTGCGGGACGTAATGAACAGGCATCGCGCCGGGGGTCAGCAGATCGGTGCTGCGCAGGCGGCCCAGGTTGATGTTAATCACCTCGCCGTCGTCGATAAGGCAGGTCTGCGGCACGATCAGGGAGCCGAACACCGATACCCGGCTGACAGGCTCCGTGCCGTAACCCGCCTGGGTGCCCCAGCGGGCATAGATCTCCATCAGCCGGGTGAGGGGAATATCCAGCTCGCCGATAAAGCCCCGGCTCACATACAGTGACAGCGTGCCGTGGCTGCCCAGCTCATCTGTCGGGTGGTAGTAGCTGCCGTCGCTGCCGCAGGCGTAGCTTCCGCCATCCGGGAGATCGTCAAAAGGCACCGGGATCGGGGGGGTGTCTTTTATCCCGAGTTTGATGCCGATTTGCAGCGAGCGGTTGACGACGAAGTAGGTCAGCTCGCCGTCATGGTAGCCGGGCGGCAACAGGCTCACGCTGCGGTAATAGAGCGCGGCGCTGCCCCCTTCGCACCGGCACTCCATCGGGAACTGGTTGGCCAGATGAAAGGTGACGGCATCCGGCAGCCGCTGCCCGGCCATATTGTGCCCGGTGTCGATCTCATCCCGGTCGAGCTGCAACAGGTAGGGGGTAGCGTGTTTCAGCGGATCACAGCGCCCGGCCCGGGCCGCGCCGGTCGCCAGGCCGGTTACCATCAGGGCGGCTGCGATCACCAGCCAGAGGCGCTTCCTCATTGGATCTCCACCTGCATCAAGGCCGACGCGCTGAAGGTGCCCACGGCCGGGGTGCGGCCGGTGGTGTTGACCGGCCAGGCGTAGAGGAACTGCCGCCCGGTCTGCGCCTGTGCCCCAAAGGTCAGCGGCAACGGCACGTGGTTGTTGTTGATGTCGAGCGGCGTCATCGCGGCGTCTGCAATCTGTACGCCGATGTCCGGGTTTGAGGTGCGCAACACGCCGGGCAGGAGCAGGCTCTCCTGGCCATACAGGCTCAGCTCAAGGTGCATCGTCTCGGTGATGTTCCGGCATTGGTAATCCAGGGTGATCTGTTGCGGGACGTAATTGACGGGGATCTGGCCCGGGACGCTGATATTGGCGCGGCGGATTGTGCCGAGTTCGACATTGATTATCTGGCCGTCGTCGAGGGTGCAGGTCTGCGGCACGATCAGCGTACCAAACACGAAAAGCCGGCTGGTGGGCCGGGTGCCGTACCCGCCCTGGGTGCCCCAGCGGGCATAGACGTCCATGATGGCAGTAAGGGGGATGTCCATTTCACCGGTAAAGCCCTTGACCACATAAAACGACAGGCTGCCGACATTGCCCACATCCGTGGTGTCGCGGTAGTACATCCCGTCGCTGCCGCAGGCATAGCTGCCCCCGTCTGACCTATCCTCGAACGGGGCCGGGAGCGGGGTATCTTCTTTCACCGCCAGTTTCGTCCCGACTTGCAGCCAGGGGGTGAGGATGAAATAGGTCAGGCTGCCGTCCTGGTAGCCGGGCGGCAACGGGCTGACGCTGCGGAAATAGAGGGCGGCGCTGCCCCCTTCGCAGCTGCATGCCATCGGGAACTTGTCCGACAGGTGAAAAACTTCCGCATCCGGCAACACCTGGCCGGGGGCGTTGTGGGCGGTGTCGATCTCATCTTTGTCCAGCTCCACGATATAGGGGGCGGAAACCTTCTCAGGATGGCAGTCCCCGGCCCAGGCTGCCGGGCCGGCCATCAGGCCCGCCGGCAACATGCTCGCCCATAGCAGCAGAGAGGTGAGGTGTCTCATGTATGGCTCCTGGGCGGTGGTTGCCCCGTTGGGTAAAGGTGACCGGCAGAGCGGCCTGCCGGCGCAGAATTTACTGAATCTCCACCTCCAGCAGCGCTAAGGCGCTAAAGGGGCCGCTGGCCGGGCGCTTGCCGGTGGTATTGACCGGCCAGGCGTATAACAGCTGATGGCCGGGCTCGTGATCGATATCGCTGTAGTCGAGCGTCAGCGGCACCTGGCCGCCATTGACGTTAAACGGCTTCATATTCTGATCCGTCACCTGAACGCCGATGTCCGGGTTGGAGGTCTGCAATACGCCGGGCAGCTCTGCGCTCTCATTGCCATACAGGGTCAGTGAGACCTGCATGCTTTCGTAAAAGTTACGGCACATCAATTCCAGCCTAATCTGTTGGGGGGTGTAGTGGGCGGGCAGAGCGCCGGGGGTAAGAATGTTGTCAGTGAGCAGGGTACCGAGATCGATATTGATGATCGCGCCGTCGTTAATCCGGCAGGTTTGCGTCGCTGTCAACTCACCGAAGATAAACACCCTATTGACGTAGGTGGCACCGTAGCCGCCCTGGGTACCCCAGCGGGCGTACACAGTCCCGAGGACGGCGGGCGGAATGACCACTTTGCCGGTAAAGCCTCTGGCGAGATAGAGTGACAATGTGGCCCGCATCCCGGTCTCTACGACAGGGCTGTGATAAAACCCGTCACTGCCGCAGTCGTGGCTTACCCCGTCGGAGACATCTTCGAAAGGGGCAGGGATAAGCGGCCCATTGTTGACCCGGTATTTGAGGCCAATCTGCACCGTAGGGTGCACGATATAGTAGGTCATGGTGCCGTCATTATATCCGGGCGGCAAGGTAACCACCGCTTTGAAATAGAGCGGGGCGCTGCCCCCTTCGCACCGGCAATCCATGGGTTTCACATCCCCCGAATCTATCCCGGACATATCGGGCACCACCATGCCGGGGTCATCGAGGATATTCCGGCCCTGACGTAATTCTATGCCATAGGTCATCGGCTCATCCGGCGTCACACAGCCCCCGGCCCACGCTGTCCGGCTGCCCAGCAGGGCCGCCAGCAGTACCCCTGCGGAGCTCACCTTCGCTAACCTCATCGTTACTCACCTCAGCTGTCCTGCTCTCTCTGCTTATCACTGGTCCGCCGCGCGCAGGCTACCGGCAGGCCGCCTCTACGCTGCGCACCGGCGCGCCCTGGTCTTCTTCCGGCAGGGTGAGGCGCGCGCGGCAGGCCTGTTGCGCCCCGTTGCCCCATTTCACGGCGATCTCCGCCTCCGGCGGCACGCCGCTCAGGTAGAGCTCGCCGCCGTCGCCGACGATGCCGGTGACGGCCGGGTTACCGGTAAGTGACGCCACGGCACCGAACGGCAGCGGCTGGCCGTCACGCGTCAGGGTCACCACCACCCGGTAGCCGAGGTGGGTGGCAAACTCCGCCAGCACCACCGCGCCTTTGGTGGGCACCACGGTCTGTGTCGCCATCGGCAAATCGGTGTTCTCCGGCAGGGTGGTGGTGTCCAGCACCAGCCGGTTCTCGCGGTAAGGCGAAAGGTAAGGCACCACCAGGTAGCCGCGCGGGTCGGTATGCACCCCGACGTTATTCCTGATTTTCACCCCGCCCGCGCCCGGCGCGTGCAGCAGCGCCGGCGTCTCGCCGATCGGCTGGCCGAGGGCAGCCCCGTAAGGGGTGGCGACCGCGCTGCCCTGTAACCGGTAATTCACCCGGCTGCCGCTGCTGTCGTAGTTGTAACCCAGCCCGGCCTCCCCATAGCCCCCGCGGTAATCCACCGTTGCCAGCCCGGAGCTGCCGCCGTACTGGTTGTCATACCCCGCCTGCAGGCTGTAACTCAGGTTGCTGTCCTCCAGCGCGCTGCCGTTCAGCCCCACCTGCTGGCTGTGGTGGCGGGTGGCGTCGGTGTTGGCGGTGTAGGAGGCGTAGGCCCCCGGCAGCCAGCCGTCGAGCGGCACCTGCACCGTCAGCGAAAACTGGCGGTCATCGCTCTGGCGCGTGTCGTCATCGTCTGGCGAGGAGACGCTCTGCACCCAGGCATAGGAGAAGTTCAGGGAGACGCGCTTAAACGTGGTGCTGTAGCCGACATTCAGGTTGCGTTCATAGCCGCCGGTTCCCCAGTAACTCTGCTGATAGGCGGAGAGGTAGAGGCTGCCGCCCTGTTCGCCCAGCGGCTGGTTCAGGTTCACCTGCAGGCGGGCGCGCCGGTTGTGGCGGCTCAGCCAGTCGCCGTCGTCGTCCTGGCGGTCGTGGATGTCGGCGGCATCGGCAAAGGTGAAGTAGCCCTGCGAGGCGTAGCGGATCGCCGCCAGGGTCAGCGAGGTGTGGGTAGCGTCGACGACCTTGTTGTATTGCAGGCGGAACGCCGCGCCTTGCTGGGGCTCGCTGGTGAAACGGGCGGGCAGGGTGGCGCGCGCCTGCGCGGCATCCAGAGAGACTGACCCGGCATAGCCCAGCCCGAGGCCGACGCCCAGCAGCGCGGACTGGTAATCCTCCGCCGCCAGCAGCCCGCCGTAGCCGGTCACCGCGCCGGGAAAGCCGTAGCGCAGCGTCACCTGGCCAAAGCCCGGCCGGTAGTTGCCGTAATTGGAGCGGTAGGTGCCGGCCACGGCTTCGTAGTTCAGCTGCCCTTCGCGCTGCATCATCGGCACGGCCGCAAACGCCTGGGTAAAGTGCTGCTCGCTGCCGTCCGCTTCCGTCACCGTGATCGCCAGCGTGCCGCCGCTGCTGGTGGGGTAGAGGTCATCTATCACAAAGGCCCCGGGCGGCACATAGCGCTGGTCGATCACATTGCCGTTCTGCCGGATGGTGACCCGCGCATTGCTGCGGGCGATGCCGCGCACTACCGGCGCAAAGCCGCGGCGGCTGTCGGGCAGCATGTCGTCATCGGAGGCGAGTTGCAGCCCGCGGAACGGCACGCTGTCGAAAATGTCGGACGAGGTGGCACCGTCGCCGATAACCAGCCCGCTCTGCCACGCCGGGATGCCCCGCTGCAGCCAGGTGCGCAGGGTGTCCCAGCGGCGGTGGTAGCTGCCGTCGTCGCTGCCTTCGTTGTCGGTCATGTAGGTGGCGTAGTTGCGCAGCCGCCACGCCCCCCAGTTTGCCCCGGAGAGCAGGTTCAGGTAGTAGCTGTTGGCCGGGGGGGCGGTGTTTTCCCGATAGATGGCCTTCTGGCCGGTGGCGGTGTAGTTGAGCAGCAGCGCCGGGACGCCGTTATCCCAGCGCGCCGGCGGCACCGTGCCGCGTGCGGTATTGCGCAGGGCGATCTGCGGTACCGAGAGGCTCAGCCGCTGCCGGGCGAAGTCAAAGGCGGTGGCGGCATCCGGGATGTAGGCAGAGAGCGGCGCGACCGGCGCATCGGGCGGCAGGTCACGCAGTAGCGGCAGCCCGGCGACATTCACCCCCAGGTCTGCCAGCGCGGCCGGGGTGAACTGCGGCTCCAGCCGGTCACCGATGCGCACAAAGGTGACATCCTGCGTCACCCGATGGGCGCGGTTAAGCAGAATATCCACGTGGTAACTGCCCGGCAGCTGGCCGCCCGGCGTGTCAAACTGGCTGAGGTCAACCGGCTGCCGGCTGGGGTTGTCGATGTCAAACGCCCGCGGGTCAAAGTAGCCCTCGGCGCGGCCTTCCGCCGCGTACAACGAGAGGGCGAACAGCCACAAAACAGGCGTGGGCCGGAATGCCCGGCCGGTAAATGATGATGGCATAGCGCTGTCCCTGGCCGGAAACCCGGCAACGCGATGGGGCACCTCATTAAGGGCGGCCGATCGTCTGTTGTTGCACCGGCGTGCTGCTGCCGTAATCAGTAATCACGCTCCAGCTTATCGGGCTGACCGGCCCGGCGGGCAAGGGGTAGTCGTGCCGGGCGAAAGGCGCAAGCGTCAGCGCCGCCAGCGTGGCTTTCACCGGTTTACCGCCTGCGCTTATCTGCTTCAGGTTCAGGTAGTACGGCGTCGGGTTATGGGCGGTAAGGGTGGTGCCGCGCACGCTGAAAGTGAGCTGCCGCCACGCCTCATCCGCCCCTTTCGCCAGCGCCGCCGGGCGGTAGAAGAGCTTCAGCCGGGTTTTTACCGTCAGGTGCAGCACATTGGCGTCGTTGTTGCTTTTCTCCAGTTGCGGCACCGATTTGATGTTCAGCCAGTAGAGGGTTTCACGGTCCTGCGGCTGGCCGCCGCGCGTCAGCACGATACGCAGCACATTCTCCTGGCCGGGGTCGAGGCGGAACAGCGGCGGCGTCACCAGAAACGGCGCTTTCTCCCCGTTGTCGCCCTCGACCCAGCTCTGGATCAGGTAGGGGCGCTCCTGCTCCGGGTTGCTCACATTCAACGAGGTTTCTTTATTATTTCCGGCAAAAATAACCCGGGTGCCGCCAATGATCACCCCGGCCTGTAGCGGCAGGCAAATAATCAGCGGCATAATGCCCAAGGCTGACAATAATGGTTTCATAGGGCGCGGCCCTTATAAGGGGGAATACGTTGAGTGTAGCCAGAGAATAGCGCGCTGCCATCCGGGAAATAACAGATTAAAAAGATTGCTCAGTGCAGCCTGCCTAATAATAAAATAAGAGGGGGAAGGGCAGAGAAATAAAAAGCAGCGGCGCAACCGCATCGGCTGCGCCGGAATGATAACAGGCGCTAATGTCCTGAAAAGAAATAAACACAATAAAAAGAGAAACCGGCGTCTCCATCGCCATGATTGTCCTGATTTAACGGTAAAACATCACGGAATTGTGATCGTGATTTTATTATGGGTAGACCATAGTGAATTGCGCTGTACTGTTGGCTGATCCGGCGGTGACGGCATCCGCCGTTGCCATGTAGCTGGCGTAGAAGGTCAGGGTATTGGCACCCGCCTGAATCGCATAAGGGGCGGAGTTTTCACCCAGCTTGATATGCTGCTCTTCACGGTCAGAGAACTCAATCGCCACGCCGGAAGCCGCCAGTGCGCCGGTTTCAAGCTCCAGCAGTTCGGTATTGGCCGCATCGGCCGGGCCATCAAATTTCACTTCGACATTACCGGCATCGGGGCAGTCGGTGAGGGCAATATCAAACTGGGTAGCCGCCGCTTTTTTACCGGCTGCGCCGCTCAGGGAGGACGCAGCAACGGCACCCATGTCAACGTTCTGGGAGGCGCTGGTGACGGTGCAGGCGGTATCGGTAATACTGCCGGTGAAATTAATGGTGCCGTCAGCGGCCTGGCTGTAGTGCGAAATAAACAGCGCACCGGCGATAAGCGTAATGGCCGCGAAATGTGACTTGATATTTTTCATGATAAATTCCCGTCGGGATGATAGGTGAATGATATTTCGGGTCATAGCCCGGCGAACCATGAAATAACCCGCGTGGCAGGTGGGGTGATATTTCCCTTTGCCCTCTGGATTACCTCATTTCTGGTGCGTATATAATCACCACACGAATAATTGATCGAGTTATCTATATTAAATCTTTATTTAAATGCTTATTAACTAATCTTAAATGGTATTAATTCAAGTAATTAGCCTGATATTAATATGGCTGTTTGTGGGGAGGTTCCCTGCCTGTTACCCTGACGCGTGCCGTCCGCGGCGGTTTGCCGGGGGCGGAAGCTACGTTATGCTAAACGCCGGTTATGCAGCGAGGGCAGGGCAATGGACTACACAAAAATTATTAAAGAAGTGGGGCGCGGCAAGAACCACGCCCGCGATCTGGACCGGGAGACCGCCCGGGCGCTCTACCGGCAGATGCTGGCCGGTGAGGTGCCGGAACTGGAACTGGGCGCGGTGCTGATCGCCCTGCGCATCAAGGGCGAAGCGGAAGAGGAGATGCTCGGCTTCTATGAGGCGATGGCTGAGCGGGTGATGACGCTCACCGCGCCCGAAGGGAAACCGCTGCCGGTGGTGATCCCAAGCTACAACGGCGCGCGCAGACAGGCCAACCTCACGCCGCTGCTGGCGCTGCTGCTCAGCCGCCTTGGGCTGCCGGTGGTGGTGCACGGCGTGAGTGAGGATCGGTCGCGCGTTACCAGCGCGGAGATCTTCAGCGCGCTTGGCATCTCCCCGGCGGCGTCACAGGCGCAGGCGCAACAGCAGCTCGACCAGGGCGGGCAGCCGCTGTTTGTGCCGGTGTCGCTGCTCTGCCCGCCGCTGGAAAAACAGCTCGACCTGCGCTGGCGGATGGGGGTGCGCAACAGCGCCCATACCCTGGCCAAGCTGGCGACGCCGTTCGCCGAAGAGGCGCTGCGGCTCTCCAGCGTCTCGCACCCGGAGTATATTGAACGTGTCGGGGCGTTTTTCCGGCAGATCAACGGCCGGGCGCTGCTGATGCAGGGCACCGAGGGTGAGGCGTACGCCAACCCGCTGCGCGCGCCGTCGCTCTGGCTGATTCACCAGGGCACGATGCAGGCGCTTACGGAGCGGCAGGAGTACAGTGACGTGGCGCTGCCCACGGAGAAAAGCGCTGACGTGACGGCGCGCTGGACAGCGCGCTGCCTGGCGGGGCAGGAGCCGGTGCCGCAGGCGTTGCGCGTGCAGCTCGCCGCCTGTTTGCTGGCGACCGGCGAGGCCACGGATCTCCCGGCGGCCACCGCGCGGGTGGACGCGCTGCTCCGCTGAGCCTGCCTCCCCGGCCCCTGCCGGGGAGGTCAGACTTTTTTCAGGAAGCAGGTCTTCAGCACCAGCCCTTTTATCTTGTCTGACCGGCACTCGATCTCATCCGGGTTGTGGGTCAGGCGGATATTTTTCACCACCGTGCCGCGCTTGAGCGTGGTGGAGGTGCCTTTCACTTTCAGGTCTTTAATCAGCTGCACCGCGTCACCCTCGTTCAGTAGTGCGCCGTTGCTGTCTTTCACATCCATTTTCTGTTCTCTGCGTTAATTGCGGGGCGCGGAGTATACCCACTTTCCCCGGCCATTCCCTGACGCCAGATCAATCTTTACGCCGCATGCAACCCAACCGCCACCGGTGCTAGACTGAAACCTGAATTTCATTACAGACCAGGAAGGCAGGCATGCAACAGGCATCCGACTATTTCAATGCGTTGAACCACGACTACCTCGCCGTGCATCAGGCGAAAGAGGAACTCTTCTGGCAGAACTATATGGGCACCGGCGCGGAAGATGTGGCGGAAAAATTCGCCGCCGCGGAGAGCGCCTATAAGCGCTTTATCGCCAACCCGGCGCGGCCGGGCGAACTGCGCGCGCTGATCGCCGACGTGGAGCAGCAGCCGGGCAGTGACGAACAGGCGGCGCTGCTGCACGGCCTGCGCGGCTGGCAGCGCTTTTTTGACAGCAACGCGATTGAAGACCCGGCCGCCCAGACGCTGATGGATGAGATTATCCAGGCGGAGGGGGCGCTCTATAACCGCCGGAAAACCCTGCGCCTGACCCACCAGACCGCGCCGGGGCAGACGGGTGAAGGCTCGCTGGGCGAGCTGCTGACCAACCAGGCGACCAACAGCGACGAGGCGTGCCGCCGCAGTTCGCAGCAGGCGCTGCGCGGGCTGGAGCAGTGGCTGCTGGTGAACGGCCTGCCGGAGCTGGTGACGCTGCGTAACCGCTTCGCCCGCCGGATGGGGTTCCGCAACTACTTCGACTACAAAGTGAACCTCACGGAGCGTATGACGCCGGAGGCACTGTTCGCCATTCTTGACCGTTTTGAGCTGGAGACGCGCGAGGCCAACGCCCGCAGCCTGCAACAGCTCGCCACAAACCAGGGGCCGGAGGCGCTGGAGGCGTGGAACATCCGCTACGCCAGTGCCGGTGATGTCACCCGCCAGCTCGATCCTTACTTCCCGTTTTCGCAGTCGTTGCAGCGCTGGGTCGAGAGTTTTAAGCGGCTGCATATCGGCTTCCGCGGCGCGCAGATGCAGCTCGACCTGCTGGTGCGGCGCGGCAAGTATGAGAACGGCTTTATGCACGGCCCGGTGCCGCCGTTTTACGATCGGGGCAAATGGGTGCCGGCTAAACTGAACTTCACCAGCCTGGCGCAGCCCGATCAGGTCGGCAGCGGGGCATCCGGCCTGAACACGCTGTTCCACGAGGGCGGTCACGCGGCGCACTTTGCGAACATTACCCAGAACGCGCCCTGTTTTTCGCAGGAGTTTGCGCCGACGTCGATGGCCTACGCCGAAACCCAGTCGATGTTCTGTGACAGCCTGCTGGACGATGCCGACTGGCTGAAGCGCTATGCGCTGAATGATCAGGGCGAGCCGGTGCCGGACGCGCTGATCCGCGCCGGGATTGAGGCGCGCCAGCCGATGCGCGCCTTTAACGAGCGCCATATTTTGCTGGTGCCCTATTTTGAGTGGTCGCTTTACCAGATGGCGGAAGCGGATCTGACGCCGGAGGCGATCACGCAACTGGCGCGCGACACGGAGCAGCGCATTCTGGGAGTAGACAGCCCGCGCCCGACGCTGGCGATCCCGCACCTGTTGTCGATGGAGTCCGCCTGTTCTTATCAGGGTTACCTGCTGGCGCTGATGGCGGTGGAGCAGACGCGCCACTTCTTCCTGAAACGTGACGGTTATCTCACCGATAACCCGGCCATCGGCCCCGATCTGGCGGCGCACTACTGGCAGCCGGGCAACAGCGTCAGCCACAACGACACGCTGCTGAGCCTGACCGGCGAGGGTTTCAACCCGGACTATCTGGCGCAGGCCTGTAACCAGACCGCCGAGCAGGCGTGGCAACAGGCGCAGGTGACGATTGTCTCGGCGGCGACCCGCCCGCAGCCCGCCGCGGACTTTGATCTGAACGCGGAGATCCGGATCGTGGATGGGGAGCGGGTGATCGCGGATAACCGCGGGGGCGATGAGGGGATGTGTGCGGATTTCGCGGCGTATATCCGCGGGCACTATTAAGATTGGGTTTTAATTTTAAATGTTGATTAGGGGAGGGGGATGGGCTGCGGGGCAGCCGGTCAGGCAGGGTTCAAGGGAGATCGAGGTGGTTGCGTTGGCATACGCCTGGTGTCTTTCTGCGATTCCGCAGCCGGTATTATGGGTAGGGTGGCATGTTTCGGTTGTTCATGTGTATTTGTCTACCCGACCTGCATTGCCTCAACCGAGCAGGGCCTGCCGGCGCGCCGGCCCTGCACCCGCGCGCATTCGGTGCCCCGGCAGAATTATTGCCCGCTCCGCGGGTTCCCTCCAGCGTCCTCCGGGCTTATCGGGCCGGTACAGACACGCTCCCAGCGTGGCTGTACCTCTCGCGGGCGTCCTGCCCGCTCACCCGGCCCTACGTCCTCGTCGGCAATAATTTAATGCCCCCACCACCTCTGCAAACCCGTGGGTATGTAAGGAAAGAGTAGATAAGGAGTTTGTGATTCTTGTGATGGGGTTAATGTGCACTGCTACATAAAGCTATAAAGCTATGCGGACAGGCTCAACCGGCAAGGATTGTCTTCGGCTATTTCCAGACAGATTTTCGGTTTTTAGAAATGGTGGGGCGCTAAAACCCATTGCCGTATAAAACAATAGAAACGAGTAACCTACCAAACGACTACAAATCCCCATCTAAAACCCATTGCCGCATAAACCAGCAGAAGCGAGTAAACCCACCGAACGCCCAAAAATCCCCACCTACAACCCTTTGCCGCATAAATCAGCAGAAGCGAGAAATCCCACCGAACGCCCAAAGTCCCCCCACCTACTTTTTCCTTACATACCTAAAGATTTGCAGAAGTGGTGGGGGCGTAAAAATCATTGCCGAGTGGAGACGCAGGGCCGGGC
>NZ_PJZH01000003.1 GCF_002858715.1 Chimaeribacter coloradensis | reverse complement strand
CACCCCTTCATCTCTATTAACTTTTGGATGCAGCGTTAGCTGTATCTTAGTTAAGACGCTCTTTAATACGAGCAGACTTACCAGTACGCTCACGCAGGTAGTACAGTTTGGCCTTGCGAACGGCACCACGGCGTTTCACAGTAATGCTGTCGATTACTGGGGAGTGAGTCTGGAATACGCGCTCAACACCTTCGCCGTTGGAAATTTTACGAACAGTGAATGCAGAGTGCAGACCGCGGTTACGGATGGCGATAACCACGCCCTCGAATGCCTGCAGACGTTTTTTGCTACCTTCAACGACCCATACCTTCACTTCCACGGAATCACCCGGACGGAATGCTGGTACGTCTTGCTTCAGCTGCTCTTGTTCGATTTGCTTAATAATGTTGCTCATAATATGTCTCTTACCCTAGGTAAACTGATATATCGGGAACATCAGCCAACGCTGATGCTTCCTTAATAGTCTGGTTGACTGGCCCGGTGTTCCCGTTGGAACTCGGCCAGCAACACCTGTTGCTCGTCAGTCAGAGCTAGGCTTTCCAGAAGTTCAGGTCTTCTAAGCCAGGTACGGCCCAGCGACTGCTTTAAACGCCAGCGGCGTATCTGAGCATGGTTGCCCGACAGTAAAACCGGCGGAACTTCCATGCCTTCCAACACTTCAGGGCGGGTGTAGTGAGGGCAATCCAACAGGCCATCTGCAAAAGAATCCTCTTCTGCAGAACCCTGATGACCCAGTACGCCCGGGATAAACCGGGAGACAGAGTCAATCAGCGTCATGGCCGGCAGCTCACCACCACTGAGAACGTAATCACCAATTGACCATTCTTCGTCAATTTCGGTTTGGATGATCCGTTCATCAATCCCTTCATAGCGGCCACACACCAGAATCATCTTCGGGTTTGTTGCCAGCTCGCGCACGCCCTCTTGATCGAGTTTGCGCCCCTGAGGCGAAAGGTAGATTACCTTGGCGCCTTCGCCTGCCGCTGCTTTTGCTGTCTGAATCGCTTCCCGTAAGGGTTGCACCATCATCAGCATACCGGGGCCGCCGCCGTAAGGGCGATCGTCCACGGTGCGGTGCCGGTCGTATGCGAAATCGCGCGGACTCCAGCACTGTACGCTCAGCAGGCCATTTTTTACTGCCCGGCCAGTTACCCCGTAATCGGTGATGGCGCGGAACATTTCGGGAAACAGGCTAATTATACCGATAAACATTTGCCCATCCCCATGCTGCCGTTCCACTCATCTTTTCCGGTCAAATCGGAGGTCAAAAACCAGGATCCCAATCTACTTCAATCACTTGAGCAGTGAGATCGACTTTCTTGATAACCTGCCCATGAAGAAACGGAACCAGCCGCTCCTTCATGCCGAATGCATCTTTCAGGTTTGCCCGCACGACCATGACGTCGTTTGAGCCGGTTTCCATCATATCGATGACTTTACCCAGCTCGTACCCGGTTGTGGTGACTACCTGGCAGCCCATCAGGTCTTTCCAGTAGTAATCATCCTCTTCCAGAGGCGGCAATTGCCCGGAATCCACGACGATTTCGCAATTCGTCAGCAGATGCGCGGCATCCCGATCGTCAATGCCTTTGACTTTGATGATCAGATCCTGACTGTGGCGCTTCCAGTCTTCCAACTCGACAAGCTGCCACTTACCGCCTTTCTGGATAAACCAGGGCTGGTAATCAAAAATGCTTTCAGCGTTTTCGGTGGATGAAAACACTCTGAGCCAACCACGAATGCCGTAAGTAGACCCCATTTTACCGAGTACAATCGGCTGCGTAGGTGCTACCGGTTTGAGTTGCTTGCTCATCGTTGCCACCGCGACAGATTAAGCTGCTTTCTTAGCGTCTTTGATCAGCGCGTGAACGCGATCAGAAACGGTAGCACCCTGACCAACCCAGTGCTCAATGCGGTCCAGGTCCAGACGCAGACCTTCAGCCTGACCAGAAGCGATCGGGTTGAAGAAACCAACGCGCTCGATGAAACGACCGTCACGCGCATTGCGGCTGTCGGTGACTACTACTTGATAGAACGGACGCTTTTTCGCGCCGCCACGTGCCAAACGAATTGTTACCATAACATCCTCTTTAGTTAATAAAACAGCCGGGCCCCATTGAGGGAACGGGGCCCGGGTGCAATATAAAAAGCCCGAAAATTTTACTCATTTTGGCGCAAAAAGCAATCTAAAGCGTACAAAGTTGCCGCGCGCCGCTGTAAATAAATAATCCGGGGTTAACGACCAGGGAAACCGGGCGGCATCATGCCTTTCATGCCACGCATCATTTTAGCCATGCCACCCTTCTTCATTTTCTTCATCATGCGCTGCATTTCGTCAAACTGCTTCAGCAGCCGGTTGACATCCTGCACCTGCATACCTGCGCCCAGCGCGATGCGGCGCTTGCGGGAACCTTTGATGATTTCGGGCTTGGCGCGCTCTTTCAGCGTCATGGAGTTGATGATCGCCTCCATCCGCACCAGCACTTTGTCATCCATTTGTGATTTGACGTTGTCCGGCAGCTGGCCGGCACCCGGCAGCTTGCTGAGCATACTGGCCATACCGCCCATATTACGCATCTGCTTCAGCTGCTCCAGGAAGTCGGTCAGGTCGAAGCCGTCGCCCTTTTTCAGTTTGGACGCCAGTTTCTCCGCCTGTGCGCGGTCAACCTTGCTTTCGATATCCTCAATCAGCGACAGGACGTCGCCCATGCCCAGGATGCGCGAGGCGACCCGGTCAGGGTGGAACGGCTCCAGGGCCTCGGTTTTCTCACCCACACCCAGGAACTTGATCGGCTTGCCGGTGATGTGGCGGATAGAGAGCGCGGCACCGCCACGGGCGTCACCGTCGACTTTGGTCAGCACAACGCCGGTCAGCGGCAGCGCTTCATTAAAGGCTTTGGCGGTGTTGGCCGCATCCTGGCCGGTCATCGCATCGACCACAAACAGGGTTTCTACCGGGTTAATCGCGGCATGAACCTGTTTGATCTCGTCCATCATCGCTTCGTCGACGTGCAGGCGGCCTGCGGTATCCACGAGGAGGACATCATAAAATTTGAGTTTGGCCTGTTGCAGTGCGCGGGTGACGATATCAACCGGCTTTTCCTGCGCATCGGACGGGAAGAAATCCACCCCTACCTGTTCAGCCAGGGTCTCCAGCTGTTTAATCGCCGCCGGGCGGTAAACGTCCGCAGAGACAACCAGGACTTTCTTCTTGCGCTTTTCACGCAGGAATTTACCGAGCTTCCCGACGCTGGTGGTTTTACCGGCCCCCTGAAGGCCCGCCATCAGCACCACAGCCGGCGGCTGGGCCGCCAGGTTGAGTTCAGAGTTGGCCTCGCCCATGGCGTTCATCAACTCGTTTTTAACGATTTTGACGAACTCCTGGCCCGGCGTCAGGCTCTTGTTAACTTCAACGCCAACCGCGCTCTCTTTGACCCGGTTAATGAAGTCACGCACCACCGGCAGCGCGACATCCGCCTCCAGCAATGCCATGCGCACTTCACGCAGCGTCTCTTTGATATTCTCTTCGGTCAGCCGCCCGCGGCCGCTGATATTGCGCAGTGTGCGCGACAATCGATCAGTTAAATTATCAAACATCGTCTCTTGCTCAACGTAATGACAGGCCGCCTTGGCGACACAATGGCGGGATTATAACACGAAGTCCGGGCGATCTCTGCCCCGCCGTAGGGGAACGGTTGGAGCGTGACGCCGCTGACGTTATACTGACCCTCTGACTTATTTTCTGATACCCGACGACACCTTATGCCGATTCCTGCCTTCGTGGCCATGATTGCCTACTTGCTCAGCCTTGCGCTGATCCTCCCCAGCCTGGTGCGGCAACAGAGCGGGTTCCGCCGCCTGGCGCTGTTCTGCGCGGCCGTGGCGCTGATTAGCCATGCGATAGCTCTGGAGCAGCGTATTTTTGGGGTCAATACCGGCCAGAACCTGAGCCTGGTGAACATCGGCTCAATGGTCAGCCTGATCATTTGTACCGTGATGACGGTGGTCGCCTCGCGCAACCGCGGCTGGTTTTTGTTACCAATTGTGTATAGCTTCGCCTTAATCAACCTGATTTTTGTCGGGCTGTTGCCGGGGGAGTTTATTACCCATCTTGAGTCCAGCCCCGGCCTGCTGGTGCATATCGGGTTGTCGCTGTTCTCCTATTCCACCCTGATTATCGCGGCGCTCTATGCGTTTCAGCTCGCCTGGCTCGACTACCTGCTGAAGAATAAACGGCTCTCTTTTGCGTCTGATATGCCGCCGCTGATGAGTATTGAGCGTAAGCTGTTTCATATCACGCAGGTCGGCGTTGTCCTGCTGACGCTGACGCTCTGCACCGGCCTGTTCTACATGGATAACCTGTTCAGCAAAGAGAACGTTCATAAGGCAGTGCTGTCGATTATGGCGTGGTTTGTCTATGTTGTTCTGTTGTGGGGGCACTACCATGAAGGCTGGCGCGGCCGCCGCGTGGTGTGGTTCAGCATGGCGGGTGCCGTCCTGCTTACATTGGCTTACTTCGGCAGCCGGCTGATTCAGCAGATCATGGTAGGCTGACCCATCATCTGAATACGTATACTCCCCTGATGGGGAGTTCACTCATTGTTATAAGGAAGACCGCGTTGGAGCATGTCTCTACAGGCACCCTGATTATTACGCTGGTCATTATGATCATCGTTTCCGCTTATTTTTCCGCCTCTGAAACCGGCATGATGACGCTTAACCGCTACCGGCTACGCCATCAGGCCAAACAGGGGAACCGCGCCGCGCGCCGGGTGGAAAAACTGCTTCAGCAACCTGACCGCCTGATAAGCCTGGTGCTGATCGGCAATAACCTGGTCAATATTCTGGCCTCCGCGCTGGCCACCATTGTGGGTATGCGGCTGTATGGGGACGCCGGGGTCGCCATTGCCACCGGTGTGCTGACCTTTGCCGTGCTGCTGTTTGCTGAAGTGCTGCCCAAGACCTTTGCCGCGCTCTACCCGGAGCGGATCGCGTTTCCAAGCAGCCTGCTGCTGATGCCGCTGCAAAAAATCATGCTGCCGCTGGTCTGGGTGCTCAATACGCTTTCGCGCCTGCTGATGCGCCTGTTCGGCATTAAAACCAACGTTCACCTCAGTGATGCCGTCAGCAAAGAGGAGCTGCGCACCATTGTAAACGAGTCCCGCTCCCAGATTTCACGCCGCAATCAGGACATGCTGCTCTCGGTACTGGATCTGGAGAGTGTGTCGGTCAATGACATCATGGTGCCGCGCAATGAAATCGTCGGTATTGATATCAATGACGACTGGAAGTCGATCATGCGCCAGCTGACCCACTCGCCCCACGGGCGCATTGTGCTTTACCGCGCCTCTCTCGACGATGTAATCGGGATGCTGCGCGTGCGTGAGGCTTACCGCCTGATGACCGAGAAAAAAGAGTTCAATAAAGAGAACCTGTTACGCGCCGCTGATGAGATCTACTTTATTCCTGAGGGCACGCCGCTGAACATCCAGCTGGTGAAGTTCCAGCGCAATAAAGAGAAGGTCGGCATTGTGGTGGATGAGTATGGGGATATTCAGGGGCTGGTCACGGTAGAGGATATTCTCGAAGAGATCGTGGGGGATTTCACCACCTCCATGTCCCCTACCCTGGCAGAAGAGGTCACGCCGCAAAGCGATGGGTCCGTGCTGATTGAGGGCAGCGCCAATGTGCGCGAACTCAATAAGGCCTTTAACTGGCGCCTGCCGGCTGAGGATGCGCGGACCATTAACGGCATGCTGCTGGAAGTGCTGGAAGAGATCCCGCCGGTCAACACCGAGATCCGGGTAGAAAATTATGACATCCAGATCCTCGACGTGCAGGACAACATGATCAAGCAAGTGCGCGTGACCCCTGTTCAGCCCATCCGCGCCAGCGTGGAGCAGCACTGACAGGCCAGGTTGCTGCCGCCGGCCCAATAAAAAAGACGCGATTATCGCGTCTTTTTTGTTACTGCGGCGTACTGAACTAGATGTGCAGTTCTTGCAGTTTATCTTTCGGCAACGCCAGATCGTCGTTACGGTTTACAACCACCTCGTGGTCGAGGATGTGACGCGCGATCTCCTGCGCTTCTTCCAGGGAGTGCATCTGGTAGGTGCCGCACTGATACTCGTTCAGCTCCGGGATGGCGCGCTGGTCAGAGACTTTCAGCACGTCTGCCATTGCCGCTTTCCAGGCATCGGCCACACGCTGCTCTTCCGGCGTACCGATCAGGCTCATGTAAAACCCGGTACGGCAACCCATTGGGGAAATATCGATGATCTCTACGCCATCCCCATTGAGGTGATTGCGCATGAAGCCGGCAAAAAGATGCTCCAGCGTATGGATACCGCGCTCCGGCATCACTTCCAGATTCGGCCGGCAGAAACGCAGATCAAACACGGTCAGGGTATCGCCATGCGGTGTATGCATCGTTTTTGCGACACGAACGGCAGGTGCGGCCATCCGGGTATGATCTACAGTAAAGCTATCCAACAATGGCATCGTGTCACCTCCTTCAGGAAAAAAAGATATTTTTGCGAACTCAGGAAACCTTTTCACATGCAGCGGGTCTTAATTAGTGAAAGACGCGCATTTGTTATCATCATCTCTGTTATCAGCGATGTATATTTGGCCACAGTGACTGTGGCCTTTTTCTTTTATTTTGCCGCATTTACCTGCGTCAGAAACTCATCAAAACTCAACGTATCCGCTGCTTCCAACTCTTTCTGCCGCTGTAGTGAAGCCCGCTGCTCTGCTGCCAGCTGGTCATCCGTGAGGATTTCCAAAGGCTCTTCGCTCAGCATCTGGCGGTACTGCTCAGCCAGTGCCAGCCCGACCCCTTTCAGACCATTCTCTTTCATAGCCTGCAATATCCGGGCGGAATATGTCAAATCAGGATCGTCAAATGACGCGACCAGCTCATCGCAGGCCCCCTGATACTGGCGATCGCCATTGACCTTATCCAGCACTTCCGCCACACGGCGTAAATCGGCAAACAGCGATTTACCGACATCAACCAGCGGTTCATGCGACGTTTCACAACCGATGCCGATGGTCTGGCCCGGCTTACGCCCTTCGAGGATCACCCGGTTCCAGTTTTTACGGGTACAGAGCAGCTCTTCGCTGCTCATTTCCGGCGCATCCGCCAGCGCACACCAGATCAGGAACAGGTCCAGGAAACGTGCCTGGGTGATGTCCACACCGACCGGGGAGAAGGGGTTGATGTCCAGCGAACGGACTTCAATATACTCAATGCCGCCGCGCATCAGCGCATCAGACGGCGTTTCGCCACGGCGGGTTACCCGCTTCGGGCGAATCGGTGCGTAGAGTTCGTTCTCAATCTGCAGCACGTTGGTATTCAGCTGCAGATAACGGCCATCACGCTTCGTCCCCATTGCCGCGTACTCTTCGGAAGGCGTACGGATCGCCTTCTTCAGCCCGGCAACATAGGTGTTGAGGTCGTTAAACGTAATGCCCAGATTGCTCTGCGATTTATTGGTATAGCCCAGGTCACTCAGGCGCAACGAGGTGGCATAAGGCAGGTAGCACATGCCTTTTTCATCACGTTCGAAAGGCAGCGCACTCTCCCGCCCTTTCAGGAAAGAGGAGCAGATCGCTGGCGAAGCCCCGAACAGGTAAGGGATCACCCAGCCAAAGCGGTAGTAGTTACGGATCAGGCTGAAATAGCCGGCCGAAATCTCCTCTTTACCGCTTTCCGCATCTTTCACACCCAGCCGCGCCTGCCAGAAGGCAAGCGGCAGGGAGAAGTTGTAGTGAACGCCGGAGATAATCTGCATCAGCGCGCCGTAACGGTTTTTCAGCCCCTCACGGTACAGGGTTTTCATCTGCCCGATGTTGGAGGTGCCGTATTGGGCCAGCTCGATTTCCTGCTCATCACCGACGAAACAGGGCATACTCAGCGGCCACATCCGCTCTTCGCCTAACGTGCGGGCGGTATGACGGTGAATATCACGCAGGAACGTCAGCAGATGATCAATGTCCCCATCCACCGGCGTGATAAATTCTAACAGCGTTTCCGCAAAGTCTGTGGTAATCCACTCATGCGTCAATGCCGCCCCCAGGGCTTCAGGGTGCCCGGTGCCGGCCAGCGAACCGTCTGCGTTTACCCGCAGCGTTTCACGCTCAATACCACGGCGGATGCCTTTAATTGCCTGAGGATGCGCTTCCAGCCATGAAAGTGCCTTGGATACGTCCGGGATCAAATCGACCTCCCGCTCTCAAAAAACGATAACGTGTAAGCAGAATAGCCAGGTTGCCCCGGGCTGTTTGTTCTGTTCAATGCCACCAGGACAACCCCTGTAAAGTCAGATAAGCCAGCACAAGATAACGGAGGCCCTTGCCCAGGCAGAGAAAAAACGCCACCGGTAACCAGGGCATACGCAGCCAGCCTGCGAACACACATAACATATCGCCGACTACCGGAACCCAGCTGAGCAACAGCGCAGCAGGCCCAAAGCGGGTCAGCCAGGCGGAGGCGAGCTGATGCCCCCGCTGGACAGACGCCGCCGGCAGAAAGCGTCCTATTACCACATTTGTCAGGCCGCCCAGGGTGTTGCCTGCCGTTGCAGACAACACCAACGCTGCCGGTGCGGTATCGCCGGCAGTGAGTAAAGCGACCAACAGAATTTCTGAATTTCCCGGCAACAGCGTTGCGCTAAGAAAACTGCTGCCAAATAACGATGCAACGGCCAGCGTGCCACTCACAAAGTGCGCACATCCACATACGCCATCCCGGCGCGTGTTGCCGCTTCAATGCCGAAATCCGCATCTTCAAACACCACGCACTTCGCAGCAGGCACCCCGATTAATTCGGCACAGCGTAAAAAAGTATCCGGCGCAGGCTTATAGTGGCTGACATCATTGGCCCCCACAATCGCCTGGAAGCAATCACGCAACCCGAGGTGCCGCAACAGGGCATCCGCCATGCTGTGCTCACTGCCGGTGCCGACCGCCATCGGGCGGCGGCCATGATAGGCTTTAACAACCTCAATCAACGGCAGCGGGCGGACACTGTCAAACAGCATCTCTTTGACGGCCGCCGTTTTCTCTGCGGCCAGCTGATGGGCATCCAGCGTGGCGTGGTGCGCATCAATAATCGCCTGGGCAACCCGCCAGGTCGGTGAGCCATTCAGTGCCGTCAGGGTCTCTGCGTCATAGTGCATACCGTATTTTGTCAGCACATGATGCCAGGCCTTGCGGTGAGTCGGTTCGGTATCCAATATGGTGCCATCCATATCGAATATCAGTCCTTCGTAACGATCGTACATCGTGTACTCCGCATTCACTGAAAAAGAGAAAAACTACTTTAGCGTAAAGTCTTTTGAATGTCGCATATTGGTTAATTGGCGGAAACGAAGTGGCACAGACAATCAATCAACCGCAAAATACCCGGCCTGAAAAACTCCCTATAAAACATAAATCAACTGCGCAAGGCAGTAAAAAACGGTGGTTTAATCACCGGTTAACACAATGAATTTTCAGAATAAACAGAATGGCACGCGTTGAAAGCATGGCCTATGGCATGGGCGGGTAACACGGGGAAAATAGGTAGCAGAAAACAGCATAGTAAAAAGCAGGGCTGGAGCAGTCCAAATAGAAACAAAGAATAACTTATGTCACTGCAGGTGAATCAAAGGGAGAATCAGAAAAAGAAGCGTGATGTCGTGCTTGTGAAGCAGGGATAAATACGGGGTTTTTAACAAAGAGAACAGAGAGCGGGTAAAACAGAAGGGATGTAAAGAAAATGGTGCATCCAGGAGGATTCGAACCTCCGACCGCTCGGTTCGTAGCCGAGTACTCTATCCAGCTGAGCTATGGATGCATAGGTGATTTTCTTACTGCGCCTTTCCCGGAACTCATGTTTCCGTGAAAGTAAAAGATGGTGCATCCAGGAGGATTCGAACCTCCGACCGCTCGGTTCGTAGCCGAGTACTCTATCCAGCTGAGCTATGGATGCAACGGAAATACTTTTTGGTACTGCTTACCTTGTTACAGGTTTGGTATGGTGTTGCTAAGACCACATTCACACGTCCATACAAAAGTATGGTGCATCCAGGAGGATTCGAACCTCCGACCGCTCGGTTCGTAGCCGAGTACTCTATCCAGCTGAGCTATGGATGCATTAAATGGCGGTGAGGGAGGGATTCGAACCCTCGATGCAGCTTTTGACCGCATACTCCCTTAGCAGGGGAGCGCCTTCAGCCTCTCGGCCACCTCACCTTACGCCTCTTGCGAGTGCGCTGATTAACTTTCTGAAAGCTCATCGGCGCTGCGTGGCGCACATATTACTTTCCCGGGTTTATAAGTCAAACCCTTTTTTTTCATCTCGTGCGTGTTTGAACAATTCACGCGCAATATGGATGGTTTGACGTCAAAATGGTCTTTTTATCAACGCAAAAAGGCGCAGGGCGTAGAAATCTTATGAGTCAGAGTGCGTGAAAAAAGGTGCAGAAAAGCAGAGGGAGAGAGGCAAAGAGAGGAAAAAGATGATTGGCGCCTCGCTTCCCGCGAGACGCCGGTCAATTTAGTAGGTCGTTTGCTGGGACTTTTCAGCTTGAATGCGTTGGTAGATTTCTTCGCGATGGACAGAAACCTCTTTCGGGGCGTTGACACCAATACGTACCTGGTTACCCTTCACCCCTAATACAGTGACAGTCACCTCATCGCCAATCATGAGGGTTTCACCAACTCGACGAGTCAGAATAAGCATTCTTTGCTCCTTGAAAGATTGTAAGAGTCGGGTCTCTCAGTTTCCCCGCCATTATCCATCATATACTGTGAAAACGTATACTATGCTCCTTACATTAACTGTAAGGTAATCATAGGATCAACGTTAACTCTTTTCAGTTTAGCCGAATTCAGCGGCTTTGTGGCATTTGCGGCGCGGCCCGGCGTCGGTTCCAAACAAAAAACGCCATAACGCACAAGGCGTTATGGCGTATCAGTAGAGTTGAATTATTTCAAACCTATAATTTGTCTTCTACCCACGCGGTGACGCTTTCCAGCGCACCCGGCAGGGCAGACACATCGCTGCCGCCGGCCTGAGCCATGTCAGGGCGGCCACCGCCCTTACCGCCAACCTGTTGAGCGATATAGCCAATCAGTTCGCCTGCTTTCACCCGGTCAGTCAGATCTTTGGTCACGCCGGTAATCAGGCTGACTTTCCCTTCTGCCGTGGTAGCCAGCACGATGATGGCCGAGCCAAGCTGGTTTTTGAGGTCATCCACCATGGTGCGGAGCATTTTCGGCTCGACATTATCCAGCTGGCTGACCAGCAACGGCACGCCTTTTACCTGCTTCGCCCTGGAAGTGAGGGACGCGCTCTCCTGAGCGGCCTGCTGGCCTTTCAGCTGCTGCAACTCTTTCTCCAGTTGGCGGGAGCGCTCGATCAGGCCACGAATCTTCTCAGAGACGTTGTTCGCATCGCCCTTCACCAGATGGGAGATGCTTTGCAGCAGATCGGTTTCCTGATGGAGTGTGGCAATCGCCCCCTCCCCTGTCACCGCTTCAATACGACGGATGCCGGCTGCGGTGCCTGACTCACTCTGGATACGGAACAGGCCAATATCACCGGTGCGGCTGGCGTGTGTGCCGCCACACAGCTCGGTGGAGAAGTCACCCATGCGCAGTACGCGCACGTTGTCTTCATACTTCTCACCGAACAGCGCCATCGCGCCCTCTGCTTTTGCCTCTTCCAACGCCATGATGTTGGTTTCGACCGGCAGATTACGACGGATCTGGGCGTTGACGATATCTTCCACCGCGCGGATCTCGGCAGGCTTCATCGCTTCGAAATGGGAGAAATCGAAACGCAGATATTTGTCATTCACCAGTGAGCCTTTCTGCGCCACATGGTCACCCAGCACCTGACGCAATGCGGCGTGCAGCAAGTGGGTCGCGGAGTGGTTCAGGCGAATGCGGTTACGGCGAGCCACATCAACCTGGGCATCCACACCCTCATTAATGCGCAGGGTGCCCTGGCTCAGCACACCCTGATGGCCGATCGCCTGGCCGTATTTCTGGGTATCGATCACATCAAACTGTGCCGCTGCGGTACGCAGCTGGCCTTTGTCACCGACCTGGCCGCCTGACTCAGCGTAGAATGGCGTCTCATCCAGCACTACCACGGCATTCTCACCGGCGTTGATGCTGTCAACCGGCTGGCCATCACGATACAGTGCCACCACTTTCGCCGGCAGTGCCAGCTGGTCATACCCGAGGAACTGCGTGCTGCCGTCAACCCGGATCAGGCTGTTATAGTCGGCACCGAAGCCACTCGACTCACGCGCACGGCGGCGTTGCTGCTCCATCGCCTGATTAAAGCCCGCTTCATCGACCTTCAGGTTGCGCTCACGGCAGACGTCCGCCGTCAGATCCAGCGGGAACCCGTAGGTGTCATAGAGACGGAAAGCCGTTTCACCGTCCAGCGTATCGCCTTTCAGGTTTGCCAGCACATCATCCAGCAGCGCCAGACCGCGCTCCAGCGTACGGGCAAACTGCTCTTCTTCGGTTTTGAGTACCTGCTCAACCAGCGCCTGCTGGCGTTGCAGCTCTTCCGCCGCCGGGCCCATCACCGCAATCAGCGGGGCCACCAGCTTATAGAAGAAGGTCTCGGTTGCGCCCAGCATATTGCCGTGACGGATAGCCCGGCGAATGATACGGCGCAGCACGTAGCCGCGGTTCTCATTGGACGGAATCACCCCATCAGCGATCAGGAAGGCACAGGAGCGGATGTGGTCAGCAATCACGCGCAGTGATTTATTGCCCAGATCGGTCGCGCCGGTCACCTCTGCCACTGCCCCAATCAGGGTTTTGAACAGGTCGATTTCGTAGTTGGAGTTCACATGCTGCAGAACCGCAGCGATGCGCTCCAGGCCCATGCCGGTATCCACAGACGGCTTCGGCAGCGGCTCCATGGTACCGTCAGCCTGGCGGTTGAACTGCATGAACACCACGTTCCAGATCTCGATGTAGCGGTCGCCATCTTCATCCGGGCTGCCCGGTGGGCCGCCGGCGATGTGGTCACCGTGATCGAAGAAGATCTCGGTGCACGGGCCGCACGGGCCGGTATCACCCATCTGCCAGAAGTTGTCAGAAGCGTAAGGCTTACCTTTATTGTCACCGATGCGGATGATGCGCTCTTGCGGCACGCCAATCTCTTTCAGCCAGATGTCATAGGCTTCATCATCGGTTTCATACACGGTCACCCACAGCTTCTCTTTCGGCAGGGCAAACCAGTTTTCGCTGGTCAGCAGCTCCCAGGCGTACTGAATAGCGTCATGCTTGAAGTAGTCACCGAAGCTGAAGTTACCCAGCATTTCGAAGAAGGTATGATGGCGCGCGGTATACCCGACGTTTTCGAGGTCATTGTGCTTGCCGCCCGCACGGACGCAGCGCTGTGAGGTCGTGGCGCGTGAATAGGCACGCTTGTCCAGGCCAAGGAAAACATCCTTGAATTGGTTCATCCCGGCATTGGTAAACAGCAGTGTCGGGTCGTTATTGGGAACCAAAGAGCTGCTTGATACAACCTGGTGTCCCTTGCTCTGGAAAAAATCGAGAAACGCTTGACGGATCTCAGCGGTGCTCTTGCTCATAAATGTCCCGGAATCAGGCTAGAAGAACAGCCCGTAAGCGGTATGCTCAGCGTTCTGACGCCGGCGCACTGCTTACGAACAAAAAGTGGGAATAAGATAAAATTTCTTCCGTGGGAAGTAAAATCCAGTATGCGCTCATTCATCAAAATCGCGATAAATTGACTGTATCTCTTCCTGAAAAAAGCCCCGGTATTGCAGAAAACGCTGCACTTTGGCCTTTTCTTTCCACTCTGTCGGCAGTTGCTCACCAAACTTGCGTTCAGCAAGCTCACGCGCCTGCCGGCACCAGTCCACGTCCGTCTCTTCAAAGGCGGTATTAATAAGATCTTTCGCCACCCCTTTTTGCATCAGTTCAGACCGGATGCGCTGGGGGCCATAGCCTTTACGGCTGCGGCTGTTGATGTAGCTCTGTGTGAAACGGGGGTCGTCCAGATAGTGGTGCTCCAGGCAATACGCAATAACCTTCTCCACCAGCAGGGGATCGATCGCTTCAGCCTGATGCGGTACAGGCGCAGGCGCGGGAGAAGTTTCAGCAGCGTCACCGGCACGGCGGGAGGCGTGGCGGGAAAAGGGTGCGCTGCGCCGTGGGGCAATCACGGGCGGGGTTTCCAACTTGCGGCGCAGTTCCGCTTCACTGTGGTCGCGCTGGGAAAGCAGGCGCATCGCCCGTGCAAGCAGGGTATTGAGCTGCTCTTTCTCGGGTCGCACAGGTTGGGAGGGATCATGGCTCATCAGGCACGCTCCTTCGGCATAGCCGGACGGCCAGCCCACAGGGTACGCCCGGGGCCGGCCATCCACATAAAAAAACAGCCAGAGTGTTTGCACACTCTGGCTGGTTCAGCTCAGTAAATGTCGATTAAAACTCTTCGCTCATCTCTGCGCTGTCGTCATCAAGGTTTTCTGTCGCGGTGGCGGCAGCTTCACCGTTGTTAGTCAGCAGCAGCTCACGCAGCTTCTTGTCCAGCTCTGCGGCAACAGCCGGGTTCTCTTTCAGGTAGTTACAGGCATTTGCCTTACCCTGACCGATCTTGTCACCGTTGTAGCTGTACCAGGCACCGGCTTTCTCAACCAGTTTGTGCTTCACGCCCAGGTCGATCAGCTCGCCGTTGATGTTGATCCCTTCACCATACATGATCTGGAACTCAGCCTGCTTGAACGGTGCAGCCACTTTGTTCTTGACCACTTTCACGCGGGTTTCGCTGCCGACGACCACGTCGCCCTCTTTAATCGCACCGATACGGCGGATATCAAGACGCACAGAAGCGTAGAACTTCAGGGCGTTACCCCCGGTGGTGGTTTCCGGGTTACCGAACATCACACCGATCTTCATACGGATCTGGTTGATGAAGATCAGCAGGGTGTTGGCCTGCTTCAGGTTACCGGCCAGCTTACGCATTGCCTGGCTCATCATACGGGCGGCCAGACCCATATGCGAATCACCGATTTCACCTTCGATCTCTGCTTTGGGCGTCAGGGCGGCCACGGAGTCAACGATGATGACGTCAACCGCACCAGAGCGGGTCAGCGCATCACAGATCTCCAGCGCCTGCTCACCGGTATCCGGCTGGGAGCAGAGCAGGTTGTCGATGTCTACGCCCAGTTTCTTGGCGTAGACCGGGTCCAGCGCGTGCTCAGCATCGATGAAGGCACAGGTTTTGCCTTCACGCTGCGCCGCCGCGATGACCTGAAGGGTCAGCGTGGTTTTACCGGAAGATTCCGGGCCGTAAATCTCAACGATACGGCCCATCGGCAGACCGCCCGCGCCCAGCGCGATATCAAGCGACAGAGAACCGGTAGAGATCGTTTCCACGTCCATAGAGCGATCTTCACCGAGGCGCATGATGGAGCCTTTACCAAATTGTTTCTCAATTTGGCCCAGTGCTGCAGCTAACGCCTTTTGCTTATTCTCATCAATAGCCATGTTGACTCCTCTACGGACAGCGGTGGGTCACCCCGGGGCCGTCACTGATTGTAATTTGGTATACTGGAAAACGAGATGAATTATACTGTATACGCATACAGTACCACAAGCTTATTTTTCCAGAAATTCATCGAGTAGGGTTTGCAGCGCGAAAACAGCGGCTTGCATTCTTACCGCCTCGCGGTCGCCGGAAAAGTGCTGCTTAACCGCCACGATCCGGCCATCCTGCGCGGCAAAACCGAACCAGACTGTGCCGACCGGTTTGGCCGCTGTACCGCCGCCCGGCCCGGCAATCCCACTGATGGACACCGCATAGCCGGCACCCGCGGCTTTAAGCGCGCCGACGGCCATTTCCCGGACCACCGCCTCACTGACGGCACCGTGTGCCTGTAAGGTGGACTCCGCCACCCCCAGCATGTCGTGTTTGGCGGCGTTGCTGTAGGTCACAAATCCCCGGTCAAACCAGGCGGAACTGCCGGCAATATCGGTAATGGCTTTGGCCACCAGCCCGCCGGTGCAGGACTCCGCACAGGTCACCCAGGCAGAGGCCGCCTGAAGCCGCTCACCCAGGCGTACACTCAGGGCGTGCAGGTTTTTTTCACTCATCACATATCCTGTCTGTGAAGAAGGTAAGTGGGTCCAATGTTAGCACTTCTCAAGGGAAGCATGAGCGATCCTGCATGATTTTGCGAGACGTGCCGAAGGAGCGGAGAAAAACCCCGGCGATCGGCGCGGATGCGTTTTCAACCCCCGGACCACCTGTTAACATCACGCCTATTCTGATCGAGGCCGGCGGTGTACGGCCCTTCCATTCTCAGGCTGCCGCTCTGCCCTGCAGCCTGCCCCAACCTTATTGCCGTGAAGACTATGGAAAATAACGCTTACGCAGACCATACCCCGATGATGCAGCAATACCTGCGTCTCAAAGCCGAACATCCTGAGATCCTGTTGTTTTACCGGATGGGGGATTTCTACGAGCTTTTTTACGACGATGCCAAGCGTGCTTCCCAGTTACTCGATATCTCCCTGACCAAGCGCGGCCAGTCTGCCGGTGAACCGATCCCGATGGCGGGCGTGCCGCACCATGCGGTGGAAAACTACCTGGCGAAGCTGGTGCAGCTGGGCGAGTCGGTCGCCCTCTGTGAACAGATTGGCGACCCGGCAGCCAGCAAAGGCCCGGTAGAGCGCAAAGTGGTGCGGATTGTCACACCCGGTACCGTCAGCGATGAGGCGCTGCTGAAAGAGCGCCAGGATAACCTGCTGGCCGCCATCTGGCGGGATAGCCGCGGGTTTGGTTACGCCACGCTCGACATCAGCTCCGGCCGTTTCCAGGTGGTGGAGCCGGCCGACAACGAGACGATGGCTGCCGAGTTGCAGCGTACCAATCCGGCGGAGTTGCTTTACCCGGAGAGCTTCCCGGAGATGGCGCTGATCGAGCAGCGCCGCGGCCTGCGCCGCCGCCCCGAGTGGGAGTTCGAGCTCGATACCGCCCGCCAGCAGCTGAACCTGCAATTCGGCACCCGTGACCTGACCGGCTTCGGGGTGGAACAGGCCCCGCAGGCGCTGCGTGCTGCCGGCTGCCTGTTGCAGTATGTGAAAGACACCCAGCGTACTGCCCTGCCCCACATCCGCGGCCTGACCATGGAGCGCCAGCAGGACGGCATCATCATGGATGCCGCCACCCGCCGCAATCTGGAGCTGACGCAAAACCTCGCGGGCGGCACGGAAAATACCCTGTCCGCGATTCTGGATCGCTGCGTCACGCCGATGGGCAGCCGGATGCTGAAACGCTGGCTGCATATGCCGAGCCGCAACCAGACGCTGTTGACCCAGCGCCAGCAAAGCATTGCGGCGTTGCAGGAGATCGTGCCCGATCTTCAGCCCCTGCTGCGGCAGGTCGGGGATCTTGAGCGCATCCTGGCACGGCTTGCCCTGCGCAGCGCCCGCCCGCGCGATCTGGCACGGATGCGCCATGCGATGCAGCAGTTACCGGCACTGCGCGAGCTGCTGACGCCGCTTACCGGCGGTCACCTGCCTGCGCTGCTGGCCCAGACCGGCGAGTTCAGCGAACTGGTGGCGCTGCTTGAGAAAGCCATTATCGACTCCCCGCCGGTGCTGGTGCGTGACGGCGGCGTCATTGCGCCGGGCTACCATGCAGAGCTGGATGAGTGGCGCGCGCTGGCTGACGGTGCCACCGATTATCTGGATCGTCTGGAGATCCGGGAGCGGGAGAAGCTGGGCCTCGACACCCTGAAAGTCGGCTTTAACGGGGTGCACGGCTACTTTATTCAGGTCAGCCGTGGCCAGAGCCACTTGGTGCCGATGCACTATGTGCGCCGCCAGACGCTGAAAAACGCTGAGCGCTACATCATCCCTGAGCTGAAAGAGTATGAAGACAAGGTTCTGACCTCCAAAGGCAAAGCGCTGGCGCTGGAGAAGTCGCTTTACGATGAGCTGTTCGACCTGCTGCTGCCGCACCTGCCCGAGCTGCAACAGAGTGCGGCAGCGCTGGCAGAGCTGGATGTACTGAGCAACCTGGCAGAGCGGGCCGATACCCTGAACTATGCCTGCCCTGCCCTGAGCGATCAGCCCGGTATCCGTATCACCGGCGGCCGCCACCCGGTGGTGGAGCAGGTGTTGAAAGATCCGTTTATCGCCAACCCGCTAACACTCTCTCCGGGGCGGCGGATGCTGATCATCACCGGCCCCAACATGGGCGGGAAAAGTACCTATATGCGCCAGGCGGCGCTGATTGTGCTGATGGCGCATATCGGCAGTTTTGTCCCGGCTGAGGCGGCGACCATCGGCCCGGTGGACCGCATTTTCACCCGCGTCGGGGCAGCGGACGATCTCGCGTCAGGCCGCTCAACCTTTATGGTGGAGATGACAGAAACCGCCAACATCCTGCATAACGCCACCGAAAACAGCCTGGTGCTGATGGATGAGGTCGGCCGCGGCACCTCCACCTATGACGGCCTCTCCCTGGCCTGGGCCTGTGCGGAGAGCCTCGCAAGCCGCATTAAAGCCATGACGCTGTTTGCCACCCACTATTTCGAGCTGACCACCCTGCCGGAAAAAATGGAAGGCGTGGTGAACATCCACCTGGACGCCGTAGAGCATGGGGACACCATTGCCTTTATGCACAATGTGCAGGAGGGCGCAGCCAGCAAAAGTTACGGTCTGGCAGTGGCCTCGCTGGCCGGGGTGCCGCGTGATGTGATTAAGCGCGCCCGGCAGAAGTTGCGTGAGCTGGAAACCCTTTCCAACCAGGCGGCAGCCAGCCATGTGGACAGCGCCCAGCTGACGTTGCTGAGCGAGGAGACATCCCCGGCGGTGGAAGCACTGGAAGCGCTCGATCCTGACACCCTCTCCCCACGTCAGGCTCTGGAGTGGATCTACCGTCTGAAGAATATGGTGTAAGGAAAACGGCGCGTAAGAACGGGGCGTGCGGGGAAAGCGTACAGGGCAGATCATTCTGCCCTGTAAGGATCCTGCCTCCCCCGGGCTGTGATCCTCAGGATCCAGCCTCCGATCGCGGCGATCGCAGCTCTTTTATGTGCCGTACCCTTTTTCGCAGGCATAAAAAAACGGCGGGCAAGATGCCCACCGTTTTTAAGGTACTTCCTTCAATGAATCATTAACTTCCTGAGCAGGTTAATGATTCACGGCTTTTCCAGAGCAGAGAGGCGGACCGCTTATTCGCGGAACAGCGCTTCGATGCTCAGCCCCTGACCCTGCAGAATTTCACGCAGGCGGCGCAGACCTTCAACCTGAATCTGACGGACACGTTCACGAGTCAAACCAATTTCACGGCCCACATCTTCCAGTGTGGCAGCTTCGTAGCCCAAGAGGCCGAAACGACGCGCCAGCACTTCACGCTGTTTGGCGTTCAGTTCGAACAGCCATTTAACGATGCTTTGTTTCATATCATCGTCTTGCGTGGTGTCTTCCGGACCGTTGTCTTTCTCGTCTGCCAGAATATCCAGCAGCGCTTTCTCTGAGTCGCCACCCAGTGGCGTATCTACCGACGTGATGCGCTCATTAAGGCGCAACATGCGGCTTACATCATCAACCGGTTTGTCGAGTTGCTCGGCAATCTCTTCCGCACTCGGTTCATGATCCAACTTGTGAGAAAGTTCACGCGCAGTACGCAGATAAACGTTCAGCTCTTTCACGATGTGGATCGGCAGACGGATCGTACGGGTTTGATTCATGATCGCCCGTTCGATGGTCTGGCGGATCCACCAGGTTGCATAGGTAGAAAATCGGAAGCCGCGCTCCGGGTCGAATTTTTCAACGGCACGGATCAGGCCAAGGTTACCTTCCTCGATCAGATCCAAGAGTGCCAGACCACGGTTGCTGTAACGGCGGGCGATTTTAACTACCAGACGTAAGTTACTTTCAATCATCCGGCGGCGGGACGGCACGTCACCGCGCAGTGCACGCCGCGCGAAGTAAACCTCTTCCTCTGCGGTCAGAAGAGGCGAATAACCAATTTCTCCGAGATACAGTTGAGTTGCATCCAGCACTCGTTGGCTCACAGCTTGTGATAACAGTTCTTCCTCAGAAGCCTCGTTATCAACAGGCTCTTCAACGAGCGCTTTCTCGTCAAAGTTCTCACCGCCGTTCTCGTCGAAATCCGCGTCATCATGTAACTCGTTAACTTTCAGCGTACTTTGGCTCATAAGCTGCTCCTACCCGTGATCCCGAGGCAGAATACAGGGATTCTGCCCAATTTATCGCTGCGGAAGATAACGCAGCGGGTTTACGGATTTCCCCTTGTAACGAATTTCAAAATGTAATCTTACTGAACTGGTTCCGGTGCTACCCATGGTCGCGATTTTTTGACCCGCCTGCACTTCTTGTTGTTCCCGGACCAGCATTGTGTCGTTATGTGCATAGGCGCTCAGGTAATCATCATTGTGTTTAATGATGATCAGATTACCGTAACCGCGAAGCGCATTCCCTGCATACACTACACGCCCACTGGCGGTAGCAACGATGGACTGGCCACGCGAACCGGCAATATCGATCCCCTTGTTGCCTCCCTCAGATGCTGAGAAGCTATCGATAATTTTACCGTCAGTAGGCCATCTCCAGCTGCTTACCGGTGTGCCGGTATTCGCTGTACTGCTGACGGTAGTGCTCGGCGCGGTAACAGGAGCAGTCGTAGCAACCACCGCTCCCGATGAAGGCAACATCTTACCTACATTCTGTTTACCAGAACTAGCAGAATACGCGGTAGTTGGACGAGAATCAACCGTTGCGCTTTGGATCTGCGTGCTGGAAGGCGGTTTCGGTACCCCACCGCGGGTAGCGTCTGAGGCCACCAAAGCCCCGCCGGTACTGGCTCCGGAGGAGACATTATTAATCTGAATCGTTTGCCCAACATTTAAGCTATAAGGGGCAGAAATATTATTGCGTGCGGCGAGATCGCGGAAGTCATTGCCGGTGATCCAGGCAATGTAGAACAGGGTATCGCCCCGTTTTACCGTGTAGGTGCTGCCGGTGTAACTGCCTTTGGGAATGGAATTATAGCTGCGATTATAGACAATCCGCCCTCCCGGCCCGACCTGGCTGCCGCCCTGTGGGGACGGGCTGCCCATCATGCCGCCCTGGCTGCTGCCACCGCCGCCGACGTTAGAAATGGGTGCGGAGGTGGAGGCGTTGTTGGAGCATCCCGCCAACCATAAACTCACTACTGTACATGCCGCAATGCGACGCAATGTCATAACCGGGCTTCCCGTGCTCATCATTCCCCCATAACAGCAATATCAGTGAACTATCCAAAAAACCTTATCAATCCGCCGCGAAAAGGCAACAGGCCCGCCCTGCGCGCGGTAAGGTCCCTCACAACTGCCGCAGCGGACAGCAAGAGAGAAAAACGCTGCCACGGATGCTATCAACATCGCCGGTGCAGCACCATAGGAGAGTAGTACGGAATTTTTTATTGCCGGCCGGGCGTTAAGCCCGGCGGCAGAGAAGAGCAAGGGTGAATCAGGCCAGATCCCCTTTGACCATCGGCACAAAGCGCACCGCCTCAATGGTCTCGACCTTGAATTCATTGTTTTTGCGTTGGATGCGTTGCAGAAGTTGTGAGTGCTCACCCACCGGGAGAACCAGGATCCCGCCCTCATCCAGTTGCTCCAGCAACGGCTGGGGCACTTCGGGCGGCGCGGCAGTCACGATAATGGCATCGAACGGCGCGCGTGCGGGCCAGCCGAGCCAGCCGTCGCCATGGCGGGTGGAGATGTTATGCAGATCAAGCTGCTTAAAGCGGCGCTTGGCCTGCCACTGCAACCCTTTGATGCGCTCAACCGAGCAGACGTGATCGACCAGATGCGCCAGAATCGCCGTCTGGTAGCCGGAGCCGGTGCCGATCTCCAGCACCCGCGAGCCGGGCGAAAGCTGCAGCAGATCGGTCATCCGCGCCACCATGTAAGGCTGGGAGATGGTCTGGCCGGAGCCGATCGGCAGCGCCGTGTTTTCATAGGCTTTGTGCTCCAGCGCCTCATCCACGAAACGCTCCCGCGGCACTGCCTCTATCGCCTGCAGCAACCGCTCATCCTGAATGCCCTGCTGGCGGAGCTGGTCCAGCAGAATTCGCATACGACTGTTCACCATTCCCCGTTGACCTCGGCGTTGGTTAACCATCTCTCCACAACATCCTGTGCCGCGTAGGCCGTTAAATCGACCTGAAGCGGTGTGATGGACACATATCCCTCTTCCAGTGCAGCAAAATCGGTGCCCGGCGCATAATCAAATTTTGCGCCCGGCGGGCCGATCCACCATAAATCCTGACCGCGCGGGTCTTGCTGGTGAATCACCTGATCGGCCGGGTGGCGGCTGCCGCAGCGGGTCACCTTGATGCCCTTGATGGCAGACAGCGGCAGATCCGGCACATTGATGTTCAGGATCTTGCCGGTTCGCAGCGGTTCGCGCTGCAATCCCCGCAGGATCGCACAAGTTACCGCAGCGGCGGTCTCATAGTGCTGATGCCCGTCCAGGGAGACCGCCAGCGCCGGAAAGCCCAGGTGCCGCCCCTCGGTGGCCGCAGCCACGGTGCCGGAGTAGATCACATCATCACCGAGGTTCGCCCCGGCATTAATGCCGGAGACTACAATATCGGGCCGCGGCCGCATCAGCTGGTTGACGCCCAGATAGACGCAATCCGTAGGGGTGCCCTGCTGCACGGCGATGTCACCGTTGGGCAGTGCCAGCGTACGCAGCGGCGCATCCAGCGTCAGCGCATTGGAGGCACCGCTGCGGTTGCGGTCGGGAGCCACCACCTGCACCTCGGCAAACTGCCTGAGCGCCGCCGCCAGGGTCTGAATCCCCGGCGCGCTGACGCCATCATCGTTACTCAGTAAGATCCGCATTACCGTTGTCCTGCCGCAGGATTTCACGTACCACACTGGTGGCGAAGCTGCCGGCCGGCAGCCAGAAATTCAGCTCAAGGGTGACATCGTCCCACCAGTTCCACTGCATCTGTTGCGGGTAGAGCAGCAGCGCACGCCGCGCCGGCTCAACCCGCTCGCGCTTCAGCAGGCCGAGCAGATCGCCCTGTTGGGCCAGGCAGGCCTGCTCCAGCGCTTCGGCGGCCGCCTGGGTGCCCAGCTCGCCGTCACCCGGCAACGGGGCGGTAATCTGTAACTCGCCCGCCTCCAGGCGCGCCTGAAGCGTCGCCAGTTCGTCCGCTTTCGCCACGAACCAGCTTCCGCGCCCGCTGAGTTGCAGGGCATCGCCCTCCAGCACGGTGCGGTGCAGCCCCTGCGCCAGCCGTTCAGCGGCGATCAGGTTGAACATCGCGCTGCGGCTGGCGGAGAGGTAAAAACTGCGCTTGCTGCGCTCTTTCACGCGGATCTCGTCACGCGCCCAGCGTGCGGCCTGCACCAGATTGTTGCCGCCATGCCCGAAACGCTGCACGCCGAAGTAGTTCGGCACCCCCTGCTCTGCAATGCGCGCCAGCCGCTGCTCCACGTCCGCCCGGTCAGTGACCTGACGCAACACCAGCGTAAAGGCGTTGCCTTTCAGCGCGCCGATGCGCAGCTTGCGGCGCTGGCGGGCACTGGTAAGCACTTCGCACCCTTCGAGCTGAAACGCCGCAAGATCGGGCGCCTCTTTGCCGGGAAGATGCAGGCAGAACCACTGCTCAGTGACCGCATGGCGATCTTTCAGCCCGGCGTAGCTGACGGCGCGGGCGGGAATGCCGGCGAAGCGCGCCAGCGCCTCCGCCACGAACTGGGTATTGCAGCCGTTTTTGCGGATGCGCACCAGCAGGTGCTCGCCCTCGCCATCCGGCTCGAAGCCCAGATCCTCACGCACCTGGAAATCTTCCGGGTTGGCCTTCAGCAGGCCGCCGGAACGCGGTTCGCCGTGCAGCCAGGTCAGCGTTGTCATATCCATCACATCAGGCCTTGATCAGCAGCGCGACGGCCGCACAGGCGATGCCCTCACCGCGCCCGGTAAAGCCGAGCTGCTCGGTAGTGGTGGCCTTCACGTTGACATCATCCATATGGCACTGCAAATCCTCGGCCAGGTTGACCCGCATCTGCGGGATATGCGGGGCCATTTTCGGTGCCTGCGCAATCAGGGTGATGTCGAGGTTACCGAGGCGGTAGCCTTTCGCCAGAATGCGGCGGTAGGCCTCACGCAGCAGGGCGCGGCTGTCTGCGCCTTTGTACGCCGGGTCGGTGTCCGGGAAGAGCTTGCCGATGTCTCCCAGCGCCGCCGCGCCCAGCAGCGCATCGGTGGCCGCATGCAGCGCCACGTCGCCGTCGGAGTGCGCCAGCAGCCCCTGAGGGTACGGAATACGCACGCCGCCGATCACCAGTGGGCCTTCCCCACCAAATTTATGTACATCAAATCCGTGACCGATACGCATCATGCGTGCTCCTGTGTTGAAAAATGAGAAAGATAAAATGCCGCCAGCGCCAGATCTTCCGGCTGCGTCACTTTGATGTTGTCCGCGCGGCCGGGCACCAGCTGCGGATGGTAACCACAATACTCCAGCGCCGAGGCTTCGTCCGTGATGGTGGCCCCCTCGCTCAGCGCCCGGCTGAGGCAGGCTTTGAGCAGCGCCAGCGGGAAGAGCTGCGGCGTCAGGGCGTGCCACAGGTTCTGCCGGTCAACGGTGTGCGCCACGGCCGCCACGCCCGCTTCGGCGCGCTTCATGGTGTCCCGCACCGGGGCCGCCAGGATACCGCCAACCTCGCTGGTGGCGGTGATCGCCAGCAGGCGCGCCAGATCGTCCTGATGCAGGCAGGGGCGCGCGGCGTCATGCACCAGCACCCAGGCCGCGTCGCCGGCGCATGCCAGCCCCGCCAGCACGGAGTCGGCCCGCTCTGCCCCGCCCGACACTACGTGAATCCGCGGGTCTGCGGCAATCGGCAAAGACGTAAAGTGCGTGTCCTGCGGGCTGACGGCCACAATCACCCGGCTGATGCGCGGGTGGCGCAGCAGCGCCGCGATGGCGTGCTCAATCAGGGTCTGGTGGCCGATGGTGAGGTACTGCTTCGGGCATTGTGCCTGCATACGGCTGCCGATTCCGGCGGCCGGCACAACGGCAATGATCTCTGGAAGGGAACCTGCGTTGTTCATCTGATTAGTGTGCGTTGTTTTGCGCAGACGCGGTGGTTGCGCTGCGTTTGGATTGGTCAGGCACCAGCCGGTAGAAGGTCTCACCCGGTTTGATCATCCCGAGTTCGTTGCGCGCGCGCTCTTCGATCGCTTCCTGACCGCCGTTCAAATCATCTATTTCAGCAAAAAGCTGATCGTTCCGTGATTTCAGCTTGGCGTTATTGGCCTTCTGGACCGTAACGTCATCATCCACCCGGACATAATCGTGAATACCATTCTTGCCCAGCCACAGTGAATACTGGAGCCAGCCAAGTAAAATCAATAACAGCAGCGTTAATTTGCCCATGCCCGCCCCCTGAAAAACCCGGCAATCATCCCATAACTTTACGTTCGACTCCACATGCGCAATGCATTGGCCGGGAGAATAGATCGCGGATTCCGCACAGATAACCGGTGGTGCCGGCGGCAGGCCGGGGAAAAGCAGGGAAAACGGCAGACAGCGGCGGCAGGGCTTACCAACCGGTCAGAAACGAGAAGAGCAGCCAGAAGAGGCAGATCACCACCGCACCGCTCAGCAGCAACGTCAGCAGCACATGGCCGCGCAGCAGCATACTGATGGCGATGCCCGCCAGCACCGAGACCGGCATCAGCGTCAGAAAGAACGGCCAGGTATAGAGCAGGAAAAACAGGGTATTGGCACCATACACCACAAAAGGAAGGGCAAAAGCGAGCCAGTAGAAGACGAACCCCGCGCTGCCGCCCAGAAAGGAGTAAGAAGGCTCCTCGCCGTCACGCCGTTCAGCCACCGGGCGCGAAGGCCGCGACGGCGCATTGGCCTCGCGGCCGGCAGGGGAATAGGGGCGGATAGTCTGCATACGGTGATCCCTGTGGTCTCAGTGCGGCCCTGCGCGCGAAGGCGCGGGGCCACAGCCGGTTCAGGGTTCGATAATAACGCGGCGACGCAGAACGTCTAACATTTGCTCTACTAAATTTGTTACTAATTGTTCACCTTTCAGATGGATATCAGGGGCTTCTGGCGCTTCGTAAACCGAGTCAATCCCGGTGAAGTTTTTCAGCTCCCCGGCGCGCGCTTTCTTATATAAGCCTTTGGGATCGCGCGCTTCACAGAGTGCCAGCGGCGTATCCACAAACACTTCAATAAAGCGGTCGCCGAGCAGCTCGCGCACCATCTGCCGCTCTGCCCGGTGCGGGGAGATAAAGGCGGTGAGCACCACCAGCCCGGCATCCACCATCAGCTTCGCCACCTCCCCGACCCGGCGGATATTTTCCCGCCGGTCATCATCGGAGAAGCCGAGGTCGCGGCACAGCCCGTGGCGCACATTATCCCCATCCAGCAGATAGGTGCTGACGCCGTGGGCGTGCAACGCCTGCTCCAGCGCCCCGGCCACCGTGGACTTGCCGGAGCCTGACAGCCCGGTGAACCAGAGCACCGTGCCCTGGTGGCGGTGCAGCGCCTCACGGTCCGCACGTGCGACGGCGTGCGGGTGCCAGACGATGTTTTCGTCGCGGTCAGACACGTTTATTTACCACCCAGCAGGTCACGCGCACCCCAGTGCGGGAAGTGGCGGCGCACCAGCGCGTTCAGCTCCAGCTCAAAGGCGCTGAAGGCACGCGGCTCTTCGAACACGGTCTCGAGCGCTTCACGCACCATGCCTGCACCCACGGTGACGTTGGTCAGGCGATCGATAAAGATCATCCCGCCGGTCACGGCGTTGGCCTGGTAGTTGTCCAGCATCAGCGGCTCATCGAAGGTGAGTTCCACCAGCCCGATGCCGTTCAGCGGCAGGTTTTCCACCACGCGCTGGGTCAGGGAGTTGATCTCCACCTGATACTGGATGTTCTCCACCCGCGCGCGTGATTTCTTGCCCGCGACCTTGATGTCATAACTCTGCCCCGGCACCAGCGGCTGTTCGGCCATCCACACCACATCCACCAGCGCATGGTACACCGGCTTCAGGGTGTCGGCCGCGTCTACCAGCAGGTCACCGCGGCTGATGTCGATCTCATCCTTCAGTACCAGCGTGATCGCCTCACCTGCCCAGGCTTCCTGCAGGTCGCCGTCGAAGGTGACGATGCGCGCCACCGTGGACTCCACGCCTGACGGCAGCACTTTCACCCGCTGGCCGACCCGTACCACCCCGGCGGCCAGGGTGCCGGCATAGCCGCGGAAGTCGAGGTTCGGGCGGTTGACGTACTGCACCGGGAAGCGCAGCGGCTGCTGTTCGCTGACGTTGATGACGTTGACCGTCTCCAGCAGCTCCAGCAGCGTCGGGCCGGTATACCAGCCCATTTTGCTGCTCTGGGTGGCGACGTTGTCCCCTTCCAGCGCAGACATCGGCACGAATTTGATGTCGAGATCCGCCGGCAGTTGCTGGGCGAAATCGAGGTAGTCCTGCTTGAACTGCTCGTAGACGGTTTCGCTGTACTCCACCAGATCCATCTTGTTCACCGCCACCACCAGGTGACGGATGCCCAGCAGCGTGGCGATGAAGCTGTGACGGCGGGTCTGGTCCAGTACCCCTTTGCGGGCGTCGATCAGCAGGATCGCCAGATCGCAGGTCGAGGCACCGGTCGCCATGTTGCGGGTGTACTGCTCATGCCCCGGCGTGTCCGCGATGATAAATTTGCGCTTCTCCGTGGAGAAGTAGCGGTACGCCACATCGATGGTGATGCCCTGCTCGCGCTCGGCCTGGAGGCCGTCCACCAGCAGCGCCAGGTCGAGTTTCTCGCCCTGGGTGCCGTGGCGTTTGCTGTCGTTGTGCAGCGAGGAGAGCTGGTCCTCATAAATCTGGCGGGTGTCGTGCAGCAGGCGGCCGATCAGCGTGGATTTGCCGTCATCGACGCTGCCGCAGGTCAGGAAACGCAGCAGGCTTTTGTGCTGCTGGCTCTTCAGGTAGCCTTCTACGCCACCCTGTTCGGCGATCTGTTGTGCAATTGCATTATTCATCTGGCGTGTTCCTTAGAAATATCCCTGACGCTTTTTCAACTCCATCGACCCGGCCTGATCGCGGTCGATGGCGCGCCCCTGGCGCTCACTGGTGGTGGAGACCAGCATCTCTTCGATGATCTCCGGCAGCGTTTGCGCTTCGGACTCCACCGCGCCGGTCAGCGGCCAGCAGCCGAGGGTACGGAAGCGCACCATCTTCTGCGTAATCACTTCGCCCGGTTGCAGGTCGATGCGGTCATCATCCACCATCAGCAGCATGCCGTCGCGCTCCAGCACCGGGCGCGGCGCGGCGAGGTAGAGCGGCACAATCTCGATGTTTTCCAGGTAGATATATTGCCAGATGTCCAGCTCCGTCCAGTTCGACAGCGGGAAGACGCGGATGCTCTCCCCTTTGTTGATCTGGCCGTTGTAGTTATGCCACAGCTCCGGGCGCTGGTTTTTCGGGTCCCAGCGGTGGAAGCGGTCGCGGAAGGAGTAAATGCGCTCTTTCGCGCGGGATTTCTCCTCATCGCGGCGCGCGCCGCCGAACGCGGCATCAAAGCCGTATTTGTTCAGCGCCTGTTTCAGCCCTTCGGTTTTCATGATGTCGGTGTGCTTGGCGCTGCCGTGTACGAACGGGTTGATGCCCATCGCCACCCCTTCCGGGTTTTTGTGCACCAGCAGTTCGCAGCCGTAGTTTTTGGCGGTGCGGTCGCGGAACTCGTACATCTCGCGGAATTTCCAGCCGGTATCCACATGCAGCAGCGGGAACGGCAGGGTGCCCGGGTAGAAGGCTTTGCGCGCCAGGTGCAGCATCACCGACGAGTCTTTCCCGATGGAGTAGAGCATCACCGGGTTACCGAATTCAGCGGCGACCTCACGGATGATATGGATGCTCTCCGCCTCCAGTTGCCGCAAATGTGTGAGTCGTTTTTCGTCCATAACAGATCCTTAAGCCAAATTCACGACGGACGGGCGTTGGAAGCCGTCCGCCTGCGGTTGATGCCCAAACCAGGCGAGTTGCGAATGGAGTGAGACCACTTCGCCAATCACCAGCAAAGCTGGTGTGGGTGCCTGTTGAGCCAGAATATCGAGCTGCGCCAGGGTGCCGGTCAGCACCTGCTGGTCGGCGCGGGTGCCGCGGCCGATCACCGCCACCGGCGTGTCGGCGGCGCGGCCGTGGGCGATCAGCTGCGTGCTGATCTCCGCCGCCTTGACGGTGCCCATGTAGATCGCCAGCGTCTGGCGGCTGCGGGCCAGCGTCGCCCAGTCGAAGGCGTCGCCGTCCGGGCGGCAGTGGCCGGTAATAAACTGCACGCTCTGGGCGTGGTCGCGGTGGGTCAGCGGGATACCAGCGTAGGCGGTAGCCCCGGCCGCCGCAGTGACGCCCGGCACCACCTGGAACGGGATACCGGCGGCCTTCACCGCCTGCAGCTCCTCGCCGCCGCGCCCGAAGATGAACGGGTCACCGCCTTTAAGGCGCACCACCCGTTTGCCCTTCAGCGCCAGCTCCACCAGCAGGCGGTTGGTCTCCTCCTGCGCCACCGAGTGCGCCCCGGCACGCTTGCCGACGCAGATGCGGTCGGCGTCACGGCGCACCAGCTCCAGCACCTCGTCGCTGACCAGGTGGTCATACAGCACCACGTCAGCCTGCTGCATCACCTGCAGACCGCGCAGGGTCAGCAGCCCGGCGTCGCCCGGCCCTGCCCCCACCAGCGTCACCTGCCCGCCCTCTTTCTGGTGCTGCATCAGGGTTTCCCCCAACGCCTGCTCCGCCAGCTCAGGCTGGCCGCTCTCCACCAGCGCGGCAAAGCGGCCGCCGAAGGCTTTCTCCCAGAAGCGGCGGCGTTCCGTCATGGAGCGCAGCTGGTCTTTCACCCGGCCGCGCCAGTTGCCGGCGATCTCCGCCATGGTGCCGAGGCTGGCAGGCAGCAGCGCTTCCAGCTTCTCGCGCAGCATACGCGCCAGCACCGGCGCTGTGCCGCTGGAGGAGATGGCAACGACCAGCGGTGAACGGTCAACAATCGACGGGAAGATAAAGGAGCACTTCGGCTGGTCATCCACCACGTTTGCCAGCACCCGGCGGCGGTCTGCTTCGTCAAAGACGGCGGCATTCAGGGCGTTGTCGTCAGTGGCGGCAATCACCAGGAACACGTCATCGAGTTGGGCGGGATCAAAGGCTTCCGCCAGCCAGATGACCTGCTGCTGGTCATGGCGGGCCTGGAGTTCAGGGTGAAGCGCCTGCGCCACTATCCGCACTTCCGCACCTGCGCGCAGAAGTAATTCGATTTTGCGCGAGGCGACTTCGCCGCCGCCCACCACCAGAACCGGACGTTGTTTGAGGTCGGCAAAAAGGGGGAGATAGTCCACAACAGCCTTTACATAGCTAAAAAATTGATAACGAGACTATACGGTGTGCCCTTCCGCCTTATGAAATGACGAAATGGAATGATTAGTTCCTTTATGGAATATAGGGGCAACAATACGCGGGGCAAATGAATACCGCAGGCAGCAGGCAATAAAAAAGCGCGGCCCCCTGCAGGGCCGCGCTTTTGTGACTGCGGGGGCTTACTCGTGCAGGCCGCACTCACGTTTCAGGCCGAAGAAGCGGGTCTCTTCCTCTTTCATGCCCGGCTCCCACTTTTTGGTGGTGTGGGTGTCGCCCACCGAGAGGTAACCCTGCTCCCACAATGGGTGGTAGCTCAGGCCGTGCTGCTTCAGGTAGCGGTAGACCTGCTGGTTGTCCCAGTCGATGATCGGCAACACCTTGAACACCCCGCGCTGCACCGCCAGCACCGGCAGGTGCGCCCGGCTGCCGGACTGCTCGCGGCGCAGCCCGGCAAACCAGGTGCCCGCCCCCAGCGTTTCCATGGCGCGGTTCATCGGCTCCACTTTGTTGAGCTGGTTGTAGCGCTCAATCCCTTCGACGCCCTGCTCCCAGAGCTTGCCGTAGCGTGCTTCCTGCCAGGCGGGCGACTGCTCCGCCCGGAAGACCTTCAGGTTCAGGTTGAGCTGCTCGGTGAGCGCGTCGATGAACTGGTAAGTCTCCGGGAAGAGGTAGCCGGTGTCGGTCAGGATCACCGGGATGTCCGGGCGCTGGCGCGTCACCAGGTGCAGGCAGACCGCCGCCTGAATGCCGAAGCTGGAGGAGAGCACAAACTCCCCCGGCAGCTGCTCCAGCGCCCAGGCCACACGCTGTTCGGCGCTCAGCGCCTCCAGGGCGGCGTTGGCCTCTGCCAATGCCAGTGCCTGGCCGGATTTCGGCAAGGCGTTCAGTTCTGCCAGATTAAAGTGCGACATCAGTGCTCCTCAGCGTAAACAGGGGTCGTCAGGCAAACGCCTTACTCCCAGAAATCACGTGCCGGGTCCAGCACCGGGCGGATGATGCCGGTACGGATGGTAAAGTCACCAAAGCCTTCGCCCGGCGTGCGTTCTGCCGCCCAGCGGCCCACCAGCTCATCGATAATCGTCAGGATCTCTTCTGAGCTGATGTTCTCGCGGTACATCCGCGGGATGCGCGTCCCGGCCAGGTTACCGCCCAGGTGCAGGTTGTAGCGGTTGATCGCCTTGCCCACCAGCCCGATCTCCGCCAGCAGCGCCCGGCCGCAGCCGTTCGGGCAGCCGGTGACGCGCAGCACGATGTGCTCGTTGCCGACGCCGTGGCGGTGCATGATCTCCTCGACCTGCGTGACGAACTCCGGCAGGAAGCGTTCTGCCTCGGCCATCGCCAGCGGGCAGGTCGGGTAGGAGACGCAGGCCATCGAGTTTTTACGCTGCTCGGTGAGCTGGTCATCGATCAGCCCATGATCGCGCGCCAGCGCTTCAATGCGCGCCTTCTCCTGCTCCGGCACACCGGCCACGATCAGGTTCTGGTTGGCGGTAAGGCGGAAATCCCCTTTGTGGATCTTCGCAATCTCCGCCAGGCCGGTTTTCAGCGGGCGGCCCGGGTAGTCAAGGATGCGGCCGTTCTCGATAAACAGCGTCAGGTGCCACTGGTTGTCGATGCCTTTCACCCAGCCGATGCGGTCGCCACGGCCGGTAAAAGCGTAAGGGCGGACCGGTGCAAACAGGATGCCGGCGCGCTTTTCCACTTCCGCTTTGAAGGTGTCAACGCCGACCCGCTCCAGGGTGTATTTGGTCTTGGCGTTTTTACGGTCGGTACGGTTGCCCCAGTCGCGCTGGGTGGTGACCACCGCTTCCGCCACCGCCAGGGTGTGCTCCAGCGGGATAAAGCCCAGCTCGCTCGCGGTGCGCGCGTAGGTTTTCTTGTCACCGTGGGCGATGGAAAGCCCGCCGCCCACCAGCACGTTGAAGCCCACCAGTTTGCCGTTGTCGGCGATGGCCACAAAGTTCAGGTCGTTGGCGTGCAGGTCAACGTCGTTCTGCGGCGGGATCACCACCGTGGTTTTGAATTTACGCGGCAGGTAGGTCGCACCGAGGATCGGCTCTTCGTCGGTGGTTTCGACTTTCTCCTGATCCAGCCAGACTTCCGCATAGGCGCGGGTGCGCGGCAACAGGTGCTCCGAGAGCTTTTTCGCCCACTGGTACGCTTCCTGATGCAGTTCCGACTCCACCGGGTTAGAGGTGCAGAGCACGTTACGGTTGACGTCGTTGGCGGTGGCCAGCGCGTCCAGCCCCAGCTTGTTCAGCAGCTGGTGTACCGGCTTCACGTTCGGCTTCAGGATGCCGTGGAACTGGAAAGTCTGGCGGTTGGTGATGCGGATGCTGCCGTAGAGCGTGCTCTCGGCGGCAAATTTGTCGATGCCCAGCCACTGCTGCGGCGTCATGATGCCGCCCGGCAGGCGGCAGCGCAGCATCATCGCGTGGCGCGGTTCCAGCTTCTGGGCGGCGCGCTCGGCGCGGATGTCGCGGTCATCCTGCTGGTACATGCCGTGGAAACGGATCAGCAGGAAGTTGTCGCCGTTGAAGGCACCGGTCAGGCCATCGTTCAGGTCTTCTTTAATGGTGCCGCGCAGGTAGTTACTTTCGCGCTTCATGCGCTCGGCATCGCTGAGTTTGCCTTCCACAACCAGAGGCCCGGGGTGTTTATCGCTCATTAGTACACATCTCGCTGATAACGGCGCGCAAGGCGCAGCTCACTTAAAAATTCATCGGCTGACTCGGCGTCCATCGCACCGTGTTCTGCCACCAGTTCCACCAGTGCCCGATCAACATCTTTGGCCATCCGGTTGGCGTCGCCGCAGACATAGATGTGCGCGCCTTCCTGGATCCACTGCCAGACTTCCGCGCCCTTCTCGCGCAGTTTGTCCTGTACGTAGACTTTTTCCGCCTGATCGCGTGACCAGGCGAGGTCGATATGGGTCAGCAGCCCCTCTTTCACATAACGCTGCCACTCCACCTGGTAGAGGAAATCCTCCGTGAAGTGCGGGTTGCCGAAGAACAGCCAGTTTTTGCCGCCTGCGCCGTCGTTGTCACGCTGTTGCATAAAGGCGCGGAACGGCGCGATGCCGGTGCCGGGGCCAATCATGATCACCGGCGCGTCCGGGTCGGCAGGCAGGCGGAAGTTGTCGTTGTGCTCGATAAACACCCGCACCTCGCCCTCCTCTTCCAGGCGGTCGGCCAGGTAACCGGACGCCCCGCCGGTACGCGGGCGGCCGTCAATTTCGTAACGCACCACGCCCACGGTAATGTGCACTTCTCCCTCATTTTCCGCCGGGGAAGAGGCGATAGAGTAGAGGCGCGGCGTCAGCGGGCGCAGCAGCCCGGTGAGCTGGTCAGCATTCAGCTCCATCGGTGCCTGGCGCACCATGTCTACAATCGGCGTGGTCTGCGCGTAGTGTTGCAGGCGGGCTTTGTCGGCAATCAGCGCGGTAAGCTCTTCATTGCGTGCCAGCGCGGCATAGTTGCTGACGATCACCGGGGTGTTTTGCGTCAGCTCATAGTGGCGGATCAGCGCATCGCGCAGCGTCAGCGGCTTGCCCTCCAGGGTGATGCTTTCATCGCCCTTGAGCCACAGCAGGCCCAGCAGTTCATCCACCAGCGCCGGGTCGTTGTCGAACCAGACGCCCAACGCGTCACCCGCCTGATAGTGCAGGCCGGCGTCGCCGAGGTCGATCTCAATGTGGCGCACATCTTTATCGGAGTTGCGGCCGGTAATTTTCTGGTTGAGCAGCAGCGTGGCGGTCAGCGGCTCTTCTTTGGTGTAAGGGGTCGAGACCACCTGGTTCACCGTGCCGCTCTGCGCCGCCTGGACGGCGGCCGCGGGCTGTGCCGGGGCGCGCGCTTTCAGCACCCCGACGACCTGCTTACGCCACTGCTCCGCCTGCGCCTGGTACTCTACGTCCGCGTCCACGCGGTCGAGCAGGCGTTCACCGCCCAGCTCCGCCAGTTTGGCGTCAAAGTCTTTGCCCGCTTTACAGAAGAACTCGTAGGAGGTGTCACCCAGGCCGAACACCGCAAAGGCGGTGTCGGTGAGCTTCGGCGCTTTTTTCGAGAACAGGAACTTATGCAGGGCCACCGCCTCTTCGGCCGGTTCGCCCTCCCCCTGGGTGGAGGCGACCATCACCAGCAGCTTCTCTTGCGCGATCTGCTTGAATTTGTAATCACCGGCGTTGACCAGGTTCACCGTGAGGTTGGCGGCCAGCAGGTCATCACGCAGCTGCTCTGCCAGACGGCGGGCATTGCCGGTTTGCGAGGCGGAGATCAGCGTGATGCTGCTGGCCGCCGGCGCGGCCGGGGCAGCAGGCACGGCTGCGCCCGGTTGCTGGTTAACCATGCCCCAGAAATAGCCGGAGAGCCAGGCCAACTGGGTCGGTGAAAACTCACCGATTGCGCCTTGCAGGCGTGCCAGTTGCTCGGGCGTGAGCGGGAGCAGCGAAGTAGGTGGTGCCTGAGTCGTCATTGCAGTACCGATTCCCTTGTGCGTAAGTCAGTGTCTGTTTTCGTCGAGTCGGGTGAGACTGGGAAAAAGAGAGAAAGTAGAGAGTTTGTAAGGTTACCCAGTGGTCTGGCAACACGTAAATAAGGGATGGACATAACAAATAACTAAAATGCCTAAGCTGTTTTAGTGGTGGGAGTTACCGGAAAAAGTGGTAAAAGCGCATTTTCATAGCGTTGAATTCGTTCATCTTTTCTCCGGCAAATCGGCCTAACACCTTGATAAAGCACTGTACCGGGGCAAACAGGCCGCTGAAAAAAAGTTTCGCGGCATTCAGGGAAACCGGTGAGATTTCATGGCGCGGGGCGGCGCTTTCCGGTAGTATTCGCCGGTTTTTTGAGTCAATGAGACGGTAGCAATGGTAACCACGCTGTTTAAAGATTTTCAATTTGAAGCCGCCCACCGGCTTCCCCATGTGCCGGAAGGGCATAAATGCGGTCGTCTGCACGGCCACTCCTTTATGGTGCGTCTGGAGATCACCGGCGAAGTGGACCCGCATACCGGCTGGGTGATGGACTTTTCCGAGCTGAAAGCGCTCTTCAAGCCGACCTGGGAACGTCTGGATCACTTCTACCTGAATGACATCCCCGGCCTGGAGAACCCGACCAGCGAAGTGCTGGCGAAATGGATTTGGGATGAGCTGAAGCCGCAACTGCCGATCCTGAGCGCTGTGCTGGTGAAAGAGACCTGCACCGCGGGCTGCATCTATAAGGGCGACTGACCCTGACAGCATGAACCACCGCCCGGTGGTTCATGCGCCCCCGCTTTTTATTCCCCTCCCCCCTTTATTTCACCGGCACCACCATGATCTCCTTATCCTGGATAAAGCCCGCCAGATAGTCAGAGCGGTAAGGGATGCTGACGATCTCCCCGGTCACCGGGTCCTGAATAGAGACCTGCTCCTCGGCACAACGTTCAAGCACCGACTGGTGTACCGCCAGCGTGTAATTTCCGTCAAAAAGATAGGGCAGGCTTTTTTTCAGCGGTGAGGTTAATTGCCGGGCAGTGGTTTTATAGAACTCTTTATTAAACCAGGGGCAGTGGCAGAGCGCCCGGTGATCGCTGACATAGTGATGCGGGTTCAGGAATAGTCCCGCCTCCGCCAGCTCCTCGTGCATCCAGTGATAGGCCCCATTGGAGAGGCCGCTCTCTTTTTCCGGGTAACCGCCGCCGACGTCGGAATGCGCGCCGGGAAATAAAACCTGCTGTATTCCCTGGCGGGCATCCCATAATACCGGGGTAAAATCGATCCGCTGTTCGTCGAGGGAAATCGCATGGCGGCCCAATTTCACTCTGTCATTCAGGGCGGTATCGGCAAAGCGGAATAAATCGATCCGCTCGTCCTTATTATAATGAGGGATCCCCAGCGAGCCGACGGTATCCCACACGGCCACCATCTCGACCGGCACAAAAAAGATCATCGACTCCGGGTCAACCGGGCCTGGGTCATCGCCAAACAGCGAACGTTTAAAAGAGGCGATCCTGTCCTGCCACGATGGTTCGTGTCTGGCCTTACGGCGGTACTCTGCCCAGACGGCCGTCCCCCAGCGGTAGGCCTGCGCTTTATGTTCTTCACTCTCATCAGCCAGGTTCAGTTTCTCTGCATCCAGCAGCCCCTGGGAAGCAATCATGCCCGCCAGCGCCCGCGCGGTATAAGCCCCCCGGCTGAAACCGACGATGAATATTTTGTCATCTCGCTGATAGTGGCGGCTGATAAAGGTGTACCCCCGCACAATGCGCTGAATGGTGCCGCTGCCGAATATCCCTTCAAGGTTTTTGATCAGCCAGTTATTGCTGTCGCCGACGCCATGAATATATTTAGCCACCTGCTTCAGCTGCCCATTTTCGGTAAAGACCTTTTCCTGCTCCTCGGGCTGGACGTGGTTTAATTCTTCCGGCACGCCTTTCAGGCTTTTAAAGAGTTTTAATACATTGCTGCATTCAAACTCGTTATCGTCGTTATCGTCATTGGCGATCCCATTCCACGTACCATCCGCACAAAAAACGATGTTTTTGCTCATGATAAACTCCGCACAGGGTTCGGGGGTATTCTCCCTCATCACATACCTGCGACGAATAAATAGCAAGAGGGCCAAAAGCGGGGTTTATTCATAAGCAAAATAACCATTATCGCGTTAATTTTTTCTGTTCAAGGATGCGATAAAGCTCAGCATTTTTTTCGTTAACGGGGTCAGGCGCGTTCTCAGGAAGATGATTGATTTTGTATGCTTTCAGCCACCACCGGGACAGGCCGGGGCACTGCCCCGGCGAAGGCAGAGGAAAACCGGCGGGCCGCCTGCCCCGCCGGGGAATAATTGCGATTTGTGACGTGTTTCAAAACCGGCCCATAAAAAAACCCGCCGCAGCGGGTTTTTGAATCAGGCGATATTGAGGTACTTGTGCGTCTGCATCGACAGACGCCAGTTACGCGCGATACAGGTTTCGATACAGAGGCGGGTCGCGTCCTCTTTCTGGCTGATCGGCTGCAGGGCCACCACACGGTACTTATCGTCATGCAGCCGCGCCAGCAGGGCGTCCAGCGCTTCGATGTCACGCTCACGCGCCACCGGGTGTTTGATCTCATCGGCCCGTTTCAGCGCCTGGTCCAGCACTTCCATGCCGCCGCGCATATTCACTTTCGGCGACACCGTGACCCAGGTGTTCGGCGAGCAGCGCACGTCATGGGTGCCGCTGGTTTCGATCTGGCAGGTGAAGCCGCTTTTTTCCAGCAGCAATGTCAGTGGGCCGAGATCGTGGATGCACGGCTCGCCGCCGGTGATCACGATATGGCGCGCGGTATAACCGTTGCGCTCAATCACCGCCAGCAGATCTTCGGTGGTCGCCGCGCCCCAGGCGTCGGTCTCGGTGGTCTTGACCAGAATCTCATCCAGCGCGACTTCCCGATCGGCCAATTTGTCCCAGGTGTGTTTGGTGTCGCACCAGCTGCACCCTACCGGGCATCCCTGCAGGCGAATAAAAATGGCCGGCACGCCGGTAAAATAGCCTTCCCCTTGCAGGGTCTGGAACATCTCATTAATCGGGTACTGCATGACATTCTCATTAGTAGTGGTTTTGAAGGGGCGTGATTATGGCAGATAACGCCGCGCTGACCAAATATAGCGCAGCCTTTACTGTTTCGGGGCGTTACTGCCCTGAAAAAAGCCCATAAAAAAACCCGCCGGAGCGGGTTTTATCAGAGGTGTCCGGCGCAGCGATTACTGGCCTTTCACTTCTTTCAGACCGTTGAACGGCGCACGGTTGCCCAGCGCTTCTTCGATACGGATCAGTTGGTTGTACTTGGCAACGCGGTCAGAACGGCTCATAGAACCGGTTTTGATCTGGCCTGCTGCGGTACCCACTGCCAGGTCAGCAATGGTGGCGTCTTCGGTTTCACCGGAACGGTGGGAGATAACCGCGGTGTAGCCGGCGTCTTTAGCCATTTTGATCGCAGCCAGGGTTTCGGTCAGGGAACCGATCTGGTTGAATTTGATCAGGATGGAGTTAGCGATGCCTTTCTCGATCCCTTCTTTCAGGATCTTGGTGTTGGTCACGAACAGATCGTCACCCACCAGCTGGATTTTGTCGCCCAGCACTTTGGTCTGGTAGGCGAAACCGTCCCAGTCAGATTCGTCCAGGCCATCTTCGATGGAGACGATCGGGTACTGTTTGGTCAGGTCTTCCAGGAAGTGGGTGAACTCTTCAGAGGTGAAGGCTTTGTTGCCTTCGCCGGCCAGCACATATTTGCCGTCTTTGTAGAACTCAGAGGCGGCGCAGTCCATCGCCAGGGTGATGTCTTTGCCCAGCTCGTAACCGGCTGCTTTTACCGCTTCCGCGATAACGGCCAGTGCTTCGGCGTTGGACCCCAGGTTCGGCGCGTAGCCGCCTTCGTCACCTACGGCGGTGCTCATGCCTTTGGATTTCAGTACTTTTGCCAGGTTATGGAAAACTTCAGAACCCATACGGATGGCTTCTTTCACAGTTTTCGCGCCAACCGGCTGAATCATGAATTCCTGGATGTCGACGTTGTTGTCAGCGTGCTCACCACCGTTGATGATGTTCATCATCGGCAGCGGCATGGAGAATTTGCCCGGGGTGCCGTTCAGTTCAGCAATGTGCTCGTACAGCGGCATACCTTTCGCTGCTGCAGCGGCTTTGGCCGCAGCCAGGGAAACCGCCAGGATGGCGTTGGCGCCGAACTGGGATTTGTTCTCGGTGCCGTCCAGCTCGATCATGATCTTGTCGATGTTCGCCTGGTCTTTAGCATCTTTACCGGTTACAGCCTGCGCAATCGGGCCGTTTACCGCGTCAACGGCTTTGGTCACGCCTTTACCCAGGAAACGGGATTTGTCACCGTCACGCAGTTCCAGTGCTTCACGGGAACCGGTAGATGCACCTGATGGTGCCGCCGCCAGACCAACGAAACCACCTTCCAGATGCACTTCAGCTTCTACCGTCGGGTTACCACGGGAGTCGATGATTTCGCGACCGATGACTTTAACGATTTTGGACATTAGGTTTTCCTCAGTACAAGTTAAACTAAAACTCCAGACAAACAGTGCGCACCGGGGTGCGCACTGCTCATCGATATTTTATTTTACCTGACGCTTCTGATACTCACCGGCAGCCTTGACGAAGCCTGCAAACAACGGGTGACCATCACGCGGCGTTGACGTAAATTCCGGGTGGAACTGACACGCCACGAACCACGGGTGGTTCGGGATCTCAATAATTTCCACCAACTGCTTGTCTGCAGAGAGACCGGCAACACGCAAACCCGCCGCTTCGATCTGCTTCAACAACATGTTGTTGACTTCATAACGGTGACGATGACGCTCTACGATGGTCGGCTCGCCATACATCTGGCGGACCAGGCTGCCTTCGGTCAGGTGGCACTGCTGCCCACCCACACGCATGGTCCCACCCAAATCACTCTTCTCGTCGCGCACTTCAACGTTGCCGTTTTCATCGCGCCACTCGGTGATCAACGCAACCACCGGATACTTACAGTCTGGCACAAACTCAGTGGAGTTTGCGTTGTCCATGCCGGCCACGTGGCGGGCGAACTCCATCAGTGCCACCTGCATACCCAGGCAAATGCCCAGATAAGGAATCTTGTTTTCACGCGCATAACGGGCGGCGAACACCTTCCCCTCTACCCCACGGTAGCCGAAGCCGCCGGGGATCAGGATAGCGTCGAGGTCTTTGAGCACCTCTTCGCCGCGGGTTTCCACGTCCTGCGAGTCGATAAGCTTGATGTTAACCGTCAGGCGGTTTTTCAGTCCGCCATGTTTCAGCGCCTCAATCACCGACTTATAGGCATCCGGCAGTTCCACGTACTTGCCGATCATACCGATGGTCACTTCACCGCCCGGGTTGGCCTCTTCATAGATAACCTGTTCCCATTCGGCCAGGTTCGCTTCCGGCGCGTTCAAGCTGAATCGTTTACAAATATAATCGTCCAGGCCCTGTGATTTCAAGAGCGCCGGGATTTTATAAATTGAATCAACATCTTTTAAGGAGATAACCGCTTTTTCCGGCACGTTACAGAACAGCGCAATTTTTGCGCGTTCGTTGGCAGGCACAGCGCGGTCAGAGCGGCAGATCAGCACATCCGGCTGGATGCCGATAGAGAGCAGTTCTTTCACCGAGTGCTGGGTCGGTTTGGTTTTCACCTCACCGGCCGCGGCCATGTACGGCACCAGCGTCAGGTGCATGTAGAGGGTGTGCTCGCGGCCCACGTCCACCGCCATCTGGCGGATCGCTTCCAGGAACGGCAGGGATTCGATGTCACCCACGGTGCCGCCGATTTCAACCAGCACCACATCGTGGCCTTCACCGCCTTCGATGATGCGCTCTTTAATGGCGTTGGTGATGTGCGGGATAACCTGGATGGTCGCGCCCAGATAGTCACCACGGCGCTCTTTGCGCAGCACATCGGAGTAGATGCGGCCGGTGGTGAAGTTGTTGCGGCGGGACATTTTGGTACGGATGAAACGCTCGTAGTGACCTAAATCGAGGTCAGTTTCTGCGCCGTCTTCGGTGACGAAAACCTCACCATGCTGAGTCGGGCTCATGGTGCCCGGGTCCACGTTGATGTACGGGTCCAGTTTCATGATGGTAACGTTGAGGCCACGGGCTTCAAGAATAGCCGCCAGGGAGGCTGCGGCAATGCCTTTACCCAGAGAGGAGACGACCCCGCCGGTCACAAAAATATAATTAGTTGTCATGCTGAACCTGAGAGTTTAGGTTTAAAGACGATGGAAGAACCAGGACGGGAAAGTAGTATACCGGAACCTTGGGGAGGCCACAATTGATCGTTTTATGGCTCAGGGTGCGCAAAGCGGATTTCCGCGCTGTTTTGCCCCTCTTTTTGGCCATTTTACGCCACGGATTGTGGCACTTTATTTATCTGTTCTGTTGATTGGTGATGCCCGCCTCAGCGCGGCGTGACGCCGCTGTTCTGCGCCGGATCGCGGATCGCCGTCAGGGTGCAGGTGGCCTGTGCCGTGCCGCCGCCGCGGGTGGAAAGGGTCACTTTATCGCCCTCTTTTTTACCGCGGCACGGCGCAATATTGTGGGTATTCACCGCCTCGCGCACCTGTTGCACCGTAGAAGAGAGGGATGAGGCGCGCGGGCCGGCGAGCGCCGTCATACTCAGGGTCGCCGCACACACCATCACACTGATACCGGATAACTTTCTTAACATACTGGCCGCTCCTGTCAGGGGAAAGGCGGCCAGTCTAGCGCTGATAAACGCCGCTGTAAGCCCGCACTTTGGCTGAAAATAACAGGGCCGGGCTTACGCGATCGGGCTGCGCTTATGCGGGGTTCTGATCCTTCGCCTCATCGCGCTTTACCTGCTGCCAGGCGTCTTCCATCTGTTCCAGCGTCGCCTGTTCCGTGGTCAGCCCTTGCGCCTGAATGATCGTCTCGACCGAGCGGAAGCGGCGGGCGAACTTGCGGTTGGCGGCTTGCAGGGCATTTTCCGCCTTATGGCCGAGGTGGCGTGACAGGTTAACGGTGGCGAACAGCAGGTCGCCGATCTCCTCGCCCAGCTTCTCCTGATCCACCACCGCCTGCTGCGCCTCGTGCATCACCTCATCAATCTCTTCATGCACTTTGTCCACCACCGGCCCCAGGGTTTCCCAGTCGAAGCCGACGGCCGCACAGCGCTTCTGGATTTTATGCGCCCGCATCAGCGCGGGCAGCGCCTCCGGGATGTCATCCATCGCCGAATGCAGCGCTTTGCCCGCCCGCTCCTGCGCTTTCAGCCCCTCCCAGCGCGCCGCCGACGGCCCGCCGCTGCGCTTATCGCCCTCCTTACCAAACACATGCGGATGGCGGCGCTCCAGCTTGTCACTGATGGCGTCACAGACATCATTAAAGGTAAATAAGCCCTGCTCGCTGCCCATCTGGGCGTGGAACACCACCTGGAACAGCAGGTCGCCCAGCTCGTCGCGCAGATCCGCGTAGTCACGGCGCTGGATCGCATCCAGCACCTCGTAGGTCTCTTCCAGCGTATAGGGGGCGATGGTCTCGAAGGTCTGTTCGCGATCCCACGGGCAGCCCTGTTGCGGGTCGCGCAGGGTTTTCATAATGGCAAGCAGGCGGTCAAGGGGGGCGTGTTCAGTCATGGTACATCTCAACGGTAGGCGGAACGGCGGTTCCGGGAAAAGAGAGCACAAGGCCCGGATAACCGGGCCCTGTGGTAAGCATCAGCTGCCGTGCAGCCGGCGGGCTTCCAGCACGTCGGGCAGCTGGTTCAGTTTGGCGATCACCCGGCCCAGCACCTGGAGGTTGTAGATCTCAATCTCCATGTCGATGGTGGCGAGCTGCTCTTTGGTGTCGCTGCGGCTGGCGACGCCCAGCACATTCACCTTCTCATTCGCCAGAATGGTGGTGATGTCACGCAGCAGGCCGCTGCGGTCGTTGGCCGTGACCCGCACCACCAGCGAATAGCCGCTGGAGTAGCTTTCGCCCCAGACGGCGTCCACCAGCCGCTCCGGCGCGTGGGAGCGCAGGTCGGCCAGCTGGTCGCAGTCGGCGCGGTGGATCGAGATGCCGCGCCCCTGGGTGATAAAGCCGACAATCTCATCGCCCGGGATCGGCTGGCAGCAGCGCGCGATGTGGTGCATCAGGTTGCCGACGCCCTCCACCACCACGCGGCCGTTGTCTTTGTTGGCGGCGCGCTGGTGCGACGGCGCGCTTTTTTGCGTCAGCTGGCGCAGCGCTTCCCGGTCAAGCTCTTCGGCCGTCGGCTTGTTCAGCTGCGCCTGGAGGAAGTTGACCATCTGGTTGAGGCGGATGTCGCCGCCGCCAATCGCCGCCAGCACTTCGTCCAGCGAGTTGACGTTATACCGCGGGATCAGCACCTTCTCCGCCTCTTTCAGGCTGATGCCAAGCCGCGCCAGTTCATCATCCAGGATCTGCCGCCCGGCGATGATGTTCTTGTCGCGATCCAGTTTGCGGAACCAGTTCTGCACTTTCGACCGGCCGCGGCTGGTGGTGATGTAGCCGAGGTTCGGGTTCAGCCAGTCACGGCTCGGGTTCGGGTGCTTCTGGGTGATGATCTCGATCTGGTCACCCATCTGTAACTGATAGGTGAACGGCACGATACGCCCGCCGATTTTCGCGCCGATGCAGCGGTGCCCGACATCGCTGTGGATGTGGTAGGCGAAATCGAGCGGCGTGGATCCGGTGGGCAGGTCAACCACATCGCCTTTCGGCGTAAAGACGTAGACCCTGTCGTCGAACACCTGGCTGCGCACTTCGTCCAGCATTTCGCCGGAGTCCGCCATTTCCTCCTGCCAGGCGATCAGTTTACGCAGCCAGGCGATGCGCTCCTCGTAGCCGGTGCGGGCGCCCACCACCGGCGCACCCTCTTTATATTTCCAGTGCGCGGCCACGCCCAGCTCTGCATCTTCATGCATCTGCCGGGTACGGATCTGGATCTCCAGCGGCAAACCGCGCGGGCCAAGCACCACGGTGTGGATCGACTGGTAGCCGTTGGGTTTCGGGTTGGCGACGTAATCGTCGAACTCATCCGGCAGGTGGCGGTAATGGGTGTGCACGATCCCCAGCGCGGCGTAGCAGTCCTGCAACCGATCCACCACGATCCGCACCGCGCGCACGTCAAACAGCTCATCAAAGGCGAGTGACTTCTTCTGCATTTTGCGCCAGATGCTGTAGATGTGTTTCGGGCGGCCGTAGATGTCCGCTTTGATGTTCTCGACCTGCATCGCCCGGCGCAGATTGCCGACGAAGTCGTCGATGTACTGCTCGCGGTCGATGCGGCGCTCATGCAGCAGTTTGGCGATGCGTTTGTATTCGTCAGGGTGCAGGTAGCGGAAACAGAAATCCTCCAGCTCCCATTTGAGCTGGCCGATGCCGAGGCGGTTGGCGAGCGGCGCATAGATGTTGGTACACTCTTTGGCCGCCAGCACGCGCTCATCTTCCGGCGCGTCTTTGACTTCGCGCAGGTGGGCGATGCGCTCCGCCAGCTTCAGCACCACGCAGCGGAAATCTTCCACCATCGCCAGCAGCATCCGGCGCACGTTATCGACCTGCTCCGACGCCATCGAGTCATTCTGCGTGGCTTTCAGCTGGCGGATGGCGTCCATATCGATGACGCCATGCACCAGCGAAGTGATGCTCTGGCCGAACGCCGCGGTGAGGGTCGCCTCGTCAATGATGCCCTCATTGACCAGCGGGAACAGCAGCGCGGCGCGCATGCTGTCATTGTCCATGCTGAGGGTCGAGAGGATCTCCACCATCTCCAGGCCGCGCCACAGCAGCAGCGACGCCTGGGGGTGGCCCTGGGTCTGCTGCTCGCAGTAACGCCAGGTTTCGGCCAGACGCTCACCTGACTGGGGGCTGGATAAGCCTAAACTGTCAATCCACGCATCCAGCGCAAATTCGCCCGCCGTGTTCAAATGTGCACTTCTTACCGCAACCATATCGACTCCCTACTTGTCCGGCGTAGCGGACCGGTTGATAAACAGGGCCTGCCCACGCCTGCGCGGCGTCAGCACCTCAGCCAGAGGATAGCCTGTTCCCAGCAAAACCTGATTGTCCCGCCCCCCTTTCATGGGGGTCAGGAGAGATAGACACGCTGCCGCGGGGAAAGTTTGCCTGCTCCGCCCCGCGCACCGGGCGGCACCCTGTTGGTTCCTTGTGCCGCCCGCGCCCCCCGCTGCCGCCACCGGGCAAAAAAACGGGAAATATTCAGCGAATTTATAGGTGCATTATATTGCCCATTCACCACCAGCGTGGCAATACCTTCACGGCCTGCCCGGCACGACGGCAGGCCACGCTGTTTGCCGGGTCGTCACACGGCTGTTTGCAAGGTAGAATCAAGCCTTGTGCCGGCACTACCCGTCTTCGTCACGCGGGCCGGCGGCCCATTCTCCCACAGTGGAATCCCATGACCAAATATAGCCTTCGCGCCCGGATGATGGTGTTAATCCTCGCCCCGACCCTGTTGATTGGGCTGCTGCTCAGCACGTTTTTTGTGGTTCACCGCTACAACGAATTACAAAATCAGCTGGTGGACTCCGGCGCCAGTATTATTGAGCCGCTGGCGGTGGCCAGTGAGTATGGCATGGCTTTCCATAACCGGGAGTCGGTGCGCCAACTGGTCAGCCTGCTGCACCGCCGCCACTCCGACATTGTGCGCTCGATTACGGTGTTTGACCGTAATAACCGGCTGTTTGTCACCTCCAACTACCACCGCAACTACAGCCAGTTGCAGATAAGCCAGGGCGAGCCGATGCCCACCGAGCTGATGCTGAGCCGCTACGGCAATGAGCTGATCCTGCGTACGCCTATCACCGCGGAGGAGAGCGCCCCGGACGAGACTGACAACGCCGTCGTCACCGCCGCCAAACCGGACAACCTCGGCTACATCGCCATTGAGCTGGACCTCAACGCCGTGCGCCTCCAGCAGTATAAAGAGGTCTTTGTGGCGACGCTGCTGCTGGTGCTGAGCCTCTGCATCGCCATCCTGTTCGCCTACCGGCTGATGCGCGACGTCACCGGCCCGATCCGCAACATGGTCAACACCGTGGACCGCATCCGCCGCGGCCAGCTCGACAGCCGGGTCGAGGGCTATATGCTCGGCGAGCTGGATATGCTGAAAAACGGCATCAACTCGATGGCGATGTCGCTGACCGCCTACCATGAGGAGATGCAGCAGAACATCGATCAGGCCACCTCTGACCTGCGCGAAACGCTGGAGCAGATGGAGATCCAGAACGTCGAGCTGGATCTGGCGAAGAAGCGGGCGCAGGAGGCGGCGCGTATCAAGTCGGAGTTCCTGGCGAATATGTCCCATGAGCTGCGCACCCCGCTTAACGGCGTGATCGGCTTTACCCGCCAGACGCTGAAAACCCCGCTGACGCCTACCCAGAGCGACTACCTGCAAACCATTGAGCGCTCTGCCAATAACCTGCTGACCATCATCAATGACGTGCTCGACTTCTCCAAGCTGGAGGCGGGCAAGCTGGTGCTGGAGCACATCCCCTTTGCCCTGCGCGAGACGCTGGATGAGGTGGTGGTGCTGCTGGCGCACACCGCCCATGAGAAGGGGCTGGAGCTGACGCTGAACGTGCAGAACAACGTGCCGGAACAGGTGATCGGTGACCCGCTGCGGCTGCAACAGGTGGTCACCAACCTGCTCGGCAACGCGGTGAAATTCACCGAGAGCGGTAACATCGACATCAATGTGGAGCTGCGCTCCCATGACAACATGAAAGCGGAGCTGGAGGTGCAGATCCACGACACCGGCATCGGCATTTCAGAGCGCCAGCAGTCGCAGCTGTTCCAGGCGTTCCGCCAGGCGGACGCCAGCATCTCACGCCGCCACGGCGGCACCGGGCTGGGGCTGGTGATCACCCAGAAACTGGTCAAGGAGATGGGCGGCGACATCAGCTTCTACAGCCAGCTCAACCGCGGCTCGACCTTCTGGTTCCACATTAATATTGAACTCAACGATAACTTCCTGCCCAGCGCCCAGCCGATGGAGACCCTGCAAGGCAAGCGGCTCGCCTACATCGAGGCCAACGACGCCGCCGCCAAGGCCACGCTGGAGATCCTGGCCACCACCCCGCTGGAAGTGACGCACGGCACCCAGCTCGCGCAGCTGCCGGAGGAGCACTTTGACATCCTGCTGATCGGCGTGCCGCTGAACAAACGCCACATGCGCGAGGAGTATAAAGCGCGGATGCCGGGCATCCTGGCGCTGGCGGACCGCGTGATCATGGCGGTGCCCGCCCAATTGCAGATCGATGCCGAGGCGCTGAAGAAGCTCGGGGTGCAGGGCTGCCTGATCAAACCGATCTCCAGTGTGCGCTTGTTGCCGCTGCTGCTGGATGACAGCCAGGCGGGCCTGCTGGGCAATAAGGCCCACCGGCCGCCACGCCTGCCGCTGACGGTCATGGCGGTGGATGACAACCCGGCCAACCTGAAACTGATCGGCACCCTGCTGGAGGAGCTGGTCGAGCACACGCTGCTCTGTGACAGCGGCGTGGATGCGCTGGCGCTGGCGCGTGAGCAGCAACTGGACGTAATTCTGATGGATATCCAGATGCCGCAGATTGACGGCATCCGCGCTGCGGAGCTGATCCACCAGCTGCCGCACCACGCCCGCACGCCGATCATCGCCGTGACCGCCCACTCACTCCCCGGTGAGCGGGAGTCCCTGCTGCAGGCCGGCATGGATGATTACCTGGCAAAACCGATTGACGAGGCGATGCTGAAACGGGTGCTGGCGCGCCACCACGCCCCGGCCGCCACCGAGCCGGACGCCCCGCCGCCGCTGGTCAGCCAGGCATCCGGTGAGCCGCTGCCCTCGCTGGACTGGGCGCTGGCGCTGCGCCAGTCGGCGAATAAAGAGGATCTGGCGAACGACCTGTTGCAGATGTTGATCGACTTCCTGCCGCAGGTCAGTGAGCGGGTGCAGGCGATTGTTGACGGTGCCAATGATGACGCGATCCTGGCGCTGATCCACAAACTGCACGGCAGTTGCAGTTACAGCGGCGTGCCGCGCCTGAAGCAGCTGTGTGCCTATCTGGAGCAGCAGCTGCGGCAGAACGTCAGCGTCCAGGCGCTGGAGCCGGAGTGGCTGGAGCTGCTCGACGAGATTGAAAATGTGACCAATGCGGCGAAGATCCGGCTGCGGGGTGCCTGATCGCCCCGCTGTTCAACGATCGTCATCCAGTTGCAGCGCCACATAGAGCAGCAGGCGATCGTCAAAATTCCCCAGGTTGAGGCCGGTGAGTTCAGAGATCCGGTTCAGGCGGTACTCCAGCGTGTTGCGGTGGATATAGAGCGCTTTGGCGGTGGCGGTAGGCTGCACGTTATGGGCGAACCAGGCGGTCAGCGTACGGCGCAGCAGGCCGTTGTTATCCATGGTTTTCAGCCGCGCCAGCGGGCGCACCAGCTCATTGGCCTGCCAGCCGCCGCGCAGGCTGTCGAGCAGCACCGGCAGCATCAGATCCTGGTAAAAGTAGCTGCGCTGGTCGGGCATCCGCTGTTTGCCAACGCTCATGGTAGTACGGGCGGTGCGGTAAGAGCGGGCGATGCCGCCCGGCCCCGGGAAATAGTTGCCGAGCGCCAGCCGGATGCGCAACCGGCCGCGCTCGGTCATCCGCGCCAGCAGGCTGTCAATGCGCGTGCGGTGGGCGTCGGCGTCCCAGCGGCCGTGGCTGTTGAGCGCCGGTTTCAGCACCACCATCTCCGTCAGTGAGACGATGGCGATCAGGTTGTCCCGCTCCGGCGTGGTGAGCAGCGTCTGCAACTGCTGTAACTCCGCCATGGCGCTGTCCACCCCGAGCTGGCCGCTGTCGACTTCCACCACCGCCACCACGCGCGGCTGGCTGAGGTCGATGCCGAGCCGCTGCGCCCATTCGCTCAGCGCCGGGGAGAGGCTCTCGGCGCGGATCAGGTTCAGCACCAGCTCCTCGCGCAGGCGGCTGTCCTGCGCCAGCATATGCAGCAGCCGCGCCTGTTCCAGCATCATCTCGGCGGTCATGCCGACCAGTTGCCCGTACTGGTGCAGGTCGCCGGGGTTACCGGTCAGGCCGATCACCCCGACGATGTCGCCGTCAAGCCGCAGCGGCAGGTTCACACCGGGCCGCACCCCGTGCAGGTGGCGCGCCACCGCGTCGTCGATGTCCACCACCCGGCCCTGGGAGATCGCCAGCAGCGCCCCCTCATGCAGCTCCCCCAGCCGCTCCCGGTCACCGCTGCCGATAATCCTGCCGCGCCCATCCATGACGTTGACATTGCTGTCGATTATGCGCATGGTACGGGCCACGATCTCCTGTGCCAGTCTGGCATCCAGATGATATGCTGCCATTCCTTTCCCTCTCGCCTGCCCCTTTTTTCTCAGCATACTGAGCAGACCGGCCGCCTGCATTGTGCAAACGCACAAAGCTCGGGCAGATGCCCAAAAGCTGTGGCAGCTATCACAGATTTTTGCAACGCAACAGAACAAAAGAAGCGCAACCAGGTGTGCAGCGGGTGGCAAAAATAGTGACCGCCTGCGGGATCGGATCCTGCGGCCATAAAAAAAGGCACGGTTTCCCGTGCCTTCTGGTCTGTTGCCGGGAACACGATCCCGGCAAGAGAGACAGTTACTGCATCAGCAGGTAGAGCGAGCTGTCGCCGCGCTGGATCGACAACGCCAGCACCGACGGCTTGGTGTCGAGGATCTTGCGCAGTTCGCCGAGGTTGGCCACCGGCTGCTGGTTGACCCCCAGGATCACGTCGCCTTTTTTCAGGCCGATGCGCGCGGCGGAGGAGCCGGGCTTCACGTTGTCGACTTTCACCCCTTTCTGGCCGTTCACTTCGGTGTTGCTCAGCTCCGCGCCCTCAATGCCGGTGTAGATGGTGCCGGAATCGACCTGCGCCTGCTGGCTCTGCTCCAGCGTCACCTCAACCGTTACCGGTTTGCCGTCACGTTGCAGCCCCAGCGTCAGCTTGGAGCCGATCGGCAGGGTGCCGATTTCGGCACGGAACGCCGCGAAGCTGGAGATCGCTTTGCCGTTCATGGTGAGGATCACGTCACCCGCCTTGATCCCGGCTTTCGCCGCGGCGGACTTCGGCATCACCTGGCTGACGAACGCCCCGCGCTGGGCGTCGACTTTCATCGCTTTCGCCAGCTCAGAGTTCAGCTCGGTGCCCATAATGCCCAGCTCGCCGCGTTTCACCTGGCCGAACTCGATCATCTGGGCGGTGAGGTTTTTCACCATGTTGCTCGGGATGGCAAAGCCGATGCCGATGTTGCCGCCGTCCGGTGCCAGGATCGCGGTGTTGATGCCGATCAGCTCACCGTTCAGGTTAACCAGTGCGCCGCCGGAGTTGCCGCGGTTGATGGCGGCGTCGGTCTGGATGAAGTTCTCGTAGTTTTCGATGTTCAGGCCGCTGCGGCCCAGCGCCGAGACGATGCCCGAGGTGGCGGTTTCGCCCAGGCCGTACGGGTTACCGATCGCCACGGTGTAATCCCCGACGCGCAGGGATTCGGAATCCGCCATTTTCACCGCCGTGAGGTTTTTCGCCTCTTTGATCTGAATCAGCGCGATGTCGGAGCGCGGATCTTTGCCGATCACCTTGGCGTCAAACTTACGGCCGTCATTCAGCTGCACCACGATTTTGGTGGCGTTGTCCACCACGTGGTTGTTGGTGACCACATAGCCTTTGTCGGCATCAATGATCACGCCGGAGCCGAGTGCCTGGAACGCCTGCTTCGGCTGCGGGGCGACGCTGCCGGGGCCTTCGTCACTGCCGTCACCGCCATCCTGGCACAGCGGGGATTGCTGGAACGGCGAGCCGTCCTGGCAGAGCGGGGAGTTATCGCCGAAGAATTGCTGGAAATTGCGCCCCATGCGTGGGGTGTTGATGGCGGTGCTGCCTTCCACATTGATGCTGACCACCGAAGGCATCACTTTTTCCAGCATCGGTGCCAGGCTGGGCAGCTGGGCACTGCTGGAGGAGGCGGTTTCCGCCGCGTTAGCCGTCGAAACCGGGCCAAGGGCCATTCCAATACTTAGCGCCAGGGCGCTGAGGAACAAAGATGATTTTTTCATTTGTCTGTATCTCTTTAATTTATTGATGCGACAAGAACAATACTGACGGTGTAGCCGTGCTGAGTAAGATGTAATTAATCACCTTAAGTTCACCGGCGTCGATTCAGCAATGGTAAAAAAGTGTTCAACGCCTTTACAAAAGTCCATTTTTTAACCTCCCCTGCCCTACTCTGCGGCGGCCAGCCGCCGGTACTCGTCGTAGGCGTGCAGGTCGGTCATGCCGCTGATGTAATCCTGAATCAGCCGGGCGCGGAAATAGTACTCCCAGACCGGCTGCTCAGCGGCGGGCAGGCCGGCAAGTTCGCTCACTGCCTGGGTGTAGGCCAGGCGGTACTTGCCGGAGAGCTTGTGGAACAGCCGCGTCTCAATCGGGTAGCGCCGGTGGGTGTCCTGCTCATTCAACTGGCGGAAATCCTCCACCGGCATCTCCAGCAACGGGCTGTAGATATCCAGCAGGCCGCTGATCACCCGGTAGCCCTGCAACTCCAGCTCCTCCACCTCATGGTGGTTAAACACTCGCCGGAACGCCACGTTCTTGAAGATCTCCAGCAGCCGGTTGGCCTGGCTCTGATCCTCCAGCAACGCCTGGTTCAGCGTGCCCTCGTAGATCTGCGGCAGGTTATCGATAAAGCGCTGCGCGGCATGGGGCACCAGCCGTTTCACCGTCTGCACCCGCAGCTCCATAAAGAAATAGTCGATCGGGTGGCGGTAGTTTTGCGCCGCCGTCATCTTCTTATAGGCTGTCCCCACCACCAGATCAAACAGATCGCCGGCCTGTGCGCTGCCCCACTCCTGTTGCAGGTGGTGGTAGAGCTGCTCCACGGTGAAAATCTTCTTCTCTACCGCGTCTTCCAGGTCGGCAATGCAGTAGGAGATGTCGTCCGCCGCCTCCATGATGTAGGTCAGCGGGAAGCGCTGGAATTCGCCGAGCTGGAGCTTGTCACGCAACTGGGTAATCAGCGGCTCCTCCGCCAGGTAGTAGCCCGGTTTTTTCATCAGGTAGCTGTAGGCGGGCGGCACCGGCCCGGCCCAGTACGCCGGGCGGGTATATTTCAGGATGCAGGCCACCTGGGTGTGGGTCAGGTTGAGGCGCAGCAGGCTGAACACCAGCCGGATCGCCTGCGCGTTGCCTTCAAAGTGGCTGAGATCGTGGCGGATGCGGCAGCGCAGGGCGTTGAGCGCCGCCTCTCCGGTGCGCAAAGTAAGCAGCGGCACCCGGCAGCTGTCCTGTTCCGGCGTCAGGGCATCCGCAATCGCCATGCGCCGCCCGAACCAGTCATTGATCGCCGATTCCCCGAAGTGGCCGAACGGCGGGTTGCCGATGTCATGCATCAGGCAGGCCATCTCCACCACGCTCTCAAAGGGCGCCACCAGCGCCGACAGCCCCAGCGCCTCCAGCCGCCCCTGCTTGCCGAGCTTGTGCAGGATCTCCTTGGCGATGTGCCGCCCCACCTGCTGCACCTCCAGCGAGTGGGTCAGGCGGCTGCGCACCGCCGCATTCTTCTCCAGCGGAAAGACCTGGGTTTTCTGTTGCAGGCGGCGGATCGCCGCAGAGTTGATGATGCGCCCGCGGTCGCTCTCGAACTGGCGCACGATGTCATAGGCATCGAGCTCTGCCAGGTCACGCCGCGGCGGGCTGAACGGGCGCTCTATGCTGAATTTTTTGCTGAAATCGATTTCTGACATGCTGCTCCCTCCGCGCGGGGCGGTCTATTAGCCATTAGCGCTGACCTGTAGCCATGATAGACTATCCGGCTTTATAAACGTGCCTGCCTGCATCAACCGGCGCGTTCATTTACCCTCATCTCATTTGCGAGTATCCCTATGAAAGTTGGCATCATCGGCGCAATGGAGCAGGAAGTCACCCTGCTGCGCGACAAGATTGAAAACCGTGAAACCCTGCAACGCGCCGGGTGTGAAATTTACACCGGTACGCTGCACGGCGTCGACGTGGCGCTGCTGAAATCCGGCATCGGCAAAGTCTCTGCCGCGATGGGGACCACCCTGCTGCTGGAGCACTGCCAACCGGACGTGGTGATCAACACCGGCTCCGCCGGCGGGCTGGCCAGCACCCTGAAAGTGGGTGACATCGTGGTCTCCGATGAAGTGCGCTACCACGACGCCGACGTCACCGCCTTCGGCTATGCGCCGGGACAGATGGCGGGCTGCCCGGCCGCCTTCACCGCGGACGCGGCGCTGATCGACCTGGCGGCGCGCTGCATCAGCGATCTCGGCCTCAACGCGGTGCGCGGGCTGGTCTGCAGCGGTGACGCCTTCATCAACGGCGCAGAGCCGCTGGCGCGCATCCGCGCCACCTTCCCGCAGGTGGCGGCCGTCGAGATGGAAGCGGCGGCCATCGGCCACGTCTGCCACCTGTTCGGCACCCCGTTTGTGGTGGTACGCGCCATCTCCGACGTGGCTGACCAGGCCTCCCACCTGAGCTTTGAGGAGTTCCTGGTGGTGGCGGCCGAGCAATCCACGCGCATGGTGGACGCCATGGTGCAGGCGCTGGCGCAGCGCGGCTGATGATGCGCCGGTTACGGGTTTTCAAGGCACTGCTGACGGCAGTGCCTTTTTTTGTGGCCTATGCCGCTGCTGCCGCGCCCGTTCAGCGGGTGATCGCCCTGGCACCCAACCTCACGGAGCTGGCCTACGCCGCCGGGCTGGGGCCGCAGATGGTGGCCGCCAGTGACTACGCCGACTACCCGCCGGGCGCGGAAAAGCTGGAGCGGGTCGCCAGCTGGCAGGGGATCAACCTGGAGCGGATCGTGGCACTGAAGCCGGATCTGGTGCTGGCGTGGCGTGGCGGCAACCCGCAGCGGTCGCTGGATCAACTGCAGTCGCTCGGGGTGCCGGTGATCACCCTCGATCCCCAGAGCGTGGAGCAGGTGGCCGCGGCGCTGGATCAGCTGGCGGGCTACAGCGCGCAGCCGGAGACCGGCCACCGGGCGGCCCAGCAGTTACGCACGGAGCGGGCGGCATTGCAGCGGCAGTATGCGCGCGCCACGCCGCTGCCGGTGCTGTTGCAGTTCGGCACCCGGCCGCTGTTCACCGCCTCCGGGAAGACGCTGCAGAGCGAGATCCTGACGCTGTGCGGCGCGCAAAACCTGTTTGCCCAAAGCCCGGTGCCCTGGCCGCAGGTGAGCCGTGAACAGGTGCTGATGCGCCGCCCGGCAGCGATCGTCACCCCCGGCGACCAGGCCGCACAACGGGCGGTGGCCGCCTGGTGGCAGCCCCAATTAAGCGTGCCGGTGATCGCCCTCAATTCAGACTGGTTCAGCCGGGCCGGGCCGCGTATTATGCTGGCCGCGCGGCAGCTCTGCCCGCAGCTGGCGGCCCTGCCCGCCCCCTCTTCTTCTGCCCGGAACGATCGTTGATATGCTGCTCTATATTCTGGATATTTTAGGCACGGCGGTGTTTGCCATCTCCGGCGTGCTGCTGGCGGGTAAACTGCGTATGGATCCGTTTGGTGTGCTGGTGCTCGGCGTGGTCACGGCGATTGGCGGCGGCACCATCCGCGACATGGCGCTGGACCACGGCCCGGTGTTCTGGGTGCGTGACCCCACCGATCTGGTGGTGGCGATGGTTACCTGTCTGCTGACCATCGGGCTGGTGCGCCAGCCGCGGCGGCTGCCGAAGTGGGTGCTGCCGGTGCTGGACGCCGTCGGGCTGGCGGTGTTTGTCGGCATCGGCGTCAACAAGGCGCTGGCGGCCGGCACCGGCCCGCTGGTGGCGGTCTGCATGGGGGTGATCACCGGCGTGGGCGGCGGCATCATCCGCGACATCCTGGCGCGTGAAATTCCGATGATCCTGCGCACCGAGATCTACGCCACCGCCTGTATCGCCGGCGGCATCGCCCACACGGTGGCTTATGCCCTGGGGATGCCGCTCTCCCAGGCGACGCTGCTCGGCATGGCGATCACCCTGGCGATCCGGCTGGCAGCGATCCGCTGGCACCTGAAATTGCCTACCTTTGAGCTGGAAAACAGCAGCCATTAAACGTCCGCGAACAATTCGCATTTGCTTAAATATTAATTAATTATTTATTGATTAAAAAACATTCGCCAAACTGATCGATTCTGTTATATTCATGCGCATTGAGAAGCGGGCGTTCACTGTTTCGCTTCTCAATTACCCCTCTGATGCCGCCCCTGATTCCTTCCTTGAGACTCAAGACGGCTTGGAAAACAACGCACCAGTAAACCGGTTAACTTACGGGATGCCCAGATCGGCTAAAGCCGGCATCATCCCATGCCGATAATGAGATTACTGGTGCGTTGAGCACCGCTTTAACACCAGGATTATGACCTATGCGACAACACCTTTTCAGCGCGCTGTTTGCGCTGTGGGTATTGCCGGCAGCGGCCATCGGAAGTCAGGGCATGGGTGCCCAGGGCGTGATAAATGTCCGTCTGGTGATTGTGCCGCAATGCGCAGTCACGGTGACAAATGCCACACCCACGGCAGACTGCGGCAGCGATGCCCGCTATCAGCCGGTTATCCGCACTCAGGCGCTGAAGAAAGAGGCCCCTCTGACGGGCAACGCGGCGCAACAGACGCAGCTTGTGACCTTTGAATGGTAAGGGTTGCGAGGGTGGGCCGCACTACACACAGCAATGCGTTTTACCCAAATATACTAATAACATTAATAAAAAACCCGTCTGCCACCGGCACACGGGTTTTTTTCTGTGCAGCGTTTGCCGCGTCAGATACTGAAGGACGAGCCGCAGCCGCAGGTGGTTTTGGCATTCGGGTTGGTCACAATAAAGCGCGACCCTTCCAGCCCTTCGGTGTAGTCCACGGAGCCGCCCACCAGGTATTGCAGGCTCATCGGGTCGACGACCAGCGCCACGCCCGCTTTCTCGATGGTCATGTCACCGTCGTTGATCTGATCGTCAAAGGTGAAGCCATACTGGAACCCGCTGCACCCCCCACCGGTGATATAGACCCGCAGTTTCAGGTTCGGGTTCTCTTCGTCCGCAATCAGGTTTTTTACTTTGTGTGCGGCTGCTTCAGTAAATTGCAGGGGCAGTGCTACGACGTCATCACTCATTTTTATACTCCAACCAGTTTTACTTCAGGGTGCACCCATAGCCGCCTGAATAATACCCTGATTATCCAATACCTGAGTGGTCTGTTCAAGTATTCACCGCAGGGGGCGGTTTCCCTGAGGATTGTCAGCCGCTTGCGGCGCTTTCGCCCGCTGTTCACGGGCCTGACGTTCTAACGTGCGGGCCAGCAGGGTGGAATACAAGGGCTTGCCGCCGAGAAATTGCGCCACCAGCGTCGCGCCCAGGCAGGTAATGATCATCGGCAGGATCAGCTGGTAGTTGTCCGTCATCTCCAGTACCAGCACAATGCCGGTCAGCGGCGCGCGCACGGTGGCGGCAAACAGCGCCCCCATACCGGCTATCGCAAAGGTGCCTGCCTGCAGGCCATAGTGCGGGAACAGCATGCTGCAGGCCAGGCCGAAGGCGGTGCCGCCCAGCGTGCCGAGCGCCAGCATCGGCGCGAAAATTCCGCCCGGCGCGCCGGAGCAGAAACAGAGCAGCGTGGTGATGATGCGGGTGAAAAAGAGGGCCAGCAGCGTCCCCAGCGTGTAGTGCCCCAGCGCCGCCTGCGGGATCAGCCCAAAGCCGCCGCCCGCGGCCGCCGGCATCATCAGCCCCAGCACACCGCACAGCCCGCCCAGCAGCCCGCCCGTCAACAGGATCCTGCGCAACTGCCCGCCATGCAGCCGCTGGAACAGATCCTGGGTGCGGAAGATCAGTGCGTTGAACAGCACGCCGACCAGCCCAAACAGCATCCCGAGCAGCAGATAGAGCCACAGCGTAGGCATCGCCGCCGCCTGTAATTTGCCGATCTGAATCACGGTCGCGCTGCCGTTAAACGCCTGGTACACCACGCTGGAGGCGATCACGCCGATGAACACGGCTTTAATGGAGATCAGGCTGTAGCGGAACTGCAGGCGCATCTCCTCGATAATAAACAGGATACCGGCCAGCGGCGCGTTGAAGGCCGCAGACAGCCCGGCCGCCGCGCCGGTGGCCAGCAGCGAGTGGCGCGCCTCCGCGCTTTTCAGGCGGAACAGATCCACCAGCATTTTGCCGACGTTGCCGCCGATCTGCACCGTCGGCCCCTCGCGCCCCAGCACCATCCCGGCCCCCAGCGTGCCCATGCCGCCGACGAACTTCACCGGGATCACCCGCCACCAGCGCACCGGCCGCAGCTCCTCCAGCGCGCCCTCAATCTCCGGGATGCCGGAGCCGCCCGCTTCCGGCGCATATTTCCGCACCAGCAGGTAGCCCACCATCGCCAGCAGGGCAGAGAGCACAAACGCCAGCGGCCAGAGCAGCCACGCCTGCCCCGCTGCCCCGTGCAGCGCGCCGAGCCGCTGCTGCGTTACCCAGCCCACCGCCCGCTCAAAGCCCACGCCGAGCAGGCCGGTCACGCCGCCTACCAGCGCCGCCACCACCAGGATCGCCACCGGGGTTTTGTCACGCCGCAGAAAGTGCCGCAGCAGGTCACTGCGCCGCAGGCGGAGGGGGGAAAGCGGGCGGGTCTGGTCTTGGGTCATCATCCGGGTTCTTCCAACAGGCATTGGGGAAAACAACGCGCCGGGGCGGCGCGTCCCACACATCAGCGCCGGTTATCCTACGCTGCCGCACAGCGGCTGCAACAAAATGGCACGTTTTTCTCACCGTGGCGGGCCGTTCACTGCCCGGCAACGATTTCATAACGCGCCCCACTTCACTAGAATAATGGGGTTATCTTCTGCATCCCGACGATGCGAACCTTTTCAGGAGCCGTTTCATGAGCCAACACAGCAAGTCCGAGAGTCTGTTTACCCGGGCGCAGGACCTTATTCCCGGCGGCGTTAACTCGCCGGTACGTGCCTTTACCGGCGTCGGCGGCGTGCCGCTGTTCGTCGAACATGCGGACGGGGCCTACCTGTTTGATGCCGACGGCAAAGCCTACATCGACTATGTCGGCTCCTGGGGGCCGATGGTGCTGGGGCACAATAATGCGGAAATCCGCGAAGCGGTGATTGAGGCGGCCTCCCGTGGCCTGAGCTTCGGCGCGCCTACCGAGATGGAAGTGAAGATGGCGGAGCTGGTGACCGGACTGGTGCCGACCATGGACATGGTGCGGATGGTGAACTCCGGCACCGAGGCGACCATGAGCGCCATCCGCCTGGCGCGCGGCTTTACCCACCGCGACAAGATCATCAAGTTTGAAGGCTGCTACCACGGCCACGCTGACCACCTGCTGGTCAAAGCCGGTTCCGGCGCACTGACCCTCGGCCAGCCGAACTCGCCGGGCGTCCCGGCGGATTTCGCCAAACATACCCTGACCTGCACCTATAACGACCTCGGTTCCGTGCGCACCGCGTTTGAACAGTTCCCGGACGACATCGCCTGTATCATCGTCGAACCGGTGGCCGGTAACATGAACTGCGTGCCGCCGCTGCCGGAATTCCTGCCGGGGCTGCGCGCACTGTGTGATGAGTTCGGCGCGCTGCTGATCATCGACGAAGTGATGACCGGCTTCCGCGTGGCGCTGGCGGGTGCGCAGGCGCACTACGGCGTGGTGCCGGACCTGACCTGCCTGGGCAAAATCATCGGCGGCGGGATGCCGGTGGGCGCGTTCGGCGGCCGCCGCGACGTGATGGCCGCGCTGGCGCCGACCGGCCCGGTCTACCAGGCCGGAACGCTCTCCGGCAACCCGATCGCCATGGCGGCCGGTTACGCCTGCCTGACGCAGATCGCCCAGCCGGGCACCCATGAGACGCTGACCGACCTCACCGAAAACCTCGCCACCGGCCTGCTGGCGGCGGCAGAAGCGGAGAACATCCCGCTGGTGGTGAACCGCGTCGGCGGCATGTTCGGCCTCTTCTTCACCGACGCCGAACGCATCACCTGCTACCAGGATGTGATGGGGTGCGACGTGGAGCGCTTCAAGCGCTTCTTCCACCTGATGCTGGAGGAAGGGGTCTATCTGGCACCGTCTGCGTTTGAGGCCGGGTTTATGTCCCTCGCGCACACGCAGGAAGATATTCAGCGCACCATCGACGCCGCCCGCCGCTGCTTCGCGCAGCTCTGAGGTCACACCATGAAAAAAGGGGCCGTCTGGCCCCTTTGTTGTTTCTGCATGTCTTGTTTCTGCGTTCTGCCCCGGCCTACGCCGCCTGCTTGCGCAGCAGGTAGATGAAGTAGGGCGCGCCGATAAAGGTCGCCAGCAGCCCGGCCGGGATCTGGTTCGGGAACAGCAGCATCCGCCCCCCCCAGTCCGCCAGCAGCATCAGCATCCCGCCCAGCAGCGAGGCCATCACCAGTTGCGGCACCGCGCGGCGGAAGCCCATCATCCTCGCCATATGCGGGGCCATCAGCCCGACAAAGCTCAGCGGGCCGATGGTCAGCGTCGCCACCGCCGTCATCACCGCTGCCAGCAGCAGGATCGCCAGCCGCGTCGGGGCCAGCGCCAGCCCGACAGAGCGGGAAGTCGCGCTGCCCAGCGGCAGGATCACCAGCCAGCGGCGGCAGAGCGGGGCCACGGCCAGCAGCAGCACAGCCAGCAGCGCACTGCGCCACGCCTCTTCCGGCGTCACCGAATAGGTGGAACCGGAGATCCAGGTCAGCAGGCGGCCCATGCGCGGGTCGCCGCTCGCCATCAGCAGCGTAATCAGCGTAGTGAAAGCGGTGCTGAGGCCGATCCCCGCCAGCAGCATCCGCGCCGGGGAGAAGCTGCCGCGCGCGGCCACCAGCATAATGATCAGCAGCGTGCCCGCCGCGCCCAGGCTGCCCGCAGGCAGCAGCCAGGCGAAGGCGTCCCCCGGCACCAGGAACAGCATCAGCACCACGCCGAACGCCGCGCCGGAGCTGATGCCCAGCACTTCCGGGCTGGCCATCGGGTTGCCGGTGAGCTTCTGCATCAGGGTGCCTGCCGCGCCCAGCATCACACCGGCCGCCAGCGCCGCCATGACCCGCGGCATCCGCCACGGCAGCAGTTGCGTGAAGAGGTCACCGTGCGCCCAGACCCAGCCGGACATATCGCGGCCGAACGCCAGCGCCAGCCACAGCCCGGCCAGCAGGCAGAGCAGCCCGCCGCCGATCCAGAGCGGCAGGTGGCCGCGCTCGGCCGGTACGCTGCCGCCCTGCCCCATCGGCGGGGCGGTGCGGTGGCGCAGGCGCGGCAGCAGCCACAGCAGTAGCGGCGCACCCACCAGCGCGGTGGCCGCGCCGGTCGGCACATCCTGCCAGACGTGGCTGAGCCAGAGCATGATCTGGTCAGTGAGCCACAGCAGCAGCGCCCCCAGCAGCGGGGCCAGCAGCAAACGGCTCATCAGGCGGCGCGCGCCGAGCAGCGTCGCCAGCAGCGGCGAGAACAGCCCGACAAAGCCGATCACGCCGACGGCGTTGACGATTTGCGCGCTGAGCACAATCGCCACGCCGAGCGCCCCGAGCCGCGCGGCGGACAGCCCCAGCCCGAGGTTACGGGCGATGCCGTCATCCAGCCCCAGCAGCGTCATCGGCCGCAGCAGCAGCAGTGACACCACCAGCGCCAGCGCCAGCCGCGGCAGCAGGAACGCGGCGATGTGCCAGTCCTGCTGGTTGAGCGCGCCGCTGCTCCAGAGGAACAGGCTCTGCAACTGGTCGTAGTTGAACAGCGCCAGCAGGCCGTTCACCGCCCCGCAGTAGAGGCTGAGCACCAGCCCGGCGAGGATCAGCGTCACCGGTGACATCCGCTTGCCCCAGGCGACGCCGAACACCAGCGCGCCGATCAGCAGCGCCCCGGCCATCGCCGCGAACTGCTGCGTCAGCGCGCCGCCCGGCATCGGCCAGAGGGTGACAATCGCCAGCCCGAGCTGCGCCCCGGCAGAAACGCCCAGGGTCGCCGGTTCCGCCAGCGGGTTACGCAGCACCTGCTGGAACAGCACCCCGGCCAGCGCCAGCCCGGCCCCGGCCAGCAGCGCCACCACGATGCGCGGCAACAGGCTGAAGTGGAACACCATCTGGCGGACGTCCTCCACCGCCGGGTGCCAGAAGCCTTGCGGCCAGAGGGAAAGGGGCAACTGCCAGCGCAGGTTATAGGCGCTGAGCGCCAGGCAGGCGGCGGTCAACAGGCAGAAAGTCAGCAGCGCAGCGGTGGGGGTACGGCGGCTCATGGGCGGCCTCCCAGCGCGTGCGGCAGCAGGCGGCAGAAGCGCATCGCCGAGAGAGTGGTGCCGTAGAACCAGATGGCGGGCACCTCGGTGATCACCCCGTCACGCGCCAGCGGCAGGGATTTCCAGAGCGGCGTGGCGGTGATCTCGTCACGCAGGCGGTGGTCGCCGTGGTCAAAGCAGAGCGCATGGGCCGGTTTCACCGTGGCCAGTTGCTCGATCCCGATCACCGCACTGCCCCACAGGTTGGTCTCGCCGGGCCAGGCGTTGGGGACGCCCAGCTCATCCATCACATTCATAAACAGACTGCCTTTGCCGAACACCAGCACATGGCGGGCGTCGAGGAAGGAGAAGAGCAGCACCGGGCGGCGGGCGGCGGGCGTCAACTGCGCCCGCGTCTGTGCCAGCTGCGCATCGGCCGCTGCCAGGAAGCGGTCGGCCACCGGCATCAGGTCGAGCCGTTCCGCCAGCTGGCAGAGCGCGCGGCGCGCCAGCAGCAGCGGCGGTTCTTTGCCGGTGTAGAACGCCAGCCCCATTGAGGGTGCAATGCGCTGCAACGCCTCGGGTGACGGGCCATAGCCTGCCGAGAGCAGCAGCAGCGACGGGCGCAGCTGTTGCAGCATCTCCAGGTTCGGCTCGGTGCGGGTGCCGACATCCACCACACCCGGCGGCAGCGCCGGCTCTTTCACCCACAGGCGGTAGTTGTAGGTATCCGCGACGCCCAGCGGCGTCACCCCCAGCGAGAGCAGCAGCTCGGTGGGTGACCACTCCAGCGTGACGATGCGTTTCAGGTCGGGCCGTGTGGCCGACACCGACGGCCAGGCAGGCAGCAGCGGGGCCAGCGCCAGCGCCTGCAACAGGCGGCGGCGGGTTCCGTCAGGTTGATAAGATTTCATCAGTAGACAAAGCTCACCGGGGCACCGCCGCCGGGGTGCGGCAGCACGCCCATCGGGATACCGTAAATTTTCTCCAGCACCGGCCCCTGCATCATCGCCTGCGGGCTGCCTTCGGCAATCATCTGCCCTTCGCGCAGCGCGATCAGGTGATCGCAGTAGCGCGCCGCCACGTTGATGTCATGCAGCACGGCGATAACCGTCAGGCCGCGCTCCGCGCTCAGCCGTTTGATCAGCGCCAGCACCTCGACCTGGTGGGCGATGTCGAGCGCTGAGGTCGGCTCATCCAGCAGCAGGCAGCGGGTCTCCTGCGCCATCATCATCGCCAGCCAGGCGCGCTGGCGCTCGCCGCCGGAGAGGCTGTCCACCAGCCGGTGGGCGAAGGCGTTGAGGCCGACCATCGCGATCGCCTGCTCCACCGCCTCGCGGTCGTGGTGGCGGAAACGCCCCAGCGCGCCGTGCCACGGGTAGCGGCCGATCGCCACCAGCTCCTGCACCGTCATCCCTTCGGCGGGCGGCAGCTGCTGCGGCATATAGGCCACTTCGCGGGCGAAGGCTTTGCTCTCCCACTCGCCGAGCGGCTTATCATTCAGCCGCAGCGTGCCGCCGGAGGGCGGCTGGTGGCGGCCGAGCATCTTCAGCAGGGTGGATTTGCCGGAGCCGTTGTGGCCGATCAGGCCGCAGAATTTGCCCTGCGGGAAGGTCAGCGTCAGGGGGGCCAGGAGTGTGCGGCCGGGAACGGAAAAGCTCACCTGATGCAGGCTCAGCGTGGCGTGAGGGACGACGGGTTGAATGTTGTTATCCTGCATAATTCCCTGTCTTGAAAACGGGCACGGCATGCCGTGCCCGAAGGTCAGTGTGATATGTCAGGGCGGCACCGGGTTCATCATGAACGCCGGGCCCTGCCTGAATTAAAAGCGGAAGGTCGCGGTGGCGACGATCTGGCGGTCGCTGCCCCAGTAGCAGGCGTAATCGCGGTAGCAGCTGGAGACATATTCGCGGTCGAACAGGTTGTTGATGTTCAGCCCCACCGTGGAGCCGGGCAGGCCGACGCGCGCCAGGTCATATTTCACGGTGGCATCCACCAGCGTGTAGGCCGCCACGTTGTACTGCTGGTTCGCCGCGTCAATGGTGTTGGTCGCGCCCACGTAACGCACGCCGCTGCCGATAGTCAGGCCGCTGAGCGCCGTTTCATGGAAGGTGTAGTCCGCCCACAGCGAGGCCATGTTACGCGGCACTTCCACCGGGCGCTGGCCCTTCAGGTTGGTGTCCTTGGTGTATTCCGCATCGGTAAAGGTGTAGGAGGCGGTAAGGTTGATGTTGGCGTTGACCGCCGCTTTCGCCTCCAGCTCCACGCCGCGCGAGCGGATCTCACCCGACTGCACGCTGAAGCTGCTGTTGGTAGGGTCAGCCGTCAGGTTGTTGTCTTTGGTGAGCTGGTAGACCGCCGCCGTCAGGCTGATCGGCCGGTCTTCCGGGATATATTTCACCCCGGCTTCATACTGCTTGCCGTGGGACGGGTCGAAGGCTTTGCCGTCCTGGGTCGCGCCGCTGACCGGCTCGAAAGATTCGCTGTAGCTGAAGTACGGCGAAATGCCGTTGTCGAACAGGTAGTTCAGACCGCCGCGCCAGGTGAACTGCTCATCGCGGTCTTTGTCGGTGGCACCGCTGCTGCGGGTCAGCACCGTGGTTTTGGCGAAGTCATAGCGGCCGCCCAGGGTCAGGAGCCAGTGGTTCCACTCTGCCTGGTCCTGCACATAGAGGCCGGTCTGCTCCTGGCGGTTCAGGATGTGGTAACGGTAGGTGATGTCGTAGCCGTCATTGCCGTACTGCGGCGCGGTCATATTGATGCTGCTGACGGTGCCGAGGGCGTAGTCGGCGTTGATGTCGTTGCGCATCCGCATATAGTCGACGCCCATCAGCAGGGTATGGTCAACCTGGCCGGTGGCGAATTTGGCCTGCGCCTGGGTATCAACGTCGAAGTTATTCAGCTTCTCGCTGGAATCGACAAAGTTGCGCTGGATAGTCGCCGGGGCGACGTAGCCGTTGCCGTAATGGCCGATGTAGTGAGTGCTCAGCATGGTGTAGCGCAGGTTCTGGCGCACCGTCCAGGTGTCGTTGAACGCGTGCTCGACGCTGTAGCCGACCATCTTCTGGTTGCGGGAGAACTTGTCCTCCTGCTCGCCTTCGGTGAAGTCCACCGGCAGCTTACGCTGGTTGCCGTTGGCGTCGGTGTACGGCACCACGGTGCCCTGACGCGGCAGCCAGCCGTAGTAGCCCGCTTCCGGATCGTTCTGGAAGTTGCTCAGGAAGGTGAAGGTGGTGTTGTCATCCGGGTGCCAGGTGAAAGACGGCGCAATGGCGTAGCGCTTCTCCTGCGACATCGCCTGCTGGGCATCCTGGCTGCGGGCCAGGCCGGTCAGGCGGTAGCTGTAGACGCCGGCGTCATCGATGGCGCCGCCGAAATCAAAGCCGGTCTGGTAGAGGTTGTCGGTGCCCATGGAGAACTGCACTTCGCGCAGGGTCTCGGTGGTCGGGCGTTTGCTGACCATCGACACCAGGCCGCCGGGGTTGCTTTTGCCGTACAGCACTGACGACGGGCCGCGCAGCACTTCCACACGCTCGAGGAAGTACGGGTCCATCGACACTTCAGAGTAGTTGTCGCCCTGGAGTTTGATGCCGTCCAGGTATTGGTTGGTGTTGGTGTTGGTGAAACCGCGGATCGCCACCGCATCCAGAATATCGGAGCTGCCGCGGCTGGCGAACACGCCCGGCGTGTAGCTCAGCGCCTCTTTGACGGTGTCCGGCTGGCGCATCTCCAGCTCGTCACTGGTCACCACCGAGACGGACTGCGGCGTTTTCACCAGCGGCGTGTCGGTTTTGGTGCCGGTGGCACTCCGTTTGGCCGCCACGGTCGCGGCCGGCCCCCACGCGCTCTCCTGCGCCACATCCGGCCCGCTGCCGACCACGGTGATGGTATCGCCGCTCTCCGCCGCCAGGGCGGGCAACGCGAAAGTTCCTAACGTAACAGCAATGGCAAGGGTCACTTTGCCAACAGGAAAGGCCGCCTGGGCCGGTGTGCCTGAACGTGTGCGCATGGTTGTTTCTCTGATGATGATAAACAGGAATGTAAACGAGAATTATTATTATGAAGCCAGAATCATATTCGGATGAATTTTTAAACTCAAGCAGAAATACTTTGTCACAGGCGGATATGCTGAAGAAATGGCCGCATGAAATAAACGGCTATTTTTTATTAACGCGTTTCGGTGCAGATAAATAAAAACCCGTAACCTCGCAGTTACGGGTTTCACTATTAATTAATAGCCTGCGCATTATTTCTTAAACCCCTGCAACATTAATATCGGGGGGTTGGGGCTTTCCGCAGAGCTGAACGCGTAAGCGTGGCCTTTGCGCTCGCCGCCGATGCAGAATGAGATGGTGGTCTGCTTGTTTTTAATTGCCTCTTTCACGGCCGCATCCACCGGAATATAGCGGTAAGACTGCTTATTATTGGCATACAGCGACCCGGCAGCCTTGCTGTTACAGGCCGGGCGGCTGTTCCAGGTGACCTGGTGCTCATCCCAGTCATTGTGGGTGCCGTAGAGATAAATTGTGCGGGCGTTGGCGTCAGAGACGTTGCCGCCAAAGAGCCGGATTTTATAGGTAAATTCCGTGTTGGTGTTGATGTCCAGCGCTGCTGGCCAGGCCGGGATGGTGAACTGGATCAGGCCGATCTCCTCTTTATTCTGGCTGCGGGTGCCCTGCCAGTTATCCTGTACGTGCAGCGTCTCCTCCCCGGCGAAATTCTTGTCCGCCTGATCCAGATTACTGACGGTGACATCCTGCAACGCCATCTCATAGGCAAACGGGATATTGGTGTCGCAGGCGAGGCCGAGGTTCATGCAGTGGTTCGCCATAAAGTCCGCGCCCTGCGCCGTCCAGCCATTCATAAAATCGCCGTGGGCGCTGTAGATCGACCCCCATTGCTCGACAACTTTCCCGTTCACGATCACCGGGTCGAGCGACAGCTCAACCCTGGTCATGTCGATCGGTTTTGAGTTGGGGATCAGGTAAGCGATGTTCATGTTGACCATCGGGATCTTCACCGGATACGCCGCCGGGCAAACATCATTGACCGCATAATCAGCATTTTTTACCCCGATGGCGGGGTGAAGGGTAACGCCGTCCCAGCAGTTGGGAAACTTCAGCGCGATGTTCATCTGCACCGTGCCGTCGGCCTGCGGCGGGCAGCTGCTTTTGGGGATGTCGGAGTAGCCCAGCCCCTGGCAGAAATAGTCCACGGCGACTTTATTCGGGCTGGTGCCGTTGTGGGTGCCGGCCAGCAGTTGCAGCCCCGCCGGGAACGGCTGGATCGGGTACTTCTCGACCTGGCTCGCCTGGTAGTAGGTTTTCTGGTACGCCGGGCGCACCACGGTGCCGTCGGGCAGCCGCAGCGAGGGTGCCCAGTAGGCGGAGTGATCGGAACTGTTGTTGCAGGTGGTGGAGAAATCCTCCAGCAGCTGTTCATTGGTGGTGTAGGCGTTGGCGTGGGTGTTGCCGAAGAAGTCGTGGGACATCGCCATGCCGGGCATCCCCGGCATCATGATGGCGTCATCCGGCAGGGTGTGGCTGTAACCGCACTGGACGTTGGTCTGCCCGTTCAGCGCCTGGCTGTGAAACGGCACCAGCGCGGCCAGTCCGGCGAGGGTCAGGGGGAAAAGCGGGTGCATAGGGACTCCTTATTATGCAGTCAGAAAAGGCACAATAAGGAATACCCAAAACGCGGCCGCGGCCGCCAGTCACCAACTCACATCACAGCTGATTGATAACGCTGATAAAAAAAGGGTGCGATGCGCGGTCATCACGCATCACACCCGGTTATCAGTGACGGCTTGCGCCGTTACTGGCCGAACATATCCTTCAGCCAGCCGGCCATGCCGTTGCTCTCTTTCTCCTCACCCTGCGGCGCCTGCTGCTGTTGCTGTTGCTGCTGCATCTGCTGTTGTTGCATCTGCTGTTGCTGCTGTTGCATCTGCTGCTGTTGCGCCGCCAGGCTCGCCTGGCAGAGGCTGTCCGGGTCGCTGGTCCAGACCGGCATACTGCGCACCACCCCGCCGGTCAGGCCGCCGGTGAGCGCGCCGCCGCAGACGAAGTTGCCCGCGGAGTCCACACGCATCTCAGTGATGTCTTCCGGTGCCTGCAGGTCCAGCGGTTGCGGCGTTTCGTTGGTCAGGTAACGGCTGTAGAGCGCCATTGCGCCGGTGGAGCCCCAGAGTTTGGACGGGCCGTTGTTATCCCGGCCGACCCAGGTGATCGCCACCTGGTCGCCATCCACCCCGGCGAACCAGCTGTCACGCAGGTCGTTGGAGGTACCGGTTTTCGCCGCCAGGTGCAGGTTGGGGAATTTCACCGCCAGCGCGCGGGAGGTCCCCTCGTTGACCACCTGCTGCATCGCGTAGAGCGTCAGGTAGGCGGCCTGGGCCGGCACCGCGCGTTCCGCCTGCGGGAAGCTCTGGTAGAGCACCGAGCCATCCTCGGCGATCACCGAACGCACCGCCGACAGCGGCGCTTTGTTGCCGCCGCTGGCGATGGTCTGGTACTCCTGCGCCACTTCCATCGGCGTCAGCGCAATCGCGCCGAGCAGCATCGACGGCACCGGGTTCAGCACGTTCGGCGGCACGCCCAGCGTCACCAGCGTTTTGGTGATCTCATCCAGCCCCACCGCCATACCGAGGTTAACCGTCGGTACGTTCATCGACCGCGCCAGCGCATCCACCAGCATCATCTGCCCGCGGAACTGGTGATCGTCGTTCTGCGGTTTCCAGGTCTGGCCGTTGGAGAGCTTCAGCGCCAGCGGCTGGTCAGCCAGCAGGGTGTTGAGGCGGTACTTGTCTGGCTGTGCCAGCGCCGTCAGGTAGGTGGCCGGTTTGGCCAGCGAGCCGACCTGGCGGCGCGCCTGCATGGCGCGGTTGAAGCCGGCAAACTGCGTCTCCGCGCCGCCGACCATCGCCCGCACCTCGCCGGTGAAGCGGTCAACCACCACCATCGCGGTCTCGATGTCTTTCAGCCCGCTCTTTTTGCGCAGCAGCGGCACGCCCTCTTCCACCGCCTGCTCGGCGGCATCCTGCGAGACCGGGTCAAGGGTGGTGAAGATCTTCACGCCGGACATCTCGTTGATCTTGTCACCCAGGCGCTGTTGCAGCTCCTGGCGCACCATCTGCATAAAGGCCGGCTGCGGCGAGATCACCCCGCCTTTCGGCTGCACGCCCAGCGGGCGGGCGCTCAGCATGGTGTAGAGCTCGTTGTCGATGATCTTCTGCTGCTCCAGCAGCTTCAGCACCACGTTACGGCGCTCCAGCGCCAGTTTCGGGTTACGCCACGGGTTATAGAGCGACGCCCCTTTCACCATGCCCACCAGCAGCGCCTGCTGGTCGAGGCTCAGCTCATCCACCGGGCGGCCGAAGTAGTAAAGGCTGGCGAGCGGGAAGCCGCGGATCTGGTCATTGCCGCTCTGGCCGAGGTAGACCTCGTTCAGGTAGAGCTCCAGGATGCGGTCTTTGCTGTAGCGGCTGTCCACCAGCAGGGCCATGTAGGCCTCGTTGATCTTACGCCAGTAGGTGCGCTCGTTGGTGAGGAACAGGTTCTTCACCAGTTGCTGCGTCAGGGTACTCGCCCCCTGCACCGTGTGGCCCGCCGTGAGGTTCGCCAGCATCGCGCGGCCGATCGAATAGAAGCTGATGCCGTCATGCTCGTAGAAGTGGCGGTCTTCCGTGGCCAGCAGCGTGTCCACCAGCAGGTCGGGGAACCCGGCACGCGGCACGAACAGCCGCTGCTCGCCGTTCGGCGACTGCAACATGGTGATCAGGCGCGGGTCGAGGCGGAAGAAGCCGAAGTTGCGCTGGTTGTCCATGTTCTGGATCTGCGCCAGGCGGTCACCTTTGAAGGTCAGCTGGGCGTGGATCTGCCCCTCTTTGCCGTCCGGGAATTCAAACGGGCGGCGCAGCAGTTCGATGCTGTTGGCGCGCACGGTGAATTCGCCCGGCCGGGTGATGCGCGTCACCTCGCGGTACTGCGTGCCCTCCAGCAGCGCCACCATCTCTTTCTTGCTGTAGTTCATGCCCGGCTCAAGGTTGACCATGCGGCCATAGACCGCAGCCGGCAATTGCCACACTTTGCCGTCAATCCGGCTGCGGATCTGCCCGTCCAGGTAGAAGCCATAAATGGCCAACCCGACCGCCAGCACAATCCCTATTTTAATCAGCAGGCCGAGCCAGCCGCGCTTCTTGCGCGGTTTGCCCGCTTTTACCTTACGTGGCATACGTTGCTTACCTTTATTGTCATTGTCCTGTTCAGCCGCTCCGGCCTCTACATTGTCTTCAAACTCGTCAACATCCTCATCCCGGCGATAACGCGGCCGCTGCCTGGAAGGCTTGCGGACGGGAGGCGGCGTTTTTCCCTTACGCCCGATGGGTTCGCGGTCATCACCTGACATTGCTGTTCTCCACGCTACTGTTTTCTTTCATCATTGACATTTCCAGAGAAAAGTCGCGGCGTCCTGCAGTGGCTTTTCAGATTGCTGTGTTTATCGACAGGGCCGGCGAAGGCGCTACTCTGTTACCCGCTGCCCGGCCCGGCCAGCGGAAACATCTGAAAATCGGCGGCCAAGGGGGCCATTCAGGGCTGATATTTCTTGGTGCGCCGCGTCGGCAGTGCCTGCGCCGGGTCATCCGGCCAGGGGTGCTTCGGGTAGCGCCCTTTCATCTCTTTCTGCACCTCGCGGTAAGCGCCGCGCCAGAACGCGGCCAGATCGGCGGTGATCTGCAGCGGCCGGTGCGCCGGGGAGAGCAGCTCCAGCACCACCGCCACCCGCCCTTCGGCGACGCGCGGGCTGGCCTCCTCACCGAACATCTCCTGCAGCCGCACCGCCAGCACCGGCGGTTTTTCCGCGTCATAGCGCAGCGGCAGGCGGCTGCCGGTCGGCACAGTGTAATGGCTCGGCAGCGCACTATCCAGCCGTTGCCGCTGCGGCCAGCTCAACAGGCGGCCCAGCGCCTCGCTCAGGTTCACCTGCCGCAGGGCGCGCAGGTCACGCACCTTGCCCAGCGACGGCAGCAGCCACGCGTCAAGGCTTGCCAGCAGGTCTTCCTCCTCCACCGGCGGCCAGTCCGCCTCCGGCAGCCAGCGGCGGGCGCAGCGCAGCCGCAGCAGCAGCTGTTCAGCGGCCGGTTCCCAGTTCAGCACGTTCAGGCCCTGCTGGCGCACCCAGCCGATCAGCGCCTGTTGCAGCTCTTCGTCGGAGGGCTTCGCCAGCACCCGGGCGCGCAACACCAGCCGCCCGATCATCTCGCGCTGCCAGGCGCGCAGCGTGCCTTTCTCCTCGTCCCACTCCACGGCGGCGCGGCGTTCCACCAGCGCAGGCAGGCGGGCTGCCAGCGCCTCCGCGTCCACCGGCAGCGCCAGCAGGATACGGGCGTCGGGGCTGCTGCTGTTCTGCAACAGCGATGGGGCCACCAGCCAGCCGTGCCGGGTCAGTGCCTCGTCCTGCGGCAGCGAGGCCCCCAGCCCGTTGGCCAGCAGGTAGCGGCCATCGTCGCCGCGCCGCTGGGCGATGCGGTCCGGGAAGGCCTGCGCCAGCAGCCAGCCCGCCTCGTCCGGCGAAACCTGCCCGGCAGCGCGGCCGCTGCGTTTTGCCAGCAGCGCGGCGCGGCGCTGCCAGTGCGGCTGCGGGCGGGTGAGCCAGTCACTGAGGTCGGGCGTGCCGCTGCGCGGCGGCTCCTCCAGGATCGCGGCCAGCAACGCGGCGGTCGCCAGCGCCTCCCCGCTGTGCGCCGCCCCGGCCACCAGCATCGCCGCCAGCCGCGGCTCCACGCCGAGCGCCGCCATGCGCTGCCCGGTGGGGGTGAGCCGCCCCTGATCGTCCAGTGCGCCGAGGCGCAACAGCAGATCCTGCGCGGCGGCCAGCGCCGGGGCCGGGGGGGCGTCCAGCCAGGTGAGATCGTCCGGCGATCGGCAGCCCCACTGCACCAGATCCAGCCAGAGGCTGCTGAGATCGCTTTGCAGGATCTCCGGCTCGCTCTGCTCGGCAGCGCGCTCCGCCTGTTCCCGGCTGAAGAGATGCAGGCAGATGCCCGGCGACAGCCGCCCGGCGCGGCCGGCGCGCTGGGTCATCGACGCCTGGCTGATGCGCTGCGTCACCAGCCGGGTTACGCCGGTGCGCGGGTCGAAGCGGGTCGTGCGCTCCAGCCCGCTGTCCACCACCAGCCGGATGCCCTCAATCGTCAAACTGGTTTCGGCGATGTTGGTCGCCAGCACCACTTTGCGCCGACCGGCGGCCGCGGGCTGAATGGCGTTCTGCTGCTGCGCCAGCGGCAGCGCACCGTAGAGCGGGCAGAGGTCGGTATCGGTGGGAAGCGTGCCCGCCAGCCGTTCCTGCACCCGGTGGATCTCCGCCACGCCGGGCAAAAACAGCAGCAGCGAGCCGGGCTCCTCCTGCACCAGCCGCCGCACCGCCGCGGCCACGCCCTCCTCCAGCCGCTCATGGGTGGCGAGCGGCTGGTAGCGCCGTTCCACCGGGAAGCTGCGCCCCTGGGAGACGATCACCGGTGCCTCCGGCAGTTGCTGCGCCAGCCGGGCGTTGTCGAGGGTGGCGGACATCACCAGCAGTGTCAGGTCATCCCGCAGCCCCTGCTGCACATCCAGCAGCAGCGCCAGCGCGGTATCCGCCTGGAGGCTGCGCTCGTGGAACTCGTCGAGGATCACCAGCGAGACGCCGGAGAGCTCCGGGTCCTGCTGTACCATGCGGGTCAGGATGCCTTCGGTCACCACCTCGAGCCGGGTGGCGGCGCTGGTTTTGCTGTCGGCACGCATCCGGTAGCCGACCTGCTGCCCCGGCGTCTCCCCCAGTTGCTGCGCCAGCCGGTGAGCGACGTTTTTCGCCGCCAGCCGCCGCGGTTCCAGCATGATGATGCGGCCCGGCAGCCCGGCGCGCGCCAGGATCGCCAGCGGCAGCCAGGTGGATTTGCCCGCGCCGGTGGGTGCGTTCAGCAGCACCTGCGGGGCCGCTGCCAGCGCTGCCAGCAGTTCCTCCACCACCTCGCTGACCGGCAGCGCCGTTTGCGCGCCCTGTGTCACCGCCCCCATACCTTTCCCCTTATCCTCAGTTAACTTTCTCAGCCGCGCATTGTAGCATTGCCCCCCTGCCCCCTTGGGACAATTCATTCAGGAGCGCTTATGCCCGACTCACGCCGCCTCTTTTTCGCCCTGCCCCTGCCGGATGCCCTGCAACAGGCGGCGGTCGCCTGGCGCGCCACGGCGTTCCCGCCTGAGGCCGGGCGGCCCATTGCCGCCGCCAACCTGCATTTGACGCTGGCGTTTCTGGGCGAGGTCAGCGACCGCAAAGCAGAGGCGCTGGCCGCGCTGGCGGGCAACATCGTGCAGCCGCGCTTTACGCTGACGCTGGATGACCTCGGCCACTGGCCGCGCCCCGGCGTGGTGTGGCTCGGCACCCGCCGCGCGCCGCGCGGGCTGTTGCAGCTGGCGGCACTACTGCGCGCGCAGGCGGCGCGCAACGGCTGTCCGCAGAGTGCGCAGCCGTTCCACCCGCACATCACCCTGCTGCGCGGCGCGGTTCACCCGGTCGCGCTGCCGCCCGCCACGCCGGGCTGGACGCTGGAGGCCACCCACTTCTGTCTGTATGAATCCCGCACTGAACGCGGGCGCACCCGTTACCAGGCGCTTCAGAGCTGGCCGCTGGCCTGACGCCGCGCAAGGAGAGTCATGTTATTTACCCCCCCACTGCAACAGGCCACGTTGATTAAGCGTTACAAACGTTTTCTGGCGGATGTCATCACCCCCGCGGGCGAGGTGCTGACGCTGCACTGCGCCAATACCGGCGCGATGACCGGCTGCGCCACCCCGGGCGACACCGTCTGGTACTCCACCTCCGCAAACCCGAAACGCAAATATGCCCACACCTGGGAGTTATCTGAAACGCAACAGGGCCACTGGATTTGCGTTAATACTCAGCGTGCCAATGGGTTGGTGCGGGAGGCGGTGGAACAGGGCCGCATTCCTGAATTGTCCGGTTACAGTCAGGTGCAGTCTGAAATAAAATATGGTGGCGAAAACAGCCGTATCGATCTGTTATTACAGGCAGAAAACCGGCCCGACTGCTATATTGAAGTGAAGTCTGTAACGTTGTTGCAACATAATCGTGGTTACTTTCCTGATGCCGTGACCCTTCGCGGCCAGAAGCACCTGCGGGAGTTGCAGCAGATGGTGGCCGCGGGCCGGCGGGCGGTGCTGTTTTTCGCCGTGCTGCACTCCGGCATCCGGGAGGTGGCCGCCGCCCGCCACATCGACCCACGCTATGCCGCTTTGCTGGCAGAGGCGCAACATCAGGGGGTTGAGGTGATTAGCTATGGAGCGCAGCTTTCACCAGCCGGTATTGCCCTGGTCCAACCCATTTCATTAGTAAGCGGATAAAAAAGCCTAAGGCCCGACAACCCACAGCCAGGCTGTGGTGTGCCACGCGGCGAAGCCAAAAACGCCGCGGCTCACAGGGTTGTCAAGCAGGTGTGAGGAATAATTGCCATCTACCTTCCCATCTGTTATTTATAGCGGCCTGATTTTTCCCCACGTTGGGGATCGATAGTGCGTGTTATGAGGAGAAGCAACATGCAAGAAGGGCAAACCCGTAAAACATCCTCCTTGAGCATTCTCGCCATCGCTGGGGTGGAGCCGTATCAAGAGAAGCCAGGCGAAGAGTATATGAACGACGCCCAGCTCACTCACTTCAAGCGTATTCTTGAAGCGTGGCGCAACCAGCTCAGGGATGAAGTCGACCGTACTGTGTCTCATATGCAGGACGAAGCCGCTAACTTCCCTGATCCGGTAGACCGTGCTGCCCAGGAAGAGGAGTTCAGCCTGGAACTGCGCAACCGCGACCGCGAGCGTAAGTTGATTAAGAAGATCGAGAAAACGCTGAAGAAAGTAGAAGACGAAGATTTCGGCTTCTGCGAGTCCTGTGGTGTTGAGATTGGCATCCGCCGCCTTGAGGCGCGCCCGACTGCCGATCTGTGCATCGACTGCAAAACCCTGGCTGAAATCCGCGAAAAGCAGATGGCCGGTTAAGCAGACGTATCACAACGACTGACGCGGTGCCCCGGCACCGCGCTTTCGTCGCCACCCTTATGCCAGATTCCCTGACCGCCCCCTCCCCCTATATTGGCCGCTTTGCGCCGTCGCCTTCCGGTGAGCTTCACTTTGGTTCGCTGATTGCCGCGCTGGGCAGTTATCTGCGCGCCCGCGCCTGCCGGGGCCGCTGGCTGGTCCGCATTGAAGACATCGACCCGCCGCGTGAAGTGCCGGGCGCAGCCGCCCGCATCCTGCAACAGCTTGAACAGTACGGCCTGACCTGGGACGGCGAGGTGCTCTACCAGTCCGATCGCCATGACGCTTACCGCGCGGTGCTGGGGCAGCTTATCGCCGGTGGGCAGGCTTACTACTGCACCTGCAGCCGCAGCCGCATCCAGTCGATCGGCGGCTTCTATGACGGCCACTGCCGCCTGCTGCACCGGGGCGCGGAGCATGCCGCGCTGCGCCTGCACCAGACCGCGCCGGTCTACGGCTTTGAGGATGGGCTGCGCGGCTGGCTGGCGGCAGACACGCGCATGGCGGAGGAGGATTTCATCATCCACCGGCGCGACGGGCTGTTCGCCTACAATCTGGCGGTGGTGGTGGATGACCACCACCAGGGCGTGACGGAGATTGTGCGCGGAGCCGACCTGATCGAGCCGACGGTGCGCCAGATCGCGCTCTACCGGCAGCTCGGCTGGCCGGCGCCGCGCTACATCCACCTGCCGCTGGCGCTGAACGCGCACGGCGACAAGCTCTCCAAGCAGAACCACGCCCCGCCCCTGCCCGCCGGTGACCCGCGCCCGACGCTGGTGGCGGCGCTGCGCTTCCTGCACCAGCCGGTGCCGGCGCAGTGGCAGGATCTGAGCCTGCCGCAGCTCCTGGCGTATGCCGTCGACCAGTGGCAAGCCTCAGATATCGTGCCATAAACGCCCCGCACCCCGCAGAATGCGCGGCAACCGGGCGTTGACAGCCATATAACATTATTCTCAAACCCCCCGGCATGAGCTATGATTAGCCGCTGTTTTTTGCTCTGTCCATTTTAGTCACTATCGAGGTGTCCCATTTTTACCCGAGTAGCCAATTTTTGCCGAAAGGTACTGGCCCGCGAAAACGACGTTCCTGACACGGTTGAACCCGTGCCGGCGCCTTTGCCGACTGTCACTATCCTTCCGCGCGATCAACATGCGATCTCCCGCCGGGATATCAGTGAAAATGCCCTGAAGGTGTTGTACCGTCTGAACAAATCCGGTTTTGAGGCCTATCTGGTCGGCGGCGGCGTGCGTGACTTACTGCTCGGTAAGAAGCCCAAAGATTTTGACGTGACCACCAACGCCACGCCGGAGCAGGTGCGCAAGCTGTTCCGCAACTGCCGCCTGGTCGGCCGCCGTTTCCGCCTGGCCCATGTGATGTTCGGCCCGGAGATTATCGAGGTGGCGACGTTCCGCGGCCACCACGAGCAGGAACAGCCGCAGACCGACAAGAACGCCTCCCAGCAGGGCCGGAACGGCATGCTGCTGCGTGACAACATTTTCGGCTCGATTGAGGAAGACGCGCAACGCCGTGACTTCACCATCAACAGCCTCTACTACAGCGTGGCGGACTTCTCGGTACGTGATTACACCGGCGGCCTGAAGGATCTTGAAGAGGGCGTGATCCGCCTGATCGGCGATCCGGAAACCCGCTACCGTGAAGATCCGGTGCGGATGCTGCGCGCCGTGCGCTTCGCCGCCAAGCTGAACATGACGCTCAGTGACGACACCGCCGCGCCGATCCCGCGCCTCGCCCCGCTGCTGCATGAGATCCCGCCGGCGCGGCTGTTTGAGGAGTCGCTGAAGCTGCTGCAGGCCGGGCACGGTTACCCGACCTGGCGTCTGCTGTGTGAATACCAGCTGTTCCAGCCGCTGTTCCCGCTGATCGCCCGCCAGTTCACCGAGAGCGGTGACAGCCCGATGGAGCGCATCCTGGCGCAGGTGCTGAAGAATACCGACCACCGCATCCAGACCGACATGCGCGTCAACCCGGCGTTCCTGTTTGCCGCGATGCTCTGGTACCCGCTGATTGAACATGCGCAGAAGCTGGCGCAGGAGAGCGGGCTGGCCTATTTCGACGCCTTCGCGCTGGCGATGAACGACGTGCTGGATGAGCAGTGCCGGTCACTGGCGATCCCGAAACGCATCACCACGCTGGTGCGTGACATCTGGGCGCTGCAACTGCGCCTGTCACGCCGCCAGGGCAAACGCGCCCACAAGCTGATGGAGCACCCGAAATTCCGGGCCGCCTTCGACCTGCTGGCACTGCGCGGTGAGGCGGAGAACAGCCGCGACCTGCAACAGCTGACCCAGTGGTGGGACGAATTCCAGGAGGCCACCCCGATGCGCCAGAAAGGGATGCTGACCAACCTGGGTGACGATGCCGCCCCGCGCCGCAGCCGCGCCCGCCGCCCGCGCAAACGCGCGCCGCGCCGCGACAACAGCGTATGATCCGCGTCTACCTTGCGCTGGGCAGCAACCTCGCCCAGCCGCTGGATCAGGTCAACGCCGCTCTGGCGGCGCTGGCTGCCCTGCCCCAGACGCAGCTCGTGACCTGCTCCTCCTTCTACCGCAGCACGCCGCTCGGGCCGCAAGACCAGCCCGACTACCTGAATGCCGTGGTGGCGCTCGACACCACCCTGGCACCCGAGGCGCTGCTCGACGCCACCCAGGCGATTGAGCAGCAGCAGGGGCGGGTGCGCAAGGCGGAACGCTGGGGGCCGCGCACGCTGGACCTCGACATGCTGCTGTATGGCGACCAGGTGATTAACACCCCACGCCTGACGGTGCCGCACTACGACATGATGAACCGCGAGTTTATGCTCTACCCGCTGGCGGAGATCGCGCCGGATCTGATCTTCCCGGACGGCACTGTGCTCACACAGCACCTGACCGGCATCGACCGCAACGGCCTCACCCACTGGTAACGCCTCAGGCGGTGATCGTCACCGCCAGCCCCCCTGCTGGGCGGTTTTCCGCCCGCAGCGTGATGCCGTGCAGCGCCGCGATGCGCAACGCGATCGACATCCCCAGCCCGCTCCCGCTCTCCGTCTGCCCCGGCGGCCGGTAAAAACGCTCCCCCAGCCGGGCGAGCTGTTCCGCCGTCATGCCCGGCCCCTGATCCTCCACCCGGATCGCCCGCCCCAGCGTCACCCTGACCATTGTGCCGCCCGGCGAGTAGCGCACCGCGTTATCCAGCAGGTTACGCAGCAGCAGCGACAGCAGCAGCGGCTGCCCGCGCCCCGCCGGTGGCGTGCCTTCGGTATGCAGTTCCAGCCGGATCTGTCTGGCGCGCGCTGCCGGTTCTGCCTCAGCCAGCGCCTGCTGCACCAGCGCCGCCCAGTCCACCGGTTCCAGGGTCTCCGGCCCGCTGAGCGCCTCCAGCCGCGAGAGGGTCAGCAGTTGATCCACCAGCCGGGTGGCGCGGTCGATGCCTTCGGTGAGGTTCGCGAGCGCATGATGGCGCATCGCCTCGTCATCCCCGGCCAGCTGCGCTACTTCCGTCTGCACCCGCAGCGCCGCCAGCGGGCTGCGCAGCTCGTGGGCGGCGTCTGAGGTAAAGCGCCGCTCACGCAGCAGCATCGAGGAGACGCGGGCAAACAGCGCATTCAGCGCCGCCGCCAGCGGCAGCACCTCGGCGGGCAGCCGCCCGGTCGCCAGCGGGCGGCCATCTTCCGGCGCGCGCTGCCGCAGCTCTGCCGCCACCTGCCGCAGCGGGCCAAGTTCACGGCCGATAAGCCACGCCATCAGCAACAGCAGCAGCGGCAGCGACACCAGCCACGGCATAAACTGCCCGGAGACCACCGCCCACGCCATCTCCTCGCGGTACTCCACCTCCTGCCCTACCGCGATGCGGTCACCGCCCGGCGCGGTCAGCCAGAGCAGCCGCCAGCGGTCGTCATCCCCGGCGAGCGTGCCCTCCACAAAGCCCTGGTGCCGCGCATCAAAGCGGATGTCCCGGCCGTTCTCGCCGTCATTGAGCCGCATCTCGCCGTGCCGGTCGAAAATGGCGAACGCCAGCGCGTCATCCTCCAGCTCGCCGCGGTTGCCGTGGCGCACCAGCGTGCGGGTTTTCGGCAGCCGCACTGGCTCCCCGGCGCTCAGCTCCCCGAGCCGGGCGGTGGCCAGCCGCTTGGCGAACAGCATCTGCTGGGTGTCGAACAGTTCATCGATCGTCTGCTGGGTACGCACCCACGCCAGCGCGCTGGCGATGCCCCAGACCAGCAGCAACACCAGACTGAACAGCAGGATCAGCCGCGTGCGCAGGCTCAGTGCCTTCATACCTCCTCCCCCAGCGTATAGCCGACGCCGTGCACGGTGCGGATCAGCGCATTGCCCAGCTTGCGCCGCAGATGGTGGATATGCACCTCCACCGCGTTGCTGCTCACCTCCTCGTCCCAGCTGTAAAGCTTCTCCTGGATCAGCGTACGCGCCAGCACCCGGCCTTTGTGGGTCAGCAGCAGCTCCAGCACCGCCAGCTCTTTGGGCGTTAACGTCACCGGCTCGCCTGCCAGCGTGACGCTGCGCGCCGCCGGGTCAAACGCCACCGCGCCGTGGGTCAGGTGCGGCGTCAGGGTGCCGTGGCGGCGGCGGATCAGCGCCTGTAGCCGGGCGGCCACCTCCACCAGCGCGAACGGCTTGCAGAGGTAGTCATCCGCGCCTGCCTGCAGCCCGGCCACCCGCTGATCCAGCGCGTCACGCGCCGTGAGGATCAGCACCGGCGTGTCCTGCCCCTCGGTGCGCCACGCACGCAGCAGCGCCATGCCGTCCAGCCCCGGCAGGCTTAAGTCCAGGATCACTGCATCATAGGGCGCGGCCCGCAGGGCGTCACGGCCGGTCGGGCCGTCGGTGAACCAGTCCAGGCTGAAGCCGAGTTTGCCCAGCCCGGCGCGGAGGCCGTCGCCGATCAGCCGGTCATCCTCAATCAATAAAATGCGCATCGCTACTCCCTTTTCGTTCGCGGTTAGCCCTACAGTTAAGCACGATCTTCTTAACAGGATCTTAAGCCGGTGCACAGGCCGCTACCCACCTGCTGCGGTTATCTTTAGAATGACCCACCGGATGAATACCAATATAAAGTCGTATAAGAGGTTATTATGAAATCCACCACAGTCAGCCATTTACGGCAGTGGAAACAGCAGCAGCGCAAATTTGCGACCATTACCGCCTATGATGCCAGCTTCGCCCAGCTTTTTGAGGAGCAAGGCATCAGCGTGATGCTGATTGGGGATTCGTTAGGGATGGTGGTGCAGGGGCACGATTCTACCCTGCCGGTCACCGTGGAGGAGATCGCCTATCATACCCGCTGCGTGCGCCGGGGCGCGCCGCACAGCCTGCTGATGGCTGACCTGCCGTTTATGAGCTGCAACACGCCGGAGCAGGCCTGTGAGAACGCCGCCACGCTGATGCGCGCCGGGGCGAACATGGTGAAGCTGGAGGGCGGAAGCTGGCTGTGCGACACGGTGAAAAAGCTCACCGAGCGCGCGGTGCCGGTCTGCGGCCACCTCGGGCTGACGCCGCAGTCGGTAAACATTTTCGGCGGCTATAAAGTCCAGGGGCGCGATGAAGCCGCCGCTGACCAGCTGTTGCAGGACGCGCTCAACCTTGAGCAGGCGGGCGCACAACTGATGGTGCTGGAGTGCGTGCCGGTGGCGCTGGCGGAGCGCGTGACCCGTGCGTTGCAGATCCCGGTGATCGGCATCGGGGCCGGTAACGTCACGGACGGCCAGATTCTGGTGATGCATGACGCCTTCGGCATCACCGGCGGCCATGTGCCGAAGTTCGCCAAGAACTTCCTTGCGGAGGCGGGTGACCTGCGCAGCGCCGCGCGCGCCTATGTGGATCAGGTGGCGTCCGGGGCCTACCCGGCACCAGAACATACCTTTAACTAACGCTGCCGCCAGGCAGAGACTCAAGGAGATGTAACGTGGTAATCATTGAAACGTTGCCGCTGCTGCGCCGACAGATCCGCCGATGGCGGCAGGACGGCCAGCGCATTGCGCTGGTGCCGACTATGGGGAACCTGCACGAAGGCCATATGACGCTGGTGGACGAGGCCAAAGCCCGCGCCGACGTGGTGGTGGTAAGCATCTTCGTCAACCCGATGCAGTTCAATAATGCCGATGACCTGGCGCGTTACCCGCGCACCCTGCAGGAGGACAGCGAGCTGCTGAAGCGCCGCGGGGCCGACCTGGTGTTCGCCCCGGCCGCTGCCGACCTCTACCCGCAAGGGCTGGAGGCGCAGACCTTTGTTGAGGTGCCCGGCCTCTCCCAGATGCTGGAAGGTGCCAGCCGCCCCGGCCACTTCCGCGGCGTCTCGACCATCGTCAGCAAGCTGTTTAACCTGGTGCAGCCGGATCTCGCCTGCTTCGGCGAGAAGGATTACCAGCAGCTGGCACTGATCCGCAAAATGGTGGCGGACATGGGCTACGACATCGAGATCGTCGGCGTGCCCACGGTGCGCGCCAATGACGGGCTGGCGCTCAGCTCACGCAACGGCTACCTGACCGCCGATGAACGCAAGCTGGCCCCGGCGCTGAGCCGGGTGATGAATGGCCTGGCAGAGCAGTTGTTGCAAGGCGAGCGCCACGTAGAAGAGATGCTGGAACAGGCCGGGGCGCAGCTGCGTGAGGCCGGTTTCACGCCGGATGAGCTGTTCATCCGCGATGCTGACACCCTGCAACCGCTGACCGTCGCCAGCACCCGCGCAGTGATCCTGATGGCGGCGTGGCTCGGCAAGGCGCGACTGATTGATAACCGGCAGGTGGATTTGACGGCCTGACCGGCTCGTAACCGCTGAACGCAGGATGCACCCAGCAAGAGACCGGCCGCGCATTGGCCGGTTGCATAACCCTCTGTTTTCTTTTTTGGAAAGGTAACAACGTTATGGTACGCACCATGCTGCAGGGCAAGCTTCACCGGGTCAAGGTGACGCAGGCTGACCTGCACTACGAAGGCTCCTGCGCCATCGATCAGGATTTTCTGGACGCCTCCGGCATTCTGGAATATGAAGCCATCGACATCTACAACGTCGATAACGGCCAGCGCTTCTCCACCTACGCCATTGCCGCCGAGCGCGGCTCGCGGATTATTTCCGTCAACGGCGCGGCCGCCCGCCTCGCCTGCGTCGGCGACAAGCTGATCATCTGCTCCTACGTGCAGATGACCGACGCCGACGCCCGCGCGCACAAGCCGAAAGTGGCCTACTTTGAAGGCGACAACCAGCTACAGCGCCAGGCGAAGGCGATCCCGGTTCAGGTCGCCTGACGTTATCTGCCGTCATACCGCAGGGAGCCGGAAGGCTCCCTTTTTTATGGCGTAAAAAAGCCGGGCGTGCCCGGCTTTCTGTTTTGACTGATTGGCGTAATACGTGGTTACGAACGCAGCCCGCGGCCGCGCTGGATCAGGTACCAGGCGAGCAGGTAGAACACCACGATAAACGCCACCAGCACCGCCATGGTGAACGCCAGCGGCACGTCGCTGATGCCGAGGAACCCGTAGCGGAAGCCGCTGATCATGTAGACGATCGGGTTCAGCTTCGACACCGCCTGCCAGAACGGCGGCAGCAGCGTCAGGGAGTAGAACACCCCGCCGAGGTAGGTCAGCGGCGTCAGCACAAAGGTCGGGATCAGGCTGATGTCATCAAAGGTGGTGGCAAACACCGCGTTCAGCAGCCCGGCCAGCGAGAAGAGGATCGCCGTCAGCAGCAGCGTCGCGGCAATTACCCACCAGGCGTGGACGTGCAGCGGCACAAAGAACAGCGACACCGCCGTGACCAGCACGCCGACGCAGATGCCGCGCGCCACGCCGCCGCCGACATAGCCGGCGATCACCACGTGGGTCGGCACCGGGGCCACCAGCAGCTCCTCAATGTTGCGCTGGAATTTGGCGCTGAAAAAGGAGGAGGCGACGTTGGCGTAGGAGTTGGTGATCACCGCCATCATGATCAGCCCCGGCACGATAAATTGCATGTAATCAAAGCCGTGCATCTCACCGATGCGCGAGCCGATCAGGTTGCCGAAGATGATGAAATAGAGCGTCATGGTGATCACCGGCGGCACCAGCGTCTGGATCCAGATGCGGCCGAAACGGTTAATCTCTTTGTACCAGATACTTTGCAGCGCCACCCAATAGAGACGGGTCATACGTTTTCTCCCTCGTTGCCGTTGACCAGGTTGACGAACAGCTCTTCCAGCCGGTTTGCCTTGTTACGCATACTCAGCACCTGAATGCCCTGTTTGCTCAGCTGGCTGAACACGCCGTTCAGCCCCTGCTCGCGCATCACGTCCACTTCCAGAGTGGAAGTGTCCACCAGCTTGCTTTTGTACCCCTCCAGCTTCGGCAGCGGGCTTTTCGCCGCCAGGTCCAGCACAAAGGTCTCGGACTTCTGCGTCGCCAGCAGCGCTTTCATGCTGGTGTTCTCCACCAGTTCACCGTTCTGGATGATGCCGATGTTGCGGCACAGCATCTCCGCCTCTTCCAGATAGTGGGTGGTGAGGATGATGGTGGTGCCCTGGGCGTTGAGATCTTTCAAAAAGCCCCACATGGAGCGGCGCAGCTCGATGTCGACCCCGGCGGTCGGCTCATCGAGGATCAGCAGCTTCGGCGCATGCATCAGCGCGCGCGCAATCATCAGGCGGCGCTTCATGCCGCCGGAGAGCATCCGCGCCCGCTCGTTGCGCTTGCCCCACAAATCGAGCTGCGTCAGGTACTTCTCGGCCCGCTCCAGCGCCTCACGGCGTTTTACACCGTAGTAACCGGCCTGGTTGACCACAATCTGCATCACGGTTTCAAACGGGTTGAAGTTGAATTCCTGCGGCACCAGCCCGAGCTGGCGCTTGGCGTTCACGATGTCCTGGTCGATGTCATAACCAAACACCCGCACCTTGCCGGCGGTTTTGTTGACCAGCGAACTGATGATGCCGATGGTGGTGGATTTCCCGGCCCCGTTCGGCCCCAGGAGCGCATAAAAATCGCCGGCATCAACCTTCAGATCGATACCGCGCAGCGCCTGTACCCCACCTGCGTAGGTTTTGGTCAGCTGCGTGAGTTCCAGTGCATATGTCATAAAAGTAGAATCACCTTGTGCTGTCGTTTATCTGATCACCCTGTCAGGATCAGATTTCAAATTCGTGATGTATGTCCTATATTAAAGCTGCAATCTGCGCATTACAGATTGTTCACACTTCATATGAGATTAATGATATCCCATGAAAGAAATCGAAAGGCTTATTGCCAACAACCGCGCCTGGTCTGAGACCATCACCAAAGACGATCCCGCTTTCTTTGAACGCCTGGCCCAGGCCCAGAAGCCGCGCTTCCTGTGGATTGGGTGCTCGGACAGCCGGGTTCCGGCAGAGCGTTTGACCGGCATGGAGCCGGGCGAGCTGTTCGTACACCGCAACGTGGCCAACCTGGTCATCCATACCGATCTCAACTGCCTCTCCGTGGTTCAGTACGCCATTGACGTGCTGCAGGTAGAACATGTGATTGTCTGCGGCCACTACGGCTGTGGCGGCGTCGCGGCGGCGGTCGAGAACCCGGAACTGGGCCTGATCAACAACTGGCTGCTGCACATCCGCGACCTGTGGTACAAGCATAGCGCGTTACTCAGCGAACTCCCGCCGGATGAGCGCCTGAATACCCTGTGTGAGATCAACGTGGTAGAGCAGGTGTATAACCTCGGCCACTCCACCATTATGCAGGGCGCCTGGAAACGCGGTCAGAAAGTGATGCTGCACGGCTGGGTGTACGGCTTGCAGAACGGCCAGCTCAATGACCTGAATGTCACGACCGCTAACCGTGAAAACCTGGAAATGAACTACCACAACGCCATTGCCAAGCTGCTGCCGGGCGTTTGACCGGCAGGCACGGAGCATAGCCAATACCGCAGCGTAAAAATTAGCTTTCCAAGCGCTTTTACCCTGCGGTTTTCAGGATGAAACAGCGGCGTTAAGGCTATTATTCAGCGTCCGGCACCACATTGCCGATGTAAGGCAGGTGGCGGTAGCGCTGGGCGTAATCGATTCCGTAGCCGACCACAAATTTATCCGGGATCGAGAAACCGATATACTCCACCGTCACGCTGACTTCCCGGCGTGACGGTTTATCCAGCAGTGTGCAGATGGCCAGGGACTTCGGCTCGCGCAGTGCCAGGATCTCCCGCACCTTGCTCAGGGTGTTGCCGGAATCGATGATGTCTTCCACGATCAGCACATCTTTGCCACGGATATCCTCATCCAGATCTTTGAGAATTTTCACGTCACGGCTGCTGGACATGCTGTTGCCGTAGCTTGAGGCGGTCATGAAATCGACTTCATGCGGCACCTCAATCTGGCGGCAGAGATCGGCCATAAACATGAAGGAACCGCGCAACAACCCGACCAGCACCATGTCGCTGCCGCTGTCGCGGTAGTCATTGGTGATCTGCTGGCCCAGTTCCGCGATGCGCTGCCGGATCTCTTGCTCGGAAATCATGACTTCTACAGTGTGTTTCATAAATAATTTGTCTGTTACCTGTACGGGGTATCAGAGTTTAACATAGCCCCTGCGGCGGATCGACGCGGCGGCGCGGCCAGCGTGTTAAGTGCGCTGTGCGTGGGGCCGCGCTGCGGATAGGCTATACTTACCCCTTCTTTCCCTGACAGACCTCCCCCCTTTCCCTGCGGCAGATCGCCCGCCTGCCGGGCGCGCAATTAATTTGGTGCGTGAATAAGTAAGTGTGATAACGTCTGCTAACCATGAATAAGTCACTGATGGCAATGAAACGAACGACACTGATGATGCTGCTGCTGGGGCTGCTGGGCTTCTCCTCTGCCAGCCAGGCGCTGAGTGACACCGAAGCGGAAGATCTTGCCGATTTGACGGCGGTGTTTGTCTACCTGAAGAACAACTGCGGCTACCACGATCTGCCGAACACCCAGATCAAGCAGGCGATTGTCTACTTCGCCCAGCAGAACAGCTGGGACCTGAGCAACTACAACACCTTTAACATGCGCCGGCTGGGCGAAGAGAGCTACCGCGATTTGAGCGGCATCGCCATTTCCACGCCGAATAAGTGCAAAGCACTGGCCCGGGACTCCCTGGGGCTGCTGGCCTACGCGCAGTAACCTCCCTGCTGCCCGCGCTGCGGGCACTTTTCTTTCCCTGTTTCCCCTGCGGCCTCCAGCATAATCTCCTGTTTTGTACTCTCCCGTGTTCTGTTCTGGCCTGCCACGCGCAAGGGATTACAATTTTCCGGGCAACCCCGGCAACCGGTTTACTGTGACCGCGATCGCCCACAGGCGGTTAAGGGCAAAAAGAAGCGCTTACCTGCTGTTAAATAATTGTTGAAATAATGATATTGTAAACGCTTGTGCTATTTCCCAAATCGCGGTAGGGTATTTATTCCTATTTCTTTACGCGTTCTTAACGTTAAGCTAAATTTATTTTCGCTTCCCTGCCTGTTATTTCCTGTCATTAAGTCAAATTTAATTCCCCGTACCAGCAGGCCTGCTTTGCGGTAACTCAAATAAACAGCGCATCACAGAATCATTAAGTCAATTTATCAGGGGTTGCGCCGGGTAATTTGCGTTACTTCTTTAAATAAGCCACTGTTTTTATTGATTTTAAAATGAGCTATTTATCCCATCTTATTCTGCCGTTAGCATTCGCTCTCTTTTTCTACAATCAGCGCTCCCGTTAATCACTCTAAAGAATTCCGATAATGAAAATGACATTTTGCACCGCGTCTGCTGCCGCATTCGCAACGGCCGGTGTTTTGATTTCTGGCGTAGCCAACGCCGGGGAAAATCCGTTCAGCGCCGCGACCCGCAATTACGCCAGTGCCGGTGTGGAATATTTCAAATGGGATGAACGTGTTGATAACCTCAACCGGAAATATGTGCAGGAGCACGGGCCGCGGCTAAAGGGCAATGTAGGCGCAAACAACTATATGGACGCCCGCCGCGGGATGCTGAAAGGCTGGGAAATGAGCCTGATGGCCGGGGCTGTCAGCTACCGGGGCGGCGCGCTCGACCCGAAATACAACCTGCCGCCCGGCTCGCTGAAAGGCGAAACCTGGTACACCGGCTACAGCGCGGACATCACGCGCGGCTACCGCATGCGTGCCTCCGAGACAATCTCTTTTGACGTGAAAGGCGCGGTGGGCGCACAGGCGTGGCTGCGTAACATCCGTTCAGACGATATGTACATCGCCTCTGAGCAGCGTACCCGCCGGTTCGGCGCGGTGGAAGTGTCGCTCCAGCCCTATGCCAAAGCGGGCGCGGGAGTGAACTGGCAGATGACGCCGGCGTCCCAGGTGAGCCTGGAGGGCGGCGCGCTCTACCCTATCCAGACCTGGACCCACAGCAACGCCGGGGATGTCTGGTTGCAGCCGAAATCCCGCCTGTCGCCTTTTGCGGCGCTGACCTGGAACGTGACGCGTGATGTGTTTGTGAAGGCCTATTACGTGCACCAGAAATATGGCAAATCTGACAGCGAACGCGGCATGCTGGGCGATAAAGCGATGAACTTCTACCAGCCTGCGACCACCACGTCGTCGGTCGGCATGGAGATTGGTTTCTACTATTAAGGAATAACAGGTCATGGATGCCGCGCACTGCCGGCCAGTCACTGGCCGGCACACTCAGCGCCCCTTCAGAAAGGCGCGATAGTTGTTCACCACTTCCAGAAAATCCTCCAGGCCGCACAGCGACAGGCTCTCCTCGTTGTAGTAGCTCATGCCCTCTTCCATCTCGTCCCCTTCGAACTCCAGCAGATTGGCACGGATCATCACCTCTTCGCCATCCAGCCAGAGCGTGTACTCACGCCCTTCGCGCTGCCACTGGCGCTCGGTGCCTTTGACCGTGGCTGCCTGCGTCTCGACCTCATCCAGCAGGGCCAGATCGCCTTTTACCTCTTCATTGAACCAATGGCCCACCACTTCGTGGCCCATTGAGAACCGCACCTGTACCTGACCGGTGATGTCGCGTAAAAATTCATAGTCCATGATGGTCTCTCCCCTGTGAACCCGCTAAGTGTAGCCCGTTGCCGCCCGGCAAAGCGCTATGCCGCGCCCATTTCCGGCTGAGCAGGCGTGTAAAAACAGGCCATAAAAAAAGGAGGCCCGGGGGCCTCCTTGTTGCGTCGCGCACTATAGCCGCTTACACCGCGGTTTGGAAGATGACGCCATCCGCTTTTTCGGTGTACTGGGTCAGCTGGTCGAAGTTCAGATAGCGGTAGGTGTCCACCGCGGTCTTATCCACCTGCGCCATGTACTCCTGGTACTCCTGCGGGGTCGGCAGGCGGCCCAGCAGCGAGGCCACGGCCGCCAGCTCAGCGGACGCCAGGTAGACGTCTGCGCCGTTACCCAGGCGGTTCGGGAAGTTACGCGTGGAGGTGGAGACCACCGTCGCGCCGTCCGCTACCCGCGCCTGGTTACCCATGCAGAGGGAGCAACCCGGGATCTCGATGCGCGCACCGCTCTTGCCGAAGACGCTGTAGTAGCCCTCTTCGGTAAGCTGGGCGGCGTCCATCTTGGTCGGCGGGGCGACCCACAGGCGGGTCGGCAACTGGCCTTTGTGCTGATCCAGCAGCTTACCGGCAGCACGGAAGTGGCCGATATTGGTCATGCAGGAGCCGATGAACACCTCGTCAATGTGGCTGTTGGCCACCGAGGAGAGCAGGCGCGCGTCGTCCGGGTCGTTCGGCGCGCAGAGGATCGGCTCTTTGACGTCAGCCAGATCGATCTCGATCACCGCCGCGTATTCGGCGTCGGCGTCCGCTTCCAGCAGTTGCGGGTCAGCCAGCCATTTTTCCATGCCCTGGATGCGGCGCTCCAGCGTGCGGCGGTCGCCGTAGCCTTCGGCAATCATCCACTTCAGCAGCACGATGTTGGAGGTCAGGTACTCGGTGATCGGTGCCTTGTCCAGCTTGATGGTACAGCCGGCCGCAGAGCGCTCGGCGGAGGCGTCAGCCAGTTCGAATGCCTGCTCCACTTTGAGTTCCGGCAGCCCTTCGATCTCCAGGATACGGCCGGAGAAGATGTTCTTCTTGCCCTTCTTCTCCACGGTCAGCAGGCCCTGCTGGATGGCGTAGTAAGGGATGGCATGTACCAGGTCACGCAGGGTGATGCCCGGCTGCATTTTGCCTTTGAAGCGCACCAGCACGGACTCCGGCATATCCAGCGGCATCACGCCGGTGGCAGCCGCGAAGGCGACCAGCCCGGAACCGGCCGGGAACGACAGCCCGATCGGGAAGCGGGTGTGGGAGTCACCGCCGGTGCCGACGGTGTCCGGCAGCAGCATACGGTTCAGCCAGGAGTGGATGATGCCGTCACCCGGGCGCAGCGACACGCCGCCGCGGTTCATGATGAAGTCCGGCAGGGTGTGGTGGGTGGTCACGTCCACCGGCTTCGGATAAGCCGCAGTGTGGCAGAAGGACTGCATCACCAGGTCGGCGGAGAAGCCGAGGCAAGCCAGGTCTTTCAGCTCGTCACGGGTCATCGGGCCGGTGGTGTCCTGCGAGCCGACCGAGGTCATTTTCGGTTCGCAATATTCACCCGGGCGCACACCGGCGACGCCGCAGGCGCGGCCCACCATTTTCTGCGCCAGGGAGAAGCCTTTGTCGCTGGCCGCTACCGGGCGGGCGCTGCGGAATACATCGCTGTGCGGCAGGCCCAGGGACTCACGCGCGCGCGAGGTCAGGCCACGGCCGACAATCAGCGGGATACGGCCGCCGGCGCGCACTTCGTCCAGCAGCACGTCGGTTTTCAGCTCAAAGGTCGCGATCACTTCATTGGTGTCGTGGTTACGCACTTCCCCTTTGTAGGGGTAGATGTCGATCACGTCGCCCATGTTCAGGTTGGAGACGTCCAGCTCGATCGGCAGTGCGCCCGCATCTTCCATGGTGTTGAAGAAGATCGGGGCGATTTTGCCGCCCAGCACCACGCCGCCGCCGCGCTTGTTCGGCACGAACGGGATGTCATCGCCCATAAACCACAGCACCGAGTTGGTGGCGGATTTACGGGAAGAACCGGTACCGACCACGTCACCGACGTAGGCCAGCGGGAAGCCTTTCTGGTTCAGCGCCTCGATCTGTTTGATCGGGCCGACGCTGCCCGGCTGGTCCGGCTCAATGCCTTCACGGGCGTTTTTCAGCATCGCCAGCGCATGCAGCGGGATGTCAGGGCGCGACCAGGCGTCCTGTGCCGGTGACAGATCATCGGTATTGGTTTCACCGGTGACTTTGAACACGGTCACGGTGAGTTTGTCCGCCAGCTGCGGGCGGCTCAGGTACCATTCAGCGTCCGCCCAGGATTTCATCACCTGTTGCGCGTAAACGTTCCCCGCCTGCGCCTTCTCTTCCACATCATAGAAGTTATCGAACATCAGCAGCGTGTGGGACAGCGCCTTGGCCGCGATCGGGGCCAGTTGCTCCTGGTCCAGGGCTTCAATCAGGGGCTGGATGTTGTAGCCGCCCTGCATGGTGCCCAGCAGTTCGATGGCTTTTTCCGGGGTAATCAGGGGGGAGTGGGTGTCGCCTTTGGCGACCGCGGCCAGGAAGCCGGCTTTTACGTAGGCAGCTTCATCAACGCCCGGCGGTACACGGTTAATCAACAGGTCTAACAGGACTTCTTCTTCGCCCGCGGGCGGATTCTTCAGTGACTCAACCAGCGCGGCCATTTGGGAAGCATCTAATGGCTTGGGGGCGATGCCCTCTGCAGCACGCTCGGCTACGTGCTTACGGTATTCTTCTAGCACGACTCTCTCCTCGCTCTCATTGTCATTTATTGTGCCTGGCTATCCATATTTCATACCGGTGTAAAACCTGCCGCCCTGCGCACAGGGTTTTTCGCCTGATGAGATGCTTTGCCTTTTCAACGCTCGACTTCATGAAACGCCACAGCACTGCGGTCAATCACCTGGGCTGTAAGGGTACAGCGCCCGGTTCCGCCCAGCCAGCATATCAGGATTTGAATCGGTTGTTAATTCGTTCACATAAAAGCAACATTAAATCTTTGCTGAATCGTTAACCACAGGGGAATCAACTAAGGCACAGGCGGGGTGTGGGGATAGCCGGACAAACGTGTACTTACGGAGACAAAAAAACCGCCATAAAGGCGGCTTTTTCATTCCGTTGGTGTTAGCAGGCACCTCAGGAATACTTACATCGATGAACGATACAAGCGCTACAGAGCCAGGCGATCATGCGCTATTTTCAGGCAAATTGCAATCTGGGGCAGGCGATAAATACAACATTACCCCCTCTTTTTGTGTACCATTGTGCGGGGCTGTTCCGCCTGTTTAGCAGCAGGTCACCGGGCTCAGGGAACAGATCTGTTCTGCTGCGATACAAGTGCTACAGAGCGCTTGTTTCGTCTCTTTTTTCCCGGTGGAAAACAGACGGTCGTAGTCCTGTAAGGAACACGCAATGAGAAGGAGCTCGCTTTATCTCCTGATTGTTGTACTGGGAATGGCGTTAGGTGCAGGGAATGGCGGATGGTCAATTTCTGACATTTCTTTCACCGTTAACGTGATTCATCAGAGCAAGTAAGCGACTGGCCACGCTTCGGCGTGGCCTTTTTTCAGGCAAAAAAAACGGTGCCTTCCGGCACCGTTTTCTCAGGCTGAACCGCGGCGGGAATTACTTCTTCTTCGCTTTCGGGTTCGGCAGGTCGGTGATGCTGCCTTCGAAGATCTCGGCGGCCAGGCCCACGGACTCGTGCAGGGTCGGGTGCGCGTGGATGGTCAGCGCGATGTCTTCCGCATCACAGCCCATCTCGATCGCCAGGCCGATTTCGCCCAGCAGCTCGCCGCCGTTGGTGCCGACCACGGCACCGCCGATCACACGGTGAGTCTCTTTGTCGAAGATCAGTTTGGTCATGCCGTCTGCGCAGTCAGAGGCGATGGCACGGCCGGAGGCTGCCCACGGGAAGGTGGCGGTCTCGTAGCTGATGCCCTTCTCTTTCGCTTCTTTCTCGGTCAGGCCGACCCAGGCGACTTCCGGCTCGGTGTAGGCGATGGACGGGATCACTTTCGGGTCGAAGTAGTGTTTCTTACCGGAGATCACTTCCGCCGCCACGTGGCCTTCATGCACGCCTTTGTGCGCCAGCATCGGCTGGCCGACGATGTCGCCGATGGCGAAGATGTGCGGCACGTTGGTACGCATCTGCTTGTCGACGTGGATGAAACCACGGTCGTCCACTTCTACGCCCGCTTTACCGGCATCCATCAGTTTGCCGTTCGGCACACGGCCGATCGCCACCAGCACCGCGTCGTAACGCTGCGGTTCTGCCGGGGCTTTCTTGCCTTCCATCGTCACGTAGATGCCGTCTTCTTTGGCTTCTACCGCGGTGACTTTGGTTTCCAGCATCAGGTTGAACTGCTTGCTGATGCGTTTGGTGAAGACTTTCACCACGTCTTTGTCGGCGGCCGGGATCACCTGGTCAAACATCTCGACCACGTCGATTTTGGACCCCAGTGCATGGTAGACGGTGCCCATTTCCAGGCCGATGATGCCGCCGCCCATAACCAGCAGGCGCTCAGGCACCTCTTTCAGCTCCAGGGCAGAGGTGGAATCCCACACGCGCGGGTCGTCGTGCGGAATGAAAGGCAATTGGATCGGACGGGAACCCGCCGCGATGATGGCATTGTCGAAGGTGATGGTGGTCGCACCATTTTCGCCTTCAACCTGCAGGGTGTTGGCACCGGTGAATTTACCGAAACCGTTCACCACTTTAACCTTACGCTGTTTGGCCATGCCGGAGAGGCCGCCGGTCAGCTGGTTAATGACTTTCTCTTTCCAGGTACGGATTTTGGTGATGTCCGTTTTCGGCTCGCCGAAGACCACGCCATGTTCCGCCAGTGCTTTGGCTTCTTCAATGACTTTGGCAACGTGCAGCAGCGCCTTGGAAGGGATACAGCCCACGTTCAGGCAGACACCGCCCAGCGTGGAATAGCGTTCAACCAGAACCGTTTCAAGACCTAAATCAGCGCAACGAAAGGCCGCAGAGTAACCTGCCGGGCCTGCCCCAAGTACCACAACCTGGGTTTTGATTTCTGTACTCATCATGACCTCTTAATTGATTGTCCGGCGGGTCAGACGTCAGTTTTGTCGCTTGTAGAATTCATAACGCCCTTCATCCACCGGGACGCTTACACCGCGAGCAGTTTACAGAATTGTTAACAACCTGCAAAGCAAGTTCGAGTGTTCAGTGTCTTAGCTATCTGGTTGCGACGGGTTACACCCCATGTGAAACAGGCCGGGCAACCAGGCCGATGCCAAAAATAGAGAAGCCGGCCCGAGGGCCGGCCTGTGTGCTTACATCACCAGACGGCGGATGTCAGACAACATGTTATTGATGATGGTGATGAAACGCGCACCATCAGCCCCGTCAATCACGCGGTGGTCGAAGGAGAGCGACATCGGCATCATCAGACGCGGTGTGAACTCTTTACCGTTCCAGACCGGTTCCATCGCGGATTTGGAAACCCCGAGGATCGCCACTTCCGGCGCGTTAACGATCGGCGCGAAGTGCGTCGTCCCGATACCGCCCAGGCTGGATATGGTGAAGCAGCCGCCCTGCATTTCGCCGGCCGTCAGCTTGCCGTCGCGCGCTTTTTTGGAGATGGTCATCAGCTCGCGGGAGAGCTCCGTGATGCCCTTCTTGTTCACGTCTTTGAAGACCGGAACCACCAGGCCATTCGGGGTATCTACCGCCACACCGATGTTGATGTATTTCTTCAGCGTCAGCTTCTGGCCATCTTCGGACAGGGAGCTGTTGAAGCGCGGCATCTGCTCAAGGGCGGCAGCCACGGCTTTCATGATGAAGACCACCGGGGTGAATTTCACGTCCAGTTTGCGCTTCTCAGCTTCGGCATTCTGCTGTTTGCGGAACGCTTCCAGCTCGGTGATGTCGGTTTTGTCGAAGTGCGTGACGTGCGGGATCATCACCCAGTTACGGCTCAGGTTGGCACCGGAGATTTTCTGGATGCGGCCCAGCTCGACTTCTTCGATCTCACCGAACTTGCTGAAGTCCACTTTCGGCCACGGCAGCATGCCCGGCAGGCCGCCACCGGTTGCCGCCGCAGCGGCCGGGGCAGACTCAGCGCGTTTCACTGCGTCTTTCACGTAGCTCTGGACGTCTTCGCGTAGGATGCGGCCCTTACGGCCGGTGCCTTTCACTTTGCCCAGGTTGACGCCGAACTCACGCGCCAGACGGCGGATCACCGGCGTGGCGTGGACGTAAGCATCATTTTCCGCGAACTCGCCTTTGGCTTCCGGCTTGCTTTCCGCTTTGGCCGGGGCCGCTGCTGTCGCGTTGGATTCCTGCTCCGCTTTCGCCGGGGCAGCAGTTTCCTGCTTCGCACTGCCCTGCTGTGCCGGGGCTGCGCCTTCGACCTCGAAGATCATGATCAGGGAGCCGGTTTTCACCTTGTCGCCGGCCGCGATCTTGATCTCTTTGACGGTGCCCGCGAACGGTGCCGGCACTTCCATCGAGGCTTTGTCGCCTTCCACGGTGATCAGGGACTGCTCAGCCGCGACCTTGTCGCCAACCTTGACCATCACCTCGGTAACTTCTACTTCATCACCGCCGATGTCCGGCACGCTGACCTCTTTGCTGGCGGAGCCGCCCTGCGCTTTCGCAGGCTCAGTTTCACCGGCCGGTTTCGGCGCGCTCTGCGGCTGTTCTGCCGCGCCTGCGACTTCGAACACCATGATCAGGGAGCCGGTGCTGACTTTGTCACCGGTCGCGATCTTGATCTCTTTGACCGTACCGGCGAACGGTGCCGGTACTTCCATGGAGGCTTTGTCGCCTTCCACGGCGATCAGGGACTGGTCAGCCTCGACCTTGTCACCCACTTTCACCATCACCTCGGTCACTTCCACTTCATCGGAACCGATGTCAGGAACGTTGACTTCTTTGCTGGCACCGGCGGCGGCGGCAGCCGGTTTCTCTTCCGCTTTCGCGGCAGGCGCGGCCGGGGCCGGCGCTTTCTCTTCAGAGGCCGCACCGGCCTCTTCGAAGGTCATGATCAGTTTGCCGGTTTCGACTTTGTCGCCCACGGAAACTTTGATCTCTTTCACCACACCCGCCTGCGGGGAGGGCACTTCCATTGAGGCTTTGTCACCCTCAACGGCGATCAGCGATTGTTCAACCTCAACTTTATCGCCAACCTTCACCATCACTTCGGTGACTTCAACTTCATCTGCACCGATGTCCGGTACGTTGATTTCGATAGCCATCTTTTCTTTACCCTCTTATGCCAGACGCGGGTTAACTTTGTCAGCATCGATGCCGAATTTGGTAATCGCTTCTGCCACTACCTTGGTGTCGATGTCGCCACGTTTTGCCAGTTCACCCAGTGCAGCCACTACCACGTAGGAAGCGTCCACTTCGAAGTGGTGACGCAGGTTCTCACGGCTGTCGGAACGGCCGAAACCGTCAGTACCCAGTACGCGGAACTCGCTGGCCGGGATGAAGCTGCGCACCTGCTCGGCAAACAGTTTCATGTAGTCGGTGGAGGCCACGGCCGGAGCGTCGCTCATCACCTGGGCGATGTACGGCACACGCGGCTCTTCAGACGGGTGCAGCATGTTCCAGCGCTCGCAGTCCTGGCCGTCACGCGCCAGTTCAGTGAAGGAGGTGACGCTGTAGACGTCAGAGCCCACGCCGTACTCTTTCGACAGGATTTCTGCCGCTTCACGCACATGGCGCAGGATGGCACCGGAGCCGAGCAGCTGCACTTTGCCTTTGCTGCCTTCCAGGGTGTCGAGCTTGTAGATACCCTTGCGGATACCCTCTTCGGCACCTTCCGGCATCGCCGGCATGTGGTAGTTCTCGTTCAGGGTGGTGATGTAGTAGTAGACGTTCTCCTGCTTCTCACCGTACATGCGCTCCAGGCCGTCATGCATGATCACCGCCACTTCATAAGCATAGGCCGGGTCATAGGAGATGCAGTTCGGGATGGTCAGCGACTGGATGTGGCTGTGGCCATCTTCGTGCTGCAAGCCTTCGCCGTTCAGCGTGGTACGCCCGGAGGTGCCGCCAACCAGGAAGCCGCGCGCCTGTTGGTCGCCCGCCAGCCAGCAGAGGTCACCGATGCGCTGGAAGCCGAACATCGAGTAGTAGATGTAGAACGGGATCATCGGCAGGTCGTTGGTGCTGTACGACGTTGCCGCAGCCAGCCAGGAGGAGGCAGCGCCCAGTTCGTTGATCCCTTCCTGCAGGATCTGGCCTTTCTCGTCTTCACGGTAGTAGGCAACCTGCTCACGGTCCTGCGGGGTGTACTGCTGGCCGTTCGGACTGTAGATCCCGATCTGGCGGAACAGGCCTTCCATACCGAAGGTACGCGCTTCGTCAGCGATGATCGGCACCAGACGATCCTTGATGGAGTCGTTTTTCAGCATCACGTTCAGCGCACGCACGAAAGCGATGGTGGTGGAGATCTCTTTCTTCTGCTCTTCCAGCAGAGCGGAGAAGTCCTCCAGCGCCGGCATCTGCAGCTTTTGGGTAAAGTTCGGCAGGCGGGTCGGCACGTAGCCTTTCAGGGCCTGGCGGCGCTCATGCAGGTATTTGTGCTCTTCTGAGCCCTCTTCGAATTTGATGAACGGCAGCGATTCGATGTTTTCGTCAGTGACGGTCACATTGAAACGGTCACGGAAGTAACGCACGCCTTCCATGTTCATCTTCTTCACCTGGTGGGCGATGTTCATGCCTTCCGCGGTGACGCCCATGCCGTAACCCTTCACGGTGTGGGCCAGGATCACCACCGGCTTGCCTTTGGTCTCCTGCGCTTTTTTCAGTGCAGCGAAGATTTTCTTCGGATCGTGGCCGCCACGGTTCAGCGCCCAGATCTCGTCGTCGCTCAGGTCTTTCACCAGCGCCGCGGTTTCCGGGTATTTGCCGAAGAAGTGCTCACGCACATAGGCACCGTTTTTGGACTTGAAGGTCTGGTAGTCGCCGTCCACGGTTTCGTTCATCAGCTGGATCAGCTTGCCGCTGGTGTCTTTACGCAGCAGCTCGTCCCAACGGGAACCCCAGATGACTTTGATCACTTCCCAGCCGGCACCGCCGAAGATGCCTTCCAGCTCGTTGATGATCTTGCCGTTACCGGTCACCGGGCCGTCGAGGCGCTGGAGGTTACAGTTGATCACGAACACCAGGTTGTCGAGCTTCTCACGGGTGGCGATGGTGATCGCGCCCTTGGATTCCGGCTCGTCCATCTCGCCGTCGCCCAGGAAGGCGTAAACGGTCTGCTCAGAGGTGTCTTTCAGGCCGCGGTGCTCCAGGTATTTCAGGAACTTCGCCTGGTAGATGGCGCTGATCGGGCCGAGGCCCATCGACACGGTCGGGAACTGCCAGAATTCCGGCATCAGTTTCGGGTGCGGGTAAGAGGACAAGCCTTTACCGTGCACTTCCTGACGGAAGTTGTTCATCTGCTCTTCGGTCAGGCGGCCTTCCAGGAAGGCACGTGCGTAAACGCCCGGGGAGATGTGGCCCTGGAAGTAGACCAGGTCGCCGCCATCTTTCTCGTTGCGCGCACGGAAGAAGTGGTTGAAGCAGACTTCGTAGAAGGTCGCGGAAGACTGGAAGGACGCCATGTGGCCGCCCAGCTCCAGATCTTTTTTCGACGCGCGCAATACGGTCATCACGGCGTTCCAGCGGATGGCGGAACGGATGCGGCGCTCCAGCTCCAGGTTGCCGGGGTACGCCGGCTGGTCTTCCACGCTGATGGTGTTGACGTAGTTGCGTGCGGCAGCACCGGCAGCGACCTGAACGCCGCCTTTACGTGCCTCTCCCAAAACCTGATCAATCAGGAACTGAGCACGCTCAACACCCTCTTCACGGATGACCGATTCGATCGCCTGTACCCAGTCGCGGGTTTCGATCGGATCCACGTCATTATTTACACGTTCTGACATGGTGGGATTCCTTATCTTCTCTATACGTTGGTGTAATGGAGCCTGTCTTCCTGTGCTCTGGGGCAGAACACACGAAGACAGGCCCGTTATGGGTTGCCGCTATCAGTGCTTAACTAAGCGCTTAGTCCCTGCGTTGCTGGAGACGGCGCAGCGATCGCTCCCGCCGGCTGTGTTCTCGGCTGAGATCCAGCAAAATTTCCTCAATAAACGCCAGGTGCCGGTGCGACGCCTCGCGGGCCTTCTCCGGCTCACGCGCCACAATCGCCTCAAAAATGCCGGCACGGTGGCTGCTCACTTTCGCCAGCATTTCGCGGCGGGAGTAGAGCAATTCAAAGTTCTGTCGGACGTTCTTTTCCAGCATCGGGCCCATACAGCGTAACAGGTGCAGCAGCACCACGTTATGCGCCGCCTCTGTCACCGCCACCTGGTACTGCATCACGGCGTCCGCTTCGGCATCCAGATCGCCGCTGTCCTGCGCCTGCTGGATCAGCAGGTGGCAGTCGCGGATGCGCAGCAGATCTTCCTCTGTGCCGCGCAGGGCCGCGTAGTATGCGGCGATCCCCTCCAGCGCGTGGCGGGTTTCCAGGAGGTCGAATTGTGATTCAGGGTGGTCGGCCAGCAGTTCAGCAAGCGGGTCGCTGAAGCTTTGCCACAGATTTTTTTGGACGAAGGTGCCGCCGCCCTGACGCCGCAGGAGCAGGCCCTTGGCCTCCAGACGCTGGATGGCCTCTCTGAGAGAAGGACGCGACACATCAAACTGTTTCGCCAGCTCACGCTCCGGGGGTAATTTCTCGCCGGGACGCAGCGTCCCTTCCAGAATCAGATACTCCAGTTGCTGCTCAATCACATCCGATAATTTGGGCTGGCGGATCTTGCTGTAGGCCATGTTATTCTTCTCGCCGGAAAGCGCGTAGTAAATTGGTAATACCAATTTATAAAACGTGCCCGTAAACTAACAAAGTATTCACCTTCTGTCCATATCGCACGAATGAAAAGCGCCAGGCTCGCACATTTTAACAAAGATTTTACCTGCCCCCGTCAAAGGCCCCGTCTGGGCTTGGTATAACCAATTTTGATGCAGATCAATTTTTAACGTTTACGAAACAAATAAGCCCGGCTGCTGAAACGTGCCTTACTGCATAACTCTGCCTGAAACCGTGGAATTTCCGCATACTCATGCATTGGTCATGTCAGCGGCAAAAACGCGGTGCCTGCCCCGCCCAGCCAAAACCCTCTTACCATTAATACTTTTTAACTGAATTATTGTTGCCGGTGATGACCGTTCGATGACCGCGGCTGCGCACAGGAGGGGATTTCTGTAGGTGTGGGCTGCCCGGTGATTAACCGGACGCCAATTAGGCAGTTACATTCAGAAACCAGGTGCAAACTTTTTCGCTTACCACTATTCTGGCCGCAACGGTAGCGTACGGCGTCTCTTCCTTCCTCCCGTTCCGTAAACCTATTAATACAATAATTGTAACTATAGTCTTACACAGGGTGGATCTGCGCCTGGTAAGACGTTTGCCCCAAAGTGACAGAGGACAGTAAATGGATGAAAAACAGCACGGCGATGAGCTGAAACGTGGGCTGAAAAACCGCCACATTCAGCTTATTGCCTTAGGTGGTGCCATTGGGACCGGGCTTTTTCTCGGCATCGCACAGACAATAAAAATGGCAGGCCCCTCGGTGCTGCTGGGGTATGCGGTCGCGGGCTTTATCGCTTTCCTGATTATGCGCCAGTTGGGTGAGATGGTGGTGGAGGAGCCGGTAGCCGGCTCATTTAGTCACTTCGCCTATAAATATTGGGGCAACTTCGCCGGTTTCGCCTCCGGCTGGAACTACTGGGTGCTTTACGTCCTGGTGGCGATGGCAGAACTCTCCGCCGTCGGCATCTATATCCAGTACTGGTGGCCGGAGATCCCGACCTGGGTCACCGCAGCCGTGTTCTTTGTGCTGATCAACGCCATTAACCTGACCAACGTGAAGATCTATGGCGAGATGGAGTTCTGGTTCGCCATTATCAAAGTGGTGGCGATTGTCGGCATGATCGTGTTCGGCGGCTGGCTGCTGCTGAGCGGCCACGGCGGCCCGGAAGCCACCGTGACCAACCTCTGGGCGCAGGGCGGCTTCTTCCCGAACGGCATCGGCGGGCTGGTGATGGCGATGGCGGTGATCATGTTCTCCTTCGGCGGGCTGGAGCTTATCGGCATCACCGCGGCTGAAGCGGATAACCCGGATGTCACCATCCCGAAAGCCACCAACCAGGTGATCTACCGCATCCTGATTTTCTACATCGGCTCGCTGGCGATTCTGCTGTCGCTCTACCCGTGGGGCAAAGTGGTGGAAGGCGGCAGCCCGTTTGTGCTGATCTTCCACGCACTGAACAGCAATGTGGTGGCGACGGTGCTGAACATCGTGGTGCTGACGGCGGCGCTGTCGGTTTATAACAGCTGCGTCTACTCCAACAGCCGGATGCTGTACGGCCTGGCCAAACAGGGTAACGCGCCGAAATCCCTGATGAGCGTCGATCGCCGGGGCGTGCCGGTGGCCGCGATCGGTATCTCCGCGCTGGCGACTGCGCTGTGCGTGCTGATCAACTACCTGATGCCGGGCAAAGCGTTTGAGCTGCTGATGGCGCTGGTGGTCTCCACGCTGGTGATCAACTGGGCAATGATCAGCCTCGCGCACCTGAAGTTCCGCAAGGTGAAACGCCTGCAAGGCATTGAGCCGAAGTTCAAGGCGTTCTGGTACCCGTTCAGCAACTACCTCTGCCTGGCCTTTATGCTTGCCGTGCTGGTGATCATGTACCTGACACCGGGCATCCGTATCTCGGTGCTGCTGATCCCGGTCTGGCTGGTGATCCTGGGCATCGGTTTCATGTTTACCCGCAAACGCCGCTGATTTCTCCCTGCTGCGACAAGCCCGGCCTTCGCCGGGCTTTTTTTATGCCCGTTTCGCGCCGTCCGGCCGTTAACCTTGTTAATAAATAAGCAAGTTTGTTGTTAACTTGCTAACGATCTCACACTTTCACCAGCGTGACTGATTTGTCCATCTCTATAACCATCGGCTTCTGCATAGTGTGCGGCAGAGGGCGCAATAATCGTCGCCTGACGCAGTTTTTATCCATCACGGAGAAAAGATCCATGAAAGGTGGGGCGCTTTCGATTAAAGAGAAGATTGGCTATGGGATGGGCGACGCCGGCTGCAACATGATTGGCGGCGCCATCATGCTCTTTCTCAACTATTTTTATACCGATGTGTTTGGCCTGGCGCCGGCGCTGGTGGGCGTGCTGCTGCTCTCCGTGCGGGTGATCGATGCCGTCACTGACCCGATTATGGGGGCGATTGCCGACCGCACCGAGAGCCGCTGGGGGCGTTTCCGCCCCTACCTGCTCTGGATTTCCGTGCCTTATGTGCTGTTCAGCGTGCTGATGTTCACCACCCCCGAGTGGAGCTACAACAGCAAGGTGATCTATGCCTTTGTCACCTATTTCCTGATGTCCCTGACCTATACCGCCATCAATATTCCTTACTGTTCCCTGGGCGGGGTGATCACCGCTGACCCGCACGAACGCGTCTCCTGCCAGTCCTACCGCTTCTTTATGGTCGGCATCGCCACCCTGATCCTCTCCTCTACCCTGCTGCCGATGGCGGAGTGGTTCGGCGGTGATGACCGGGCGCGCGGCTACCAGATGTCGATGGGCGTGATGGCGGTGATCGCGCTGTTTATGTTCCTGTTCTGCTTTGCCACCGTGCGCGAGCGCATCCAGCCGGCGGTGCCGAGCCGCGATGCCCTGAAATCGGACTTGAAAGATGTGTGGAAAAACGACCAGTGGGTGCGCATCCTGCTGCTGACGCTGTGCAACGTCTGCCCCGGGTTTATCCGCATGGCGGCCACCATGTACTACGTCACCTGGGTGATGGGGCAGTCCGCCTCTTTCGCCAGCTTCTTTATCAGCCTGGGGGTGGTCGGCATGATGATCGGCGCGGCGCTGGCCAAACCGCTCACGGATAAGTTCTGCAAGCTGAAAGTCTTCTTCTGGACCAACATCGTGCTGGCGATCTGCTCCAGCGGCTTCTACTTCCTCGACCCGCAGCTCACCAACCTGATTTTGGTCGCCTATTTTGTGCTGAACATCCTGCACCAGATCCCCTCCCCGCTGCACTGGTCGCTGATGGCGGACGTGGATGATTACGGCGAGTGGAAAACCGGCAAGCGTATCACCGGCATCAGCTTCTCCGGTAACCTGTTCTTCCTGAAGGTCGGGCTGGCGATCGCCGGGGCGATGGTCGGCTTCCTGCTCTCGTTCTATGGTTATGATGCCGGGGCGAAACAGCAGAGTGCCTCCGCAGTGAACGGCATCGTGCTGCTGTTTACCGTCATTCCGGGCGTGGGCTACCTGATCACCGCCGGGGTGGTACGCCTGCTGAAGGTTGACCGCAGCCTGATGGCACAGATTCAGCTTGATTTGGAAAAACGCCGCCAGAACTACCGTGAACTGGCGGAGTACAAGGGCAGCAAGCACCATGAGGGTGCGCCCCTGATTGCCGCAGATAAGGAGCCGCAGGCATGACTGCAACACATTACCCTAACCCGCTGATTACCCAGCGTGCCGACCCGTTTATCCACCGCCATGAGGACGGGCACTACTACTTTATTGCCTCTGTGCCGGAGTATGACCGGCTGGAGCTGCGCCGTGCCGCCTCGCTGGAGGCACTGGCCACCGCTGAGCCGTACATCGTCTGGCGCAAGCCGGAGCGCGGCCCGATGAGCGCGCTGATCTGGGCACCGGAACTGCACTACATCGACGGCAAGTGGATTATCTACTTCGCGGCTGCGCCCTCCCAGACCATTGTCGACGGCCTGTTCCAGCACCGGATGTATGCGCTGGAGTGCGCCGATGCCGACCCGCTGCGCGGCCGCTGGATCGAGCGCGGGCGCATCCATACCCAGTTCGACAGCTTCTCGCTGGACGCCACCAGCTTTGAGCACCAGGGCAAGCGCTACTACCTGTGGGCGCAGAAAGACCCGGCCATCCGCGGCAACTCCAACCTCTACCTGTGTGAAATGGAGAACGCCTGGCGGCTGAAAGGCACCCCGGTGATGCTGAGCAAGCCGGAGCTGGAGTGGGAGACGCGCGGTTTCTGGGTCAACGAGGGGCCGGCGGTGATTGTGCACGGCGAGCGGATTTTCATCAGCTATTCCGCCAGCGCCACCGACGAGAACTACTGCATCGGCCTGCTCTGGGCTGACCTCAGCAGTAACCTGATGAACCCGGCCAGCTGGCATAAATCCCCCACGCCGGTCTTTACCACCAGTTGGGAGAACCGCCAGTTCGGGCCGGGGCACAACAGCTTTACCGTCAATGCCCAGGGCGGGGATGTGCTGGTTTACCACGCCCGCAACTACACCGAGATTGAGGGCGACCCGCTCTACGACCCAAACCGCCACACCCGTATCAAAGATCTGGAATGGGACAAGCAAGGCATGCCGGTGTTCGGCGTGCCGCCGGCGGATAACCGCTGAGGTAACGCGCGCACCGGCCTCCGCCAGCGGATGACGGTGCGCCGGGCAGCCTTTGTTCCGGCTCGTGAAGTGACGCAAACAAAAAAGCACGGCGCGCGCCGTGCTTTTTTTATGCCATGCTGCCCCTGTTGCCGCCGGGCACGCTGTCCGTCAGGTCAGCGTGCCGTAGATGGTCAGCAGCGCCACCACTACCACAATGATCATGGTAACTTTTTTCGCCAGCGCCACGGCGGCGCGCGGCGTCTGGATCGGGTCCAGATGCGGTTCCCGCGCCAGCGAAAACTGGGCCAGCCCGGTCAGCACCGTATATTGGGGGGTGTGGCGATCCCAGATTGAGGCGAACCAGGCCGGCAGCGCCCGTTCCCCATGCCCAAGCAGGGCGTAAGCCACCCCGGCCAGCCGTACCGGCACCCAGTCCAGCAGGTGCAGCAGGGCATCAATCCCGGACTGCGCCCGCAGCAGCGGGGAGCCGTGCCGCGCCAGCCAGGTCTGGTAAGCGCGCAGGAAGGCGTAGCCCGCCAGCGCCAGCGGCCCATAAGGCCCGCACACCACAAACCAGAACAGCGGGGCCAGGTAGTAACGGAAGTTAATCCACAGCAGCGCGTTTTGCAGCTCCCGCAGCCGCAGTTCCTGGGTGCAATCCACCGGCAGGCCGTGAATCAGCGCCAGCTCGTCCGCCAGGTTTTCACAGGCGCGGGCGTCGCCCTGCCGGGCGGCTTTCAGGTAAGCGCGGTAGTGCCGCCGCTTGCTGCCGGCCCCGATGCACAGCAGGCCAATCACCACCCACAGCATCAGGCTCAGTACCCCAAAGAAAAGCCCATGTACCACCCACAACAGCCCCCATACCACACCGACCCAGCACAACAGCATCAGCACCGTTTTCGGCCATGATGCACTGTGGCTGCGCTGAAAGACCCGTTCCAGTCGGTGGTCCAGTTGCCAGTGGTCGCCCAGTTTAAACAGGCGCTCCCAGGCTAAAACCAGCAATAAAGTAAAAAGCGTCATCTGCCGAGGTATCCCCTTATTTCACACGTGCCTGACCAGGCGCCTCAGCGCTGTACGGCGCTGAGTTGCTGACGATAACCGGCCCAGTCAAACGCCGGGCCAGGATCGGTTTTGCGTCCTGGGGCCACATCACTGTGGCCGGTAATGCTTTCTACAGTAATAGGATACGCGTTAATTAACAATTCGCTGACCGTTGCCAGGCTTTGGTACTGGGCATCGGTAAACGGCAGGGTATCGGTGCCTTCCAGCTCAATGCCGATGGAGAAATCGTTGCAGCGCTCACGCCCCTGCCACTGCGACACCCCGGCATGCCAGGCGCGGTCGTCGAACGAGACATACTGCACAATCTCGCCGTCACGCCGGATCAGGCAGTGCGCCGCTACCCGCAGGGTATGAATCTCCGCAAAGAACGGGTCATCCTCCGGGTTCAGTGTGCCGGTAAACAGCTGGTCAATATAGGGGCCGCCGAACCGGCCGGGCGGCAGGCTGATATTATGAATAATCAACAGACTCGGCACCGTGCCTTCCGGGCGTTGATCACAATGCGGTGACACCACCTTTCTGACCCCTGTCAGCCACCCTTTCTCCAGTTTCATCCTTCACCTCTTCCCGTACGCCGGGGATTGCCGGTGGCCGGGTACGCGCCACGGCCCGATATGGTACTTATCCGGGCAACAGGGTAGCATGTTTCCCCTACCCCCTAATCCGCCATTTCGGAGATTTTCATGCCAACCCGCAGCTACAGTGCCGAGAGCCGCCGGACTGAATTACTCAACCGTATCCAACATGATATTCCTGACCTGGTTGCCCAGGCGCTGCGTGAAGATCTTGGCGGCGACGTCGACGCTGACCGCGATCTCACCGCCCAGCTCCTGCCGGCAGACACGCAGGCAGAAGCGACCATCATCACCCGGGAGGCGGGTGTGTTTTGCGGTGCGCGCTGGCTGAATGAGGTCTTCATCCAGCTCGGCAACCGGGTACACGTGACCTGGCACGTCAAAGACGGGGATCGCGTAGTGCCGGACCAGATCCTGTGTGAGCTCAGCGGCCCGGCCCGCACGCTGCTGACCGGCGAACGCACGGCCCTTAACTTTGTGCAGACTCTCTCCGGCGCGGCCACCGAGGTCAGCCGTTATGTGGCGCTGCTGGAGGGCACCCGCACCCAGCTGCTCGACACCCGCAAGACCCTGCCCGGCCTGCGTACCGCGCTGAAATATGCCGTGCTGTGCGGCGGCGGCGCTAACCACCGCCTGGGCCTCTCTGATGCGTTCCTGATCAAGGAAAACCACATTATCGCCACCGGCTCCATCCAGAAGGCAGTGGAACAGGCGTTCTGGCTGCACGCCGATGTGCCGGTTGAAGTGGAGGTCGAGTCCCTCGACGAGCTGCGCCAGGCCCTGGATGCTGAAGCGGACATCATCATGCTGGACAACTTCAGCCTGGAGATGATGCGCGAGGCCGTTGCCCTGGCTCAGGGGCGCGCCAAGCTGGAGGTGTCCGGCAATGTGACCGATGTAACCCTGCGTCAGTTTGCAGAAACCGGGGTGGATTACATCTCTGTCGGTGCCCTGACCAAGCATCTCCGGGCGATGGACCTCTCCATGCGCTTTCGCTGAGTGACCGGCTCCCGGCCACCATACCGGGAGCCGTTGCGCCGTTATACGCCGCTTTTCCTTCCCGCGTTCTCCTTTCCTCATACCTTGCGAGCTTGCTTCCACTCTTTTTTGTAACCCGCTGAACAGCAGATTTTTATTTCGGGATGTGCCGAAACCTTGCGCCCGGCCGCTGGCACCCTACCGGCCGGATGCTTACCGTGGCGGCTCCTTACCCCACGGAGTGAAAAATGCGTAACCAGCAAGGTTTTACCCTGATTGAACTGATGGTGGTGATTGCCATCATCGCTATCCTGAGCGCCGTCGGCATACCGGCCTACCAGAGCTATATCCAGAAAGCGGCGCTGACCGATATGTTACAGGCGATGACCCCTTACAAGATGGCGACAGAGCTTTGCGCCATTGAGCAGGGCGCGCTGACCGGCTGCAACCTCGGCACGGCGGGCATTCCGGCCAGCAAGTCTACCCATTACGTCAGCGGCGTAGCGGTGACCAACGGCGTGATTACCCTCACCGGCCAGGCGGCGCTGAACGGCCTGAGCGTGACCCTGACCCCGGTGCCGGATACCCAGGCCGGTGGGCTAGTGTGGCAGCGCCGGTGTGAGGCCGCAGCAGGCACGTTGCAGACGCTGTGCGAAGAGGTGTTCCGGTTTGATGCGGGGAACGCCTGATGCTGCCGGTTACCGAACAGCAGACGGCCGCGCTGCACCAGATCTGCGCGCGCTTTCAGGCGGTGATCATCCACCATGATGCCCGGCAACTGCATGTGGCGGCGCAGGCGGAGGTGCTGGAAGCACTGAGTGAGGCGTTGCGGTTCGCCTGCCCCCAGACATTGCACACCGAGTGCTGGCCGGCAGCGCGGCTGGAGCAGGCACGCCAGGCCGCAGCCCAGAGTAATGCGGAGCCGCCCGCCCCGCCCCCCGGCAGCCACGCCGGGGTGACGCTGGCGGATGACGCTACCCCGGCTGCGGCCTTTATCCGGGAGATGCTGCTGTTGGCGCTGCAACGGCGCGCTTCAGACATCCATCTTGAACCCGGGGCCGGGCGTTACCGCCTGCGGTTGCGGATTGATGGCGTGTTGCAGGAGATCGCGCCGCCGCCGGGTGAGTTGGGTAACCAGATCGTCGCGCGGCTGAAAGTGATGGGCAAGCTGGACATCGCCGAACGCCGCCTGCCGCAGGATGGGCAGTGCACCGTGCAACCCGGCGGCCAGCCGGTTGCCTTGCGCCTCTCCTCACTGCCGACCCTGTATGGTGAAAAGCTGGTGCTCCGCCTGCAACATGGCCCCCAGCAGGCACCGGACATCACCCAGCTCGGCATGGCCCCGGAGGCGCTGGCCTGTTTCCGGCGCGTGCTGGCGCAACCACAGGGGCTGGTGCTGGTCACCGGCCCCACCGGCAGCGGCAAAACCGTGACGCTCTACAGCGGCCTGACGCTGCTTAACAGCCCGGCACATAACCTTTGCAGCGTGGAGGATCCGGTGGAAATTCCGGTTGAGGGCATCAACCAGACGCAGGTCAACCCGAAAGCGGAGTTGAGCTTTGCCCGCATCCTGCGTGCGCTGCTGCGCCAGGACCCGGACATCATCATGATTGGTGAAATCCGTGATGCAGAGACGGCGGAGATCGCCGTTAATGCCGCGCAGACCGGGCATCTGGTGCTTTCCACCTTACATACCAACTCCACGGCTGAGACGCTGGTGCGCCTGAACCAGATGGGCATTGAGGGGTACCTTATCGCCTCCTGCCTGAAGCTGGTGATTGCCCAACGGCTGGTGCGCCGCCTCTGCCCCCATTGCCGCGCCCGCAGCCAGGAACCGGCACCCCTGCCGCCGGGCAGCCTGCCCGGCCCGCTGTTTCCCTGGCGGGCAACCGGCTGCGACCACTGTTGCGCCGGGTATTATGGCCGCACCGGGTTATATGAAATGCTGGTGGTGACCCCGGAGATTCAACAGGCCCTGACCCGGCAAGCCACCGTACAGGCGCTGACAGAGATCGCCCGCCAGCAGGGACAGGCGTCGTTACTGAACGCCGGGCTGGCGCTGGCGGCGGAGGGCATCACGTCGCTGGAAGAGGTCTACCGGGTGGTGGGGGCGCAGGATGGCTGACCCTTGCCTGTTCAGCTGGCAGGCGATTGACCTCCAGGGGCAGTTTCAGCAGGGTGATCTGCTGGCGGCCAACAAGCAGGCGGCGTCTGAGCACATCATTACGCAGGGGTTACAACCTCTGCGGATCGTTTCTCATGGCCGGGTGGGCAAAGGGCACTGGAAGCCCGCAGAACGCAGCGCACTGTTCCAGCAACTGGCGACCCTGCTTCAGGCCGGGCTGCCGCTGATGGAAAGCCTGACGCTGCTGGCTGAGGGGCACCCCAGGGCGGGGTGGCGCTGTGTTCTGCGCGAGCTGGCCACCGCGATCGCAGGCGGCCTGCCCTTTTCCGCCGTACTGGCCCACTACCCGGCGGTGTTCCCGGCCATCTGCGTTCAGATGATGGAGGTCGGGGAACTGACGGGGAATATCGATCACTGCTGCCAGCAATTTTCCCAACTTGAGGAGCGTGCCCAGCGGCTGCGGCAGATGATCCGGAAAGCGGTACGCTACCCGCTGATTGTCAGTGCGATTGCGCTGCTGGTCTGCATCCTGATGCTGACGCTGGTGCTGCCTGCCTTTGCGGCCATCTACCAGAGCTTTAATGCCCCGCTGCCCTGGTTCACCCGCGCGCTGATTACTGCCTCAGGTTACCTGACCACGCAGGGGCCGTGGCTGCTTCTCCTGCTCAGCCTGACGGGGCTGGCGTACCGGTTCCGGCTGCACCCGCAGCCGCGCTGGCAGCAGCGGGAGCAGCAGGTGGTGTTACGCCTGCCGTTGATTGCCGGGCTGGTTCAGGGCGGCAGCATTGCCCAGATCTTTTCCACCCTGGCGCTGACCCAGCGGGCCGGGCTGGATCTGCTCACCGGGTTGCAGGCGGCCGCCCGGGCGGTGCCCAACCTCTGCTATCAGCAGGCGGTCATGCGTGTCCGGGACCAGGTCGGCCAGGGGGTGCCGCTGCACCAGGCCCTCACTCTGGAGCCGCTGTTTACCCCGTTGTGCCGGCAGTTAACCCGCGTCGGTGAGGAGTCCGGTTCGCTGGATACCCTGCTGGTGCGGCTGGCGCAGTGGTACGAGCAACAGACCCTGCAACAGGCGGAGGGGCTGGCGCAAACGCTGGAGCCGCTGATGATGGTGGTGACAGGTTGCGTGGTGGGCGGGCTGGTGATCGCCATGTATCTGCCGATTTTCCAGCTGGGCAGTGTGATGGGCAACGGGTGAAAAGCAAGGCTTACACAGGAAGGGGTTTAGGTGGAGAGGGTATGACGATGCAGCAGGGCTACATGCCCTGCTGCTGGAGGATGAAGCGATTACTGCCCGAACAGGCGGTTTTCCTGCTCAGCCACCCGGATAAAGGTGGTGCGTTTGGTCAGCTCTTTCAGCCGCTCAGCCCCGACATAGGTGCAGGCGGAACGCAGGCCGCCCAGGATGTCACGCACCGTGTGCTCAACCGGCCCGCGCAGCGGCAATTTGACCGTTTTGCCTTCGGCGGCCCGGTACTCTGCCACACCGCCGACATGGCGCTTCATGGCGGACTCAGAACTCATGCCGTAGAACAGCATGAACTCCTGGCCGTTCTCTTCCACCAGAGTGCCTTCGCACTCGTTATGCGCGGCCAGCATCCCGCCGAGCATCACGAAATCCGCCCCGCCGCCGAACGCTTTTGCCACGTCGCCCGGTACGGCACAGCCGCCGTCGCTGACGATCTGACCGCCCAGCCCGTGGGCAGCGTCCGCACATTCAATCACGGCGGAAAGCTGCGGGTAACCCACGCCGGTTTTCACCCGGGTGGTACAGACTGACCCGGGGCCAATGCCTACTTTGACAATGTCCGCCCCGGAGAGGATCAGCTCCTCCACCATTTCACCGGTGACCACGTTTCCGGCGCAGATCACTTTATCCGGGCAGGCTTCACGCGCCCGTTGCAGGAAAGCGACAAAATGCTCGGAATAGCCGTTAGCCACATCGATGCAGATGAATTTTAAGGCCGGAGAGAGTGCCAGGATCTGCTTCATTTTAACGAAGTCAGCGTCTGATGTGCCGGTCGAGACCATCACATGGCTCAGCACCTCATCCGTTGCGCCGTCAATAAAGGTGCGCCATTGCTCAACGCTGTAATGCTTATGCACGGCGGTCAACAGATCGAATGAAGCGAGTACCGTGGCCATGCGGAAGGTGCCGACCGTATCCATGTTGGCGGCAATAACCGGTACGCCGGACCACGCCGCACCGGCATGTTTGAAACGGAAGTCGCGTTGCAGGTCAACATCAGAGCGGCTTTTCAGCGTGGAGCGTTTCGGGCGGATCAATACATCTTTAAAACCGAGTTTTACATCTTCTTCAATGCGCATGGTGACGGTTTCCTGGTCGTAGGCGACGGATCGCAAAAAGGTGATCGGGCAGAAAGGTGCGCGAAGAGTCGTGCTGCCATTCCCAGTGACGTCATCATACGCCGGAATAATCACCGAACAAGTCTGCGAATTTGACTTTATTTACGCTACAATCACAGAAATTTAACTAGATAAATACCGGCGTGACCCTGCTCACGGTTATCACTGACGGCAGGCCGGCGACGCTCTCTGTCTACCCTGTTACAGGGAAGGAGAATCCGGGTATCATACTGTTTCATCTGTCTTTCTTACTGAGAGCATAACCATGAGCTATCTTGTTGCACTGACAGGCGGCATCGGCAGTGGCAAAAGTACCGTGGCAAATGCGTTTTCCCGCTTAGGTGTGACGGTGATTGACGCGGATGTGATTGCCCGTCAGGTTGTGGAGCCGGGCACACCGGCACTCAGCGCCATTGCGGCGCACTTCGGCAATACGCTGCTGCACCCTGACGGCAGCCTGAACCGCGCCCGTCTGCGTGAGCTGATCTTTGCCGATCCCACTGAGAAAGCGTGGCTGAACGGCCTGCTGCATCCGCTGATCCAGCAGGAGACACAACATCAGATCCGGCAGGCCACCACCCCCTATGTGCTGTGGGTGGTGCCGCTGTTGATCGAAAATGGCCTGCAGGCGCGTGCTGACCGGGTGCTGGTCATCGACGTCGATCGCGAGACGCAACTCGCCAGGACCACCGCCCGTGACGGCGTATCCCGTCAGCAGGCCGAAAATATTCTTGCCGCACAGGTAACACGCGAACAACGCCTGGCCTGTGCCGACGATGTGATTGATAACAGCGGCGATCCCTCGGCGATCGAACCGCGCGTTGCTGCCCTTCACCAGCATTACCTGCAACTGGCGGCGGCAACCCAACAGGATTAATAGACATGAGTGACCTCTCCCCTACCGTTCTGTTTGAACACCCCCTGAATGAGAAGATGCGCACCTGGTTGCGCATTGAGTTTTTATTGCAGCAGTTGCAGCAGTACCCGGTGTTGGGTGACATCGCCACCGCGCTCGCCTTTTTCCGCACCATTTCCGACCTGCTGGATGTGCTGGAACGCGGTGAAGTCCGCACTGAGCTGGTTAAAGAGCTGGAACGCCAGCAGCAAAAATTACTGTTATGGGCTGACGTGCCGGGCGTGGATATGGCGCGTGTTGAGGCATTGCGCCAGCAGCTGAAACAGCGCTCCAGCGCCCTGATGGCGGCACCGCGGCTTGGGCAGTCACTGCGTGAAGATCGGTTGATTGGCCTGGTCAAACAGCGGCTGAGCATTCCCGGCGGCTGTTGCAGTTTCGACCTGCCGACGCTGCACATGTGGCTGCACCTGGAGCAGGAGGCGCGCAACAGCCAGGTAAACCGCTGGCTCGCCACCCTCGCCCCGCTCAGCGATGCGCTGACCATCATCCTTGATCTGATCCGCCAGTCCGGCCCGTTTAAAAATCAGATCAGCCTGAACGGTTTCTTCCAGGATAATGCGGAAGATGCCGATCTGCTGCGGCTGCGCGTGGGGTTGGAGCACCAGATCTACCCGCAGATTTCAGGCCATAAAACCCGTTACGCTATCCGGTTCTTATCACTGGACAGTGAGCGTGGACAGGTCCCGGCGCGTCTCTCTTTCACGCTTGCCTGCTGTTGACGACCGTCCGGCTTAATTTTCAGGAGAATATATGGATACCGAACACACCATGGTTAACTGCCCGACCTGCCGCAAGCCGGTGATCTGGGGGGAAGAGAGCCCTTACCGCCCGTTCTGCAGCAAGCGCTGCCAGCTCATCGACCTCGGCGAATGGGCAGACGAAGAGAAACGCATTCCCAGCCAGAACGACATCAATGACGCCGAAAAGTGGAGTGAAGAAGACGAACACTGAGACGCGGTTGGGGGCGCTTCCCGCTGGGGAGCGCCGCATTGCCATCAGGCTTTCAGCAGGGCGATAATCCCGGCGTTGGCAGGGGGGAACTCCTCTTCCCGCAGCGCATGCTGGCTGACCCAACGCATCGGCTGCCCTTCCCGGCCGTAGGGTTCGCCTTGCCACGCCTCCACCAGAAAGAAATGGAGCGTCACCCGGCGATCGTCGAACGTGTGCTCTACGATTTTCAGGGGCTGTACCGCCAGCGGCACAATGCCGGTCTCTTCACCCAGCTCCCGTTTCAGGGCCTGTTCCGGCGTTTCACCCGCTTCCACTTTGCCGCCGGGGAATTCCCAGAACCCTGCCATATGGGATGCGGCATTGCGCTGGGTAATGAAAATCTCATGCTGTGGGTTGCGGATAATGCCCACGGCAATGGTCAGGTGCTTTAACGTCACGCCTTTCTCCTTTTCGGTTTTCTTCACATCCGGTTTCTGGCGGATGCGCGCGTCTGAATCGATGCGGTTTTCTGAATAAATGCAGTGTGCTGAATAAATAACAAAAAAACAGGGGCTCAGCACGCTGAACCCCTGTTTTTCACGCTTCGCGCCCGGTCACCGCGGCGCGGTTATGGCGGCCGGCCTACTTCTGCAGGCGGCCGTGGCACTGCTTGTATTTTTTCCCTGAACCGCAAGGGCATGGGTCATTACGCCCGACTTTGCGCTCGCCTGCTGCTGCGCCGCTGCGCGCTGCTTCTGCTTCAATGGCCGCGTCAGTCTGGTGGCTCAGTTGCTGCTGCTGGGCCAGGCGCTCCGCCTCTTCGCGGCGCTGTTGCTCAAGTGCCTCTACCTCTTCCGGCAGGCGAACCTGGACTTTGCTCAGGGTGCTGATGACTTCATATTTCAGTGATTCCAGCATCGCCGCGAACATGGCGAAGGATTCACGTTTGTACTCCTGCTTTGGATCTTTCTGCGCATAGCCGCGCAGGTGGATGCCCTGGCGCAGGTAGTCCATCGCTGCCAGATGCTCTTTCCACAGGGAGTCCAGGGTTTGCAGCATCACGCCTTTTTCGAAATTACGCATCATCTCGACGCCGACCACTTCCTCTTTGCGCTGGTAAACCTCAACCGCCTGTTGCAGGACGCGCTCACGCAGGGTCTCTTCATGCAGTTGCGGCTCTTTGTCCAGCCACTCAGCGATCGGCAGGTCGAGATCGAAGTCGGTTTTCAGGCGCTGTTGCAGGCCCGGAATGTCCCACATCTCTTCCAGCGACTGCGGCGGGATATAGCTGTCGAGCGTCGCTTTAAACACATCTTCACGGATGCTGGCGATGGTTTCACTGACGTCAGAGACGTCCAGCAGCTCATTACGCTGGGTGTAGATCGCGCGGCGCTGGTCGTTGGCCACATCATCATACTCCAGCAGTTGCTTACGGATGTCGAAGTTGCGGCTTTCCACTTTGCGTTGTGCATTGGCAATCGCCTTGGTCACCCACGGGTGCTCAATCGCTTCACCTGGTTTCATGCCCAGTTTACGCATCATGTTGGAGACGCGGTCGGAGGCGAAAATACGCATCAGCGCATCTTCCATCGACAGGTAGAAACGGGAGGAGCCGGCGTCACCCTGGCGACCGGCACGACCGCGGAGCTGGTTGTCGATACGGCGCGATTCGTGGCGCTCAGTACCGATGATATGCAGGCCGCCGGAGGCCAGTACGGCGTCATGGCGCTGCTTCCACGCGGCTTTGATGGCGTCGATCTGCTCCTGGGTCGGATTCTCCAGCTCTTCCACCTCGGCGTGCCAGCTGCCGCCCAGCATGATGTCCGTACCACGGCCGGCCATGTTGGTCGCGATGGTTACGGCACCCGGCTGGCCGGCCTGGGCCACGATGTCCGCTTCGCGGGCGTGGAACTTGGCGTTCAGCACGTTGTGCTTGATGCCGGCTTTGGTCAGCTCATTGGAAACCACTTCTGATTTCTCAATGGAGATGGTGCCCACCAGCACCGGCTGGCCATTGGCCGTACGCTCGCGGATGTCTTCGATGATCGCGCCGATCTTCTCCTGCTCGGTCATATAGACCAGATCCGGCAAATCTTTACGGATCATCGGGCGGTTGGTCGGCACCACAATGGTGTCCAGCTTATAGATGGAGCTGAATTCGAACGCTTCGGTGTCCGCTGTACCGGTCATCCCGGCCAGTTTCTCATACAGGCGGAAGTAGTTCTGGAAGGTGATGGAGGCCAGGGTCTGGTTCTCGTTCTGGATCTCCACGCCCTCTTTGGCTTCCACCGCCTGGTGCAGGCCGTCAGACCAGCGGCGGCCCTGCATGGTACGGCCGGTGTGCTCATCAACGATGATCACCTCACCGTCTTTTACGATGTAGTCCACGTCACGCGTGAACAGCACATGGGCGCGCAGGGCTGCGGTGACATGGTGCATCAGCATGATGTTAGTCGGGGAGTAGAGTGACTCGCCCTCTTCCATAATGCCGGCGTCCATCAGCAGTTCTTCAATCAGGATCAGGCCGCGTTCGGTCAGGTGCACCTGGCGGGCTTTTTCATCCACGGAGAAGTGGCCTTCACCCTGGAAGGTCTCTGAATCCTCTTTCTCCTGACGGATCAGTTTAGGGATCAGCTTGTTGACCTTGATGTACATTTCCGAGCTGTCTTCTGCCGGGCCGGAGATGATCAGCGGAGTACGCGCTTCATCGATCAGAATGGAGTCAACCTCATCCACCAGCGCATAGTGCAGTTTGCGCTGCACGCGCTCTTCCGGGCTGAACGCCATGTTGTCACGCAGGTAGTCAAAGCCGTATTCGTTGTTGGTACCGTAGGTGATGTCAGCGGCATAGGCGGCGCGTTTGGCCGGTGCCGGCATCCCCGGCAGGTTGATGCCGACGGAGAGACCAAGGAACTCAAACAGCGGGCGGTTGTTTTCGGCGTCACGCTGGGCCAGATAGTCGTTGACGGTAATAACGTGGACGCCGCGGCCGCTCAGCGCATTGAGGTAAGCCGGCAGGGTCGCGGTCAGCGTTTTACCTTCACCGGTGCGCATTTCCGCGATGCAGCGGTCGTTCAGCACCATGCCGCCCAGCAGCTGGACGTCAAAGTGGCGCATCCCGAAGACGCGTTTACTCGCTTCACGCACCACAGCGAACGCTTCCGGGATCAGGCTCTCCAGCACCTCGCCTTTGGCCAGGCGCGCGCGGAATTCGTCGGTTTTGGCCTTCAGCGCGTCATCGGAAAGCTTTTCCATTTCCGGCTCAAGGCGGTTGATCTGCTCTACAGCTTTGCGCATACGGCGCAGGGTGCGGTCGTTGCGGCTACCAAATACTTTGGTCAATAATTTGATTAACATAATTCTTAATATCTCTCAGCTGGCTAATTATTAGCCACTACTTTATTGATTTATCAATTGTTTTAAAGGTATTGGGAGAATTATGCAATCGGACCGGCACGAATACCTTGCACCTGCGCCAGCCATAAGCCCGCGTGGTAGCGGGTCATCGCCATAAAAAGGCGGCCGGAGGTTGAGCGGATAATCGTCGGTGGTTTTGGCTCGTGCGTCAGTAACGCGTTAAGCGTGACCAGCAAGGCCAGGCGCTGTGCCTGGAGCGGCACGGCCTGAATGGCTTCAGCATCTGTGGCGGCCTGGTAGACGGCGGCAGGTGCCAGGGCAAACGAGAGGTGCCGGATAACCGTGCGGATGGCATGCTGATGCCAGTAGTCGACGCTGAAGGCGGGGCGGCGGTGCGCCTCTTGCAGCAGCATCAGACGCGTAAAGGCTGTACTGGCGCTGTTCTGTCGGTTTAATGTGGACGACGGATTGGGCAGCGACGACTGGTCAGACGAACCGCCCAACCCTGAGGACACGCCAAAACTCGCCGCGACCATCCCCAGCAGAAGATGCGGCCAGAAATAACGTCTGCCAAATTGTCGCCAACGATTTAGAATACCAATCACGAGTGTTAGATCCGCCGGAGCCCCGCCATGCGCGATAGCCGACCACAGTTGTTAGATGTCCTGTTCGACGATGCGTCGGCAGGAGAAAAAAGCCCGTTGAAAAGCGTACAACAGCGCGCCACTGCGCTGTTAAAGCTTAACCGTGCAGTGAAAGGCCTGTTGCCTGCTCAATTGCACCCCTGGTGCCGCGTCGCGAATTATCGACAGGGTATTTTAGTGCTTGAAACGGCGAATGCCAGTTGGCTGATGCGATTACGCTACGAACAGTCCACCCTTCTCTCTGCATTGCGCGCGCAAATATTACCATCATTGTCCGCGATCGACATCAGGATAAATCCCTCATTAATGGCAAAAGCGGAAGCGGCTGCGCAAAAACCGCAGACTGAAGAGAAACGGGAAGTCTACCGGCAGTTAAGCCCACAAAGTGCGGATGTGTTGCGTGGCGTCGCGGACCGTAGCCCGGAAAAATTGAAAAAGGCATTAGAACGGCTGGCTGCCCTGGCCGGAGAGAGTACCAGTGCAACCAGTCGTGATAAGAAAAACTAAGCTAAGGTTCAGGCCCACACAGCGGACGGCGCTTTGAATGCCAGCGGCATTTCTGCTTCGTCCTGGAAGGTCACATATTCCCACGCTTCCTGCTTCGCCAGCACAGCCTGCAGCAGTTTGTTGTTCAGTGCATGGCCTGACTTATACGCCGTCAGGGAGCCAATGATGTTATGGCCGCACATGAACAGGTCACCGATGGCATCCAGCATTTTGTGACGGACAAACTCGTCTTCAAAACGCAGGCCGTCTTCGTTCAGGACACGGTAGTCATCGACCACGATCGCGCAGTCAAAGCTGCCGCCCAGGCAGAGGCCGCGGGACTGCAGGTACTCGATGTCACGCATGAAACCGAACGTACGCGCGCGGCTGATCTGGCGGACAAAGGCGTCTGCCGAGAAATCCATACGGTAACGCTGCGAACTGCTGTTAATCGCCGGGTGATTAAAATCGATGGTGAAGTCGAGGCTGAAACCATTATGCGGTCGCAGTTCGGCCCACTTGTCACCCTCTTCCACGCGGACAGTCTCTTTAATCCGCAGGAATTTCTTGGCGGCATTCAGCTCTTCGATACCGGCATCCAGCAGCAGGTAGACGAAAGGCGCGGCGCTGCCGTCCATGATCGGCACTTCCGGCGCATCGACTTCAATCACGATGTTGTCGATGCCCAGGCCGGCCAGGGCAGCATTCAGGTGCTCAACCGTAGAAATACGTACGTCATGCTCATTGACCAGGCAAGTACAGAGCATGGTATCACGCACGGATTTGGCATCTGCCGGGAAATCTACCGGTGGATTCAAGTCAGTGCGACGATAGATGACCCCGGTGTTGGCCGGTGCAGGGCGCAGAGTCAGCGTGACCTTCTTACCGGTATGCAAACCGACGCCTGTCGCCTGAACAATACGTTTTAATGTGCGTTGTTTGATCATCGTTTTTATCTCGCAATGTTATCCATCCTACCGATCCCAGCTTATACCAGGATCGGCGGGACAGTTTAGCACAAAGAGCGGAGATGCTAAAGCAGCGACAATTAATCCGCCTGCTTACGCAGGAAAGCCGGAATATCCAGATAATCAGGCTCTTTGTTCGACTGCGTATTCTGCTCGTTAACCACTTTGGCGGCAGGTTTGTTCTCCTGCGGCAGCGGTGCCAGGCCATGCTGCTGGTAACGGTGATCCATAACCGGCTGCTGCTGGGTCTGCTGCTTGTTGGTCACCAGCGTGATTTCCGGACGCTTGTCCATGCCGATGCCGGTCGCCACCACGGTGACGCGCAGTTCGTCGTTCATTTCCGGATCCAGTGAGGTACCGATGACCACGGTCGCGTTATCGGACGCGAAGGCGCGGATGGTGTTACCCACGGTTTCGAACTCATCCAGACGCAGGTCGAAGCCGGCGGTGATGTTGACCAGCACGCCGCGGGCGCCGGAGAGGTCGATGTCTTCCAGCAGCGGGCTGGAGATCGCCATTTCGGCCGCTTCTTCTGCACGGTCTTCCCCACAGGCCACGCCGGAACCCATCATGGCGTAACCCATTTCGGACATCACGGTACGCACGTCCGCAAAGTCGACGTTCATCAGGCCCGGGCGGGTGATCAGCTCAGCGATGCCCTGTACCGCGCCTTTCAGCACGTCGTTGGCTGCGCCGAACGCATCCAACAGGGAGATGCCGCGGCCCAGCACTTTCAGCAGCTTGTCATTCGGGATGGTGATCAGGGAGTCAACGTGCTTGGAGAGCTCAGCGATGCCCTGCTCGGCAAAGGCCATACGCTTCTTGCCTTCGAAATTGAAAGGCTTGGTCACCACGGCCACGGTCAGAATACCCAGATCTTTTGCCACTTCAGCGACAACAGGCGCAGCACCGGTACCGGTACCGCCGCCCATGCCGGCCGCGATGAAGACCATATCAGCGCCTTCCAGCGCCGTACGCAGTGCCTCGCGGTCCTCTTCGGCAGAGTTGCGGCCCACTTCCGGGTTGGCGCCTGCGCCCAGCCCTTTGGTGATCCCGCTGCCGATCTGGATGGTTTGGCCCACCGCCGTCTTACGCAGCGCCTGGGCGTCTGTGTTTACGGCGAAGAATTCAACACCTTCGATGCGTTCACGCACCATATGTTCAACGGCATTACCGCCGCCACCGCCGACGCCGATGACTTTAATCACCGCGTCATTGGTTAATTCCATAGGTTCAAACATAATTTCTCTCCGTTTTGTGCCTGTCGCTTCGAGATCAAAAAAAGAGGATCAGCTTGATCTCTTGTTAAACATTAAAATTCTTTTCTCAGCCAGCTATTGATTCGTTTGAACCAGTTGCCCACTGAGGCGCGTTTTTCCACTTCCGCCTCACCGCTCAGGTGAGACTCTTTTCCGTAGTGCAGTAACCCCACTGCTGTGGAGTAGTAAGGCTCCTGCGCATAATCCGTAAGCCCGGTGATGTTCAGCGGCTGGCCGATGCGGACCTGGGTGTGGAACACCCGCTGGGCACAGGCTGCCAGACCATCGATTTGTGCCGCGCCGCCGGTCAGGACAATGCCGGCGGCCAGATGATGCTTTACGCCTTGCTGGCGCAGCTGTTCCTGCAACTGCAGGATCTCATCGTTGACCAGGTTCAGCAGCTCGGTGTAACGCGGCTCAATCACCTCGGCCAGTGTCTGACGCTGCAGACTGCGTGGCGGGCGGCCGCCGACGCTGGGCACTTCAACGCTCTCATCCTTGCTGACAATGGAACCCAGTGCGCATCCGTGACGCACTTTGATGGCTTCCGCATCGGTAGGCGGCGTACCGAAGGCGTAGGCGATGTCACTGGTCACCACATTGCCGGCATACGGAATCACCTTGGTGTGGCGCAGCGCGCCGCCGGTATAGACAGCGATGTCCATGGTGCCGCCGCCGATATCCACCACACAGACGCCCAGCTCGCGCTCATCTTCCGTCAGAACCGCATAGCTGGCTGCCAGCCCGGCAAAGATCAGTTGGTCAACTTTCAGGCCGCAGCGTTCCACGGCTTTAACAATATTCTTCGCCATGTCGTTATGGCAGGTAATCAGATGCACTTTCGCCTGCATCCGCACGCCGGACAGCCCTACCGGGTTTTTGATCCCTTCCTGGTAGTCGATAGCGTACTCCTGCGGAATCACATGCAGAATACGGTGTTCATCACGGACACGTACCGATTTAGCGGTATGGACCACGTTTTCCACATCTTCCTGTGTGACTTCCTCTTCCGAAATAGGAACCATCCCGATTTCGTTTTGGCAACTGATGTGTTTACCGGATAACGCCAGGTAAACCGACGATATCTGGCAATCTGCCATCAATTCCGCCTGATCGATGGCACGTTGAACGCATTTTACCACCGACTCAAGATCGTTGACGCCACCTTTATCCATGCCGCGGGAGGGGCAACTGCCCACCCCAATAATGTTGACCATGCCATCGGGCAGAACTTCCCCTACCAATGCCGCAACCTTTGCCGTACCGATTTCCAGTCCAACTACCAGTTTTCTGTCCGTCGACTTGATCATTGTTGTTTTGCCTGTGCCTGATTTTGTTGCTGATTACTGTTTTGCTGCTCAACGAATGCCGGAGCCCAGCCCACTGCCGCACCGGTGTCATAACGCAGATCGACATAGCTGATGCGCTTGTTGTCCGTCTGCGCCTGCTGCTGCAATACCGGGAACAGCTCAATAAAGCGCTGCAAGCGTCCTGCACGGTCATCACGGCCCAGATCAATACGGATATCGTCATCCAGCGCCAGTTGCCAGGAGTGACGCGCGGTCATCGAGACCATCTTCAGCGTAAACTTACCGGCGGCCAGCGTCTGGCTCATCGTTCTGTAACCTTGCAAAACATCCTGTTCACTGCCTTCCGGCCCGTAGAGCAGCGGCATCTTCTGGTTGCTCATCCGCTCCGACGGCACGCTGAAGGACTTGCCTTCAGCATCAACCATATGCAGGTCATTCCAGCGGGCGACGGGCACATACTCCACCACATGAATCTTCAGCTCGTCAGGCCACTGCTTGCGGACACTGGCCTGCTTGATCCAGGGCAACCGCTCAATCTGCTGCTGGATGACATTCACATCCTGCGTCATGAAGGTGCCCGGCGACCCGAGGGCCATAATGGCCTGCCGGATGTCGTCATGCGTGGTGAAATGGCGTTCACCCGTCACCACCAGCCGGGAGAGCGGCAGCCGGTTGGCATCTTTCATCCACCCCAGCACTGCCCAGCCGCTCCAGCCGATGGTCCCCAGTACCATCAGCAGGAAGAGAATCCCCGCCAGCTGGGTACCGTTACTGCGGCGCAGGCTACGGCTGACCGTAGGCTCATCGCGCTCGCGTGTATTCAAGGCCGCCTGCGACATATCAGTCAGCAAGCTCCAGAATGCGCGCCGTCAGCTGGGCAAAACTCAGGCCATGCTGACGGGCGGCCATCGGCACCAGGCTGTGGCTGGTCATCCCCGGTGACGTATTCACTTCCAGCAGGTAAAACCCGCCGTCGCTGTCCTGCATAATGTCCACCCGGCCCCAGCCGCGGCAGTCAAGCGCACGGTAAGCCTGTAACGCCAGCGCAGCCAGGCGGGCTTCATCCGCCTCGCTGACGCCGCTTGGGCAGAAATACTGCGTCTCGTCTGAGAGGTATTTCGCCTCATAATCGTAAAACACGCCGGCAGGCTGGATGCGGATAGAGGGCAGCACCTCGTCACCCAGGATCGCCACCGTGAATTCCGGCCCGCTCAGCCACTTTTCCACCAGCACGTCATCATCATGGCGGAATGCTTCGTCCAGCGCCGGCTGTAACTGCTCGATGCTGTCGACTTTGCTCATCCCGACGCTCGAGCCTTCACGGCTCGGCTTCACAATCAGCGGGAAGCCCAGCGCGGCCAGCGTGGTGGCATCCTCGCCCATCTCACCTGAGGTGAACTGGGCACGGTTCAGCGCCACAAACGGCGAGACCGGCAGGCCCATCGCCTGCCAGATGCGCTTGGTACGCAGCTTGTCCATCGTCAGGGCGGAAGCCATCACGCCGCTGCCGGTGTAGGGCAGGCCGAGATGCTCCAGCAGCCCCTGCAGGGTGCCGTCTTCTCCGCCGCGGCCATGCAGCGCGATAAATACCTTGGTAAAGCCCAGCGCTTTCAGCTCTGTGACCGGCGTCTCTTTTGGGTCAATTGCGTAAGCATCAATGCCTGATTCACGCAGGCCGGCCAGTACCGCCTGCCCGGACTGCAACGACACTTCGCGTTCGGCGGAGGTTCCGCCCAGTAATACCGCGACTTTATCAGCCATGCTGCTCTTCACCTTTTCTTACGGGCTGAAACTTCTGCTCAGCCAATTTACGGGCCACCTTGCCGACGTTCCCGGCGCCCTGTACCAGAACCAGGTCATCATTCTCCAGGATCTGCGCCAAATTTTCCGGCACGGTGTCCACATCGGAAACCAAAATAGGATCAATCTTACCGCGCCCACGGATAGTCCGGCAGAGTGAGCGGCTGTCCGCGCCCGGAATCGGCGCTTCACCGGCGGCGTAGACATCCAGCATCAGCAACACATCCACCTGCGACAGCACATTGGCGAAATCGTCGTAGAGATCGCGGGTGCGGGTATAGCGGTGCGGCTGGAAGATCATCACCAGGCGCTTATCCGGCCAGCCGGCGCGCGCCGCTTTGATGGTCGCGTCCACTTCGGTCGGGTGGTGGCCATAATCATCCACCAGCATGGCGGCGCCCGTTTTGCTGTTGACCGGCTCCAGCGGGAACTCCCCGAGGAAGTCGAAACGGCGGCCGGTGCCCTGGAAGCCCGCCAGTGCGCTGAGGATCGCCGCATCGGCAATGCCTTCATCCGTGGCCACGGCCACGGCCGCAGCGGCATTCAGGGCGTTATGGCGGCCCGGCGCATTCAGCGTCACGGTCATCAACGGCTTGTCGTGGCGGCTCAGCGTAAAGTGCCCCTGTGCGCCCTGTTGGTGATAACTTTCGATGCGGACATCAGCATCGTCACTGAACCCGTACGTGGTGACATGGCGGCCGACGCGCGGCAGCAATTCACGCACCACCGGATCATCAATACACATCACGGCACGGCCATAGAACGGCAGGTTGTGCAGGAAGTTGATGAACGTCTGCTTCAGGTTTTCAAAATCGCCCTGATAGGTATCCATATGGTCCGCTTCGATGTTGGTCACAATCGCCACCATCGGTTGCAGATGCAGGAAAGAGGCGTCGCTTTCGTCCGCCTCGGCAATCAGGTAGCGGCTGGTGCCCAGCCGGGCGTGCGTGCCCGCTGCTTTTACCAGCCCGCCGTTGACGAAGGTCGGGTCCAGCCCGGCCTCGGCATAGATACTGCTCACCATCGCGGTGGTGGTGGTTTTACCGTGCGTACCGGCCACGGCGATGCCGTGACGGAAGCGCATCAGTTCAGCCAGCATCTCCGCGCGGCGGATCACCGGAATACGCGCCTCACGCGCGGCCACAATCTCCGGGTTGTCCTGGCTGATGGCCGACGAGACCACCACGACGCTGGCATCCAGCACGTTTTCGGCACGGTGGTGGTAGTAAATCTGTGCGCCCAGTGCCGTGAGGTGCTGCGTCACCGGGTTTGGCGCCAGATCAGAGCCGCTGATCTGGTAGCCTTCGTTGGCCAACACTTCGGCGATACCCCCCATGCCGGCACCACCAATGCCGACAAAGTGGATGTGCCGGACGCGGTGCATCTCGGGCACGAAGGTTCTCAGTTTCGCCAATTGTTGTGTATTCACGTTATTTTTCACTTTTCATCGTTACTGATTGACGACCGCGCGCGGCGCAGATCGTTCATATTCAATGTGCGCTGCCGCACATACCTCGGCGGCCACCCGCTCGGTGGCATCCGGAATGGCCGCCGCCCTGGCACGTTGCGCCATCTCAGCCAACACCGGGCGGTTCCATTGGGTCAACAGCCCGCACACTGCTTCCGCGGTGAACTCAGGCTGCTCAAGAATTTTGGCGGCCCCGGCCTGCTCCAGCGGCAGGGCGTTCCAGTACTGCTGGCGATCTTTGTGCTGGAACGGCACGAAGATGGCGGGCAGCCCGGCGGCAGCAATTTCACTCACGGTGAGCGCGCCGGAGCGGCAGACCACCACATCCGCCCAGGCGTAAGCAGCGGCCATGTCATCAATAAATTCGGTGATCTTGTGCTGGGGTTGCCCGGCGTGCTGGTAAGCCTGTACCACCTCATCCAGCGCCCCTTTGCCGACCTGGTGCCAGAGGGTAATGCGCTCGCCCAGCGAGGCCGCAACGGCAGGCATGGTCTGGTTCAGGACGCGCGCGCCCTGGCTGCCGCCTACCACCAGCACGCGCACCGGGCCTTCACGCCCCGCCAGGCGGGTGCCAGGCAGCGGCAGGGCCAGCACATCAGTACGCACCGGGTTGCCGACCACGTCCGCGTGCGGGAACGCACCGGGAAACGCCTGCAACACTTTCTTCGCGATTTTTGACAGCCAGCGGTTGGTCAGCCCGGCGATGCCGTTCTGCTCATGCAGCACCACCGGGACGCCGCTCAGCCAGGCTGCCAGCCCGCCGGGGCCGGAGACGTAACCGCCCATGCCCAGCACCACGTCCGGCTGATAGGCGCGCATAATGGCTTTCGCCTGACGCACGGCACGGAAAATACGCACCGGGGCCAGCAACTGGGCTTTCACCCCTTTGCCACGCAGCCCTGAAATGCGGATGAAATCGATCTCAATGCCGTGCTTCGGCACCAGGTCGGCCTCCATCCGGTCGGCAGTTCCCAGCCAGCGTACCTGCCAGCCCTGCGCCATCAGGTGATGGGCCACGGCGAGGCCGGGGAACACATGCCCGCCGGTTCCGCCTGCCATCACCAGTAAACGCTTGGTCTTGCCACTCATCATTAACCCCTTACAAACGCCTGCGCTTTCGTCATCCGCGTTTCAAAATCGATCCGCAGCAACAGCACGATTGCCGTGGACATAATTAACAAGCTGGAGCCGCCGTAACTGATCAGCGGCAGCGTCAGGCCTTTGGTCGGCAACATCCCCGCTGCCGCACCGACGTTAACCAGGGCCTGGAAGCTGAACCAGACGCCGATAGAACAGGCCAGAAAGCCGGAAAAACGCTGGTCAATCTCCAGTGCCTTGCGCCCGATAGACATCGCGCGAAAAGCGACGAAGAATACCATTAACAACGCTAAAACCACACCGAAATACCCCAGCTCCTCGCCGAGAATCGAGAAAATAAAATCGGTGTGCGCTTCCGGCAAATATTCCAGTTTTTGTACCGAGTTACCGAGCCCCTGCCCCCAGAATTCACCCCGGCCGAACGCCATCAGTGACTGGGTGAGCTGGTAGCCGCTGCCGAACGGATCGGCCCACGGGTTCCAGAACGAGGTCACGCGGCGCATACGGTAGGGTTCCGCGATAATCAGCAGCACCACCGCAAAGGCCCCTGACCCGATAATCGCCAGGAACTGCCACATTTTCGCCCCGGCCAGGAACAGCATCGCCAGGGTGGTAATAAACAGCACCACCACGGTACCGAGGTCCGGCTGGGCCAGCAGCAGCACCGCCAGGATCACCATCACGCCCATCGGCTTGCAGAAGCCCCAGAAGTTACTGCGTACCTCTTCCACTTTCCGCACCAGATAGCTGGCGAGGTAGCAGAACAGCGACAGCTTGGAGAACTCCGCCGGCTGGATACGCAGCGGCCCGAGGGCGATCCAGCGGGATGCCCCGTTTACCGAGCTGCCCACCACCAGCACAATCAGCAGCATCACCAGCGACACCAGCAGCATCACGTTGCTGTAGCGCTGCCACACCGCCATCGGCACCCGCAGCGTTACCAGGGAGAGCACAAAGGCCAGCCCCAGATAGAGCGCGTCACGTTTGGCAAACAGGAACGGGTCGTCCGCCAGCCGCTGGCCGATCGGCATCGAGGCCGAGGTCACCATCACGAAGCCGATAATCGCCAGCCCGAAGGTGAGCCACAGCAGGGTGCGGTCATACAGCACCATGCTGGTGTTATCACTTTCCCGCGCGCCCATCACCCAGTCATTGAGCTTGCCGAACAGGCTGCCGGAGGCGCGCCCTACCCACATCAGTCCCGGAAGTTTCATCAGCCCAGCTCCTTAGCCAGCCGGGCGAACGCATCGCCGCGCTGCTCGAAGTTACGGAACTGATCCAGGCTGGCGCAGGCCGGGGAGAGCAGCACCATATCGCCGGGTTGCAGCGTGGGGGCCAGCGCGCGCATTGCCTCTTCCATTGTGCCGGTCAGCAGAGACACCTCCGGGCGCAACTGCGCCAGGGCCTCGCCGTCACGGCCGAAGCAGTAAACGCGGATCGCCTCCCGCTGCAGGTAAGGCGTCAGCGGGGAGAAATCGGCTGATTTACCGTCCCCGCCCAGCAGCAGGTGCAGCGTGCCCTCTACCTGTAACCCTTTCAGCGCCGCTTCGGTGCTGCCGACGTTGGTGGCTTTGGAGTCATTGATCCAGCGCACGCCGTTGTGCTGATGCACCAGCTGGAAACGGTGCGCCAGGCCGCCGAAGGTGGTCAGCGCCTTCAGGCTGGACGCGCGCGGCAGGCCCACGGCATCGGCCAGCGCCAGCGCCGCCAGCGCATTGGTGTAGTTATGCTGGCCGGTCAGCGCCATCTCTTTGGTGTTCAGCACCTTCTCGCCGCGTACCCGCAGCCAGGTTTCACCCAGCTGGCGGTTGAGGTGGTAATCCCCCACATCGGCACCGAAACTCACACAGCGTGTGTCAGCACCGCGCACCGGCATGGTCAGGGCGTCATCCGCATTGACCACGCAGACCGCCGCGTTTTCATAAATACGCAGCTTGGCGGCACGGTATTGCTGCAACCCGAACGGATAGCGATCCATATGATCTTCCGTCACGTTGAGAATGGTCGCCGCTGCGGCTTTCAGGCTGGAGGTGGTCTCCAGCTGGAAACTGGAGAGTTCCAGCACATAAAGCTGGTAATGCGGTGCCAGCAGCGAGAGCACCGGCAGGCCGATATTGCCGCCAACGCCCACCTGCCAGCCTGCGGCCTTCGCCATCTCCCCCACCAGCGTGGTGACGGTGCTTTTGCCGTTGGAACCGGTGATGGCCACAATCGGGGCCTGGGCTTCGCGGCAGAACAGCTCGACGTCACCCACAATCTCAACGCCGGCGTCTGCCGCGGCGCTCAGCGCCGGGTGCGCCAGCGCCATGCCGGGGCTGGCGACAATCAGATCGGCCGCCAGCAGCCAGGTTTCATTCAGTGAACCGACATGGCACTCAACGCCGGGCGGCAGTTTATCGCGCCCCGGCGGATTGACACGGGTATCCATGACACGGGGCGTCACGCCGCGCGCCATGAAGAAATCAACACAAGAGAGCCCGGTCAGGCCCAACCCGATGATGACAACCTGCTTACCCTGATAGTCAATCATGATTACCGCACCTTCAGCGTCGCCAGGCCAATCAGCACCAGCATCAGCGAAATAATCCAGAAGCGCACAATCACGCGCGGCTCCGGCCAGCCTTTCAGTTCATAGTGGTGGTGGATCGGTGCCATCCGGAAGATGCGCTGACCGCGCAGCTTGAATGACCCTACCTGCAGGATCACTGACAGGGTTTCCACCACAAACACCCCACCCATGATCACCAGCAGGAACTCCTGACGCAGCAGCACCGCGATGGTGCCGAGCGCGCCGCCCAGTGCCAGTGAGCCGACATCGCCCATAAAGACCTGCGCCGGGTAGGTGTTGAACCACAGGAAGCCCAGCCCGGCCCCGACAATCGCCGTACAGACAATCACCAGCTCACCGGCATGGCGCAGATAGGGAATATGCAGGTAGTTGGCAAAATTCATGTTGCCGGTGGCCCAGGAGACCAGCGCCAGCCCGGCGGCCACAAACACCGTCGGCATGATCGCCAGGCCGTCGAGGCCGTCCGTCAGGTTGACGGCGTTACTGGTGCCGACAATCACAAAGTAAGAGAGCAGGATATAGAGCAGGCCCAGCTGCGGCATGATGTCTTTAAAGAACGGCACCACCAGCTGGGTAGCCGGGGTGTCTTTGCCGATGGCATACAGCGCGAACGCCACGACCAGGGCAATCACCGACTGCCAGAAATATTTCCAGCGGGCGATAAGCCCCTTGGTGTTCTTGCGCACCACTTTGCGGTAGTCATCCACAAAGCCAACGATGCCGTAGCCCACCAGCACAAACAGCACGCACCAGACATAGGGGTTAGACGGGTAAGCCCACATCAGCACCGAAATGGTGATCGAGGTGAGGATCATGATGCCGCCCATGGTCGGGGTGCCGCGCTTGCTGAAGTGCGACTCCGGGCCGTCATTACGGACGACCTGGCCGATTTGCAGCTTCTGCAGATAGGCGATCAGGCGCGGGCCCATCCACAGGGAGATAAACAGCGCAGTAAGCAGGCTGACAATGGCGCGGAACGTCAGATACGAAAAGACGTTGAAGCCGGAATAATACTTGACCAGATGCTCGGCCAGCCAAACTAACATGTTGCATTCTCCTGTAACGCGCGTACTACCTGCTCCATTGCGGCACTACGTGAACCTTTAACCAAAACGGTAATTACCGCATGTTCAGACAGTAAGCTCGTTAACCGGGCCACCACTGCTGTCTTGTCCTGCAGATGTTCGCCACAGCCGCTGGCCTCACTCACCAGCCGGCTCTCGCGCCCAACGCTTAATACTTTGTCGATACCGGCCGCTTTCGCCGCCTCGCCCACCTGGCGGTGGCAGGCTTCACTTTCCGCCCCCAGCTCCGCCATGTCGCCGACTACCATCACCCGGTAGCCGGGCATCTCGGCCAATACCTGCGCCGCCGCGGTCATTGACCCGACGTTGGCGTTGTAGCTGTCATCCAGCACCAGCCTCCCCTGCCCCAGCGACACCGGGAACAGTCTTCCCGGCACGGACTGAAGTTTGGACAGCCCAATGCGCACCGCCTCCAGTGACGCCCCGACAGACATCGTCAGCGCGGCGGCCGCCAGCGCATTCGCCACGTTGTGACGCCCCGGCAGAGGTAAGCGAACGCTTACTTCACCAAACGGGGAGTGCAGGGTAAACGCCGTGCCCTGATGGTCGATAACGATGTCACTGGCGAAAAAGTCGACGTCAGCCGCGGCCTGCGGCGAGAAACGCCAGACGGTTTTCCCGGCCAGCGCCGTCTGCCAGTGCGGCCAGTCGTTGCTGTCCGCATTCAGGATCGCCACGCCCTCTGGCGGCAGGCCGTCAAAAATTTCACCTTTGGCTTTGGCCACACCGGCCAGTGAGCCGAAGCCCTCCAGATGGGCGGCCGCCAGGTTGTTCACCAGCGCGGTTTCCGGCTGCACCAGTGCCGTGGTGTAGGCAATCTCACCGATATGGTTCGCGCCCATCTCCACCACCGCGAAATCATGCTGCGGCTCAAGGCGCAGCAAGGTCAGCGGCACGCCGATGTCATTATTAAAGTTGCCCTGGGTAAAGAGCACGTTGCCGCATTCACGCAGAATGGTGGCCGCCATCTCTTTCACCGAGGTTTTCCCGGAGGAGCCGGTCAGCGCCACAATGCGTGCCGGAACCTGTTGGCGCACCCAGGCACCCAGTTGCCCCAGCGCGATGCGGGTGTCCGCCACGCAGAGCTGCGGCACATCCACCCCGACAGGGCGGCTGACCAGCAGCGCGGCCGCACCGGCAGCCACGGCATTGTCCGCGAAGGTGTGGGCATCAAAATTTTCGCCTTTCAGCGCGACGAACAGGCTGCCGGCGCTGAGCTGGCGGGTATCGGTCGCGACGGAGTCGATCCGGGCGTCGTGGCCGATCAGTTCGGCGTTCAGCACCCCGGCCAGCGTTTTCAGGGAGACCGCGATCATGCCATCACCCCCAGCAGCCGGGCGACCGTCAGGCGGTCGGAGTAGTCGAGGCGGCGGTTGCCTACCAGCTGGTAATCCTCATGGCCTTTGCCGGCGATCAGCACCAGATCGTCGGGCTTCGCCTGCATAATGGTATTGGTTACCGCTTCGGTGCGGCCATGAATGGCCTGCGCCCGGCCCGCGTCCAGCATGCCGCGCAGGATGTCCGCGACGATGCTGTGCGGCTCTTCGCTGCGCGGGTTGTCATCAGTGACTACCACGCGATCGGCATACTGCTCGGCGATGCCGCCCATCAGCGGGCGCTTGCCTTTGTCGCGGTCACCGCCACAGCCAAATACGCACCAGAGTTTGCCGGTGCAGTGCAGGCGCGCGGCGGCCAGCGCTTTTTCCAGGGCGTCCGGCGTGTGGGCATAATCCACCACCACCGTAGGTTTGCCCGGGGCGGTGAAGACTTCCATCCGGCCACAGACCGGCTGGAGTTGCGGGGCGGCCTCAAGCAGGGCCGCCAGCGGGTAACCCAGCGCCAGCAGGGTCGCCAGCGCCATCAGTACATTGCTGACATTGAAGGCACCAATCAGCCGCGCGTCCAGCACGCCGTTACCCCAGCTGGAGCTGAACTCCACCCGGACGCCATTGTCGTGGTACTGCACCGCGTGGGCGGAGAGCGACTGGCCGCCCCACCCTGCCGGCACTTTGCCGTCGACCGAGACCGCCACCGCATCCGGCAGCTGTTGCAGCCAGCGCAGGCCGACCTCGTCGTCAGCATTAATGATTTTCTGCCCGGCCTGATGGGTCGAGAACAGCAGCCACTTCGCCGCTTCATAGCCGGCCATGTCACCGTGGTAGTCGAGGTGATCGCGGCTCAGGTTGGTAAACAGTGCAGCCGCAAACGGCAGCGCTGCCACACGGTGCTGGATCAGCCCGTGCGAGGAGACTTCCATCGCGGCGAAGGTCGCGCCTTTTTCCGCCAGCTGGTACAGCGCCTGCTGCACCTCCACGGCGGAACCGGTGGTATTTTCCGCCGGTACCACCTGCCCCAGCAGGCCATTGCCGATGGTGCCCATCACGGCACTGGTTTCGCCCAGCGCCTGGCTCCACTGCGCCAGCAGTTGGGTGGTGGTGGTTTTGCCGTTGGTACCGGTCACGCCAATCAGGCGGAGCTTGTCGCCGGGTTGCTGGTAGAAGCGGCCCGCCAGCGCTGACAGCTGCTGTTGCAGGTTATGGATAGCGATGACCGGCACGCCGTGCGTCATGGTCAGCGTGCCGTGTCCGGCGGCGCTGTCTGCATCGGCGACCACGGCGGCCACGCCCTGGGCAATGGCTTGCGGAATATAGCGGCGCCCATCTGCCTGATGGCCTTTAACGGCCACAAACAGATCCCCGGCAGCCGCCACGCGGCTGTCCAGTGTCATTTCCCGCAGCGCGCACTCAGGGGCGTCAGACACCCAAGGAGCGAGTAAGTCGCGCAAATTACGATCGGCCACCTGAACCCTCATTTTTGTTATTTACCAAATCATTTTTCTCGCCGGTTGGCGGGGTCGTCAACGCATCCGGCTCCACATTCATCGTACGCAGCACGCCGCCCATGATGGCACCGAACACCGGTGCCGAGACCGCGCCGCCGTAGTATTTACCTGCCTGGGGATCGTTGATGACCACCACCAGCGCAAAACGTGGGTTACTGGCCGGGGCCACACCGGCGGTATAGGCGATATATTTATTGACGTACCGGCCGTCCGGCCCGACTTTCTTGGCCGTACCGGTCTTGATGGCGATGCGGTAACCCTTGATGGCGGCTTTGGTGCCGCCGCCGCCCGGCAGGGCGACGCTTTCCATCATATGCACCACCGTGCGCACCAGCTGTTCCGGGAAGACGCGCTCCCCGGAGACCGGCGGGTCAACCTTGGTGATCGACAGCGGGCGGTAGATGCCCAGGCTGCCGATGGTGGCGTAGACACGCGCTAACTGTAACGGCGTTACCATCAGCCCGTAGCCAAAGGAGAAGGTGGCCCTCTCTATGTCAGACCACCGTTGTTTATGGGGATATAAGCCACTGCTCTCTCCGACCAACCCCAAATTGGTCGCTTTTCCCAACCCGAAACGCGAGTAAGTCTCTACCAGCGCCGAGGAGGGCATCGCTAACGCCAGCTTTGACACACCGACGTTACTCGATTTTTGCAGAACCCCGGTCAGGGTCAGCTCGTTATAGCGCGCCACGTCTTTGATCTCGTGGCCGTTTACCCGGTAGGGCAAGGTGTTGAGCACAGTATTTTCGCGCACCACGCCGTGTTGCAGCGCAGTCATCACCACCATCGGTTTGACGGTGGAGCCCGGCTCAAAAATGTCAGTGATGGCGCGGTTGCGCATCGCTTCCTGCGGGGTGCCGCTCAGGTTGTTCGGGTTGTAGGAGGGGCTGTTGGCCATCGCCAGCACTTCACCGGTGTTCACATCCACCAGCACCGCAGTACCCGACTCCGCTTTGTTGAACGCCACCGCATTGTTCAGCTCGCGGTAGACCAGCGCCTGCAACCGTTCATCAATGCTGAGCGCCAGATTGTGCGCTGCCTGGCTGTCCACCGAGGAGATGTCCTCGATGACGCGGCCATAACGGTCTTTACGCACGGTACGCTCGCCCGGCTGGCCGGTCAGCCAGCGGTTGAAGCTGCTTTCCACGCCCTCGATCCCTTTGCCGTCAATGTTGGTCACGCCAATCACATGCGCGGTGACCTGGCCGGCCGGGTAGTAGCGGCGGGACTCCTGCCGCAGGAAAATCCCCGGCAGTTTCAGTTTATGGATGTAGTCGCCAATCGCCGGGTTCACCTGGCGGGCGAGATAGACAAAGCGCCCTTTCGGGTTGGCGTTGATGCGGGCAGAGAGCTGGTCAAGCGGGATGGAGAGCGCATCGGAGAGCGCTTTCCAGCGGGTGTCGAGCGTGATGCCGCCGTGCTCGTTCAGCTCTTTCGGATCGGCCCAGATGGCGTTGACCGGCACACTCACCGCCAGCGGCCGCCCGGCCCGGTCACTGATCATGCCGCGCGCCGTCGGGATCTGCTGCACCCGCAGGGAGCGCATGTCCCCTTCCCTCACCAGCCGGTCAGGGTTAATCACCTGCAGGTAGGCCACCCGCAGCATCAGCCCGACCAGCGCCAGCAAAATGCAGCCACACAGCAACGCAAAACGCCAGCTGACAAAGCTGGCTTGATCTTCCTGGCGTTTTAACTTCACTCCACGTGTGGCTTTCATGCGCGACTTATCGGCTCCGGTAATTATTGTTTAACCACGATGTTTTCCTGTGCAGGATCGACATGCTGCATCTGCAGCTTCTGCGTGGCGATCTGCTCAACCCGGCTGTGGTCGCCCAGGGCATTCTCTTCCAGAATCAGGTTGCGCCATTCGATGTCCAGCGCGTCCCGTTCCAGAACCAGTTGTTCACGTTCTGCCGTCAGCAGGCGGGTGCGGTGAGCGGTGGTCACCACCAGAATGGCGGAGACCAGCACGGCAACCAGTAAGATCACCGGAATTTTGCCGTGGCGCAGCAGATCACCGCCGATGACGCCGACCAGGCCATGCCGCTCAGTGCCAATCACGCGCCGGTCCTCTCAGCGAAGCGCAGCACCGAACTGCGGGCGCGCGGGTTTTCAGCCACTTCCGGCTCTGACGGCATCATTTTGCCGACCACTTTCAGGGAGCGGCCGCCCAGCTCGCTGAGCTGCTGCTCAGTCATCGGCAGGCCGGCAGGCACCTGCGGGCCGCGGCTGTGCTGGCGCATAAAGCGCTTCACGATGCGGTCTTCCAACGAGTGGAAGCTGATCACCGACAGGCGGCCGCCGGGCGCCAGCACCTCAAGCGCGCCGTCGAGCGCACGCTCGATCTCCTCCAGCTCGCTGTTGATATAGATGCGGATAGCCTGGAAGCTGCGGGTCGCCGGGTGTTTGTGTTTGTCACGGATGGGCGTCGCGGCCGCGATAAGCTCCGCCAGCTCTTTGGTGCGTGTCATCGGAAGTTCACGATTGCGCTCCACAATGGCGCGGGCGATACGTTTGGCAAAGCGCTCTTCGCCAAAGGTTTTCAGCACCCAGGCGATGTCCTCGGCCTCGGCTTTCTGCAACCATTCGGCGGCTGACAGGCCACGGGACGGGTCCATACGCATGTCCAGCGGGCCGTCACGCATAAAGGAGAAGCCGCGCTCCGGGTCATCCAGCTGGGGAGAAGAGACGCCCAGATCGAGCAAAATGCCGTCGATCTTCCCTTCCAGGCCGCGTTCGCGCACATAGTGCGACAACTCAGAGAACGGGCCGTGTACGATAGTGAAGCGGGGATCGGTAATAGACTGGGCAGCCTGAATGGCCTGAGGGTCACGGTCGATTGCCAGCAGTTGCCCGTCCGGCCCGAGCTGGGACAGAATCAGGCGAGAGTGGCCACCGCGACCAAAAGTACCGTCGATGTAAATGCCATTGCCGCGGATGTTCAGGCCATTAACGGCCTCATCAAGCAGCACGGTCTTATGCTTATAATTTTCCAACATGCTTATAATGACAAGTCCTGTAACCGGTCAGACAAAGGCTCCTGACTCGATTGTTCAGCGTCAATATCTTCCTTAACTTGTTGATACCAGGTCTGTTCATCCCACAGCTCAAACTTGTTAAGCTGCCCGACCAGCATCACTTCTTTGGTGAGCCCGGCGTGCTGGCGCAGCGTACCGGCAATCAGCAGGCGCCCGGCGTTATCCATCTGGCATTCACTGGCATGCCCCAGAAGCAGGCGCTGCACGCGGCGCTCGGCGGGGTTCATGCTCGACAGACGGGACAATTTTCGTTCTATGACTTCCCATTCAGGGAGGGGATAAAGCAGTAAGCAGGGCTGGTGAAGGTCAATGGTACATACCAGTTGGCCCTGGGAACCCTCGGTCAGCATTTCCCGGTACCGGGTAGGAACGGCGAGCCGCCCTTTACTGTCGAGGTTAACGAGCGTCGCCCCTCGGAACATGGCTGAATTACCCCTTGATAACCATTTTCACCACTTTCCCCCACAAATTCCCACCTAAAGGAGTTTACGGAGGGTATGAAAACCTTGTCAAGCCAGCGCGGAGGCGGTTTCGCAATATTTCTGAGGGGTTAGCAGAGCGAAATTGACTGCCTTCCAACCCTTTCGTCAGGTTATAAATAATAACGTTATGATTAGCTGAGGAAAATTTTCTTACCCTGCTGCAATAGATTAAAAAAGAGGCAAATTGGACAATAAATAGCTTCTTATATTCTTCTGTTATCAATCTCTCATTTTTATCCGGCTTTTGACGGCAGGCATGGCGGCTTAAAAGGTTAACAGACGGGGAGCGCAGCGGCGTTGGTTACGGCGGGTTTGCGCCCCCGGCAGCAGATAACGTGCTGATGAGAAAGGGGATAGCTTAAATTACGGCCATCTTTCCGCGCTTATTTCCTGCAGACTTTATTCGCAGCTGACAAAAAGCCGTAAATAATGCTCAGAAATTATTAGGCCCGGATCAATTATATTTCCTGCGTTATTATTAAGATTCATCTTAATTGGCTGCTCACCGTATTGAATTAATTTCTTACATAAATTATTTCCGCTTTCTTTCGTCATTCAGCCGCTGCGCTTAATTGCACGTAAAAAACTGTAAAGAATGCAAATAGCCCGGTCTACAGGACGGAAATAATTGCGGTGCAACAGGGTTGCACCGGCTTTTTATTTACGGTTTAACGCGCCACGGCGATAAAGATTACGGCGGATGCGCGTCAGCCCCGGTTTGGGTTTTTGCGGCTCATCCAGGCTGGCGAGCACCAGTTCCAGTACCCGCTCCGCTACGTCACGGTGGCGCTGTGCCACGGCCAGCACCGGGCATTGCAGGAAGTCGAGCAGCTCATTATCGCCAAAGGTCGCGATGGTCAGGTCGGTCGGTAGCTGCCCCTGCTGCGCCAGCGCCACATCCATTACCCCCTGCAACAGCGGGAATGAAGTCGTGAACAGCGCCTGCGGCATCGGGTTGGTTTTGAGCCAGGTGCGGAACAGCTCACCGGCGGCAGCGCGCTCAAAGCTGTTGGCGTAGAGATAGTCGACCGTCCGTGCATCGTCAGCCCAGGCCTCGCGGAACCCCTGCTCACGCAGGAAACTCACGGACAGCTCCGGCAGCGCCCCCAGGTAGAGGATCGATTCAGCCGGAAAGCTGCGCAGCGCCGTGGCCAGCATTACGGCATCTTCTTTATCGGCCCCCACCACGCTGACAAAATTCTCACGGTCCAGCGCACGGTCCAGCGCGATGATCGGGAAGGGATCGTTGGCCCAGCGCTGGTAGAACGGGTGCTCCGGCGGCAGGGAAGTCGAGACGATGATCGCATCCACCTGCCGCTGCAACAGGTGCTCCACACAGCGCATTTCGTTGTCCGGCTGATCTTCCGAACAGGCGATCAGCAGCTGATAGCCGCGCTGGCGCGCCTGGCGTTCCAGGTAGTTGGCAATCCGGGTGTAGCTGGTGTTCTCCAGATCGGGGATCACCAGCCCGATGGAGCGCGTCCGGCCGGCGCGTAACCCGGCCGCCACAGCATTGGGGTGGTAATTGTGCTGCCTGACGACCGTCATGACTTTTTCAACGGTTTTATCGCTGACACGGTACTGCTTCGCTTTGCCATTAATGACATAACTGGCCGTGGTACGCGAAACACCGGCTAACCGCGCGATTTCATCCAGTTTCACGACGTCCTCTCATTGCTTGAAGTGATATTCCGCCCCGCCTTGTCGGGTCACAGCAGGGGCGCACAGCCAATATTTCCCGGATGCGTCTTGTTATAAGCAGGTGAATGGGGCCGCCGGGATAAATAACCTGTATTTATCTAACCCCAATCGCCGGGGTGGAGCAAGGTGTTTTGCCGAAAGGTATCAGCGCGCGCGCAAAAAAAGGGGCCGGACATATTCTGCCCGGCCCCTTCGCCTAATTAAGCCTGTTATTTTACGCGTTTAGCGCATGATCTTATCACCGCGCGAAACGCCGACCACGCCGGAGCGGGCGACCTCAACGATCTCCGCCACATCGCGCACGGCGCTTAAAAATGCATCAAGCTTGTCGCTGGTTCCGGCGAGCTGAACGGTGTAAAGCGTTGCCGTGACGTCGACGATCTGGCCGCGGAAAATGTCCGCGCAGCGTTTGACCTCTTCCCGCCCGTAGCCGCTGGCCTGCACTTTCACCAGCATAATCTCACGCTCGACGTGTGCGCCCTGGGCCAGCTCGGTGACGCGCAGCACATCCACCAGCTTGTGCAGCTGCTTTTCGATCTGCTCGATTACCTTCTCATCCCCCACCGTCTGGATGGTCATGCGGGAGAGCGTCGGGTCATCCGTCGGGGCGACCGTCAGGCTTTCGATGTTGTAGCCGCGCTGGGAGAACAGGCCGACCACGCGGGACAGGGCGCCCGATTCGTTTTCCAGTAATACCGATAAAATCCGGCGCATGATCAGGTCCTCTCCGTTTTGCTTAACCACATTTCATCCATCCCACCCCCGCGGATCTGCATCGGGTAGACGTGCTCCGTCTCGTCGGTGGTGATATCCACAAACACCAGGCGGTTTTTCTGCGCCAGCGCCTCCGCCAGTTTGCTTTCCAGCTCGTCCGGCGTACGGATGGCGATACCGACATGCCCATACGCCTCCGCCAGTTTCACGAAGTCCGGCAGGGACTCCATATAGGACTGGGAGTGGCGGCCGGAATAGATCATGTCCTGCCACTGCTTCACCATGCCCAGATAGCGGTTGTTGAGGTTCACCACCACCACTGGCAGGCCATATTGCAGCGCGGTGGAAAGCTCCTGAATGTTCATCTGGATGCTGCCGTCACCGGTGACGCAGACCACGGTCTCCTCCGGCAGAGCGAGTTTTACCCCCAGCGCGGCCGGCAGGCCGAAGCCCATGGTGCCGAGGCCACCGGAGTTAATCCAGCGGCGCGGTTTGTCATATTTGTAGTAAAGCGCAGCGAACATCTGGTGCTGGCCGACGTCAGACGTGACGTAAGCGTCGCCGTTGGTCAGCCGGTAGAGGGTCTCGATCACCGCCTGCGGCTTGATGGTGTTACCGGCTTTCTCATAGGCCAGGCAATGGCGGGCGCGCCACTGTTCAATCTCCTGCCACCAGCCGCTCAGTGCCGCCTGATCCTGCCCGTCGCTGCCTTGCGCCAGCAGCTCCAGCATCTGGGTCAGCACCTGGCGCGCGTCACCGACGATCGGAATATCGGCGTTAACGGTTTTGGAGATTGAGGTCGGGTCGATGTCGATGTGCAGCACCGTGGCATTCGGGCAATACTTCATCAGGTTATTGGTGGTGCGGTCATCAAAGCGCGCGCCGACGGCGAAAATCAGGTCGGTGTTGTGCATCACCATATTGGCTTCATAGGTGCCGTGCATCCCGAGCATCCCCAGGCTCTGGCGGTGCGAGCCGGGAAACGCGCCCAGCCCCATCAGTGAGCTGGTCACCGGCAGGTTCAGCGCCTCGGCCAGCTGCACCAGCTCGGCATGGCAGCCGGCCGTGATCGCCCCTCCGCCCACATACAGCACCGGTTTTTTCGCCGCCAGCAGCGTTTGCAAGCCGCGCTTAATCTGGCCGCGGTGCCCCTGTACCGTCGGGTTATAGGAGCGCATGGCGATCTGTTCCGGGTAGGCGTAGGGCAGTTTCACCGCCGGGTTCACCACATCTTTCGGCAGATCGATCACCACCGGGCCGGGGCGGCCGGTAGAGGCTAGGTAAAAGGCTTTTTTCAGGATAGTCGGGATGTCTTCCGCGCGTTTCACCAGGAAGCTGTGCTTCACCACCGGGCGCGAGATCCCCACCATGTCGCACTCCTGGAAGGCGTCATAGCCGATAAGCGAGCTGGGCACCTGCCCGGAGAGCACCACCATCGGAATAGAGTCCATGTAGGCGGTGGCAATGCCGGTAATGGCATTGGTGGCACCGGGGCCGGAAGTCACCAGCACCACGCCGACCTCCCCGGTGGCGCGGGCGTAGCCATCCGCCATATGCACGGCGCCCTGCTCATGGCGCACCAGAATATGATCGATCCCGCCCACGGTGTGCAACGCATCGTAGATATCAAGCACCGCCCCGCCGGGGTAACCAAACACATGCTTGACACCCTGATCGATTAACGACCGGACTACCATCTCGGCTCCTGACAACATCTCCATGATTCGCCTCCAGGCTTCTGTTTTCATTACTGAATGGGGAGACTCCTTCCCCGCCATTCTGTGGGTATAGGGCACTGCCCGGCTATTATTATTGGTTGGATATAACGATGTACCTTAACGCCTGAATTTAGGTCAGGCAAACGGCAAAAAAGCTGCGGCGCGGCTGGTCAATTAATTGCGCCCTGTTAATAGGTGATGGAAAGAGATTATTCACTGGAGAAGCGCCGTCAGGTTCAGAAAATATAGTGCGGCGGGGAATAAATGCAGAAGTAAATGGTGCAGGAAAATAACCGCCGGTTGCACATTACGCTGGCCCCGTGATGGTGCAGCCTGCACCATGTTGCATAATCGCCCCTGCCGGCCGGGGCGCGCCGCGTTTTTTTGGCTGCCCCTTCGCGGTGAAGCGCCGGAAAGCCGCACCAGGAGAGAAAAATGCGGCCGCACACCACAGGATAATCGTTTGCGTGGTGCCCAGCACCCAGCATCAATGGCTTATTAAGCGTGTGAAAGCGGGCCGCGGCGCGGCCCGGGAGACAGGGATTACAGGGATTACAGGGATTACAGGGAGGATTTACAGTGGTTCAGCAGCGTGCGCAGCCACTGGTGGGCGCGGTCTTTATCGGCTGATTTATGCCAGGTCAGGTAGCACTTCATGGTATTTTCCATCCAGGTTACCGGCAGCAGCGTAATATTGAGCATCTGCATATATTCAGACGCAAGCCAGCGCGGTGCCAGGGTGACCATTTCGGTCTGGGAGACAATATTCATCGCACTGCTTAAATCATTGGCCTGATAAACGATCGTCCGGCGCGCCTCAGTAGTGGAATAAAATTCGGCACTGAACGACCCGACCTGCGCGAAATTCACCACGGCATGGCACTCTTTAAGATACATCTCACGGTTATTCAGCGAGCGGGTGCGCGGATGGGAAGAGGAGCAGACTAATACCACCTCATCCTGGAAAAGCACATCACTGCAGAAGGCGTTATTATCAAACTCTTTATAACTGATAAAAAACTCCACATCCTGATAACGTAATTGATGTTCAATATTATTATCCAGGCAAGAGTTGAGCCGTAATTGCACATTGGGGGCGTGCTCCGCCACCACATTATAAATTTTAGGTGCCAGGCGGATATCCAGCGGGCTGCTGATGGAGAGGGAAAGCATCCGGTCGCTGGTGGCCGGTTCAAAGCCCGCGCCGGGCAGCTCATTCAGCACCAGTTGCAGCGCCTGGCGCACCGGGCCGAACAGCTGGCGGGCGCGCACCGTGGGCTGGATGCCGCGGCCATAGCGCACAAACAGCTCATCATTAAACATCATTTTCAGCCGGGCCACCGCATTGCTGACCGCCGGTTGTGACATGCCCAGACTTTCGGCGGCGCGGGTAATATTCTGCGCCTGCATGACCGCATCAAAGACTGTCAGCAGGTTTAAATCAAAATCACGCAATTGCACTTCTTCGCACGGCTGCGCTTGCTCTGAAATAATTTCAGACATGGTTAACTCCAGTAGGCCGGCAGACAGAGTAATAGCCGGTCAGGCTATATGTCCCGGAGAAAAATAACAGGGCCTCCCCTTTCACACGGCCGGTGATAAGAATGAGAGGGGAAAAGCACGGATGACCTAAACAGGTGCGCCATTGCGTGGGGAGGTTAACCATTCGTTATTTATCAGTAAATAATAAATAACTATCACAATTAACCATCATGCCTGTTTATTTGTCGCGCTAATATGAACACATGCTCTTATAACAGACAACATCACCAAAGCTGAATAATAAATTCACTCTCAATGAAACCATCATTAACATCATGATTTATGGATTATTGTCTCCGGCATGGTTCAACCCTCACATCACAAATAATAATAGATAACTAAAAACGATAAATTGGGATTAACACCCCAAACAAAAAATCACGCCATGATAAAAATCAAATAATCTCCGCCGTCGCGTTTTTTCAAATCACCGGCCGGTGCGCGGAACGGCAACATATTCCGTCAGTAACAGTTTCAGGTGCAGTGTTTTATCCTGTTGGGGCGGATCCGGGCCGTTTGCCCTATTTTAAGACCCAGGGTTGACAAGGGTTCCCTGATAACGTATCAAATTAGACAACGAATTTTTCACAAGACACGGGACGCTGACACATTATGTTTATGATCACCCGCCTAACCAGCCTACTACTTCACGCAGCTTATTTGCGCGGTATGGCGGTGGACGGGATCCCGAACTGATTCAGCCCTCTCCCAGATTAAAACCCGCGCCGTTGCGCGGGTTTTTTTTTACCCGCTGGGCGCGAAACGAGACCACAACAAGGATTAACCCCATGAGCCAACAAGTCATTATTTTCGATACCACCCTGCGCGACGGTGAACAAGCCCTGCAAGCCAGCCTGAGCGTGAACGAAAAACTGCAGGTTGCGCTGGCACTGGAAAGAATGGGTGTTGACGTCATGGAAGTCGGCTTCCCGGTCTCCTCCCCGGGCGATTTTGAATCGGTGCAGACCATCGCCCGCCAGATTAAAAACAGCCGGGTCTGCGGGCTGGCGCGCTGCGTGGACAATGACATCGATGTCGCCGCCGAAGCGCTGCGGGTGGCGGAAGCGTTCCGTATCCACGTCTTCCTGGCCACCTCCACGCTGCACATTGAGTCCAAACTGAAACGTACCTTTGATGACGTGATGGAGATGGCGATCCGCTCAGTGAAGCGCGCCCGCCGCTACACCAACGATGTGGAGTTCTCCTGCGAAGATGCCGGCCGCACGCCGATCGATAACCTGTGCCGCATTGTGGAAGCGGCCATCACCGCCGGGGCCACCACCATCAACATCCCGGACACCGTGGGCTACACCACGCCGCACCAGTTCAGCGGCATCATCTCCACGCTCTATAACCGCGTGCCGAACATCGATAAAGCGATCATCTCCGTGCACTGCCATGACGATCTGGGCATGGCGGTCGGCAACTCCATCGCCGCCGTGCAGGCGGGGGCGCGCCAGGTTGAGGGCACGCTGAACGGCATCGGCGAACGGGCCGGTAACACCGCGCTGGAAGAGGTCATCATGGCGATCAAAACCCGTGAAGACATCCTGAACGTGCACACCAACATCAACCATAAAGAGATCTACCGCACCAGCCAGATCGTCAGCCAGATCACCAACATGCCGATCCCGGGCAACAAAGCGATTGTCGGCTCCAACGCCTTCGCCCACTCCTCCGGCATCCACCAGGACGGCGTGCTGAAAAACCGCCAGAACTACGAAATCATGACGCCGGAGTCGATCGGCCTGAACCAGGTGCAGCTGAACCTGACCTCCCGCTCTGGCCGCGCGGCAGTGAAACACCGTATGGAAGAGATGGGCTACAAAGAGAGCGACTACAACCTGGACGCCCTCTACAGCGCCTTCCTGAAGCTGGCAGACAAAAAAGGCCAGGTGTTCGACTACGACCTGGAAGCGCTGGTGTTCATTAATAAGCAGCAGGAAGAGCCGGAGTTCTACCGTCTGGACAACTTCAACGTGCAGTCCGGCTCCAGCATCACCGCCACTGCCACCGTGAACCTGGGCTGCGGCGACGAGGTGCTGACCGAAGCGGCCACCGGTAACGGCCCGGTCGACGCGGTCTATCAGGCGATCAACCGCATCACCGGCTACCAGATTGAGCTGGTGAAATACCAGCTGACAGCCAAAGGCCACGGCCGCGACGCGCTGGGCCAGGTGGACATCGTGGTCTCCTTTGAGGGCCGCCGCTTCCACGGCGTGGGCCTGGCCACCGATATTGTCGAGTCCTCCGCCAAAGCGATGGTGCACGTGCTGAACTGCATCTGGCGCAGCAAGCAGGTAGAAAAAGAGAAACAGCGCCTGCAAACCGCCACCCCACAACAAAACAATCAGGAAATGGTGTGAACATGAGCAAAACCCACCACATTGCCATCTTGCCGGGTGACGGCATCGGCCCGGAAGTGATGGCCCAGGCCTATAAAGTGATCGACGCCGTCAGCCGGCGTTTTAATCTGGCGATCACCACCCGCGAATATGATGTTGGCGGCGCGGCGATCGACAAGCACGGCAGCCCGCTGCCGGCAGAGACCCTGGCCGGGTGTGAAGCAGCGGATGCGATTCTGTTCGGTTCGGTCGGCGGCCCGAAATGGGAAAACCTGCCGCCGGACCAGCAACCGGAGCGCGGCGCGCTGCTGCCGCTGCGCAAGCACTTCAAGCTGTTCAGCAACCTGCGTCCGGCGCGCCTCTACGCCGGGCTGGAAGCCTTCTGCCCGCTGCGCGCTGACATCGCCGCGCGCGGCTTCGACATCCTGTGCGTGCGTGAGCTGACCGGCGGCATCTACTTCGGCCAGCCCAAAGGGCGCGAAGGCCAGGGGCCGCAGGAGAAAGCGTTCGACACCGAGGTTTACCACCGTTTCGAGATTGAGCGCATCGCGCGCATCGCCTTTGAGTCGGCCCGCAAGCGCCGCAGCAAAGTCACCTCCATCGACAAGGCCAACGTGCTGCAAAGCTCGATCCTGTGGCGTGAGGTGGTCAACGGCGTGGCGAAAGATTACCCGGACGTGGCGCTGAGCCACATGTACATTGATAACGCCACCATGCAGCTGATTAAAGACCCGTCCCAGTTTGACGTGCTGCTCTGCTCCAACCTGTTTGGTGACATCCTCTCTGACGAGTGCGCGATGATCACCGGCTCGATGGGCATGCTGCCTTCTGCCAGCCTGAATGAAGCGGGCTTCGGCCTGTATGAGCCGGCGGGCGGCTCCGCGCCGGACATCGCCGGCAAAGGCATCGCCAACCCGATCGCCCAGATCCTCTCCCTGACGCTGCTGCTGCGTTACAGCCTGGGCGCGGATGAGGCGGCAGACGCCATTGAGCGCGCCGTCAACCAGGCATTGGAACAGGGCTACCGTACCGCCGATCTGGCCGGTAACGGCACCGCCATTTCGACCAGCGACATGGGCGACACCATCGCCCGCTTTGTGCAACAAGGGGCATAACATGGCCAAGACCTTATACCAGAAACTGTTTGACGCCCATGTGGTTCACGAAGCGCCCAACGAGACGCCGCTGCTCTATATCGACCGCCACCTGGTGCATGAAGTGACCTCGCCGCAGGCGTTTGACGGCCTGCGCGCCATGGGCCGCCCGGTACGCCAGCCGGGCAAAACCTTCGCCACCATGGACCACAACGTCTCGACCCAGACCAAAGACATTAACGCCTCCGGCGAAATGGCCCGCATCCAGATGCAGGAACTGATCAAGAACTGCGCGGAATTCGGCGTGCAGCTTTATGACCTGAACCACCCGTTCCAGGGCATCGTCCACGTTATCGGCCCGGAACAGGGCATGACACTGCCGGGCATGACCATCGTCTGCGGTGACTCCCACACCGCCACCCACGGCGCGTTCGGCTCGCTGGCGTTCGGCATCGGCACCTCCGAGGTGGAGCACGTGCTGGCGACTCAGACCCTGAAACAGGGCCGCGCCAAAACCATGAAAATTGAAGTCAACGGCGATGCGGCCTCCGGCATCACCGCCAAAGACATCGTGCTGGCGGTGATCGGCAAAACCGGCAGCGCCGGCGGCACCGGCCACGTGGTGGAGTTCTGCGGGTCAGCGATTGAAGCGCTGAGCATGGAAGGCCGCATGACGCTGTGCAACATGGCGATTGAGATGGGTGCCAAAGCCGGGCTGGTCGCGCCGGACGCCACTACCTTCGCCTACCTGAAAGGCCGCCAGTTCGCGCCGAAAGGCGCTGACTGGGATGAAGCTGTGGCCTACTGGTCGACGCTGAAGTCGGATGAGGGCGCGCACTTCGACAGCGTCGTGACGCTGGACGCCGCCGACATCGCGCCGCAGGTGACCTGGGGCACCAACCCCGGGCAGGTGATCGCCGTGAACCAGGACATCCCGTTCCCGGATTCCTTCAGCGACCCGGTCGAGCGCGCCTCTGCCGAGAAAGCGCTGGCCTACATGGGCCTGAAGCCGGGCATCAAACTCACTGACGTGGCGATCGATAAAGTCTTTATCGGCTCCTGCACCAACTCCCGTATTGAAGATCTGCGGGCAGCGGCGGCCATCGCCCGCGGGCGCAAAGTCGCGACCGGCGTGCAGGCGATCGTGGTGCCGGGCTCCGGCCCGGTGAAAGCGCAGGCGGAACAGGAGGGGCTGGACAAGATCTTCCTGGAGGCCGGGTTCGAATGGCGTCTGCCGGGCTGCTCCATGTGCCTGGCGATGAACAACGACCGCCTGAACCCCGGCGAGCGTTGCGCCTCCACCAGCAACCGTAACTTTGAAGGCCGTCAGGGCCGTGGCGGCCGCACCCACCTGGTCAGCCCGGCGATGGCGGCAGCGGCGGCGGTCACCGGCCACTTCGCTGACATCCGCGAACTGAATTAAGGAGCATTTTCATGGCAAAATTTACCCAGCATACCGGTCTGGTTGCGCCGCTGGACGCGGCCAACGTCGACACCGATGCCATTATCCCGAAACAGTTCCTGCAAAAAGTGACGCGCACCGGCTTTGGCCAGCACCTGTTTAACGACTGGCGCTTCCTGGACGACGCCGGCCAGGTGCCGAACCCGGAATTTGTGCTGAACGCGCCGCGTTACCAGGGGGCCAGCATCCTGCTGGCGCGGGAAAACTTCGGCTGCGGCTCCTCGCGTGAACATGCCCCGTGGGCGCTGACGGATTACGGGTTCAAAGTGATCATCGCGCCGAGCTTTGCCGACATTTTCTACGGTAACTCGTTCAACAACCAGTTGCTGCCGGTGACGCTGAGCGAAGCGGATGTGGATACGCTGTTCCAACTGGTGGAAAGCCACGAAGGCATCACCTTCACAGTGGATCTGGAGCAGCAGCAGGTGATTGCCGGTGACCACCGCTACCCGTTTGAGATCGACAGCTTCCGCCGCCACTGCATGATCAACGGGCTGGACAGCATCGGCCTGACGCTGCAACACGACGCCGACATCAGCCGGTACGAAGCGAAGCAACCCGCCTTTATGCGCTGATTGCCGCCCATAAAAAAGCCCGCCTCTCCCGGCGGGCTTTTTTTATCACGGTATCCTACACATCCCGCACCCGGCAGGTCAGCAGCAGCGCCACCAGCATCAGCGCGGCGGCCACGCAGTAGACCGCATAGTGGCTGATGTGCTCGGCCACCAGCCCCTGCACCACCCCGGCGACAATCACCCCGGTGGAGATGCTGTTGGTGAACAGCGTGGTGGCGGAGCCGGGCCGCCCCGGCATCAGATCCTGGAAATAGAGCATCCCGATCCCGGCGACAATGCCGATAAAAATCGCGTTGAACAGCTGCAACAGCAGCAGCGCGGTTTTGCCCTGAAACAGCACCAGCCCGCCATAGAACAGCACCCCGGCCATCACCGCGCCAATCATCATTTTCCGCTTGCCGATACGTTTGACGTAGTAGCCCGCCAGCAGCATCGCCGGGATCTCCAGCCCCGCCGCGGTGCCCATCAGCAGCCCGGCCAGCCGGTCAGGCAGCCCGAGATCGTGGCTGATATAGAGCGGCATATCGATGATGTACATGGTGTTGGCCGTCCACATCAGCAGCGAGGCGAAAAACAGCGTGCGCACATTCACGTCGTTCCAGGCTTTGGTGGAGACCACCACCTGATCGACCGGCTGCGCCGCGCGCGGCACCGACGGCAGCACCCACCACACCACGAAAGCGCTGACCAGGAAAAACACCGCCGCCAGGCTGAACATCCACGTGAAGCCGTAGTTCAGCGCCACGGTAAAGGAGAGCGGCGGCCCGATGACCCACGCCAGCGAGAGCTGCGCACGCATCATTGAGCTGAACATCACCACTTCACGGGCGGAGTTGTCGGCATATTCGCGCGCCAGCGCAAACAGCTGCGGCATCGCGGCGTTGGCAACTGCCGCCAGCAGCACCCCGCCGGTGATCAGCGTCAGGTAGTGGCGGTTAAAGGCGAACAGCAGGCAGTTGCCCACCGCCATCAGCAGGCAGACCAGGATCAGGCTGCGCCGGTTGCCGCTGTGGTCGGAGCGTTTCGCCAGCAGAAAACTCACCGCAATCCCGGCCACGGCATTGATGGTGTAAAACAGCCCGACCCACAGCGGGCTGGCCTTGACCTCGGTGGTCAGGAACAGGCTTAGCGTCGGTGCCTGCAGGGCACCGGCAATCCCGCTCAGGAAGGTCACGGCGAGGAAAGCGACAAAAACAGGATTGAGCCGGCGGAACGCGCCGACGCGCTGCGCCAGAGAGCGGTTGGCCATAAGTATTTATCCCTGCAAAGAAAAGCGGTGTTTAACCCGGTGAAACGTGGAGTGTAGACGGCTTTTGCCGCGGATACAGCAGCAAAAACCTGCAATCCCACGCTTTTTTGGTTCAGTTAACGGCAATAAAAAAGCCAGCGGAGGACCCGGCTGGCTGGTGAAACGCACCATTACTCAGAAAGCGGTGACCGGCGCTTCAGGTGTGGGAGTGGTACTGCTCGTCGGTCATAGTGGGGGTCTGCCACTGCATCAGCTGCTCCAGCAGCGTGATGCGGTGCTGGCAGGGTATCCAGGCGAGCCACTCCCCTTGTGGTGAGACGGCCGTGAAATAGCGCCGGTAAAACTGGCTGGTCAGCAGGCGTGTCATCTTCTCTTCTCCGGGTGGCGGCGTGGGTTGCTGAAAGAGAGTATCGGCGTAATATGGGGAAAGAAAAATTGATGAAGTGATCGCCGGGAGTTCCCCTTTTATGCCGACTTCACGCTTACAGCAGCAGTTCATCCGCCTCTGGCAGCACTTTCAGGGCCAGCCCGCTGAGACCACCCTTCAGGCGCTGGCGGAGATTTTAAGCTGCTCGCGCCGCCATGTCCGCTCGCTGCTCAACGCCATGCAGCAGCAGGGCTGGCTGCACTGGCAGGCCGAGGCGGGGCGCGGGCGGCGCTCGGCCCTCACCTTTCTGCGCACCGGGCTGGCGCTCCAGCAGCAGCGGGCTGAAGAGCTGCTCGACCAGGGCAGTGTGGATCAGCTGGTGCAACTGGTCGGGGACAAGCAGGCCGCCCGCCAGATGCTGCTTGCCCAGCTCGGCCGCCGTTTCCGCCAGGGGCGGCACCTGCTGCGGGTGCTCTACTACCGCCCGATGTTCAACCTGCTGCCCGGCTCGCCGATGCGCCGCTCAGAAACCCACCTGGCGCGCCAGATCTTCAACGGCCTGACGCGGATAAATGAGGAAAACGGGGAACTGGAGCCGGATCTCGCCCACCACTGGCAGGCGCTGTCACCGCTGCACTGGCGCTTCTACCTCCGCCCGGCGATCCCGTTCCACCACGGGCGGCCGCTGGAGATGGAGGATGTCATCACCTCCCTGACGCGCGTCGGTGGGCTGCCGCTCTTCACCCACCTGCGCACGGTCACGTCGCCGACGCCCCATGTCATCGACATTCACCTCAGCATGCCGGACCACCAGTTGCCGTGGCTGCTCGGCAGCGTCCCGGCGATGATCCTGCCGCGCGAGTGGCCGCAATTGCCGGATTTCGCCCGCGGGCCGGTGGGTACCGGCCCCTATGCCGTGGTACACAACCGCCCGGCCCAGCTGACGATCCGCGCCTTTGATGACTACTTCGGCTACCGCGCGCTGATTGATGAGGTCAGCATCTGGGTGCAGCCGGAGCTGAGCGAGGAGCTGGTCTCCCAGGGCGTGCAGTTGCAGTCAGACGACACCGCCCACGGCGAGCTGGAGAGCCGCCTTGAAGAGGGCTGCTATTTCCTGCTGTTTGACCGGCGCTCCCCGGTGGCGGCACGGCCGGAAGTGCGCGCCTGGCTCACTGACTTGCTCAACCCGCTGGCGCTGCTGCACCATACGGAGCGCCTCTACCAGCGTTACTGGTCACCGGCCTCCGGCCTGCTGCCGCGCTGGCACCACCGCACCCCGGACGCGCCGCCCGCCCGGCCCGCCGGGCTGACTACCCTGACCCTGACCTGCTACCGCCACCACCCGGAGTTCGCGGCGATCGGCCGCGCCCTGCTGCCGGTGCTGGCGGCGGCGGGCATCACCCTGGTCATGCAGGAGGTGAGCTATGAGGCGTGGGTCAACGGCGACGCGGAGAGTGACCTCTGGCTCGGCAGCGTCAACTTCACCCAACCGCTGGAATTTTCACTCTTCGCCGGGCTGTATGAGCTGCCGCTGCTGCGCCACTGCCTGGAGGACGATCTCCCGGCGGCGGCGGAGAAATGGCGGGCCGGCGAACTGCCGCCGGCGGAGTGGTGCCGCTCGCTGGTGCAGCGCCACCAGATCCACCCGCTGTTCCACCACTGGCTGCAACTCCAGGGCCAGCGCAGTATGCGCGGCGTGCGCATGAACAGCCTCGGCTGGTTTGACTTCAAATCCGCCTGGTTTGCGCCGCCGGAGCCGTAAGCCCGCCCTTTCGCCAACCGGCGTAAGCCTTTACAATGCCTGCGTTCTCAACGGGGTGCGACGCCGCTTTTCTGGCCGGGGTTGCTGAGAGAGTCCCGTCGAACCTGATCCGGTTAATACCGGCGGAGGGATTTGAGACTGCGCAACGCTTGCTCAAAATCCTTTGCCACCCTTTTTCTGAGGAGCGCAAAGTGTCACGAAAGATCCTGCCTTATCTGTGTGTTGTCTCTGCTATTACCCTGTCTGCCCCGGCGCTGGCTGCCAAACCGGTGCTGACCGTCTACACCTATGACTCTTTCGCCGCCGACTGGGGCCCCGGCCCGGCGGTGAAAAAAGCCTTTGAGGCGGAGTGCGGCTGTGAGCTGAAATTCGTGGCGCTGGAGGATGGCGTCTCGCTGCTCAACCGCCTGCGCATGGAGGGCAAAAACAGCCCGGCCGATGTGGTGCTGGGGCTGGACAACAACCTGCTAAAAGCCGCGGCACAGACCGGCCTGTTCGCCCCGTCCGGCCTCGACACCGCCGCGCTGAAGGTGCCGGGCGGCTGGCAGGACAACACCTTTGTGCCGTATGACTACGGCTACTTCGCTTTTGTCTATAACAAAGAGAAACTCAAGAACCCGCCCACCAGCCTGCGTGAGCTGGTAGAGAGCGACCGCCCGCTGAAAGTGATTTATGAAGACCCGCGCACCAGCACCCCCGGCCTCGGCCTGCTGCTCTGGATGCAGAAAGTCTACGGCGACCAGGCGGCAGACGCCTGGCAGAAACTGGCGAAGAAAACCGTCACGGTCACCAAAGGCTGGAGCGAGGCTTACGGCCTGTTCCTCAAGGGCGAGAGCGACATGGTGCTGAGCTACACCACCTCCCCGGCCTACCACCTGATTGAAGAGAAAAAGGCCAACTACGCCGCCGCCCCCTTCAGCGAAGGCCACTATTTACAGGTTGAAGTGGCCGGGAAGCTGGCTGCCAGCCGCCAGCCGCAACTGGCGCAGCAGTTTATGCAGTTTATGGTGACGCCCGCTTTCCAGAACAGCATCCCCACCGGTAACTGGATGTACCCGGTGACGCCGGTGGCGCTGCCTGCCGGGTTTGAGCGCCTGACCGTCCCTGCCACTGCGCTGAGCTACAGCGCCGCCGAGGTCGCTGCCCAACGCGCCGCCTGGATCCGCACATGGCAAACCGCCGTCAGCCGCTGATGCCCGGCTGGCAACTGCCCGGCCTGCTGGCGGGCGCGCTGCTGCTGGGGGTCGCCGGGCTGGCGTTCGGGGCAATCCTGTTCCATGCGCCGCCGCTGGCGTGGCATACGCTGGCGGCGGACAGCTACCTCTGGCATGTGGTGCGCTTCACCTTCCTGCAGGCGCTGCTCTCTTCGCTCTGCTCGGTGGTGCCTGCGCTCTGGCTGGCGCGGGCGCTGTTTCGCCGCCGCTTCCCCGGCCGGGCGCTGCTGCTGCGGCTCTGCGCCATGACGCTGGTGCTGCCGGTGCTGGTGGCGGTATTCGGCCTGCTGAGCGTTTACGGGCGGCAGGGCTGGCTGGCGCAGATCTGCGGCTGGCTCGGCGTGCCCTACACCTTCTCGCCCTACGGGTTGCAGGGCATCCTGCTGGCGCACGTCTTCTTTAACCTGCCGCTGGCCGCCCGCCTGCTGTTGCAGTCACTGGAGAATATCCCGGTGGAGCAGCGCCAGCTGGCGGCGCAGCTCGGCATGAACGGCTGGCAACAGTGGCGTTTTGTGGAGTGGCCCGCGCTGCGGCGGCAACTGCTGCCTGCGGCCGCCCTGATCTTTATGCTCTGTTTCGCCAGCTTCGCCACGGTGCTGTCGCTGGGCGGCGGGCCGCAGGCAACAACGATTGAACTGGCGATCTATCAGGCGCTGAGTTACGACTATGACCTCAGCCGGGCGGCGATGCTGGCGCTGATCCAGCTCGGCTGCTGCCTGGGGCTGGTGCTGCTGAGCCAGCGCCTCAGCCAGGCGCTGCCCGCCGGGCATACGCAGGCGGCGCAGTGGCGCAACCCGCAGGACAGCACCCTCGCCCGCCTCACCGACGGCGCAGCGATTGCGCTGGCGCTGCTGCTGATCCTGCCGCCGCTGCTGGCGGTGGTGGCGGACGGTGCCAACCGCGCGCTGCTGGGGGTGCTGCAACAGCCGGTGCTGTGGCAGGCGCTTACCACCTCACTGCGGATTGCGCTGGGTGCCGGGCTGCTCTGCGTGGTGCTGACCATGATGCTGCTCTGGAGCAGCCGCGAATGGCGGTTGCGTCAGCAAGCTGGCCGGGCGCAGGCGCTGGAGCTGAGCGGCATGGTGATTCTGGCGATGCCGGGCATCGTGCTGGCGACCGGCTTTTTCCTGCTGCTGAGTGCTACCGGCGGCGTGCCTGCCTCCCCCTGGCCGCTGGTGATCCTCACCAATGCGCTGATGGCAGTGCCCTACGCGCTCAAAGTGCTGGATAACCCGATGCGCGATCTGGCGGAGCGCTACACCCCGCTCTGCCGGGCGCTGGGCATGGGCGGCTGGCAGCGGCTGCGCTGGGTGGAGCTGAGCGCGCTGCGCCTGCCGCTGGCGCAGGCGATGGCCTTCGCCTGTGTGCTGTCGATGGGGGATTTCGGCGTGGTGGCGCTGTTCGGCAATGAGCAGTTCCGCACCCTGCCGTTTTACCTTTATCAGCAGATGGGGGCCTACCGCAGCCAGGACGGAGCCGTAACGGCGCTGCTTCTGCTGCTGCTCTGTTTCCTGCTGTTCACCCTGATTGAACGTTTACCGGAGCGCCGGAAGAATGCCCGAACCGATATTGACGCTGGATAAGCTGACCTACCTCTACCACCACCTGCCGATGCGTTTTGACCTGTCGGTGATGCCGGGCGAGCGCGTGGCGGTGTTAGGCCCAAGCGGGGCGGGCAAAAGCACCCTGCTCGGGCTGATTGCCGGTTTCCTCCCCGCCAGCAGCGGCACCCTGCAGATTGCCGGGGCGGAGCACCGCGAGACCCCACCGGCAAAGCGGCCGGTGTCGATGCTGTTTCAGGAGAACAACCTGTTTGCCCACCTCACGGTGCGGCAGAATCTGGGGCTGGGGCTGCACCCCGGGCTGAAGCTGGACGCCGCCCAGCGGCAGGCGCTGGAGGAGATTGCCGCGCAGGTCGGGCTGGGGGAATGCCTGGAACGGCTGCCGTCGCAGCTCTCCGGCGGCCAGCGGCAGCGGGTGGCACTGGCGCGCTGTCTGTTGCGCAGCCAGCCGCTGCTGCTGCTGGATGAGCCGTTTTCGGCCCTCGACCCGGCCCTGCGCAGCGACATGCTGGCGCTGCTGGACGACGTATGCCGCCGCCGGGCGCTGACGCTATTAATGGTGTCGCATAACCTGGATGACGCGGCGCGCATCGCCCCGCGTACGCTGCTGGTGGTGGACGGGCGGATCTACTACGACGGCCCGACCGCCGCCCTGATTGACGGCAGCGCCGCCGAGGCGCGCGTCCTCGGCATCCACGGCTGACTCAGAACGCCATCACCTGCCACAGCAGGTGGCGGTAGACCGGCATCAGCGGGTGGCGGAACAGCATCACCAGGCAGACGATCGCCGCGACCGTCGCCAGCCCACAGACCCAGCGCAGCCGCGCCGGCGGCAGGCGGCGTGAGAGCCAGTCCTGGCTGCGCTTGCCTTCGCGGAACCAGCGCCAGCCGAGCCAGGCGGCCAGCCAGACCAGCACAAACGCCGCCAGCAGCAGCCAGCGGAAGTGCGCGACATCCGCCCCGGCCGGAATGCCGATCGCCACCCCGGCCAGGATGCCCGGCAGGAAGTAGACCGGCGGCCAGGTCAGGCAGCCCACCACGTTCGGCACGGCGAAGGTCAGCGGTTTCAGGTCCAGCATCCCGGCCACCAGCGGCACCAGCGGGCGGGTCGGGCCGATAAAGCGCCCCACCAGCACCGTGGCAAAACTGTGCTTATGCAGCGCGTGGCTGGTTTTGCTCATCAGCGATTTATGCTTCTTCAGGAAAGACCAGCGGTGCAGCGGCCCCTTGAAGCGGTGGCCGATGTAGTAGGAGATCCAGTCACCGGCAAAACACCCGATAATCCCGACGGCCCAGGCTTCGTAGAAATTAACCCGGCCGCTGCCGATCAGCGCGCCGAGTGACGCCATCATCACGGTACCGGGCAGCAGCAGCCCGACCAGCGCCAGCGACTCCAGGAACGCCACCAGCCCCACGGCCATCAGTGAAAAGGCCACGGACTGGGTAATCAGATGTTCAAGGTAAGATTCCATAAATTCCAACAAGGTTGTGGCATAAATTCATCATTTTGGCGCTGAATTGTCATCGCCGGTATTCATGCAGTCAATCAATGAATTGTATGTGAATTGTATGTAACTTTTCGAAATGTCGCCGGGGTTGGACATCACCTGTATAAAAAACCATACTACGCCCATCCGCCCCCGCCCTGAAAAGAGCGCACCATGACCCCAGCCCGCCAGGGTTTTATCCTGACCCGCCACTGGCGCGACACGCCCAGCGGCATTGAGATCACCTTCTGGCTCGCCACCGACAGCGGGCCGCAGAAAGTCTGCCTGCCGCCGCAACAGGCGGTGGCGTTTCTGCCTGCGGCGCAGCGCGCGCAGGCCGAACCGCTGCTGCATGGCGAAAGCGGCGCAGAACTGCGTGAGGTGGCGCTGTGCGATTTCCGCCACCGGCCGCAACTGGCGCTCTACTGCCGCCAGCAGCGCCAGCTCTCCCGGCTGGAGCGGGCGCTTAAGGATCAGGGCGTCACGCTGTATGAGGCGGACATCCGCCCGCCGGAACGCTTCCTGATGGAGCGCTACATCACCGCGCCGGTCTGGTTCAGCGGCGAGCCGGGCGCGGACAACACGCTGGTCAACACCCGGATGAAACCGGCCGACGGTTATCGCCCGCCGCTGAAACTGGCGTCCATTGACATCGAAACCAGCGGCAGCGGCGAGCTTTACTGCATCGGCATTGAGGGCTGCGGCCAGCGGCAGGTCTACATGCTGGGGCCGGAGAACGGCACGCCGCAGCGTGAGGATTTCACGCTGGAGTATGTCGCCTCACGCCCGCTGCTGCTGGAAAAGCTCAACCAGTGGCTGGCCGACCACGACCCCGATGTGATCATCGGCTGGAACGTGATCCAGTTTGACCTGCGGGTGTTACAGAAACATGCCGACCGCTACGGCATCCCGCTGCGGCTGGGGCGCGGCGGCGCGCCGCTGACCTGGCGCGAGCACAACTTCAGCCAGGGGCACTTTTTCGCCTCGGCGGCCGGGCGGCTGATTGTGGACGGCATCGAGGCGCTGAAGTCCGCCTTCTGGAACTTTCCCTCTTTCAGCCTGGAGTCGGTCTCGCGGCAGTTGCTGGGCGAAGGCAAAGCGATCGATAACCCCTACCAGCGGCTGGCGGAGATTGAGCAGCGTTTCCGTGAGGACAAACCGGCGCTGGCGCGCTACAACCTGAAAGATTGTGAGCTGGTGACGCGTATCTTCGCCAAAACCGATCTGACGGCGTTCCTGCTGGAGCGCGCCAGCGTCACCGGGCTGGAGGCTGACCGCAACGGTGGCTCGGTGGCCGCGTTCAGCCACCTCTATTTCCCGCGCATGCACCGCGCCGGCTTTGTTGCGCCTAACCGGGGCGACGTGGAGGAGCAGGCCAGCCCCGGCGGCTTTGTGATGGACTCGCGCCCCGGCCTCTATGACTCGGTGCTGGTGCTGGATTACAAAAGCCTTTACCCGTCGATAATCCGCACCTTTCTGATCGACCCGGTGGGGCTGGTGGCCGGGCTGCACCAGCCCGATGAGCAGGCTTCTGTTGAGGGGTTCCGCGGCGCGCGCTTCTCCCGTACCACCCACTGCCTGCCGGAGATTGTGCGGCAGATCTGGCAGGGGCGCGAGGCGGCCAAACAGCAGCAGAACGCCCCGCTCTCCCAGGCGCTGAAGATCATCATGAATGCGCTGTACGGCGTGCTCGGCACCAGCGCCTGCCGCTTTTACGACCCGCGCCTCGCCTCCTCCATTACCCTGCGCGGCCATGCAATCATGCACCAGACGCGCGCGCTGATTGAGGCGGAGGGGTATCAGGTGATCTACGGCGACACCGACTCCACTTTTGTCTGGCTGAAGCAGCCGCACGACGAGGCCGCCGCGCAGCAGATCGGCCGGGCGCTGGTGGCGAAGGTGAACCAGTTCTGGCAGCAGCACCTGCGCGGGGAGATGGGGCTGGAGAGCGCCCTGGAGCTGGAGTTTGAGACCCACTTCTGCCGCTTTCTGATGCCCGCCATCCGCGGTGCCGGGGTGGAGCAAGGCAGCAAAAAACGCTACGCCGGGCTGGTGCGCCGCAACGGCGAAGAGACGATGATTTATAAAGGGCTGGAGACGGTGCGCACCGACTGGACGGCGCTGGCGCAGGTTTTCCAGCAGGAACTTTACCAGCGCATCTTCCACCGGCAGCCCTATCAGGACTATGTGCGTGACTACGTGGCGCGTACCCGCGCCGGGGAGTTTGATGACCGGCTGGTCTACCGTAAACGGATCCGCCGCCCGCTGGCGGAGTACCAGCGCAACGTGCCGCCCCATGCGCGCGCCGCAAAGCTGGCGGACGACGCCAACCGCGCCCAGGGGCGGCCGTTGCAGTACCAGAAAGGGGGCTGGATCAGCTACGTGATGACCACCGCCGGGCCGGAGCCGCTGGAGGCGCGCCACGCGCCGGTTGACTACGAGCACTATATTGAGCGGCAGCTCGAACCGGTGGCGGACGGCATTTTGCCTTTCCTTCAGGACGATTTTGCTACACTGGTTACCGGGCAAATGGGATTGTTCTGATGCAGCCGCTTTCCGATAAATAACGGCGTTTGGCAGGTGACGAAACCGCGACCTTCCATTACCATAGCGCCCTTTCCATTTTTGCACCTCTCCCAGAGACTCCGCGCCCCGGCACCGCCGCGTGGCTATTGCCCGGATGACGCACACAACGCAGTAAAAAACGCACGGCCCGATACATCAACACAGAGAGTAACTATGCCCTTTAAACTTGGTCAACGCTGGATAAGCGACACGGAAAGCGAATTAGGATTAGGCACTGTAGTCGCGCTCGACACGCGTATGGTGACACTGCTTTTCCCCGCGACAGGTGAGAACCGCCTCTATGCCAGAAACGACTCACCGATCACCCGCGTGATGTTCAACCCGGGTGACACCATCAACAGCCACGAAGGCTGGCAGTTGAAAGTTGACGAGGTTAAAGAGGAGAACGGCCTGCTGACCTACATCGGCACCCGTCTGGATACTGACGAGCCGGCGGTAGCCCTGCGTGAGGTGCTGCTGGACAGCAAACTCACCTTCAGCAAGCCGCAGGACAGGCTGTTCGCCGGGCAGATCGACCGTATGGACCGCTTTGCGCTGCGCCTGCGTGCGCGCAAATACCAGCGTGAGCAGTTCCGCCTGCGCTGGAGCGGCCTGCGCGGCATGCGCGCCAGCCTGATCCCGCATCAGTTGCACATCGCCCATGAAGTGGGCCAGCGCCATGCGCCGCGCGTGCTGCTGGCGGATGAGGTCGGCCTCGGCAAGACCATCGAAGCCGGGATGATCATCCACCAGCAGCTGCTCTCCGGCCGTGCCGAGCGCGTGCTGATCGTGGTGCCGGAAACCCTCCAGCACCAGTGGCTGGTGGAGATGCTGCGCCGTTTCAACCTGCGTTTCTCCCTGTTTGATGATGAGCGTTATGCCGAGTCGCTGCATGACGCCACCAACCCGTTTGAGAGTGAGCAGCTGGTTATCTGCTCGCTGGATTTCGTGCGCCGCAACAAAAGCCGCCTGGAGCAGATGGCCGATGCCGCCTGGGACCTGCTGGTGGTGGATGAAGCGCACCACCTCGCCTGGAGCGAAGAGGCCCCAAGCCGCGAATACCTGGTGATTGAGCAGCTGGCGGAACACACCGCCGGGGTGCTGCTGCTGACCGCCACGCCGGAGCAGCTCGGCCCGCAGAGCCACTTTGCGCGCCTGCGCCTGCTCGACCCAAACCGCTTCCACGACTACCACGAATTTGTGGCCGAGCAGGCGCAGTACCGCCCGGTGGCGGACGCCGTGACCCTGCTGCTGAGCGGTGACCGCCTCTCCAATGAGGAGCAGAACCTGCTGGGCGACATGGTCGCCGAACAGGACATCGAGCCGCTGCTGGCCGCCGCCAACGGCGGGGGTGACGAGGGTGAAGCGGCGCGGCGCGAGCTGATCGCCCTGCTGATGGACCGCCACGGCACCAGCCGCGTGCTGTTCCGTAACACCCGTCACGGCGTGAAGGGCTTCCCGCACCGGGTGCTGCATGAGATTCGCCTGCCGCTGCCTGCGCAGTACCAGACGGCGATCAAAGTCTCCGGCATCATGGGCGCGAAAAAGAGCACCGAAGACCGTGCGCGCGACATGCTCTACCCGGAGCGCATCTATCAGGAGTTCGAAGGCGAGAACGGCACCTGGTGGAACTTCGACCCGCGCGTCGAGTGGCTGATGGGCTTTTTGACCAGCAACCGCGACGAAAAAGTGCTGGTGATCTGCGCCAAAGCGGAGACCGCGCTGCAACTCGAGCAGGTGCTGCGTGAGCGCGAAGGCATCCGCGCCGGGGTGTTCCACGAAGGGCTGTCGATCATCGAGCGTGACCGCGCGGCGGCCTATTTCGCCTCCGCCGAAGAGGGCGCGCAGGTGCTGCTCTGCTCGGAGATCGGCTCTGAAGGGCGTAACTTCCAGTTCGCCAGCCACCTGGTGATGTTCGACCTGCCGTTCAACCCGGATCTGCTCGAGCAGCGCATCGGCCGCCTCGACCGTATCGGCCAGCAGCGCGACATCCAGATCATGGTGCCGTACCTGGAGCAGACGGCGCAGGCGGTGCTGATCCGCTGGTATCACGACGGGCTGGACGCCTTCGAGCACACCTGCCCGACCGGCCGCACCATCTACGACAAGCACTATGAGCAGCTGATCGGCTTCCTCGCCACGCCGTCTGACCAGGAGGGGCTGCCGGAGTTCGTACACCAGTGCCGCACCGAGCATGACGCGCTGCGCCGTCAGCTTGAACAGGGGCGCGACCGCCTGCTGGAGCAGCACTCCAACGGCGGCGAGGCGGCGCAGGCGCTGGCTGAGGCGATCGCCGAAGGCGACAACGACGTCAATCTGGTGAACTTTGCGCTCAACCTGTTCGACATTGTCGGCATCAACCAGGATGACCGCAGTGACAACCTGATTGTGCTGACGCCGTCTGACCATATGCTGGTGCCGGACTTCCCGGGCCTGCCGCAGGATGGCTGCACCGTGACCTTCGACCGTGAGCAGGCGCTGTCCCGCGAGGACACGCAGTTCATCACCTGGGAGCACCCGCTGATCCGCAACGGGCTGGACCTAATCCTCTCCGGTGACACCGGCAGCTGTGCCGTGTCGCTGCTGAAGAACAAGGCATTGCCGGTGGGCACCCTGCTCACTGAGCTGGTCTATGTGGTGGAGGCGCAGGCACCGAAGCACCTGCAACTGACCCGCTTCCTGCCGCCGACGCCGATCCGTATGCTGATGGACCGCAAAGGTACCAACCTCGCCAAGCAGGTGGAGTTTGAGAGCTTTAACCGCCAGCTCAATGCGGTGAACCGCCACACCTCCAGTAAGCTGGTGAATGCCGTGCAGCAGGATGTCCACGCCATGCTGCAACATGCGGAAGCGCTGGTGGCCGACGAGGCGCGTGCGCTGATCGAGGCGGCGAAGATCGAAGCGGACGAGCAGACCAGCAGCGAGCTGGCGCGCCTGGAAGCGCTGCGTGCGGTGAACCCGAACATCCGTGACGATGAAATCGAGGCACTGGCGTTCAACCGCAAGCAGGTACTGGCGAACCTCAACGACGCCACCTGGCGCCTGGATGCCATCCGTCTGGTGGTGGTGAGCCACCAGTAACCCCGGGCCGGGCGCGCCGCGCCCGGCTGTTTTCCTCTCTACAGTGATCCAACACCATGAGCGACCACATCGCATCACAGACACCCCCGCTGGAAGGCTATAACCCGCCGCTGGAGCCGTGGCTTCAGATCCTCTACCAGGATTACCACATCATGGTGGTGAACAAGCCGAGCGGCCTGCTGTCGGTGCCCGGCCGCGCGGAAGAGCACCAGGACAGCGTGATCACCCGCGTCCAGCGTGATTTCCCGCTGGCGGAGTCCGCCCACCGGCTGGATATGTCCACCAGCGGCGTGCTGGCGGTGGCGCTGACCAAAGCGGCCGAGCGCGAGCTGAAGCGGCAATTCCGTGAACGCGAGCCGAAAAAGAGCTATCTGGCGCGCGTCTGGGGGCATGTGGCCGACGATGAGGGGCTGATCGACCTGCCGCTGATCTGCGACTGGCCGAACCGGCCGAAGCAGAAAGTCTGTTTTGAGACCGGCAAAACCGCGCAGACCCTCTATCAGGTGTTGTCACGGGATGAGGACGGCACCAGCCGCGTGCGGCTGACCCCGATCACCGGCCGCTCGCACCAGTTGCGGGTGCATATGCTGGCGCTCGGCCACCCGATCCTCGGCGATAATTTCTATGCGCCGCCGGAAGCAAAAGCGATGGCGAACCGCCTGCAACTGCACGCCGAAACCCTGACGCTGGCCCACCCGCACTACCACACCTCGATGACCTTCCGCGCCCCGGCGGATTTCTGATTCTCCCCCTGCCCTGCGGGGCAGGCTCCCCGGTTGTGACCTGCCTCACCTTTTTTCCCCGCCGCATCGCTTAGCGTTAAGCGCGGCCGCCTGTTATCCATTGGCAGGTGGTTGCTTTTCTTGCCGTTTGTCAGCGCACCGGCAATCCGCAAAAAACAGGCGACCCGTGGCAGCGTGCGCCCCCCTTTTTCTGCGCCCGGTTGGGCGTAAGCGTCAGGAGACAGCATGATGAAAAAATATGCACTGGTCGGCACCGGCGGCCGCGCCGGGCTGTACATTGAGGCGATTGCCGGCACCTACCGGGAGAGCGCGCAGTGGGTGGCGTTCTGCGACACCAACCAGACGAGGATGAACTACGCCAACCGCCTGCTGGAAAAGGCGGGGGCCGCGCCAGTTTCCACCTGGCACGCCGGGCAGTTTGAGGCGATGATCGCCGAGACCCGGCCGGACACCGTGATTGTCACCAGCATCGACCGCACTCATGACGACTACATTGTGCGGGCGCTGCACGCCGGGTGCGATGTGATCACCGAAAAGCCGATGACCATCGACGCCGCCCGCGCGCTGCGCATCGCAGAAGCGATCGAACAGACCGGCCGCCGGGTGCGCGTGGCGTTCAACTACCGCTACGCCCCGCACCACAGCAAAGTGCGCGAACTGCTGATGAACAACACCATTGGCGAGGTCTTCTCGGTGCATTTTGAGTGGCTGCTGAACACCGAGCACGGCGCGGACTACTTCCGCCGCTGGCACCGTGAAAAGCGCAACAGCGGCGGGCTGCTGGTGCACAAATCCACCCACCATTTCGACCTGATGAACTTCTGGCTCGACAGCTCGCCGGAGCAGGTGTTCGCCCTGGGCGACCTGCGCTTTTACGGCCGTGAAAATGCGGAGAAGCGCGGCGAAACCCGTTTCTACAGCCGCACCCACGGCGCGCCGCAGGCGGTGGGTGACCCGTTCGCCCTGCCTATGGAGGAGAACCCGCAACTGCGCGCCCTCTATTTAGAGGCGGAGCACGAAGACAGCTACTACCGCGACCAGAGCGTCTTCGGTGACGGCATCAACATTGAGGATACGCTGTCGGTGATGGTGAAATACCGCAACCGCACGCAGCTCACCTACTCCCTTAACGCCTACCTGCCGTGGGAGGGGCTGAACGTGGTGTTTAACGGCAGCAAGGGGCGGCTGGAGATGAAAGTCGAGGAGAACTCCTACGTCAACGGCGGCGGCCTGCGTGAGGAAGAAGGCAACCTCGACGCCTGCCGCATCACCGTGTTCCCGATGTTCGGCGCACCGTGGGAGGCGGCGTTCACCGCCGGTGAGGGCGGGCACGGCGGCGGCGACCAGGCGATGCTGGCTGACCTGTTCGGCACCCCGCCCGCTGACCCGCTCCGGCGCGCCGCCGACCACCGCGCCGGGACGCTCTCGATCCTGACCGGCGTCGCCGGTAACCTGTCGATGCAGCGCGGCACGCCGGTGTTTTTCGATGAGTTTGAGGTAGTACGTAAGCTGCGCGGGCGCTGAGGGCACAAAAAAGCCGCCCCGGGGGGCGGCTTCGTACTTGCACGGCAACCGGCTCAGCGGAACCCTTTCTCGCGTTTGATCAGGTCATAGGCGGCCTGGATCGACTGCGCTTTCTGCTTCGCCATCTCCATCATCTCCGGCGGCAGCCCTTTGGCCACCAGCTTGTCCGGGTGGTGCTCACTCATCAGCTTGCGGTAGGCGCGCTTGATGGTGGTGGCGTCATCCTCTTCCTTTACGCCCAGCACTTTGCAGGCGTCCGCCAGCGTCGGCCCCTGCGGCTGCCGGAACCCGCCGTGGGAGTACCCGCCCTGCTGCTGGCCGCCGCCGAACTGCTGCCCGCCCTCCATCATGCGGAGGAACTGGTCAAACTGGACACGCGAAATGCCCAGCTCTTCAGCAATCACATACAGTACCTGGCGCTCATTCGGGTGCAGCACGCCGTCACTGAACGCCACCTGCAACTGGATCTCCAGGAACATGCGGATCAGGTCGAAACGGCCGAAGCAGACGCTGCGCAATTCGCGCAGCCGCTCACGCAACGGGAAGTTGCTCTCTTTCCCCTCACGGAACGCCTGCTGGGCCATGGTGCGCTGTTCGCCATGCAGGTTCAGGCGTTGCATAAACAGGTTGGCGGTCTGGATATCCGTTTCCGTCACCCGCCCCTTGGATTTGGACAGGTGCCCCATGACCTGGAAGGTGGTGCGGAAAAAGACGGTTTGCCTTGTCTGCTGGTCGGCAAAATAGCCGCGGCTGCGGGTGGCCCGCGCCCTGTCAACCATATGGCCGATCAGCAATCCTAATACTACGCCCCAAAAGCCTGCACCGGACATCAAGCCCAGTACAACGCCGAGCAGCTTTCCCCAATACTGCATATACTCCTCAATTCACATGCCGTTGCGTAAGATTTGCTTTATCATACCCGGCATTTATCCGGATGCCTAACGACGACCGACCTATGGCTGGATTTAACACTAGCGCAACGCTGATGAGTGATATAGTCTCTGACCGTTTGCCGACATGACGCCTCTGATGACGGAACACCGAATACCGCGTATGAAAAAATGTCTCCCAACACTGCTGGCCACCATGATTGGCTCGGCACTCTACAGCCAGGGTGCGCTGGCCGACCTCGCTGAACAATGCATGATCGGCGTCCCCACCTATAATAAGCCGCTGGTCAAAGGCGACCCCAACACGCTGCCGGTGCATATCCAGGCCGACAAGAGCGAGGCCAACTACCCGGATAACGCTGTCTTCTCCGGGAACGTCAATATCCAGCAGGGTAACAGTACGCTGACGGCGGACCAGGTCGAGCTGAATCAGACGCAGGTGGCGAACCAGGCGGAGCCGACGCGCACCGTGACCGCGACCGGCAACGTCCATTACGACGACAACCAGATCAAGCTGAAAGGCCCGCGCGCCTTCTCCAACCTGAACACCAAAGACACCGACATGGACCAGGGCAACTACCAGATGGTAGGCCGCCAGGGCCGCGGTGACGCCGACAAAATGAAGATGCGTGACAGCAACCGCTACACCATCCTCGACAACGGCACCTTTACCTCCTGCCTGCCCGGTGACAACAGCTGGAGCGTGGTCGGGTCTGAGGTGATCCACGACCGCCAGGAAGAAGTGGCGGAGATCTGGAATGCGCGCTTTAAAATCGGCCCGGTGCCGGTGTTCTACAGCCCTTATCTGCAACTGCCGGTGGGTGACCGCCGCCGCTCCGGTTTCCTGATCCCGAATGCCAAGTTCGGCAGCAATAACGGCTTCGAGTTTATGTTGCCGTATTACTGGAACATCGCGCCGAACTTTGACGCCACGCTGACGCCGCACTACATCAGCAAGCGGGGGATGCAGTTCCAGAACGAATTCCGCTACCTGACCACACCGGGCGCGGGCCTGATCGAGTTCGACTGGCTGCCGAGTGACCGCGAGTACGAAAAAGATTACCCGGAAGATGACGACAACACCCGTTGGCTCTTCTACTGGCGACATGACGGGGTGATGGACCAGGTCTGGCGTTTCAACGTCGACTACCTGAAAGTCAGTGACTCCAAATACTTCACCGACCTCGACTCCACCTACGGCTCCACCACCGACGGCTACGCGACGCAGAAATTCAGCGTCGGCTATGCGGACACCCACTGGGATGTGAAACTGGCGTCGAAACAGTTCCAGGTCTTTGCCGACGCCGGGAATGCCAACGCCTACCGGGCGCAGCCGCAGCTCGACATCACCTATTACCAGAATGATGTCGGCCCGTTTGACTTCAATATCTATGGCCAGGCCGTCAAGTTCACCAGCGTCAACCCGGACAACCCGGAAGCGACCCGTCTGCACCTGGAGCCGACCATCAGCCTGCCGCTGGCCAACAGCTGGGGCAGCCTGGATACCGAAGCCAAATTGCTGACCACGCACTACCAGCAGGATGTGCCGGACGGTTTCAATACCAACAATAACCTGGCGCTGCGTGACAACGTCAACCGCACCATGCCGGAGTTCAAAACCGACGGCAAAATGGTGTTTGACCGCAGCATGACCTGGGCCGAAGGCTACACCCAGACCCTCGAGCCGCGTGCGCAGTACCTTTACATCCCGTACCGCAACCAGAGTGACATCTACACCTACGACTCCACCCTGCTGCAATCGGACTATACCGGCCTGTTCCGTGACCGCAGTTACAGCGGCCTGGATCGTATCGCCTCCGCCAACCAGGTAGCCGCCGGTTTGACCTCGCGTATTTATGATGACGCACTGGTTGAACGTTTTAACGTTTCCGCGGGTCAAATCTACTACTTCACCCAGCCGCGCACCGGTGACCCGAACTCCTCGCTTGATGAAAGCGACGATACCGGCAGCCTGGTGTGGGCAGGGGATACCTACTGGAAAATCGACAACAACTGGGGCCTGCGCGGGGGTGTGCAGTATGACACCCGTCTCGATGCGGTGGCCCTGGGTGACGCGGTGCTGGAGTACCGGAAAGACGCCGAGCGCATGGTGCAGCTGAACTACCGCTACGCCAGCCCGGAATATATCCAGGCGACGCTGCCGAGCGTGCAGAACCCCGGTTACCAGCAGGGTATCTCTCAGGTGGGTATGACAGCGAGCTGGCCTCTGGCCGACCGCTGGGCCGTGGTGGCCGCTTACTACTACGATATTGAGGCGAAACAGCCGGCCGATCAGCTGATCGGGGTGCAGTACAGCACCTGTTGCTGGGCCATCAACCTCGGGTATGAGCGCAAAATCACCGACTGGGACAACACGACCCAGTCGAGCCAATACGATAACAGGGTGTCATTTAATATTGAGTTGCGCGGCCTGAGCAGTAACCATTCGCTCGGGACGGATGAGATGCTGAAGCAGGGTATCCTGCCGTATCAGCGTGCATTCTGATTAAGTGCAACTGCAGATGTGTAAACTTTAACCCGCTATGCGGATGACAAAAATGGAAAAGGTATGAAGAACTGGAGAACGCTGATTCTCGGCTTGGCTATCTGTGCCAATACCGCGTTCGCAGCACCGCAGGAAGTTGACCGGGTTGCCGCCGTTGTAGACAACGGCGTTGTGCTGGAGAGTGACGTAGATGGCCTGATGCAGTCAGTGAAAATGAATGCAAAAGATGCCCGCCAGCAGTTGCCGGATGACAACACCCTGCGCCACCAGATTCTGGAGCGTCTGATCATGGACAATATCCAGTTGCAGATGGCGCAGAAAATGGGCATCACCCTGACCGACGCGGACGTCGACAAAGCGATCGCGAACATTGCCGCCCAGAACCGCATGAGCGTGGACCAGCTGCGCAGCCGCCTGGCCTATGACGGCCTGAACTACGGCACCTACCGCGCGCAGATCCGTAAAGAGATGCTGATTTCGGAAGTGCGTAACAACGAAGTGCGCCGCCGCGTCACCATCCTGCCGCAGGAAGTGGAGTCGCTGTCGAAGCAGATCGCCGCCCAGAACGGCAGCGGTGCGGAATTTAACCTGAGCCACATCCTGATCCCGCTGCCGGAAAACCCGACCCAGGATCAGGTTGACCAGGCGGAAGCGCTGGCGAACAAGCTGGCGGCGGAAGCCAACAGCGGCGCCGATTTCGGCAAACTGGCGATCACCTACTCCGCTGACCAGCAGGCGCTGAAAGGCGGCCAGATGGGCTGGGGCAAGCTGGAAGAGCTGCCGACCCTGTTTGCGGAACGCCTGCAGACGGCGCAAAAAGGCCAGGTGGTCGGCCCGATCCGCTCCGGCGTCGGCTTCCACATCCTGCGCGTGAACGACATCCGCGGCAACAACCAGACGGTGTCGGTGACGGAAGTCCACGCCCGCCACATCCTGCTGAAGCCGTCCGTGGTGCTGACTGATGACCAGGCGCGCGCCAAACTGCAGGATGCGATACAGCAGATCAAGAGCGGCAAAGCGGACTTCGCCACCCTGGCGAAACAGCTCTCCCAGGATCCCGGCTCTGCCATGCAGGGCGGCGATCTCGGCTGGGCCTCACCGGACATGTACGATCCGGCCTTCCGTGATGCGCTGCTGAAGTTGCAGAAAGGTGAACTCAGCCAGCCGGTTCACTCCGCCTTTGGCTGGCACCTGATCCAGCTGATGGATACCCGCCAGGTGGATAAAACCGACGCGGCCCAGAAAGACCGGGCATACCGGATGCTGTTCAACCGCAAATTTGCTGAAGAGGCACAGACCTGGATGCAGGAACAGCGCGCCAGTGCCTACGTGAAAATTCTGGATGGCAATGCACAACAGTAACCCCGTGGGCCATAAACCCATTGTTATTACGCCCGGCGAACCCGCCGGGATTGGGCCGGATCTGGTGATCGCCCTGGCGCAGCAGGCCTGGCCTGTTGAGCTGGTGGTGTGTGCCGATCCGGCCCTGTTGTCTGTGCGCGCCGCCCAGCTTGGGCTGCCGCTGACCCTGCGCACCTACCAGCCGGGGCAGGCTTTCGCCCCGCAGGCCGGTGAACTCACGGTGCTGCCGGTGGCGCTGGCGGAACCGGCCGTCGCCGGGACGCTGAACGTCGCCAACAGCGCCTACGTGGTGGAGACCCTGGCGCGCGCCTGTGACGGCTGCCTGAACGGCGAGTTTTCGGCGCTGATCACCGGCCCGGTGCATAAAGGGGTCATCAACGACGCGGGCGTCGCCTTCAGCGGCCATACGGAGTTCTTCGCTGACCGCAGCGGCTGCAAACGTGTGGTGATGATGCTGGCGACTGAAGAGCTGCGCGTGGCGCTGGCGACTACCCACCTGCCGCTGAAAGCGGTGGCGGACGCCATTACCCCACAGAGCCTGCATGAAGTGATCACCATTCTTGACCACGACCTGCGCACCCAATTTGGTCTGGCCCGCCCGCATATCTATGTGTGCGGCCTGAACCCCCATGCCGGCGAAGGCGGGCATATGGGGCGGGAAGAGATCGATACCATCATCCCTGCCCTCGACGCGTTGCGTGAGCGCGGGATCCAACTGACCGGCCCGCTGCCGGCGGACACCCTGTTCCAGCCCAAATATCTGCAACATGCGGATGCGGTGCTGGCGATGTACCACGATCAGGGTCTGCCGGTGCTAAAATATCAGGGGTTCGGCCGCGCGGTGAATATCACCCTCGGCCTGCCCTTTATCCGGACGTCAGTTGACCACGGTACCGCTTTAGAGCTGGCCGGCAGCGGCACTGCCGATGCAGGCAGCTTCAAAACGGCCTTAAACCTTGCCATTAAAATGATAACCAACAGTAATGAATAATCGAGTCCACCAAGGGCACTTTGCCCGCAAACGTTTTGGACAAAACTTCTTAAACGATCAGTTCGTCATCGACAGCATTGTGTCGGCCATTCACCCGCAGCCCGGCGAAGCCGTGGTGGAGATTGGCCCCGGCCTCGGCGCGTTGACCGAACCGGTCGGCGCACGCATGGATAAGATGACCGTTATCGAGCTGGACCGCGACCTGGCGGCCCGCCTTGAAGTGCACCCGACGCTGAAAGACAAGCTGACCATCCGCCAGCAGGACGCCATGACCGTGGACTTCGCGGAGATGGCCGCCGAGGCGGGCCAGCCGCTGCGCGTGTTCGGCAACCTGCCGTACAACATCTCCACGCCGCTGATGTTCCATCTTTTCAGCTATACTCAGGCGATCCGCGACATGCACTTCATGTTGCAGAAAGAGGTGGTGAACCGCCTGGTCGCCGGGCCGAACAGCAAAGCCTATGGCCGCCTGACGGTGATGGCGCAATACTTCTGTAACGTTATCCCGGTGCTGGAAGTGCCGCCGACGGCCTTTACCCCGCCACCGAAAGTGGACTCCGCCGTGGTGCGCCTGGTGCCGCACCGCGAGTTGCCGCACCCGGTCGGCGATGTGCGCATGTTGAGCCGCATCACCACCCAGGCGTTTAACCAGCGCCGTAAAACGATCCGTAACAGCCTCGGCCACCTCTTTACGCCGGAGCAGTTGACGGAACTGGGGGTTGACCCCACCCAGCGCGCGGAGAACCTCTCAGTGGCGCAATATTGCGCGCTGGCGAACTGGCTCTCCGCCAACCCGCCTTTGCAGCAGGAACCACAGGAGTCGCTGTAATGATTGAGTCGCCCCGCGTTTGCGTTCAGGTACAGAGTGTTTACATTGAATCCCACTCCTTCCCGGAAGAGGATCGCTATGTCTTTTCCTATACCATCACGATCCGCAACCTGGGGCGTCACCCGGTGCAGCTTCTGCGCCGGTACTGGCTCATCACCAACAGCAATGGCGGCAAAATGGAAGTTCAGGGCGAAGGGGTAGTCGGCGAGCAACCGCTGATTGCACCGGGCAATGAGTTCCAGTACACCAGCGGCGCCATCCTGGAGACCCCGCTCGGCACCATGCAAGGGCACTACGAGATGATCGACCAGAACGGCGAGACCTTCCGTGTGGCCATTCCGGCGTTCCGTCTCGCCATTCCAACCATGATTAACTGATCTATGTCGACATACCTGATAGGCGATATCCACGGCTGTTACGACGAGCTGCGCGCGCTGCTGGCGCAGGTGGACTTTGACCCGGCCCATGACACCCTCTGGCTCACCGGCGACCTGGTCGCCCGCGGGCCGGACTCGCTGAACGTGCTGCGTTATGTGCGCTCCCTCGGCCCGGCGGTGCGCATGGTGCTGGGCAACCACGACCTGCACCTGCTGGCGGTGTTCGCCGGCATCAGCCGCAATAAGCCGAAAGACCACATCACGCCGCTGCTGGAGGCACCCGACGCGGACGAGCTGATCAACTGGTTACGCCGCCAGCCGGTGCTCCAGGTGGATGAGGAGAAACGCATCGTGATGGCGCACGCCGGCATCACGCCGCAGTGGGATCTGGAGACGGCGCAACTCTGCGCGCGTGAAGTGGAAGCGGTGCTGAGCAGTGACAGCTACCCGCTGTTCCTGGATGCGATGTACGGTGACATGCCGAACAACTGGCTGCCGGAGCTGACCGGCCTGGCGCGGCTGCGTTTCGGCACCAACGCCCTGACGCGGATGCGCTACTGCTTCCCTAACGGCCAGCTCGACATGATCTGCAAAGATACGCCGGAGCACGCCCCTGCCCCGCTGAAGCCGTGGTTTGCGCTGCCCAGCCCGGTGGCGGATCAGGGCTATGCGATCATCTTTGGCCACTGGGCCTCGCTGGAAGGGCGCGGCACGCCGGAGGGCATCTACGCCCTCGACACCGGCTGCTGCTGGGGCGGCAACCTGACGCTGCTGCGCTGGGAAGATAAAACCTATTTCACCCAGCACGCCCTGCCGCGCGGTGAGCACGCCGCCACGCCGAAAGCCTCCTGAGGGTTTTCGGTAAAAGAACATGGTTTCCTGTTAAAAGATAAAAGCCGCCGGGTTTCTGCCCGGCGGCTTTTTTTATGGCTGCGGCCGGCGCAGGTTACGCGCCGATGATGCCGCCATCCTCACGGGTGATCATCAGCACCGAGGAGCGCGGCCGCGGGCTGTTATTGGGGAAGTGCGAATCCCCCTCCTCGCCCGGGTGCTGGATGTTCACAAACAGCGTGCGGTAGTCCGGGGTGAAGGCGACGCCGGTCAGCTCGCACGATTTCGGCCCCACCAGGAAGCGGCGGATCTCACCGCTTTTCGGGTCACCCACCAGCATCTGGTTATTGCCCTGCCCCTGGTAGTCATCCTTGTTGGTGTATTTGCCGTCGGTCAGGATCCACAAGCGGCCGTCGCGGTCAAAACCCAGCCCGTCCGGGCTGTTGAAGGTGTTTTCCGCCGTGATGTTCGGTGTGCCGCGGTTCACCCCCTGCGGGTGGGCGATCGGGTTGCCGCACAGCGCGTACATGTCCCAGCGGAAGTCGGTGGCGGTGGCGTCGCCGCCCTCATCCCAGCGGATGATCTGGCCGTAGATATTATCCGGGCGCGGGTTCGCCGCGTTCAGGGGCATTCCCTCGCCGCCACGCTTGCTGTTGTTGGTCAGGGTACAGTAAGCGCGTCCGTCATGCGGGTTCACCGCGATCCATTCCGGGCGGTCCATGCGGGTCGCACCGGCTTTCGCCGCCGCTTTGCGGGCGAAGATCAGCACCTGTGCCGCGTCCTGGAAGCCGTTCTCCGGCGTCAGGCCGTTCTCCCCGAAGCGCAGCGCCAGCCATTTGCCGGTGCCTTTCAGCGGGGTGCCGTTGGCATCCGCATTGAACTGCGCCACATAGAGGGTGCCCTCATCCAGCAGGCTGCGGTTATTCGCCGGGTTGGCGGTATCCACGTTGCCGTCGGAGACATATTTGTAGATGAATTCGCCGCGCTCGTCGTCGCCCATGTAAACCACCAGGCGGCCATCTTTCGCCACGGTTACGGCGGCGTTCTCATGCTTGAAGCGGCCGAGGGCGGTGCGCTTGATCGGCGTGGAGGACGGGTCCATCGGGTCGATCTCAACGATCCAGCCGAAGCGGTTAAATTCGTTCGGGTTTTTTGCCACGTCAAAGCGCGGGTCAAAATCGGGCCAGTTGCGCTCCGGCTCGTCCGGCTTCAGGGTGTAGCGTTTCTGGTCGGCGGTGGTGACAAAACCGGCCTGTTTGGTGCCGAAATAGGTGTCGAAGTTCTCTTCACAGGTGAGGTAGGTGCCCCACGGGGTTTTGCCGTTGGCGCAGTTGCCGAAGGTGCCGAGTACCTTGGTGCCGCTAGGGTCAGCCTCGGTTTTCAGCAGCGCATTGCCGGCGGCCGGGCCGCTGAAGGTCATCGGCGTGGCGGCGGTGATGCGGCGGTTGTAGCGGGAGTCGATCACTTTTTCCCAACGCGGGGAGTTGCCGACGCGGCGCACTTCCACCACCGAGACGCCGTGCGCCGCCTGGGACTTGCGCACATCCTCCAGGCTGGTGGCTTTGCTGCCGCCGTGGGCGAACAGGTACTGTTCGTTGACATATTCATTGTTGATCGCCATCACGCCGCGGTTCTCATCCAGCGGGAAGAAGCTCATGCCGTCGTTGTTGTCGCCAAACTGCTTCTCCTGATCGGCCGCGCTGTTGCCGCCGTTCGGGTCGAAGGCCGGGGCATCCGGGTGCAGCGGGTCACCCCAGGAGATCAGCACATCCGCACGGTAGCCTTCGGCCAGTACCACCTTGTCTTCGGTGGAGGCGGCGATGCCCTTAAAGCCCAGCAGCGGGCTGCCGGTCACGCCCGCGGCGGTGCCTGCGGCCCAGCTTTTGCCCGGCAACACGCCGATGCCGCCCAGGAAACCGGCCAGCCCCACGGCCCCGGCGCTGCCCAGCAGCAATTTGCGGCGGGTCGGGTTGACCAGACGATCGGCGTTCAGTTCAGTATTGTCACTCATGCGGAATTCCCTATGCTTAATAAGCGCAGCAAAGCTGCCGGCTGCCAACGATGCGGGCCAGTGTAAACAGGGAAAGTGACAAGATTGTTACAAAAAACAAGAATTGTTACAGCGGGCAATGCGGGGAAACAGGCGCGTGAAACTCACGCGCCGGGCGCTCGGGTGCCTTAACGGCGGTCGAGAATTTCGAAGCAGTAGCTGTGGGAGTTGTTATCGTCTGCGTCGTGGAACTCGCTGAAGGTGCTCTCCCACTCATCCGGTTCGTAGTCCGGGAAATGGGTGTCACCTTCCACTTCGGCATCAATATGCGTCAGGTAGAGGCGGTCTGCGCGCGGCAGGAACTGGGTGTAAACCCGCCCGCCGCCGATCACCATCACCTCGGCGGCATCACCGGCGGCGGCAATCGCCTCCGCGACGGAGGTCGCCCAGGTGACGCCATCGTGGTCACCCGGATGGCTGCTGATAACGATATTGTGGCGGCCCGGTAACGGTCGTCCAATAGACTCAAACGTCTTGCGTCCCATAATTACCGGTTTGTTGAGCGTGTTACGTTTAAACCACGCCAAGTCAGCCGGTAAATGCCATGGCATGGCGTTTTCCATACCAATAACGCGATCCACCGCCAGTGCAGCGATCAGGCTGATAATCATTGTTAAACCTTGTGTGTCGGAAAGTGTTGTCGTCGGAAAAAATGCGTCACCGAAAAGTGCTGCCACTATACGGAAAGGGAGGAAAGCCGTCGATAGGCTTCCTCTCTCCGTAAGAATTTATAAGACAGCTCTTAGCGAAGCCGTCATTTTACCGTTTATTTCGCCACAAATAGTGACTTATTCGCGTGTTTCATGGTGTTTAAAGCTACAGAAACCAGAATAAGATCGTCTTTCCGGCCCGGCGCGCTCAGACGCCGGGCCGCGAACGGTAGAGCCACAACCCCGGCAGCGACAGGCCGATCGACAGCGCGCCGACGATAAACCCGGCGCGCAGGAAGTGGGTCACCATGCGCGCCATCAGCGCCTCGCTGTAGCCCAGCCGGGCCAGTTCCACTACCGAGATCATCGCCGTATAGGCAGAGATGCCGGGGAACATCGGAATCACCGCCGCCACGGTAAACACTTTCGGGTGCGCCAGCAACCAGCGCGACCAATGGATGCCGATCACGCCGATCAGCACCGCCGCCGGCAGTGACGCCCCCTCAATGCTCAGCCCGGCCTGCATCATCAGCAGCCGCGCACCGTGGCCGATGGCCCCCAGCGCCGCGCAGTAGGGCAGCGCCCGGCGCGGCACGTTGAACACCATCGCGAACCCCAGCGCCGGGATCGCCGACAGCACCATATCCTCGAGCAACAGCAACAGGTTCATGCCCACCCCGGCAGATCAAACAGCGCCATCGCCATCACCATGCCGATGCAGGTCGCCAGCGTCAGCAGGCTCGCCATCGCCCAGCGCGCCAGCCCGGTATTGACGTGCCCCTTGAACATGTCCGCCACCGCGTTAATCAGCGGGAAACCCGGCACCAGCAGCAGCACGCTGGCGGCCATCGCCACGCCGGAGGCCGCATGCAGCAGCGGCAGCCGCAACAGCAGGCCGGAGAGCGCCGTGGCGACGAAGGCGGTCAGGCAGAAGTTGATCAGCGGGTTCATCTGCCGCGCGGTGAGCCACTGGCGCACCGCCATCGCCACCCCGCCCGCCACAAAGCTCACCCCCGCCCCGCCCCAGCCGCCGTTATTCAGCCGGCAGAAACAGGCGCAGGCGCAGGCGACCATCAGCACCACCAGCCCGCGCGGGTAACGCAGCGGGCGGATGTTCGCCAGCCGTTTCGCCACGTCATCACACTGCAACAGCTTATGCTCCGCCAGGATCACCGTGTGCTGCACCTCGGTGACCACATGCATATTGATGCCGCGATCGCTGTTGCGCCGGGTGGTGGTCAGGCAGTGGCCGCCGCTCAGGGTGGTGAGCACAATCGCGTTGGCGGAGATGGCGCTCTCGACGGCGTCCACGCCGAGCGCGATGCCGAGGCGCGCCGCCAGCTGCTCCACCAGCATACTTTCCGCGCCGTGCTGGAGCAGCATCAGCGCGCACTGGATGCAGAGCCGGGTAATCTCCCGCTGCTGCGGGTGGGCCGCCGGAGGCGGCGGTGAGGAAAGCGCGTGCATAAACCCCTCTTATTCCCTACAAAATAAAGGGGATTGTTAACACAGCCGCGGCGAATAACCAATAAGCGTGATGCGAAATTTTACCGGGGAGGCTATCATTCCCGTTTTCCGTTCCCGGCTTTGTGAATAATGTTAGAAACCTCTCTGTTTGTCGCGACCATCGCGGCCCTGGGTATGCTCTCCCCTGGCCCCGATTTCTTCCTGGTGATTAAAAACGCCGCCCGATACCCCCGCTCTGCCGCCATGATCACCGCCCTGGGCGTGACCTGCGGCGTGGCGACCCATATGACCTACTGTGTGGCCGGGCTGGCGGTGGTGATCACCACCACGCCGTGGCTGTTTAACGTGCTGAAATATGCCGGTGCCGCCTACCTGATCTGGGTCGGTATCCAGGCGCTGCGCGCCAAAGGCAACAGCAAGATGAACCTCAGCCAGTTCAGCGTGCAGCCGGTGAGCCTGAAAACCGCCTTTGTGCAGGGCTACCTCTGTAACCTGCTGAACCCCAAGGCGACGCTGTTTTTCCTGGCGGTGTTTACCCAGGTGTTGCAGGTCAACTCCAGCGTGGGCGAAAAGCTCTGGTACGCCGGAATTATCCTCGGCCTCTCCGCCGTGTGGTGGCCGCTGCTGGTGGTGCTGATCCAGAGCGAGCCGGTGCGCCGCGGCCTGGCGAAAGCGCAGAAGATCATCGACCGTCTGCTGGGCGGCGTGCTGATCGCGCTCGGCATCAAGGTGGCCCTGAGCTGATTGCGTCCGGAGTGACAGGCGGGCTCGGCCCGCCTTTTTCTTGCCCGCCGGTTACATTTTCTTAGTGCCGCGGAAACCCCGCTTTCCCCGATCATTCAAACCTGCTTAACAATCCCTGCGCTAAAGAGTGCCCTTCGCCTCACTTTTTTCTGTCGTGTGCTGAAACGCCCTGTTTGTTGATCTCACCCCGGATTTTTCCCCAGCCCGCTGTTTTATGGTGCGTTTCCGGCAATTCCGCCGCATGGCACCGGTGAGTTCACCGCAACCGAAAGGGGTATTCATGGAACCTGAGCAGCGCAGCGCGCCCGTAGGATGGACAGCCTACCTGGCGTTTTTTATGACGATCATTTTCTTTTCCGGCCTGTTTTCCACCAGCACCGGTTGGTGGCGGGTGTTTGATTTCACGGTGCTCAACGGCACCTTCGGCAAGATCAACGCGGCGGGGGAGACGGCGGTCTCCTTTCGCGGCGTCGGCGGCACCGGGGCCAAAGAGGGGTTCCTGTTTGCGCTGGAGCTGGCGCCGTCGGTGATCCTGTCGCTCGGCATCATCGCCGTGACCGAAGGGCTGGGCGGCCTGCGTGCCGCGCAACAGCTGATGACGCCGGTCCTGCGCCCGCTGATGGGCATTCCCGGCATCTGCTCCCTGGCGATGATCGCCAACCTGCAAAACACCGACGCCGCCGCGGGGATGACCAAAGAGCTGGCCGAAGAGGGGCTGATCACCGAGGAGGAGAAAGCAATTTTCGCCGCTTTCCAGACCAGCGGCAGCGCCCTGATCACCAACTACTTCTCCTCCGGCGCGGCGCTGTTCACGGTGATTACCGTACCGGTGATCACGCCGCTGGCGGTGATTCTGCTGTTCAAATTTGTCGGTGCGAACCTGCTGCGCGTCTGGATCTCCAGCCTGCAACACCGGCGGGCGGAGGAGCATTAAGATGAGCGTACAGGCACGTAAAAATGTGATGGCGCTGTTTATCGACGGTGCACGGCGCGGCTTCACCATCGCCACCACCAACCTGCTGCCCAATGTGCTGATGGCGTTTGTCATCATTCAGGCGCTGAAAGTCACCGGGCTGCTGGATCTGGTCGGCAGCGTCTGCCGCCCGGTCATGGCGCTCTGGGGCCTGCCGGGCGAAGCGGCGGCGGTGCTGCTGACCGCCCTGATGAGCATGGGCGGCGCGGTGGGGGTCTGCGCCAGCCTGGTGGTCGCCGGGGCGCTGAACGGGCACGACGCCACGGTGCTGCTGCCCGCCATCTACCTGATGGGCAACCCGGTGCAGAACGTCGGGCGCTGCCTCGGCACCGCCGCGGTGGAAGCCCGGTACTACCCGCACATCATCGCGGTCTGTGTGATTAACGCCCTGCTCTCCCTCTGGGTGATGCAGGCTTTGGTATAGGAGCGGAAGATGGATCTTTCTTTGGCTGGGCTGGTGTTATTACGCGGGGCGGAGGTGTATGCCCCGGCGGCGCTGGGGCAACAGGATCTGCTGGTCAGCGGCGGGAAAATCATTGCCATTGCGCCGCATATTGAAGGGGAGCGGCTGCCCGGCTGTGAGGTGGTGGATCTGCACGGCCACCTGCTCTGCCCCGGCCTGATCGACCAGCATGTGCACCTGATTGGCGGCGGCGGTGAAGCCGGGCCGCACAGCCGCACGCCGGAAGTGGCCTTCTCGCGGCTGGTGGAGGCGGGCATCACCACGGTGCTGGGGCTGCTCGGCACCGACGGCATCACCCGCCACCCGGAATCCTTGCTGGCCAAAACCCGCGCGCTGGAGCATGAGGGGATCACCGCCTATATGCTGACCGGCTCGTATGCACTGCCTTCCCCGACCCTGACCGGCAGCATCGCCCGCGATCTGGTGCTGATCGATAAGGTGATCGGCGTGAAGTGCGCGGTGGCCGACCACCGCTCATCCGCCCCGTCGGCGGCACGGCTGGCGGAGATGGCCGCCCAGGCGCGGGTGGGCGGGATGCTGGGGGGCAAAGCGGGCATCAGCGTGTTCCATATGGGCAACAGCCCGCGCCTGCTCGCCCCACTGTATGAGGTACTGCGTGACAGCGATGTGCCGATCACCAAACTGCTGCCGACCCACCTTAACCGCAGTGAGCCGCTGTTCGCCGCCGCGCTGGGCTTCGCGCATGACGGCGGCTGCCTCGACTTCACCAGCGGCATTGAGCAGCCGATCGATGCGGCCACGGCGGTGGCGCGGGCGGTGGCCGCAGAGGTGCCGCTCGCCCGGCTGACGGTGAGCTCCGACGGCAATGGCAGCCAGCCGGTGTTTGATGCGCACGGCAACCTCACGGGCATCGGCGTCGCGGGCTTTGACAGCCTGCCGCAGGCGCTGCGTCACCTGGTGCAGCGCCACCATTTCCCGCTGGCGGAGGCGTTGCAGCCCTTTACCTGCAATGTCGCGGCGTTCCTGGGGCTGGCGGCCAAAGGCGCGCTGCGGCCGGGGTATGACGCCGATCTTCTGGTGCTGACGCCTGAGCTGGCGGTGCAGCAGGTCTGGGCGAAGGGGAAACGGGTGGTGGATCAGGGGAAAGCCATCACCAAAGGCACCTTTGAATAGGCCCGGTTTGCAGGCAATAAAAAGGCGGCCCGCAGGCCGCCTTTTTCACTGTCGCGCCGGTTATGCCGGGCGCGCTTTTTCGTCCTCGACCGGGATCTCCGCGTCTTCCGTGCGGCCCTGCCAGCCGGTCTGCTGCACCTGCGTCAGGCGGGTGTTGTCCATCGCCATCGCTTCGGTCAGCATCTCTTTCGCCCGCTGCATACTGGCGATGCGGAACTCGGTGTCCTCGTAGTTCGGCAGTGTCTCCTCCAGCACCTTCAGGTTGTGCTGGCGGAAGATATCCGCTTTCTCCCGCGCCTCATAAGCACCAAACCCGATCGCTTCCAGCGCATGGCGCGCCGTGCGCAGCGAGCCTTCAAACAGCTCACGCTCCGGCGCGTCCACGCCACGCAACCGCAGCTGGTAGTAGTGGTCCACATCGCGCGCACGGGCGATGATCTTCAGGTGCGGGAAGTGCTCGCGCGCCAGATCGGTGAGTTGCAGGTTGGCGTCCACGTCATCAATGGTGTTGATCAGCACTTTCGCCTGCGCCGCCCCGGCGGACTCCAGCAGCTCCACCCGGGTGGCGTCGCCGTAGAACACCTTATTGCCGAACTTACGCAGCGTTTCAATGTGATCGGGGTCGTGGTCCAGTACCACCGCGTTGATGCCGTTGGAGAGCAGCATACGGCCGGTGATCTGCCCGAAGCGGCCAAACCCGGCGATGATCACGCTGGCGTGCTCGTCGATGGTGTCCGCCGGGCGCTGGCTGGCGGGGGCCGCTTTCTGGAAGCGTTTCGCCAGCACCAGCAGCACTGGCGTCACCGCCATAGAGAGCGCCACGGCCAGCGTCAGCGCCTTCGCCCAGTCAGCGGGCAATACCCCGGCGGTCTGGGCGGTGCTGAACACCACGAACGCGAACTCACTGCCCTGCCCGATCAGGATGGCAAACAACCCGCGTTGCGCACGCGGCACATTCAGCACCGGGGCGATCAGCCACAGCAGCGCGCCTTTCAGCAGCATAAAGCCGCCCAGCAGGGTGAGGATCAGCAGCGGGTGGTGAATCAGGGTGCCGAAGTCGATCGACATCCCCACGCCGATAAAGAACAGCCCGAGCAGCAGCCCTTTGAACGGCTGGATGTCGCTTTCCAGCGCATGGCGGTATTCGGAGCTGGCCAGCAGCACCCCGGCGAGGAACGCGCCCATCGCCATCGACAGCCCGGCCATCTCCAGCAGCACGCCGAAGCCGAACACCAGGAACAGGGCCACGGCGCTGAACACTTCACGCATCCCCGATTTCGCCACAAAGTGCAGCAGCGGGCGGGTCACGTAGCGGCCCAGCAACACCACCAGCGTCAGGGCCATCACCACTTTCCCGGCGGAGAGCGCAAAGGTGGCGAAGGTGGTGGTGCCGCCGCTGGTCGCCAGCAGCGGGATCATCGCCACCAGCGGAATGGCGGCAATATCCTGGAACAGCAGCACCGCAAAAGCGCTGTTGCCGATGGGGGTGCCGGAGAGGTTACGCTCGCTCATCGCCTGCATGGCGATCGCCGTGGAGGAGAGCGCCAGCGTCAGGCCAATCAGCGCCGCCACCTGCCACGTCAGCCCCAGGGCGTAACAGAAGGCGCTGAGCAGCAGCCCGCAGCCCACCATCTGTAGCCCGCCGCCGCCGAACACCGCCACCCGCAGGTTCCACAACCGTTTCGGGTCCAGCTCCAGGCCGATGATAAACAGCATCAGCACCACGCCGATTTCGGCGAAAGTCAGGATGGATTCGGCATCAGCCACCAGCCGCAGCCCCCACGGGCCGATCAGGCAGCCGGCGATCAGGTAGCCCAGCACCGAGCCGAGGCCGAAGCGCACCGCCACCGGCACAATCAGCGCCGCGGAGCCGAGGTAGATCAGCCCCTCAATCATCATCTCATGGTTATCCATGTGCACCTCCGGCCAGGGTAGTTGCGTCATCAGAGACCGGCGTCAGGTAGTCAGCAAGCCGGGCCTGGTAGCGTACCGCGGCCGCTTCCAGGCGGGCCGGGTCACAGTTAAAGGTGCCGTGCAGCACAAACGGCGGCTGCCACTGCATACCGCAATAGAGCGCGGTGGCCTCCAGCGGCTGCGCCAGCGCGGCGAAGTCCGGGAAGCTGCCCAGCTCGAAGTGGTGGCTGTCGCCGCCGGTGGTCACCGCCCAGAGCGCTTTTTTGCCGCGCAGCGCATTGCCGCCGTGGCCGTAGGCCCAGCCGTGGGAGAGTACTTTGTCAAACCAGAGCTTCAGCAATGGCGGCATGTTGTACCACTGCATCGGGTGCTGCCAGACCACCAGCGAGGCGCGGCTCAGCGCCTGCTGTTCGGCGGCCACGTTCAGCGTGAAATCGGGGTAGAGATCGTAAAGCGATCGCACTTCAACCTGATCCAACTCACCGGCCGCCTGGATCAGGCGCTTATTGGCGTGCGAGTGGTGTGGATAGGGGTGCGCATAGATAATCAGGATCATAAGGATCTCACAGTAAAGCCTGTACTTTTGGCCGTTGTCATCGGGAAAATATAACCCGCTTTCGCCGCCTTTCGGAAACAGGCATTCTACGGGGTTAACCCGGTGTGAGAAATGGAAAAAAAAGAAACGCGGGCACCAGGCGGCGGGTTTATAAAGATGCGCCACGCGGAATGCTTAACGGCCTTCAGGCTACCCGGTACGCCATTCTGCCAAAAAACGCGTCAGCCGCCGGCCATACAACCCGACAACCAGCCCAGAAATAATCAGCAGCAGGGCGAGGATTTTCACCTGTGAAAGCGTTTCCCCCACTATCACCCTGGAACCCAGAAGCCCAAACACCGGCACCAGCAACGACAGCGGAGCCACGGTGGACACCGGGTATTGTTTAAGCAGGGAATTCCATACCCAGTAGCCAAACAGGGTATTGGGGTAGACCTGAAACAGCACTGACAACAGGGCGCGCGCGTCCATGTGGCTGACCAGCGACATATAGCCGTGGGTGCCGTTGGCGAGCCAGTCCAGCAGAAAAAGGGGCACCGGCGAAAAGGCACTCGACCAGACCAGGAAGGCAAAGACCTGCCTGGTGCCCGCCTTCTTATTAATGATGTTGGCGATACTCCAGGCGATGGCACCCGCCAGCACCAGCAGCATCCCGGAGAAGGTCACGGAACCATCCGTGATGAAAACAATGCTCAGTAATCCCCCGCAGGCAATCATGAACCCGGCGATTTGATAACGGCTGAGGCTCTCTTTCAATACCAGGCGGCCCAGCAGCAGGGTAAAAAAGGCGCTGAATTGCAGCAAGAGTGACGCAATGCCTGCTGAAAGCCCGGTTCTGATCCCCAGATTGACCAGCCCCCACAGGCCAATGCCAAACACCAGACCATAGCTGATGAGGTAGCGCCACGGGACATCCGGTTTTTTGATAAACAGCAGGAGTGGTAACGCGCATAGCGTGAAGCGTATGCCTGCCAGCGTGAAGGGCTCCACCGAACTCAGCCCCAGCTTGATAACTGAAAAGTTAATGCCCCAGATTGCCGTGATCAGAATGGCGAGCAACAGATGATGTAATTTCATGATTGACGCGATCCTGCCCAGAAGAGAAAAGCAGAGGCACTCACGAGTGCCCCCGCGAAGCAGACTGACGGCCACCCCCAGAGCGCATAAAGCGCCGTGGCGGTAATGGCGCCCAGTGCGCTGCCCACGGAATAAAAACACATGTAGGCACCGACCAGGCGGCTTGCCGCGTCCGGCCTGGCCGCAATCAGGATGCTTTGGTTGGTCACATGGATGGTCTGCACCGCGAAGTCCAGCGTGATGATGCCGATGAGAAGCCACAGCAAAGACGTTTCGGTATAAGCGATGGGCAGCCATGAGAGGGTCAGCACCGCCAGCGCTGTGCCGGTCGCCTGCTGCCCCCGGCCTCCATCTGCCCATAAACCTGCTCTTGACGCCGCCAGCGCACCGGCAATGCCCGCTAACCCAAACAGGCCTATCTGGGTATGTGACAACGACATGGCACTGAGCGGCATGACCATCGACGTCCACAGCATGCTGAACGCAGCAAAGATAAGCAGGGCAAAAAGCCCCCGCTTCCTCAGCTGAGGCTCCGTGAAAAACAGGCGGAAAACGGACAGCAGCAGGGAAAGATAGGTGGGTGTTGGCCTCCGGGGCGCAGTGGACGGCATCACTTTTCCCAGTAAACAGGCGATCAGTAACATCAGGCCGGCCGCAGTCAGGTAAACAACCCGCCAGCCGGCGAGATCGGCAATGGTTCCTGATATAAAACGGGCCAGCAGTATCCCCAGCACAATACCGCTGGTCACCGTGCCGACGACCTGCCCGCGCCGCTGGGGGGCCGCCAGTATCGCAGCCCAGGCCACCATGAGCTGCACCACCACCGCCATCAGGCCGGTAAACAACATCGCGCATAACAGGGTGGCCAGATTTTGTGATAACCCCGCCGCGGTCAGCGCCAGCACGGAAAGTAACAGATGCGTGATCACCAGCGTTTTCCGGTTTACCCGATCGCCAAGCGGCACCAGAAAGATCAACCCGGCGGCATACCCTGCCTGGGTGGCGGTGATGACGCTGCCTATCGTGCCGGGCGGCACCTTCAGGCTGACTGACATCGACTCCAGTAAAGGCTGGGCCGAATAGACATTGGCCACCGCCAGGGCACTCGTGAGTGAGAACAGAAGGGTTATCCGCGGGGTAAGCACCGGGGCCTCTGCTGACGCGATCTGTTCCATAGCCTCCGCCTGTGTATCTGCCTTTGCGTCCATCGTCATGCCCTTATCTGGTTTTTTTTTGAAACTACATGTTCCCTAGAATTACCCTCAGTGGTTTTTTTTTGCAACTTCTTTTGGTGAGGATTATGCTGGCGTCAATAAACGGGCAAACGGAGAGCAAAAGAGATGGCAAAACAGGAATCGCTCAGAACCAGCGAATGCCCCGTCGCCAGGACGTTAGAAGCTATTGGTGAACGCTGGTGTCTGATGATCATCCGTGAGGCGTTTGACGATGTGCGCAGATTCAGTGAGTTTCAAAAGAATCTGGGCCTGGCGAGAAATATTCTGGCTTCCCGCCTGAAACTGCTGGTTGATATCGGCGTGTTTGAGATCTGCCCCGCGTCAGACGGCAGTGCGTACAGCGAATATGTCCTGACCGAAAAGGGCCGTTCCGTCTTTCCGATTGTGGTGGCCATACGGCAATGGGGAGAACGCTATCTGTTTGAGCAGGGCGAGACACATTCTGTGCTGCTGGATAACGCCTGCGGGCAGCCAGTGCAGCCGCTGGAGGTGCGTTCACTTCACGGGCATAAACTGGAACCCGGCGACTGCCACCGCCAGCGTGTGATGGCAGGCAAAAAAGCGTGATATCTGCCCTGTGGGGGACGCCGGCAGGGTGCCGGGCGCGATGCCCCTTCCCGCCTGGCGCACGGCCGCAAGCGTGATGCGCTGGCAGGACAGGCATAAAAAAACCCCACGTTGCCGTGGGGTTTTTGCTGAGGTGAGAAAAATCAGCCTTTGAGTTGCGCGTGCATCTCCTGCACTGAGATCACCTGCTCTGTCGGGTCGGTGCTCAGTGCCATCGCGGTGGCGAAGCCGCCGTTCAGGGTGGTGTCGTAATGCACTTTATATTGCAGGGCGCTGCGGCGAATCAGCTTGGAGTCCTCAATCGCCTGACGCCCGGCGGTGGTGTTGACGATGTAGGTGTACTCACCGTTTTTGATGCGGTCCTGAATGTGCGGGCGGCCCTCATGCACCTTGTTGACCAGGCGCGGGTTAATGCCCGACTCGCCCAGCACCACGGCGGTGCCGTGGGTGGCGTCCAGCTCGAAACCGCGTTTCAGCAGCTTGGCGGCCAGATCCACCACGCGGGATTTATCCCCCTCGCGCACGGAGAGCAGTGCACGGCCGCTCTTTTTCATGTTCAGGCCGGAGTGGCTGCCCAGCATCGCTTTGCCGAAGGCTTCCGCGAAGGTGCGGCCGACGCCCATCACTTCCCCGGTGGAGCGCATTTCCGGCCCGAGGATCGGGTCAACGCCCGGGAATTTGTTGAACGGCAGCACCACCTCTTTCACCGAGTAGTACGGCGGGATGACCTCTTCCGTCACACCCTGTTCCGCCAGCGTCTGGCCGACCATCACCCGCGCCGCCACTTTCGCCAGCGGCACGCCGGTGGCTTTGGAGACGAACGGTACGGTACGGGCGGCACGCGGGTTTACCTCGATCAGGTAGACTTCGTTGTCTTTCACCGCGAACTGCACGTTCATCAGGCCGCGCACGCAGAGTTCGAAGGCCAGCTTCTCGACCTGGCGGCGCATCTCATCCTGAATCTCTTTGCTCAGGGTGTAGGCCGGCAGGGAGCAGGCGGAGTCACCGGAGTGCACGCCCGCCTGTTCGATATGCTCCATGATGCCGCCAATCAGCACCCGCTCGCCGTCGCAGATAGCGTCAACGTCCACTTCTACGGCGTCATCCAGGAAGCGGTCCAGCAGTACCGGCGCGTCATTGGAAACAGACACCGCGTTCTGGAAGTAGCGCTTGAGGTCGGTTTCGTCGTAGACGATCTCCATCGCCCGGCCGCCCAGCACGTAGGAGGGGCGCACCACCAGCGGGTAACCCAGCCCGGCGGACTTCTCCACCGCCTGTTCAATGGTCGCCACGGTGGCGTTGGCCGGCTGCTTCAGGCCGAGGCGGTTCACCGCCTGCTGGAAGCGCTCACGGTCTTCGGCGCGGTCAATCGCGTCCGGGCTGGTGCCGATGATCGGCACGCCGGCCGCTTCCAGTTCACGCGCCAGTTTCAGCGGGGTCTGGCCGCCGTACTGCACAATCACCCCTTTCGGCTGCTCAATGCGCACAATTTCCAGCACATCTTCCAGCGTCACCGGCTCGAAGTAGAGGCGGTCAGAGGTGTCGTAGTCGGTGGAGACGGTTTCCGGGTTGCAGTTGACCATGATGGTTTCATAGCCGTCGTCGCGCAGCGCCAGCGCGGCGTGGACGCAGCAGTAGTCAAACTCGATACCCTGGCCGATACGGTTCGGCCCGCCGCCCAGCACCATCACTTTCGGGCGGTCGTTGGTCGGGTTGGATTCGCACTCTTCCTCATAGGTGGAGTACATGTAGGCGGTATCGGTGGAGAACTCCGCCGCACAGGTATCCACCCGTTTGTAGACCGGGTGCAGGTTGTATTTGTGGCGCAGCTTGCGGATCTCGCCTTCCGAGACGCCTGCCAGTTTCGCCAGGCGCGCATCGGCGAAGCCCTTGCGCTTGAGCTGGCGCAGGAAGTCGGCGGTCAGCACATTGGCACCGCCCTCTTCCACTTTCTCTTCCAGCCGCACCAGCTCTTCAATCTGCACCAGGAACCAGCGGTCGATGTTGGTGAGGTTGAAGATGCCGTCCACGGACATCCCGGCGCGGAAGGCGTCGGCGATGTACCAGATACGATCCGCACCGGCATCTTTCAGCTCGCGGCGGATCTTGGTCAGGGCTTCCGGATCGTCGAGGCTGACCATCGGATCAAAGCCGGTTTTGCCGACTTCCAGGCCGCGCAGCGCCTTTTGCAGCGACTCCTGCTGGGTGCGGCCGATGGCCATCACTTCACCCACCGATTTCATCTGGGTGGTCAGGCGGTCGTTGGCACCGGCGAACTTCTCGAAGTTGAAGCGCGGGATCTTGGTAACGACGTAGTCAATGGAAGGCTCGAACGAGGCCGGGGTGCGCCCGCCGGTGATGTCGTTCATCAGCTCGTCCAGCGTGTAGCCCACCGCCAGCTTGGCGGCGACGCGGGCGATCGGGAAGCCGGTGGCTTTCGAGGCCAGCGCCGAGGAGCGGGAGACGCGCGGGTTCATCTCGATGACGATCAGGCGGCCGTTTTTCGGGTTTACCGAGAACTGCACGTTGGAGCCGCCGGTCTCGACGCCGATCTCACGCAGTACCGCCATCGAGGCGTTACGCATGATCTGGTACTCTTTGTCGGTCAGCGTTTGCGCCGGGGCCACGGTGATGGAGTCACCGGTGTGGATGCCCATCGCATCGAAGTTCTCGATCGAACAGACGATGATGCAGTTGTCATTCTTGTCGCGCACCACCTCCATCTCATACTCTTTCCAGCCAATCAGCGACTCATCGATCAGCAGCTCGTTGGTTGGGGAAAGGTCGAGGCCGCGTTCGCAGATCTCTTCAAACTCTTCGCGGTTATAGGCGATGCCGCCGCCGGTGCCGCCCATGGTGAACGACGGGCGGATGATGCACGGGAAGCCGACGTCAGCCGCCACGGCCAGCGCCTCTTCCATGGTGTGCGCGATGCCTGAGCGGGCGGTGTCCAGGCCGATTTTCTTCATCGCCTGGTCAAAGCGGCGGCGGTCTTCCGCCTTGTCGATGGCGTCGGCGGTGGCACCAATCATGGTGACGCCGAACTCCTCCAGCACGCCCTGGCGCTCCAGCTCCAGCGCACAGTTCAGCGCCGTCTGGCCGCCCATGGTCGGCAGCACCGCATCCGGGCGCTCTTTTTCGATGATTTTGCGCACCACTTCCCAGTGGATCGGCTCGATGTAGGTGGCATCGGCCATTTCCGGGTCGGTCATGATGGTGGCCGGGTTGGAGTTCACCAGGATGACGCGGTAACCCTCTTCACGCAGCGCCTTACAGGCCTGCGCGCCGGAGTAGTCGAACTCACATGCCTGGCCGATAACAATCGGGCCGGCGCCGAGGATCAGGATGCTTTTTATGTCAGTACGTTTTGGCATGGCTGTTATGGCTCCTGATTATTTGGCGGTGGAACGGTAAGTCTTGATCAGTTCGATAAAGTGGTCGAACAGCGGTGCGGCATCGTGCGGGCCGGGGCTGGCTTCCGGGTGGCCCTGGAAGCTGAAGGCCGGCTTGCTGGTGTGGTGGATGCCCTGCACCGTGTGGTCAAACAGCGAAGAGTGCGTGATGCGCAGCGTCGGCGGCAGATCCTCTTCATCGACGGCAAAGCCGTGGTTCTGCGCGGTGATCATCACCGTGTTGTTGTCCCAGTCTTTCACCGGGTGGTTGCCGCCGTGGTGGCCGAGCTTCATCTTGCGGGTTTTCGCGCCGCAGGCCAGCGCCAGCAACTGGTGGCCGAGGCAGATGCCGAATACCGGCATGTCGGTTTCCAGGAAGCGCTGGATTGCCGCGATGGCGTAGTCGCACGGCTCCGGGTCACCCGGGCCGTTGGACAGGAAGATGCCGTCCGGGTTCATCGCCAGCACCTCGTCTGCCGGGGTCTGTGCCGGGACGACCGTCAGGCGGCAGCCGCGATCCACCAGCATCCGCAGGATGTTGCGCTTCACGCCGTAGTCATAGGCCACCACGTGGAACGGCAGCGCGGACGCCTCGGCCGCTTCCGGCAGGCCGCCTTCCAGTGCCCAGCTCCCCTGTTGCCAGCTGTAGCTCTCGCGGGTGCAGACCTCTTTCGCCAGATCCATGCCTTTCAGGCCCGGGAAGGCTTTGGCCTTCTCCAGCGCCAGCGCGGCGTCAACGTTGTCCCCGGCGATGATGCAGCCGTTCTGGGCGCCCTTCTCACGCAGCAGGCGCGTCAGCTTACGGGTGTCGATGTCTGCAATGCCGACGATATTGAGGCGCTTGAGGTAGTCGGAGAGGTTTTCTTCATTGCGGTAGTTGCTGGCGATGAGCGGGAGGTCGCGGATAACCAGGGCTTGCGCATGAACAGTGGAGGATTCTTCATCGGCGGCGTTGGTGCCGACATTGCCGATATGGGGATAAGTAAGGGTAACGATCTGGCGGGAATAGGAGGGATCAGTGAGGATTTCTTGATAACCGGTCATCGACGTATTGAAGACCACTTCCCCCACTGCCGTACCTTCGGCCCCGATGGCCCGACCGTGGAATTGGGTTCCGTCTTCCAGAACCAACAGCGCTGACTTAATCAAAGCATCCTCCAGGAATAATCAATCACAATATTTGCATATTAATTCAGAACAGGCGCACTAAATCAATGCAAAAATCGCTGCAAGAGCTAATTTTCGGCAAATTGCGCGCATTCTAATGAGGGCGATCCCCTTTGTCTACCCAAACCCACCTTTTTTGTTATGTTTTCTCTGCATTCAGACAAATTGCCTCTTATCAACGGCAAAAACACCGCATAAGTCGGGGGAGTAAACGGTTGCGAGTCTGCCGGCAGCAGGAAAGAGGAGGAAAAACGAGAATAAGGATGTTTTTTATACAACCCAGTCAGGCGACACGGAAAACAAGGAAGGTAAAGTAACTATTTTGTCTATCACGCCTGTTTATAAATTCTTAACTCCTGTTTTTGCATAATAAAAAAAGGGCAATCAAGGAATTGCCCGTTAATCAAATAATTATGATCAAAAAACCACATCACAATGGTTTGGAAAAACTATAAATTATGGAGATCCAGCACATCCCGCATGTCATAAAGCCCGTTTTTATGGCCGGAAACCCAGGCAGCAGCGCGAACGGCGCCATTGGCAAAGGTCATGCGGCTGGAGGCCTTGTGGGTAATCTCAACGCGCTCGCCAATATCAGCAAACATCGCCGTGTGTTCACCAACGATATCCCCGGCGCGTACGGTGGCAAAACCGATGCTTTTTGGGTCACGTTCACCGGTGTGGCCTTCACGAGCGTAGACCGCGCACGCGTTCAGATCGCGGCCGAGCGCATCGGCAATCGCTTCGCCCATCGCCAGCGCGGTGCCGGAAGGGGCATCCACTTTATGGCGGTGGTGCGCTTCCAGGATTTCGATGTCCGTGTAGTCGCCCATGATTTTGGCCGTCTTCTCTAACAGCTTCAGCACCACATTGACGCCCACGCTGAAGTTGGCGGCAAAGACGATGCCGATCTCTTCAGCCGCTTGTTTAATCGCGTTTTTTCCGGCGTCGTCGAAGCCGGTGGTGCCGATGACCATCCCTTTTCCGTGGCGGCGGCAGGTTTCCAGGTAGGCCAGCGCCGCCTCCGGGCGGGTAAAATCGATCAGGATGTCAAAAGCGTCGATGACGGCTTCCAGGCTGTCGCTGACCTTCACGCCCAGCATGCCGGCCCCGGCCAGTTCACCCGCATCGACCCCTACCAGCGAGGAGCCGGGGCGTGCCAGGGCCGCCCCCAGTACCACGCCGTTGGCCTGCTGCACGGCCTGAATCAGTTGTCGGCCCATGCGGCCGCCCGATCCCGCAATCGCAATGCGGATATCAGAATTATGCATACATTCTCTCTTCTGTTTTTATCGTTCGCCGTGAATCACCTTCAGGGTAGCCACGCCCTCTCACCACAGCCAGATAAATTCTCGGATAATAAGAAATTTATGATATAGGCTTGTTAACATCAGTAAAATCTATCCCTATGATGTTAAAAGATTAGGCAAAAATCGGCACAAATGGGTGATTTTTAATCACCCGCCCTGCCTGTTTTGTCCATGCATGATGTTCGCATAGTCATGCAATTTCAGCCAGCGCGCCACACAGCCGGAATGATCCGATTCTGCCAGCGCCGTCAGGCGCTTTTGGCTACGCTGAGAGAGTGCGCCGCCCCTTTGCGGTGCGAACGATTTTTTACAGAGAGGACAATCCCCGTATGGCCGCATTTCTACGTTCTGACGTCACCCCGGTTAATGACTACCGGGCCGAACTGGGTGAAACGCCCGTATGGTGCGATCGCAGCCAGTCGCTGCTCTGGGTAGACATCAACCGCCAGCGCCTGCTGCGTTACTGGCCGTCACGCCGGGAAACAGAAATCCGCACCCTGCCGGGTGTCACCAGCGGCGTGCTGCTCACGGATAAGGAAGAGCTGTTTTTGCTGGTCTCCCAGCTGGGCATCACCACCTATGACTTCGCCAGCGGGGAGATTGCCGTGCTCTGCGACTACCCGGAAGAGATCGCCAAAACCCGGCCGAATGAAGCGGCCATCGCGCCTGACGGCTCGCTCTGGTTCGGCACCATGGATTTAACCGAAAATGACCCGATCGGGGCCTGGTATCGCTACGCCGCCGGGGACGCCGCGCCGGAAATGATGATGGACAAGCTCACCATCCCCAATACGCTGGTATGGCATGAGAACCGCGTCTGGTTCGCCGACAGCAGCGCCAAACGCTTCTACTCCGGTAACAGCAAACGCATCAACCCGCGCACCCTGAGCTGCTACTCCAGCGGCGAGCTGACGCCGGACGGCTCCACCCTCACCACCAGTGGCCGGTTAGTGAATGCCTGCTTCGGCCATCACTGCCTGTTTACCTACCAGATCAATGACGGCGAACTGCTGGCGGAAGAGGCGATCCCGTTGCCGGTGAGCCAGCCAAGCTGCTGTACCTTTGGCGGCCCGGAGCGCAAGACGCTGTTTATCACCTCCGCCCGCAAAGGGCTGGAGAACCCCGGCGAACTGGACGGCGCGCTGTTGCAGGTCGAAACGAATGAAACCGGCGTTCCGCAACACCGCTTTATTCTGCCGGGCTGAGTCACGCCTCCGCGCGGTTGCGTACGCCGCGCATAAAAAAGGGTCTGCCGAGGCAGACCCTTAACAATGCGGAGCGCGGGACGATCAGTCGATCTGTTTGACGTCGACCCGCAACTCTTTCGGCACTTCAAACACAATGTTCTCTTCGCGGCCGCTCATCTCAATCGCCGTGCCGCCGCCCAGCGCCTGCAGGCGTGCGATCACATCCTGCACCAGCACGTCCGGCGCGGAGGCCCCGGCGGTGACGCCGATGCTCGCCGCGCCTTTCAGCCAGGCTTCCTGGATGTCAGCAGCGGAGTCGATCAGATAGGCCTGCTTGCCCATGCGCTGCGCCAGCTCCGCCAGACGGTTGGAGTTAGACGAGTTACGCGACCCGACCACCAGCACCACGTCAGCCCCATCCGCCAGGTTGCGTACCGCTTCCTGCCGGTTGGTGGTGGCGTAGCAGATGTCATCCTTGCGCGGCCCGACAATTTTCGGGAAACGCTCACGCAGGGCGTCGATCACGTCAGAGGTGTCATCCACCGACAGGGTGGTCTGCGTCATGAAGCAGAGGTTCTCCTCGTTTTTCACTTGCAGGGAGAAGACATCCGCCGGGGATTCCACCAGGTACATGCCCCCTTCCGGGTTGCTGTACTGGCCCATGGTGCCCTCTACTTCCGGGTGCCCGGCGTGGCCGATCAGGATCGCTTCGGTGCCTTTGCGGCTGGCGCGTGCCACTTCCATATGCACTTTGGTCACCAGCGGGCAGGTGGCGTCAAACACCGTGAGGTCACGGCTGCGCGCTTCCGCCCGCACCGCCTGGGAGACGCCGTGCGCAGAGAAGATCAGGATCGAGCCGTCCGGCACTTCGCTGATCTGCTCAATAAACACCGCCCCGCGGGCGCGCAGGCTGTCCACCACGTAGCGGTTATGCACCACTTCGTGCCGCACGTAGATCGGCGCGCCGTAAATCTCCAGCGCACGCTCCACGATGCTGATGGCGCGGTCAACGCCCGCGCAGAAGCCGCGCGGGTTAGCCAGCAGAATTTGCATCATTGGCCTCCAGATCCGGGTTAATCTCCAGCACTTCCAGATCAAAACTGATGTGCTGGCCTGCCAGCGGGTGGTTGAAGTCAACGGTGATCGACTCCTCCGCCACCTCGCGCACCACGCCCGGCATTTCGCTGCCGTCCATCGCGGTGAACATCATAATGGTGCCCACCTCCGGGATACCGGTTTCGATAAAGTCACGGCGGGAGAAAAACTGGATCAGATCCGGGCTTTTCTGGCCGAACGCCGACTCCGGCGACAGGGTAAAGGCGCGCTTGTCGCCGACCTGAAGGTTTAACAGGTGCGCCTCCAGATCTTCCGAAAGGCTGCCGTCACCCAGGCGGAACAGCGCCGGTTTGCCGTTGCCGCGGGTAGACTCCGCCACTGAGCCATCTTCCAGCGTCAGGGTAAAGTGCACCAGTACGGCGCTGTCAGGTTGAACGTGGTCTGCCATCAGTTACCCCTTGTTTCCGGCCGCAGCCTTATCGTGGGTGCCGGGGGCGATAAAGCCCTCCAGCACCACCAGTGCCGCACCGATACAGATGGCGGTGTCAGCGATGTTAAAGGTCGCGAAGTGCCAGTTGCCGATGTAGAAGTCAACGAAGTCCACTACAAAGCCATGCCACATGCGATCAAACAGGTTGCCCAGCGCCCCGCCGATAATCAGCGCATAGGCGCTGTTGGCGATCTTCTTCTGGGCGCTGCTGCGGAACATCATCACCAGCAGCGCCAGCGCGATGGCAATGGCGATGCCGGCAAAGAACCAGCGCTGCCAGCCGCCCTTGTCCGCCAGGAAGCTGAACGCCGCGCCGTAGTTGCGCGCGTAGTGCAGGTTCAGGAACGGAAACAGCGGCTGCGTTTCGCCCAACATAAAGTGGTTCACAATCCACTGCTTGCTGCCGAGGTCGACGATCAGTACCACGACCGTCAACCACAGCCAGCGCAGTCCGGTAGAAAATAACGGTTTACGCATCAGGCAAATTTACGCTCTTCGCCGTGTCCGGCTACGTTGGTATAGCAGCGACCGCAGATCTCTGCGTGCTCCGGGTTCTGGCCGACATCGGTGGTGAAGTGCCAGCAGCGCGGGCACTTCTCGCCTTCCGCTTTCGCCAGGCCGATTTTCAGCCCTTTGAGCTGCTCGCTTGCCTGCGCGTCTGCCGGGGCATCCGCCAGCGGGGCAACGGCGGCCGCGGAGGTCAGCAGCACGAAGCGCAGTTCCGCGCCCAGGCTGTGCAGTTTCGCGGCCAGGTCACTGTCGGCATAGAGCGTGACGGCGGCTTCCAGCGAGCCACCCAGGCGTTTGTCGGCACGGGCCTGCTCAATCACCTTGTTCACTTCGCCGCGCACTTTCAGCAGCTCGGCCCAGAAGGCGTCGCTCATCGGCTCGGCGGCGTCCAGCCCGAACAGCCCATCGAACCACTCTTCGGTGAAGACGTATTGCGCACGTTTGCCCGGCAGGTAGCCCCAGATCTCATCCGCGGTAAAGGACATGATCGGTGCCATCCAGCGGACCAGCGCTTCCACGATGTAGTAGAGCGCGGTCTGGCAGCTGCGGCGCGCCACGCTGTCGCTTTTCGCGGTGTACTGGCGGTCTTTGATGATGTCGAGGTAGAACGACCCCATCTCCACCGAGCAGAACTGCATCAGGCGCTGCACCACTTCATGGAAATCGTAACGGGCGTACGCCTGTTCGATGTCCTGCTGCGCGGCCCGCGCACGGCCCACGGCCCAGCGGTCCAGTACCACCATCTCTTCCGGGCTTATCATGTCCGTTTCCGGGTTGAAGCCGTTCAGGTTCGCCAGCAGGAAGCGGGCGGTGTTACGGATGCGGCGGTAGGAGTCCGCGGCGCGTTTCAGGATCTCGTCAGACACGGCGATCTCACCGGTGTAGTCGGTCGAGGCGACCCACAGGCGCAGGATGTCGCCACCCAGCTTGTTCATCACGTCCTGCGGGGAGACGGTGTTGCCGATGGACTTGGACATCTTGCGGCCCTGCCCGTCCACGGTGAAGCCGTGGGTCAGCACCTCTTTGTATGGCGCTTTGCCCTTCATCGCGGTGCCGATCATCAGGGATGACATAAACCAGCCGCGGTGCTGGTCAGAGCCTTCCAGGTACATGTCCGGCGTGTGGCCGTCAAATTCCGGGCGGGCATCAACCACGGAGAAGCTGGTAGAGCCGGAGTCAAACCAGACGTCCAGCGTGTCCGGCACTTTCACGTAGTCTGCGGCGTCGTCGCCCAGCAGCTCAGCCGGGTCGAGATCCCACCACGCCTGAATGCCGCCCTGCTCAACGCGCTTCGCCACCTCTTCCATCAGCTCGATGGTGCGCGGGTGCAGCACTTCCGTCTCTTTATGCACGAACAGCGACATCGGCACGCCCCAGGTACGCTGGCGGGAGATGCACCAGTCCGGGCGGTTGGCGACCATGTTTTCGATACGCGCCTGGCCCCAGTCCGGGATCCACTGCACGCCTTTGATCTCAGCCAGCGACTGCTTGCGCAGGCCGTGCTGATCCATGCTGATGAACCATTGCGGCGTGGCGCGGAAGATGATCGGCGTTTTGTGACGCCAGCAGCACGGGTAGCTGTGGGTCAGCTTCTCCACGTGCAGCAGGGCACCCTGCTCACGCAGCAGGTTCACGATAACGTCGTTGGCTTTGAAGACGAACAGGCCGTCCAGCGCCGGGTAGGTGCCCGGCAGGTAGCAGCCGTTCGGGCCGACCGGGTTAGCCACTTCCAGGCCATACTTCTGGCCGATTACGTAGTCATCCGGGCCGTGGCCGGGCGCGGTATGCACCGCACCGGTACCGGCATCCAGCGTGACGTGGTCGCCCAGGATCGCCGGGACGTCAAAGCTCAGGAACGGGTGCTGGAAGCGCAGCAGCTCCAGGTCAGCCCCTTTGCACTCGCCCAGCACCGTCCATCCGGTGATGCCGGCGCGCTTCATCACGCTCTCCACCAGGTCGGTCGCCAGGATCAGGCAGCGCCCGTCCACCTGCACCAGCTGGTAGGCAAAGTCCGGGTTCAGGGAGATGGCGCGGTTGGCCGGCATGGTCCACGGCGTGGTCGTCCAGATCACCAGCGCAATCGGGCCGTTGAACTGCGTGACGCCGAATTTCGCGGCAACGCCTGCGGCATCAGTGGCGTTGAACATCACATCAATCGACGGGGAGGTTTTGTCGTAATACTCCACTTCCGCTTCGGCCAGCGAGGAGCCGCAGTCAGTACACCAGTGCACCGGCTTCGCGCCTTTGTGCAGGTGGCCGTTGGCGATGATTTTGCCCAGCGCACGGATGATGTTGGCTTCGGTGTTGAAGTCCATGGTCAGGTAAGGGCGATCCCAGTCACCCAGCACGCCGAGGCGGATGAAATCCGCTTTCTGGCCCGCGACCTGCTCAGCGGCATATTTCCGGCACGCTTCACGGAATTCAGCCGCGGTGACTTTCTCACCCGGCTTGCCGATCAGCTGCTCGACTTTCAGTTCGATCGGCAGGCCGTGGCAGTCCCAGCCCGGTACGTACGGCGAGTCATAACCGGCCATCCCTTTCGACTTGATAATAATGTCTTTGAGAATTTTGTTAACCGAGTGACCAATATGAATGCTGCCGTTCGCATACGGAGGGCCGTCATGCAGGATAAAGGTTTTTTTGCCCTTTTTGGCAGCACGAATCATCCCGTACAGGTCCTGCTCATACCAGCGTTGCAGCATACCAGGCTCGCGCTTGGCGAGGTCGCCGCGCATCGGGAACCCTGTTTCCGGCAAATTCAGGGTATTTTTGTAGTCACTCATCAGATTCTCGGTTCCGTTTTCGGCAAGAGAGGTTAAACCGGTGCCTTCAGCCCGAAATATTTCCGGGTAGTCACCACATCGTCGGCGATCTGCTGTTTCAATGCATCGAGGGAAGCAAACCGCTGTTCATTACGCACTTTGGCGCTCAGCACCACTTCTATATGGCGCCCGTATAAGTTCATTGCAACGTCCAGCAGGTGAACTTCCAGCTGCTGGCGCACGCCCGACACCGTGGGCCGGGTGCCGATATTGGCGACGCCCGGCAGCGGCTGCGGCCCCAGGCCGTATACCTGCACCGCGTAGACGCCGTTGACCGGGGCCACCAGGCGCTTCAGCGGCAGGTTGGCCGTGGGGAAGCCGATGGTGCGGCCCAGGGCGTCCCCGTGCACGACCCGGCCGGCGATGCTGTAAGGGTGGCCGAGCAGGCGCTCCGCCAGCGCCAGGTCATCATTCTTCAGGGCGATGCGCACCGCCGTGCTGCTGATGCGCTGGCCGTGCTCCTCGAAAGTCGGGGTGCTCTGCACGGCAAAACCGTATTCAGCCCCGGCTTTCTGCAACAGGGTAAAATCCCCCTGGCGGCCGGCACCGAAGCGGAAATCGTCGCCCACGGTAAGGAATTTCACCCCCAGCTTCTCCATCAGCAACTCAGCGACAAACGACTGGGCACTCATGGCCGCAAAGCGCGGGTCAAACCGTACACAGAGCAGGTAATCAACCCCGGCCTCAGCCAGATAGCGCGCTTTGTCGCGCAGGCGGGTCAGGCGCGCCGGGGCTTTGTCCGCCGCAAAAAGCTCCTGCGGCTGCGGCTCAAACACCATCACCGTGACCGGCAGCCCCAGCCGTTCGCCCTGTTCTTTCAACTGCTCCAGCAACGCCCGGTGGCCACGGTGCACGCCGTCAAAATTACCAATAGTGAGCACGCAACCGCGGTGGCGCGCCCGAAGATTGTAAATGCCGCGAATAAGCTCCATAGCAGGCTCAAGAGAGTGGAAATCGGCGGATTATACCTTGTACAGCCTTTAAGGTTAACCCGCGATTGGGGGTTTAGTAGGATGTCCTACCATACCGGAGTTATGGAGGCGGTAAAATCCTTTACTGCCGCCCCGCGGCAGGTTCGCCTGGTGCGGCTGAATGTAAACAACCGGTTAGCGCCTTTTCTCAATCCTTTCTCGCCTGCCTGGTGAATTTTCGTGGGAAAGGCTGTATTCCCCGGGACGAAGCTGTTAAAATCCTGCGCCATCACAACGTAACAAGTGCCGGCCGTACAAACGGCGCTTATTTGCACAAATCCATTGACAAAAGAAGGCTAAAAGGGCATATTCCTCGGCCTTTGAATTGTCCTCAATAGAATATTTTGGGAGTTGGACCTTGGCTAATATCAAATCAGCTAAGAAACGCGCCGTACAGTCAGAGAAGCGTCGCAAGCATAACGCAAGCCGTCGCTCTATGATGCGTACCTTCATCAAGAAGGTATACGCGGCTATCGCCACTGGCGATAAAGAAACTGCACAGAAAGCATTTAACGAAATGCAACCCCTTGTGGACCGTCAGGCTTCTAAAGGCCTGATCCACAAAAACAAAGCTGCGCGTCATAAGTCAAACCTGACTGCGCAAATCAACGCAATGCAATAATCGCATTACGCTGTTTGCTTTGTTGAAAAAACCGGCTCAGGCCGGTTTTTTTACGTCTGCATTCCGCTGAAAAGAAACCGGCGCCTGCCGGTTTTTTTATGCCGGTGATGTGCCCCGGTTTCAGCTATTAAACAGCGCGGAGAAGTCCGTCCGGCAGATGCGCTGCACCGCCGGGTGTTGGATCATCCGCTCGGCGAAAATCACGTAATACTCCTCTTTCACCGAGTCCACCTGCCCTAACTGCTGCACCTGCATCGTGCCCTGCATCTCGGCGGCAAAGAGCGCCGGAGCGACAAAAATCGCCTGGTTATGCAGGCCGAACGCCGCCATCAGCGCCGCATCATCAAACTCGCCGAGAATGTCCGGCTGAATCCCCTGGGCGCTGAACCAGCTGAGCAAGGTGCGCCCCAGCATCGACCGGCGGCCCGGGATCAGCAGCTTACGGTGGCGCAGGCACTCAGGAAAAGGCTGCAACGGCAGCGGCCCGCAGCAGTAGAAGCCCACCGCGCACTCCCCCAGCTTCCGTGAGAACAGCCCCGCCTGCTGGCTGGAATCCACCGGGCAGTCGGAGAGGATCATGTCCAGCTTGTGCTGGCTCAGCTGCTCCAGCAGCAGCTCATGGGTCGACTCATAACAGCGCAGATGAATCTGCCCCTGCTCCGCCACCGCCGTTTCCAGCACCCGGCTGACCAGCCGCTTGGAGAGCGCATCCGCCACGCCGACGTCAAACAGCATACTCGGCTCTTTGCGGTAGTTAACAATATCCAGCATCTCCTGGCTGAGCATAAACATCTTATCCGCATAGCGGAACACCAGCTGCCCCAGTTCAGAGGGCACCAGCCCACGCCCCTGGCGTTTAAACAGCTTGCCGCCCAGCCGCTCCTCCAGCGCCTTGATCTGGCCGGTGATGGTCTGGGGTGTCAGGAACAGCGCCTCAGCCGCGCCGGAGACCGACCCGGCTTTGCAGATGTGCCAGAAGTAGTAAAGGTGATTAAAATTGAGATGAGACATACGCATGACAGAGCCTCATAACCGGCAGACTGCCCTGTCTGCCGGCAGGTAACCCGGACGCAGGTGCGTCAGGCAGGGCGTTTGGCCGGCAGCACCCGGCTCAGGGCCAGGTAACCGAAACAGGCCGCCAACAGGGAGCCGCCCAGGATACCCAGTTTGGCATAGTTGATCAGCACCGGATCGTCATGGCCGAACGCCAGCCCGGCAATGAAGATCGACATCGTAAAGCCGATGCCGCACAGCACCGACACCGCGCTGATGTGTTTGAAGGTGATGTCCCCCGGCAGCCGGGCGATGCCGGTTTTTACCGCCAGCCAGCAGATCAGCGTAATTCCCAGCGGTTTACCGATAAACAACCCGGCGATAATGCCGAGCGGCAGATCAGAGAACAGCCCCGCCAGCGACACGGTGCCCAGGTAGATCCCGGCATTGGCAAAGGCAAACAGCGGCAGGATCAGGCGCGAGACCCACGGGTGCAACTGGTGCTCCAGCTCGCGCAGCGGCGAGAACTTGTGGCCGTGGTTCAGTGGGATCAGGAAACCGGTAATCACCCCCGCCAGCGTGGCGTGGATGCCCGATTGCAGGATAAAGACCCACAATACCGCCCCCAGCAGCAGGTAGAGCGTGCGCGCGTTAACGCCGCGCCAGTTCATCACCGCCATCACCGCGATGGTCACCGCCGCGCCCGCCAGCGCCGCCAGTGAAAGGTGGGAGGTATAAAACAGAGCGATAATCACGATCGCGCCGAGATCGTCGATGATCGCCAGCGCCAGCAGAAACGCCTTCAGGCTGTTGGGGACGCGGCTGCCGAGCAGCGCCATTACCCCGACGGCAAACGCGATGTCCGTGGCGGCCGGGATCGCCCAGCCGGTACGCGTCACCTCATCCCCGGCATTAAACAGCAGATAGATCAGGGATGGCGCAATCATGCCGCCCAATGCCGCAATCACCGGGAAAATGGCTTTGTTCAGCCCGGCCAGCGAGCCTTCCATCAATTCACGCTTTACCTCCATCCCGACCAGCAGGAAGAAGATCGCCATCAGGGCATCATTGATCCACCACAATGAAGAGTGGCTGAGATCATAGCTGCCGAGATGCAGCGGCAGTGGGGTGTTGATCAGCCATAAATAGGTCTCATGCAGCGGCGAGTTCGCCATGATAAGTGCAATGATCGCCGCCACAATCAGCACAATGCCGCCTGAGGCTTCCATATTGAAAAAATGCCTGATGGTGTTACGCACGGGTGCCTTCCTTATATTTATAATCAGGTTAAACCAGAAGCCCAAAGGGTACGCATTTCGACTCATCGTTAAAAGTCGCTTTTAAGACATCTTTGATTCGGGATAACCGAAGTAAGTAAATAACGGCAGAACATGCGGGCGTATAACGCAGAGATAAAAAAAACCAGATGGCTAACCATCTGGTTTTTTTACATTACCTGCGTGGGCGTATCAGCGGGTCAGGTCGTCGAAGAACTTTTTCACGCCGTCAAAGAAGGATTTCGACCGCGGGCTGTTGTTTTCACCGGACGGGCCGCCAAGGCTCTCTTCCAGTTCACGCAGCAGCTGTTTCTGTTTTTCGTTCAGGTTGACCGGGGTTTCCACCACCACGCGGCACAGCAAGTCGCCCTGGGCACCGCCGCGTACCGATTTCACGCCCTTGCCGCGCATACGGAACAGTTTGCCGGTCTGGGTTTCTGTCGGCACTTTCAGCTTCACGCGGCCATCCAGGGTCGGGACTTCAATCTCCCCGCCCAGTGCAGCCATCGCGAAGTTGATCGGCACTTCGCAGTAGAGGTTATTGCCTTCACGCTCAAAGATCGGGTGGGCTTTTACCTGCACCTGAACGTAGAGATCGCCGGCCGGTGCGCCGTGCTCCCCGGCTTCACCCTCACCCGCCAGGCGGATGCGGTCACCGGTGTCCACGCCTGCCGGGATTTTCACCGACAGCGTTTTGGATTTCTCTACCCGGCCGTGGCCGTGGCAGGTGTTGCACGGGTCTTTAATGATCTGGCCGCGCCCCTGGCAGTGCGGACACGCCTGCTGCACGGTGAAGAAGCCCTGGCGCATCTGTACCTGACCGGCACCATGACAGGTCGGGCAGGTGACCGGGGAGCTGCCCGGTTTCGCACCGCTGCCGTGGCAGATGTCACACTCTTCCAGCGTCGGGATACGGATCTCTTTGGTGACGCCGCGTACTGCCTCTTCCAGCGTCAGCTCCATGTTATAGCGCAGGTCGGAGCCGCGGCTGGCACGCTGACGACGGCCGCCGCCAAAGATGTCGCCGAACACGTCGCCGAAGATGTCACTGAAGTCCGCGCCGCCGCCGAAGCCGCCTGCGCCGCCGCCCATACCGCCCTGCTCAAAGGCGGCGTGGCCGTACTGGTCGTAAGCCGCACGCTTCTGGGCGTCCGTCAGGATCTCGTACGCTTCTTTGATCTCTTTGAATTTGGCTTCCGACTCTTTATCGCCCTGATTGCGGTCAGGGTGATATTTCATCGCCAGGCGTTTATAGGCCTTTTTGATCTCACGCTCTTCCGCTGTTTTGGAAACGCCTAAAATCTCGTAATAGTCTTTCTTCGCCATTCTGTTGTCCTGCCCTCAACATGCGTGCACGGGCGTAGAGTTTCCCCGACGCCCGTGCCTGGTTATCAACAGCGGCGGCACTACCGGGTTGCCGGCCCTGCCGCTGCTGTGCCCGCTTAAGGGCGATTATTTTTTGTCTTTGACTTCTTCGAACTCAGCGTCAACCACGTCATCTTCTTTTTTGGCACCGTCGGTCGCCTGGCCTTCAGCCGCACCGGCCTGAGCCTGGGCCACTTCCAGCAGCTTGCCGGAAACCTGCACCAGCGCCTGGATTTTCGCTTCGATGTCCGCTTTGTCTTCGCCTTTCAGCGCCGCTTCCAGATCTTTCAGCGCGGCGTCGATCGGGGCTTTGTCTTCCGCAGAGAGTTTGTCACCGGCTTCTTCCAGCTGCTTACGGGTGCTGTGCACCAGATGGTCAGCCTGGTTGCGGGTCTGTACCAGCTCTTCAAACTTACGGTCAGACTCGGCGTTGGCTTCTGCCTCACGCACCATTTTCTGCACTTCTTCATCGCTCAGGCCGGAAGAGGCTTTGATGGTGATCTTCTGCTCGCGACCGGTGTTCTTGTCCTTCGCAGACACGTGCAGGATACCGTCGGCATCGATGTCGAAGGTGACTTCGATCTGCGACATACCGCGCGGTGCCGGCTGGATGCCGTCCAGGTTGAACTGGCCCAGGGACTTGTTGTCCGCGGCACGCTTACGCTCACCCTGCAGCACATGGATGGTCACGGCGGACTGGTTGTCTTCTGCCGTCGAGAACACCTGGCTGTGCTTGGTCGGGATGGTGGTGTTTTTGGTGATCAGCGGAGTCATCACGCCGCCCATGGTTTCAATACCCAGGGAGAGCGGGGTAACGTCCAGCAGCAGCACGTCTTTCACGTCACCGCTCAGTACGCCGCCCTGAACCGCAGCACCGATGGCCACTGCTTCATCCGGGTTGACGTCTTTGCGCGGCTCTTTGCCGAAGAAGTCTGCCACTTTTTTCTGCACCATCGGCATACGGGTCTGGCCGCCGACCAGGATCACGTCGTTGATCTCAGACACAGAGAGACCGGCATCCTGCAGTGCCACTTTCAGCGGCTCAATGGAGCGCGCCACCAGATCTTCTACCAGCGACTCGAGTTTGGCACGGGTCACTTTGATGTTCATGTGTTTCGGGCCGGTCGCGTCTGCGGTGATGTACGGCAGGTTCACGTCGGTCTGCTGTGCGGAGGAGAGCTCGATCTTCGCTTTCTCTGCCGCTTCTTTCAGGCGCTGCATCGCCAGCGGATCGTTGCGCAGGTCGATGCCCTGCTCTTTTTTGAACTCATCCACCAGGTAGTTGATCATACGGCTGTCGAAGTCTTCACCACCCAGGTGGGTGTCGCCGTTGGTCGCCAGCACTTCAAAGGTTTTTTCGCCGTCAACGTCATCGATCTCGATGATGGAGATATCGAAAGTACCGCCGCCCAGGTCATAGACTGCGATGGTGCGGTTGCCCATGCCTTTGTCCATGCCGTAAGCCAGGGCTGCTGCGGTCGGTTCGTTGATGATACGTTTGACTTCCAGGCCCGCGATGCGGCCGGCGTCTTTGGTCGCCTGGCGCTGTGCATCGTTGAAGTAAGCCGGGACAGTGATGACCGCTTCAGTAACCGGCTCGCCCAGGTAATCTTCGGCGGTTTTCTTCATTTTTTTCAGCACTTCAGCCGAGATCTGCGGCGGTGCGATTTTCTGGCCTTTTACGTCGATCCAGGCGTCACCGTTGTCTGCGCTGATGATCTGGTAAGGCATGATGCCTTTGTCACGCTGGACTTCTTCGTCCTGGAAGCGACGGCCGATCAGGCGCTTGATCGCAAACAGGGTGTTTTGCGGGTTAGTGACAGCCTGACGTTTAGCCGGTTGACCTACCAGGGTCTCACCGTCCTGCGCATAAGCAATGATAGAAGGCGTGGTACGGTCGCCTTCGCTGTTCTCCAGCACGCGAGCCTGAGTGCCGTCCATGATTGCCACACAAGAGTTGGTTGTACCCAGGTCGATACCAATAATTTTGCCCATCTAAACGTCTCCACTAAATATTCATATTCGATCAGGTTGCTAATGGATATGCGGGCGGCTTCTTCGTTTTCAACGCCCGATATGTCCGGCTTGCCCGCGATTAGCAACTGCGGTTGCAAATAAGATGGGGCCAAGCGCGACGGCATCAAGGGGGAAAGATGAAAAAAAAATGCGTTTTCTTCCTTTCCGGATCAATGTTTGCCCATTTGCCGCTGATTATGATGGCGCGCCTTGCACCGATGAGGCTGTTATCGGGGCATTTTTCCCGTTTTCAAACCGGGTTACCCACTCTTTTTGTGATGCAGAGGACCTATGCACACCACGCACTACGCCAACCCCGCCCCGCTTGGGCTGATGGGTTTCGGTATGACCACGATTTTGCTTAATCTCCATAATGCGGGCTTTTGCGCCCTGACCGCCGTTGTGCTGAGCATGGGGCTGTTTTTCGGCGGCCTGGCACAGATCCTCGCCGGGCTGCTGGAATTCAAAAAGGGCAACACCTTCGGCATGACCGCCTTCACCTCTTACGGCGCGTTCTGGCTCAGCCTGGTGGGCATTCTGCTGCTGCCGCGACTGGAGCTGGCCCAGGCCAGCGACGGCGAAACGCTGGGCGGCTACCTGGCGCTGTGGGGGGTGTTTACGCTGTTTATGTTTTTCGGCACCCTGCGCGCCAACCGGGTGATGCAGTTTGTCTTCGCCAGCCTGACGCTGCTGTTTGCGATGCTGGCGATCGGCAACCTCACCGGCCATGCCGGCCTGCTGCGGCTTGCCGGGTATGAAGGCATCGTCTGCGGGGCGAGCGCCATCTATCTGGCGATGGCGGAGGTACTCAAAGAGCAGTTCGGGCGCACGGTGCTGCCCATCGGCGAACCGGCCTGACCATAAAAAAAGCCCTGGTTCTCAGGGCTTTTTTATTTCCGCAGGCGCTTAATCCTGCGCCAGCGCGGCGCGGGGTGCGCCCACCGGGGAGAGCCGCTTCAGCGCCAGCCCGACCCCGACGCCGATCACCGCCAGTGCCAGCACGTAGTACGCCGGGGCCATGGGCGTCACGCGCATCATCAGCGTGACGCAGATCGGCGTCAGCCCGCCAAACACCGCATAGGCCACATTATAAGAGAAGGAGATGCCGGTAAAACGCACCTCCGCCGGGAAGGCGCGCACCATCACGAACGGCACCGCCCCCACCACCCCGACGCTGAACCCGGCCAGCATATAAGAGGCAAACAGGGTCACAACATCTGCCGAAGCGAGGTGGTAGAACGCCCAGCAACCGCCGCCCAGCAGCAGGGAGCCGCCGATCAGCGTGTTGCCGCCGCCGATGCGGTCCGCCAGCGCCCCGGCCACAATGCAGCCCACCAGCAACGCCACCGTCGCCAGGCAGTTGGCCTGCAAGGCCAGCGCGGCGGGCACGGCCAGCTGTTTTTGCAGGAAGGTGGGCGTCATCAGAATCACCACCACAATCCCGGCGGAGAGCAGCCAAGTCACCAGCATGCTGATGACCAGCCCGCGCCGGTGCGCCGTCAGCACGGTTTTCAGCGGCAGTTGTTGCGCCAGCGCTTTGCGCTGCTGCATTTCCGTGAACACCGGCGTCTCTTTCAGCCAGCGGCGCAGGTACATCGCCCCCAGGCCGAATGCCCCGCCGAGGAAGAACGGGATGCGCCAGCCGCCCTGCACCAGCGCTTCTGGGGTCAGCACACTGTTCAGCAGGGCCGCCACCAATGACCCGAGCAGGATGCCGGCCGTCAGCCCGGCCGTCAGCGTGCCGCAGGCGAAACCGGTATGGCGGCGCGGCACATGCTCAGCCACAAACACCCAGGCGCCCGGCACTTCCCCACCGATCGCCGCGCCCTGCAGCATCCGCAACAACAGCAGCAACAGCGGCGCAGCGATGCCGATAGAGGCGTAGGTCGGCAGCAGGCCCATCGCCAGCGTCGGCAGCGCCATCAGCAGGATGCTGAGGCTGAACATCTTCTTCCGCCCGGCTTTATCTCCGAAATGGGCCATGATGATGCCGCCCAGCGGGCGCGCCAGATAGCCGGCGGCAAAAATGCCGAAGGTCTGCACCAGCCGCAGCCACTCCGGCATCTGCGCCGGAAAGAAGAGATCGCCGAGGATTGCCGCGAAGTAGACGAAGATAATGAAGTCGTAAAACTCCAGCGCGCCGCCGAGGGCTGCCAGGGAGAGGGTTTTGACATCTTGCCGGTTAAGGCGACGGGATTCTTCAGGGATCATAATTCACCACGCGGGCCAGAATAAAAATTGCCGATTGTCTGTAAAGTTAACATGACTATATCGGCAATTTATTTACACACCAGCGCCGGGGCAGCTTATGACAGAAAAGGCTGAACTTTAGTTTTTTGTTTCGCGGATTGCATTTTTAGGGCGGAAAGCTGCTGCCACCGCAGGGTCGGTTTCGATATACGGCCCCTCCAGCAGTTGAATGCAGTAAGGCACGCTGGCAAAGATGCCGTGTACAATTACCTTTCCACTCTCATCTTTCAGCCCTTCCAGCGTCTCCTGGATCGACTTCGGCTGGCCGGGCAGGTTGATGATCAGCGCCTGTTTGCGGATCACCGCCACCTGCCGGGAAAGGATGGCGGTCGGCACAAAGTTCAGGCTGATCTGGCGCATCTGTTCGCCGAAGCCCGGCATCTCCCGGTCGGCCACGGCCAGCGTCGCGTCGGGGGTCACATCCCGCCGTGCCGGGCCGGTGCCGCCGGTAGTCAGCACCAGGTGGCAGCCGCTCTCATCCACCAGCTCGCACAGGGTCTGTTCGATCAGCGTCTGCTCATCCGGGATCAGGCGGGTTTCCACCACAAACGGCGAAGTCAGCGCCGCTGCCAGCCACGTTTGCAGGGCGGGAATTCCCTTATCCTGATAAACCCCGCTGGAGGCGCGATCGGAGATCGACACCAGACCAATGCGTAATGTATTCATTCTTCACCTTTTACTCATACTCTGTTCGCTTAAGTATACGAATTCTGATCCTTCAGGCATAAAAAAAGGCGGCCGGGGCCGCCTTTTTCTGATCCTTGCCCGGCCTTACAGCAGGTCGGCGATCATTTTTTCCAGCTTTTCCTGATCCGCGGCAAATTTGCGGATGCCGTCCGTGAGTTTTTCCACGGCCATCGGGTCGCTGTTGTGCTGCCAGTAGAACTCAGGCTCGGTCAGCGGTTGCGGACGATCTTTGATCTCACCGGTGTAGGAGAGTTTGCGCTCCAGCGTGCCTTCGCTTTCCGCCAGCTCTTTCAGCAGCGCCGGGGCGATGGTCAGGCGGTCACAGCCGGCCAGTTCAATGATTTCCCCGATATTACGGAAGCTGGCACCCATCACCACGGTGTCATAGCCATGCTCTTTGTAATATTTGTAGATCTCGGTAACGGAAACCACACCCGGATCTTCGTGGGATTCGAACTCTTTCTTCTCACCGTTGGCTTTGTACCAGTCGAGGATACGGCCCACGAACGGGGAGATCAGGTAAGCACCGGCTTCGGCACAGGCACGCGCCTGGGCGAAGGAGAAGAGCAGCGTCAGGTTACAGTTGATGCCCGCTTTTTCCAGCTGTTCTGCCGCGCGGATGCCCTGCCAGGTAGAGGCCAGTTTGATCAGGATGCGATCGTTGCTGATGCCGGCGTCGTTGTAGAGCTTCATCAGGCGCTTGGCCTTGGCGACGCTCGCTTCGGTGTCATAGGAGAGGCGCGCGTCCACTTCGGTGGAGATGCGGCCCGGGATCAGCTTCAGGATTTCAAGACCGATGTTGACCGCCAGTTTGTCAGAGGCGTCCATAATCTGTTGATCGTGATCGTTGCTCTGGTCACGCGCCCAGGCGATCGCTTCTTCGATCAGTTTGCGGTATTCCGGGATTTGGGCGGCGTTCAGGATCAGAGACGGGTTGGTGGTGGCATCTTGCGGCTGATAAAGCTTCATCGCTGCGATATCGCCGGTATCCGCAACCACGGTAGTCAGCTGGCGCAGGGCAGTCAGTTTATTGGTCATGTTGGCATTTCTCATAGGATGGGTATTCATGGAGGCCGGGAGGCCTTGCCGTTGCCTGATAATAACATGCCGAAGAGGCCGCGCAAGGCACGATATCGGCGAAAACCTTGCCCATTTCAGCACACCGGCATGCGGCAAAAATGCAGCCGGAATTCAAGCAGATCGGGCCAATCGTTCTGACAGGCAGCACCGCGCGCTTCATGGTAAAGTCGCGCTGAATGTCAGGTTCACACCACGGCCGGGCAGCAGGGTGGTCATCGGCCCCCTGCCTGCCGGGGGCCGTCAACGAGGTTTTTCATGACAGAACTGATGGAGTTTCTTAATGCCCTGCTTTGGGATTCCATTCTTATCTATCTGCTGATCGGGGCCGGTCTCTACTTTACTTACCGTACCCGCGGCCTGCCGCTGCGCCACCTGCCGGAGATGGCCCGCGTGCTGAAGCGCGCCCGCGTCTCCCGGCCCGGCAGCCTCTCTGCCTGGCAGGCGCTCTGCCTGACGCTGGCGGCGCGCGTCGGGGCCGGTAACCTGGCCGGGGTGGCGGTGGCTATTAACACCGGCGGGCCGGGTGCCATTTTCTGGATGTGGGCCATGACCTGGCTGAGCATGATCACCGCGCTGGTGGAGAGCACCCTGGCCCAGCTTTACCACACCCGCGACAGCCGCGGCCATCTTCGCGGCGGCCCCGCCTGTTATATGGAGAAAGGGCTGGGGATGCGCTGGATGGGGGTGATGTTCGCCCTGCTGCTGATCTTCGCCTTTGGTTTTGCGTTTAACACTTTGCAGGCCAATGTCATGGCCGCCGCTAACCGTTATGCCCTGCACTGCCCTCCCCTGCTGCTGGCGCTGGGGGTGGTGGCGCTGGGGGGTGTGGTGCTGGCGGGCGGGCTGCCGCGCATCGCCCGCTGCTGTGCCGTGCTGGTGCCGCTGATCCTGCTGCTCTACCTGGCCCTGACCGGCTGGGCGATGGCGACCCACCTCTCCGCCCTGCCCGGGGTGTTCCTCGCGGTGTTCCGCGGCGCGTTCGGTGCCGAGCAGGCAGCGGCCGGGGCGATGGGGTACGGCATCTCACAGGCGATAACCCAGGGTGCCCAGCGCGGCATGTTCTCCAATGAGGCGGGGCTCGGGTCTGCGCCCAATGCCGCGGCTTCCGCCCAGGCGGTGCCGCCGCACCCGGTTTCCCAGGGGTATGTGCAGATGCTCGGTGTGGTGATAGACACGGTGATGATCTCCAGCGCCACGGCGCTGATTATGCTGCTGGCCGGCTCACCCGGCCGGGAGACGTTGTCGCACGGCATCACCCTGACGCCGGAGGCGTTTGCCGCCTTTTCCGGCCTGTGGGGCAGCCCGATGGTCACGCTGGTGGTGTTCCTGTTCGCCTTTACCGCCATGCTGGCCAACTACGCCTATGCCGAAAATAACCTGCTGTTCCTGACCCGCCACCGCCCGGTGGGGCTGGCCCTGCTGCGCACGCTGGTGCTGCTGGCGACGGCGGCCGGCATCCTCTGGGACACCGGGTGGATCTACCCGCTGGCGAGCATCGCCACGGCGCTGATGACCCTCACCAACCTGACGGCGCTGCTGCTGCTCTCCGGGGTGGCGCTCATCGTTATCAAAGATTATCACCGCCAGCGCCGGATCGGCCGGGAGCCGGTGTTCAATGCGGCCCATTACCCGGCCTTGCACAAGCAGCTTACGCCGGGCATCTGGGAGCAGGAGCGCTGAGCCGGTCTGCCCTATCAAACTCATCGCCCCTTTTTTACCGGGCATTTGGTAAAGTAGCGCCTGAAAAACAGAGGACACCGCGTTATGTTGATGATTATCTCCCCGGCCAAAACGCTGGATTACGAAAGCCCGCTGGCGACCCGCCGCTATACGCAGCCCCTGCTGCTGGACCACAGCCAGCAGCTGATGGAACGTTGCCGGGCGCTTACCCCGCCGCAGATCGCCAGCCTGATGAGCATCAGTGACAAACTCGCTGACCTCAACGCCGGGCGTTTTCAACACTGGACGCCGGACTTCACGCCCGACAACGCCCGCCAGGCGCTGCTGGCGTTTAAAGGCGATGTCTATACCGGGCTGGAAGCGCACAGCTTCAGCGAACAGGATTTCGATTTTGCCCAGCAGCACCTGCGGATGCTTTCCGGCCTCTATGGCCTGCTGCGCCCGCTGGATTTGATGCAGCCTTACCGGCTGGAGATGGGCACGAAGCTGGACAACCCGCGCGGCAAGGATCTCTACGCATTCTGGGGAACGATCATCACCGATGCCCTGAACGAAGCGGTGGCCGCCCAGGGGGACAATGTCGTAGTGAACCTCGCCTCTGATGAGTATTTCCGCGCGGTGAAACCTAAACAGCTTCAGGCGGAACTGGTGAAGCCGGTGTTCCTGGATGAGAAAAACGGCAGTTATAAAGTGATCAGTTTTTATGCCAAAAAAGCGCGTGGTTTGATGAGCCGCTTCATTATTACCCGGCAACTGACACAGCCGGAGCAGCTTAAAGCGTTTGACCTGGAAGGTTACCGCTTTGACGAGGCGCGTTCCCAGGGCAATGAGTATGTGTTTACCCGCGCCCAGCAGGATGCGAAATAGAAAGAAAAAGCCGGGCAGATGCCCGGCTGAAGATGTACGTATAACGGTATACGTTTAGTAGGTGCCTTTCGCCACCCACGGGCGGCCCGCGCCGGTGCCTTGCTCGGTACCCGGCTCGTCACCCTGGGTCCACCAGGAGGCCTGGTAGTTGGTGCCTTTCCAGCTGACGGTTTCCCCGCCGGTGTAGATTTTGGCTTTTTCCCACAGCGGGTGAGGCGTATCACCGGCCGGTGCGACAGGTTCTTCCGGCTCTTCCGGCGTCCCGGCAGGCTCTTCCTCTTCTTCGTGCTCGTTGTCAGCGTAATCTTCTTCACTGGCGGCAATCACCGTCAGCACAAAGGTTTCCAGCGTGGAGCTGGCGTTTTTGCTGTCGGTCACTGCCAGCGAGAAGGTGAAGCTGGCTTCGCTCACCACGTCCGGAACGGTGAATTCCAGGCTTGAGGCGGTTTTGTCCGCCACGGCGATCGCGGCCGGCACTGTCCACAGGTAGCTGATCTCATCATCATCCGGATCGTGAGAACCGGCACCACTCAGGCGCACTTTCGAGCCGCCCACAACCTGAAGGTCGATCGCGGCTACCGGCGCACGGTTCTCAGCACCGGCCTCTTCTTCTTCCGCAGCCGGTTCATCCGGTACGGTGCCGCTGACGTTGATGCCCTCAAAATAGAACGGGGACATGTCGATCACTTTTTTGCTGATGCTGCAACCCAGGCCTTCACGGGCCGCGTTGACCAGCACGCCGTTATCCTGGTCGATGGTCCAGGTGAACAGCCCGCCCAGCCCTTTCTCTGCCACATATTCACCCTTGGCTTTTACTGAGCGCGGGGTTTCGCATGACAGGAAGAGTTTGCTTTGTGGGTTATAGAGATAATCAGCATCTGCCACCTGATCGGTGTAGACGTTAAAGCCGTTGCGCCCTTTCTGGTTTTCCAGATCGATGTAGTTATTGATCAGGTCATACCATTCCGTGGTGCCGCTCTCAAAGGTACCGGTGGTTTTTTCGCCCTCGGTCGGCTTATAGCTCCCTTTCAGCGGGGAGAAGCTCTCGATCTCCGTGTTCTGGCCGTTACGGGTATAAGCGGCATAGCCCACGTTGATGCGATCGCGCGGCACCCCTTGTGAAATCAGGTAATCCACGGCGGTATCCACGCCCCAGCCGTCTTTCTCCAGCGCATGCAGGTTGGTATGGTGAGCGAGCGTTTCGGCCCACGGCGTCCCGAAGAAGTCATAGGTCATGACGTTCAGGCCATAAAGGCCGGCCGCCAGCAGGCCTTTGATGTTGCTGTGCTCCAGGGTGCTGGGCACGGCGGAACAGGCGATACTGATTTTGATGTCCTTGCGGTTGATCGCCGCAAACTCTTTTGTCAGCTCGGCGATCAGCAGCGCATAGTTTTCCCCGTCTTCCGGGCCGTGCGGGTTGTTGTTCCCGATGTTGTTCGGGTACTCCCAGTCAAGGTCCACTTCACTGAACATCGGGAAGCGTTTGAACAAACCGGCGGTGCTTTTGGCAAAGGCGCTGCGGCCTGCGGCGGTTTTCGCCATATTGTGGAAACCGTTACTCAGCGTCCAGCCGCCGATGCTCAAAGAAAGCACCAGGTTATGGCCCTGTGCTTTGGCTTTTTTCTGCAGATCGCGCAGGCCGCCGACAACCCCTTTGGCATTGGCCTGTGTCAGTGAGGAAAGAGAAAGCTCGACCCAGCCCGGATTATCCAGGCCGCAGTTGGTGGATGATGCGAAATCACCCCACGGGTCAAGGAAAGTCACTTCATTCTCTTTTTTATTGGCCTGCTGCGCGGCATTAGCCACGGTTTGTTGTTTTTCTCCCTGATCCCCAACAATACCCAGAAAACCTAAAATAATTTTGTCATAAGCCGTAGGGGAAACATTCGCTAAATCATACCCGCGACCGCGCGCTTCAATCCCGGTGGAACCACCGCTCTGTAACCGGCCGTCATACTGTGACCAGTCCGTATAATAACCAAAGACTTTAGGTTTATTCGCGGTGTTATATTTGTTGTAAACGGGTTTAGTAACCCGCGCAGAGGTGGTGCTGTATTTCACCGTTTCCGTTGCCGGATCAAAACCATCCATCTTATAGGACTGCTCAGTCAGGTCATCAGCTTGAATAAGTTTACTTGTCGCCATTTTATTTACCTTATGTGGTGTGAGAAAACATCAAACAGCATTTCGCTGTGGACGTTATTTTTCGCCCTGACCGCCACGAAAACAAATCACACCACATCAAAATTATTATGTGAAGAATCACTTACCCAGATAATAAAGATCCCTCTATGTATTGAGAAAAGGAAAATGCCCTTCCCTTCATTGCCGGGCCGCGTTCTCCCCACATCATTTACCTGTCCCGGAAGAAGGAAACATTAATTTTCCTGTTCTTAGGCTGACATATTATGTTACGGCCAAATACATAATTATCGCGATAAATTACGCTCAAAAAATATAATTTGAGTAAAACTCAAAAGGGTTTTTAGCAAAATTCAAAAAGGGTGGTTTTTATTGAAGTGCTCCACAGAATAAAATAAACGACAATGTTTTATCCATCTCAGAACTAGATTATTGTGCAAACGCAATTACTCTTTTAAAAGTCCATCCGTTCCAGCAATGAACGCAACACATAAGAGAGCTTAATATGATGAGCAACTATCTTCTGAATAAGATGTGTATTTTCAATGAGAATGCTAAAGAACTGAAATTAGTGGACAGTGATGTCATTATAAAGCTCACGTCCATGCGGGCACGTTGCCTCAGCTATATCATTGAACATGCGAATGAAGACGTGATTGAAAAGTCATCGCTTTCTCAGGCGCTCTGGGGGAAACGCAGCCAATTTGCCAGCGATGCCAGCCTGACCCAAACACTCTATTTAATCCGCAAAGATCTCAAAACCCTGGGACTGGATGACTTTTTTATTACCGTCCCGCGCTCAGGTATACGGGTCAATGATACGGTGCAGATAGAGAAAATAGAAAAGGCGCCGGAAATGGTTTATCACCGTAAGGGCCTTTATCTGACAAGTGGTGCCCTGATTCTCTTTTTAATTGCGCTCGGCACCCTTTTCTTCCTGTATTAGCAGAGTATGAACAAGGGGAATCCTCATGTTTACCAATCCTGTGATTAATAGCATTATGGAAAAAGAAGGGCATTATGTTGATCACCCCCATGATATGGGTGGCCCAACCTGCTGGGGTATCACTGAACAGGTTGCCCGTAAGCATGGCTATATGGGTGATATGAAAGATCTTTCTAAGGAGAAAGCCTACCTGATTCTGGAGGATGACTACTGGCGGAAACCGGGGTTTGACAAGGTGCATGACGTTGCGCCGATCCTGGCCCTGGAGCTGTGTGACACGGGAACCAATACCGGGCCGGCCCTCCCGATAAAATGGCTACAGCGCTGGCTGAATGCCTATAATAATCAACAAAAATATTATGCCGATATTGCGGTGGATGGGGTGCTGGGTAAAAAATCCCTCTCCGCGCTGACAAGCTTCCTTAAAAAAAGGGCACCGCACGGTGAGAATGCGTTAATTACCTCATTGAATTGTAGCCAGGGAAATTACTACCTTGAATTGGTGGAGAAAAGGGAGAAGAATGAGGCATTTATTTATGGCTGGATAACAACACGTGTGGCCTTGATATAACCGGGATAAAAAGGAGAACGTCCTGTTCTCCTTTTTGGTTAGGTATATACCGGGATTATTTAATCACGACTGCATTACCACCGATGATATTCTTAATGCGTTCACCGGCTGCCGTTAACAGCGTCCCGGAAAATGCCCCGCCAAGCCCGGCCATCATGATAATCATGTGTGAGCTTAAGCCACGCTCCAGACCCAGCACACTCAGAATAAAGCCGCTGAAGCAGGAGATAATGACCTGGGCAATACAGCGGCGCGCCAGATGCTCTCTGGATAAGCTGTCCTTTTGCAACAGGACACGGATAACGCCGCCCCAGGACGCCATAATAAGAATAACCAGCAGCAATTCAAATTCCATAAAAGCAAAGTTTTCTACCATTGTTGTGTTCATACCGAACCCTCATAACGTGAATAAGACGAGATTGACTTGCTGAAAAGGAGTCTAGGCTTCTGGTTGCCCTGCGGCAAATCACGCACACTCTCTTTTTATATGTGACACGCCTATAAAAATAATTATCTGTTAGCCCGATGGCGATTAAACATGTTATTAACCGGAGAGGTCATTTCTCTCGTGTTTTTTAACGGTGGGGTAAAAGAGAAATATTTAATGAGGGCTTAAACTACTATTTAATGGCTTTTAATTTTGAAAGCAGGGTTTCAATTGAAGAATGGTAAGCAGAATTAACATAATGGTTGGCATACACATTAACCGGGTACGGTTCCAATTCGGGCGGAAGATTTATCTGCTTCAGCTTCCGTTTCTCTTTATGAATCAGAAAATGGGCGATATCTGCCGGGACAATGGCAATCATCTCGCTTTTTTCAATGGCGCTGATAATGCCGGTGAAACTGTTAGACCGATAAGCGATCTTGCGCTTTCCCCGGAACTCATGGTTTATATGCATAAGGCTGCCTAATAAAGTGGTCTCCATATCAGCCACTTCCCCATTTAATGCCGCATGCGGCAGGGCATAATAGTTGGCCAGTGTCATCGCTTTATCGGCATCCAGCAGATGGTCGTCGCGGCAAATGGCGACAAATCTTTGCAAGCTTTCTATTTTCTCCGATATTATTGACTCATGAACAAGTGGCATAAATGTTAACGCCAGGTCGGTTTTGTTTTGCAGCAGGCTATCGGTTAATTCAAACTCATCTTGATGGGTGGAGGTATAAAAAACGAGATTATTTATCTGTAAATAGCCCTCCTCAATTAACTGAGAGAGGTAATAGGCCTCTATAAAATCTGATCCGGTTATCCGCAAAAAATCTAAATGACTCTCCTCCTTTTGATAGACGTCTATTATATTATCAACTATATCAATAGCTTGCCTGAATGAACGGTTAATTTCCAATGCCGAGGGCGTCGGTTTGAGACCGGTGCCGGTCCTAATGAACAACTCTTGCCCAAAATGTTTTTGCAGCCGGCTCAGAGAAAGGCTCACGGCAGAAGTGGAAAGGTTCAAACGCTTTGCGGCTTTAGACGCGCTCCCTGCGGCAATGACCTCATCCATAATTCGGATAAGGTTGTAGTCGAATAACGGGGAACGTCTTTCTTTCATTGCTGCCTCATGAGCGTTTTAGGCACGTTATCACTTTAGATATCGCTACATCCTTCTCCGGGTAAAATAACTTAGCCTAACTCACCTAAAAAGATTTAAAGTTGAGAAGTTTGTTACATGCAAAGCTGAATAATTTTTGCGTATAAAAAAAGGCCATTAAAAAATGGCCTTTTTCCGAAAAGAGAGGAGGAGAAATTTATGCAGGAATATTCAGTAAAAATTCTCTTACTTTCAGGTAGTCAGCGGGCAGCGTGTGTGACAATAAAGGCAGCCCGGCGCGCGCGGCTAACGCGTCCGGCAAATCCAGCGCCTTACCAAGAATCGCTTCTACGCTCTCTTTGAATTTCGCCGGGTGCGCCGTCCCCAGGAACAGGCCAAATTCCCCCTCCTGCAGTTGATCGCGTAATAAACGGTAGGCGATAGCGGCGTGGGGTTCAGAAAGGTAACCTTTCTGATCCAATTCACGCATCGTTTCCCGGGTGGTTTCATCATTGACTGCGCCAAAGCCGAGATCTTTCAGCTGCCAGGTTTTACGGCGGAACAGCTCTTCCACCCGCGGCCAGTTATTCGGCTGGCTGACATCCATGGCGTTCGCCAGGGTAACCACGGTGGTTTGCGGCTGCCATGCACCGGCTTGCAGGAAACGCGGCACGGTGTCGTTGGCGTTGGTGGCGGCGATAAAGCGCTTGACCGGCAGGCCCAGCGATTTCGCCAGCAGCCCGGCCGTCAGGTCACCGAAGTTGCCGCTCGGCACTGACACCACCAGCTGATTACGCGCCTCTTGCGGCAACTGGGCCACCGCCTCGAAGTAGTAGCAGATCTGCGCCAGCAAACGGCTGATGTTGATGGAGTTGGCGGAGTTGAGACCGAGTTGCTGCTTCAGCGCTTCATCATCAAACGCCTGTTTGACCAGTGCCTGGCAGGCATCAAAGTCACCGTCCACTGCCACGGTATGGATATTGCCGCCCAGGGTGCAGAAGAGTTTCTCCTGCAACGGGCTGATTTTGCCCTGCGGGTAGAGGATCACCACGCGGACGTTTTCCATGCCGTAGAAGGCATGGGCCACGGCGGCACCGGTGTCACCGGAGGTGGCGGTCAGGATCGTCACCGGCTGGTTGCCGGAGACCAGCGCCAGCATCTGCGCCATAAAGCGGCCGCCGAAATCTTTGAATGCCAGCGTCGGGCCGTGGAACAGCTCCAGCGTGGCGATGTCCTCTTCTACCTTGACCACCGGGGCCGGGAAGGTGAAGGCCGCACGCACCCGCTCTTCCAGCGTGTCAGCCGGGATCTCATCGCCAATAAAAGCAGAAAGGATGCGGGCGCTGCGGGTCACGAAATCCTGCTCCAGCAGGCGATCGATCTCCGTCAGCTCGAATTCCGGCAGCTCCAGCGGGAAGAACAGCCCCTGCTGTTTGCCTAACCCCTGCTTGACCGCCTGGGCGAAGCTGACTTGTTCGTTATGATCCTTCAGGTTGTAGAGTTTCATGTCTTATCCTAATTGTCGTGCGCCGGTGGTATCCAGACGGCATATATGAACAAAACCTTCATCATTTTGCAGGTAGTGGTTTTGCAGCCATTCCGCCATGCGTTTCGCGGTGGCGGCCTCATTGCAGACGGCAAACAGCGTGGGGCCGGAACCGGAGATCCCGCAGGCCAGCGCGCCGATGTCACCGGCGGCCTTGCGTGCCTCAGCAAAGCCGGGCAGCAGGCGCGTGCGGTAAGGTTCGGCGATCACGTCGTTCATCAGTTTGGCGGCCAGCAGCGGCTGGCGCGTGTGGCAGGCGTGAATAAAGCCCGCCAGGTAGCGCCCGTGGCTGATGCAATCCTGGCGGCGGTATTGCGCGGGCAGAATGGCGCGCGCCTCCGCGGTAGAGACTTTAATGCCCGGGTAGGCCATCACCCAGAACCAGTCATCAAACGCCGGCACCGGCTGGCTGATGATGCCGTCCGCCTCCAGCATCAGTTGCAGGCCGCCCAGGTAGCAGGGCGCGACGTTGTCATAATGTACGCTGCCGGAGATGCGCCCTTCCAGCTCGCCCATCAGGGAAAGCATGGTGGTTTCGTCCAGCGGGCGGTCACAGAATTCGTTCATCGCCATCAGCCCGGCGACCACCGAGCAGGCACTGGAGCCGAGGCCGGAACCGATGGGCATGTTTTTTTCCAGCGTCATCGCCACCGGGATCTCCCGGCCCACAGCCTGGCAGAAACGCTGCCAGCACTGGTAGACGATGTTCTCTTTCGGGTCATCCGGCAGTTTGCTGACGAAACGCCCCTCATTACGCAGACTGAATGTGGCGGCCGCCTCTACGCTGACGCAGTCGCCCAGCAGGGTGCCGTCCACCGGTGACACGGCCGCACCCAGCACATCAAAACCTACGCTGACGTTACCGATTGACGCCGGTGCATACACCTTAACCATATTAAACCCCCAACTTCCATGACAGTGTGCGTAAAAGATCTGCAAAGACACCGGCGGCGGTGACGTCGTTCCCCGCGCCGTAACCGCGCAGCACCAGCGGCAGCGGCTGGTAGTAACGGCTGTAGAACGCCAGCGCATTTTCGCCGTTCTTCACTTTAAACAATGGGTCGTTGCCGTCAACGGCCGCGATTTTCACTTTGCAGCGCCCCTCTTCAATCGCCCCGACGTAACGCAGCACTTTCCCGGCGTCACGCGCCTCCGCCACCCGGCGGGCGAACGCCTCGTCCAGCGTGGGCAGGCGTTGCAGGAAGGTGGCCACGTCACCCTGGCTGTCGAAGGTTGGAGGCAGCACCGGCTCCACCTCAATCTCATTCAGCTCCAGCGTATAGCCCGCCTCGCGTGCCAGAATCAGCAGCTTGCGCGCCACGTCCATGCCGGAGAGATCGTCACGCGGGTCCGGCTCGGTGTAGCCCATCTCTTTTGCCTGCAAGGTGGCCGCAGAGAGAGACATGCCCTCGTCCAGCTTGCCGAAGATAAAGGAGAGCGAGCCGGAGAGAATACCGGAGAAACGGGTCAGCTCATCGCCTGCATTGAGCAGGTTTTGCAGGTTTTCGATTACCGGCAGCCCCGCGCCGACGTTGGTATCGTAGAGGAATTTGCGGCGTGACCCCTGTGCGGCTTTGCGCAACTGGTGGTAGTAGTTCATCGACGAGGTGTTGGCCTTTTTATTCGGCGTCACCACGTGGAAACCGTCGCCCAGGAAATCGGCGTACTGGTCGGCCACGTCCTGGCTGGAGGTGCAGTCCACAATTACCGGGTTCAGCAGGTGGTACTCCTTCACCAGCCGGATCAACCGGCCAAGGTTGAAACTCTCCTGCGCAGCGCCCAGCTCATCACGCCAGCTCTCCAGCGCGATGCCATGTACGTTGGTCAGCATTGCGCGGGAGTTGGCAATGCCGCAGACGCGCAAATCGATGTGCTTCTGCTTCAGCCAGGCCTGCTGGCGGTGGATCTGTTCGATCAGCGCCCCGCCGACCCCGCCCACGCCGATCACAAACACTTCGATCACCTGATCGGTATTGAACAGCATCTGGTGGCTGACGCGCACACCGGTGGTGGCGTCATCGTTGTTGACCACCACCGAGATGGAGCGCTCAGACGAGCCCTGGGCGATCGCCACGATATTGATGTTGGCCCGTGCCAGCGCCGAGAAGAACTTGGCGGAGATGCCGCGCAGGGTGCGCATGCCGTCGCCGACCACGGAGATCACCGCCAGCCGCTCCATCACATCCAGCGGCTCCAGCAGGCCATCTTTCAGCTCGAGATAAAACTCCTCCTCCAGCGCGTGGCGGGTGCGCGCCATATCGCTCTGCGGCACGCAGAAGCTGATGCTGTATTCCGAGGAGGACTGGGTAATCAGCACCACGGAGATCCCGGCACGGGACATCACGGCAAAGACCCGCGCCGCCATGCCGACCATGCCTTTCATCCCCGGCCCGGAGACGTTGAACATCGCCATGTTGTTGAGGTTGGTGATGCCCTTGACCGGGTTGGCCTCGTCATGGCTGTCGCCGCCAATCAGCGTGCCCGGTGCCTGCGGGTTGGCGGTGTTTTTGATCAGGCACGGGATCTGGAACTGGGCAATCGGCGTGATGGTGCGCGGGTGCAGCACTTTGGCCCCGAAGTAGGAGAGCTCCATCGCCTCCTGGTAGGACATCGACTTCAGTAACCGCGCATCCGGCACGGTGCGCGGGTCGCAGGTGTAGACGCCGTCGACATCCGTCCAGATCTCGCAGCAGTCGGCACGCAGACAGGCGGCCAGCACCGCCGCCGAGTAGTCAGAGCCGTTGCGCCCCAGCACCACCAGCTCGCCCTTCTCATTGCCGGCGGTAAACCCGGCCATCAGGATGATGTGGTCAGCGGGGATAGCGGCGGCGGAGATCCGCAGGGTGGATTCGGTGATGTCCACGGTGGATTCCAGATAGTGCCCCTGCGCCAGCAGCTTCTCAACCGGGTTAATCACCGTAACCGGGTAGCCTTTGGCGATGAACACCGCCTCCATGATGGCGATGGAGAGCTTCTCGCCCAGACAGATAATCGACGCGTTCACGCCGTCGGGGCACTGCCCCAGCAGGGCGATGCCGTGCAGCTTCTGCTTCAGCTGGGCGATCTCCTGATCCACAAAAGCTTTGACCCCGGCCAGATCAAACCCTGGCTGTGCCTGTGCCAGCCCGGCAAGCAGCTCGGAGAAAATACCCTCGGCATCACTGATGTTTGGCTGAATATCCTGCCCGGCTACCGTTTTTTCCACCATCGCCACCAGGTGGTTGGTGATCTTCGCCGGGGCAGACAGGACGGTGGCGACTTGTCCCTGACGTGCGTTGCTTTCCATAATATCGGCCACGCGTAAAAAGCGCTCCGCGTTCGCTACCGAGGTCCCGCCAAATTTCAGCACTCGCATTTCTGGTTTCTCCTGAATTTATGCCGAAAAAAAAGCCCGCACTGTGAGGTGCGGGCTTTTTTCTTGTTTTTCCTGTACGCGTCAGCCCGCCCCGTTACCTGTGGTAGCGGTGGTGGTAATAATTGTGGTGTTCAGGCTGATGTGTCGCATGGAGTCTGTCTGTCCGATTTATCTGTCTCCCCTATTAGCTAAAGCAATCGCCCTTTCAAGTCAAATTATTTCTCCGGGCGATGCCGGGAAGCGCGACGCGGCCCGCAGAGCGAACGCTTTGCAAAAGCGCGCCTGCCCCCTCATATCGCATGATGAGAGGAGAGCACACAGACGATCCCACTGCCTGATCCCTGCGGGGCAGTAGAATCCTCAGCGCTCAGTCAGCGAGTTTTTTTTCGATGTCATGCAACAAACGGTGCAGCATGGCGGTGTCGCGCTGCGACACACTGCCCAGCCGCTGGTTGAGCCAGGCGACCATTTTCTGGTCATCCTCGCAGGCCAGCTGCGGCAACAGCTGCATAACCCGGCTGCGCAACGCGCCGAGCTGCCCCGGCTCCGCGGCGGGCACCACTGCCTGCGCCTGCTGGTGTAGGGCCGAAAGCTGGTAACAGTAGACCATCACCGCCTGCCCCAGATTCAGTGACGGGTAATCAGCCTGCATCGGCACGCCGGTCAGCAGGTCGGCCAGCGCCAGCTCGTCATTGGTCAGCCCGGAATCCTCCCGGCCAAACACCAGCGCCGCATGGTGAACCCAGTGCTGCTTCTCCTCAAGCTGCGCCTGAAGTTCCTGCGGCGTGCAATAGTAGTGGTAGTGTGAGCGGCTGCGCGCCGTGGTGGCGATGGTCAGGTCGATGTCCGCCAGCGCCGCCTCCAGCGTCGGGTAATGCTGCGCATTCTCCAGGATCTCCGTGGAGCCGTGGGCGACCCAGCCCGCTTCCGGCCGCTGGTGCGCATCGCTGTCAACAATACGCAGTGAATGGAAGCCCATGGTCTTCATGGCGCGGGCTGCCGCGCCGACATTTTCAGCACGGGCGGGGGAGACTAAAATAATATGCAGTTGCATGGCAGGCTCAACAGATTAGAAAGAGAGAAACGCCCATTACTTTACCTTGTCAGGGTGATGCTGACCAGTTACGCTAATTTTACAGTGCATTAACATAAACAGCGGGGCCATTTCCTGCGGGCAGAGTGCGGAATAATGCGTTTCATGATTAAAAATGTTTAAGATAAAACATGCGTTTATTTATGCTGATGATTATTTTATAAATCAAACGGATATAGTTTATCTTTTTCATAGATAATTAATATTAATCGCCCCTATTAATCCGCATTAAAAGCGCATGAATAATCGGGAAACTGTGACTAAACCCGGCATTCTACGAAGTGTTTATCACCAATCTGTTAACGTGCTACAATTGAACTTGATATATGTCAACAAAGCGTAGTTTTGATGGGTGGTAAATTCGATACACACTGTTATATTGCTGTTAATGGGGTTAGGATGTGCGCCTCTTTTGGTCCCCTTGGCGCTGTTAGCGTATCTTCCCCAACCAGGCTGGCGTTGTTGTTGACGTTGATGGAAAGTGCATCAAGAACACATTTACGTACTTTAGTCGGGTAGCAAGGTGAGTTGACGGTCATCGCCGCAGACAGCTCCATGAGAACAAAGACTTCTGTACTTCCTATTTTCTATTTGTTGGCAATTTTAGGTAGCAAACATGCAGACCCCGCAAATCCTGATCGTCGAAGACGAGTTGGTCACTCGTAATACGTTAAAGACCATTTTTGAGGCCGAAGGCTACCTGGTCTATGAGGCCAATGACGGTGCGGAGATGCACCAGATCCTGTCTGAAAACGACATCAACCTCGTTATCATGGATATCAACCTGCCTGGGAAAAATGGCCTGTTGTTAGCCCGTGAGCTTCGCGAACAGGCGAGTGTCGCCCTGATGTTCCTGACCGGCCGTGATAATGAAGTGGACAAGATCCTCGGCCTGGAGATCGGCGCGGATGATTACATCACCAAGCCGTTCAACCCGCGTGAGCTGACGATCCGCGCCCGCAACCTGCTCTCCCGTACCATGAACCTGGCGAGCACCGGTGAAGAGCGCCGCCTGGTGGAGAGCTACCGCTTCAACGGCTGGGAGCTGGACATCAACAGCCGCTCGCTGATCAGCCCTCAGGGCGATCACTACAAGCTGCCGCGCAGCGAGTTCCGCGCCATGCTGCACTTCTGTGAGAACCCGGGCAAGATCCAGACCCGTGGCGAACTGCTGAAGAAGATGACCGGGCGCGAGCTGAAGCCGCATGACCGCACCGTGGATGTCACCATCCGCCGTATCCGCAAGCACTTTGAATCCACGCCGGACACGCCGGAAATCATCGCCACCATTCACGGCGAAGGTTACCGCTTCTGTGGTGATCTGGAAGAGTAACTCTCTGCAGCGTTAAAAAAGCCGGCACCTGTGCCGGCTTTTTTATGCGCTCAGCGCCCGCTCCACGGGATAATCGGCACCGCGCTCAGGGCATTTTTCGGTGAGCCGTCAACTACCTTGTCGGAGTAGGTCAGGTAGATCAGCGCGTTACGTTTCTCATCATAGAAACGCACCACCTGAAGCTTTTTGAAAATCAGCGAGGTGCGTTTCTGGAACACCACCACGCCTTTGTCCTGCGTCTGTTTGACTTTGTCACTCAGCTCAATCGGGCCGACCTGCTGGCAGGAGATGGCCGCGTCAGAAGTGTCCTCCGCCAGGCCCAGCCCCCCTTTGATACCGCCGGTTTTCGCCCGGCTGATATAGCAGGTGACATTTTTCACATCCGGGTCATCAAAGGCTTCGACGACGATTTTGTGGTCCGGGCCAAACAGCTTAAACACGGTATCCACTTCCCCGACCTGTTCCGCCTGTGCGGCCCCAATGCTGCCCAACAGCAGGCTGCAACATAATATCCAACTGCTTTTCATCGACTTACTCCCTTTTAGCCTGTGTACCAGCCCGATTTTTTTCGTCTGCTACGACACACCGTGTTCACAAAAACGGATAATTCTGTCTATTTTTAACTGCCAATAGCACGCCAGATCAAAAAAATCTTCAGAAGTCTTAACCTGAAAAAATTGCTATCATGCGGCGTCAAATCAGTTGCGCCAATCTTAGTTCAATGAGGACGATCCATGGATCAAGCCGGAATTATTCGCGATCTGCTTAGCTGGCTGGAAAGCCACCTTGATCAGCCGCTCTCCCTTGACAATGTGGCAGCCAAAGCCGGTTATTCCAAATGGCATCTGCAACGTATGTTCAAGGATGTTACAGGGAATGCGATTGGTGCTTATATCCGTGCGCGCCGTCTTTCCAAGGCTGCGGTTGCGCTGCGGCTGACCAGCCGCCCGATCCTCGACATCGCCCTGCAATACCGTTTTGACTCCCAGCAGACGTTTACGCGCGCCTTCAAGAAACAGTTTGCCCAGACGCCGGCGCTCTACCGCCGGGCAGAAGACTGGCACTCTTACGGCATCTGCCCGCCGATCCGGCTGGATAACGTCCCGCTGCCGCAGCCGGCTTATATCACGCTGCCGGAGCAGCACCTGGTGGGGCTGACGCAGAGTTATACCTGTACCCTGGAGCAGCTCTCGACGTTCCGCGCCGAATTGCGCTCGCAGTTCTGGGGCCAGTTCCTGGGCCAGGTCTCTGCCCTGCCGCCGGTGCTCTATGGCCTGCACCATGCGCGCCCGAGCCAGGAAAAAGATGATGAGCAGGAGGTGTTTTACACCACCGCCCTGCTGCCGGAGCATTTGCCCGCCACGGTGCAGGAGGGGCAGCCGGTGGTGTTGCAGGGCGGCGAATATGCCCTGTTCCACTATGAGGGGCCGCTCAGCGCCTTCCAGGACTTTATCCTGATGCTGTATGGCACCTGCCTGCCGCTGCTGAAGATGACCCGCCGCAAAGGGCATGACATCGAGCGCTTCTACCCGAAAGGCGATCTCACCACACGCCCGCCCAAAGAAGTGACGTGTGATTACCTGATCCCGATCCGCCGTTAACGCTGCAACTCGTCCAGTGCGGGCAAATCCAGATGCGAGACATCGCCCGCACTCTCCACAATCCAGCCTGGTGCCAGCCAGGGGCTTTGCTGGTGGTCGACGCGGGAAATCGAGCAATTACGCAGCCGCAACCGGCGTTCCGCATAAGGCGGCAAACCGATAATGGTGCCCAGCAGGCAGCCCAGCGCAATGCCGTGGCTGACCACCAGCGGCACGCTGCCTTCCGGCAATTCCAGCAGGCTGTCGAGCCCTTCACGCACCCGTGCGCCCAGCTCCGTCATCGACTCCCCTTGCGGGATACGGCCATCCGGCGTGCCGTCCACCATCTGCTTGCGCCACGCCTCCTCTTCGGCCGTCAGGCTGTCGATCTCCCGCTCCTCCAGCACGCCCATATGCAGCTCGCGCAGGCGTGGGTCGAGGATCACCGTGCAGCCACAGGCATCCGCGATGATCTCTGCGGTGCGGCGTGTGCGGCCCAGATCGCTGGCGATCACATGGGTAATGCCGAGCGAGCGGGCGCGCTGCGCCACCTGCCGGGCCTGCTGCTCGCCTTTGGCGGTCAAGGCGCTGTCTGACTGCCCCTGAATGCGGCGCGCCGCATTCCATTCGGTTTCGCCGTGGCGAACAAGATATACCTGTAGCATGTGTGTTTTCCGTTATACTGCGTGAAATTTACCAATGGATGCTGAAATCTGTATGTACCACGTGGTCGCCGCAACAACCAATCCCGCCAAACTTGACGCTGTCCTTCAGGCTTTTGAAGACGTTTTCGGCGCGGGCACCTGCCGTGTGGAAGGCGTTGAGGTCGACAGCGGCGTGCCTGCCCAGCCGATCGGCAATGTGGAAACCCGCACCGGGGCGCGCCACCGGGTGATTTCAGCCCGTCAGGTGCGCCCGGAGGCGGATTTCTGGGTCGGCATTGAAGCCGGTATTGAAGAAGAGATGACCTTCGCGTGGATGGTGATTGAGAACATGCACCAGCGCGGGGAGTCGCGTTCAGCCAGCCTGATGCTGCCGGAGAAGATCCTGCAGGCGGTGCATCAGGGCAGCGAACTCGGGGAAGAGATGGCGAAACTCAGCGGCATTGCGGATGTGAAGCGCCGCGGCGGTGCCATCGGCCTGTTTACTGCCGGGGTACTGAGCCGTACCCGCGTTTACCATCAGGCGCTGGTGCTGGCGCTGGCCCCGTTCCACAACGCGGTCTACCAGCAGCGCAGCCGCACGCACTGATCAGGCCGGGCCGTCGAGCAATTGCTCCGTCAGCCACTGCTTCAGCTCCGGCGTGGCGCTTTTCAGGCTATTGGAGCCGCGGGTGATGGTCGCAATGCCCACACCCAGCTCCCCTTTCAGCTCACGCTGGCTCAGTTCGCCCCGCATCAGCTCTTCGATAATCCGCAGCCGCGTGCCCAGGGAGGTGCGCTCGTCAGGAGTCAGAAACAGCTGCAACAGCTGCGGGTGCCGGTTTTCGGCAAACGCCTGCTGAAGCAGCGCGACAAAGCGCAGCCAGTCTTCATTGCCTTGTTGGGAAAGAGCCGGATCATTAAGGATTAATTGCGCCATAATCTGCTGCCATACTATTTAACTAGTACAGCAGCATACCATAACCCAACCGAAATCAATAACGCCTCTGCCACTCTGCATCCGTCAGCACTTTCGCCGGGCGGTGCATGAAATAGCGGTAAAACGCATCATATGACAACACATTTTTAACATATCCGCGGGTTTCAGAGAAAGGAATACTTTCGATGAATGCCACCGCATCAACCTGCCCGGCGCTGTTTTCCAGCCAGGTGGTGACGCGCCCCGGCCCGGCGTTATAACCGGCGGAAGAGAGAATGCGGTTACGGCCGAGCATCTGGTAAACATACTCCAGATAGCTGGTGCCGATCAGGATATTGGTTTGCGGGTCAAGCAGTTGGCTGCTGTTGGAGTAGCCGGGGATGTTGCTCATCTTCACCGTATGCTCTGCGGTGCGCGGCATCACCTGCATCAGCCCGGCCGCGCCGACCGGCGACTGTGCTTTCGGGTTCCAGGCACTCTCCTGGCGGGCAATCGCCATCGCATAGCTCGGCGTAATCCCCTTCCCTTCCGTATTGGTGCGGAATTCCTGCACCCAGGCCATCGGGAAGCGCTCTTGCAGGTTGTCCCACAGTTTGCCGGTGATGGTCGCCTGCACGCTCAGGTCAGCCCAGCCCTGGTTAAAGGCGTAACGCGCCAGCTGCCCCTGTTCGGTTTTATTGCGGCTCGCCACCAGGTAGCTCCATTCGGTGCGCGCCAGGTTATCCATGCCCCAGTACATCAGCTCGCGCACCCTGGCGATGCCCGGCAACGCCGCGGTGCGGTTGTCCGGCGCGGCCGACGGCTCAACCCGGATGGTGTAAGGGACGTTGAGTTTCTGCGCCGCTACCATCGGGTAGAAGCCACGCGCCTGCATCAGCGAACGCAGCATCGCCTCGCCTTCGCTGCGGCGGCCCTGATCGATCAGCACCGAGGCGCGCCAGTAGCGCCACTCATCTTTCTGCTGCGCCTCTTCCGGCAGCCGGTTCAGCCAGGTGGCCAGCCCGCGCTGGTCGCCCGCACCCAACGCCATGCGCACACGGCGCTCCAGCAGCGAGGTGGTATGGCTGCGCAGGATCACGCTGTCACGCCAGGCGGCCTGCTCGGCAGTGACGTCGCTGCCCATCAGCCGCCAGGCTATCGCCTCCTCCAGCGCCAGCTTTTCGCTGTCGCTCATCTTTTGCAGCCGGGCAACCACCGGCAGCATTGAGCGGGCGTTTTCGGCATCTTCACGCGCCACGCGCTCAAAGGCCAGCGTCACCGCCTGGCGGGTGAAATCGGTCGGCCCCACGGTGCGGGCAAAACTCTCCACGCTGTCCGGGTCGTTTTGCAGCGTCGCCAGCGCCGTGGCCATGGTCTGGTAATCATCAGGCAACTGTTTCGCCAGGAAATTAACCAGATTGCTGTTACCTTCTTTCATCGCCAAACCGATGCGCGCCAGGATGGTAATCGGGGTCACGTTACCGGCCTGCTGCCAGACGGTGAACAGCTTATCGCAGCTGGCGGGCAGCGAGTTCCCGGTCAGCCAGATGGCTTTCGCGCCGTCCCAGGCCACCTGCTGCTGGCCGGTCGCCCATTTGGCGTAGTAGTAGTTACAGCGGGCCGCCACCGGTTTGGGCGGCTCCGGGCTGAAGGCCAGTACACCGCGCCAGTCTTCACGCCGCGCCAGCTCATTGACGAAACGTGACGCCAGCGACCGCGCGGGCGGCAGGGTCGGGTGTTCTTTAATAAATGCAGTGACATGCATCGAGACCGCAGTACCGAGGTCTTCCGTCAGCTGGCGGTACTCCAGATAGGGGTAGAGCGGGTAATCCCGCAGCGTCGGCATCAGCTGCGCGACGGTATCCATCTGCTTGTTGTCCCAGGCCTGTTTGATCTGCTGATAGCGCTGGCGCTGTGCGTCCAGTGAATCGGCATGGGCGCTGCCGGCCATTACCGCCAGCCAGATCCCCACTGCCAGAAACCTTCGTTTGTCCACCTTGACCATCTGCTCTTACCCTCGCTGTGTGTCGGCTGACGGGGCACTGCCCCGCCGCGCGCATTTTCTGCCGGCCGCCCTGCCGGCCCCTTGCCCAGTAACGCTAATCTATTCATCACAAAAATTGAAGGACGCGCCGGTGAAAGCCACAAAATTTACACGCGCCCATGCCCCTGCGTGTCGTGACAGGGCACACAACGTGAAGCGCCAGTTGGTGTGCGGTTAACAATATGTTCGTTAAAAACCGGTGATGGTTTGGCCCGCCATCGTTCATAACGTCTCAATCTGGCATCAGGGCGTCTCAATCTGGGCAGCCCCGCTTTACAGCCTGCGGCCCCTGCCCTATTACTGCACCGGTGGCCGGACAGTTACGTCCGGTGATTACCTTCTCTTTTCGTGGACGAAAAATAGCCTGGACGAGAAATAGCGCAGAGGAAAACCCGCTGCGTGTATTGCCGCCTTTTGACATTACAGGGAAATATTATGTCTGCCATTATTGTCGACCCGTGCCATTTTACCCGGCTGGCCTTTACTACCCTCCTGCTCGAGAGGGGCCTGCCCGCGCAGGAGATGCTGGCAATCAAAACCCTCTCCGCGCTGCGGGAGAATATCGGCCTGATGATGCCGCAGGCCGTCTTTATTAATGAGCTCTGTTTCTGCCGAACCCCAGCGGGCATCACTGCATTCCGGCAGATAATTGATGACTACCCCACGACCCAGTTCGTGATTCTGCTGGCCTGTGAACAGGCGAATTACCGGGAGTTTGTCTCCCTCCGCAATAATATTGTGATCCTCTCCAAATCCGCCCGGCCGCTGACCCTGCACCCGCTGCTGCACCAGTGCCTGCCTGCGGTGCCCGCGCCGGACGACGCTGGCCATGTCGATCTTTCGCCGCTGTCGCTCAGCCGGTCGGAATCGCAGGTGCTGAGCATGTGGATGGCGGGCCAGCCGACCCCGGCAATCTCCGCGCGGCTGAACATCCAGCAGAAGACGGTATCGCTCTATAAAGGCAATATCCGGCGCAAAGTCGGCTGCCAGAATAACCAGGTGATTCATCACGTCGCGCGGCTGGCCGGGCAGCTTACCAGCGGTATCCACGTCACCGGCCGGTAAGCGCCGCGAAAAAGGCCGGAGATGTGCGTTGCCCGGCATTTGCCGCGCGTTTAGCGGCAGTCAGCGGCAGCCATCCACGCTATACTGGGTGGTCAATGCGTTCGGCTGTTATCGCGCCCGGAAACGGGCTACACTCCGCAGCCGAATTCCAATACCCGGTCTGATAAAGAGGCTCAATTCAACGTGGCTCAATACGTCTATACCATGCATCGCGTCGGCAAAGTGGTTCCGCCGAAGCGTCATATCCTGAAAAACATCTCCCTCAGTTTCTTCCCCGGCGCCAAAATTGGTGTGCTGGGCCTGAACGGTGCCGGTAAATCCACCCTGCTGCGCATCATGGCGGGCATCGATAAAGACATCGAAGGCGAAGCGCGCCCGCAGCCCGGCATCAAAATTGGCTACCTGCCGCAGGAGCCGCAGCTGAACCTGGAGCAGACCGTCCGCGAGTCGATCGAGGAAGCGGTCGCCGAGGTGAAAAATGCCCTGACCCGTCTGGACGAGGTCTACGCCGCCTACGCCGACCCGGAAGCTGACTTCGACAAGCTGGCGAAACAACAGGGCGAACTGGAAGCGATTATCCAGTCCCATGATGGCCACAACCTCGACAACCAGCTCGAGCGCGCCGCCGATGCGCTGCGCCTGCCGGCGTGGGATGCCAAAATCAGCAACCTCTCCGGGGGTGAGCGCCGCCGCGTGGCGATCTGCCGCCTGCTGCTGGAAAAACCGGACATGCTGCTGCTCGACGAACCCACCAACCACTTGGACGCCGAGTCCGTGGCCTGGCTGGAACGCTTCCTGCACGACTACGAAGGCACCGTGGTGGCGATCACCCACGACCGTTACTTCCTCGACAACGTCGCCGGCTGGATCCTGGAGCTGGACCGCGGCGAGGGTATCCCGTGGGAAGGCAACTACTCCTCCTGGCTGGAGCAGAAAGACCAGCGCCTGGCGCAGGAAGCCTCTGCGGAAGCCGCCCGCCGCAAATCCATTGAGAAAGAGCTGGAGTGGGTGCGCCAGGGGGCCAAAGGCCGCCAGTCCAAAGGCAAGGCGCGTCTGGCCCGCTTTGAAGAACTCAACAGCGTGGAGTACCAGAAGCGTAACGAGACCAGCGAGCTGTTCATTCCGCCTGGCCCGCGCCTGGGTGACAAGGTGCTGGAAGTGGAGCACCTCAGCAAATCCTACGGCGACCGCGTCCTGATTGATGACCTGAGCTTCTCGCTGCCGAAAGGGGCGATTGTCGGCATCATCGGCCCGAACGGTGCCGGTAAATCGACCCTGTTCCGCATGCTCTCCAATCAGGAGCAGCCGGACAGCGGCAGCATCACGCTGGGCGAGACCGTGCAACTGGCCTCGGTTGACCAGTTCCGTGACAACATGGATGGCTCAAAAACCGTGTGGGAAGAGGTCTCCAACGGCCAGGACATCATGCGCATCGGTAACTTTGAGATGCCGAGCCGCGCCTATGTCGGCCGCTTCAACTTCAAAGGGGTGGATCAGGGCAAACGCGTCGGCGAACTCTCCGGCGGTGAGCGCGGCCGTCTGCACCTGGCGAAGCTGCTGCAGGTAGGCGGCAATATGCTGCTGCTCGACGAACCGACCAACGACCTGGACATCGAAACCCTGCGCGCGCTGGAAAACGCCCTGCTGGAGTTCCCGGGCTGCGCGATGGTAATCTCGCACGACCGCTGGTTCCTTGACCGTATCGCCACCCACATCATCGACTACCAGGATGAGGGCAAGGTGGAATTCTTCGAAGGTAACTTTACCGAATACGAAGAGTACAAAAAACGGACCCTGGGCGCGGACGCGCTGGAGCCGAAACGCATCAAGTACAAGAAGATCGCCAAATAAGTGCCCTTCTGAGCCGATCAAAAAAGCCCGCAATGCGGGCTTTTTTTATGCGCGTTCAGTATGCCGCCTAGTGCGGCCGCATCCCCAGCAATTGCTGGATCAGCTCCACGCAGCGCAGGAAACGCTGGTCATAGTCCGCCGAATCGACATGCTCGAACTCGACATTATTTTCGTTGAGCATCTGCACCAGCAGCTGCTGGAAACTTTGCCGATCCACTGAACTGCCCAGGCTGCGCAGGCCGTCCGCCACCCAAGGCGTGTTGTTCTCCAGCAGGATCACCAGATCAAACCGGTACTCATCAATCAGCGCCTGCACAAAGGGGTGTTCGCGCCCCTCATACTTTTTGCAGAAGGCCTGCGTGGTGACGAAATCGGTGTCGATGATCGCCACTTTGTTGGCATATTTCACCGCGAAATCGATGTACTGCGCCTGCCCCAGCGCGATCTTGTCGTAGTCTGAGTATTGCAGCGCCATCTCATCGCCGCCCAGATGGGAGAAGACGTAATCACGGCCATACTCCCAGGCGCTGGTGGTGTTGAAGATATTGGCCAGCTTGTTGACCAGCGTCGATTTGCCGCTCGACTCGCCGCCTAAAATCGCCACGGTGCGCACGAAGAAGGGTTTGACCTCAGTCGGAATGTAATCCCAGTAGCGGAACGGGTTCTGGCGGATCTGCGTGCCGCTGATGTTCATAAAGGAGCGCTGCGGGTCAATCAGCACCGTATTGATGCCGAGATGCTCGCGGTAACGCGGGGCATCCTGCGCTTCGCTGGTGTAGATGGTGTTCGGCTCGATGCCCTGCTCCGACATAAACGCCTGGATGCCGCGGCTCCAGACGTCCCAGCCGTGCGGGTACGGCTCCATGCCCTCTTCATTGAAGGCGTGGATGCGGATGTTTTTCTGGTATTTGAAGGTTTGCAGCAGCCAGCGAAGGCGATCGCTCACCGTGGGCTGCTGGGACATGGAGCTGTTCTCAAACAGGTGGCGGTCGCGCGGTTCGTCAAACCCCATTACGATATGCAGCTCATCCACCTGGCTGCAGGCGCGCTGGATCAGATAGATGTGGCCGGTGTGCAGGGGGTAAAATTTACCAAACACCACGCCGATCTTTTTCTCGCGATGCGGGTACTCCAGCCCCAGGAAGTGGTGCAGCGCCTGTAACTTCTGCGCGCTGGGGCTTTTTATCTTGTCATTAAGGAGTTGGCTCAGATAGCCTTTGGTCATTCCGCTGGCATCCGCCACCTGCTGAAGGGTGCATCCCTTATGCTTAATGGCCGTCTTCAGGTAATCAAACTGCGACATCGCCGATCCTCTTGTTCAGGGCATTAAACCACCCTATCACAACCACGGCGACGTTGAAGCGCCGGTGTTATAATTCGTCGAGGATCGACAGCGCATCCGCCAGCTTTTTAACGCCGAACACCTGCATATTCGGCGGCAGTTTTTTCGGCACGTTGGCGTGCGGCACAATGGCGCGTTTAAAGCCGTGTTTGGCCGCCTCAGAGACGCGCTCCTGGCCGCTCGGCACCGGGCGGATCTCCCCCGACAGCCCCACTTCGCCAAACACCACCAGATCCTGCGGCAGCGGCCGGTCACGCAGGCTGGAGACCAGCGCCAGCAGCAGCGAGAGGTCGGCGCTGGTTTCCGTGACCTTCACGCCGCCCACCACGTTCACAAACACATCCTGATCGGACATCTGCAAGCCGCCGTGGCGGTGCAACACCGCCAGCAGGATCGCCAGCCGGTTCTGCTCCAGCCCCACGGCCACCCGGCGCGGGTTCGCCATCATCGAGTGGTCCACCAGCGCCTGGATCTCCACCAGCAGCGGCCGGGTGCCTTCCCAGATCACCACCACCGCACTGCCGGACATGATCTCATCGCCGCGGCTGAGGAAGATGGCCGACGGGTTGCTCACTTCGCGCAGCCCCTGCTCGGTCATGGCGAACACGCCCAGCTCGTTGACCGCACCGAAGCGGTTTTTGTGGCTGCGCAGGGTGCGGAAACGGGAGTCGGCGTCGCCGTCCAGCAGTACCGAACAGTCGATGCAGTGCTCCAGCACCTTCGGCCCGGCCAGCGAGCCGTCTTTGGTGACGTGGCCCACCATGATGATCGCCACGCCGCGCGTTTTGGCAAAGCGGGTCAGGTAGGCGGCGGTTTCCCGCACCTGCGCCACGCTGCCGGGCGAGGACTGGATCTCCGCCATGTGCATCACCTGGATGGAGTCGATCACCATCAGCTTCGGCTGCTCCTGCTCGGCGATCAGGCAGATCTGCTCGATGCTGGTTTCCGAGAGCATATTGAGGTTGGCGGTGGGCAGGCCGAGGCGGTGGGCGCGCATCGCCACCTGCTGGAGGGACTCCTCGCCGGTGACGTAGAGCGTCTTCATGTTTTCGGAGAGCTTGCACAGGGTCTGCAACAGCAGGGTACTTTTCCCCGCGCCGGGGCTGCCGCCGATCAGGATGGCGCTGCCCGGCACCACGCCGCCGCCCAGCACACGGTCAAACTCTTTAAAGCCGGTGGAGAAGCGCGGCAGCTCTTCGAGGCTGATGTCGGAGAGCTTCTGCACTTTGCTGATACCCGCATCACCGGCGTAGCCGCTGAAACGCTCGGTACGGGCGGACGACGACGAGGCGGCCACGCGCACTTCCGTAATGGTGTTCCAGGCGTTGCAGGCGCTGCACTGCCCCTGCCAGCGCGGGTAATCCGCGCCACATTCATTACAGACAAACGCACGTTTTGGAGCTTTAGCCACAGCCTACCTCATCGTTTTGCAGCGCCGGGGGCGCCCTGAAAAGCGGCGCACACGCACGCCGCACAAGGCCCGATTATACCCCGCTAACTGTATAAATAACCAGTCCTTAAATCACATCGCGGACGCTGCCGCTCAGGACGCACAGCACGCCGGTAAGATCCGCATGGCGGATGCAGACGCGCGCCTGCTCATAGACTTTCGGCTTGGCGTGGTAGGCCAGCCCCAGCCCGGCGGCCTGGATCATCAGCAGGTCGTTGGCCCCGTCGCCGATGGCCACGGTCTGGGAGGGGGGAATCTCCAGCTTCTCCGCCAGCGAGAGCAGCGTGTCCGCCTTGTACTGGGCATCCACAACCGGCCCCAGCACATTGCCGGTGAGTTTGCCGTCGCGGATCTCCAGCTCATTGGCGGCAATCGCCGTCAGGCCCAGGTTGTCGCGCAGGTACTCGGCGAAGTAGGTGAAGCCGCCGGAGGCGATGGCCACATGCCAGCCGAAGCCCTGCAGGCGGGTCACCATCTCCGTCAGCCCCGGCATCAGCGGCAGGCGGTCACGCACGGTTTTCAGGATGTTGGCATCGGCATCTTTCAGCGTGCCGACGCGCTGGCGCAGGCTGGCGGTGAAATCCAGCTCGCCGCGCATCGCGCGTTCAGTGACTTCCGCCACCTGCTCACCGACGCCCGCCAGCTTAGCGATCTCATCGATGCACTCAATCTCAATGGCCGTGGAGTCCATGTCCATCACCAGCAGGCCCGGCATCCGCAGATCCGGCAGTTTGCCGAGCGGCGCGACATCTAACTGGTAGCGGTCTGCCAGTGCCGTAATTGCCGGTGTCAGCGTCCCGGCGATGCGGGCCACACAGTACGCCCCGATGCACCTGGCGCTGACGATCACCAGCGCGTTGCCCAGTTCACGCTGGAAACGGGTGACAGTCTGCTTATCCAGCGTTTTGCCGTAGAGCAGCCACCCCGTCTGGCCGGCGCGATAGTCAAGCGGCATCACTTCATCACCGCTTAATGAAAGGGGTAGCCCCGGCCATTGATCAATCTCCGCCGGAAGATCGCAATAGGTCAGACTGGTAGACATCGTTAACTCCTGTAGGGGTGCAGAGGGGTCATGATAAACTGGGTTAAGAGTGCCGGCAGGTTCACGATACTGAACGATCCGGCATGGATTTAACTGATAACGCGGAAAGCAGGCAGCCCCACAGGGCACGGCGAACGTGGCTCTCGTTAAAACGCCGCATCAAGCTATCCTATCGCCCTTGCTTCTGGCAACATTAAACTGATGAAATCCCCCTGAAGGAAACGGCATGGCCCGAGCCAAATTTACGTTCCGCCTGCACCGTACGGTGATCGTGCTGATCTGCGTGGCCTTACTGGTGGGGCTGATGCAGGGTGCCTCCTACTTCAGCCTGAGCCACCAGATGGCGCGCTCCGAGCAGGTTGAGGAGCTGGCGCAGACGCTGGCCCGGCAGGTGGCCTATTCATTGGCACCGCTGATGGACAGCGACAATGAAAACGTGGAGAGCGATAAGATCAGCGCGCTGCTCGGTCGCCTGACGGATGACAACAGCCGCATCCTGGATGCCGCGGTCTACCAGCTGGACGGCACGCTGGTGGCGCACGCCGGGGAGACGGTGCCGGTGCGTGACCGCCTGGCGCTGGACGGCAAGCGCGCCGGCAGCTACTTCAACCACCAGATTGTAGAGCCGATAGGCGACCGCGCTGACCCAGCCGGCTTTTTGCGCATCACGCTCGACACCCACGTCCTGGCGACCGAATCCAAACAGGTGGACAACACCACCAACCTGCTGCGCCTGATGATGCTGCTGGCGCTGGCGATCGGTATCATCCTGGCGCGCACCCTGCTGCAACACCGCCGCAGCCGCTGGCAGCAGTCCCCTTTCCTGCTCACCGCCAGCACCCCGCTGCAGGAGAAAGAGGTCCCGGCCGAAGAGACCCCGCCGGAAAAACCCTGAGCACAAAAAAAGCGCCCCGTGGGGCGCTTTTTGCTGAAGGCGGGGAAACTTACTCCTGGTCGCCCAGCAGCACAGATTCCAGCGCGATTTCAATCATGTCGTTGAAGGTGGTCTGGCGCTCTTCGGCGGTGGTCTGCTCATGGGTACGGATATGGTCAGACACGGTGCAGATGGTCAGGGCTTTGGCACCGAACTCGGCGGCCACGCCGTAGATGCCGGCGGCTTCCATCTCAACACCCAGGATGTTGTACTTCTCCATCACGTCGAACATTTGCGGGTCCGGCGTGTAGAACAGGTCAGCAGAGAAGATGTTGCCCACGCGCGCCGGGACGCCCTTGGCTTTCGCCGCGTCTACCGCGTTGCGCACCATGTCGAAGTCCGCAATCGCCGCATAGTCGTGGTCTTTGAAACGCAGGCGGTTCACTTTGGAGTCGGTGCAGGCACCCATGCCGATCACCACATCACGCAGTTTCACGTCGCTGCGCACTGCGCCGCAGGAGCCGACACGGATGATCTTCTTCACGCCGAACTCGGTGATCAGCTCTTTGGCGTAGATGGAGCAGGACGGGATGCCCATGCCGTGGCCCATCACGGAGATGCGGCGGCCTTTGTAGGTGCCGGTGTAGCCCAGCATCCCGCGCACTTCGTTCACCAGGCGGATATCTTCCAGGAAGTTCTCAGCGATGTACTTGGCACGCAGCGGGTCGCCCGGCATCAGTACCACGTCTGCAAAATCACCCATTTCAGCATTGATATGCGGCGTAGCCATAATTCATTCCTTATTCTGCCAGTTGTGGCGTTAATCATCGGTAAAAAAGCGCCGCCCGGAGGCGGCGCAGGCAAAGATTACAGCATCGATTTGCCATATTCCATCGGCGAGAGGCCGAAGTAATTGGCCACGGTCTGGCCGATGTCCGCGAAGGTGTCACGCTTGCCGAGGAAGCCCGGCTTGATTTTCGGGCCGTAGATCAGCACCGGGATGTGCTCGCGGGTGTGGTCGGTGCCGGTCCAGGTCGGGTCACAGCCGTGGTCCGCGGTGAGGATCAGCATGTCGTCCGGGCCGACCAGCTCCATCAGCTCCGGCAGGCGGCGGTCAAACAGCTCCAGCGCGGCGGCGTAGCCCGGTACGTCACGGCGGTGGCCGTAGGCGGAGTCGAAGTCAACGAAGTTGGTGAAGACGATGGTGTTGTCGCCCGCCTGCTTCATCTCGGTGACGGTGGCGTCAAACAGCGCGTCCAGCCCGGTGGCTTTCACTTTTTTGGTGATGCCGACGTGGGCATAGATGTCCGCGATTTTACCCACGGAGACCACTTCACCGCCCTTCTCGTCCACCAGCTTTTTCAGGATGGTCGGGGCCGGCGGCTCAACGGCCAGGTCGTGGCGGTTACCGGTGCGCTGGAACTCACCCGGCTTGTTGCCGATGAACGGGCGCGCAATCACGCGGCCGATGTTGTAGCCGCCTTCGGTCAGCTCTTCACGGGCGATTTCGCACAGTTCATACAGTTTCTCCAGCCCGAAGGTCTCTTCGTGGCAGGCGATCTGGAACACGGAGTCAGCCGAGGTGTAGAAGATCGGCTTGCCGGTTTTCATGTGCTCTTCGCCGAGCTGGTCGAGGATCACAGTACCGGAGGAGTGGCAGTTGCCGAGGTAGCCCGGCAGGTTGGCGCGCTCTACCAGCTTATCCAGCAGTTCCTGCGGGAAGCTGTTTTCGGTGTCACTGAAGTAGCCCCAGTCAAACAGCACCGGCACCCCGGCGATCTCCCAGTGGCCGGACGGCGTGTCCTTGCCGGAGGAGAGTTCGCTGGCGTAGGCATAAGCGCCGATGATGTCGGCGTTTTTGTCCAGCCCGGCCGGGAAGGTGCCGGTGGAGGCTTCAGCTGCTTTGCCCAGGCCCAGGCGGCTCAGGTTCGGCAGGGTCAGCGGCCCTTTGCGGCCGACGTCGGCGTCGCCGCGCGCACAGGCTTCAGCGATGTGGCCCAGGGTGTCTGAGCCTTTGTCGCCAAATTTCTCCGCATCAGCGCTGTGGCCGATACCGAAAGAGTCTAAAACCATGATAAAAGTACGTTTCATTCTGCTCTCCTGCGTGTTTCACGCGTTTTGCGGCGGGCTGACAGCCGGGCCACAGAGGGTGCTAAAGGATGACCATTACGCCCGGATGCGTTGGCAGACCACCGGCGTCGCCTCAGGTGCGCGATCGCTCAGCGTCACGGCAGCACGCACGGCCGCGGCCGCCTGCTCCCAGGCCTCTTCGCTGGCGGCGTGGATCATCGCCAGCGGCTGCTGGGTGTCCACCTGGTCGCCCAGGCGCGCCATCGCGGTCAGGCCGACGCTGTAGTCGATGGTATCGCTGGCGCGGCGGCGGCCGCCGCCCAGTGCCACCACAGCCATGCCCAGCGCGCGGGTATCCATCGCGCTGACGATGCCGTTTTCCGTTGCATATACCGGTTTGCTCAGCGTTGCCGCCGGCAGGTAACGGTCATAGTGCTCAATAAAATCGGTGGGGCCGCGCTGGGCAGCCACCATCCGGCCAAACAGCTCTGCCGCCGCGCCATTGTCGAGCACGGCCTGCAATTTGGTGCGGGCCTCGGCCTCATCGTTCGCCAGTTTGCCCGACAGCAACATCTCGGCGCACAAGGCCATCGTGACCTCATACAGGCGGGGGTTGCGGTAGTCGCCGGTCAGGAAGCGCACCGCTTCGCGCACTTCAACCGCATTCCCGGCGCTGGAGGCCAGCACCTGGTTCATGTCCGTGAGCAGCGCGGTGGTGTTGCAGCCTGCCCCGTTTGCCACGCCGACAATCGCCTGCGCCAGGTTTTCTGACGCCTCATAGGTCGGCATAAAGGCACCGGAACCGACTTTAACATCCATCACCAGCGCGTCCAGCCCTTCAGCCAGTTTCTTCGCCAGAATCGAGGCGGTGATCAGCGGAATGGAATCCACGGTGGCGGTGATGTCACGCGTCGCATAGAAGCGTTTGTCCGCCGGGGCCAACGAGCTGGTCTGGCCGATAATCGCTACCCCGACCTCTTTGATAATGGTGCGGAAGCGCTGGTCGTCGGGGAAGATGTCAAACCCCGGGATCGCCTCCAGCTTGTCCAGCGTGCCGCCGGTGTGGCCGAGGCCGCGCCCGGAGATCATCGGCACATAGCCGCCGCAGGCGGCCACCATCGGGCCGAGCATCAGGGAGGTGACATCGCCGACGCCGCCGGTGGAGTGCTTGTCCACCACCGGGCCGTTCAGCCCCAGCCCCGCCCAGTTCAGCACGGTGCCGGAATCCCGCATTGCCATGGTCAGCGCCACGCGCTCGGCCATGTTCATATCATGGAAGTAAATTGTCATCGCCAGTGCGGCGATCTGCCCTTCTGAGACCTGGTTGTCGCGAATGCCGTTGATGAAGAAGCCGATCTCGTCGGCGGTCAGCGGCTGGCCGTCCCGTTTTTTTCGAATAATTTCTTGAGCCAGAAACAAGGTGTCCCCCTGCATGACGCATCAAATAACGAGGCCGCCCCGGTGACCCGGTGCGGCATTCACATCAGTAGCCGCCGTTGGATTTCGCGGTGGCGTGGCCGAGCGTGGTCAGCAAACTGGCCAGCAGGCTGGAGGCACCGAAGCGGAAATGGCGCGCATCGGCCCAGCCCTCACCCATGATGCGGTCGGCAATCGCCAGGAACTCGGCGGCATCTTCCGCCGTGCGCACGCCGCCGGCCGGTTTGAAGCCCACGGTGTCGCCCACGCCCAGATCGTGAATGACCTGGATCATCAGCGCAGCGCTTTCCGGCGTGGCGTTGACCGGCACTTTCCCGGTGGAGGTTTTGATGAAGTCCGCCCCCGCCTTGATGGCGATTTCAGACGCCTTGCGGATCAGCGCCTCCTGCTTCAGCTCACCGGTTTCGATGATCACTTTCAGCAGCACGTTGGCGGCCGCGCAGGCCTCTTTGCAGACTTTTACCAGCTCAAAGCCGACCTGCTCATTGCCGGCCATCAGGGCGCGGTAAGGGAAGACCACGTCCACTTCGTCCGCACCGTAGGCGATGGCGGCGCGGGTTTCAGCCAGGGCGATCTCAACGTCATCATTGCCGTGCGGGAAGTTGGTGACGGTCGCGATGCGGATCGCCGGGGTGCCCTGCTCGCGCAGGGTTTTGCGGGCCACCGGGATGAAACGCGGATAGATGCAGATGGCAGCGGTGTTACCGGCCGGGCTTTTGGCCTGGCGGCACAGCGCGATCACCTTTTCATCGGTATCGTCTTCGTTCAGGGTGGTTAAATCCATGAGGCTCAGCGCGCGTTGCGCTGCGGCGGTTAAATCGGTCATATGACTCTCCAACATTTCGTTGCTGATGGCCACGATCACTTCTGAGGTTTCATGGGCAACGCGTTCCACAGGTTGGCGAGCGGACTTGGTTCCATGAAGAGAGCGCAGCCGGCCTGCAAGGCGGGCCACGGTTGAGTTCCTTCTCACCGCGCTGGCCGGCAAACACCGGGCCGTTACTGGCTATTGAACCATGAGCACAGGGGACTGTTATGTGTTCTGATTCACAAAATCTTAAAGCCAATTGTAACGCGTTTAGATTAACTGTGACAGGTATCACAAGATAATCGTTTTATGCTCAGAAAGTGATCAATGATAATGAGTGTACACCAGGCCGTCCGGCCCGGTGTGTGAACGCTGCCCGCCGGGGTAAGCGGCCCGGCGCGCCGGCGATGATGTTATAATAGTCACATTGAGAAGAGAAAGGATTTCCGCGCGCTGCGCCGTAATTCGTGGACTATGTGAAAAGTAAAACGGGTAACCGAAGGAGAGATGTGATTATTTTCACATTGCTTTTCAGACTGAGGCGGCGTGCAAAGCAAGGTCAGGCGGAGAGCAGCGGCAGGTTAAATACCCGGCGGGTGTTGGCGTTCAGGGCGGCGGCAATCGTCTCCGGCGGCTCCGGGCGCAACTGGCAGAGCACCTCAAACACCTGCGCGGCGCGTTCCGGCCGGTTGGGCTGGCCCTGGTACCCGGCCAGCGGCATGTCGGGCGCGTCCGTCTCCAGCAGCAGGCAGGAGAGCGGCAGCGCGGCGATGGTCTTACGGGTTTTTTGCGCCCGCTCGTAGGTGATGGTGCCGCCGACGCCAATGGCGTAGCCGAGTTTCACAAAGGCCTGCGCCTGCGCCAGGCTGCCGGCAAAGCCGTGTACCACGCCGGTGGCGGGCAGCGCCTGTTTACGCAGCAGCGAGAAGAGCTGATCGTGGGTGCGGCGGGAGTGCAGGATCACCGGCAGATTGGCCTGTTTCGCCAGATGGAGCTGATCTTCCAGCAGCGCCTTCTGCCGCTCAAAGTGCGGGTTGTCCATATAGAGATCCAGCCCGATCTCCCCTACCGCCACCAGCGTCGCGGGCGGCTGTTTCAGGTGCGCGGCCAGGCGCGCCAGCGCCGCATCGTCATGCTGTGTGATAAACAGCGGGTGCAGCCCCAGGGCGGCGAACAGCGCGTCGTGCCGGTCTGCCAGTGCCAGCACGCCGTCAAAACGATCGGCTGTCACGGCCGGGACGATAATCTGCCGCACCTGGTGGTCAGCCGCGCGGGCCACGCTGGCAGCCGCCTCCCCGACAAACGGCGGGAAATCAAAGTGGCAGTGGGTATCTATAAAGTAGTGCGGCGCGCTCATCCTGCCTGCTCCTTATCATCCGGATCTTCGTTGTCGGCCACCGGCGGCGCATCCGCCAGCAGGCCGCTGACCGCATCACTCACCGCCGAGACCAGCGGCGAGTCGGTGATCAGCGGCGTGTTGGCCGGCTCTTCCGGGATCACCGTCGCGGCCGGGGCGCTCACCGGCAGATCCGGCTGCCCATCCCGCGGCAGCAGCCAGTGCGCCACGGTCGCCAGAAAATAGCGCCCGCAGCGCCGCCCGAGGTGGTAATCACGGTTCAGCGCCGACACTTTGCTGCCCAGCGCCCGGCTGGCCAGCGGTTTCGGCGGGTAGATTTCAAAGATCCGCAGGTTGCCCGGCGGGTTCTCAATAAATTGCTGGATGCGCCGGTAGCTTTTCTCGTGGTGCTGCATCATGTGCACCAGCTGTTGCAGGCTGCTTTCACTGAGCCACTGCTCCATGCGCTTCATCCACTGCGGGGCGTAGAACATCTGCGACGGCACGGTACGGATCACGATGATGGTGTCCGCGCCGCGGCGGTACGCCTCTTCAACCGGGATGGCGTCACTGATGCCGCCATCCTGATAGCTGATGCCGTCCAGCTCAACACCCATGCGGTAGAAGCCGGGGATGGCGCTGGACGCCTTCAGCACCGAGAGCCAGTTCTCGCGCGTCGGCGAAAAATAGGTCGGGCTGTAGTCATCGCTGCGGCAGGCGCACATCAAAAATTCACGCGTGTCCCCCAGCCAGGCATCCGCCGCTTCCAGCGCCAGCGGCATCCGGTCGGCGGTCACCTCGACCAGCCAGTCGAGATCGATCAGGTGCCCGCCGCGCACGAAGCGCAAAGGGTTAAAAAACTGGGGAGAGGTGGTGTAGCGGGAGATCACGCGCCGGGCGTAGCCGGGCTGTTGGCAGACAAAGGCGGAGAGATTCTGTGCGCCGGCAGAGGTGCCGATCAGCAGGTCAAAAGGATTGAAGCGGGCACGTTGAAATTCATCCAGCACACCGGCTGTGAATATTCCGCGTTGCCCGCCCCCTTCGCATACCAGCGCGATTTTGCCCGGCTGGTAGGGTTTATAGGCCAGGGATTCAATGTTCCCCAGCGTGATCGGTATTCTGTATCCCAACCTTTACCCCGTTACCTGGTGTTATCCGCATGTGAGGATGAGGATACCCGGTATTCTTCCCTGCCGTAATCTTCCTGTATAACTCCGGTGAATAAATCGTTGCTTCCTGCAACCCAGGCTCCGTCGCTGTCGGTCAGCGCTGCCCAGTATAACCACATCTGGCCTTTCCATTGTTTCCATTTGCCAGCCACGATGTCGCTATTCATGATTTACCCTCCGCGGCGAGAGGTCAAAGGCGGTTTACAGCATCGCTATGAGCGCCGGCGACCGGTGAACAGGCTGACCAGGAACAGGATAATACCGACGACGAAGACGATTTTCGCAGCCCATGCCGCAGTACCTGCCAGTCCACCAAAGCCCAGTGCTGCGGCGATCAGTGCGATGACTAAAAAGATAATGCCCCATCGAAACATAAAATCTCTCCTTACCTTATTAAAATTTGGAATGCCCTTGCACAGCACAGAGATTTCATTACCAAACGAAACCTTATTAAAAAAGATAGCGTTAAATCAGAATCCTGCCTGACTTTCGCGCGCTTTTTCATGCTGTTGGGCGTCTGTTTTTTTGGTTTTGGTCACGCTGGATGCTGCCCTGCAACCAGGGCAGCCGTTACATCATCAATTCAGCAGAACTTATGGTTTGATTTGCAGGTCGTTTTTCACGGACTTCACGCCGTCAACGGCCTTGGCAACGCTTTCCGCGCGATCAGACTGGGCCTTGTTCTCAACGGTACCGGTCAGCTGAACCACACCTTCGGTGGTGATCACTTTCACGTTACGGGACGGCACGATGTCGTCAGCCAGCAGTTTGGCTTTGACTTCACCGGTGGTGGCGGTGTCACCTGCGTAGGCCTTGGCGGACTGCTCTTTCGCGTCACGCACATGCAGCTTGTCGCTGACAGACTTCACACCTTCCACTTTTTTGGCGGCGGCAACGGCTTTATCCGCTTCTGCCTGGCTGGCCACAAAACCGCTCAGCGTCACTACACCGTTGGTGGTGTCCACGGAGATGTCGGTGCTTTTGATCGCATCGTCATCCACCAGCGCGCTTTTCACCTTGGCGGTGACGGCGCTGTCGCCCATGTAGTTGCTGACTTTGTTGACCGAACTATCGATTTTCGCGCCGGCGGTGTCCGCGGCGTTCTCAGTCTTGCTTGTCATGGTTTCAGCCAGGGCATTACCGCCTACCAGCGCAGAGCTCAACACCACGGCCATCATTGAATAGGCAAATTTAGACTTTTTCATCGATTCATTCCTTTATGTTGTGATTCCCCACTGCCGGATGGGCTTAACAGCTCATCCCGGGACAATTTCACGTTTTATGCACGTCGGAAACTTGCAGCGTGTGCGTCTCAAAAGCTAAACATTCGGTGGTCTTATGGGTCCGCGCCTGCGCGCTTCATCCTCTCCGTGACCTGTCCGGTTTCCGTACCGGGCTTCCTGGGCATAGCCTGTTTATAAGGATTAAAAACTGCTTTTTAGCATAACTGCCTTATAACTTGCTGCCATCCTTGTTAACTTCAGTGCTTTATGGCGCTTTTCGCCGGGCACAAATTAAATATAGTCCAAAACGGCGTGTGTGGTTGAAAAATTGAAGAAAAGCGGGGAAATGCAGACTAGTCTGAGCTTTCCGGGGTGAAAATGGCCAAAAAATGGCGAAAAAAACGAGGGCGCGCGTAAAAAACCGTCAAAAACCCGGCGTATTTTGGGGAGATGTGTGCGGGGGAACAGGCATAAAAAAACGGCATCTCTGCCGTTTTTTTAAACAGTCACCTGGGGAAGTGATTAGTGTTCGCGGGTCTTGCGGAAGCTGATTTCCGGGTAACGTTCCTGGGTCAGGTTGAGGTTTACCATGGTCGGGGCGATGTAGGTGAGGTTGTCACCGCCATCCAGCGCCAGGTTCAGCTCGCTCTTACGCTTGAACTCTTCCAGCTTCTTCACGTCGCTGCACTCTACCCAGCGGGCGGTGGAGACGTTCACTGACTCGTAGATCGCTTCGACGTTGTACTCGCTCTTCAGGCGGGCGACCACCACGTCAAACTGCAGCACCCCTACCGCGCCGACGATCAGGTCGTTGTTGGCAATCGGGCGGAACACCTGTACCGCGCCCTCTTCTGAGAGCTGTACCAGCCCTTTCAGCAACTGTTTCTGCTTCAGCGGGTCACGCAGGCGGATGCGGCGGAACAGCTCCGGCGCAAAGTTCGGGATGCCGGTGAACTTCATATCTTCACCCTGGGTGAAGGTGTCGCCGATCTGGATGGTGCCGTGGTTGTGCAGGCCGAGGATGTCGCCCGGGTAGGCCTCTTCGACGTGGGAGCGGTCACCGGCCATAAAGGTCAGCGCGTCGGAGATCACCACATCTTTGCCGGTGCGCACCTGGCGCAGCTTCATGCCTTTCTCATAGCGGCCGGAGACCACGCGCATAAAGGCCACGCGGTCACGGTGTTTCGGGTCCATGTTCGCCTGGATCTTGAACACAAAGCCGGTGAACTTCTCTTCCGCCGCGGTGACTTCGCGGGTATCGGTGTTACGCGGCATCGGGGCCGGCGCCCACTCCACCAGGCCATCCAGCATATGGTCTACGCCGAAGTTACCCAGCGCGGTACCAAAGAACACCGGCGTCAGTTCACCGTTCAGGAAGGCTTCACGCTCGAACTCGTGGGACGCGCCCTGCACCAGCTCCAGCTCATCACGCAGTTGCGCGGCCAGATCCTCACCCACGGCGGCGTCCAGATCCGGGTTATTCAGCCCTTTCACCGTGCGCACTTCCTGGATGGTGTGGCCTTTACCGGTCTGGTAGAGGTAAACCTCATCTTTATAGAGGTGGTAAACCCCTTTGAACAGCTTGCCGCAGCCGATCGGCCAGGTGATCGGCGAACAGGCGATCTTCAGCTCGCGCTCGACTTCGTCCATCACTTCCATCGGGTCACGGATGTCACGGTCGAGTTTGTTCATAAAGGTCAGGATCGGCGTATCGCGCAGGCGGGTAACTTCCATCAGCTTACGGGTACGATCCTCAACCCCTTTCGCGGCGTCGATCACCATCAGGCAGCAGTCCACCGCCGTCAGGGTACGGTAGGTATCTTCCGAGAAGTCTTCGTGCCCGGGGGTGTCCAGCAGGTTGACCAGGCTGTCACGGTAAGGGAACTGCATCACCGAGGTGGTAATGGAGATACCACGCTGCTTTTCCATCTCCATCCAGTCCGATTTCGCGTGCTGGTTGGAGCCGCGGCCTTTCACCGTCCCGGCGGTCTGGATCGCCTGTCCGAACAGCAACACCTTCTCGGTGATGGTGGTTTTACCCGCATCGGGGTGAGAGATAATGGCGAAGGTGCGGCGTTTGGCCACTTCGCGGGCGTATTCACTTGGAGACATTTTCACGTTTCTATAGTTGTACCGCCCTGCGACAGGAACATCGCGCCGCGAACGGCAGCAGGCAAAGCGGAAGGAATAAATTATGGGGCGCTATTTTCTATGATTTACCCGGCAGAGACAATCAATGATGGAATATTGTGCGCTCTGTTCCGGCTCCGTCAGTCATCCGGTGCAATTACACCGGCAGCGCCATAATCACCGCGTCTTCGCGGCCGGTGGCGGTAGGGTAGTAGTTGCGGCGCAGGGAGACCTCGTTAAAGCCGAGCTGCTCATACAGGGCGCGTGCACCCTGGTTGGAGGCGCGTACTTCCAGCCAGAGGGTATGGATGCCGCGCGCCTCAAGCCGGGCGATCAGTGCTGCCAGCAGTTCACGGGCGAGGCCGCGGCGCTGGAAGGCCGGGTCGATGGCGATGTTAAACAGCGTCGCCTCGTCCAGCACCACCTGGGTGATGGCGAACCCGGCCATCTGGCCGCCACTTTCGATTTTCAGGTTAAGGTAGCGCTCGCCCTGATTGGAGGCGAAGGTGGCGTCACTCCACGGAAAAGCGTGGCTGGCGCGTTCAATCTGCATAGCGCGCGGATGGTCGTCCGGCGTCAGGGTGGAGATGCTGTTCATGGTCACAAATCTGCTGCCATAGCGCGCGCTTCGCGCCCGCGTCCTGGGAAAGCACCGGCAGCGCCGGGCTGGAAAGTTGCACGCCTTCAAGGGCGGGCGGTGTCCGGAGGCCGAGACACCAGCTGGTGCAGCGGGTGCCTTCCGGCAGCATCGCCACGTTATCCGGCGTCAGGCTGTAGACCTGGTGCGGTTGTAACGCCAGCGCGTGCAGGACGTCCTGCAACAGCGGGTGATCCTGCGGCGGCAGGTCATCGGCCACAATCAGCAGCCGCGTGTCGTCCGGCAGGTGGACGGCGATTTCACCCTGCAAGACCGCCGGGCGGCGCAGCGTCCACTGCGTGATACCCAGTTGTTGTAACAGTATGTCGCGTCGCGTTGCCATGCCAAACCCTGCCAAGCACCCAAATGTGCCGCGCTATGCTAGCAAACCCATCGAACATGCGCCAACAAACCTCTATAATCCCCGGTCATCTTCTTAAGGAGCCTTACCCTGATGTCTGCATTAACCCCCGCCAGTGAAGTCATACTGCGCCACACTGATGAATTTACCGAGCGCCGCGTGCTGTTTGCCGGCGACTTACAAGACAGCCTGCCCGCCCAGCTTGAAGCCGCGGAGGTGCGTGTCCATACCAACCAATATCATCACGGACAGATGCTGAGCCAGGCGCTGGGGGAAAAGGTTCAGTACGGTCTGCTGGCGGATGCTGAGTTCGTCAGCGGCTGCGATACGCTGATCTACTACTGGCCGAAGAGCAAGCAGGAGGCGCAGTTCCAGCTGTTTAACCTGCTGTCCCTGCTGCCGGTGGGCGTGGAAGTGTTTGTGGTCGGCGAAAACCGCGCCGGGGTACGCAGCGCAGAACCGATGCTGGAAGAACTTTGTACCTTGCAGAAGATCGACAGCGCGCGCCGCTGCGGCCTCTACCACGGCCGCCTGGAACAGCAGCCGGAATTTGATGCCGACGACTGGTGGCAATCCTATGTGGTGGCGGACGTCACGGTGAAAACTTTGCCGGGCGTCTTCAGCCGTGATGCGCTCGACCCGGGCAGTATGCTGCTGCTGGGCACCTTCAGCGAAGACATCAAAGGCACGGTGCTGGACATCGGCTGCGGGGCCGGTGTGGTCGGCGCGGTATTGGGCACCCACTTTGCGAAAGTGAAGCTGACGCTGAGTGACGTCAACGCCGCCGCGCTGGAAGCGAGCCGCGCCACGCTGGCCGCCAACGGCCTGGAAGGCAACGTGATCGCCAGTAACGTCTACTCCGACATCCGCGGGCGCTTTGACATGATCGTCTCCAACCCGCCGTTCCACGAAGGGTTGCAGACCAGCCTGCACGCGGCTGAAATGCTGATCCGCGGCGCGGCCAGCCACCTGCACATCGGCGGCAAGCTGCGCATCGTGGCGAACGCCTTCCTGCCGTATGCCGACATCCTGGACGCCACCTTCGGCAGCCATGAAGTGCTGGCGCAAACCGGCCGCTTCAAGGTGTACCAGGCTGAGCTGGGCCGTCCGCCGCGCGCCTCTAAGAAAAAAGCTAAGCGTTAAGCATCGGCATCACGTGGTCCTGATACCGCCCGCCGGCGGCCGCGTGATACGGGAAGATGGCCTCAATCGCCGCCAGTTCGCTGTGATGTAACGTCACATCGAGGGCGGCGATGTTCTCTTCCAGGTAGCGGCGGCGCTTGGTGCCCGGGATCGGCACAATGTGTTCCCCCTGCGCCAGCACCCAGGCCAGCGCCAGCTGTGCCGGGGTCACTCCCTTCTCTTGTGCCAGCGCCTTTACCTTCTCCACCAGTGCCAGGTTACGGCTGAAGTTCTCCGGGCTGAAGCGCGGGTTATCGCGGCGGAAATCATCCCCGGCCAGATCGTCTGGTGAAGCGATCGCCCCGGTCAGGAAGCCGCGCCCCAGCGGGCTGTAAGGCACAAACCCCACGCCGAGCCGTTCACAGGCGGCCAGAATCCCCTGCTCCACATCCCGCGTCCAGAGCGAATACTCCGTTTGCAGTGCCGTGATCGGGTGCACCGCGCAGGCGCGTGCCAGCGTGTCGGCGGAGGCCTCGCTCAGGCCGATGTAGCGGATCTTGCCTTCACGCACCAGATCGGCCAGCGTGCCGACCACCTCTTCCACCGGCACCGCAGGATCGACCCGGTGCTGGTAGTAGAGATCGATCGTCCCGACCTGCAACCGTTGCAGGCTGCCTTCTACCGAGCGGCGGATATAGTCCGGGCGGCTGCTGACGCCGCGCAGTGACGGCTGGGCCGGGTCGCGCAGGATGCCGAATTTGGTCGCCAGGAAGACCTGATCCCGTTTGCCCTTGATCGCCTTGCCGATCAGCGTTTCATTGGTGTGCGGCCCGTACATGTCGGCGGTGTCCAGCATCGTCACCCCCAGCTCCAATGCCCGGTGCAGCGTGGCGATCGCCTCTTTCTGGTCGCTGCCGGTGGAGTAGAAGTCGCTCATGCCCATGCAGCCCAGCCCGATCGCTGAAACCACCGGCCCCTTTTTTCCCAGTTGGCGCTGTTGCATCGTATTTTCCTCAGTGATGTGTCAGTGGAAAGAGTCTGGTTGTTTCTCTGGGGAAGATAAATCATGCTCTCTGCTCAGCACTGTTCAGAAATCACCAACAATCGGAGGCGTTGTGGATCAGATCCAGGCCATGCGGATCTTCACCCGCATTGTGGAATTACAGAGCTTCAGCCGGGCGGCGGAAGACCTGAACCTGCCGCGCGCCACGGTGAGCACCACCCTGAAACGGCTGGAGCTGCGGCTGGGCGTGCGCCTGCTGGTACGTACCACGCGGCGGCTGCACATCACCGATGAAGGGGAGATCTACTACCACCGCTGCCTGCAACTGCTGGATGCGCTGGCCGAAACCGATGCCCTGTTCGCCCACCAGCGCCGCCAGCCGCAGGGCAAGGTGCGGGTGGATATGCCGCACTCGCTGGCACGCGAGGTCGTCATCCCGGCGCTGCCGGCATTTACCGCGCGCTACCCGCAGATTGAGGTGACGATCACCGCCAATGACAGCGCCATTGACCTGCTGCACCACGGCGTCGATTGCGTGCTGCGCGCCTGGCCGTCAGCGGAAGAACAATTGGTGACCCATGCCCGCGCGGCGCTGCCGCAGGTCACCTGCGCCTCGCCAGGGTATCTGGCGGAATATGGGCGGCCGTTGTCGCCGCAGGCGCTGGCGGGCCACCGCATGGTGGGTTACCTCTTCCGGCCCGGCCAGCAGGCGGAGGCACTGGAGTTCCGCCAGAATGATGAAACCACGGTGGTGCGGCTGCCCTGCGCGTTGAACGTCAGCGGGGCAGACGCCTATATCGCCGCCGGGCGCAGCGGGTTTGGCCTGATCCAGGCGGCGCGCCACGCCTTACAGCGCGAACTGGCCGCCGGGGAGCTGGTGGAAGTGATGGCGGAAACCGCGCCGCCGCCAATGCCGGTCTGGCTGATGCACCCGCCCGGCCGGTTTATTGCGCCCCGCGTGCGGGTGATGCTGGACTGGCTGGCGGCGCTTTTGCAGCAGATGGAGGCGAGGTAAGCTGCTAAAACGCGCAATCTGCACTTTTTCTGATGGTTTTTGCAGCAGTCGTGTCATATGACGGAAATAACTATTGACGCCCCGGCGAAAATCTCTAGAATTCGCCTCCGTGGTGGCATTACTCCGGTAGTGCACTTGGAATGCGAAGGTGGCGGAATTGGTAGACGCGCTAGCTTCAGGTGTTAGTGTCCTTACGGACGTGAGGGTTCAAGTCCCTCTCTTCGCACCAAATAACCACATGATTTATATCGCAGGGCATAATGCGAAGGTGGCGGAATTGGTAGACGCGCTAGCTTCAGGTGTTAGTGTTCTTACGGACGTGAGGGTTCAAGTCCCTCTCTTCGCACCATGCGGTGATATAGATTACAACGAGTAAAAAGCAGAATCATCTGTGCGAAGGTGGCGGAATTGGTAGACGCGCTAGCTTCAGGTGTTAGTGTTCTTACGGACGTGAGGGTTCAAGTCCCTCTCTTCGCACCACATGATTTCTCGCTTGTCTCTTCCCCCAGCGTTACCTTCTTGTTTTATCCCCATAAGATTCCCCCATAAAAGCAGTAAACAAGCATCTGTTTCTCCGTTTCCATGTTATCCCCCTGTTTTCATAGTTACTTCCCCGCCTAGCTCAGCAGGTTAAAATTCAGTGACATCGCCGCCAGCCCGCCCGCCAGCGCCATGCAGGACGGCACCAGAATGTAGTGCCGCAAGTGCCGGTTGAACAGCATCCCCAGCGTTACCAGCATCGCCCCCATCACCAGCAGCCGCAGCGTATCCAGGCTTATCTCCATCATCGCCAGCACCGGCAACAGTGCGCAAGGCACCAGCACGCCCCATGCCCCTGACAGTTTCCGCCCCAGGCACCACACCAGGCTCCACATTCCGCACACCGTTATCATCGCTGCCACCATCTTAATTCCCTTAACAATGAAGTGATAATGAGAATTAATATCATATAGCATCAATGCCGGTTTTTCACCCTTTTCTGAGAAATCTTGTACAAAGATGACACTGCAATACAAAAATGGTAATTTGCCCTCTTAGCCACAACTAAATAATTACTAAGCAAATAGTCACGACGGTTAATCGTTTTCCGGCCGTAGGCATTCGCAGAAATAACGTTTCTTTAATTTATTACTATTTTCAGACTGATAGCGTTTAACCAGAGTGAAATGATATGAATTTGCATTCCTATGACGAGCTTGTCAAAAGTAGGCATCGTCTTTCCCTATTACTCTTTTTATTCCTTAATACTGCATCGTCCATTTTTACTATGCTCACCACGGTGGATAATCTGACGCTGATTACCCTGCCGGCGGTGCTGGTTGCCGTGCTGGGCGTGACCGGCCTGCTGTTTACCCTGCTGCGCGCTTACCGGCTCGACAGAGTCCTGAATATCTATTCAATCGCGATGGGCATATTATGGGCGTGGCATATCACGCTCAAATATCACCAGATTATGCCGGATGATAAAAACTTTCTGCTGCTGAGTTTATTTAGCGTATTTTTTATTAGTGCTATTGCCCTCTCCGGTAACTTTACGGCCTTTTGCCTGCATGTGTTACCGGCGGCGATCATGGTGATATATCTGGATCAATTCCATAATATTATTCGCATCTTATTCACCATTGCGCTGCCGATGGTGGGTTTCTCCCTGCACCATCTGATGCAGAAGCGCAGTGATGCCTTTACCCGCCGCCTGGTGGATAACCTCTATATTGAGCGGGAAAAATTCAGCGATCTCAGCATGCTTGACCCGCTGACCAACCTCTATAACCGCCGTGGGCTGGAGAACCGCTGGGCCTCGATAACCGCGCCGGTGCGGCCGCAGAGCCACTTTGTGCTGCTGATGGACATCGACCACTTCAAGGCCTACAACGACAACTACGGCCACACCATGGGCGACCAGGCGCTGGTACGGGTGGCTGCGGCGATCCGGGACAACGTGCGCTCGCGGGACATCGTGGTGCGCTATGGCGGGGAGGAGTTTATGGTGCTGCTGACCCACGTGGAGCGCGCTTACGCACAGAAGATCGCGCAACGCATCCAGCAGGAGGTGCTGGGGCTGGAGATTCCGCACGTCTTTAATGAAGATGTCTCAACCCATGTCACGCTCAGCATCGGCATTGCCTCGCTGGACGATCGTGACTGGGTGGCGGCGGTGACCCACGCGGACAATGCGCTCTACCGGGCCAAACACAATGGCCGTAACGCGATTGAATTTGCCCACGAAATCCCGGGGGTACAGGAGCAGCCGGTCACGTCCCTCGCCTGACCCTGCTCAGCGGCACCTGCCGGTGGTGCCGCGCTCCACCAGCGCCACCGGCAGGGTCAGGCTGCGCATATCGCCCTCCATGCCCGCCAGCAGCGTGTCCACCGCCTGCGCCCCCAGCAATCTGAAATCCTGCCGCACGGTGGTCAGCGGCGGGTAGAAGAAGGCGCTGTCCGCCGTATCGTCATACCCCACCACCGACACCTGCTGCGGGATCGGCCGTCCCGCCTCATGCAAGGCGCGCAGCACGCCCAGCGCCATCTGGTCGTTCGCCACCAGCACCGCAGTGAATGCCGTCCCGCTCGCCAGCAGCTGTTGCGTCTGCCGGTAACCCTCTGCCGCGCTCCAGTCCCCATACTGCACCGCCACCGGTTCAAGCCCCGCCTCTGCCAGCGCGCGCTGCCAGCCCTGTAAGCGGAGCTGCGCGGAGATGGAGTGCGCCTCCCCTGCCAGCAGCGCGATCTGCCGGTGCCCCTGTTGCAGCAGGTGGTGCGCCCCGCAACGCGCCCCCTCGGCCGGGTCGAACAGCACGCACGGCACGGTGCCCGCCGGGTCGGTGTCGAGGAACAGCAGCGGCCACGCCCCGGCGGCCCCGGCCAGCGCCGCCGCGTCATCACGGCCGAGCGGCGCGTTAATCAGCGCGCCGTCCACCCGCTGGGCGCGCAGCTCCTGCAACGCCTGGCGGCAGGCGTCCGGCCCGCTGCCGCGCACCATCGCCATCACCAGGCTGTAGCCCCCCTCTCCGGCGCGCTGCTCAATCGCCGCGGCAATCTGTGACGGCGCATGGAGCGCCAGCGAACTGGTAGCCAGCCCCAGCACCTGCGTGCGTTTCCCCGCCAGCTGTTGCGCCACCCGGTTCGGCACATAGTTCAGCGCCGCCATCGCCGCCTCCACCCGCTGGCGGGTTTTGGCCGACACATGGGGTGCCTGATTGATCACGCGGGAGACGGTCTGGTAAGAGACACCCGCCTGACGGGCGACATCATCGAGGGTCACAGCGGAGGATTTCATGCGGTTTCCGGGCAGAAGAAAGGGAGGTCAGCATAGCAAAGTGCAGGGAAAAGAGTAGCAAAGCGCAGCGGGGGATGCATTACCGGCATCCCCCAGGAGGGCGGCGCGGTCAGCGCAGTTCAGCCACCACCAGCGCGCCCTGCCGCAGGAACACCGGGATCGCCTCCAGCGGCGCGTCAGCCTCTACCCAGCGGCCGCCGGAGTAAGTTTCCCCGTGCAGATCCTGCCAGTTGGCCCCGGCCGGCAGCCAGACGCGGCGGCAGCGCTCCCCGGCATGGAGCACCGGTGCCACCAGAATATCCGGCCCGAACATATACTGGTCTTCCACCTGCCAGCTCTCCGCCTCCTGCGGGAAGTCGAAGAACAGCGGGCGCATCACCGGGTCATTATGGGCATGGGCCACCGCCATCTGGCGCTGGATATAGGGGCGCAGCTTCTCACGCAGTTGCAGTCCGGCCGCCATGATCGCCAGGTTCTGCTCGCCGTAGCTCCACACCTCATTCGGCGCGCCGCTGTCACATTGGGCCACGCCGTGGCTGTCAAAACGCTGCGCCGGTGACTCATGGGGTTCACGGTAGCCGTGCAGCCGCATCACCGGGCAGAAGACGCCCCACTGGAACCAGCGCAGCAGCAGCTCATGGAATGCCGGGTCTTCCACGTGGCCACCCTGGAAACCGCCGATGTCGGTGGTCCACCACGGCATCCCAGCCATGCCCATATTCAGCCCGGCCGCCAGCTGGTTGCGCAGCGACCCGAATGACGAATGCACATCCCCCGACCACGCCAGCACGCCGTAGCGCTGGCTGCCCGCCCATGAACAGCGCACCAGGTTGATGATCTCCTGCTCGCCCTCGGCACGCAGCCCGTCCCAGAACGCCTGGGCGAAGTCGCGCGGGTAGATATTTCCCACCTCCAGCACCGGGCCGCGGTGGTAGCGGTAGTTGTCGAAGTCGTAGGCGCGGTACTCCGGCTCCGCCTCATCCAGCCAGAAGCAGCGGACGCCGTGCGCGTGGTAGTTCTGCTTCACCTGATCCCACACATACTGCCGCGCGCCGGGGTGGGTAGCATCGAAGAAGGTGGTATTGCCGAGGAAATCGAGGTTCACCGACACGCCGCGGTCGCTGTTGACCAGGTAGCCTTTGGCCTTCATCTGCTTGTAGTTGTCGGTGGTGGCATCGATGGTCGGCCAAATCGAGACCATCAGCTCGATGCCCATCTCTTTCAGTTCGCTGACCATCGCTTTCGGGTCGGGCCAGTTGCGCTCGTCAAAGCAGAACATCCCCTGCTTCGGCCAGTGGAAGAAGTCGATGACGATCACCGAGATCGGCAACTGGCGGCGCTTATATTCGCGCGCCACCGACAGCAGCTCCTCCTGTGTGCGGTAGCGCAGCTTGCACTGCCAGAAGCCGGTGGCAAATGCCGGCATCGGCGGCGCGGTGCCGGTGGCCTTGCCGTACTGGCGGGTGATCTCAGAGGGCGTATCGCCAACGGTGATCCAGTAGTCCATCTGCGCCGTGACCTGCGCGCGCCACTCCGTCAGGTTTTTGGCGAAATGCACCTCGCCCACCGCCGGGTTATTCCACAGCAGGCCATAGCCAAGGCTCGACACCATAAAGGGCACGCTGGCCTGCGAGTTGCGTTGCGCCAGCTCCAGCACGCAGCCTTTGAGATCCAGCCCCGGCTGCTGGTACTGCCCCATGCCGTAGATTTTCTCGTCCGGGCGCGCCTCAAACCGTACCGTAAGCTGGTGCTTGCCGCCGGGGATCGGCCGGAACGCCCGCGCGTCCAGCTTCAGGGCGCTGATGTATTTGTCCTGCGCCTTCTCCACCGCCCCGACGCCGACGCTGCCGCGCTGCCGCCAGAACTCCTCCAGCACCAGCTCGTCGCGCTGGTTGTAAAACGCCAGCCGCCCCTGGCTGTTCAGCACCGCCTTCACCTTGCCGTTGCGCAGCGTCAACGTGCCGTCCTGTTCTTTGACAGTGACGCCCTCTGCCGCGTCCGGCGGCAGCAGCGCCCAGCGTTCGTCTTCTAATGCCGGTTGGCAGGTGGCGCGCACCCGCAGGCTGTTGCGGCCCCACGGCTCTACCACCAGCGTCTGGTTATCAAATTGCCACAGAATGCGGTTTTCTTGCGTCAGTAAACTCATTGTCGCTCCTTTAGTTGTCACCCTGTAAAACGGCTTTATGCAGGTTGATGTCACTCATGGTGGCATCGTTAAGCCGGTACCAGCGCAACGCGATCACGCTGATAAACGAGAGCACGCCCGGCACCAGGCTGAACAGCGCGATGATGCTGAACAGCGCCTGCGGGTTCTGCTCGGCGGCGTGGGGCACGTAGCCGCTGAGGCCCAGCGTCCAGCCGACGATCGCGCCGCTGATCGCCATGCCCATCTTCAGCACCGCCAGCAGCGTGGAGAAGATGGTGCCGTCCATGCGTTTGCCCTGCTTCCACTCGCCGTAATCGGCGACGTCCGCCATCATCACCCACATCAGCGTGGTGGTGATCTGGTAGAAGGTGGAGACCAGGAACATCATGCCGACCAGCAGCGCCAGCGACGGCGGCATAAAGAAGATCGCGATGCTGAGCACGCCCGCCATCATCGCCGCCCCGGCGAACACGGTGATTTTGCTGCGCCCGCGCGTCAGCACTTTTGACAGGGCGCTGCCCGCCCCTTTCCCGGCGATGTGCGCGCCGAGCAGCCAGGAGAAGAGCGCGGCGTCCCCCAGGGCATAGGTGACGTAGTACATCAGCGCGCCGAGGCGGATCACCCCAAAGGCGATGTTGGTGAGCACCAGCACTGCCACCACCCGCCACTGGTCGTTTTGCCAGAGGTCACGCAGGTCTGCCATAAAGTGCGCGTGGGAGGGCTTCGCCTGGATGCGTTCGCGGGTCGTCCAGAAGCAGATCAGGAACATCACGATCGCGGCCGCCGCCATGATCGCCATCGCCCAGCGGTAGCCCAGCAGTTTGTCATCACCGCCCAGATAGTGCGCCAGCGGCAGCATAAAGAAGGTAGAGAGCGCGCCGCCCACTGTCGCCAGGAAGAAGCGGTAGGATTGCAGCGAGATGCGCTGCTCGTTATCGGCGGTGATCACCGCGCCCATCGAGCAGTAAGGGATGTTAATGGCGGTGTACATCAGCATCATGAAGCAGTAGGTCACGGTGGCGAACACCATCTTCGCCCCCAGCGACAGCGATTCCGGCACCGCATAAGTGAGCATACAGCTCACGCCGAACGGCACCGCCAGCCACAGCAGGTAGGGGCGGAACTTGCCCCAGCGTGACGAGGTGCGATCCGCCAGCAGGCCCATCACCGGGTCTATGATGGCGTCACCGATGCGCGCCAGCAAAAACATGGTGCCGATGAACACGGCAGGCAGGCCGACCACATCGGTGTAGTAAAAGGTCAGGAATATGATGACGTTATCCAGCCCGATATGGCTCGCCATATCGCCGAGGCCGTAGCCGACTTTTTCTTTTACCGTGAGTCGTTGGGGAAGAGGTGTCTGAGTCATGTTCGCTCCAGTGAGTGAAACAGGCGACGCCCGCTGCGCCGTGGGAACTGAGGTTATAGGCCAGCGCGACACCAATAACGATTCTCAGATTTCCTTTAGCTATTACGATTCCTGTTTTTTGTGATACCGGTAACATAGAAAAGGTAAATCGATTGCGGCTGCGGGGAACGGCGTGGGAAGCGGATCGCAACACCGGCCGGGTCTCCCCAGCCGGTGAGTCATATCGCGGTAACGCAGGAGGATTAGGGCTGGGTCAGCGCGTCAAACACCTTCTCGATCGCCACCGCACCCGGATCTTTGATGCCGTCCAGGCTGTTGCTGCTGAGGTAAGCCGAGCGCCCGGCGTTGGCTTTCTGCATTTTCGCCGTGGCTTCCGCGCCCTCTTTCGCGGCTTTCGCCGCGGCAGCGAGGTCACCCTGGGCTTTCAGCGCCTCCAATGCCGGTTGCAGCGCATCGATCAGGGTACGATCGCCGAGATCCGCCCCGCCGTAGTGCTTCATCTGCTGCAACCCGCCGAGCAGCGCGTCGGCAACGCCCTGATCCTCTTCGATCTTCTTCCCGGCCGCGGTAAAGAAGATCGACATCAGCACGCCGCTTGACCCGCCCATCACCACCGCCAGGCGGTCGCCCACCAACGCGAACAGCTCAGCCAGGTTTGCCAGCGGCAGCTTGCCCGCCTCGTTCAGCTCGGCGATCGCTTTCGCGCCAGAGGCGAAGGTCGAGCCGGTGTCGCCGTCCCCCACCTGCGCATCCAGTTTGTTCAGCGCGCCTTCCAGATCGATCAGCGTCTGGGTGACGGTGGCGACCACCTGTTTTACCTGCGGATTCTCGGAGGGTTCCACGTTCACGTGCCGGCTGACCTTCTCCGCTTTCTGCTGCGGCACCGGGGCCAGTTTCACCAGCGGCTGCCAGCCGGCGACTTCCACTTCTGCTTTCAGGGCGGTTTCGAAGGTCTCATTGAGTGCGATGGCCGAGAGCGAGAAGCCTTTCATGTCCAGCGCGCTCACCATCGGCGCGGGGCCGATCAGGTAGTCGATGGCGTCTGCCAGCCCGGAGTGCGCCAGCTCTTTGGTAATCTGCGCCATCTCCAGCGGCGAGGTGCCGCCGAGGTTGTTGATCAGCACCGCCAGCCGCGCCTCTTTATCCACGGCGCGTTGCAGGTTTTCCACCAGCGTCGCGACGATCTCGCGGCTGTTCTGCGTCTCCAGCGTGCTGACGCCCGGTTCCCCGTGGATGCCCAGCCCCAGCTCAACGGTGCCCGGCGCAATGCGTTCGGACTCCTCATCGCCTTCGCCCGGCAGGTTACAGCCCGCCATCGCCACGCCGATGCTGGCGGTGGCGTCGATCGCCTGCTGCGCCAGCGCCTTGACCTCCGCCAGCGACTGCCCCTGCGCCGCCGCATACCCGGCAATTTTGTGCACCAGCGCCGTCCCGGCGATGCCGCGCGGCTGCTTGTTGTCCGGCAGGGAGATGTCGTCGCCGACCATCACCAGATCAACCTGATACCCCAGGCTCTTGGCGCGCTCCGCCGCCAGCCCAAAGTTCAGCCGGTCGCCGGTGTAGTTCTTGACGATCAGCAGGCAACCGGCGTTACCCGTCACCGCCACGATGGCATTCAGCACCGCATCCACGCTCGGCGAGGCGAACACATCGCCGCAGACGGCGGCGGTCAGCATCCCTTTCCCCACAAAGCCGACGTGCGCCGGTTCATGGCCGGAGCCGCCGCCGGAGATCAGCGCGACCTGCTGCTTGTCCCAGTCGCGGCGCACCACGATGCGGATCGCCGGGTCGACCTCCAGCCGCGCCAGGTTAGCGTGCGGCGCACTGAGGATCACGCCGTCGATCGCGTCATTAATCAGGTTCTTACGGTCGTTCATAAAAAATTTAGACATACCTTTCAGTCCCTTATTGGTGAACGGATGAAAACATCATCACGAAGTATAACCCTCCCCGACCATAGCACAGCCCACGCCCCGCCTGCGGGGAAGAAGGTGGGGAAAGGGTCTGAAAAGCGTAGCACCCCTGCTTTGTGCCTTTGCAACGGCGCGTTGTCGTTTTCGCAATTTGTCCGATACTTAACGGACGCTTCACTGATGGTTTAAGCGATGATCATCACCGTTTCCACCGGACGCCGGCACAACGATGCCCGGCCCCTCAAGAAGGAGCAGCAATGAAAAAAGTATTGGTATTCTCCGCCCTGCTGGCGGCCTCTTCTCTGGCCCATGCGGTGGACGACCCACACAGCCATACCGGGATGTATATCGAAAGCTTGTGTGAAGAGATCAAAGCGGACAGCGGCAAAGGCGACAGCGATCACTACCTCGATCAGCTGAAAGTCCGCTCAGGCCGGGGCGTCTCCTCCTCCGCCATGAACAAACCGGAGTTCCAGGATGACGAAGCCGAAGATGTGGTCGACGCCTTTATGGACCTCGACGAAGACCAACGCATCGCCCTGGCCAAAGACCCCGCCAAATGCCGCACTGATGTGCTGGCGGAGTTGAAGAAGCAGGAGTAATCAGCGCGCCGCTGTATAAGCAGCGGCGGGTTTTTAACGACGTTGGGCAGCGATCATCGCTTTCATCTCAGCGATAGAGAGGGTGCGGTTCTTCTTACGATGGATAATGCTGTGGCAGTTGGGGCAGACCGGCACCAGGTCAGTCGCAGGGTTCACCGTTTTTTCCTGCCCCTCGCCTTCAGAGATCGGCACCAGATGGTGAATATGAATAAAGCCTTCGCCATATTCGCCATAGAACTCGCCAAAGTTAAAATCACAGATGCAGCACGTAGTCCCGTGGATCTGCTTGGCCTGCTCTTTCAATTTCGGATTACGTTCGTAAAACGGCACATACTTCATGCGCATTTGGCCTTCCACGCCGGAGACTAAGCTCTCTTCATCCGTTTCATTATCTGGTTGAACGCGTGGCGTGGCTGGTGTGTTCACGGGAGCAAACTGCGCGGCAGCAATAATCGCATCATAATCTTGCTGGCTAATGGCCCGCACGCCATCTCGCCAATAGTTAGATTGGCGATTCTCAGGGATGGTTTCGTAGTAGCCGGCGTCTGTTTTCGCCAGAACTGCCGTCTTAAATATCTGATAATTTTCTATTAATGCGAAGTGATCGCCTTTGCTACTGCTTTTGTCTTGGTAAACCTGTCCGATGGTCGCGATGCCAAAATAGTGGGGCTGATCGCTCAACCGCTTGACCGCGTACTGCTTGTCTTTTATCCGCCCTTTGTAATACACCACCCGCGTACCCGGCGTTAACATCCCTAAGTAACGCTTGGGAAAGTGATAGACCGCGCCCGTTTGGTCCTGCCACTGTGACTCATCATTCTCAGCAATAACCGTGTAACCCACTTCCTTATCCATAGCCTGCTAATCCTAATCAGAACAATTAGTTTGCAGTATAAAACTACCTTCAATCATACAAAAGCATGTTGATGAGATGGGTATGGTTACAGGCGCTCGCTTGTTGATACCAACTTTTTCGAGCATGATCGCACTTTCTTTGTCAGACGGATCTTTGCCATGCACAACAGCACATTATTAAAAAATGCCATTGCTCACCTTACCGTATGGAAGAAGAACGGGCAGCGCGCTCCACATAAACCGCTGTTACTGTTGTATGTGCTGTCGGCGTATCAGAAAGGGCATGACCGGCTGTTTAATTATGGTGAAGAAGTACACAGCCCGCTGTTATCCCTGTTGAACGACGTAGGGCCACAACGGCACACGCACTACCCTGAGATGCCATTTTGGCGATTGCAGAATGAGAGCTTTTGGGAAGTGCAAAATGCTGAATTCTACATGCCACAAAAGGGCCGCAAGGGGCCGTCAAGCAAAGAGTTGATTGCACACCATGCCACAGGTGGATTTGATAAAGAAACCTATCAGCTATTGTGCGATGAAAAGGATCTGATCGCGCAATTAGCGCAACAGATCTTAAGCGAATATTTTTCAGAAAGTGAACGACAGATCCTGGCCGATCGCCTGGAGCTTGATCTTAACGATCATTCAATAACGCGCGATCCAAAACCGCATCAAACATTAAATAGCCTCTGGACGCGTGAACAACTGTTAGTGGCTTTTACTCTCTATAGCCAACTGCCTTTTGGGCAAATGCATTCCAAAAATGCCACTATTCAACATTATGCTAATTTAATTGGTCGAACCCCTTCCGCCCTGGCGATGAAATTAGTCAATATCGCCAGTTTAGATCCTTTTATTACAAACTCCGGCCGTACGGGTTTAACGGGTGCGTCTAAAGCCGACCGGCAATTATGGGAAGAGATGAATCAAGACCCTGATAAGTTCGAGCGCAAGTGCCAATCGGTAATGGCGATGTTTGAACCACCCACTCCGGAAAGAAAAGAGGAGAAGCTCGTTGATTTTACAGGCCAGGAAAAAATCAGGCCGGTGAAAACCCGTATTGGTCAGCAACTCTTCCGTAAACGTGTTTTGGAAGCATATGACAACCGTTGCTGTATTACCGGGCTAGAAGATCCTATTTTACTTATTGCCAGCCATATTCGCCCTTGGACGAAGGATGCGTCGTATCGCTTAGACCCGAGGAATGGTTTATGCCTCTCCAATCTCCATGATCGTGCTTTTGACCAAGGGCTTATTACCCTCAATGAAAATTTAGAGCTGGTATTATCCGTTCACCTTAAAAATTTAAAAAGCGTCTCTGTGCAGGATAACTTTTTAAAATATGAGGGCGTAAGAATACGCCACGCAGACCAATTTTCGCCAAGTCAGGAGCATTTGGCTTTTCATCGGGAACATATTTTTATCGATAACTTATAGCAGGCAGGGAATTAAACGCCTGCTATTCCCGATATAAAGTGTGTTCCTCACACCTCCCCAATCGACCCCCTGACCAGCAATTCCGCCGCAAAGGGCACCATCGGCCCCGGCTCTTCGCCTTTGATGCGGGCGATCAGGCGGCGGGCGGCTTCGCGGCCCATCTCATAGACCGGCTGGGCGACGACGGTCAGTGGCGGGTTGACGATCTCCGTCCAGGGGAAGTTGTCGTACATCACGAACGAGAGATCCTGCGGGATGCGCAGGCCGCGCTGGCTCAGTTCGCGCAGCAGTGACATGGCGATCAGGCTGTCGGAAGCGATAAGCGCCGTCGGCGGTGCGGCGAGTTGCCATAGCTCCTCCACAATCCGCGCGATGGAGGCGTCATCCAGCGCGTTGGCCTTGATAAGCGCGGGATCGAATGCCACCCCGGCATCGGCGAACGCCTGTTCCATGCCGCCGACGCGCTGGGCCACCGGCGTCAGGCCGAAATCTTCCGGGTAACGCCACGGCTCGGCGCAGCGCATACTGGTGACGTACGCAATGCGCCGGTGCCCCGCCTCAAGCAGTTTCCGCGTCGCCTCCTGCGCCGGGGCGGTGAAATCGGCGCAGATCGCCTCAACCTCCAGCCCTTCCACGGCGCGATCGAACAGCACCAGCGCCCGCCCCGCCGCCAGGATCTGCGCCAGGTGCGCGTTATCGCCCGCTGCGGAGCTGCACGGCGCGACGATGATGCCGTCGACGCGCTTCTCCAGCATCACGTGAACCGCGTCCTGCTCAGCCGGAAGCTGCTCGTCGCTGTTGCTCAGCAGCAGGTGGTAACCCGCCAGCCGCGCCACGTCTGCCATGCCGCGTAGCGCCAGGCCGAAGTGCGGGTTCTCGATGTCCCCGACGATCACGCCGATGGTGTTAGAGCGGCCGGTGTTCATGCTGCGCGCCAGCTCATTGGGCCGGTAGCCGAGCTGCGCCGCCGCGAGGTTGACCCGCGTCTGCACCTCTTCGCTGACAGCACCATATCCACCCAGCGCGCGGGCCGCCTGGGCTTTGGAAACGTTGGCAGCCCGCGCCACATCGGCAACGGTCGGCGCTTTAATCTGGGGCAGAATGTTGGTCATAATGAAATTGTATCACAAGTTGTTAACATCAATGTTGACGCTCCAAAAGCGCTGTGCTTATTATCACACAACTGCTTGAGACCGGTCTCACTTGAGTCACAGGGCCAAACAGTCACCTGCGTTGAGACCGGTCTCATATTACCATAACGCCGCCGGTTCAACAGACTCTGATGTTTACACCTGACAAAAACGGACGAGCTTATGACATCGCACAACCACCTGCACCACCGCCTGCCTGCCCTGGCCGCCACGCTGTTTGCGTCGATCGCTTTCTGCTCCTTCGGCGCGAATGCCGCAGACAACAACCCCTACGGCCTGATCGAGCCGGGCCATATGCGGGTTGCCAGCCTCGGGGACGCCAAACCCTACACCTTCACCGACAAAACCGGCCAGTTCACCGGCTTCGATGTGGAGTTCTTCAAGAACGTCGCGCACCGCCTCGGGATCGAGCAGGTCGATTTTATCGGCCAGGACTTCACCGCCATTTTGCCGGCGGTCGCCAACGGCCAGTATGACGCGGGCGTCGCGGCCATCGGCATCACCCCGGCACGCGCCAAAACCGTGGACTTCTCCACCGGCTACCTGGTGGGGTTCCTCACGGTGCTGACGCGCAGTGACTCCGGCGTGAAAAACGTAGAGACGCTGGCGAACAAGCGAATGGGTGTGGTGCAGGGCACCCTGCAGGAGGCCTATGCGATCCAGCACTTTAAACAGACCGATGTGGTGCGCTTCCCCGACAATAACGCCGCCGTCTCCGCGCTGAACAACGGCACGCTGGACGCGATTTTCCTCGATAACGAGGCCGCCAAAAGCTACGCCGAACGCTTCAAACTGGTCACGGCGGCGGATATTCCCTCTTTCGATGCCCCGGCCGGGGTGGCGATCGCCAAAGATAAACCGGCGTTCAAAGCTGCGTTGGATAAAGCCATCAAAGACGCGATGCAGGACGGCACCTGGAAACAGCTTTACGAGAAGTGGTTCCCCGGCTCGCCGCTGCCGAAGCAGTACCTGCCCCAGTAACTCCGCGAACGCCCTGCGTTCAGTCCGCTCAACAGGTGATGGGCGCGCCCGTCACCCGCTTTCAGTGAGATACGGCTATGGATCTGTTAACTGTACTTTCCCGCACCTTTTTTGACCTGCCGTCGATGCTCGAGGTGCTGCCGCAGCTGCTCAGCACCGGGCTGGTGAACACCCTCATTATCTCCGTGGCGGCCACTATCCTCGGCACGCTGTTCGGCTTGATCCTGGCGCTGATGGGCATCTCGCCGTCGCGCTGGCTGCGCGTCCCGGCGCGCCTCTATACCGACCTGTTCCGCGGGCTGCCGTCGATTTTAACCATCCTGCTGATTGGTCAGGGGCTTGCCCGCTTCAGCTATCAGATTTTTGGGCCGACGCCCTATCCGCTCGGCATTTTTGCCCTGAGCCTGATCGCCAGCGCCTATATGGGCGAGATATTCCGCTCCGGCATCCAGAGCATTGAGAAAGGCCAGATGGAGGCCTGCCGCGCGCTCGGCATGAGCTACGGCCGCGCGATGCGGCTGGTGATTATCCCGCAGGGCATCCGCCGCGTGCTGCCGGCGATCGTCAACCAGTTCATCGCCATCATCAAAGACTCCTCGCTGGTCTACCTGCTGGGGCTGATGACCGGCCAGCGCGAGCTGTTCCGCGTCGGGCAGGATGCCGCCGTGCTCACCGGCAACCTCTCGCCGCTGCTGCTGGCGGGCCTGTTCTACCTGATCATCACCGTGCCGCTGACCCATGCGGTGAACTATATCGATGTGCGCTACCGCACCGGCCGCCGCCGACTGACCGCCCCACAAAGCGGGCTGAAAGAGGTGGCCGAGGTGCAGCAAAAGCCCGCCCCCGCCCTGACCGGCGGCGCGATCAACCCGCTGATCACCGAGCGAGGACAATAATGATGACCCAACCCCATACCCCCGCCGGAGCCTACCACGGTGCCAGCCTGGAGCTGCGCGACCTGACGCTGGCCTACGGGCCGGTGCAGGTGCTGCGCAAGGTGTCGCTGAAGATCGCGCCCGGCTCCACCACCTGCATCATCGGCCCGTCCGGCTCGGGCAAGTCAACGCTGCTGCGCGGCATCAACCGGCTGCATGAGCCGCAGTCCGGCGATGTGCTGCTGGCGGGCAAGTCGGTACTGCGTGAGAAGCCCGACGCGCTGCGGCTGCGCATCGGCATGGTATTCCAGCACTTTAACCTGTTCCCTGACCACAGCGCGCTGGAGAACGTGGCGCTCGCTCCCTGGAAAGTCAAAGGGATGCCGAAAGCCGAGGCGATGGCGATCGCTCGCCAGCGGCTTGAGGAGGTGGGCCTCGGCCAGCGCGCCGACCACCGGCCGCGCGACCTCTCCGGCGGCCAGCAGCAGCGGGTGGCGATTGCCCGCGCGCTGGCGATGGACCCGGAAGTGATGCTGTTTGATGAGGCGACCTCCGCCCTCGACCCGGAGCTGGTCAAAGGCGTGCTCTCGCTGATGGCAGACCTCTGCAAGCGCGGCATGACGATGGCGGTGGTGACGCATGAGATGGGCTTCGCGCGCCGCGTGGCCGATCAGGTGGTGTTTATGGATGAAGGCGAGATCGTCGAGTTCGGCCCGCCGGACGCGATTTTTGACCGGCCGCAGTCGCCGCGCCTGCAACGTTTTCTTTCGGAGGTTCTGTAATGACGCACCAACGGGTTTCATCCCCGGTTATCCGCACCGCGCTGGTCGGCTTCGGCATCTCCGGGCAGGTGTTCCACGCGCCGCTGCTGGCCGCTGACCCACACTTCAGCCTGGCGGCGATTGTCACCGGCAACGCGGAACGCCGCCAGGCCGCGCAACAGCGCTACCCGCAGGCGCGCCTGATTGCCGACTGGGATGCGCTGATGCAGCAGATCGACAGCGGCGCGCTGGCCCTTGACCTGATCGTGCTCGGCACGCCGCCTGCGCAGCACGCCCAGCAGGCGCATGACGCCAGCCGCCGCGGCCTGCACCTGGTGGTGGATAAGCCGTTCGCTGCCAACGCCGCCGAAGCCGAGACGATGATCGCCGAGGCGCAGGCCAACAACACGCTGCTGACGGTGTTCCATAACCGCCGCTGGGACGGCGACTTCCTGACGCTGAAGCGCCTGCTGGCAGAGGAGCAACTGGGGCGGGTGCGCAGTTTTGAGTCACGCTTTGAGTGGTGGCGGCCGGAGGGGTTCGGCAACTGGCGCGACCGCGTCACCCTCGCGGAGGGCGGCGGGCTGCTGCTGGATCTCGGTAGCCACCTGATCGATCAAGCGATCCAGCTGTTCGGCCCGGTGCGCGAGGCCTCAGCGGAGCTGGCGCGTTACGGCTCCCCGGCGATTTCTGACAGCGATGAAGACGCCTTCGTCTCGCTGCTGCATGAGAACGGCGTGCGCTCCCGGCTGTGGATGAATGGCCAGGCGGCGCGCCCGGCCCCGCGTTTCCACCTGCTCGGCAGCCGCGCCGCTTTCACCAGTTGGGGGCTGGATAATCAGGAGCCGTCGCTGGCGGCGGGGATGACGCCCACCGATGCGGCTTACGGCGTGACGCCTGCCGCCCAGTGGGGCGCGCTCGGCGAGGGCGATAACGCTCAGCCGGTGCCCCATGAGCGCGGCAACTACCCCGCCTTTTACCAGCAACTGGCGCGCGCCCTGCATGACGGCGCACCCGCCCCGGTAGAGGCCCGCGAGGCGCTGGCGGTGTTGCGGCTGATTGACGATCTCCATGCGCGCTTTGCGGTGCGCAACGCCTGAACGGCGTTCCCTTTTCCTCTTATTGCAAGGAACAGAACAATGTCTCTGAATTCAGATAAAAAAGTCGTGGTACTGGGCGGCGGCGTGCTGGGTGTCTCTACAGCGTTGGAACTGGCAAAACGGGGCGCGCAGGTGACGCTGGTGACGGAAGCGGAGCTGTGCTCCGGGGCCTCTGGCCGGTCGCTGTCGTGGCTGAACTCGGCGGGCGAGCGTACCCTGCCCTACCACGCACTGCGGATGGCGGGCATCGACCGCTACCGCACGCTGTTCGCGCAAGACCCGACGCGCGACTGGCTGCGCTTTGACGGCGGCCTCTGCTGGGCAGCGAACGACGCCGCCGGTACCCGCGCCCGCCACGCCTACGAGAAGGCGCACGGCTACGACTCCCATCTGGTCGATGCTGACGGTGTAGCGGCGGTGGACAGCCGCGTTAACCCGCGCGTGGTGGCGGACGCCGCGATCTTCAACCCCGGCGAAGGCTGGGTAAGCCTGCCGCATTTAATTGAGTTTCTCGCCCAACAGTTCCGCGACCTGGGCGGTGAGATAGTCGAGCAGGCCGGGAAAGCGGAGGTGCTGACCGAGAACGGGCGCGCCTGCGGCATCCGCAGCGCCGATAAAGGCGAACTGCGGGCCGACGCGGTGCTGGTGGCCTGCGGCCCCTGGACGCCGGAGGTGGTCGCGCCGCTCGGCGTCACCATTCCCAACGGTTCGCCGGTTTCGATGCTGGTCATCAGCCAGCCCACCGCGCACGGCCTGAAAGTGGTGATGAACACGCCGCGCGCCGCCATCCGCCCCAACCCGGGCAGCACGCTGGCGGCAGACCACGACTGGTATGAAGAGGACATTGTGCAGCAACCGGACGGCCGCTACACCATTGCCGAAAGCGTGGTCGACAAGCTGATGCAGGAAGCGGGCGCGCTGGTCGGCGACGGCACAGCGCTCAAGGCCGCGAGCTGGAAACTCGGCCCCAAACCGATCCCCGGCGACGGCAACCCGGTACTCGGCGAACTGGCGCGCGTGCCCGGCTGCTTTGTGGCGTTTACCCACTCCGGCGCTACCCTGGCGCTGATCGTCGGCGAACTGCTGGCCGATGAAATCCTCACCGGCGAAAAACACCCGATGCTCGCCACGTTCCGTGCCGAGCGGTTTGGGTGATTTTGGGTTCTGAATAAAGGTGAATGCCTGCCCGCCGCAAGGCGGGCAGCGTTTCCGCACCCTCTATTCACTCGTCCGGCAAGCTGTTCGTTCCCGTAATTTGATATATCTCAGAGACTTTACTTTTTCCGCCCTTACCGTCGCCATTCTCCCCTGCCAGTGCATACACTCTTCCCTATTATTCCCTGCCTGCCCCCGGAGACCCGATGCGCAACACGTTTTCCTGGATTAACGAACCGCAACAGTGGCACTACCAGAACGATAAATTAACGGTCGTCACGGATGCTCACACCGATTTCTGGCGCAAGACTTGGTACGGCTTCGAACGCTTTTCCGGGCACATCTACGCCACGGAAGTCACCGAAGACTTCACCTTTCAGGTAAAAGTGTGTGCGGATTTCAACATGCTCTACGATCAGGCCGGGATCATGCTGATGGCCGATGACCATCACTGGCTGAAAGCGGGTATTGAGTACAATGACGGCGCGCCTGCCATCGGCAGCGTGCTGACGCTCGGCCACTCCGACTGGGCGACCGGCATTTTCCCCGGCGACCCGCGCACCTTCTGGCTCCGCCTGACCCGCAAAGGCGACAGCCTGCGGTTGCAGTACTCCACCGACGGCCGACACTGGCCGCTGCTGCGCTTAAGCTATTTCCCGGCAGGAACGGTGAAAGTCGGTGTGATGTGCTGCACCCCAGAGCGCCAGGGGTTAGAGGTAGAATTCTTAGATATTTCGCTCACCCCACCGCTGGATAAAGATCTGCATGATTTGAGCTGAAATAATAAGGCATGCTTCTATTTCGTTCCTTATTATATTTAAACTTTTCAGATTTTCTTTTATTTACCCCAGTAAAAAAGGAATACATGCCGCATTATTTCGCCGATGATTTTCATTTATTTTCATCTGGCTTTTTATTGTCTGACTGGTTATTTTTACAGGGTAAATAAAGCGCGGCAAAGATGTGGTGCAACACACCTTTACCGCTAACCGCAACAACTAAACGAGGTAGTTATCATGGCTGCTCAGGATTGTATTGCAGAAAATTCAGTAACAGAAGCCACCCAAGAAAGTAATCGCCATTTAAGAGTCGGTTATGCGAGCCGTTATCCAGATTACAGCCGGATTCCGGCGGTGATCATGAAAGGAAGGTGGCTGGCCGCTGCGGGGTTTGATACCGGCACGGAGGTGGATGTGCGCGTGATGAAGGGGTGCATTGTGCTGATGGCGAAAGAAGTACCGGAAGAGAAACCTCAGGACGAAGCGGAACCGGAGCTGATGCAGGCACTGCGCCGGGTGGAGAAGCTTTCTAAGTGGAAACAGAAGCAGGTGTGGGAGTTTATTGACGGGGTGGCGGGGAAGCGGGTATAGGAGATGACATTGATTAAATAACAAACTAAAAAGTCAGTATGATTCCTTTACAGGACGACAATTTCAGGGCTTTAACAACAGCAATATCTAACTAGCAGTCCAAATAAGATATATGTATATATGTGTTGAGGATCAATCATGTGGCATCATACATACGTCTGCCATACCGTAGCCCCAGGATACCATAAACCTCTAGGTATGGTAATTATTGCTAGTTTTCTAAACAGTTTACCTTTTGTACAAAATATTTTATAGTACAATATATTACTATGCTTATAATCTTCTTTCATTCTGAGTAACATTCTGATTTGATGATTGAAAAAACACTTAGCTTGAACTATTTTTTAACAAAGCGGACTATTATTTCTTGTAATGATTTAGTAAAATTAATGTAACTCTCTAAAGAAGACATAGGCTTTTTAATGTATTAAAATAGCATTTATGTTTTTTATAGTATTTATCATATACCTATATACAGGCCTTTATAATGAATCAATCTGCTTTTGAAGCCATCCAAGAAAAACGTTTAAAACCATGGCAGAATGAAGAAGAAGTGCGATTTGCATGGAACAAAGCCATTGAAGATGCCACTGGGCTTCATTTAAATGCGGAACGGGATCGCAATGACGCTAGTTTAAACCATGTCATTATAGAGTATAAAGCGCCCGGATTATTTCATGGTAATAAAGAAAGTGCCGCATTTAAAAGTGCCATGCATGATCGGCTTAAGATTTATATTCAACGTAAATCGGCTAATACAGGCATCCCTGAATCTGACTTTATTGGAATAGCTATTGATGGTGAACATATTTGCTTTGCACAATTGGTAGACGGGAATATAAAAAGTCAGCACCTGATGCCATTTTCTTTTGAATCGGTTGAAATGGTATTAGATGCATTTCGCTCTGATACGCGAAAAGCTTTAACTACTGATAACTTATTAGCAGATTTTGGCCTTGGCTCAGAAAATGCCAGAAAGTTTATGCAGAGTTTATCTTCAGGTCTCCAAAATGCTTTAGATACCCATAGCAATAATAAAATATCAATGCTTTATGAAGAATGGAGAACTATGTACGGTCAGGTTGCTGATATGTCAGCGTTGCAGGCTGAGGCAATCAATAACGAGTTGACATTCAAATGGGCGGGAAAAAGTGAGCATTCGATTTCAGCACGTTTGTTCATAATTCACACATATAATTCAATGCTGATTAAGCTTATTGCAGCTGAAATAATTTCCGCTCATGGGTTGACTGCAATTGAACAACCGGCTCAAAGTATGGCCACATTAAAAGATGATAGCCAATTATTATCTTTTTTAGATAACTCGATAGAACGTTCTGCATTATTCAAAGATGCAGGAATTAATGGCTTCATAGAAGAAGCTATTTTTAGCTGGTATATAGATTTAGGAAAAGAAAATTCCGCCTCTGAATTAATACCATCCCTACGTAGATTGTTATCTGTTCTATCCCTTTATAGGCTTGATCATTTAGAAAGAACACGTGATGTATTACGCGATCTATATCAAGGGCTTGTCCCCAGCAAACTTAGGCAAAGCTTAGGTGAATTTTATACTCCGGATTGGCTAGTAGATTTTACTTTAAAAAAAGTTTCAGAAGAAGATTTTTTAAATCAACGAGTATTAGATCCGACTTGTGGTTCCGGTGCATTCTTACTTGCGGTAATAAGGCTTAAGCGAGAACTTGCATTAAAAGAAAAATGGGATGCACGTAAGACCCTAAAAATTTTATGCGAAAGCGTTTGGGGGTTTGATCTAAATCCATTGGCTGTCCAAACAGCAAGGGTAAATTTCTTAATAGAAATTGCCGATCTTTTGGCGCAGTGCCCAGGTGTTTCTTTCGAAGTCCCAGTACTTATGGCTGATGCTATTTATTCACCCGCAGCTTCTCCTGATCAAAAAGATGATCATATTGTTGAATATAAAATTGGTAGCCAATTTGCAAAACTGGATATCCATTTACCATCAAAACTTGCTTTAGACCGCAATTTACTTGATGAGGTTTTCGAGCGGATGGGACAACATGTTGAATCAGGCCTTGAATATAATGATTCAAAAAAATTAATGTTGAAATTTGGTGTGTTAGATGGTCAACTTCTTGAAAAATGGGACGTTTCTCTTCGCTATACATATGATCAAGTTTTAAATTTACATAAAAAGAAATGGAATGGCATTTGGTTCAGGCTTGTCAGAAACTTTTTCTGGTCTGCTACAGCAGGTCAGTTTGATATGGTAATTGGTAATCCACCATGGGTCCGCTGGTCTAAATTACCAAATCTTTATCGCGAGCGTGTTAAGCCGACTTGTGAACAGTATGGGATATTTTCAAACACAAAAAGACATGGCGGAAATGAACTCGATATTTCTGCTATGATTACTTATACCGTTGCAGACAAATGGCTTAAAAATGAAGGGAAATTAGCTTTTGTAATAACTGGAACGCTTTTTAAGAACCCTTCTTCCGCCGGTTTCAGAACATTCAAAATTGAACCAAAGCTTGAAAACTCAATGCATCTACAGCCTATTTCAGTCGATGATATGAAAGCTTTAAAACCTTTTGAGGATGCAAGCAACCATACTACGGTTGCTATTTTTAAAAAGGCATACAAAGAAGCGGTTTATCCAGTAAAATATCAAGTATGGAAAGCGGCCAATGGTAAAACGAAGTCTATCAAATCCTCTCTATCGCTGAATGAAGTTTCTTCACGTATAGAAGCAGAGGAAAAAGAAGCATTTCCAGTCAATGAGCCTGGATCACCTTGGGCTATTTTACCGCCTGGAAGATTCGAGTCTATTAAATATTTATCTAAGCAATGCGATTGGGTAAAAGGTCGTAAAGGAATTACTACTGATCTTAATGGGGTATATTTTGTTCCAGTTTTGCAAGATAATGGCGAATTAGTTCAAATACAGAGCCGACCTGAAGCTGGACGTAAAGATATTGGCCCTAAAAAGCAGGTGTGGATAGAACCAGATATGCTTTACCCACTTATTAAAGGAGCTAGCGATTTTGAAGAATGTTATTTGAAACTTAGCTCACCTAACTATAGCACTGAACGGTTATACACTTTTGTACCAAATAAAGGGATCTCAACAGCAGATTACATTAGTGCAGAAAACGCTCTTAACTCATCAAAATACAAGAAAACATCCGGGTGGTTTAGATCATTCGAAAAGTTATTATCAAATAGATCGACGTATCGTTTGCAAATGAAAGATGCTCCTTTTCATGCTATTTACAACATTGGAGAATATACTTTTAAGCCATGGAAAGTAATATGGCCTGAGATGTCATCATCCTTTTATTCAGCAGTTGTAAGTGATGCTATTGTTCCTATTATTGGTTCCCGACCTTATATTCCTGACCATAAAGTTTATTTTGCTTCTTTTGATGATAAAGAAACCGCCTACTACCTTTGTGGGTTATTGAATTCTGCTACGGTCCAAGAATGGATAAACTCACATAATGTTTCTATTCAAGTAGCGGACATATTTAAGCATCTCGATCTACCCAAGTTTGATCCATCTGACAAAGACCATAATCTGCTTGTCGAATTAGTCATTTGTGCACATAGTGAACATGAAAAAAACCATCGTAAAGTAATTATTGATAAAATAAAATCAGCGGCTGAAATTATATTAACTAAGTGGAGCGCCATTTTATAAAAATTTAAATTTTAATAGAGTCTTGCTATAGAGCAAGACTCTCAATCACTGCATATAAGTTAATTAAATTCTAAAAATTCATTTTACATAAAAGAATTTACAAGCAAACCCATTTGTTTCATAAATAATAATTTATATAAAAATAATTGCTTAGGAACAGCATTTTATTTAAAAAATCTACATGCGTTAAAGTAAAGCATAAAAATTTTATATTTATCTTAAAGTGAAGATTTTATATCTTCTAAATACTACCCTTCAAATTATATATTTAGTTTGAGTTTCTAAGTAATAGCTTAATTTTAGAAACTTAATTTTCGATTCAAGTTAATTAATCTTGAAGGGTTGTTAGAATCAGATATGCTCAAATGTCTATTACGCATGAAGCCTTATCCCCAACCCCCAGAAACAAAAAAACCACCTTGCGGTGGTTTGATTGTTCATACGTACTCGATGGTGCCGAAGGCCGGAATCGAACCGGCACGCCTCGCGGCGGTTGATTTTGAATCAACTGCGTCTACCGATTTCGCCACTTCGGCACTGAAGTAGTATGCGGAAAACGGGTGCATTATACCTGCCCAGGATCGCCATGCAACTGTTATCCCTTTTGTCTGCGCTTAAGTGACGAAAAATTCAGCGCTTCATCACCCTGCCCCGCCAGGCATGCGCAACGCGGGCGTGAGGATTGTTCACACTTTTTTTAGTATCGGCCGCATTTTCTGCCTGTCAGACGCGGCGGTTGCCATTATGATAATCGCCACTTGTCTCTTGCCTCTCATGGAAACCAGATTGGCTAAATTACTCCCCTCTTTATTGCTCGGGCTGGTTGCGGCGGCGCTGCCGGTGCGCGGCTTTGCCCAGGCGCAGTTGACCTCGCAGGTCGTGGACAGCTTTGCAGAGCACATTTTCTATAACAGCGGTGCGATGGGCATGGCGCTGGTGGTGATTGATAACAACCAACAGGTGTTCCGCAGTTATGGGGAAACCCAGCCGGGTAACGACCTGCGCCCGCGGCCGGACTCGATGATCCGCATCGCCTCGCTGACCAAGCTGATGACCGGCGAAGTGATGGTGAAACTGGCGGATGAAGGCAAAGTCCGGCTCGTTGACCCGCTGAAGAAATACGCACCGCGCGGCGCCCGTGTGCCCGCCTATAACGCGCGCCAGCCGATTACCCTGCTGAACCTCGCCACTCACACCAGCGGTCTGCCGCGTGAGCAGCCGGGCGGCAAGGCCGGGCGCACGGTGTTCACCTGGCCGACCGAGGCCAACCGCTGGCAATACCTGCGCTCCGCCAAAATCACCGTGCCGCCGGGCGTGCATGCCGCTTACTCCAACTTAGGCTATGACCTGCTGGCCGATGCGCTCTCCAACGCCGCCGGTAAGCCCTACCCCACCCTGCTGCGCGAGAAGGTCACCGGCCCGCTCGGCATGGTCAACACCACCTTCACGCCGACCGCGGCACAGTGCGCGCGGCTGATGGTCGGCAAAGGCAGCAGCGCCTGCCGCAGCACTGTCGCGGCGGCGGGCAGTGGCGGCGTCTACTCCACGCCGGAAGATATGCAGCGCTGGATGCAGCAGTTCCTGGCATCCAACGGCCGCGCGCCGTCGGTGGTCGCCACGCGTGACCAGACCATGTACTTCCGCCGCAGTGAGCTGGTCTCGCTGAAAGGCATGGACGTGCCAGGCCAGGCGGATGCGCTGGGGCTGGGCTGGGTGACAATGGCGGCGAAAAACGGCCGCCCGACCATCATCCAGAAAACCGGCGGCGGTGGCGGGTTCATTACCTATATGGCGATGGTGCCGAAGAAGAACATCGGCGTGTTCGTGGTGGTGACGCGCACCGAACTGACGCGCTTCACCAATATGAGTGACGGGGTAAACGATCTGGTCACGGCGCTGGTGAATAACAACAGCCACGACTGACGCGTGACTGATATACCTACAGAAACTCACAATGCCCGATAACAGGGGAAACAGTGGACGAGGTTCCCGGAGGGATGCCTCGCCCGCTGGTCGCCCCGTGAGTCTCCGGACTTAACGCGACGCTCCCACAGCGGTCATAATGCCCCGTTAAACTTTAGCCCTGCCGCAACACCTCCCACAGCGACCCATCAAGCCCATTAACAGGGGAAACAGTGGACGAGGTTCCCGGAGGGACGCCTCGCCCACTGGTCGCCCCGTGAGCCTCCAGCCTTACCGCGACGCTCCCACAGCAACTCATCAAGCCCGATAACAGGGGAAACAGTGGACGAGGTTCCCGGAGGGACGCCTCGCCCGCTGGTCGCCCCGTGAGTCTCCGACCTTATCGCGACACTTCCACAGCGACCCACCAAGCCCATTAACAGGGGAAACAGCGGACGAGGTTCCCGGAGGGACGCCTCGCCCGCTGGTCGCCCCGTGAGTCTCCGACCTTACCGCGACGCTCCCACAGCGACCTGCTACGCTCAGGTCGCCCTGGTTATCGCTAATCTGACAGCGGCTATCGGTTAATGCCCCGCCTTTTGCGCCCGGCGCTGGCTCAGCCCGTACATAAACACCACCGCGAAACAGGCCATCGGCAGCAGGTAGGAGATCGCCGTGTGGTAATGGTCTGCCAGTGCCCCCATGAAGTAGGGCATGATCGCGCCGCCGACAATCGCCATAATCATGAACGAACTGGCGCGCTTGGTATGCACACCCATATTCTTCACGCCCAGCGCGAAAATGGTCGGGAACATAATCGACATAAAGAAGAACACCGCCACCAGCGCAATCACCGACACGTTCTCAATACTCAGCACCACCAACCCGCACAGTACGATATTCACCAGCGCATAGAGCATCAGCAGCGTCGTGGCCGCCACCCGCCCCATCAGCCAGGTGCTGAAGAAGCGCCCGACCATAAAGCTGATCATCGCCACCGACAGCAGATAAGACGCACTCTGGTTCGAGACGTTATGCCAGTGCTCGGTGGCATAGTTGATAAAGAACGCCCCGACGCCGACCTGCGCCGCCACATAGAAGAACTGCGCCACCACCCCGCCGACGAAGTGCCGGTGCTGCCACAGGCCGCGCGGTGCCTCCCCCGGTGCGTCGCCGCTCTCGCGGATGTCCGGTAACCGGGTGCGGCTGAACAGGAAGGCGATCACCAATACCAGCCCGGCAATTACCACATAGGTCATCTTCACCGACTCCTGCCCGCTGCCCTGCGCCTGCGTGGCGGAGAAAAACAGCGTGCCGCCGATCATCGGGCCGATAAACTGCCCCAGCCCGTTAAACGACTGCGCCAGGTTCAGCCGACGCTCCGCCCCGGCCGGGTCACCCAGCACCGTGGCGTAGGGGTTCGCCGCCGTCTCCAGGCAGCCCAGCCCGCTGGCGATCACAAACAGCGCCAGCAGGAACAGCGCAAAACTGTTGGCGGAGGCGGCAGGCACAAACAGCAGCGCGCCCACGGCATACAGGCACAACCCGACCAGAATCCCCGCTTTATAGCCTTTACGGTCCATAAACAGCCCGGCGGGCAGCGCCACCAGGAAATAGGCACCGAAATAGGCCGCCTGCAACAGGCCGGACTGCGCCTTGGTGACGTGCAACGTCTCCTGGAAATGTTTGTTCAACACATCCAGCAGGCCATAGGACAACCCCCACATAAAGAACAGGCTGGTGACCAGCATCAGCGCCCAGCGCCCGCTGGTGGCCAGTTGGCCGGTATTGCCCGGCAGTGACGCACTCTTGTTGACTAGCATGTTAACTCCTTGATCCAGGGTGGATAACGCATCAATGGCGCGTAATGCGCCGGGCTACTGCGCTGCGGGTTGATCCGCAAGGGAAAACAGGCGGTCCATCGTCACCCATTTATCACCCGGTGGGGTCCACGGGGTGGGAAGCTGGTAGTGCCACATCAGCGCCTCCCAGCGCTGGATGTGCGGGTTGGCGTCGCTCGCTTCGGCAAAGGCGGCCGGATCGAAGGCGTCACTCACCTCCATCACCATAAACAGCCGCGTGCCGAGGCGGTAAATCTCCATGTCGAGAATGCCGTGCTGCCGCAGGTGCGCCGCCACCTCCGGCCAGATGCGCTGGTGGTGCGCCTGATACTCGGCAATCAGCGCCGGGGAGTCGACCAGGTCGAGCGCCTGACAGATCCTCATGTGATCGCCCGGTCGAGGTGGGTGTAGCCGCCATCCACCGAGAGCCACTGGCCGGTGGTGTGCGACGAGCGCGGCGAAAGCGCGAACACAACGGTGTCGGCGATCTCCTGCGGCGTGGTCATGCGTTTGCCGAGCGGGATGCGCGCGGTGATGTTGTCGCGCTTGTGCTGCGGCTGGTCGAAGGTGTCGATCCAGCGCTCATACTGCGGCGTCATCACCTCGGCCGGGATCACCGCGTTCACGCGGATGCCGTCCTCCAGCAGCGACACCGCCCACTCCCGCGTCAGCGACAGCACGCCCCCTTTGGCGGCGGTGTAGCCGCTGGTGTTGCCCTGCCCGGTCAGCGCAGTTTTGGAGCTGATGTTGACGATGCTGCCGCGGCTGGCGCGCAGGGCATCCAGGCAGAAGTGCGCCATCAGGTAGTAGTGGACGAGGTTCTTCTCCAGCGAGGCGATGAACGCCTCGCGCCCCGCCTCCAGGCTGACGCCGTCATTCACCCCGGCGTTGTTGACCAGCCCGTCGAGGCGGTTGAAGCGCGTCAGCGTCTCGGCCACGGCGCGGCGGCAGTCTGCTTCCTGGCAGAGATCGGCGAGGATCACGCAGGCGGCCGGTTGTTGTTGCTGAAGCTGCGCCAGAAAACCCGGCTCCGGCGGCGTGTTGGTGACGATCACCGGGATCGCGCCCTCCGCGGCCAGCGTGGTGGAGATCGCCGCGCCGATGCCGGAACCGCCGCCGGTGACGATTACGACCTTGTCAGTGAGGTTAAGGTGCATAGTCTGGCTCCTGTAAGCCGTAGAGGCGGCAGGCGTTGCCGCCGAGGATGGCGGCGCGCTCGGCGTCGCTGAGGGCGGAGAGCGCCTGCCCGCAAAGGTCAGTGACGTCCGCGTACTCCCCCGCCAGTAAACAGACCGGCCAGTCCGACCCGACCAGCAGCCGGCCGGGCCCGAACGCCTCCAGCGCCGCGTCGATAAATGGCCGCAGCAGCGCGGGCGTCCAGCGGAAACCGGGCGCTTCGGTCACCAACCCGGAGAGCTTGCAGGCGACATGCGGCAGCGCGGCCAGCGGCGCAATCTGCTGCGCCCAATGCGCCGCGCCGCGGGCGATGTCTGGTTTGCCGAGGTGGTCGAGCACCAGCCAGTGGCGGTCATAACGCGCCGCGAACGCCGTGGCCTCCGCCAGGTGGCGGTGGGTCACCAGCAGCTCATAGACATAGCCGCGTGACTGAATCAGTTGCATCCCCGGGGCCAGTGCCGCCTGTTGCAGCCACGCCGCCGGGTCGGGTTCATCCTGTACCAGGTGCCGCACACCGCGCAGCGCCGGAAAATCCTGCAACGGGGCCAGTACGTCGGCCAGCACCGGCGAGGTGAGCGGCAGCCAGCCCACCACGCCCGCGATAAAGGGGTTAACCTCCGCCATCGCCAGCAGGCTCAGCGTCTCGTCGAGGCTCTGGCGCGCCTGCACCGCGATGCAGCCGTCGATCTGCTGTTGTTGCAGCAGCGGCCACAGATCGCCGGGCAGGAAATCGCGTTGCAGTACCGCCATCTGGTCACTGATCCAGCCATACTCCTGCGGCTGGTAGCGCCAGAAGTGCTGGTGGGCATCGATGCGCATCGTTACCCCCGGAAGCGGTACTGGTCGAGGGAGGCGGCGTGCATCTCAATCGAGAAGCCCGGCGCACGGGGCGGCATATAGGCCGCGCCGCGGATCTCACACGGCGTGACGAAATGCTCATGCAGGTGGTCCACATACTCAATCACCCGCCCGTCATGCGTCCCGGCGATGCAGAGGTAGTCGATCATCGAGAGGTGCTGCACGTACTCACACAGCCCGACGCCACCCGCATGGGGGCAGACCGGCAGGTTATAACGCGCGGCCATCAGCATCACCGCCAGCACCTCATTCACGCCGCCCATCCGGCAGGCGTCAATCTGCACCACGTCGATCGCACCGCGCATAATGAACTGTTTGAACATGATGCGGTTCTGGCACATCTCGCCGGTTGCGACTTTCACCGGCGCGACGGCCTCCCGGATTTTGCGGTGGCCTTCGATGTCATCCGGGCTGGTCGGCTCCTCAATAAACCAGGGCCGGGCAAAGGCGAGTTTGTTGACCCAGTCGATCGCCTCCTCCACTTCCCACACCTGGTTGGCGTCGATCATCAACTGGCGGTCGGGGCCGATCACCTCGCGGGCGATGCGCACCCGGCGGATGTCATCTTCCAGGTCGCGCCCGACCTTGAGTTTCAGGAAGGAGAACCCGGCGTCCACCGCCTGTTGGCAGAGGCGGCGCAGCTTCTCGTCGGGGTAGCCGAGCCAGCCCGCCGAGGTGGTGTAGCAGGGGTAGCCTTCCGCCAGTAGTTTCTCGCGCCGTTGCGCCTGCCCTTCGGCGCGCTCGGTGAGCAGCCGCAGCGCCTGCTCCGGCGTGATGCAGTCGGTGAGGTAGCGGAAATCGATGCAGCGCACCAGCTCCTCCGGCGACATGTCCGCCACCAGTTGCCACAGCGGCTTGCCGCAGGATTTCGCCCACGCATCCCAGACGGCGTTGATCACCGCGCCGGTCGCCAGGTGGATCGCGCCTTTGTCCGGCCCGATCCAGCGCAGCTGGCTGTCACTGGTGAAGCGCCGCCAGAACGCGCCCATGTCTGCGGTGATGGCCTCTAGCGACTGCCCGATGATCTGGTGTTCCAGCGCCCGGATAGCCGCACAGCAGATCTCATTGCCGCGGCCGATGGTAAAGGTCAGGCCGTGGCCGCTGAGGTTGGGGTCATCGGTTTCCAGGATCACATAGGCGGCGGAGTAGTCCGGGTCCGGGTTCATGGCGTCGGAGCCGTCCAGCGCCTGCGAGGTGGGGAAACGGATGTCTTCAACGCGCAGGGCGGTAAACTGGGTCATGGGTGCCTCGCTGTCAGGTCTAATGGTCAGGCCACTGACCGGGTAAAAAGAGCCTGAAGGTCAGGCCACTCAGTGAGAATGTGTTGCTTACCCGGCGGCGGGGTTTGCTAAGATGGCACCGGCTGCACAAAACATCATCAACGCGGATTCAGTTTTTACATGCTGCTAACAATTCCTCAAGGAGCATCAATGGGAATTGGTGGCTGAATCGCTTAACCGACCACAGGGAGAAGGGACCATGCCGATTACCAGGCTCGAAAACCCACGGCTTTACCGGCAGATAGCCGATCAGCTGCGCGGGCTGATTGAAAACGGGGAGTTCCCGCCCGGCAGCCGGTTGCCGTCGGAGCGCGATCTGGCGGCCCAGTTGCAGGTGAGCCGCGCCTCGGTGCGGGAGGCCTTGATCGCGCTGGAGGTGGTGGGGCTGGTGGATGTGAAGGTCGGCAACGGGGTGATTGTGCGCCACCCGCCGGTGACCGCCTCGCCGGAGCCGGTGATGGCGCAGGCCGGGCGCGGCCAGTGGGGCGAGCTGGACGAGGAGCTGGGGATCGATCTCGACCTCAACAGCGAGCTGCCGCCCTTCTCGCTGTTGCAGGCCCGCCGCCTGATAGAGCCGGAAACCGCCGCGCTGGCGGCCCGTTACGCCAGCGCAGAGGAGCGTGCCGCCATCCGCGCCGCTTACCTGCGCAACTGCGAGGACAACCGCGCCGGATCGGAAACCCACCCCGGCGACCGGCTGTTCCACATCCGCATCGCCCAGGCCAGCGGCAACCCGGCTTACGCGTTCATCATCGGCCACCTGCTCGGCCACCGTTACGGCAGCATGTTCCGGGTGTTGCAGCGGAACTACACGCCGGACGACATGCCGCACCGCTCCGAGCAGGAGCACCGGGCGATCCTGGAAGCCATCGACGCGGGGGATGCCGCAGGCGCACGGCGGGCGATGAAGGCACACCTTGACGCGGTGATCTCGGTGTTTTCACGGCAGGAGTAAGGGGCGCGGCCTGCATTCCCGCAAAAATAAAAAAGCCCCAATCTGGGGCTTTTTTGCGTATCGGGGGAAGAAAACTAGCGTCTCTTCAACAACAACCCGACGCTTATCAGTAAAAACAGCAGGCTTGGCAGCAAGGCACCAAGAACCGGCGGAATATTATACACCAGGCTCAGCGGGCCGAAGATCTGGTCCAGCACGTAGAACAGGAACCCGAAGCAGATCCCGGTGACCACCCGCACGCCCATCGGCACACTGCGCAGCGGGCCGAAGATAAACGACAGCGCCATCAGCATCATCACCGCCACGGACAGCGGGGAGAAGATCTTGCTCCACATGTTGAGCTGGTAGCGGTTCGACTCCTGCCCGCTCTGGCTCAGGTATTTGATGTAGTTGCGCAGGCCGCTGATGGAGAGCGCATCCGGGTCGAGGGCGACCACGCCCAGCTTGTCCGGCGTCAGGTTGGTTTTCCATACGCCGTTCAGCGTCTGGTGGCCGGTAATGAATTTGCCGCCCAGCCCTGACTCGTCTACCTGCGAGAGCTTCCACTCGCGGGCATCGGCGTCAAAGGTGGCGCTCGCCGCGTAACGCACTGACAGCAGGTGGTTCTCTTTATCAAAGTGATAAATATTGACGCCGGACAGCTCATTCTCGCCGGAGAGGCGCTCAATGAAGATAAAGTCCGGGCCATCTTTGGCCCACAGCCCGCTCTGCGTGGAGAGCAGGGAGCCGCCGTACATCATCTGCGCCCGGTAGTTACGCGCCATCTGCTCGCCCTGCGGCGCGACCCACTCGCCGATCGCCATGGTCAGCAGCACCAGCGGGATGGCGGTTTTCATCACCGACGCGGCGATCTGCATCCGCGTGAAGCCGGACGCCTGCATCACCACCAGCTCACTGCGGGTCGCCAGTGCGCCCAGCCCCAGCAGCGCGCCCAGCAGTGCCGCCATCGGGAAGAAGATCTCGATGTCCTTCGGCACGCTCAGCAGGGTGTACAGCCCCGCGCCGGTGGCGGAATAGCCGCCCTGCCCCACTTTGCGCAACTGATCGACAAACTTGATAATGCCGGAGAGCGACACCAGCATGAACAGCGTCATCATGATGGTGTTAAAGATGGTTTTCCCGATGTAGCGATCCAATACCCCAAACATTACGCGGCTCCTTTAAAACGGGCGCGCAGGCGGCGCACCGGCACCGTGTCCCAGGCGTTCAGGGCCAGCGCCAGCACGAAGTAGGCGGCGTTGGTCGCCCACATCCACACCATCGGGTCGAACTTGCCTTTTGCGCCGTTGGAGCGCAGCGAGCTTTGCAGCAGGAAGAAGATCAGGTAAAGCAGCATCGCCGGCAGCATGCTCAGCACCCGGCCTTGGCGCGGGTTCACCACGCTGAGCGGCACCACCATCAGCGCCATCAGCAGCACGGAGAACACCAGCGTCAGCCGCCAGTGAAGCTCGGCGCGCGCATCCGGCGTGGTGGCCTGCCACAGCTGGCCCATGCTCATCTGCTCCGCTTCGGTGGTGTTGTCGAGGTTCACCGCCTGGTGGCCAATCACCGCCAGGTAGTTGTTGAAATCGGTCACCCGGAAATCACGCAGCATCGCGGTGCCTTCATAACGCGTGCCCTGGTTCAGGGTCACGGCCTGTGAGCCGTCGGCGCGCTGCTCCATGTGGCCGCGATCCGCCACTACCACCGACGGGCGTTGGTTGCCGTTCGGGCGCAACTGCGCCAGGAACACATTATGGAACTCCTTGCCCTTCACGCTGCCGACGAACAGCACCGCGTTGCCGTCCTGCGAGGGCTGGAACTGCCCCTCCACCAGCGCCGCCATGCTCGGGTTGGCCTTGGCCTCCGCCAGCACTTCATCCTGGTGTTTTGACGACCAGGGGCCGAGCCAGAAAGCGTTGCCTGCCGCCGCCACCGCCGTCAGCAGCGCCAGCAGCAGCGCGGAGACAATCAGCACTTTTTTGCCCAGCCCGCAGGCGTGCATCACGGTAATTTCACTTTCGGTGTAGAGCTTGCCGAAGGTCATCAGCAGCCCGAGGAACAGGCTGAGCGGCAAGATGAGTTGTGCCATTTCAGGCACGCCCAGCCCCATCAGGGAGAGGACCAGATTTGTTGGGATATCGCCATCGACGGCTGCGCCCAGCACCCTGACCAGCTTCTGACAGAAGAAGATCAGCAGCAGGATGAACAGGATCGCAACCTGGCTTTTGAAGGTTTCCCGTACCAGATATCTAATGATGATCACGCTTAATACGCCTGTGAAAACTTGTCTTTTTGCAGGAAAATCGCTAGTTTCTTCGCTAATGCGCCATTTATTCTCATCATATGGCCACCTTCATAGCTAAAATAGCATTAAAACATCTCGTGTTAGGGTGCCCTATAGGAACATACCTATAGCCGCCGAAAACAGAATAAATTACGCCGTTCAGGTTAACATCCGCAGTTAACACAATGACGAGAGTTTGTTACGGAGTGCGTCATTCTAGCCGTAGCTCCCGTCGTTGTCTTTAAGATTCAGGAGAGTGCATGGAGTTCAGTGTAAAAAGCGGTAGCCCGGAAAAGCAGCGCAGCGCCTGTATTGTAGTCGGGGTTTTCGAACCTCGCCGCCTGTCGCCCATCGCCGAGCAGCTCGATAAAATCAGCGATGGCTACATCAGCGCCCTGCTCCGCCGCGGCGAGCTGGAAGGCAAAGTAGGCCAGACCTTATTGCTGCACCATGTGCCGAACATTCTCTCCGAGCGCATCCTGCTTATCGGGTGCGGTAAAGAGCGCGAGCTGGATGAGCGCCAGTACAAACAGGTGATCCAGAAGACCATCAACACCCTGAATGACACCGGGTCGATGGAAGCGGTCTGCTTCTTAACGGAGCTGCACGTCAAAGGCCGGAACACCTACTGGAAAGTGCGCCAGGCGGTAGAAACAGCGAAAGAGTCGCTCTACACCTTTGACCAGCTCAAAAGCAACAAAGTTGAGCCGCGCCGCCCGCTGCGCAAAATGGTGTTCAATGTGCCGACCCGCCGCGAGCTGACCAGCGGTGAGCGCGCCATCCAGCACGGGCTGGCGATTGCCGCCGGGGTGAAGGCCGCCAAAGACCTCGGCAATATGCCGCCGAACATCTGTAACGCCGCTTACCTCGCCTCGCAGGCGCGCCAGCTGGCGGACGCGTTCAGCACCCACATCACTACCCGCGTCATCGGCGAACAGCAGATGAAAGAGCTGGGTATGAACGCCTATCTGGCGGTGGGCCAGGGCTCGCAGAACGAATCATTGATGTCAGTGATGGAATATAAGGGCAATCCAAACCCGGACGCTAAGCCGATTGTGCTGGTAGGCAAAGGGCTGACCTTTGACTCCGGCGGCATCTCCATCAAGCCCGCCGACAGCATGGACGAGATGAAGTATGACATGTGCGGCGCGGCGTCAGTCTACGGCGTGATGCGCGTGGTGGCGGAGCTTCACCTGCCGCTGAACGTGGTCGGCGTGCTGGCGGGCTGTGAGAATATGCCGGGCGGGCGCGCGTTCCGCCCCGGTGACATCCTCACCACCATGTCCGGCCAGACGGTGGAAGTGCTCAACACCGACGCCGAAGGCCGCCTGGTGCTGTGTGACGCCCTGACCTACGTCGAGCGCTTCGACCCGGAGCTGGTGATCGACGTGGCGACGCTGACCGGTGCCTGCGTGGTGGCCCTCGGCCACCAGCTCACCGGGCTGATGTCCAACCACAACCCGCTGGCGCATGAGCTGATCAGCGCCTCGGAGCAGGCGGGCGACCGCGCCTGGCGGCTGCCGCTGCACGAAGAGTACCAGGAGCTGCTGGACTCCAACTTCGCCGACATGGCCAACATCGGCGGCCGTGCCGGCGGCGCGATCACCGCCGGGTGCTTCCTGTCCCGCTTTACCCGCAAATATTCGTGGGCGCACCTGGACATCGCCGGCACCGGCTGGCGCTCCGGCAAAGCCAAAGGCGCAACCGGCCGCCCGGTGGCGCTGCTGACCCAGTTCCTGCTGAACCGCGCCGGCATGAGCGGCGACGAGTAACCGCCTCTTCCGCCGGGCGACCCTGCCCGGCGGCAAGCCGTACCGGGGCGGCAACGCGCCGCCCTTCTGTTCCGGCACCCGTCCCTATCGATTGACCAATGGCATCACCAATGAAAAACGCAACGTTCTACCTTCTGGAGAGTGAAACCGACGCGACCGGGATGATCGCCCATGAGGCGCTGGCCTGTGACCTGGCGGCCGCCCGCTGGCGCGCCGGCAAGCGGGTGCTGATCGCCTGTGAGGACCAGCAGCAGGCGCAGCGGCTGGACGATGCGCTGTGGCAGCGCGAACCGGATGCCTTCGTGCCGCATAACCTGGCGGGCGAAGGGCCGCGGTACGGCGCGCCGGTGGAGATCTGCTGGCCGGGCAAACGCGGCAACGCCCCGCGTGACCTGCTGATCAGCCTGATGCCGCAGTTCGCAGATTTTGCCACCGCTTTCCATGAAGTGATAGACTTCGTCCCTTACCCGGATTCCCTGAAACAGTTGGCGCGCGACCGCTATAAAGCCTATCGCAGCGTCGGCTTTCATTTGACCACGGCACAGCCGCCAACTTACTGATACCGAAGCGAAATGGAAAAAACATATAACCCGCAAGACATCGAACAGCCGCTCTACGAGCACTGGGAGCAGCAGGGCTACTTCAAGCCGAACGGCGACGAGAGCCAGGAGAGCTACTGCATCATGATCCCGCCGCCGAACGTCACCGGCAGCTTGCACATGGGTCACGCCTTCCAGCAAACCATCATGGACACCATGATCCGCTACCAGCGTATGCAGGGGAAAAACACCCTGTGGCAGGCGGGTACCGACCATGCCGGTATCGCCACGCAGATGGTGGTTGAGCGTAAAATCGCCGCGGAAGAGGGCAAAACCCGCCACGACTACGGCCGTGACGCCTTCATCGACAAGATCTGGCAGTGGAAGGCGGAGTCCGGCGGCACCATCACCCGCCAGATGCGCCGCCTCGGTGACTCCGTGGACTGGGAGCGCGAGCGCTTCACCATGGATGAGAACCTCTCCCTGGCCGTGAAAGAGGTGTTTGTCCGCCTCTACAAAGAAGACCTGATCTACCGCGGCAAACGCCTGGTGAACTGGGACCCGAAACTGCGCACCGCGATCTCCGACCTGGAAGTCGAGAACCGCGAGTCCAAAGGCTCCATGTGGCACCTGCGCTACCCGCTGGCGGACGGCGCGAAAACGGCCGAAGGCAAAGATTACCTGGTGGTCGCCACCACCCGCCCGGAAACGGTGCTGGGTGATACCGGCGTGGCGGTGAACCCGGAAGACCCGCGTTACAAAGACCTGATCGGCAAAGAGATCATCCTGCCGCTGGTGGGCCGCCGCATCCCGATCGTGGGTGACGAGCACGCCGACATGGAGAAAGGCACCGGCTGCGTGAAAATCACCCCGGCGCACGACTTCAACGACTATGAAGTCGGCAAACGCCACGGCCTGCCGATGATCAACATCCTGACCTTCGACGGCGACGTCCGCGCTGTGGCCGAGGTGTTCGACACCAACGGCCGCGAGAGCAGCGAGTGGAGCAACGCCATCCCGGCGGAATTCCAGGGGCTGGAGCGCTTCGCCGCGCGTAAAGCGGTGGTGGCAGCCTTTGACGCACAGGGCCTGCTGGACGAGATCAAACCGCACGACCTGACGGTGCCGTATGGCGACCGCGGCGGCGTGGTGATCGAACCGATGCTTACCGACCAGTGGTACGTGCGCACTGCCCCGCTGGCGAAAGTGGCGGTGGAAGCGGTGGAACAGGGCGAAATCCAGTTCGTGCCGAAGCAGTACGAAAACATGTACTTCAGCTGGATGCGTGACATCCAGGACTGGTGCATCTCCCGCCAGCTCTGGTGGGGCCACCGCATCCCGGCCTGGTATGACGAGGCGGGCAACGTCTACGTCGGCCGTGATGAAGAGGAAGTGCGCCGCGAAAACAGCCTCGACGCCACTGTCGCGCTGCGTCAGGACGAAGATGTGCTGGACACCTGGTTCTCCTCCGGGCTGTGGACCTTCTCCACCCTGGGCTGGCCGGATCAGACCGCTGACCTGAAAGCGTTCCACCCTTCCAGCGTGGTGGTGAGCGGCTTCGACATCATCTTCTTCTGGATTGCCCGCATGATCATGATGACCATGCACTTCGTGAAAGATGAAAACGGAAAGCCGCAGGTGCCGTTCCACACCGTCTACATGACCGGCCTGATCCGTGACGACGAAGGGCAGAAGATGTCCAAGTCCAAAGGCAACGTCATTGACCCGCTGGACATGATCGACGGCATCTCGCTGGAGGATCTGCTGGAGAAGCGCACCGGCAACATGATGCAGCCGCAGCTGGCGGAGAAGATCCGCAAGCGCACCGAGAAGCAGTTCCCGAACGGCATCGAGCCGCACGGCACCGACGCCCTGCGCTTCACGCTGGCGGCGCTGGCTTCCACCGGCCGCGACATCAACTGGGACATGAAGCGCCTGGAAGGTTACCGCAACTTCTGTAACAAGCTGTGGAACGCCAGCCGCTTCGTGCTGATGAACACCGAAGATCAGGACTGCGGCCAGAACGGCGGCGAGATGCAGCTTTCGCTGGCGGATCACTGGATCCTGGCGGAGTTCAACCAGACGGTGAAAGCCTACCGCGAGGCGCTGGACAGCTACCGCTTCGACCTGGCTGCCGGTATTCTCTATGAGTTCACCTGGAACCAGTTCTGTGACTGGTACCTGGAGCTGGCCAAGCCGGTGATGAACGGCGGTTCCGAGGCAGAGCTGCGCGGCACCCGCCACACGCTGGTGACGGTGCTGGAAGCGCTGCTGCGCCTGGCGCACCCGATCATTCCGTTTATCACGGAGACCATCTGGCAGCGCGTGAAAACCCTGAAAGGCATCACTGCCGACACCATCATGCTTCAGCCGTTCCCGGCCTATGACGCAGAGCAGGTTGACGCGCAGGCACTGGCCGATCTGGAGTGGATCAAGCAGGCGATCATCGCCGTGCGTAATATCCGCGCCGAGATGAACATCGCCCCGGGCAAACCGCTGGAGGTGCTGCTGCGCGGTGCCGACGCCGATGCGCAACGCCGCGTGACCGAAAACCTGAGCTTCATCAAATCCCTGGCGCGCCTCGACAGCATTACGCTGCTGGCCGGCGGCGATAAAGGCCCGGTGTCGGTGACCAAGCTGGTGGAAGGCGCTGAGCTGCTGATCCCGATGGCCGGCCTGGTGGACAAAGCCGCCGAGCTGGATCGTCTGGCGAAGGAAGTGGCGAAGCTGGATGCGGAAGTCAGCCGCATTGAAGCCAAGCTTGCCAACGAAGGCTTTGTGGCGCGCGCGCCGGAAGCCGTGGTGGCGAAAGAGCGTGAGCGCCTCGACGCCTGTGCCCAGGCCAAGGTGAAACTGCTGGAGCAGCAGGCGACCATCGCCGCGCTGTAACCGCCGCCTCACCGCGACAAAGCCAGCCTCCGGGCTGGCTTTTTTATTTTGAATTTGTGACAGAGTGCGTAATAGTAACCGGATCATGTGACCGCCCATCCCGGCACCGCAGGTGCGTGGCGGCACACACTTTTGCCCTGTTTAACTGCCTGAGTACACCATCATGACCATTGCAACGCCGTCACGTGTCGTCATCCGCCCCCTGACCGCCGCAGACAACGCCGCCATCGCGCAGGTGATCCGCCGGGTTTCTGCCGAGTTCGGCCTGACAGCGGACAAGGGCTACACCGTCTCTGACCCGAACCTGGATCATCTCTACGATCTCTACAGCCAGCCGCGCAGTGCCTACTGGGTGATTGAGGCGGACGGCGCGATCGCCGGGGGCGGCGGCATCGCCCCGCTGGCCGGGGGCGAAGAGGATCTCTGCGAACTGCAAAAAATGTACTTCCTGCCGGTGCTGCGCGGCCGGGGGCTGGCGAAAAAGCTGGCGTTGCAGGCGATGGCGTTTGCCCGTGAACAGGGCTTCGGCCGCTGCTACCTGGAGACCACCGCCAGCCTGACGCAGGCCGTGGCGCTGTATGAGCGCCTGGGCTTCGCCCATATCGAGGGGCCGCTCGGCAACACCGGCCATGTGGACTGCGAAGTCACCATGCTGAAAACGCTGTAACCTGCGGGCACCGCGCTGCACGCCCTCTCCTTTCACCCCGGAACCGCGTGATGTTTAGTTATCAAGAAATCTCTCACCTGAACGAGCTGGAACTGCTGGTCTACCACTATGTGCTCAAGCACCGGCAGCAGGTGATCTACATGACCATCCGCGAGCTGGCGGAGGAAGTGGGCGTCTCCACCACCACTATCCTGCGGTTCTGCAAAAAAATGGGCTATGCCGGGTATTCGGAATTCCGCGTACGTTACAAGCTGTTCCTGCAACAGGCACAGGCCACGGTGCCGGAATTCGGCATCAGTGAGATCGTCCACTATTTCCGCAGCATCGATAATGATGAATTTGACCAGCGGTTAAATGCGGCGGCGGCCATTATTGCCGACAACGAACGGATTATTTTTGTCGGTGCGGGCACCTCCGGCACGCTGGGAAAATATGGCGCGCGTTTCTTTTCCAATGTCGGGAAATTCAGCACCCATATTGATGACCCCTATTATCCGGTCAACAGCGATATGTACCGGCAGGCGGTGGCGATTATTCTGTCTGTTTCCGGTGAGACGCAGGAGATCCTGCGCATTGCCAGCCAGTTTAACCTGCATCACTGCAAAATCATCAGTATTACCAACGGGGAAAACTCCTCACTGGCGCGGCTGGCGGATCTGAATATCCCTTACCATATGCCCTATGTGCTGCTGCCGGGGAACCACAATATCACCACGCAGATCCCGGTGCTGTATATCCTCGAAACCCTGGGTAAAAAACTGGCCCGCCAGATCCCCCTGCCCTGATATTTCCCCTGCCCCGCGTGGCTGCCCGGAAAAAACAGGCTGTTATTTCCGGGTGACATATTACGCGGCGGCCGCGGTGTTATAACGTGACTTTATTTCCCCGCTTTGCCAGACTGGTTTTAATTGACCAAATGGGAGCAGAGCAACATGGCAAAGCAAGGTTTACCGGGTAACTTCCTGTGGGGCGGCGCGGTCGCGGCGCATCAGGTTGAAGGCGGCTGGGATCAGGGCGGCAAAGGCGTCAGCATCGCGGACGTGCTCTCCGGCGGCGCGCACGGCGTGGACCGGGTGATGACCGACGGCATCCAGGCAGGCTATTCCTACCCGAACCATGAGGCGGTGGATTTCTACGGCCGCTACAAAGAGGACGTGGCGCTGTTCGCGGAGATGGGCTTCAAGTGTTTCCGCACCTCCATTGCCTGGACGCGCATCTTCCCGAACGGGGACGACGCCCAGCCGAACGAAGCCGGCCTGCAATTCTATGATGACCTGTTCGACGAGCTGCTGAAGTACGGCATTGAGCCGGTGATTACCTTGTCGCACTTCGAGATGCCGTGGCACCTGGTGAAGGAGTATGGCGGCTGGAAAAACCGCAAAGTGGTGGATTTCTTTGTGCGCTTCAGCGAAGTGGTGATGCAGCGCTACCAGCACAAAGTGAAATACTGGATGACCTTCAACGAGATCAACAACCAGCGCGACTGGCGTTACCCGTTGTTTGGCTACTGCTGTTCCGGCGTGGTGTTCACCGAGCATGAAAACCCGGAAGAGACGATGTACCAGGTGCTGCACCACCAGTTTGTTGCCAGCGCCCAGGTAGTGAAACTCGGCCATGCGATCAACCCGGCGTTCCAGATTGGCTGTATGCTGGCCTGCGTGCCGATCTACCCCTACTCCTGCCACCCGGATGACATGATCTACTCGGTGGAGGCGATGCGTGAGCGCTTCCTGTTCACCGACGTGCAGGTGCGCGGCTACTACCCGGCCTACATCCTGAAAGAGTGGGAGCGCCGCGGCTTCACCATCCAGATGGAGCCGGGCGACGAGCAGACCCTGCGTGAAGGCTGCACCGACTACATCGGCCTGAGCTACTACATGAGCAACGCCGTCTCCACCCAGATCAGCAGCGAGAGCAACAGCATCGTCAGCTTCCCCGGCAGCGTGCCGAACCCGCATGTGAAAGCCTCGGACTGGGGCTGGCAGATCGACCCGGTGGGCCTGCGCTACTCGCTGAACCTGCTCTATGAGCGCTACCAGAAGCCGCTGTTTATTGTGGAAAATGGCTTCGGTGCCATCGACAAGCCCGCGGCCGACGGCAGCATCAACGACGATTACCGCATCGCGTACCTGAAATCGCACATTGAGCAGATGATGAAAGCGGTCACGGAAGATGGCGTCGAGCTGATGGGCTACACGCCGTGGGGCTGCATCGACTGCGTCTCCTTCACCACCGGCCAGTACAGCAAGCGCTACGGCTTTATCTACGTCGACAAACATGACGACGGCACCGGCACCCTGGCCCGCTCCCGCAAAGCCAGTTTCGACTGGTATAAGCAGGTGATCGCCAGCAACGGCGACACGCTGTAACGGCGCAACCGGCCCCCATAAAAAAAGCCCCTTTACGGGGCTTTTTTATTGCGGCTCAGGATCAGTGACGTTTGCCGTCATCATCTTCGTCGATGATGTCGTCTTCGTCATACTCGTCACCCTCTTCGCCGTCCGGGTCTTCGAAGTAGGTGCCCCAGCCGTCGTAGTTCACGTTGCAGCGCTCAGCCAGCGCCACCAGTTGCTCCACCTGCGCGTCGATGATTTCAGGCTTCAGCGCCACTTCGCTGATCACGTCGCAGCACATCAGCTTGGTGCCGTCTTCAATTTCCAGCTCTTCAGCGTCGGTCACTTCATAACCCAGCTTGAAAGCTTCCACGGCGGCCTGCTCCAGCACCTCAAACTTCTCTGCCGAGAAATGGTGTTCAATAGTGTAAAGCGCATCGGGATCGCTGCCATCGTCCAGCAGTTCTTCGATGATCAGACGGGTTTCTTCACGCTGTTCGTCCAGCAATTCGCGGTTTGCCATGCCTAAGTCCTCAGTCAGTGGGCGTATCTGTGCGCATTCTCCCACAGCGCCGCCATCGCCTCCACAACAAACACGAAAGATTTGTCAGACGGGGTTGCAATTGAATATTCATACATATAATGTGAATTTTAATTCAACATCAACCTGCCAAAATGCCTGGAGAACCGCGCGATGAGTGCCTTCTATAAACGTCATTTCCTCAGATTGCTGGACTTCACCCCCGCCGAGATCACCGCCCTGCTCGATCTCGCCGCAGACCTGAAAACAGAGAAAAAACAGGGCACGGAAACACCGCGCCTCACCGGCAAAAATATTGCGCTCATCTTCGAAAAAGACTCGACCCGCACCCGATGCTCTTTCGAAGTTGCCGCATTTGACCAGGGTGCGCGCGTCACCTACCTTGGCCCCAGCGGCAGCCAGATCGGCCACAAGGAATCGATCAAAGACACGGCCCGGGTGCTGGGCCGCATGTATGACGGCATCCAGTACCGCGGCCACGGCCAGGCGATCGTCGCCACGCTGGCAGAGCAGGCCGGGGTGCCGGTGTGGAACGGCCTGACGGACGAGTTCCACCCCACCCAGCTTCTGGCGGATCTGCTCACCATTAAAGAGCACCTGCCGGGGCGGCCGTTGCAGGGGGTGAAGCTCGCTTACCTCGGCGACGCGCGCAACAACATGGGCAATTCGCTGCTGGAAGCGGCGGCGCTGGTCGGGCTGGACCTGCGGCTGGTGGCCCCCACCGCCTGCTGGCCGGATGCCGCGCTGGTGGCACAGTGCAAGGCGCTGGCGCAGCAGAACGGCGGTGACATCACCCTGACGGAGGAGTGCGGTGCCGGGGTGGCGCAGGCGGACTTCCTCTACACCGACGTCTGGGTGTCGATGGGTGAGCCGAAAGAGAGCTGGCCGGACCGCATCGCCCTGCTGCGTGATTACCAGGTCAACATGGCGCTGGTGAAGCAAACCGGCAACCCACAGGTGAAGTTCCTGCACTGCCTGCCGGCGTTCCATGATGACCAGACCGTGCTCGGCAAACAGATGGCCGAACAGTACGGGTTACACGGCGGCATGGAGGTCACCGACGAGGTGTTTGAGTCGGCGCACAGCGTGGTGTTTGACCAGGCGGAGAACCGCCTGCACACCATCAAAGCGGTGATGGTCGCCACCCTCGCCCCTGAGGCGTAATCCCCCCGGCGGCGCAGGTTTCTGCGCCGCCCGCCTTCACATCAGCTTGCACTTTTCCGCTGCTTTTACCGCCGTTCCGCTTAATTTTCGACTACCCTTTTTCTGATACCAGCCGACAAAAAGGAAGGGTTATGAGCGCCAACAAACTGGAATTTGCGCAACGGTTAGAGAAGCTGCTTGGCTACGTCTACCCGCGTGAACACATCGGCGATGTGCTGCGGCAAATCTTCCGGCTGGTCGCCAAATGGCAATATGGTAAGCACCCCAACCCGCATTGGGTCGACGGCAACACCGTTTACCTGATCACCTATGGCGACAGCCTCCACCACGCGGATGAGAAGCCGCTGGCGACCCTCAACCAGTTTGCCCGCAACCACTTCGACGAAATCATTACCGACATCCACATCCTGCCGATGTACCCCTACAGCTCGGATGATGGCTTCAGCGTGATCGACTACCGCCTGATTGATGAGCACCTGGGCGGCTGGGGCGACCTGAAAACCCTGTCGAAAAAGTTTAACCTGATGTTTGACTGCGTGATCAACCACGTCTCGCGCTCCAGCGACTGGGTACGCGGTTTTATGCATGATGACCCGAACTACGCCGGTTACCTGATCGCCGCCAACCCGGCGCTGGATTACAGCCGCGTGGTGCGCCCCCGCTCCTCCCGCCTGCTGACGCCGATGACCAAGGCCAACGGGGAGATGGTCTACCTCTGGACGACCTTCAGCGACGACCAGATCGATATCAACTTCCACAACCCGCAGGTGCTGCTGGAGAGCATCGACATCCTGCTGCAATATGCCGCCAGCGGCGGGCAGTCGATCCGCCTCGACGCCATCGGCTACATCTGGAAAGAACCGGGCACGCGCTGCATCCACCTGCCGCAGGCGCATAACATCATCAAGGTCTGGCGCACGGTGCTGGATTACGTCATCCCCGGCACCCGGCTGATCACCGAAACCAATGTGCCGCACCATGAGAACATCAGCTATTTCGGCCACGGCGACGAAGCGCACATGGTCTACCAGTTCCCGCTGCCGCCGCTGACGCTGCACGCGTTTCTGCGGCAGGACACCACCGTGCTCACCAAATGGGCGCACGGGCTGAGCGCCGAGGCGCGCTACCCTGAGACCACCTTCTTCAACTTCCTCGCCAGCCATGACGGCATCGGCCTGCGGCCGACCGAGACCTTCCTGGATGACAGCGAACGGCAGTTCATGGCGCAGGAGGTGATCCGCAAAGAGGGGCGCGTGTCGCACAAAGACAACGGCGACGGCACCTTCTCGCCCTATGAGCTGAACATCAACTACCTCAGCGCCCTGACCGAAAAGCAGGACAGCAACGGGCTGAAGGCGAAAAAATTCATTGCGGCCCAGTCGCTGCTGCTCTCGTTTGTCGGCGTCCCGGCGCTCTATTACCACAGCCTGCTCGGCAGCGAGAACGACGTCGACGGGATGCACCAGTCGGGGATTAACCGCCGCATCAACCGCCAAAAACTGGATGTGGAAAAAGTGGAAGCGGAGCTGGCGAACCCGGAGAGCCTGCGGGCGAAAGTCTACAGCGGCCTGCGCCACCTGATCAGCCTGCGCCGCGCCCACCCGGCCTTTGCGCCCTCTTCCGGCCAGCGGGTGCTGGACCTCGGCAAATCGCTGTTTGGCCTCGAGCGTTACGACCCAAAAAACGAAGACCGCATCAGCTGCGTGATCAACGTGACCGACCATAAGGTCGGGCTGGCGCTGGATGAGCAGGGCCACGAGCTGATTTCCGACACCCCCTTCACCGGCAAAATGACGCTGACGCCGTGGCAGGTGGTGTGGATCCAGCATTGATGGCGATGAAAATTCCTCCGGTAATCAGCCGCATAAGCGGATTTCACTTTAGGCAGCCTTGATCAGCCTGGGAAAATGCAAAATACTGTACACATAAACAGTATAAGAAAGGGTTTTCCCTATGCAGTTCATCAAAGCCGTTCTTCAGGCCGATGAGGCGTTTTCAGCGCATTTTAACGTGGTTATCCCGGCGGGCTTTCCCTCGCCGGCGGCGGATTTTGTTGAGGAGCGGATCGACCTCAACAAACTGCTGATTCGCCACCCCTCCGCCACCTACTTCCTGCGGGTGGCGGGTGATTCCATGATTGACGCCAACGTGCGTGACGGCGATCTGGTGATGGTCGACAGCGCCCTGACCGCCGCTGACGGCGACATCGTGATCGCCGCCATTGACGGTGAGTTCACCATCAAATGCCTGCAAACCCGCCCCTTCTGGGCGCTGGTGCCGATGAACCCGGCCTATACGCCGATCGTCATCCGCGACGGCCAGGATCTGCATATCTTCGGGGTCGTGACCTACATCATCTCCCCCGCCGCCAGCCGCCACTATGTTCGCCCTGGTTGATGTAAATCGTTTTTATGCCGGGATTGATGAAAAACCGGCTTATGGCTGCCGGTGGCATCCCCTGGCAAAAATGTGCGCGCTGTCATACACATGTCTGATGCATTTTTCCCGCTGCGGCGTAATATCCTGACTTATCCTTACATACATTATGGATAAGCAATGACCTATGTTTACCCTTTACCAAAGCCGTGATATTGAACGAGTGCTCCCACCAGAAGCGTTTCCGTTGATTCTTTCACCCAGGAAGGCGCTGGAGAAGGTAGAAACCCATTATGACCTTGATCCCTGCCATTACGCCTGTTGTGGCTTCTTTGAACTGCCCCCTCGTCTCTGTTCAGGCAAACAAACCTGGCGGCGCGCCCCGGCAGGCTATGCCGATCCTGTCTACGACAGGGTGAAGCACTGGCTTGAAATTGGCTGGCTGGTTGGCATCAATCTGATGGCACCCTGGCGCGCATCCGATCACCCTTTTTATGTTGATGAACATGGCGACCTGGTGTGTAGTGACCAAAGCAGCCATCACAGTTGGTATAGCCATGAGGTGATCACCGGCTATAACCGGGCCGTCGCCGCACGGAGGGGCGTTAAGGCTGCACCCACGCAGCGGTTTGCCTACGGCAGTGCTTATACGGAACCAGAGCAACTTGCTCAGGCAGGGAAAATGCTGAACAGCAAATCTGTCGGGCGCTTATTGGCTGCCGGCGGCATTTATAACGGCAATATCGCGGCATTTGCGGAGACAGCGCAGGCTTTAGGTGGTGAGGCAATAGAGGGTTATAGCGAGATACTCAATGAAAAAACGGCCGGCAGTGCGATTGCTTTATCTTCTCTCTTGCTGGCAGTGCGTCGTACAGGCAATACGATGTCCATAAGCGAGCTGGAAAAACTGCACAGTTACCTGGGAAAAGCGAAAGGTAAACAGCGGTTTTTAGAACAAATCAGCGTAGTAAAAATCGATTACTTACGCAGGAAACGTGATGACTACCAGGCGTTGAGAAAACAATTTAACAATAGCGTTCGGCCTGATTTTCTGAAACTCCTGGCGACGGATCCTGACTCATTAATACGTTTTACGCCTGCTCAACGCGCTAAAATGGCAAAAGGAAAAATACCCATTCGCGGGTGGTCTGTACATCATAAAATTCCTTTAGATGACACAGGAACGAATGATTTTCATAATCTTGTTTTGATTAAAAACCATCCTGAACATACGGTTTTCACCAATGCCCAACGGCGCATAGTGAATGAATTAGAGTATGGGCAGACAAAATCCGTTTATTGGCCCATCCCTAAAGGGAAAATTTATCCGCAGAGGCAACCATGAACAGTGAAAAACAGGAACTCGTGACGCTTATTGCTGCGCTGCATGACATAGCGCAATCCTATGCGGATACCGGGTATGAAGACCAGGCGGGGATTCGTGAAGATCAGGTCAGCGCTTGTCACCAGGTATTAGTCACCCTGGGCGGCGATCATTTTGCTGAAAGTTATCTGCCGTTCTTGCGGCAAATGAATGGCTTTGATCTTAACGGCGTGCGGTTATTTGGTTATTTCGATGATAAAGAGGATGAGCGGGATTTACGTAAACAATCAGCCAATTTACACGCCGTGCCTGAACTGTTTCCTGATGCGTTAAAAAATGGTGTGGTCATCGGTGAAACGGACATGGATATTCTGTTTTTTAACCGGGAGAGCGCCGTTTATGAAAGCCGCGATTTTATCGGCGTAGAACGCGTAAATGAACGCCACCGCACGATAACCGGCTTGCTGAGGGCGCTCATCGCCTTAATTGAATAAGTGACCCGGCATCTTGATAAAAACGGGCTTCAAAGGTACTGTTTTTATATACAGTAAATTCAGGAGCCACGTTTATGCTGCTTTTCCGCTCTATTGAGATGTTCAGCATCTCCCCCGCTGCCAGCCGCCACTATGTTCGCCCTGGTTGATGTAAATAGCTTTTATGCCTCGTGCGAAACCGTGTTCCGGCCCGATTTGTGGGGCAAGCCGGTGGCGGTGCTGAGCAATAATGATGGCTGCGTGATCGCCTGTAACGATCAGGCGCGGCGGCTCGGGCTGAAGACCGGTGACCCCTATTTTAAGCTGGGGGACTATTTCCGGGCACACGGCGTGCAGGTCTTCAGCTCCAACTATGCGCTCTACGCCGACATCTCCAACCGGGTGATGACCATCCTCGAAGAGATGGCCCCGGCCACCGAAATTTACTCCATCGATGAGAGCTGGCTGCTGTTGCAGGGCATGGCGCGGCTGATGCCGCTGGAGGAGTATGGCCGCCGGGTGCAGGCGCGGGTGCGGAAAGAGGCGCATGTGACGGTGGGCGTGGGTATCGCCCAGACCAAAACCCTGGCGAAGCTGGCGAACCATGCCGCCAAACGCTGGCGCAAAACCGGCGGCGTGGTGGATCTCAGTGACCCGCTGCGCCAGCGCAAACTGATGGCGCTGGTGCCGGTGTCGGCGGTGTGGGGCATCGGCGGCCGCCTTACCAAAAAGCTGGAGGTAATGGGCATCCACACCGCGCTCGATCTGGCGCAGGCCAACACCGGGCTTATCCGCAAGCAGTTCGGCGTGGTGCTGGAGCGCACGGTGCGCGAGCTGCGCGGCGAGCCTTGTCTGGCGCTGGAGCCAATGCCCGATGCCAAACAGCAGATCGTGTGCAGCCGCTCGTTCGGCCACCGGCTCACGGCGCGGGAGGAGGTGCGGCAGGCGGTATGCGCCTTCGCCGAACGGGCGGCGGAGAAGTTGCGCGGCGAGCGCCGCTACTGCCGCCAGGTCACGGTGTTTATCCGCACCAGCCCGCACGACGCCAGCGGCGACCACTACACCCCGCACGCCAGCGCCCAGTGCCAGACGCCGACCCACGACACGCGGGATATCCTCGCGCTGGCGATGCAGGCGTTCGACCGCATCTGGCAGGAGGGGTATCGCTACATGAAAGCGGGCGTGATGCTGGGGGACTTTTTCGACGAAGGAGTAGCGCAGCTCGGCCTGTTTGATGAGCTGGCCCCGCGCGCCAACAGCGAGGCGCTGATGCAGGTTATTGATCGCCTGAACCGCAGCGGCCGCGGCACCCTCTGGTTCGCCGGGCAGGGCAGCCAGAAAAGCTGGCAGATGCGGCGGGCGATGCTCTCGCCCGCCTACACCACCCGCTTTGCTGATTTGCTGGTGGTGAAATAGCCGGAACCAGCGCTTACAGCGCGCTGACGCGCATCTTGATCACCGCTTTGCGTACCGGGGCGGCTTCGCCCACGGCGCACAGCGGTTTATGCACTTCACCGGGGTAGAACACCACAAAATCGCCCTGTTGGAGTACCACCGTCCGCTCCTGTTCCCCCTTGGGCAGGAACGCGATGTCTTTGTCCGCCAGCCAGTCGGTCTCCGGTGTACCGGCCGGGCGGGTGCTGAAGGTCATCCCCTCCTGGCCGCGCAGCACGATCTGGATGTCCAGATACTCGGCGTGGTACTCCGCCCGCCGCTGCGCCGTGGGTTCGGTGGTGTCTTCCGAGATCAGCACAAACACATCGCTGCCGCAGATGCTGTGTTTGCCGGTGGGTGTGTCGTCATTAATCTGTTGTTTTACATAATCAATCGCCGCACACAACGGTGCAGGCAGGTATGGCAGCAGTGCCAGTGAGTGGATATTCCCGGTAATCATGATCGCCCCTGGTTAAAGTGAAATAACGTTTCATTATACGCCGCACGGGCCGGCGCACCGCGATCGGGGTAACGTTTCCGGCTATCGCCGCATCCTACAGAAACGGGGCAGACAATCGATTGCGCTGTTAGGATAAAGTGTGAAGTTTGATCTTGCAGAGTAAAACGGCGTGCGTATAATGCGCCACAATTTGCCGGGAGAATCCATGAAAAACGCTGCTGTTGCTATGGTTAACCATCGCCTTACCGCCCTGCCCCCGCAGGGGCGTGTTGCCGTTTTTCCTCCCGTTGCCCGATCGCAGAAAGCCCCTCATTGAGGGGCTTTTTTTTGTCTGCGTTTTGGCGGCATGACCCCTAAGACGCCCACGCCCCGTAACCGGGGAACGACCAGGAGAGCGACCATGGCCAATCCGCTGTACCACAAACACATCATCTCGATTAACGACCTCAGCCGCGAAGAGCTGGAGCTGGTGCTCGACACCGCCGCCGCCCTGAAGGCGCGCCCGCAGCCGGAGCTGCTGAAGCACAGCGTGGTCGCCAGCTGCTTCTTCGAGGCCTCAACCCGTACCCGCCTCTCGTTCGAAACCTCCATGCACCGGCTGGGCGCGTCGGTGGTAGGCTTCTCTGACAGCAGCAACACCTCACTCGGCAAAAAAGGCGAGACGCTGGCCGACACCATCTCAGTGATCAGCACCTACGTGGACGCGATTGTGATGCGCCACCCGCAGGAGGGCGCGGCGCGGCTGGCGGCGGAGTTCTCCGGCGGCGTGCCGGTGCTGAACGCCGGGGACGGCGCGAATCAGCACCCGACCCAGACGCTGCTGGATCTCTTCACCCTGCGCGAAACCCAGGGGCGGCTGAATAACCTGCGCATCGCCATGGTGGGTGACCTGAAATATGGCCGCACGGTACATTCCCTGACCCAGGCGCTGGCGAAGTTCGAGGGCAACCGCTTCTACTTCATCGCCCCGGATGCGCTGGCGATGCCGGAGTACATCCTCGCCATGCTCGAAGAGCGCGGCATCGAATACAGCCTGCATGACAACATCGAAGAAGTGGTGCCGGAGCTGGACATCCTCTACATGACGCGCGTGCAGAAAGAGCGGCTCGACCCGTCGGAATATGCCAACGTCAAAGCGCAGTTTGTGCTGCGCGCCGCTGACCTGGCAAACGCGCGTGACAACCTCAAAGTGCTGCACCCGCTGCCGCGCATCGACGAGATCACCCCGGACGTCGATAAAACCCCCTACGCCTGGTATTTCCAACAGGCCGGTAACGGCATCTTTGCCCGCCAGGCGCTGCTGGCGTTGGTGCTGACCCCTGACTTACCCGCTGATCTGACGGCCTGAAGGAGGCGCAACCATGAGTCATGAAAACAAATTGCAGGTAGAAGCGATCAAATGCGGCACGGTGATCGACCACATCCCGGCGCGGGTCGGGTTCAAGCTGCTGACGCTGTTCAAGCTGACGGAAACCGAGCAGCGCATCACCATCGGGCTGAACCTGCCCTCCAACGCGCTGGGCCGCAAAGACATCATCAAAATCGAGAACACCTTCCTGACCGAGCAGCAGGTAAACCAGCTCGCGCTCTACGCGCCGGACGCCACCGTCAACCGCATCGATGACTATGACGTGGTGGGCAAAATCATGCCGGCGCTGCCGGAGCAGATCCACGGCGTGCTGCGCTGCCCGAACGGCAACTGCATCAGCCGCAGCGAGCCGGTGGCCTCGCGCTTCAGCGTGACTGCCCGTGACGGCGACGTGCGCCTGACCTGCAACTATTGCGAGAAAGCGTTCAGCCGCCAGGTGGTGCTGAATAACGACTGACAACGGCGCGGCGGCGTGAGTTGTCTATTCCGCCGCCGCCTCCTTATAATGCCGTGGATGATTAACCCATAACCAGGAGACGTCATGTCCCGTACTATCAGCACTGAACTCGCCCCGGCCGCCATCGGCCCGTATGTCCAGGGTGTGGACCTCGGCAGTATGATCATTACTTCCGGCCAGATCCCGGTCTGCCCGAAAACCGGCGCCGTGGCGGACGACATCGCCGCCCAGGCGCGCCAGTCGCTGGAGAACGTCAAAGCGATTGTGGAACAGGCGGGCCTGAAGGTGGCCGACATCGTCAAAACCACGGTATTCGTCAAAGACCTCAACGACTTTGCCACCGTCAACGCCACCTACGAAGCCTTCTTCAACGAGCACGACGCCCCGTTCCCGGCGCGCTCCTGCGTGGAAGTCGCCCGTTTGCCGAAAGATGTGAAGATCGAGATCGAAGCGATCGCCGTGCGCCGCTGATGGCCGCTGCCGGTATGCCGCCACGGCATACCGGTTCCCCGCCTGTGAAACATTAATTCCGTATCCCCTGTCCGTTTCCCCCTGCGGCACCCATACTTACGTTGTCACCCTTTTCCCCTTGCGCCCGGTTGCTCTCGCGTAAGGCATCCCGCTGACCTCCCGCACCGAAACGGTGCCAAGACGTCCTTTTCTGTGAGTTGCCCGCCCGGTTTTCCCCGCTGGCACACTTTATGCGTGGCACTTCACGCGACCTGAACCGCTTGTCTTGCCCGCGAGGTATGAATGATTAGGATCGAGCTCGACGCATCACCTTTTTTTGATGAAATGCTGATGGCGCAAGGCCGCCACCGCAACCATTACGGCGCTTACTGGCAGTGGCTGCAACAGGCCGATCAGCAGGCCGTCCAGCGCAAACGCGAGGAGGCGGCGCTGCTGTTCCACCGGGTCGGGATTACCTTCAACGTCTATGGCGAGGATGACGGCGCCGAACGCCTGATCCCGTTTGACAGCGTGCCGCGCATCATCCCGGCCGGTGAGTGGGAGATGCTCGACCGCGGCATCCGCCAGCGGGTGCAGGCGCTGAACGCCTTCCTGCATGACATCTACCACGACCAACGCATCCTCAAGGCCGGGCTGATCCCGGCCGGGCATATCCTGGCGAACGAGCAGTACCAGCCCTGTATGCAGGGGGTGAACCTCCACCGTGACATCTACGCGCACATTGCCGGCATCGACATGGTGCGCAACAGCGACGGCCACTACTACGTGCTGGAAGACAACCTGCGCACCCCCTCCGGCGTCTCCTACATGATGGAGAACCGCAAAATGATGATGCGGCTCTACCCGGAGCTGTTCGCCGAGCAGCGCATCGCGCCGGTGGAGCGCTACCCGTCGCACCTGTTGCAGACCCTGCGCGAAAGCTCACCGGTCAATGACCCGACGGTGGTGGTGCTGACGCCGGGCCGCTTCAACAGCGCCTATTTTGAGCACAGTTTTCTGGCGCAGCAGATGGGCGTGGAGCTGGTGGAGAGCGTTGACCTGTTCGTGAAAAGCGGCGCGGTGTTTATGCGCACCACCGCCGGGCCGTGCAAAGTGGACGTGATCTACCGGCGGATTGATGACGCCTTCCTCGACCCGCTGGCGTTCCGTGCCGATTCCATGCTCGGCGTGCCGGGGCTGCTGTCGGTCTACCGCGCCGGGGGCGTGGTGCTGGCGAATGCCATCGGCACCGGCGTGGCGGATGACAAATCGGTCTACCCCTATGTGCCGGAGATGATCCGCTACTACCTGGCGGAGGAGCCGATCCTGAACAACGTGCCGACCTGGCAGTGTCGCCGCCCGGCGGAGCTGTCGTATGTGCTTGACCGGCTGGATCAGATGGTGGTGAAAGAGGTGCACGGGGCGGGCGGCTACGGCATGCTGATTGGCCCCAAAGCCAGCAAACAGGAGATCGCCGATTTCCGCGACCGGCTGATTGCCCGGCCGGAAAACTACATCGCCCAGGAGACGCTGGCGCTCTCCACCTGCCCGACCTTTGTCAGCGACGGGCTGGCCCCGCGCCATATCGACTTACGCCCCTTCGCCCTGACCGGCGCGGAGATCCGGCTGGTGCCGGGCGGCCTGACGCGGGTGGCGCTGGCGGCGGGGTCGCTGGTGGTGAACTCCTCGCAGGGCGGCGGCACCAAAGACACCTGGGTTCTGGAGGATGACGAATGCTGAGCCGCACTGCCAGTGAACTCTATTGGATGGCGCGCTATCTGGAGCGCGCGGAAAACACCGCCCGGATACTGGACGTCACCAACAAACTCTCGCTGATGCCGATCCGTGACAACAGCCCGCACGATCTTCAGGTGCCGCTCCACATCAGCGGCACCCAGGCGCTGTTCGACGCGAACTACCCGCAGCTGACGATGGCCAGCCTGCTCGACTTTTTCGCCCTCAGCACCCTTAACCCCAGCAGTATTTTCAGCTGCCTGCAGATGGCCTGGAACAACGCCCACGCGGTGCGCGGCAGCCTCTCGTCTGAGGTGTGGGAGTCGATCAACGCCTCCTGGATCGAGATGAAACTGATCCGCCGCCGCGGGGTCGCCTCAGTGGGCACGGACGCCTTTTTCGACTGGGTGAAAGAGCGCACGCACCTGTTCCGCGGCGCGATGTCCGGCACCCTGCTGCGCAGTGACGCGCTCTGCTTTATCCGGCTCGGCACCCTGCTCGAACGGGCAGACAGCACGGCGCGCCTGCTCGCCGTGAAACACCAGCTGCTGGACGACGACCACGACCCGGTGCGCGAGTATTACCGCATGGAGACGCTGCTGCGCGCCGTGAGCGCCCGCGAGGCGTACCACAGCCTCTATAAGCAGCAGTTCAGCCGCGAGGGGATTGCCGAGCTGCTGATCCTGCGGGATGAGCTGCCGCGCTCGCTGCTGGCCTGCGTCAGCGACATGATGGAACAACTGGCGCTGATCGGCGGCACCCGCGGCAACCCGGCCCGCCTCAGGGTGCACACCCTCTACGCTGAGCTGCGCTTCAGCACGCTGGAGGATGTGCTGCAACCGGGGCTGGATGAATGGCTCACGCATTTCCTGACCAAACTCAACGGCATCGCGGACGGCATCCACCGTTCCTATCTGGAGGCGGAATGAAACTGACCATCAACCACTGCACGCATTACACCTATGCGCAACAGGTGAAACGCAGCACCCAATACCTGCGCCTGACGCCGCAGGACTCCTGCCACCAACATATTCTGTCGTGGTCGCTGGCGCTGCCGGCAGAGGCGACGGAAACCTCCGACGCCTACGGCAACGTGCTGCATGTGCTGACGCTCGACCAGCCGCACCAGGCGATCACCATCGAAGCGCAGGGGGTGGTGGAGATCGCCGGCAGCACCGAAGAGGAGGGGGAAGGCGCGCTGTCGCCGCTGGTATTCCTGCGTTGCAGCCCGCTGACCCAGCCGGATCTGCCGATCCGCGACTTCGCCGCGCGCTTCCATGCGCCGCAGTCGCAGTACCTGGCGCTCTGCGACATGATGAATGAATTGCTGCACCGGATGCCCTACCGCCCCGGCACCACCAGCGTGACCGACAGCGCCAGCAACGCTTTTATGGCCGGCCAGGGCGTCTGCCAGGACCACACCCATGTGTTTCTGGCCTGCTGCCGCAGCCTGCATATTCCGGCGCGTTATGTCAGTGGCTATCTATACTCAGAGGACTCGGAGCATGTGGCGACCCACGCCTGGGCCGAGGTCTGGCTGGAGGGGCACTGGCACAGCTTTGACGTCACCAACAATACCTGCCGCCCCGACCAGCACCTGAAGCTGGCGATCGGCATCGACTACCTGGACGCCTGCCCGGTGCGCGGCATCCGGCTCGGCGGCGGGTCAGAGGCGATGCACACCGTGGCGGCGGTGCAGTCGGTGGAAACCCTGCCGCAATCACAATCCCAATGGCAATCATGAAGGCTGACAACGAAAGGGCGCTCTATGACTTACTGTGTGGCGATGCGGCTGGCATCCGGCCTGGTGTTTGTTTCAGATTCGCGCACGAACGCGGGGGTGGACCATATCTCCACCTTCCGCAAGCTGCACATTTTCCAGCAGAGCGCCGAGCGGGTACTGGTGCTGCAAAGCGCCGGGAATCTGGCGACCACCCAGAGCATCATCAGCCTGCTGACCCGGCGGGCGCAGGACCCGGAGCAGCGCAACCTGATGAACGTGCATTCGCTGTATGACGCCGCGACCCTGCTCGGCGAGACGGTGCGCGAGGTGATCGCGCGCGACGGCGGGGCCAACCAGGGCGGGGTGACCGATTTCAGCTGTAGCCTGCTGCTCGGCGGGCAGATTAACGGCGAGGAGATGCGGCTGTTCCAGATCTACGCCGAGGGGAATTTCATCGAGGCGACCCACGACACCCCCTATTTTCAGGTCGGGGAGAGCAAATATGGCAAGCCGATCATCGACCGGGTACTGACCTACGACACGCCGCTGGAGCAGGCGATGCAGTGCGCGCTGATCTCAATGGACTCCACCCTGCGCAGCAACCTCTCGGTCGGGCTGCCGCTGGATGCATTGATCTACCCGAAAGAGAGTTTCAGCGTGGCGCAGCAGTACCGCATCACTGAGCAGCACCCCTACTTTGCCACCATCCGCAAAGGCTGGGGCGAAGGGCTGCTGAACACCTTCTCCCACCTGCCGCCGCTGGCGCTGGCCCCGGATGCCCCCCATTAACCCGCTTTGCCGGAGGGGGCGGCCGCGCCCTCTTCCTGCTTTAACGCTTTTTCCACTTTGAACGGGTCGATGCCGCGCCGTTGCAGGCGATAGAAGCGGATGATGTTGATGCCGTTCATCAGCAGGAAGCTGCCCTCAATCAGCGAGCCGCCAATTGAGCCGAGCCAGATGTTATGCGCCACCCAGCAGCAGGTAGAGCACCACATCACGCAGCGGGTGGTCAGCCCGGCAGTGCGGAACAGCGCCCAGGTACTGGCGGCGGTACCGCAGATCGGCAGCACCTCCATCAGGTGGTGGGCGTTGCCCAGCCCCAGCCCCAGCGTCAGGGCGATGAACAGCCACATCACCCACACATTGCGGGTACGCAGGGCAGCCAGGGTGCGGATGGCGCTGAGCCAGGCGCTGATCGCCCCGGAGTGCGCGCCCATCAGAAAGTAGTGGGTGCCGATAATGGCGCTGTAGGTCGCGAGCTGCTGCTTGAAGCGGCGGTCGTTACGGTTGAAAAACATCGTGATGCCGACCAGAAACGCCAGCACCCCCATTCCCTGCGCAAACCCGTAAAACGTCATACGCTCTGCCCCGCCCGATGCCCGCCGTGCCAAAAGAAACGGCGCTCCCAGGGAGAGCGCCGGATATGAAACGCTGTTTCTATGTTAGCCAGTACGGCCGCGGGTGACAATTGCGTGACACCCCCTGCGGCTGATCCGATCGTGCGATCCTAAAGCGTGACCCCACTCTTGAAGATCGCCAGCTCGCGGAAGTCATTGCGCTCGTTGCAGGTGAGTTTGCCGTCGGCGATCGCCACGATCAGATCGACAAACTCCGTGAGCAGCTGATCCATCGGCTTGTCGTGGATCAGCTGGCCGGCATCGAAGTCGATCCAGTGCGGTTTTTTGGCGGCCAGCTCGCTGTTGGTCGCCAGCTTCACCGTCGGCACAAAGCCGCCATAGGGCGTACCGCGCCCGGTGCTGAACAGCACCATATGGCAGCCCGCCCCGGCCAGCGCGCTGGTGGCGACGGCGTCGTTGCCCGGTGCGCTCAGCAGGTTCAGCCCCGGCGTTTTCAGCCGCTCGCCATATTTCAGCACGTCCACCACCTGGCTCTGCCCCGCTTTCTGGGTGCAGCCGAGGGATTTCTCCTCCAGCGTGGTGATGCCGCCCGCCTTGTTGCCCGGCGACGGGTTTTCGTAGATCGGCTGGTTATGGGCGATGAAGTAGCGCTTGAAGTCGTTGACCATGCTGACGGTTTTGTCGAAGGTCAGCTCGTCGCGGCAGCGGCTCATCAGGATGCGCTCTGCGCCGAACATCTCCGGCACTTCCGTCAGCACCGAGGTGCCGCCGTTGGCAATCACATAGTCGGAGAAGCGCCCCAGCAGCGGGTTGGCAGTGATGCCGGAGAGGCCGTCCGAGCCGCCGCACTCCAGCCCGAATTTCAGCTCGCTGAGTTTGCCCGGCACCCGGCGGTCATCGCGCATCACCTGGTAGAGCGCGCGCAACTCCTCCAGCCCCGCTTCCACTTCATCATCCTGCTGCTGGCAGACCATAAAGCGCACGCGTGACTCATCAATCTCGCCCAGCGTGCTGCGGAACACGTCCACCTGGTTGTTCTCACACCCCAGCCCGATCACCAGCACCGCTCCGGCGTTGGGGTGGCGCACCATGTTTTGCAGCATGGTGCGCGTGTTCTCATGATCCTGCCCGAGCTGCGAGCAGCCCAGGGTATGGCCGAACAGGTGTACGCCGTCGATCCCCGGTGCGTCGTCTGTCTCTTTCAGGAAACGGGACTGGATCTGCCGGGCGATGCCGTTAACGCAGCCCACGGTGGGGATGATCCACAGCTCGTTGCGGATGCCGACCGCGCCGTTGGCGCGGCGGTAGATCTGCACCTCGCGATCCGCCGGCTGTGCCGGCAGCGGCGCGGCTTCCGGCTGGTAACGGTACTCGTCCAGATCGCTTAAATTGGTTTTGGCGTTCTGTGAATGGATGTGCTCCCCGGCGGCAATCGCCGTGAGCGCATGACCGATCGGCAGGCCATATTTGATGATGTTCTGCCCCGCCTCAATCGGTTGCAGGGCGATCTTGTGGCCGCGGGCCACCGCCTGCGGCAGCACCAGCGGCTGCCCGCCCGGCGTCACGGTTTCACCGGCGGCCAGGTCGCGCAGCGCGACCGCGACATTATCCAGAGAGTGTATTTTTATCATGCTTTGCATAATCAACCTTTCACGGCCGTCGCCTGACAAGGGGTAAACGGGCGGAGCGATCCGCCCACGGCATCACTTCAGGGGCGAATCAGTTCAGCTCGATGGCGAAATAGTTTTTCGCGTTATCGAAGCAGATGTTTTTCACCATGCTGCCCAGCAGCTGAATATCGGCCGGTGCTTCGCCATCTTCGACCCAGCGCCCCATCATCTGGCAGAGCACGCGGCGGAAATATTCATGGCGCGTATAGGAGAGGAAGCTGCGGCTGTCGGTCAGCATGCCGACAAAGCGGCTCAGCAGGCCGAGGTTGGCGAGCTGGGTCATCTGGCGCTGCATCCCGTCTTTCTGGTCGTTGAACCACCAGCCGGACCCGAACTGCATCTTGCCCGGCATCCCCTCGCCCTGGAAGTTGCCGACCATGGTGCCGATCACTTCGTTATCACGCGGGTTCAGGCAGTAGAGAATGGTTTTCGGCAGCGCATTGTTGCGCGCCTGGGCGTCCAGCAGGCGGGAGAGCGGCTCCGCCAGCGGCTGGTCGTTGATCGAGTCAAAGCCGATGTCCGGCCCGATCGCCTGCAACATGCGGGTATTGTTATTGCGCAGCGCGCCGATGTGGTACTGCTGCACCCAGCCGCGTTTCTGGTATTCAGCCGCCAGGAACAGCAGCACCGCGGTGCGGAACTGGGCGCACGCTTTTGCGTCCGGCTGCTCACCGGCCAGGCGGCGGGCGAGGATGCCGTCCAGCGTCGCCTCATCGGCCTCGGCGTAGACCACCACGTCCAGCGCATGGTCAGAGACTTTGCAGCCGTGGGCGGCGAAGTGGTCGAGCCGGGCGGTGAGTGCGTCACACAGATGGCTGAAGCGGGTCACGGCGACGTCCGCCGCCGCGCTGAGGCGGGTCAGGTAGTCGGTAAAGCCCGGCGCTTCAATGATGAACGCCTTGTCCGGCCGCCAGCTCGGCAGCACTTTGATGTCAAAACTCTGGTCGTCGGCGATCGCTTTATGGTGCTCCAGGGAGTCGGCCGGGTCATCGGTGGTGCCGACCAGCTTCACGTTCATCTGCTTCATGATGCCGCGCGCGCTGAAGGCGGGCTGGCTCAGCAGCGCATTGCACTGCTGCCAGATCGGTTCAGCGGTGTCGCCGGAGAGCAGTGTGTTGGTGATGCCGAACGGGCGGCGCAGCTCGAGGTGCGTCCAGTGGTAGAGCGGGTTGCCGAGGGTGTGCGGCACGGTGTCGGCCCAGGCGAGGAATTTTTCCCAGTCAGAGGCGTCGCCGGTGCAGAAGCGTTCCGCCACGCCGTTGGTGCGCATCGCCCGCCATTTGTAGTGATCGCCTTTCAGCCAGATGTCATACAAATTTTTGAACTGATAGTCCTGGGCGATCTGCTCCGGCGGCAGGTGACAGTGGTAGTCAAAGATCGGCTGGTCTTTGGCATAATCGTGGTAGAGCCGTTTGGCAAACTCACTGTCGAGCAGAAAATCTTCGGTCATAAATGACGACATAGTAGGTTCCTCACCTTGCTTTCGAAACAGGTTCTGTCTTATGGACAAAGTTATCACACCAATTTCAGGGGGCGTCCAGCGAATTCTGTGGATGGCCGGCTGCCTGCTGAAACCGCCCCGCGACGGCGTAATTTAATGATTATCACAAAAATGCGTGCGCTGTCTCACCCTTCACAGCGGGCTACCAGTATTCCCTAATTGAAAAATGGGTTTTGTGATGTCACTCAACTTTTAAATCTGTATGACAAGTTAAGGTGCTTGCGTTTTGTGCTGCACCGGCTCCGTTTGCCTGCCACGGCGGAGCCGGGCGCAGCCCCTTTCCGGCACGCTTAAGCGGTGCGCGCCGGCAGAAGCCCCGGCAGATGGGCTTCCCCCATAAAAATTATACGAAGCGCCAACGGCCGCTCCCTGGGGAAGGCCGTTGAGTCCTGGGGCCGCATCCGCGGCACCCATCGCCTATCAGATGACTGGGAGTGAGTTATATGCGTAAGATCAAAGGGCTGCGCTGGTACATGATCGCACTGGTGACCGTCGGCACCGTGCTCGGCTACCTGACGCGCAACGCCATTGCGGTTGCTGCACCAACCCTCGAAAGCACGCTGCACATCACCACGCAGCAGTACTCCTATATCGTAGCGGCCTATTCGGCCTGCTACACCGTGATGCAGCCGGTCGCCGGCTACATCCTGGATGTGCTCGGCACCAAGATCGGCTATGCGATGTTCGCCGTGATGTGGGCCATTTTCTGTATGTGTACGGCGCTGGCCAGCAGCTGGGGCGGCCTGGCGCTGGCGCGCGGCGCGGTGGGCATGGCCGAGGCGGCGATGATCCCGGCCGGGCTGAAAGCCAGCAGCGAATGGTTCCCGGCGAAAGAGCGGTCGATTGCCGTGGGCTACTTCAACGTCGGCTCCTCGATCGGCGCGATGATCGCCCCGCCGCTGGTGGTCTGGGCGATTGTGGCGCACAGCTGGGAGATGGCCTTCATCATCACCGGCGTGCTGAGCCTGGCCTGGGCGCTCTGCTGGCTCATCTTCTATAAACACCCAAAAGACCAGAAGAAACTCAGCAGCGAAGAGCGCAGCTACATCCTGGAGGGCCAGGAAGCGCAGCACCAGACCAATAACGCCAAAAAGATGAGCGCCTGGCAGATCCTGCAAAACCGCCAGTTCTGGGGCATCGCCCTGCCGCGCTTCCTGGCGGAACCGGCCTGGGGCACCTTTAACGCCTGGATCCCGCTGTTCATGTTCAAAGCTTACGGCTTCAACCTGAAAGAGATCGCGATGTTTGCCTGGCTGCCGATGCTGTTCGCTGACCTCGGCTGCATCGTCGGCGGTTACCTGCCGCCGTTCTTCCAGCGCGTCTTTGGCGTGAACCTGATTGTGTCACGCAAACTGGTGGTGACCATGGGCGCAGTACTGATGATTGGCCCCGGCACCATCGGCCTCTTCACCAGCCCCTACGCGGCAATTGCACTGCTGTGCATCGGCGGTTTCGCCCACCAGGCGCTCTCCGGTTCACTGATCACCCTGTCGTCTGACGTGTTCGGCCGTAACGAAGTGGCCACCGCCAACGGCCTGACCGGCATGGCGGCCTGGACGGCCAGCACCATGTTTGCCCTGGTGGTCGGCGCACTGGCGGATACCCTGGGCTTCAGCCCGCTGTTCGCGGCGCTGGCGGTGTTTGACCTGCTGGGCGCGGTGGTGATCTGGACGGTACTGAAAAACCGCCCGGCCGCGGAGCTGGAACCCGCCGCCGAGCTGCCGGTGACGGCAAAAGCGTGACCGGCATTCTGCCCCTGTTTACTGACCCGGCGTCGTTGCCGGGTTTTTTCGTTTTTGCGCCCTGTGACATAGGCCGCCTCCCGCCGCTGCGCTATAGTAAAGTGGTATAACAGGTTATGCCGGGCGCGCCGAACGGAGGTGAACAAGCCGGGCATATCTTGCTATCATCACCGCCGGCTTTCCCACTTACCCTTTACCCAAGAGCACTGCCATGGAATTCACCGAATCGCGACGGCTTTACCAGCAACTGGCCGCAGAATTTAAACAGCGTATCGAGTCCGGCGTCTATCCGGTGGGCGAGAAACTGCCCGCAGAGCGCTACATCTCTGAGGAGATGAACGTCAGCCGCACCGTGGTGCGCGAGGCGATCATCATGCTGGAGGTGGAGGGGTATGTGGAGGTGCGCAAAGGCTCGGGCATCCATGTGGTCTCCAGCAAACAGAAACACCTGGTGATGCCGAGCGCCGAGATGGAGTTTGCCAGCGTCGGCCCGTTTGAGCTGTTGCAGGCGCGCCAGCTGATTGAGAGCAACATCGCAGAGTTTGCCGCCACCCAGGTCACCAAACAGGACATTGTGCAACTGATGGAGATTCAGGAGCACGCCCGGCAGGAAGACCGCTTCCGCGACTCCCAGTGGGATCTGAAATTCCATGTGCAGGTGGCGCTGGCGACGCAAAACAGCGCGATGGCCACCATCGTTGAGAAGATGTGGAGCCAGCGGGTGCATAACCCCTACTGGCTGAAGCTGCATGAGCACATCGACGATAAGTCGATCGAGAGCTGGTGCGAGGATCATGACCAGATCCTGAAAGCGCTGATGCGCAAAGACCCGCACGCCGCCAAGCTGGCGATGTGGCAGCACCTGGAGAACACCAAGCAGATGCTGTTCCACGCCACCACTGACGATTTCGAGTTCAACGTTGACCGCTACCTGTTTGCGGAAAACCCGGTGGTTCACCTCGAAAGCCACCTGAGCCTGCCTAAATAACCCTTTTCTCCCTGAAACCGGCCCCGGCCGGTTTTTTTCTGTTGCGGGGTTTATGTCAATTTATGTAAAACCCGCCTGTCTTTTTCCCGCCTTAATACAATGCAGTGTAAACATGATTGAAGCCATGTGATTACTGCTGTTTCGTTCTGACGGTTTTTGTTACAGTTAGACCACTTTTTTTACCCGTTTTTAAGCGCTACACCCCAAAAAACCGGTAAACCTCAGATAATACGTGGAAAAGTTACGTCTCGGCCCCTGCCGCGATACCTCCGCCCTCCGCCCCTTAACGGGCCGGTAAGAAACACAGTCAGGATGCCGCTGTGGAAACCGGGCTTAAAAGAGTAATGGAGTTTCCGGACGCGCTACATGGACATCATTAAAGAGCTGCTGCACGCCTTGTGGCACCAAAATTTTGACTTGCTGGCTGACCCCACGTTGGTGTGGGCCATCTATATTCTCTTGTTTATTATTCTGTTTCTGGAAAACGGCCTGCTGCCCGCCGCGTTCCTGCCGGGCGACAGTCTGCTGATCCTGGTCGGCGTGCTGATTGCCAAAGGCACCATGAATTTCCCGCTGACGCTGCTGGTGCTGACCACCGCCGCCAGCCTCGGCTGCTGGCTGAGTTATATCCAGGGGCGCTGGCTCGGCAATACCCGGCTGGTGCAGAGCTGGCTGTCGCACCTGCCTGCCCAGTACCACCAGCGGGCGCATAACCTGTTTCACCGGCATGGCCTCTCCGCCCTGCTGATTGGCCGTTTCCTGGCGTTCGTGCGTACGCTGCTGCCCACCATTGCCGGGCTTTCCGGCCTGAGCAACGGCCGCTTCCAGTTCTTTAACTGGATGAGCGGTTTCCTGTGGGTGGTGATCCTGACCACGATGGGCTTTTTCCTCGGGAAAACGCCGCTGTTTTTGAAATATGAAGATCAACTGATGTTCTGCCTGATGATGCTGCCGCTGGTGCTGCTGGTGCTGGGCCTGATTGGCTCGCTGGTGGTGTTGTGGCGTAAGAAGCAAGGCAGTTCAGACAAAGGAAATAACGCATGAAGTTCCCCTTTCTGAGCTCCCCGCTGCGCTGGCAGTGGCTGTTCTGCCTGATGCTGGCTTTCGCCGTGCTCGGCCTGCTGGCGCTGCCGCGCGGCAACAGCCAGGAGAACGCCCTGTCGATCCGCCCTGAGCGGCACGGGCTCTCCCTGCCGGACGGCTTTTTCGTCTACCAGAACCTTGACCAGCGCGGCATCCGCATCAAAAGCATTACACCGGAGAATGATACGCTGATCATCCGGCTGGCCTCGCCCCAGCAGCAGCAGGCGGCGCGTGAGGCGCTCTCGGTGATCCTGCCGCAGGGCTACATCGTGGAGCAGCACGCCGTCAGCGCGGAGCAGACCTGGGTAAAAAAGCTGACCCGTGATCAGTTGCGTATCGGTTAGCCGATGCCGCTGCCTGTTTACCGACGCGCCGGATACGGCGCGTTTTTTTTGCCCTCCCGCACAAAACTTTTCCGAAAAAGCCTGTTTTTTTGGGGGGATGCGTAATTCCCGTCTATGCTTAACAGGGTGGCAGGCCAGGAGAGAACCCCTGCCCCACGTTGAATAAGGAACCGGATGATGACGTTTCGCGCTCCCCTGACACTCTTTGTTTCTTTGTCGCTGTTTTCAGCGGCATGTGCCGCCGCGCCGGTGGAAACCTGCGAGAGCAAGGCGCAGGCGATTGAGCAGCAGATGGCGCACGCCCGCGAACAGGGCAACCGCAACCGGCTGGATGGCCTGCAAAAAGCCCTGACGCAGATAAAAGCCAACTGCACCGCCCAGAGCCTGGCCGATGAAAAAGCGGATAAGGTCAAAGAGAAACAACAGGAAGTGGCAGAACGTCAGCAAGATCTGAAGGAAGCACAGGCGAGCGGCGATAAGGAAAAAATTGCCGTGCGTCAGAAAAAACTGGAAGAGGCGATCGCTGAGCTGCGCGAAGCCGGGCAGTAAACCGGCCGGCAGTACCAGACCGCGGCAGGCGGGCCTGAGCCCCCTTCCGGCCGCGTGAAGGCAGGGTAAAAAGCGTGAAGAATCAACCAGATTTATCGCATTTGCGCACCGCCGGAAATCCTCTATGTTAACAAGACCGTCCTGTAAATGAAGGAGTCACCTGATGGCAAAAGATTACACCTCGGATAGTTTACGTGCAGAACTCAAGTCACTGGCCGATACGCTGGAAGATGTGCTTCGCTCCTCCTCTGAGAAGCCGCTGGCCGAGTGGGACCGCCTTCGCAGCCGTGCGGAAAGCACGCTGAAAGATACCCGTGTGCGCCTGAGCGACACCAGTGACAAAGTTGTCCACCAGACCAAAGAGATCGCCAGCCAGGCGGATTCCTACGTCCATGATAATCCGTGGAAAGGGGTCGGCATCGGCGCTGCTGTCGGCGTGATCATTGGCGTTCTGATTGCACGACGCTGATATGACGGATTATCGCAAACCTAATGAACCCCAGGGCCCGGGCAAAGGGGCCCTGGATGTTGCGCACCGTGTTGTCACCACCGTGGTTGGCATTGTTGAAACCCGCGTGAAACTGGCGGTTCTGGAACTGGAAGAGGAGAAATCCCACCTGGTTCAGCTGCTGCTGATGACCGGTATCTCATTAATCCTGCTGGCGTTTGGCCTGGTCAGTTTACTGGTGCTGATCTTCTGGGCGATTGACCCGGCCTACCGCCAACCGGCGTTGTGGATCACCACCGGCATTCTGCTGGCGCTGGCGGTAGCCATCGGCACCTGGACGCTGATAAAAGCCAAGAACTCCACGCTGCTCGGGGCCACGCGCCGTCAGTTGCAGATTGACCGCGCCCTGCTGGAGAAGAAAATCCCATGAGACCACGTGAACGCCATGCGGAAAAACTGCGCCTGCTCTACCTGATTCAGGAACAGCGCGCAGATCTGACGGATGAGTGTGACCAGTGGCTGGTGGCGACCGCGCCCTACGACCGGGGCTGGATCAAGCTGATGGGGATGAAAAAGTACCTCGCCATCGGCTCCAGCCTGATGGCGGTCTACACTGCCCGTCACCCCAATAAGGTGATGCAGTGGGGCCGCCGTGCCGTCGGCATCTGGGGCACGGTTAAACTGATCCGCAATACGCTCTCCCCACGGTAGCCCCTGCGCTACCGTGTTCTTTTTCCTGCCTTTTTCTGCCCCGCGACTTACTCAGTTTTTTTGATATAAACCAGCAGTTTTCCTTGCTTACATCTTTTCATCGCCTCCCCTACACTTCTCTCCATCGAACAGCAGAACAGCCTGAGGCCGCGTGATACCTGGCCTGAGGCGTGATAAATCCCGAACGGGTGCGGTATGCCCCCGGCGAAAAACCTTGGAGAAGATGATGAAGAAATTAGAAGATACCGGCCTGCTGGCTGCCCGCATCCTGATGCCGATTCTGTTTATCACCGCAGGCTACGGCAAAATCGGCGGTTACAGCGCCACCCAGCAATATATGGAGAGCATGGGCGTCCCCGGCTTTATGCTGCCCCTGACCATTCTGCTGGAGTTCGGCGGCGGCCTGGCGATTCTGTTCGGCTTCCTGACCCGCACCACGGCCGTGATTACCGCACTCTTCACCATCCTGACGGCGCTGATCTTCCACAGCAACTTTGCGGAAGGGGTGAACCAGATGATGTTTATGAAGAACCTGTCGATCGCCGGTGGCTTCCTGGCGCTGGGCGTGGCCGGTGCCGGCAGCTTCAGCCTGGATGCGCTGCTGAAAAAGCGCCTGCTGGCGGCGAAAACCTTAAGCCGGGCATGATCCGCTACACTTAACGCACCACGATACATCACGCATGACAAGGGGTAAGTGCCGGGCCGTTCCCGCCTTACCCTTTTTGCCTCTGTGCCCTACTGAAGGAAGGAGAGAAAAAATGGGACAATTAGTTGACGGCGTCTGGCAGGACACCTGGTACGACACCAAATCAACCGGCGGCCATTTCAAGCGCTCGACCTCACAGTTCCGTAACTGGGTCACGGCGGATGGCGAACCGGGCGAGCATGGCCGTGGCGGCTTCCGCGCGGAGCCGGGCCGTTACCATCTCTATGTTTCCCTGGCCTGCCCGTGGGCGCACCGCACCCTGCTGATGCGCAAACTCAAAGGGCTGGAGACGCTGATCCCGGTCTCGGTGGTGCATCCGCTGATGCTGGAGAACGGCTGGACGTTCGGCCGTGATTTCCCGGCGGCCACCGGTGACGATCTCTACCAGCTCGACTACCTCTACCAGCTCTACCTGAAAGCGGAGCCGGAGTACACCGGCCGCGTGACGGTGCCGGTACTCTGGGATAAACAGCAGCAGACCATCGTCAGCAATGAGTCGGCGGACATCATCCGCATGTTCAACAGCGCCTTTGATGCCGTGGGCGCCCGCGCCGGTGACTACTACCCGGCGATGCTGCGCGAGGAGATCGATGACCTCAACAGCTGGATCTACGACAAGGTTAACAACGGCGTCTACAAAGTCGGGTTCGCCACCAGCCAGCCCGCGTATGACACCGCGGTGGAAGGGGTGTTTGAGGCGCTGGATCGCCTGGAGCAGATCCTCGGCGTGCAGCGTTATTTGACGGGCAACCAGCTGACCGAAGCTGACCTGCGGCTCTGGACGACGCTGGTGCGCTTCGACCCGGTCTATGTGACCCACTTCAAGTGCGATCGCCACCGGATCAGCGACTATCCCAACCTTTATGGCTTCCTGCGTGACATCTACCAGATGCCGGGCATTGAGGAGACGGTGGATCTGGCGCACATCCGCAACCACTACTACCGCAGCCATAAAACCATCAACCCGGCCGGGGTGATCTCCATCGGGCCGGAACAGAACCTGCTGGCGGAGCATGGGCGCGACACGCGCTTCGGCACGCCGGAGCCGGACGGGGAAACGGACGGGTTGTAACAGGGATGGGTGGTAATAAAGGGGATCGCGACGCCGGGCTTTATGCCCGGCGTCGGCACAACTACTGTTGAAGGTGCTGGAAGAGTTTCGGGATTTCGCGCAGCATCCAGGCCTTCGCCTCGCCCATGCTGTCACGCCGCCACGCCATGATGATGTCTGTTTCGCGGTTGTACTCCGCGCTCACCACCCGCAGCCGCCCTTCGGCGATGTCCTGCTCCACCATCGGGTAGGGCATGGTCGCCACGCCCAGCCCGTCCAGCAACGCCTGCCGTTTTTCAGCAATGGTACTGACCGTCAGCCGCTGCTGTTTGTCGAGCAGCTGCACCGTCAGCACCGGGCGCTCACGGGCGGTGTCCGCCACCGCGATGCCGCGGTATTTCACGCGGGTAATCTCTGAAAGCGGCTCCGGCTCCTGGTGGATCGGGTGGTCCGGCGCAGCCACATAGACGCTCATCAGCTTGTAGAGCTTGCGGCTGTTGATCTCAGACGACGAGCGGAAGTGCATATCGGGGGCGATGACGATGTCCGCCCGCCCCTGTTCCAGCCGCTCCCACGCCCCGGCCAGCACTTCTGTCAGCAGCGACACCTGGGTGTTGGCCTTCTGCGCCAGCCGCTCAATCAGCGGGAAGAGCTGCACCGCAGGCGAGAGCGCCTCGCAGACGATGGTGATGTGGGTTTCCCAGCCGCGTGCCAGCGCTTCGGCGTCGGTGGTGAGTTTGTCGGCCGCTTCCAGCAGTACCCGGCCGCGCTCCAGCAGCATCCGCCCGACATTGGTGAACTTGGTGCGGTGGCCGGAACGGTCAAACAGCACCACATCCAGCTCCTCTTCGAGCTTCTGCATGGTGTAGCTCAGGGCGCTCGGCACGCGGCCTAACTCATCCGCGGCCGCTGCAAAACTGCCGCGACGATCTATTGCATCCATTACCCGCAACGCTTCCAGCGTCAACGCCCGATCTTTGGCCATGTTGTTCTCTGTCAGGATTTTTGAATATGCCAACCAGATTAACTGGCTAACAATCCGGCGTCCAGACGCTTACCATTTCCCTGTTGAATAATGAGAGCCACAGTCATGATTACGTGCAGAGCAGCCACACAGTGCGGGAAAGCGGACTTTGGCTGGCTTAAAGCCCGCTACACCTTCTCTTTTGGCCACTACTTTGACCCGAAACTGATGGGCTACGCCGCGTTACGCGTCCTGAACCAGGAAGTGCTGGCGCCCGGTGCCGCCCTGCAACCACGCAGCTACCCGCGCGTGGATGTGCTGAACCTGATCCTCCAGGGCGAAGCGGAGTACCGCGACAGCCTCGGCAACCATCTGCGCGCCCAGGCGGGCGAGGCGCTGATGCTGGCGACCCGGCAGGACGTGACCTACACCGAACAGAACGTCAGCACTGACCAGCCGCTGACGCGGATGCAGCTCTGGCTGGACGCCTGCCCGGAGCGGGTGAGTGACACACTTCAGCATCTGGCCCTGCGCAGCGCGCCCTGCCAGCTGATCGCCTCGCCTGACGGCGCGGAAGGCAGCCTGCAACTGCGCCAGCAGGCCTGGGTGCATCAGCTCGACCTGCATGCCGGTGAGCGCCACACGCTGACGCTTAACGGGCCGCGCGCCTACCTGCAATCGATCCACGGCCGGGTGCAGGCGCACAACGCCGCCGGGGATGAGCAGCAGCTGCTGGCCTGTGGCGACGGCGCATTCATCTATAAAGAGCAGAGCCTGACCATCGTGGCTGAGAGCGCAATGCGCGCCCTGCTGATCGATCTGCCAACCTGATTACCCCTTGCCCGTCGCCCTTGCGGCAGGTGAAGACAGGCATTGCCTGCGCACAGCAACCTTGTTCGTCATGATACGCCGTACGTCATATCAGAGAGTATGGAAAAGAGAGACGCAGCGTTCCCCGGTTCCCCCGGCAACCTGAGCCGTGCCGGGAAGGCCGGTAACGCTGAATGCAAAAAGCCCGGATCAGTTGCCTGATCCGGGCTTTTCTTTATGGAGTGGAGTTGACCGGTAAGCCGGGTTCTGTCGTGGACAGTCATTCGTCTAGGCCAGCAATCGCTCACTGGCTCAAGCAGCCTACCCGGGTTCAGTACGGGCCGTACCATGTGAACCCCTATTTGGCCTTGCTCCGGGTGGAGTTTACCGTGCCATGAACTGTTGCCAGCCATGCGGTGCGCTCTTACCGCACCCTTTCACCCTTACCTGATCCCGCTTGCGCGGGCCATCGGCGGTTTGCTCTCTGTTGCACTTGTCGTAGGCTTGCGCCTCCCAGGCGTTACCTGGCACCCTGCCCTATGGAGCCCGGACTTTCCTCCCCTCCACCTGTCTCCCCCGAAAGGGACGGCAGTGAAGCGGCGACTGTCTGGTCAACTCCGGCGCGCATATTAGGGGGTTTCGTCCTGAATGTCACCCTCTTGTTGCTCAAGGGCGTAACGATAGAGCGAATTCTTTTTCACATTGTGGATTTCCGCCGCCAGCGCCGCCGCTTTTTTCAGCGGCAACTCCTTCTGCAACAAGGCGAGCGTGCGCAGCGCCTCGGCGGGTAATGCCTCTTCCGTGGCTTTGTGGCCCTCGACGATCAGCACCATCTCCCCTTTGCGGCGGTTCTCATCTTCCCGCACCCAGGCCAGCAGCTCCCCCACCGGCGCGCCCTGGATCGACTCCCAGGTTTTGGTCAGCTCACGCGCCAGCACCACGTAGCGATCCGCCCCCAGCACCGCCACCATGTCGGTCAGGCTGTCGATCAACCGGTGGGTGGACTCGTAAAAGATCAGCGTGCGCGGTTCCTCAATCAGCGCCTGTAGCGTATCCTTGCGCGCCTTGGTTTTGGCGGGCAGGAACCCTTCATAGCAGAAGCGGTCTGAGGCGAGGCCCGCCGCCGAGAGCGCCGCAATCGCCGCGCAGGCTCCCGGCAGCGGCACCACGCGGATGCCGGCTTCGCGGCAGCGGCGCACCAGGTGGTAGCCCGGATCATTGATCAGCGGGGTGCCCGCATCGGAAACCAGCGCAATGCTCTGCCCTTCCTGCAACTTCGCCAGCAACAGCTCCGCTTTCTGCTGCTCATTGTGGTCGTGAAGTGCGAAGAGTCGCGCATTTATTGCAAAATGTTGTAACAGCAGGCCGGTATGGCGCGTATCTTCAGCAGCAACCAGATCCACGCCCTGAAGGACCGCCAGCGCACGCTGGGTGATGTCACCCAGGTTACCGATCGGGGTCGGCACGACATAAAGCGTTGATGCAGAAATCACTGCCTGATTGTGTTGATTCATTGTTTCGTCCGGAATGCCGATTTAATATTGAGCATCTTGAAAAAAACATCACTGGATACAGTATGCTTTCCTCACATCTCGTTCGACGCCGTAAAGGGCGCTTTGTGCCTGTTCTGCTGGCCGCCCTGATCGCCGCCGGCTGTCAGGGCCCCACGTCGCAGGCCCCGGTTGCCAATATCCAGGACGCGGCAACGGCCGGTTCTGATTACTATCTGCAACAGATGCAGCAAAGCGGCGATGATAACAAGGCTGACTGGCAATTACTCGCCATTCGCGCCCTGCTCAATGAGAAGAAGCTGCCGCAGGCAGCCGAACAGCTGGGCAAACTACCGCAAGCGCTCAGTGATGTCCAACAGCGGGAACAGCAACTGCTGGCCGCTGAACTGCAACTGGCCCAGGGGAATGCCCCGGCGGCCGCCACCACGCTGAATGCCCTCCAGCCCGATCTGCTCTCCGCCCCCCAGCGGGCGCGTTACTATCAGGCGCTGATTGCCGCCAGCCAGGCGCGCCCCGGCCTGCCGCTGATCCGTGCCTATATTGCGCAGGAGCCGACCCTGAGCGGCCAGCCGCATCAGGAAAACCTCGACCGCACCTGGATAGCGCTGACGCAGCTCACGGCCCAGGATCTCAGCACGCTGGCGATCAACGCCGATGAGAACGTGCTGCAGGGCTGGCTCGATCTGCTGCATGTCTATCAGGATAACCGGCAGAACCCGGATGCCCTGAAAGCCGGCATCCGGGAGTGGCAGACCCGCTACCCGCAAAACCCGGCGGCCAAAACCCTGCCGACACCGCTGAACAATGTGCTCAATTTCCAGCAGGCGTCCACGGCGAAAATCGCCCTGCTGCTGCCGCTGAGCGGCCAGGCGCAGGTGTTCGGCAATGCGATCCAGCAGGGCTTTACCGCCGCGCAGAACGGCGCGCTGACCCCACCACCGGCTGCACCGGCCCCGGTTGACCCGGCAACCGATCCGAACGCTGCCCCGGCTGACCCAAATGCCGCCGTCAGCCCCTCTGCGCCGCCAACGGACACGGCCGCGGCCCCGGCAGCACCGGCACCTGCCCCCGTCGCCCCGGCACCTGCCGTGAGCAACGCGCAGGTCAAAGTCTATGACACTGACAGCCAGCCGCTGCCCGCGCTGCTGGCGCAGGCCCAGCAGGATGGCGCCACGCTGGTGGTCGGCCCGCTGCTGAAAAGCAATGTGGAGCAGCTCGCCACCGTGCAGACGCCGCTGAATATCCTGGCGCTGAACCAGCCGGAGAAGGTCACCAACCTGCCGAACCTCTGCTACTTCGCCCTCTCGCCGGAAGATGAAGCGCGCGACGCCGCCCGCCACATCTGGGCACAGCACAAGCAGATGCCGCTGGTGCTGGCCCCGCGCGGCAGCCTCGGCGACCGCATCGCCACCGCCTTTGCCGACGAATGGCAGAAACAGGGCGGCCAGACGGTGCTGAAACAGGGCTTCGGCTCTGCCGGTGAACTCAAACAGGCGATCAACAGCGGCGCAGGCATCCGCCTGACCGGCACGCCGGTTAACCCGGCACCGGTTGCTGCCCCGGCGGAGCAACAGGGCGTGACCATCGGCGGTATCACCATCCCGGCCCCGCCGACAGAGGCGGAGATCACCGGCTCTGCGGCACCGTCCGGCAATGTGGATGCGGTCTATATCATCGCCACACAGGATGAGATGACGCTGATCAAGCCGATGATCGACATGTCCACCAGCTCCCGCAGCAAAACCGCGCTCTACGCCAGCTCCCGCAGCTACCAGGCCGGGGCGGGGCCGGACTACCGGCTGGAGATGGAAGGGCTGCAGTTCAGCGACATCCCGCTGCTGGCCGGGGCCAACCCGCAGCTGATGCAGCAGGCCAGCGCACAGTTCCGCAATGACTACTCGCTGGTGCGGCTCTACGCCATGGGCATGGATGCCTGGACGCTGGCGAACCACTTCGCTGAGCTGCGCCAGATCCCCGGCTTCCAGCTGTCCGGCACCACCGGCGGCCTGAGCGCCAACAATGACTGTGTGGTCCACCGCCAGCTGCCGTGGCTGCAATACCGCGGCGGCTCGCTGGTCTCCGCCAACTGACGGCCCGCGCCGGGGAAGCCGCCCCGGCCGGGTAACGGGGGGAGCAGCCGCCTCCCCTCAGCATGAAGACAGGACAGACGCCATGCTGAACGCACTGACAGGGACACGTGACACCGGCCGCACCTATGAGCAACAGGCGCGCCGTTACCTTGAACGGGCCGGCCTGCGGTTTGAGGCGGCCAACGTCACGGTACGCGGCGGTGAGCTGGACCTCATCATGCGCGACCGGGGCACCTGGGTGTTTGTGGAAGTGCGTTACCGGCGCAATGGTGCCTTTGGCGGTGCGGCGGCCAGCATTACCCGGCAGAAGCAGCAGCGTCTGCTACATGCGGCCCGCGTCTGGCTGGCCCGGCGGCAGGCCAGTTTTGAAACCTCGTCCTGCCGTTTTGATGTGCTGGCGATCACCGGGGAAAGCCTGGAGTGGTTGCCCAACGCCTTCACTGCGGAATGAATTGTTAGCCGGTGCTTCTGCCCGGCCCCTTTACTGACTGGATTAACTCACGTGCTGGAAAGAATCAAAGCCTGCTTTACTGAAAGCATCCAAACCCAGATCGCAGCTGCGGAAGCCCTGCCCGATGCCATCTCCCGTGCGGCCCTGACGCTGGTGCAATCCCTGCTGAACGGTAACAAGATCCTCTGCTGCGGCAACGGCACCTCGGCTGCCAACGCGCAGCATTTTGCCGCCAGCATGATCAACCGTTTTGAGACTGAGCGCCCCAGCCTGCCCGCCATCGCCCTGAGCGCGGACAACATTGTGCTGACGGCCATCACCAATGACCGGCTGCATGATGAGGTCTACGCCAAACAGGTGCGCGCGCTGGGCCACGCCGGTGACGTGCTGCTGGCGATTTCGACCCGCGGCAACAGCCGTGATATTGTGAAAGCGGTTGAAGCAGCGGTCACCCGTGATATGACGATTGTCGCGCTCACCGGGTACGATGGCGGTGAACTGGCGGGGTTACTCGGCCAACAGGATGTCGAGATCCGTATTCCCTCCCACCGCAGCGCACGCATTCAGGAGATGCATATGCTCACCGTGAATTGCCTGTGTGATCTGATAGATAACACCCTGTTCCCTCACCAGGATGATTAAGGAGCACCCATGAAGGTTCGAGTAACACTCGCTGTATTGTGCAGCGCCCTGCTGTTGCAGGGCTGCGTCGGGGCGGTGGTGGTCGGCAGTGCAGCCGTGGCCACCAAAACCGCGACCGACCCGCGCACCGTAGGGACGCAGGTTGATGATGAAACACTGGAAGCGCGCGTCGGCAATGCGCTGAGTAAAGATCAGCAGCTGAAGAAAGAGGCCCGCGTGGTGGTGACGGCCTATCAGGGCAAAGTGCTGCTGACCGGCCAGGCACCGTCCACTGACCTCGCCACCCGCGCCAAACAGATCGCCATGGGCGTGGACGGCGCGCGCGAAGTCTACAACGAGATCCGCCAGGGCACCCCGGTGAGCCTGGGCACTGCCTCGTCAGACACCTGGATCACCACCAAAGTGCGCTCGCAGCTGCTGACCAGTGATTCGGTGAAATCCTCGAATGTGAAAGTGACGACTGAGAATGGTGAAGTGTTCCTGCTGGGGCTGGTGACGCCGCAGGAGGGCCAGTCCGCCGCGCAGATTGCCAGCCAGGTCAGCGGGGTGAAGCATGTCACCACTGCCTTTACCGATCTGAAATAACCGCACGATCCTGACCAGACGTGATACCGGACGGGTGCCTTTATGGCACCCGTTTTTTTGCACGCTGTCCTGCACATTTCCCTGCAACAGATGTTTCCTGCCACGGGTGTTTCCTGTTACAGGCGCTGCTTACACAGGTGTTTATTACCACCGATGTTTTCTGCCACAGGTGTTTTCTGCACCAGGGATGTTTCCCTACAGCTGGTGCGCCCGCAGGAACCCCTCCCCGCCCAGTTGCCGCATCTGCTGCAGAATCCACTGCTGGCGGCGGAGCACGTAGGCCGAGGGCGCGTTGACTTTATAGATATGCGGGTTAGGCAGCACGGCGGCCAGCAGCGCCGCTTCAGAGGCGGTCAGGCGGCTGGCGGGCTTATGGAAATAGGTGCGGGCCGCCTGCTCCACGCCAAATACCCCGTCACCCAGCTCAATAATGTTAAGGTAAACCGTCAGGATGCGGCGCTTCGTCCAGACCAGTTCGATCCCGGCGGTCAGCCCCGCTTCCAGCCCTTTGCGTACCCAGCTGCGCCCATCCCACAACAGCAGGTTTTTCGCCGTCTGCTGTGACAGCGTCGACGCCCCGCGCAGCGAACTGCCCCGGCGCTGGTTATGCGACAGCGCCGACTGAATGGCCTCTACATCAAAGCCGCGGTGCTCCGGGAAGCGCTGATCCTCGGCGGCCATTACCGCCAGAGCCATGGCCGGCGAGATCGCTTCCCTCGGCACCCAGTCGGAATGGGCCACATAACTGACGTCCCCGGAGAACCAGGCACTGAGCTGGCGCTCCAGCATCACGGCAGAAAAGGGCACCGGCAAAAATGAAAAAAGCAGGATTAACCCTGCCCATAACGCCACCACGCCGGACACCAGCCATTTGATTGCGCTCAGCCAGCTTGTCCGGCCGCCTTGAGGACGCTTACGCCACATAGTCACTCACCTAAAATACGTGTTACGAGCTTATCAATTCCTTGTGAAATTTCTTCGACAGTACCGCCGGCCAGAAATCCCGGGGTCGTCATGATGTGCTGCTCATCATCAATCACAATATCGTCAGCAGGACAAATCACTGCCTCCCCGCCCAGTTCCTCAATCAGTTCAGCACTATCGGGATCGTTCCCCAGCGTGACCCTGACCGGGCCGCCCACCAGTAAGGGGGCCAAAATCGCACTTTTCTCTACCAAGCCAATAGTTATATTTTCCTTATGTATTTTCTTCAGTAAGTCCATATAACCGGCGCTTTCAGGAGGCATTTCGTCGCTATTTTCTTTCGTTTTAAAGTAAACCGGTACACTCTTTGCAGACAAAATGATAAGCGCTTCCGGCATAAATTTTTCTATTTCTGAGATATCAGACAAGGGGTAAGAGGTCAGTCCAGTCAGGGGGGTTAACCCCCTTTTCTCATCTTCTGCTACACCCTTATAAAAACCTTCATTATCATCATTTTGCGCCTGTAAAAAAGTGAGAAAAACGGCCGCCGCGCCCCACTTTTCCAGGGCGTTCAGCACTAATTTTGCTTCCTGGATCTCATTTTTATCCGAAAAATTTTGCCCGCAGAGGATGACCCCAATCCTTTTCATTCCTAGCCTCCGAAATTTCTTAAAACAACTGCTTGAAGTTTTGTACGAATAAAGACTAATCTACATCACAGATTTTAATGTTTCCTTGAACAAACGCGGCGACATTTGCTATTGTTGAAAAACAGTAAAATTTTATTGTGAAAAGTTACCAAACCCTGCGATGCCGAAAACCCTGATAAGAATGTTCGTGGGTTACCGATTTCCCTGGTGTTGGCGCAGTATTCGCGCACCCCGGCTTAGGCTGGGGTCATTTTTTTCTATGACCCCCTGATTTTCTGATGCGTCGGCGCTTACTCCTGCTCCGCCTTCGCCACCCACTCACGCAGCACCTGCACATCGTGCGGCCACTCTTGTTTCAGCTCATCAACCCAATCCTGCACATTGTCCCACCAGGCCGGCAGTGACGGCGTCTGGATCTGCTGCGCCAGTTGCTGGAGATGCTTCAGCCCGACGGAGCCCGCCGCGCCCTTGATCTTATGCGCCTCTTCCGCAATGCCTTTCTCATCGCGCGCGGTCATGTTGGAATCCAGCACCGCCAGGTAACCCGGCATCATCTGCTCGAACATCTCCAGGCTCTGGTGGATAAGCTGCGGCCCGACCAAATCCATGTACTGCTCCAGCATCGCAACATCGAGGAGTGATTCGTTGGTTTGCATACTTTTTGGCTCCGTTTTTTTGCCGGAATGGCGTGGGGGATGATCCCAGAAGTGTTTAATCATGGCAGTCAGCGCCGGGACGGAGAGCGGTTTGCTCAGCACGTCATCCATGCCTGCCTCAAGGTATTCGCTTTTGTCTTTCAGCACGTTGGCCGTCAGGGCCACCAGCGGCGGCAGCACCTGATCGACATACTGTTCGCGCAGGGTGCGGGCAATATCCAGCCCGGTCATGTCCGGCAGCTGGATGTCCAGCAGCACCAGGTCAAACTCATCCGGGTTGAACATGGCGAGGGCATCGTGGCCGTTCATCGCCACCTCAACGCTGTTGCCGAGCTTCTCCAGCACCGAACGCGCGACCACCACATTCAGCTCAATATCCTCAACCAGCAGCACATGCAGCGCCGGCAGCGGCAGTGGTTCCGGCTCTTCACGGGTGGCGGGTTTCTCCTCCAGCGACGGCGCGGTAATGGTCAGGGTGAAACAGGAGCCCTGCCCCGGCTGGCTGTGTACGGTGATGTCCCCGCCCATGCTCTGCGCCAGCCGCCGTGAGACCGCCAGCCCGATGCCGGTGCCGGTGGCGGGCTTGCCGCCGTGCTGGTCTTTCACCTGATAGTACATGGCGAAGATCTTGTCCTGCTCATCCTGCGGGATGCCCATGCCGGAGTCTTCCACCTCGAAGCGCAGGCGGTTATGCGGCTCATGCCAGACGCGCACCACAATCTGCCCCTGCTGGGTAAATTTCACCGCATTGCCGATCAGGTTCCACAAAATCTGGCGCAGACGGGTGCCGTCAGTGAGGATCTTCTCCGGCAGCGGCGGGTGCGGCTCCATCACAAATTTCAGCCCTTTCGGCTGCACCAGCAGGCCGGTCAGGTTCTCCAGGTCGGCCAAAAAGCCGGTGAAATCGACCGGCTGGTTATCCAGCTGGACTTTACGGCGTTCGATTTTATCCATCTCGATGATGTCATTGAAAATATTGCCGAGGGTAATGGCACTGACATGGATCGTCTTCAGGTAGTTGTGCTGCTCTTCATTGAGTTCAGTATCGAGCAGGATCCGGCTAAGGCCAACAATGCCGTTAAGCGGCGTACGCAGCTCGTGGCTGATGGTGGAGATAAAAGTAGTCTTTTCCCGGCTGGCGTTCTCCAGCGCGTCCTGGTAGCGCTTACGCTCGGTAATATCGCGGCCGAAGCCCATCAGCCCGTGGCGCTTGCCGATGCGGTCATAGAACGGCACCTTGCGCAGCTCAAAGCAGGCTTTGCGCCCGTCCGGGTAGACCAGCCACTGCTCATAGGTCAGAGAGACGTTATGGCGGAACACTTTCTCATCGGTCTCCACCACTTTTGCGGCGATATCCGGCGTGTAGACGTCATACGGGGTAAGGCCGATCAGCTGCTTCTCGCTGCGGCCGGTCAGCAGCTCCATTGCCCGGTTGCAGCCGGAAAACTCTTTGTCTTCATTACGGTAATAGACCAGATCGGGCGAGGCGTCGAGGAAGGAGCGCAGCAGCGCCGATTGCTGGCTCAGCTCAATCTGCGCCTGTTCACGGTGCGCCATCTCCAGCTTCAGCTTGTCCACCACCGCGAGGCGCGCCTCTTCCGCTTTGATGCGGTCGGTGATCTCCTGATTGAGCTGGGTGATGTTCTCCTGAAGCTGATGGTTCAGCTCCAGGTCACGGTGGCGCATCTCTTCAAGCTTGTCCACCAGCCGGGAGAGGCGCTGGCGCGACTCTTCCAGCTGCTCGACCACCACCGACAGAAAATAGACCGCCCACGGCGTGATCAGCAGGCCGAAGAAGATGGAGCGCACCACATCGATGCTTTCCACCTGGCCGCGCAACAGCATGGTCACGGCCATCTGGACAATCATCGCCAGCACCACCAACGCTGAGGCCAGCAACAGTGAGAACCGGATCAACCCCAGTTTCACCATCAGATCCACGTAATATTGGGCCAGCGCCCTGATTTGCTTCATACCCGCTCCTGTCAGACATCCTGCGCTGAATCATACCGTACTTTGGCCGGTGGGGCGGGCACCAACCGCATGAGGCACCAAGAGATTATTCAGGCTGCGAGATATTACGCAAATTTAGCGGCCGGCGGCCGGAAGGTGCGGTTACCCGGCAGCGCCGCGCCCTGCCCGCCATGCTGTTGCAGATAGCGGTGGATTTCCACCTGGGCCGTCCAGCGGTTTTCACACCACAGGGGGGCGAGCAGCGTCGGGCGGCGCGCGCTGGCCGAGAGGCGATGGAACACCACCTCCGGCGGGGTGTGGCGCACCAGCTCACCGGCCACCTGCACGTACGCCTCCAGCGGCAGCGCCGCCAGCCGCCCGGCCTGCCAGGCGCGCGCCAGCGTGCTGCCGGTGACGATATGCAGCGGGTGGAGTTTTATCCCGTCGAGGCCGGTGTCGAGCACCCGGTTAAGCGTCTGGTGCGCCATCGCCCCGGTTTCGCCCGGCAGGCCGACAATCAGATGCGCACAGACCAGGATGCCGCGCGCCCGGGCGCGCTGTGCCGTCTGCCGGTAGCAGGCGAAATCGTGGCCGCGGTTAATCCGCCGCAGGGTGGCGTCATGGGCGGTTTGCAGCCCCAGCTCCAGCCACACCTCATAGCCCTGCTGCTGATACCCGGCCAGCAGGTCGAGCACCGCATCCGGCACGCAGTCCGGCCGGGTGCCGACGCACAGCCCCACCATCTCCGCCTGTTGCAAGGCCTGCTGGTACATCTGCCGCAGCTGCTGGGTTTCTGCATAGGTGCTGGTGTAGGCCTGGAAATAGGCGAGGTAGCGGCGCGCGCGGTTGACCCTGGCCGCCTGCACCGCCAGCTGATCCGCAATGCTGAGCTGTTGTGCCGCTTCATCGGCAAAGGAGGAGACGTTGCAGAAGGTGCAGCCGCCGCGGCCCAGCGTGCCGTCACGGTTGGGGCAGCTGAAGCCGCCGTGCAGCGTCAGTTTATGGACTTTTTCACCAAACCGGCGCTGCAGGTAGGGGCCGAACATATTGACTAATTCAGGCAGTTGCATGATGGTATTTTGGCCTCAGAAAAAAGCCAACACGCTAGCAGGAAATCACTTTTCCTATGCTGATGCCGGTCAACTCCCCCGCCCTTCATCATTATCAAGAATAAAAATTCACTATAAATGATAATTAATTCACGTTTAATGAGATGAATTCTTCTTATCTTCTGACAGGGGATCATGAGAGAAAATGAAGGGGCAAAAAACAGTGGCAAACCACATACAACGGGGGTTTACCAGAATATAATTCTGGCATTACCACCCGCACTAGCATGGTGCAGAGATTTGGGCCTTGCACTATAGTGATACAGCTCACATCCAACCCTCTCCAACGGCGACTTTCTGACCGATAAAAACACCCCTATTTCTTTTACAAATCATCGGCTTAAATCAAAAAAATCATCGAAAAGCCCACTCTGAAGAGATATTTGACCTGCATGTTCTTTCTCGATAAGTTGGACGTCCGCTGGAAGCATTCTCGACGAAGCAACAACTCGTCATACTTATGCAGTTATTGAAGACTCCCTCATTAAACAAGTCATAACCCACTTGTGAGCGCCATCACAAGAGGCCATCGACGGAGGACGTCAGGCCGCGCATCTGCGTGCCGGTCATGCAGGCCACGCCCTGCCCCTCCTGAAGATTCGCCCCTTGCCGTCGGCAGTAAGAGTCACGCAGAGCCTGGGGAGGTTCCTGATATGTTGTACGATGCATCCCAAGAGAGGGATAACTGTGGTTTCGGCCTGATCGCCCACATAGAAGGCGAACCTAGCCACAAGGTGGTACGTACTGCCATTCATGCGCTGGCGCGTATGCAACACCGTGGTGCAATCCTTGCCGACGGTAAAACCGGTGACGGCTGCGGCCTGCTGCTGCAGAAACCTGACCGCTTCTACCGTATGGTGGCCGAAGAGCGTGGCTGGCGTCTGGCCAAGAACTACGCCGTCGGGATGATGTTCCTCAGCAAAAATGAGGACGATGCCCGCGCAAGCCGCCGCATTGTCGAAGAGGAATTGCAAAACGAGACCCTGTCGGTGGTGGGCTGGCGCGACGTGCCGACCAACCCTGACGTGCTCGGTGAGATTGCCCTCTCCTCCCTGCCCCGTATTGAGCAGATCTTTGTGAATGCGCCCGCCGGCTGGCGCCCGCGCGATATGGAACGCCGCCTCTATATGGCGCGCCGCCGTATCGAAAAGCGCATTCAGGACAACGAATTCTACGTGTGCAGCCTGTCGAACCTGGTGACAATCTATAAAGGGTTGTGTATGCCGGCCGACCTGCCGCGCTTCTACCTCGACCTGGCTGACCTGCGCCTGGAATCGGCCATCTGCCTGTTCCACCAGCGCTTCTCCACCAACACCGTGCCGCGCTGGAAACTGGCGCAGCCGTTCCGCTACCTGGCGCACAACGGCGAGATCAACACCATTGCCGGTAACCGCCAGTGGGCGCGTGCACGCGGCTATAAATTCAAAACCCCGCTGATCCCGGACTTGCAGGACGCCGCCCCGTTCGTCAATGAAAGCGGCTCCGACTCCAGCTCGCTCGACAACATGCTGGAGCTGTTCCTGAGCGGCGGGATGGATCTGGTGCGCGCCATGCGCCTGCTGGTGCCGCCTGCCTGGCAGCAAAACCCGGACATGGACAGCGACCTGCGCGCCTTCTTCGACTTCAACTCCATGCATATGGAGCCGTGGGACGGCCCGGCCGGTATCGTGCTCTCTGACGGGCGCTACGCCGCCTGTAACCTCGACCGTAACGGCCTGCGCCCGGCGCGCTATGTGATCACCAAAGACAAGCTGATCACCTGTGCCTCGGAAGTCGGCATCTGGGACTACCAGCCCGACGAAGTGATCGAAAAAGGGCGTGTCGGCCCCGGTGAACTGCTGGTGATTGACACCCGCAGCGGCCGCATCCTGCACTCTGCGGAAACCGACAACGACCTGAAAAGCCGCCACCCGTACAAAGAGTGGATGGAGAAGAACGTCAAACGCCTGGTGCCGTTCGAAGACCTGCCGGAAGATCAGGTCGGCCGCCGCGAGCTGGACGACGCGCAACTGGAGACTTACCAGAAGCAGTTCGGCTACAGCAGCGAAGAGCTGGACCAGATCATCCGCGTGCTGGGTGAGAACGGCCAGGAGGCGGTCGGCTCCATGGGGGATGACACGCCGTTCGCCGTGCTCTCCAGCCGCCCGCGCCTGATCTATGACTATTTCCGCCAGCAGTTCGCGCAGGTGACCAACCCGCCAATCGACCCGCTGCGCGAAGCGCATGTGATGTCGCTGGCAACCAGCATCGGCCGCGAGATGAACGTCTTCTTCGAAGCCGAGGGGCAGTCTCACCGCCTGAGCTTCAAGTCGCCGATTCTGCTCTACTCTGACTTCACCCAGCTGACGTCGCTGGAGGGGGAATACTACCGCGCGGAAACGCTGGATCTCACCTATGACCCGGCGCAACAGGATCTGGAAACGGTGATCCGCAACCTGTGCGATCAGGCGGAACACAAAGTGCGTGACGGCGCGGTGCTGCTGGTGCTCTCTGACCGTGCCATCTCCCCGGCCCGCCTGCCGGTGCCGGCCCCGATGGCCGTAGGCGCGATCCAGACCCGTCTGGTCGAGAAGAACCTGCGCTGCGACGCCAACCTGATTGTTGAAACCGCCAGCGCCCGTGACCCGCACCACTTTGCGGTGCTGCTCGGCTTCGGTGCCACAGCCATCTACCCGTACCTGGCTTACGAGACGCTGGCGAAGCTGGTGGACTCCCGCGCCATTGACAAGAAATACCGTGAAGTGATGCTGAACTACCGCAACGGCATCAATAAAGGCCTGTACAAGATCATGTCCAAAATGGGCATCTCGACCGTGGCCTCCTACCGTTGCGCCAAGCTGTTTGAAGCGGTCGGCCTGCACCGTGAACTGAGCGACCTCTGCTTCCAGGGAGTGGTCAGCCGCATCGGCGGGGCCAACTTCAGCGATTTCGAACAGGATCTGCAAAACCTGGCGAAACGTGCCTGGCTCAAGCGTAAACCGCTGGATCAGGGCGGCCTGCTGAAGTTCGTTTACGGCGGCGAGTACCATATGTACAACCCGGACGTGGTACGCACCCTGCAAAACGCGGTGCATACCGGCGAGTACAGCGACTACCAGCAGTACGCCAAACTGGTGAATGAGCGCCCGGTCTCGACCCTGCGCGATCTGCTGGCGATCAAGCCTGCCGGCCAGCCGATCCCACTGGATCAGGTTGAACCGGCGGAGAACCTCTACACCCGCTTTGATACCGCGGCGATGTCGATCGGCGCACTCAGCCCGGAGGCGCATGAGTCTCTGGCGGAAGCGATGAACAGCCTCGGCGGCTTCTCTAACTCCGGTGAAGGCGGCGAAGACCCGGCGCGTTACGGCACCAATAAGGTGTCACGCATCAAGCAGGTCGCTTCCGGCCGCTTCGGGGTGACACCGGCTTACCTGGTCAACGCGGACGTGATCCAGATTAAAGTGGCCCAGGGTGCAAAACCGGGCGAAGGCGGCCAGTTGCCGGGTGATAAAGTGACGCCGTATATCGCCAAGCTGCGTTACTCGGTGCCGGGCGTGACGCTGATCTCCCCGCCGCCGCACCACGACATCTATTCGATCGAGGATCTGGCCCAGCTGATCTTTGACCTGAAACAGGTCAACCCGAAAGCGCTGATTTCGGTGAAGCTGGTTTCTGAGCCGGGCGTCGGCACTATTGCCGTCGGCGTGGCGAAAGCCTACGCCGACCTGATCACCATCGCCGGCTATGACGGCGGCACCGGGGCCAGCCCGCTTTCGTCGGTGAAGTATGCCGGCTGCCCGTGGGAACTGGGGCTGGTCGAGACGCAACAGGCGCTGGTGGCCAACGGCCTGCGCCACAAAATCCGTCTGCAGGTGGATGGTGGACTGAAAACCGGCGTGGACATCATCAAGGCCGCAATTCTTGGTGCAGAGAGCTTCGGCTTCGGCACCGGCCCGATGGTGGCGCTGGGGTGCAAATACCTGCGTATCTGCCACCTGAACAACTGTGCCACCGGTGTTGCTACTCAGGATGACAAACTGCGCCGCGACCACTACCACGGTCTGCCGCTGCGTGTGACGAACTACTTCCACTTCATCGCACGGGAAACGCGTGAAATCATGGCGTCGCTGGGCGTCAGCCGCCTGGTGGATTTGATTGGCCGCACCGACCTGCTGGAGGAGCTGGAAGGCTTCTCCGCCAAGCAGAACAAGCTCGATCTGGCCCCGATGCTGGCCACCGCCCAGCCGCAACCCGGCAAGGCGCGCTACTGCACCGAGCACAGCAACCCGCCGTTTGACCCGGGCCTGCTGAACAAAGCCCTGCTGGAGCAGGCGGCACCGCACATTGAGCAGCGTCAGAGCAAGACCTTCTACTTTGACATCCGTAACACCGACCGCTCCGTGGGCGCGCTGCTCTCCGGGGCCATTGCTGAGAAGCACGGCGATCAGGGCATGGCTTCTGACCCGATCAAAGCCTACTTCTCCGGCACCGCCGGGCAGAGCTTCGGCGTCTGGAATGCGGGCGGCGTGGAATTGATGCTGACCGGCGACGCCAACGACTACGTCGGCAAAGGCATGGCCGGCGGCCGTATCTCGGTGCGCCCGCCAGTGGGTTCAGCGTTCCGCAGCCACGAGGCGAGCATCATCGGCAACACCTGCCTCTATGGCGCGACCGGCGGCAAGCTGTTCGCGGCAGGCCGGGCGGGTGAACGCTTCGCGGTACGTAACTCCGGGGCGATCACCGTGGTGGAAGGCATCGGCGACAACGGCTGTGAATACATGACCGGCGGCATCGTCTGCGTGCTGGGCAAAACCGGCGTCAACTTCGGCGCGGGCATGACCGGCGGCTTCGCTTACGTGCTGGACGAGGATGGCGAATTCCGTAAACGCGTCAACCCGGAGCTGGTCGAGATTCTGGACGTGGACCAGCTGGCCATCCATGAAGAGCACCTGCGCGGCCTGATCACCGAACATGTGCAGCTTACCGGCTCCAGCCGCGGCGAAGAGATCCTCGCCAACTGGCCAATGTGGGCGGCCAGGTTCGCCCTGGTGAAACCGAAGTCCAGTGATGTGAAGGCATTGTTGGGTCACCGCAGTCGTTCCGCAGCTGAGCTGCGGGTCCAAGCGCAGTAAGAGGTTTTCGATGAGTCAAAACGTTTATCAATTTATCGATTTGCAGCGCGTTGATCCGCCAAAGAAAGCGCTGAAGATTCGGAAAATTGAGTTTGTAGAAATTTATGAGCCGTTTTCTGATACCCAGGCCCAGTCGCAGGCCGATCGCTGCATCGCCTGCGGTAACCCTTATTGCGAATGGAAGTGCCCGGTCCATAACTATATTCCGAACTGGCTGAAGCTGGCGAACGAAGGCCGCATCATGGAAGCGGCTGACCTCGCCCACCAGACCAACAGCCTGCCGGAAGTGTGCGGCCGCGTCTGCCCGCAGGATCGCCTGTGTGAAGGCTCCTGTACGCTGAACGATGAGTTCGGCGCGGTCACCATCGGCAACATCGAGCGCTATATCAACGATAAGGCGATCGAGATGGGCTGGCGGCCCGATATGTCCCACGTGAAGCCGACCGGCAAACGCGTGGCGATTATCGGTGCCGGCCCGGCCGGGCTGGCCTGTGCCGACGTGCTGACGCGCAACGGCGTGAAAGCGGTGGTGTATGACCGCCACCCGGAGATCGGCGGCTTGCTGACCTTCGGCATCCCGGCGTTCAAGCTGGAAAAATCGGTAATGACCACCCGCCGTGAGATCTTCACCGGCATGGGCATTGAGTTCCAGCTCAATACCGAAGTGGGCAAAGACATCACGCTGGAAGCGCTGCTGGCCGAGTATGACGCGGTGTTCCTCGGCGTCGGGACCTATCAGTCGATGCGCGGCGGCCTGGAAAATGAGGACGCGCCGGGCGTGTACGATGCACTGCCGTTCCTGATTGCCAACACCAAGCAGCTGATGGGCTTTGAGGCGCAGGCGGATGAGCCTTACATCAATATGGAAGGCAAGCGCGTGGTGGTACTGGGCGGCGGCGATACGGCGATGGACTGCGTGCGCACCTCCATCCGTCAGGGCGCGGCCCATGTGACCTGCGCCTACCGCCGTGATGAGGAGAACATGCCGGGCTCACGCCGTGAAGTGAAAAACGCGCGTGAAGAGGGTGTGGAGTTCAAATTCAACGTGCAACCGCTGAGCATCGTGCTCGACAGCCAGGGCCGGGTCTGCGGCGTGAAGATGGTACGCACCCAGCTGGGCGTGGCCGATGCCGCGGGCCGCCGCCGTGCGGAGATTGTGCCGGGGTCCGAGCACATCATGGACGCTGACGCCGTGGTGATGGCGTTTGGTTTCCGCCCGCACAGCATGGAGTGGCTGGCGGCGCACGATGTGGAGCTGGATAGCCAGGGCCGCATCGTGGCACCGGAAGCGGTCGAGAACGCCTTCCAGACCAGCAACCCGAAAATCTTCGCCGGTGGCGATGCGGTGCGCGGCTCCGATCTGGTGGTCACCGCGATTGCGGAAGGCCGTAAAGCGGCAGACGGCATCATGAACTACCTGGAAGTGTAAGCGGCGCGTTTTACCGCTCATTCCTCCGGCAGGGGCCTTCGCGGCCCCTTTTTTTATGGGCGTGATGCCATAAAAAAAGCCCCGCCGGAGCGGGGCTTTCTGATGCGGTGCAAAGGCTTACTTCACTACCCGCAGGGCCGGGCGACCGCCGCGCGGCGGTTGCGGCGGCTCGTCATCCGAGTCCGGATCGTTGCTGTTGTCGGGACGATCGCCGTCAATCACCGACATGGTCGGTTCCGGCGTTTCACTCTCGCCCTCAGACACATCGAACATGCCCTCTTCTTCGTAGGCAGGTTCCGGCTCAAACATGGTACCGGCACCGTTTTCACGGGCGTAGATCGCCAGTACGGCGGCAATCGGTACATTCACCTGACGCGGCACACCCCCGAAGCGGGCATTGAAACGGACGTCGTCCGTGCCCAGCTCCAGATTCCCTACCGCGCGCGGTGCAATGTTCAGCACGATTTGGCCGTCACGGGCAAACTCCATCGGCACCATAACACCTGGGCGCGTGACATCCACTACCAGGTGCGGCGTGAGCTGGTTGTCGAGCAGCCAGTCATAGAATGCACGCAGCAGGTAAGGACGACGCGGAGACATGTGCGACATCTCCATCTCATTAACCCCGAGTATGTAAACGCATTTCGCGTTCGGCTTCGGTCAGTGAAGCCAGGAAGGCATCACGCTCAAAGACGCGGGTCATGTACCCTTTCAGCTCTTTGGAGCCGGCGCCGATAAGCTCAATGCCCAGTTGCGGCAAGCGCCACAGCAGCGGCGCCAGGTAGCAATCCACCAGGCTGAACTCTTCGCTCATAAAGTAGGGGGCCTGGCCGAAAATCGGTGCGATTGCCAGTAACTCTTCACGCAGTTGTTTACGGGCTGCTTCTGCTTCCTGGCCACTGCTCTGTTCGATTTTGTCCATCAGCGAATACCAGTTCTTCTCGATGCGCAGCATCATCAGACGGCTTTCGCCACGCGCCACCGGGTAAACCGGCATCAGCGGCGGATGCGGGAAACGCTCATCAAGGTATTCCATGATGATGCGGGATTCATACAGCGTCAGTTCACGATCAACCAGCGTAGGTACAGATTGATAAGGGTTGAGGTCAATCAGATCCTGCGGCAGATTTCCCATATCTACCTGCTCAATCTCGACACTGACACCTTTCTCCGCCAGTACGATACGTACTTGATGGCTAAAGATGTCGGTCGGGCCAGAGAACAGCGTCATTACCGAACGTTTGTTGGCAGCGACAGCCATGTAAACCTCCAAGTTTATCTAGAAAACAGTGCGAATAGCCAACGATCAGGCTGCTATCCTGAATCATGCATCGCCAGCCAGCAGCCTCGCAGACCAGCCTGAAGAGACAGGCGATCCTCAGGGCAAAGAACCAACCAAACTGCTCGGCGCTCAGGCGCAAAAGTGTTGTTAGTTTACCAGATTTTGCCTGTTTTGTGGCGGAGCAACGGCGATTTCAGCGTGAATTGTATGTCAACCGGCAAATAAGAGAGGAAGTGGCCGGTTTGCGGGCATAAAAAAACCCGGTGAGACACCGGGTTTTTGTCGTTGTTTCCGCTGCAATAAGCAGCTGGAAATTAACGCTTGGAGAACTGAGGACGACGACGTGCTTTACGCAGGCCGACTTTCTTACGTTCAACCTGACGGGCGTCACGGGTAACGAAGCCAGCTTTACGCAGCTCCCCACGCAGAGACTCGTCATATTCCATCAGTGCACGGGTGATACCGTGACGGATAGCACCAGCTTGACCGGAGATACCACCACCTTTAACGGTGATGTACAGGTCAAATTTACCAACCATGTCGACCAGTTCCAGCGGCTGACGAACTACCATGCGGGCAGTTTCGCGACCGAAGTACTGTTCCAGGCTACGCTGGTTAATTACGATGTTACCACTGCCCGGCTTGATGAAAACGCGAGCGGCGGAGCTTTTGCGGCGACCAGTGCCGTAGTATTGATTTTCAGCCATTGCCTATAATCCCGATTAAATGTCAAGAACTTGCGGTTGCTGTGCCGCGTGATTGTGCTCGTTACCCGCGTAAACTTTCAGTTTACGGTACATAGCACGACCCAGCGGGCCCTTCGGCAGCATGCCTTTAACCGCGATCTCAATCACACGCTCAGGACGGCGGGCAATCATCTCTTCAAAGGTCGCTTGTTTGATACCACCGATGTGGCCGGTGTGATGGTAATAGATCTTGTCGTTACGCTTGTTGCCGGTAACAGCAACTTTCTCAGCGTTCAGAACGATGATGTAATCACCAGTATCAACGTGCGGAGTGTATTCCGCTTTATGCTTGCCACGCAGACGGCGAGCCAGTTCAGTGGCCAGGCGACCCAAGGTCTTGCCGCTTGCGTCAACTACGAACCAGTCACGCTGTACTGTTTCCGGTTTAGCTGTAAAAGTTTTCATTAAAAGCTTACCCAATTTAAGTTACACGTTGGCGAACACCCAAACGCTTAATTAACAGTGTTGGAGGTTCACACGACCATCAAGTCCAGCAAACCTACCCCTTCGAATAGCCTATGCCGGCACTAATAAAGTTTCGGGAAAAAAACTTTGTTGTAACGTGGGGTCGCAAGATTATAGAGAAGTCCCCCACAAAGGTCGACTGCTTTTTTGGCGTAAATGCATAAATTCTGCCCTATGCCCGGCGGGCAGAGAAACAGCGCCCATCAGGGCAGATGCGGCAGCCGCAGGTACTCCTCGCTCTGCATCTCCTGCAGGCGTGACAGGCAGCGCTGGTACTCGAATTTCAGGCGCTCGCCGCGGTAGATCTCATACATCCCCGCCTCCGCCGAGATCACCAGTTTCACATGGCGCTCATAGAACTCATCCACCAGCGCCAGGAAGCGGCGGGCGGCGTTTTCGTTGGCGGCATCCATCACCCTGACATTATGCACCAGCACCGTGTGGTAGAGCGTGGAGAGCGCGATGTAGTCGTGCTGGCTGCGCGCCTCTTCGCACAGGGTATGGAAGTCGATCGCCACCACCCCTTCCGCCTCGGCCAGTACCGGCAGCGGCCGGTGGTTGATCTCCAGCACCTTGCCGCGCTCACCCGGCTTACCGGCCAGACGGGCAAATATGGTGCTGAGCTGGTCATCCACCGCGCTGTCGGGCGGGGCGAGCCAGAGGTTGGCCTGGGTCAGGGTGCGCAGGCGGTAGTCGATGCCGGCGTCGACGTTCATCACCGTGCAGTGGGCGTTGATGAGATCGATGGCCGGCAGGAAGCGCTGGCGCTGCAGGCCGTTGCGGTAGAGCTGGTCAGGCGGGATGTTGGAGGTGGCAATCAGCGTGATGCCGCGGGCGAACAGCGCCTGCAACAGCGTGGCCAGCAGCATGGCGTCCGTAATGTCCGACACAAAAAACTCATCGAAACAGAGCACGTCCGTCTCTGCTTTGAAGCGGTCTGCCACCGTCTCCAGCGGGTTCTCCTGCCCCTGCAGCTGCGTGAGCTGCTCATGCACCCGCAGCATAAAGCGGTGGAAATGCAGCCGCATTTTACGGTCACCCGGCAGGCTGTGGAAGAACATGTCCATCAGCCAGGTCTTGCCGCGCCCGACGCCGCCCCACATGTAGAGCCCCTGCACCGGCTGCTGCGGTGCCGGCTTTTTCCCCATCAGGCGGGCAAACAGCCCGCCCGGTGCGCGCGGTGCCTCAGGTTTTTGCGCAATCAGCGCATGGTAGATGGCATCAAGTTGCGTGACGGCCTGACGCTGCACGTCATCCGGTTGATAATCCCCGGCGTCCAGCGCCTGGTGATAGCGTGCAAGGGGCGTAATGGATTGCATGTTTTTCGACGTTCCGTGAGAAAAAAGTTATCGGTGTTTCGCCGCGCTTCGGGGCCTGTTCCCCCCGACTTCGCTGCAATTGCCTGCCGTGCCGGTCATGAAAAAATCCGTCTTCCCTCAGGTTCAGACCCGTCAGGATTCCACTGACACAAGGTTAACGGTTATAGTGAGTATTATTAAGTGAAAAAGTTAAGTGAAAAAGCCCTACTGGACAACGAGAGTAACATAGGAGTCATTATGACCTGGGAGTATGCACTTATTGGTTTGGTCGCCGGCCTGATTATCGGCGCGCTGGCGATGCGTTTCGGCAACCGTAAATTGCGGCAGCAGCAGGTACTGCAAAACGAACTGGAAAAAAGCAAAACCGAGCTGGAAGAGTACCGCCAGGAGCTGGTCAGCCACTTCGCCCGCAGCGCGGAGCTGCTGGACAACATGGCCACCGACTACCGCCAGCTCTATCAGCACATGGCAAAAAGCTCCAACAACCTGCTGCCGGACATGCCGACGCAGGACAACCCGTTCCGCTACCGCCTGACGGAAGCCGAAGCGGACAACGACCAGGCACCGGTAGAGATGCCGCGCGACTACTCTGACAGCGCCTCCGGCCTGCTGCGCGGTGAGCGCACGCGCCGCACCTGATGCCCTGTACGCCGGCAGCGCCCTGCTGCCGGTTCTCCCCCTGCCGACCGGCCCTGCAATTTCACACATCAGACATGACAACCGAAAATCAGTCCCTTATTGTTAAATGACAGCCTGTGTTAACAAATGAGGGTGTGTGTGACCCCAGATTGTGTTTTAACAGGCACTGTGTTTTAACAGGCACTGTGTTTTAACCAGCGCCGTCTTCGCGGCGCGGAAAATACCGATTGTTTCTTATCGTTTTTTTGCCGCAGGTTGCGGGAGAGCCCACCGATGAAGATGAAATTACTATCCAGTGCCCTGAGCCTCGCCCTTGGCCTGGCCCTGTTTGCGCCGCAGACGGGGGCGGCCGCGCTGCCGGTTGCCGTGGCCGGGCAGCCGCTGCCGAGCCTGGCACCGATGCTGGCAAAGGCCCTGCCGGCCGTGGTCAGTGTGCATGTGTCCGGCACGCAGGTTGAGCATCAGCGCCTGCCGGAAGAGTACAAATATTTCTTTGGCCCGAACGCCCCCTCCGACAATGAGAGCATCACGCCTTTTGAAGGGCTGGGGTCCGGCGTCATTATCGATGCGGCCAAAGGCTATGTGCTGACCAACAACCATGTGGTCAACAATGCGGAAAAAATTCAGGTTCAGCTCAATGACGGGCGCGAATATGCGGCCAAACTGCTCGGCAAAGATGATCAGACTGACATCGCCCTGCTGCAACTCGACAATCCGAAAAACCTGACGGCGATCCAGATGGCGGATTCCGACCAGCTGCGGGTCGGGGATTTTGCGATTGCGGTCGGCAACCCGTTCGGCCTCGGCCAGACGGCGACCTCCGGCATCATCTCGGCGCTGGGGCGCAGCGGGCTGAACCTGGAGGGGCTGGAGAACTTCATCCAGACTGACGCCTCCATCAACCGCGGCAACTCCGGCGGCGCGCTGATTAACCTGAACGGCGAGCTGATCGGCATCAACACGGCGATCCTGGCTCCCGGCGGCGGCAATATCGGCATCGGTTTTGCCATCCCCAGCAACATGGCGCAGAACCTCAGCAAGCAGCTGATTGAGTTCGGGGAAGTGAAGCGCGGCATGATCGGCATCAAAGGCAGTGAGATGAATGCGGACATGGCAAAAGCCTTTAAGCTCGATGCGCAGCGCGGCGCGTTCGTCAATGAGGTGCTGCCGGGGTCGGCCGCCGCCAAAGCCGGGATCAAGGCGGGCGATGTGCTGGTCTCCCTGAATGGCCGGACGATCGAGAGCTTCGCGGAGCTGCGCGCCAAAGTGGGCACCACCGGGCCGGGCAAAACCGTCCGGATCGGTTTGCTGCGCGCCGGTAAGCCGCTGGAGGTGAGCGTGACGCTGCAAACCAGCACCGAGGCGGCCTCTGCGGCGGCGCTCTCCCCGGCGCTGCAGGGCGCCGGGCTGACGGACGGTGCCACCACCGCCGGTGACAAAGGTGTGGTGCTGGTCAGCGTCGCCCCTTCCACCCCGGCGGCGGCCATCGGCCTGCAAAAGGGCGATGTGATCATCGGCGTTAACCGTGAGCGCACCCGCACCCTGGCGGAGCTGCGCGCCGTGCTGGAGGCGAAACCGCAACTGGTGGCGCTGAACGTGGTACGCGGCAACGACAATATCTATTTGTTGTTGCGCTGATTTCCGTGAAAAGTGGGCACGGCGCGCTGCCGTGCCCAACACTTCGTGCTATCCTCGCCCCCATTCACCTCCCCTGATGACCTGAGCCGATGCTTGCTAAGTTACTGCGTTCTATTCTCCTGGGCCTTATTGTTGCCGGCATTTTGCTGTTTTCCCTGCCGGCCTTGCGCCTGCCCATGGCGGAATCCCTGTTTCCGGCGCAATTTACCAGCGATGATGAGCAACCTCTCAGCTATAACAAAGGGGTACGCCACGCCGCCCCGGCGGTGGTTAACGTCTATAACCGCAGCATGGGCAACGCCTCGCGCAATTCACTGGAGATCCGCACCCTCGGCTCCGGCGTGATCATGAATGACAAGGGCTACATCCTGACCAACAAGCATGTGATCAATGACGCCGAGCAGATCATCGTGGCGTTGCAGGATGGGCGGGTCTTTGAGGCGCTGCTGGTCGGCTCCGACAGCCTGACCGATCTGGCGGTGCTGAAAATTGATGCCGCCGCCCTGCCGGCAATCCCGATCAATACCCACCGCGTCCCGCGCGTGGGGGATGTGGTGATGGCGATCGGCAACCCCTATAACCTGGGGCAGACCATCACCCAGGGGATCATCAGCGCCACCGGGCGCATCGGCCTCAGCCCGTCCGGGCGGCAGAATTTCCTGCAGACCGACGCCTCCATCAACCGCGGTAACTCCGGCGGCGCGCTGGTGAATACGCTGGGCGAACTGGTGGGCATCAACACCCTCTCCTTTGACAAAAGCAACGACGGCGAAACGCCGGAGGGGATCGGGTTTGCCATCCCGACCGCGCTGGCCACCAAAGTTATGGAGAAGCTGATCCGTGACGGCCGCGTGATCCGCGGCTTTATCGGCATCGGCGGCCGCGAAATCAGCCCGATGCACACGCCGAATACCGGCCTGGACCGCCTTCAGGGCATTGTGGTGAATGAGGTGACGCCGGACGACCCGGCCGCCAAAGCGGGGATGCAGGTCAATGATGTGATTGTGAGCCTCAACCATAAGCCCGCTATCTCCGCGATTGAGACGATGGACCAGGTTGCGGAAATCCGCCCCGGCTCGGTGATCCCGGTGGAGATCATGCGCAACGGCAACAAGCAGACGTTGCAGGTGACGATTCAGGAGTACCCGTCCCAGTAGGCGGCGCGCGGTTACGCAGCACCATAAAAAAAGCCGGCCAGGTCTCCCTGTGCCGGCTTTTTTATTGCCGTCTGGCTTATGCCTGCTCGCCGCTGATGCGTTCGATGTTGGCACCCAGTGCGCGCAGTTTGTCTTCAATGCGCTCATAGCCACGGTCGATGTGGTAGATGCGATCCACCACCGTGGTGCCTTCCGCGATGCAGCCTGCCAGCACCAGGCTGGCGGAGGCGCGCAGATCGGTCGCCATCACCTGCGCCCCAGAGAGCTGGGCCACGCCGTGGCAGATCACGGTGTTGCTCTCGATCTCCGCGTGCGCGCCCATGCGGATCAGCTCCGGCACGTGCATAAAGCGGTTTTCGAAGATGGTCTCGGTAATGATGCCGGTGCCTTCTGCCACCAGGTTCAGCAGGCTGAACTGGGCCTGCATATCCGTCGGGAAGCCCGGGTGCGGCGCCGTGCGGATGTTTACCCCTTTCGGGCGCTGGCCGTGCATGTCGAGGCTAATCCAGTCTTCACCGACTTCAATGTCCGCCCCGGCTTCGCGCAGCTTCGCCAGCACCGCGTCCAGCGTGTCCGGACGGGTTTCGCGGCAGACCACTTTACCGCCGGAGATGGCGGCCGCCACCAGGAAGGTGCCGGTTTCAATGCGGTCAGGCAACACGCGGTAGACGCCGCCGCCCAGGCGCTCAACGCCCTGGATGGTGATCTTGTCGGTGCCCGCACCGGTGATTTTTGCGCCCAGCGCATTCAGGAAGCCCGCCGTATCAACGATTTCCGGCTCACGCGCGGCGTTCTCGATAATGGTGGTGCCTTCCGCCAGGGTGGCGGCGCTCATGATGGTCACGGTCGCGCCGACGCTGACCTTGTCCATCACGATGTGCGCGCCCTTCAGGCGACCTTCCACTGAGGCTTTCACGTAGCCCTCTTCCAGCTTAATCTCCGCGCCGAGTTGCTCCAGGCCGGTGATATGCAGGTCAACCGGGCGTGCGCCGATGGCACAGCCCCCCGGCAGCGACACCTGGCCGCGGCCGAAACGGGCCACCAGCGGGCCGAGCGCCCAGATAGAGGCACGCATGGTTTTCACCAGCTCATAGGGTGCGGTGAACTCATTCACGCCACTGGCATCAACAAACACCGAGCCGTTACGCTCGATTTTGGTGCCCAGCTGGGTCAGCAGCTTCAGGGTGGTGTCGATGTCTTTCAGGTGGGGAACGTTCTGGATCTCTACCGGCTCTTCAGCCAGCAAAGCAGCGAACAGGATCGGCAAGGCGGCGTTTTTGGCCCCGGAGATGGTCACTTCGCCACTCAAACGGGTACGGCCCTGCACACGAAATTTATCCATTATGACAGCTCTCAGTGTTTAACTTTATAAGGTCGCAAAGGGCGGAGCGGGTGCCCGGCGTCAGAAGCCGTTCAGCAGGCGGTCGCGCTTCCACTCTTCGGGCGTAAAGGCTTTGATCGACAGGGCATGGATGCGGTTGTCGGCGATGTATTCCATCAGCGGGGCGTAGACAGCCTGCTGCTTTTTCACACGGCTCATGCCGTCGAACTGCGCGCCAACCACGATCACCTGGAAGTGGCTGCCGTCACCGGTCACATGGGCTTCCTGCAGTGCCAGCGCCTGCATCAGAACATCTTTGATTTCTTGAGTATCCATAGGAGTCGATTCTGTCTAAAAGGGGATCATATCAGCCGACCATCTTAGTTGAATCCGGCGCACTCTTAAACAAAGAAAAAGCCCCTGCAAAGGCTTTCTTACAGGGGCTTTGGGGCTATTGTGCTGTAAACAGGCGAAAAACCGCGGCTAAGTTGCCGCCTTGACAGGAATTATCCCGTCGAGATTGTAAAGCGTAATCAAGGTTTCCAGCCGGTCGGTGATGCCGGTCAGCGCCAGCGGGGCACCGCGTTTTTCCGCTTCTTCACGCAGATGCACCAGCAGCGCCAGGCCGGGCGAGTCCACGCGCTCCAGCTGAGACAGGTCAAGCACCCGCTTGCCCGCCAGCAGGGTGTGGCGCTGCTGCCATAACGGCAGCAGCGTTTCGCGGTCAAGATCGCCTTTCAGTACCAGCGTCTGCGGCAGGGATTCCCACTGTAACGGCGAGGTGTCGCTCATCATTTCTGCTGGTCGAGGGTGATTGGCTGGGCAGCCGCGCTTTTCAGGCGGGCGGTCAGGCCGTCAACGCCCTGCTGGCGCAGGATGTCAGCCCACTCGTTCTGCTTGGTGGTGATCATGCTCACCCCTTCGGCGATCATGTCATACGCCTGCCAGTTGCCGGTTTTGCTGTTTTTGCGCCACTGGAAGTCGAGGCGCACCGGCGGGCGGCCGCCGTTGTCGATGATGGTCACGCGGATGGCAATGATGTTCGCATCGCCCAGCGGCTGGTCAGGGGCGATCTGGTACGTCTGGCCGTGGTAGAGCGCCAGCGCCTGGCCGTAGGCCTGCGCCAGATAATCCTCAAACGCCTTGAAGTAGGCGTCACGCTGCGCCGGGGTCGCCTCTTTGTAGTAACGGCCCAGCACCAGCGCACCGGCATATTTCACCTGGACGTAAGGCAGCAGCTCCTCGCGCACCACCTCACGCAGGTAGTTCGGGTCCTGCTTGATTTTCGGCTGCTCGTTTTTCAGGCGGGTAAAGGTTTTCTGCGCCGCCTCATCCATGACCCGGTACGGGTTGGTCTGATCTACCGCGTTTGCCAGCGGGGCCACCACCAGTAACGCCACCATCAATAAACGTTTAAACATGCAGATTTCCTCTTAATTGCTGGGTACAGCCGGGGCCGCAGCCGGAGCCGCCGCCTCCGCACCCGGTTTGGCGGCGTCATCATTGCCGCCGCTTTTGTACAGGAACTGGCCGATCAGATCTTCCAGCACCATGGCGGACTTCGTGTCCTGAATCGTGCCGCCCTCTTTCAGGATGGCGGTGCCCATGTCCGGGTCCTCAAACCCGACGTTGAGCGCCAGATACTGCTCCCCCAGCAGGCCGGAGGTGCGGATCGCCAGCGAGCTGGTGTCCGGGATCTGGTTATAGGTTTCGTCGATGTCCATCGCCACGCGCGGCGAGTAGCCCTTGTCGAGGGTGATGTCCGCTACCCGGCCAATCACCACGCCGCCGATTTTCACCGGTGAGCTGGCCTTCAGCCCGCCGATGTTGTCGAAGGTCGCGTAGATGCGGTAGGTCGGCGTGGTGCGCATCGACGTAATATTGGCCACTTTCAGGCAGAGGAATAAGATGGCGCCCAGCGCAATCAGCATGAATACCCCAACCCAGATTTCACTCTTTTTCGTTTGCATTCTCAGTTCCCAAACATCAGTGCCGTCAGCACAAAATCTAATCCCAGCACCGCCAATGACGAGTGCACCACGGTACGGGTCGTTGCCCGGCTGATCCCTTGTGAGGTCGGCACCGCATCATAACCGTTGAACAGTGCGATCCAGGTCACGGTAATGGCGAATACCGCGCTTTTAATCAGGCAGTTAACCAGATCCTGCCGCCAGTCCACGGCGTTCTGCATCGCAGACCAGAAGAAGCCGCTGTCGATGCCTTTCCAGTCCACGCCCACCAGTGAACCGCCCCAGATGCCGACCGCGACGAAAATCGCCGTCAGCAGCGGCATACTGATAAGCCCTGCCCAGAAGCGCGGCGCGACGACCCGGCGCAGCGGGTCGATGGCCATCATCTCCATGCTGGAGAGCTGCTCGGTGGCCTTCATCAGCCCGATTTCCGCCGTCAGGGCGGAACCGGCGCGGCCGGCGAACAGCAGCGCGGTGACCACCGGCCCCAGCTCACGCAGCAGCGACAAGGCCACCATCATCCCCAGGCTGCTCTCGGCGCTGTAGGTGGTGAGGATCAGGTAGCCCTGCAACCCCAGCACCATGCCGATAAACAGGCCGGAGACGGCGATGATCAACAGCGACATCACGCCGACGCTGTAGAGCTGCCTGACCAGCAGCGGCCCATGTTTGCGCGGCTGCGGCACCCCGGCCAGTGCGCCGAACATCATCAGCCCGGCGCGGCCGAAGGCGAGGCACAACGAAATTCCATGACGCCCTAATGACGCCAGTGTACGAATAAACATCAGTGTATGGACTCCCTTATCCTAGCAGACCGGCTTTGTAATCACCGGCAGGGAAACGGAACGGCACCGGCCCGTCGGCGATGCCGTCGAGGAACTGGCGCACACGGGGGTCGGTATTGGCCTGCAGCTCGGCCGGGGTCCCTTCGGCGACCACATGCTGCTCCGCCACAATATAGGCATAGTCGGCAATGCTCAGCACTTCCGGCACATCATGCGACACCACAATGCAGGTGACGCCCAGCGCATGGTTCAGCTCATCAATCAGCTTCACCAGCACCCCCATGGTGATCGGGTCCTGGCCGACAAACGGCTCATCGAACATGATCAGCATCGGGTCAAGGGCGATGGCGCGCGCCAGGGCCGCGCGCCGGGCCATGCCGCCGGAAAGCTCGGAGGGCATCAGTTTCGCCGCCCCGCGCAGCCCGACCGCTTCCAGTTTCATCATCACCGTGGTGTGCAGCAGCTCCGGCGGGAGCTGGCTGTGCTCACGCAGCGGGAACGCGACATTCTCATACACATTAAGATCGGTAAACAGCGCCCCCGACTGGAACAACATGCTCATTTTCTTGCGTGTCGCGTACAGCTTGCGGCGTGAAAGGGTGGGGATGTTTTCACCATCAAACCAGATCTCACCCTCATCCGGCGCGAGCTGCCCGCCGATCAGGCGCAGCAGCGTGGTTTTACCGATACCGGAGGGGCCCATGATGGCGGTGACTTTGCCGCGCGGCACCGTCATATTGATTTTTTCGAAGATGGGGCGATCGCCGCGCACAAAACTGATGCCTTTGATCTCCACCAGATTCGATGCCTTCTGGTTCATTCTTGCGATCCCTTGTGGGGCGTGTCGCTGTGACACCTCCCCTGATGTTAAAGCAAAGGCGCCTGCGCGCCGTATTTTTACAAAACCTTACTGCCGTTCCCGCTAAACTTGACCTGGGTTTTACTTTTATGGCCTGCACAGTCAAAATTAGCGGATAAATCTTAGCGTTATCGCCGGTGCGGGTTCGCGGCCGGCTGTAGTCAGTTTATCATTGATTCGGACAATAGGTTTTGACCTTCTGATTCACCAACGAACAGGGGATTATACCGAATAAAGGATTCCGCATGCTGCTTGCGACCGTACTATTGATCGTTGGTTTACTTCTCCTATGTTACGCGGCCGATCGTCTGGTGTATGGTGCAGCCGTGCTGGCGCGGGCCATCGGGGTGCCGCCGCTGGTCACCGGCATCACGGTGGTGGGCATTGGCATCTCCCTGCCGGAGCTGGTGGTGTCGGCCACGGCGGCCGTGGGCGGCCAGCGCGATCTGGCGATCGGTAACGCCCTCGGCTCTACCATTGTGAACATCCTGCTGATTCTGGGGGCGGCGGCGCTGATCCACCCGCTGCGGGTGCAGTCCGACATTCTGCGCCGGGAGCTGCCGCTGATGCTGGCGATTACCGTGATGTGCGGGTTTCTGCTGTCAGATTTACAGCTCACCCGGCTCGACGGCGTGATCCTGCTGCTCGGGGCCGCCTTTTTCTGCCTGATGTCGCTGAAGCTCGCCCGGCTGGCGCAGCGTGAAGGCACCGACACCCTGACGGCGGAGCAGATTGCCGAACTGCCGCAGGACGGCAGCAGCACCGTGGCGGTGCTCTGGCTGGTGCTGGCATTTGTGATGATGCCGCTCTCCGCCGGGATGATTGTGGATAACGCAACGCTGATTGCCCGCTACTTCGGCGTCAGCGAGCTGGTGATTGGTTTGACGGTGATTGCGGTGGGCACCAGCCTGCCCGAATTGGCGACGCTTATCGCCGGGGCACTGAAAGGCGAGGATGATATTGCTTTAGGAAATATCATAGGCGCCAATATCTTTAATCTCTGTATAGTGCTCGGCATCCCGGCCCTGATCGCGCCCGGCCACTTTGCGCCGGCGGCGTTCCAGCGCGACTACTGGGTGATGCTGGCGGTCAGCGGCGTGCTGGCCGGTTTATGTCTGATGCGCCGGCACCGCATCGGCCGCCTGGCGGGGGCGCTGTTATTGTGCGGCTTTATGGCTTATCTTGCGTGGCTGCTGCTCCCCGGCGGCCCCGCCCTGTAAAACAGTCAGGATACCATCATGGCGAATTTTGAACTCCACCCCGGTTTCAACTTTGAGCAGGCCGGCAAAACTGTGCTGCGCATTGAGCGGGAGGGGCTGGCCCAGCTTGACCAGTACATCAACCACCACTTCACCCGCGCCTGCGAGATGATGTTCACCTGCCCCGGTAAAGTGGTGGTGATGGGCATGGGTAAATCCGGCCACATCGGCCGCAAGCTGGCGGCCACCTTCGCCAGCACCGGCACGCCGGCCTTTTTCGTCCACCCCGGCGAGGCGAGCCACGGTGACCTCGGCATGGTCAGCGCGCAGGATGTGGTGCTTGCCCTCTCCAACTCCGGCGAGTCCAATGAGATTCTGGCGCTGGTGCCGGTGCTGAAACGGCTGCAGGTGCCGCTGATCTGTATGACCGGCAACCCGGAAAGCGCCATGGGCCGGGCGGCAGACCTCCACCTCTGCGTGCATGTGCCGCAGGAGGCCTGCCCGCTGGGGCTGGCCCCCACCAGCAGCACCACCGCGGCGCTGGTGATGGGCGATGCCCTGGCCGTGGCGCTGCTGGAGGCGCGCGGGTTCACCAAAGAGGATTTCGCCCTCTCCCACCCCGGCGGCGCACTGGGCCGCAAACTGCTGCTGCACGTCAGTGATATTATGCACAGCGGCAGTGAGATCCCCCACGTCAGCCGGGACGCCACGCTGCGCGACGCGCTGCTGGAGATTACGCGCAAAAACCTCGGCATGACGGTAATCTGTGACGACCTGATGAAAATCGAAGGCGTCTTCACCGACGGCGACCTGCGCCGCATTATTGATATGGGCATCGACTTCAACCAGGCGCGCATCGCCGATGTGATGACGCCCGGCGGCCTGCGGGTCCGCCCCGGCACCCTGGCGGTGGATGCCCTGAATACCATGCAATCCCGGCATATTACTGCCCTGATGGTTGCCGATGGCGACCAGTTGCTTGGTGTGGTACATATGCATGACATGCTGCGCGCTGGCGTAGTTTAATGAAGGAAAGGGTAAATGAGTGAGACTACAGCAACGGTGAATACCTGTTACGGCCCGGTCAGTGCCGCAGTACTGGAACGGGCGCAACAGATTCGCCTGCTGATTTGTGACGTGGATGGCGTGATGTCCGACGGCCTGATCTACATGGGCAACCACGGCGAAGAGCTGAAGGCCTTCAACGTGCGCGACGGCTACGGCATCCGCTGCCTGCTGACCTCCGATGTGGACGTCGCCATTATTACCGGCCGCTCGGCGAAGCTGCTGGAAGACCGCGCGGCCACCCTCGGCATCCGCCACCTCTATCAGGGCCAGTCCGACAAGCTGCTGGCGTTCCGCGCACTGCTGGAAAAACTGGCGCTGCGGCCTGAGCAGGTCGCCTACATCGGCGATGACCTGATCGACTGGCCGGTGATGGCGGAAGTGGGGCTGTCGGTGGCCGTGGCAGATGCCCACCCGATGCTGCTGCCGCGCGCCCACTACACCACCCGCATCAGCGGCGGCAAAGGGGCGGTGCGCGAACTGTGTGACCTGATTTTGCTGGCGCAGGGCAAGCTGGAGGATGCCAGGGGGCTTTCCATATGAGCAGACCAAAACTGTGGCTCACCCTGCTGCTGGGCCTCGCCGCCCTGATCCTGATCGGCCTCAACCTGGCCGACTCCGATGACGACGCGGCCCCGTCAGCCCTCAACACCCAGGACCCGACCTACCAGAGCCAGCACACCGTGACCGTGGTCTACGACCCGACCGGCAAACTGAACTACAAACTGGTGGCGGACGAGGTCAAATACTATACAACGGAAGAACTGAGCTGGTTCACCACGCCGGTGATGACGCTCTATGACGCCAACACCGTGCCGACCTGGTCGGTTCGCGCCGATCGTGCCAAGCTAACCAAAGACCGGATGCTCTACCTGTACGGCCATGTTGAGGTCACCAGCCTGACCACCACCTCGCAATTACAGCGGATCAACACGGACAATGCCCAGGTGAACCTGGTGACCCAGGATGTCTCCTCGGATGATGAAGTAACCCTCTACGGGGCGGCCTTCACCTCCAAAGGATTGAAAATGCGCGGCAATTTGCGGAATAAAACAGCACAGCTGATCGAAAAGGTAAACACCTACTATGAAATCCAGAATTCAACCCCCGCTCCGTAACCTGCTGATGGTCAGTTCGCTTCTGGCTGTGAGCGTGCCGGCCTTTGCGCTGAAAGATGACACCAGCCAGCCTATCCATATCGACTCCGCGCAGCAGGCGCTGGACATGGAAGGCAACACCGTGACCTTTACCGGCAACGTGGTGGCCAAACAGGGCAGCATTGAGATCAAAGCCGACAAGGTGGTGGTGATCCGCCCGCAGGGCCAGCAGGGCAAAGAGGTGATCGAAGCCTACGGCAACCCGGTGACCTTCTACCAGTTACAGGAGAACGGCAAACCGGTGAAGGGCCGCTCCCAGAAGATGCGTTACGAGCTGGCGAATGACTTCGTCACCCTGACCGGCAACGCCTATCTGGAGCAGCTCGACAGCAACGTGAAAGGCGACCGCATCACCTATCTGGTGCAAAAACAGCAGATGGAGGCCTTCAGTGATGAGGGCAAACGTGTTACCACTGTGTTAATCCCGACGCAACTTCAGGACAAGGGCAACACGTCCGGCGCACAGAAGAAGAGCAACTGATTATTTATGGCCACCTTAATCGCAGAAAAACTCGCCAAAGCATACAAAAACCGTAAAGTGGTGGAGGATGTCAGCCTGACGGTGAACTCCGGTGAGATTGTCGGGCTGCTCGGCCCGAACGGGGCCGGCAAGACCACCACCTTCTACATGGTGGTGGGCATCGTCCAGCGGGATGCCGGGCGCATCGTCATCGACGATGAGGACATCAGCCTGCTGCCGCTGCACGCGCGGGCGCGCCGCGGCATCGGCTACCTGCCGCAGGAGGCCTCGATCTTCCGCCGCCTCAGCGTCTACAACAACCTGATGGCGGTGCTGGAGATCCGGGACGACCTCACCAGCGAGCAGCGCCGTGACCGCGCCGAGGAGCTGATGGCGGAGTTCCACATCACCCACCTGCGCGACAGCCTCGGCCAGGCGCTCTCCGGCGGGGAGCGCCGCCGCGTGGAGATAGCCCGCGCGCTGGCCGCCAACCCGAAATTCATCCTGCTGGATGAGCCTTTCGCCGGGGTTGACCCGATCTCGGTGATCGACATTAAAAAAATCATTGAACATCTGCGTGACAGCGGCCTGGGCGTGCTGATTACCGACCACAACGTGCGGGAAACCCTCGATGTGTGCGAGCGCGCCTATATCGTCAGCCAGGGGCGTCTGATCGCCCACGGCTCACCCAGCGATATTCTGGCTGACGAACAGGTCAAACGCGTCTACCTGGGCGAAGAGTTCCGCCTCTGACCGGCACCGGCCGGCGCCGTTACCCGTAAGGACATTGAATCCATTCTATGAAGCAAGGTTTGCAACTCAGGCTTAGCCAGCAACTGGCCATGACCCCCCAGCTCCAGCAGGCGATCCGCCTGTTGCAGCTCTCCACGCTTGAACTGCAGCAGGAGATCCAACTGGCATTAGAGAGCAACCCGCTGCTGGAACAGACGGACATCCACGACGAGATCGACGCCAAAGAGAGCAACGACAGCGAGGCCCTCGACACCCGCGAGGCCCTGGAGCAGAAGGATATGCCCGAGGAGCTGCCGCTGGATGCCACCTGGGATGAGATCTACACCGCCGGCACCCCGTCCGGCACCGGCACCGACTACAGCGACGACGAGCTGCCGGTCTACCAGGGCGAAACCACCCAGACGCTGCAGGATTACCTGATGTGGCAGGTGGATTTGACCCCCTTCTCCGACACCGACGCCGCCATCGCCACCTCGATTGTGGACGCAGTGGACAACACCGGCTACCTCACCGCCTCGCTGGATGAGATCCTCGAGAGCATCGGCGACGACAACGTCACCATGGACGAGGTGGAAGCGGTGCTGAAGCGGGTGCAGCGCTTCGACCCGATCGGCGTGGCGGCGCGGGACCTGCGCGACTGCCTGCTGATCCAGCTGTCGCAGTTTGTGCCCGGCCTGCCCTATCTGGCGGAGGCGAAACTGATTGTCAGCGAACACCTTGACCTGCTCGGCAACCACGACTTCCGGAGCTTAATGCGCTCGACCCGGCTAAAAGAGGATACACTTAAGGGAGCGATGCAGCTGATTCAGTCGCTGGACCCGCGTCCCGGCCAGTCGATCAATACCGGCGAATCGGAGTATGTGATCCCCGATGTGCTGGTGCGCAAGCATCAGGGCGTCTGGGCAGTGGAGCTGAACGCGGACAGCGTGCCGCGGCTCAAGATTAACCAGCAGTACGCCGCGCTCGGCGGGTCTGCCCGCAACGACAGCGACGGCCAGTTTATCCGCAGCAACCTCCAGGAGGCCAAATGGCTGATCAAGAGCCTGGAGAGCCGCAACGAGACGCTGCTGAAGGTCACGCGCTGCATCGTGGAGCAGCAGCAGGCCTTCTTTGAGAAAGGTGAGGAGTACATGAAACCGATGGTGCTGGCGGACATCGCCCAGGCTGTCGATATGCATGAATCCACCATTTCCCGCGTGACCACGCAGAAGTTCCTGCACAGCCCGCGCGGCATTTTTGAACTGAAGTATTTCTTCTCAAGCCATGTCAGCACGGACAGCGGCGGCGAGGCCTCCTCTACCGCCATCCGCGCCCTGGTGAAGAAATTAATTGCGGCAGAAAACCCCGCGAAACCTCTGAGCGACAGCAAGCTGGCGACCCTGCTCGCCGACCAGGGCATCATGGTTGCCCGGCGTACTGTGGCAAAATACCGAGAGTCTTTGTCCATCCCGCCGTCGAACCAACGCAAACAACTGGTTTGACCTAAACAGAGAAGGAAGACATTATGCAGCTCAACATCACCGGACACCACGTTGAAATCACCGACCCCCTGCGCGATTTTGTCACCCAGAAATTTGCCAAACTTGAGCAATTTTTCGACAGGATCAATCAGGTTCATGTGATACTCAGCATGGAAAAAGTGCACAAAATTGCCGAAGCAACGGTGCACGTGAATGGAGGCGAGTTGCACGCCACCTCGGAACATGAAGACATGTACGCGGCCATTGACGGCCTGATCGACAAGCTGTCACGGCAGCTGAATAAACACAAAGACAAGCTAAAACAGCACTGAAACTCACTGTAGCCAGTTGCGCTACATCGCCTGACAATCGGCTCGTTGCCCCGGGGTAACGGGCCGATAAGCCATCAGGCGTGACCCGGGCGCTTAAGTGAAAGATGAGATGATAAACGATACTGTTATGCAGTTAAGCACTGTGCTCAGCGCAGAGTGCACCAAAAGCGGCGTCCACTGCTCCAGCAAGAAACGCGCCCTGGAAATCGTCAGCGAACTGGCCGCCAAGCAGCTCAGCCTGCCCCCGCAGGTGGTGTTTGAAGCGGTGCTGACCCGCGAGCGGATGGGCAGTACCGGCATCGGCAGCGGCATTGCGATTCCTCACGGCAAGCTGGAAGAGGACACGCTGCGCGCGGTGGGCGTGTTCATCCGCCTGGATCAGCCGATCCCGTTTGACGCCATCGACAACCAGCCGGTTGACCTGCTGTTTGCGCTGCTGGTGCCGGCCGACCAATGCAAAACCCACTTACACACCCTGTCGCTGGTGGCAAAACGGCTGGCGGACAAAAACGTCTGCCGCCGGTTGCGCGCCGCCCAGAGTGACGAAGAGCTGTACCAGATCATTACTGAATAGCCGGCGGGCCGGGCTGACCCCCGGCGCTGGTCAAAAACATGCTAAGAGTGAATTGCCAGGGGGAGTGACACATGGTGCTGATGATAGTCAGCGGCCGTTCCGGTTCGGGTAAATCTGTTGCCTTGCGCGCGCTTGAAGATATGGGCTTTTACTGCGTCGATAACCTGCCGGTGGTGCTGCTGCCGCAGCTGGCGCATGCACTGGTGGAGCGCAACACCTCCGCCGCCGTCAGCATTGACGTGCGCAACATGCCGGAAACACCGGAAATCTTTGAGCACGCCATGTCCCAGCTGCCGGAGAGCTTTTCACCGCAACTGCTGTTCCTTGATGCCGACCGCAACACTCTGATCCGCCGTTACAGCGACACCCGCCGCCTGCACCCCCTCTCCGCCCGCAACCTGTCGCTGGAGAGCGCCATTGACGAGGAGAGCGAGCTGCTGGAACCGCTGCGATCCCGCGCCGATCTGCTGATCGACACCTCGGAGATGTCAGTGCATGAGCTGGCCGAGATGCTGCGCACCCGCCTGCTGGGCAAACGTGAGCGCGAGCTGACGATGGTGTTTGAGTCCTTTGGGTTCAAGCACGGCATCCCGATCGATGCCGACTACGTGTTTGACGTGCGTTTCCTGCCGAACCCGCACTGGGACCCGAAACTGCGCCCGATGACCGGCCTGGATCGCCCGGTCGCCGCCTTCCTTGACCGGCATACGGAAGTGCATAACTTCATCTACCAGACGCGCAGCTACCTTGAACAGTGGCTGCCGATGCTCGAAACCAATAACCGCAGCTACCTGACCGTCGCCATCGGCTGTACCGGCGGCAAACACCGGTCGGTGTATGTGGCTGAGCAGCTGGCAGATTATTTCCGTTCCCGCGGGAAGAATGTGCAGTCCCGCCATCGCACGCTGGAAAAACGCAAACTATGACGGTGAAACACACGGTGGAGATCAAAAACCGGCTCGGGATGCACGCCCGGCCGGCGATGAAGCTGTTCGAGCTGGTGCAGAGCTTTGACGCCGAAGTGATGCTGCGCAACGACGCGGGGATTGAGGCAGAGGCCAGCAGCGTGATCGCCCTGCTGATGCTGGACTCGCCCAAAGGCCAGCGCATCGAAATCGAGGCCAGCGGCCCGGACGAGGTCAACGCGCTGGCGGCGGTGGTGGAACTGTTCAACTCCGGTTTCGACGAAGAGTGACCTAAATCCGGCTCAGGCTCTCGGTGGCGATCGCTTTGAAGCTCTCAAAGTCGCGGCTGCCGAGCAACCGGCTGGCGGCGCGCTCGCGCACAAAGGTAACGAACAGGTCGTAGATCGCCATCGCCTCCTCATAATCCGCTTTGCTGATCGCCAGCAGGAAAATCACCTGCGCCGTCTCCCCCTGCCCCCAGTCGATGCCCGGTGGGCAGAGCACCGTCACCACCACGGTTTTTTTCGCCTGCAGCCCCAGCGCGTGGGGCAGCGCAATCCCCTCGCCCAGCATGGTGGAGACAATCGCCTCCCGCTCCGTGACCGACGCGTAGAACTCCGCGTCCACCACCCCTTCCCGCTCCAGTTGCCCGCAGACCCGGCGGAACAGTGCCTCCTGGCTCAGGGGCTGGTCGAGGATCAGGAAATGCCCGGCATCGAAAAACTTCTCCAGCATATAGGGCCGGGTGCGGTCCACCAGTACCAGCTTGCCGAGCTGCTCAAGCTGGAACTCCGTGGGGAAAGGTGACATCACCACCACCGGCTTGTTGCGTTCCGCCAGCCGCGCGGTGGAGATGACGAAGTCCTCGTCGATCTGCCGGAGCTGCTCATAGTCGCGCAGCGTGATGATGCGGGTGATCACCAGCTGCGGGTATTTGCGGCTGACCTGCGCCTGCACCATGCGGATGGTGGAGTTGCCGGTGTCGCACACCAGCAGCACCTGCGGGTGGCGCTGGTAGCCGATGTCATAATGCCGCTCCAGCCCGACGCCGATGTGCAGCACCAGAAAGCCGATCTCATTTTCGCTCAGGCTGTAGGGGGTGTATTTCCCCCAGCTGGAGATAGCCGCCAGCGTGACGTCGTAGGCCATCGGGTAGTGCTGTTTGATGTTCGCCAGCAGCGGGTTCGGGATGGCGATCTGGTACTTCACCCGCGTGATCATGGTTTTGATGTGGGTCAGCAGGTCGGCGCGCAACTGCTCATCGCCCTGTAAATCGTAGTTGTAGTGGGCGTTGATGTAAGAGAGCAGGTAATCCACCAGCGCCTCTTCGTCATCGGCATTGATCGCCGTGGGCTGCGCCGCCTGGATGCGCCGCGCCGCGATGTTGACCCGCAGGTAGGCCTCTTCGGCTGCGGCGATCTCTTTGCCTGCCCACTGGCGCAGTTGCGCGGCCAGCGAGGAGGAGACCTGCCGCACCGGCTCATCCTCTTCGTCAGCGTGGAAATCGGAGAGCGGGTAGCCGTCGCTGATGCGTTTGAGCGCCACCGCGCAGTAGAGCGTCAGGTAGTGCTCGCCCTCGTCCGTGAGGCGGATGCCCGCCTGCGTCAGCCCCTGGTGCAGCGCGGCGGCCAGCAGCGGCATCTGCGCCACGGCCAGCACCGCCGGGGTGTGCAGCAGCGCGGTGCTGTGCTCATCCTGCCGCTGGAACAGCAGGTCGGTCAGGCAGGCGCGGATCGCCACCTCGCTGCCGAACAGCTTCATGCCGTAGCGCGGCTTGGTTTCGATGGTCAGCGGGTAGCGGGCGAGATGCTCCCGCACCTCGGCCATGTCATTTTGCAGCGTACCACGGCTGACAAACCAGGCATCCGCCAGCTCTTCAAGCTTCAGCGAAAAGGGCGACGTGAGGAAGCGCACCAGCAGACAGGTGACCCGGTCAGCCGCCGTACGCGGGATTTTCGGCACCGCCGCATGCGGCTGATGCAGCGCGCGGAAAAGCGCCGCGTCCTCGACCCGTAACTGGTAACCGCTGCCGCGCGTATGCACGAACTGCGCACCGTAGCGGATCAGGATCTCATTCAATGCCGTGATGTCCGCCCGCACGGTGCGGGTCGAGACGTCAAACCGCTTGGCCAGCTCCTCCTGCGGCAGGATCTCATCCTGCAACGCATCAAACAGATGGGCCAGGCGTTGATAGGGAAAGCGCACCATAATCCTCTTCCAGGGTTGGGGGTAACGGTTCGCACCGGAGCGCAGCGCGGCTGCCTCAGGGCACCATGATCAGCTGGGACGGGCTGCCCACCGGCGTGTAATCCCCGGTGAACGTCAGTGTGCCATGCGTTGGATCGACCCGGAAGCGGGTGATGTTATCGCTGCGTTGATTCATGACGTAAATCGTTTTCCCGGCCGGGTCGAGGGTCAGGCTGCGCGGGTAGTCACCGCGCGTCCACACTTCACCGACCCAGCGCATCCCGCCCTCAGGCGTCACCGCAATCTGGCCGATGCTGTTGTGCAGGCGGTTGGCGACATAGAGGTTTTTGCCGTCACGCCCGAGCACCAGCCCGGCGGCAAAGCTGGTGCCCTGATACTCCGGCGGCAGCGAGGAGAGGCTATGCAGGGGCGTCAGGGTGCCGGTTTCACGGTTGAGGCGGTAACTGGTGACCACCGACGCCTCCTCGGCGATCACAAACAGCGTGTCGCCCGTGGGGTGGAACACCAGGTGGCGCGGCCCCGCCCCCGGTGAGGCCGCGGGGATAAACGGCGGATCGTTGGGCGTCAGCGCGCCGGTAGCCGGATCGCGCCGCCACTGGTAGATCCTGTCCAGCCCCAGATCGGTGGAGAAGGCAAACCGCCCGCTGGGATCGCTTTCGATCATATGGGCGTGCGGCCCGTTATGATCGCTGATGGCGAAACTCCCCTCAACTGCCGCTGCCGGCCGCGCCGCGCCCGGTTCGCCCTGCTGCTGCTGCACCGACACCGCCGCGCCGAGTTTGCCGTCGGCCGCCACCGGGAAGGCGGCGACGCTGCCGCTGACATAGTTCGCCACCAGCAGGAATTTCTCATCCGGCGTCAGTGACAGCCACACCGGCCCCTGCCCGGCGGAGGTCACCTGGTTGAGCAGCGTCAGGCTGCCGTCCTGCGGGTTGATGCGGTAAGCGCTCAGCCCGCCCTGTTGCCCGCCGTTGAAATCCGCGACCTCACTGCCGACGAACAGCAGCGTGCCTGCGGCGTTTGCCACCAGCTGCGCCGGGTTACTGACGCCACTGACCAGCGTCCGCGCGCTGAGGCTGCCGTCCTCCGGGTTGACGGCAAAGCGGTAGACGCCTTCGCCGTTGGGGTTATAGGTGCCGACATAGGCGTAGCGGGCGGCGTCAGCGCAGAGCGGCGCGCTGACCATCGCCAGCACCAGACAAAGGGCAGTGCGTGTTTTCACGGCGTCTCTCCTGTGTAAGAGGGTTTAGCCCACCAGCGCGCGCAGCTGCGCCAGCAGATCGGCGACCGCCGACGGGCGGGTATCGCCGCTCTGGCTGTCGATAATGGAACTGTAGACATGCGGGATAATTTTGCTCACCCCCGCCTCCAGCGCGATCGCCATGATCGGCGTGAAGTTCTCCAGGTCGATGCCGCCGGTCGGCTCCAGCCAGAAATCCTGCGCGGCACAGGCGCGGGCCACGGCGGCGAACTCCTCCCGCGTGCTCAGGCCGCCCATCGGGAAATATTTCACCGAGCTGCCGCCCATCTCTTTCAGCATTGCGATCGCCGTCTCCACCGGTACCACCGCCGCCTCGCGCGCGCTGCTCAGCGGCCCGGTGGAGATGGTGACCCACCCGGCGCGGCCGGCAGGCGAGATCAGCCCGTTGACCACCGTCTCCGTCTGGCCGAGCAGCGCCCGGCTGCTGCCGACGCCGCTGAAGACCTGGTTCACATGCTGCGGTTGCAGCGCGGCCGCGATCTGCCCGACCATCGCCGACTGGCGCGGATCACCCGCCCCCAGCCCGACGGAAATAGCATTGTTGATCAGCGCCGCGTAGTCGCGCATGTCCGCGACCGCCGAGGCCACATCGGGGTAGTTTTTTGACAGCACGCCCACCAGCACATGCCCTTCGGCGGCGTCATACACCGCCTGCGCATTGGCTTTGCTGCCCGCCAGCACATTCAGGCAGACGCGGTCACGGTAGTAATTGGGGGTTAAGGAGGCAGTTTTCACGGGCGTTTCTCCAGCAGGGTGGCGAGGCAGGTGTAAATGGTGGTGAGTTGCGGCGGGGTAACGCTGCGCACATCCACCTCAATCTTGCCCTCATTGGCGCGGTAACCGCGGAAGTAGATGGCGATCTCGCCGGTTTTCAGCTGCTGCACGATGTCACCGGTGCGCCACCCCAGCGCGGCCTCATCAAAGGCGATCTCGGTGCGGGCGATGTCACGCCCGGCGCTGTCCCACACCACGCGTGCGCTGACGCCCGGCAGGCTGTTGAGGCGCTCAATAAACGGCGTCATCTTCTCCACCAGCGCCTGACCGCTCACCGGTGCGCGGTGCACGTAACGCTCGATCGCCTCCGTCAGCCCCAGGATGCCCTCTTTGCCGACTTTCATCGCCCGGCCAATCCCTTCGGACTGGCGGCGCACCCAGGCGACATAGCGGGCGCGGCCGACAACCAGCCCGCTCGACGGCCCTTCCAGCGCCTTGGCCCCGCTGTAGATCACCAGGTCTGCGCCCATCTCGTAGTAACAGGTGAGATCCTCTTCGGCCGCCGCATCGACAATCAGCGGCAACTGGTGGCGGTGCGCCACCTCCGCTGCCTCGGCGACCGTCAGCATACTTTTCTGCACCGAATGGTGTGACTTGATGTAGAGCAGCGCGGCGGTGCGCGGGGTGATGGCGGCCGCCAGCTGTGCCGCCGAGCATTCGTTGGCGTAGCCCGCTTCCACCACTTTTCCGCCGCCCAGCGCCACCATGGTGCCGACCGGCGCGCCGTAATTGACGTTATGCCCCTTCGGCAGCACGATCTCATCCGGCACGTCATGGGCAGCGCTGTGCAGGTTAACCAGCAGGTGATCGCTCTCTTTGACGATCACCGCCGCCACCGACTGCGCGATCCCGGCCGAGGCGCAGGAGACGATCACCGCGTCCTCGGCGTTCAGCAGCCCGGCGATGTAGGCGCCGGTTTTCACCACCAGATCTTTCATCTCAAAAAAGTGGCTGAGGCCGTAGTTCACCGCCTCGGCCACTGCCGGTTCCGGCGTGGAGACACCGAGGATGGTCATGCGGCCGGAGGCGTTGATCACCTGTTTCAGCTGGTATTTCTCATAGAGTGACGGCGTGCGGTTCTCTGCCGTGGTTTCAGAAGACATGATGGGCATTCCCTTCTTGCGTTGGATAGAGCGCCCCGGCGACCACCGCCGCCAGCGGCACCAGATGCTGTGGCGCGTTCATGGTGATGCCGTCGGCATCGGCGTAGATCTGCGGCGCGTCGCTGAGGGTAAACAGCGTGAGATCCGCCGCCTCCCCCACCGCCAGCCGCCCGCGCCCGTGGAGTTTCAGCGCCTGGGCGGCGTTTACCGTCACGCAGTCGATCACCTGCGGCAGCGTCATGCCGAGCGCCAGGAATTTGGACATCACCGCCGCCAGGCTGTGTACCGGCCCCTGTAAGCGGTTGCGGCAGTAGATGTCGGAACTGATGGTGTGCGGCAGGATGCCGAGGGTGATCGCCTGCTGCGCCACCGCAAAGCTGAAGCTGGCGCTGCCGTGGCCGACGTCGAGCCGCACGCCGCGCTCCATCGCCTGCCGTACCGCGCCGCGCAGTGCGCCCTGCGGCGTCAGGATGCGGTTCGGCTTGCCGTTGTAGCAGTGGGTGATGATGTCGCCCGCCGTGAGCAGATCGGCGATGCCGTCCAGATCCGGCGGATCGTTGCCGATGTGCACCATCAGCGGTAAATCGCCGTTGTCGCGCTGGATCTGCTTGGCGCGGATCAGCGGCCGCAGGCCGTTCTGCCCCACCACGCTGCTGCTCATGCGCGCCTTCAGCCCGATGATAAAGCCGGGGTAGTCATGGATCGCCTGCGTTACCGCCGTGCCGTCGATCTGCGCCATGTCGGCCAGCTCGTTCTGCGTCACGATGCCGGTGCGGGCGATATTCAGCAGCGCCAGCACCCGGGTGCGCGCCGGGCGCGTCAGGCGGTGGAAATCCCCGACCTGATCCGCGCCGGTGCTGCCTGCGTCCACCACCGTGGTGACGCCGCCGTCGATGCCGACGCGATCCGGCTCGTCATGGTAGATCGGCGACGCCGGGTAACAGTGCACATGGCTGTCGATCCAGCCGGCGCTGAGGTAGGCCGCGCCCGCCAGATCCACGCTTTTCTCTGCTGCCATTGTCTCCGGCAGGTGGCCCAGCGCGACGATGCGGCCATCCTGCACCGCCAGATCGGTCAGGCTGCCGTCCGGCAGCCGCGCCCGGCGAAACATCAGATCCATCATGTTGCCCGCCATCAGGAAAGGGTCACCGGGAAAATGGCACCGAAGATCATCGCGCCGAGGATCGCCCCGCCGGTGATCGGTTTCTGCCAGAGGTAGAAGAGCAGCGCGCCCAGCAGCGAGCCGATGCCGATCGGGATCGAGGCAGCAATTGCCGACAGGATGATCAACGGCCCAAGGAAGCGCCCGGAGGTGTTGCCCGCGCCCATCATCACATCCGCGCCGTAGGTGGAGTTGCTCTGGTTGATGGTGAATTTGCGCGCCAGGATAATCAGGTAGCCGATTGCCAGCCCCGCCACCAGCCCGGTGATCAGCGACGCCACAAAGTTCTCCACCGGGAAGACGATGCCCGCACCGAGCAGCAGCGCCGGGATACCCAGCCCGACGCCGGTCTGCACCGCGCCGCCGATGTCCAGCACGCCGACCAGCGAGCCTTCAATGATGCGGGCAAACAGGAAACTCGCCCCGAAGGCGGCCACCGCGCCGTAGACGCCGGTGTCCATCCCGGCGCGCAGCATCGAGACAAAGGCCACTTCGTTGAACGCGCCGATGCCGTAGAGGTAGTACATATGCGTACCGGCAAACACCCCGGAGGAGAGCAGGCCGACAAAGATCGGGAAAGACCAGTCGGCGTACCAGAACCCGGCTTTCTCCTGCTGTTCCACTTTTTCAGTGATAAGGGTCGTCATGATTATTTCCCGCTCAAGGTGTTGTGGATATGGTCGAGCCAGCCCGGCACGCCGAGGGTGAAGGATTGCAGCAGTTTCATGTCAAAGCCGCGGAAGAAGCCGCTCAGCACAAACAGCAGCACAATCACCGCCATCATGATTTTGGTGACGCGGTTCCAGCCGCTCTCTTCCACGCCCTTGCCGATCAGGATACCGAGCACCAGCCCCGGCACCGCGTTGCCCATGATCAGCTGCGCCAGCCCGCCGAACACCGTGCCCCAGAAGCCGGAGCGCCGCCCGGCATCGATCGCCGCCAGCCAGAAGATTACCGGCATCACGGTGTTCACCAGCAGGTTGGCGGCCGGCACCAGCACTTTCACCGCCGTGACCTGGAGCGCCGCCGGCACCGCCGAGGCGGTGGTATTGAGGAACGCCACCACCACCATGCCGATCAGCCCACAGGCCAGCGCCATTTTGCGCGGGTCGTGCAGGGTCTCCGCCAGGTTGCGGTTTTTCATCATGATTGCCGCCGCCCCCCAGTTGGGGATGATGCGGTGGTCAACGTCCTGGGTGAAGGCCCCGGCCGCCACAGAGGAGGCCCAGGCGTTGAAGAAGAAGCCAAGGCCGAACGAGAAGTGTGACGCCGGGTCGCCCTCGCAGGCGTTCAACTCGCCCAGGGTGCGGAACGCGCCCATGCCCTGCACCGTGGGCGCATGGAACATGCGCGCCGCCCCGGCCCCGACACCGACGCCCACCAGCCCGCCGATCACCAGCGACTTAAGCAGAATAATAAAAAACATCAGGACTCCTTAATTTCCCGCCCAGCTGTTTATAAAGTGGCGAACGTGACCTGCCCGGTATTAATGGCGGTCACGTTGACCGTTATTTCCAGCAGCACCTGATAGTGCCGCTTTTCACGCGGCAGAAAGAAAAACAGGAATTTCTCCCGCGTGATTTTCTCTTCCGCTTTTATTACCCGCAGATCCTGCGGCTCAATACGCAACAGGATATTCTCTGTGGAACGCATAACCGCCTGCTGCACCTGGCTTAATGCGGCTGAAAACGCCGCCGCTTTGGTTTCACCTTTTCCCTGTACCTGAACGGTGGTGGTGTAATGCTGTTTCATGGCGTCTGGCCGAATTTCTTGCGCCAGGCTTCCACCAGTTTCTGGCCCAGTTCCTCTTTATCCATAAACCCGAAACCTAATACGGTGCAGCCGTCATTAATCGCCGTGACGCCTTCGTCCACCGAGCGCATGCCGTGCCGCGCTTTATAACCATATTTATTCTGGGCGGTAATCGCCCCCGCGCCGCCGCTGCCGCAGAATGAAATGCCGAAGGTCGCGCCTTCCGCTTTCATCACGTCGCCCAGTTTCATGTCCGCGGCCATGCCCGGCACCACCACCGCCTTGCCGCCTGCCGCTTCCACGCCCTGCGCCACTTTCTGCCCTTTGCCCAGCCGGTCGCCAATCACTACGGTAATATCCATTGTTATCCCCTGATTCAGATTAAAGGTTGTTATCGCGGGTATTCTCTTTCGCCACTTCAAAATGCACGGAGAGCAAATAGGCCTCTTCAATCGGTAAATTCCCGACGCCCTCTACGACCTGTTCCGCCATTGCCATCGAGTCAGCGGAAATATCCTCAAACAGATCTTTTTCCACCTCCGGCAGCGGCTCGCCGGTAAGCGAGCGCAATACCATGGCGCGGATATGGGAATCCAGCATCTGCTGCTGCACGGCGTTGGGGTAAATAGCCTTGCGGCCGAGCAACGCCATTATTTCTGCCAGCACTTGCTGCGCCCTGATATTTGCCATAGCGGTATCCACCCTGACGGCCTCATTACCCGGTGCGGTTTCATTCTTCACGGCGCCTCTCTCCCTGCCGGTTATTCTGGGTGTGGCTTTACCCTACGCGCAGCCGGGCGCAGTGTGTAGACGCACTTTTTCCAGTTCAAACTGGAAATGAAATAGGCAGGAGAGATCCAATTCGCAAAACCACGGATTCCGCAAACGGCATGGGGGCGGGGAAATAAAAAAACGGGCTGCCTGGGCAGCCCGTTTTTAGGGGAAGATGAGGTCTATCCGTCGATGCGTTATTCGCCGGCGATTTTCATCTCCGGCAGCAGCACCGAGCCGCACTGGATGTTGCTGCGGGTTTCGATGTCACTGCCGACGCTGACGATATTGCGCAGCATCTCTTTCAGGTTACCGGCGATGGTGATCTCACTGACCGGGTACTGGATTTCGCCGTTCTCCACCCAGAAGCCGGACGCGCCGCGCGAGTAGTCGCCGGTGACGCCGCTGACGCCCTGGCCCATCAGTTCGGTGACCAGCAACCCGGTACCGAGCTGTTTCAGCATGGCGGTGAAGTCGTGCCCCTGCCCGGCAATGCGCCAGTTATGGATGCCGCCTGCGTGGCCGGTGCTCTTCAGGCCGAGTTTGCGCGCTGAGTAGCTGGTCATCAGCCAGGTTTGCAGGATGCCGTCTTTGACGATGTCGCGGCGCTGGGTGCGTACCCCTTCGCTGTCGAACGGCGTGGAGGCCAGCCCTTTGCGCAGGTGCGGGTGCTCCTCGATGGTCAGCCACTCCGGCAGGATCGGCTTGCCCAGGCTGTCGAGCAGGAAGCTCGATTTGCGGTAGATGCTGCCGCCGCTGATCGCCCCGACCAGGTGGCCGAACAGGCCGGTCGCCACTTCCGAAGCGAACAGCACCGGCGCTTTCATGGTCGCCAGTTTGCGCGGCGAAAGGCGAGACAGGGTGCGGCGGGCGCACTCTTCCCCGACCCACTCCGGGCTTTGCAGGTCGTCAATCGCGCGGCCGATGGTGTAGGCGTAGTCGCGCTCCATGTCGCCGTTGTGCTCGGCGATCACGCAGCTCGACATGGAGTGGCGGCTCGAACAGTAGCTCTGCAACATGCCGTGGCTGTTGCCGAATACCTTGATGCCGACATGGCTGTTGAAGCTGCCGCCTTCGCTGTTGGTGATGCGTTTGTCGGCGGAGAGCGCCGCCTGCTCCGCCCGCGCCGCCAGCTCAATGGCGCGTTCGGCGTCCAGCTCGGTGGGGTGGAACAGGTCGAGATCCGGTGCCTCAAACGCCAGCAGCTCCGGGTCAGCCGCCCCGGCGTACGGGTCGGGCGAGGTATAACGGGCAATGTCCAGCGCCGCCTGCACGGTGCGGCTTATCGCCTCCGGGCTGAGATCGGTGGAGGAGGCACTGCCCTTGCGGTTCTGCCAGTATACCGTGATGCCCAGCGCGCCATCGCTGTTGAACTCCACGTTTTCCACGTCGCCGAACCGGGTGCTGACGCTGATCCCGGTGGATTTACTGACGGCCACTTCAGCCTGATCGGCCCCGGCCTGCGCCAGTTCCAGCGCGCGGGCAACCGCCTGTTCCAGCGTTTTACGCTGCTCTGCAACTTGAGTGACTACTTTCATCGATCTGCCATAATTAATGAGATAATCGTCCGGGAACCGGCTGGGTTTGCCCGGGTTCCCGCTCCACGTCCACGGCGTTTTACACCTGATTGATAGGCTTGAGTCTAACAGAGATTCAGACAAATTGATGGCGGCCGCCACCCCGCCGGGCATCTTTGCCCGCAAACTGCCCGGGCCTGCGCCATAATAATGGCGCTAAAGGCGCGATCTTTGCTGCTAAATCCGGCTGTCGCTGGCGATCCACGCCGACAACCTGATAGGATTAGCCTCTTTTTTTGGAGTCCCCATGAACAAACCACACGAAGACTGGCTCGACGACGTCCCTGAGAATGAAAACGAAGAAGACGACGAGATTATCTGGGTCAGCAAAAGCGAAATTAAACGTGATGCCGAAGCGCTGAAAGACCTCGGCGCAGAGCTGATGGAGCTGGGCAAAAACGCCCTCGACAAAATCCCGCTGGATGAAGACCTGCGCGCCGCCATTGAACTGGCGCAGCGCATCAAGAAAGAGGGCCGCCGCCGCCAGTTACAGCTGATCGGCAAAATGCTGCGCGCCCGCGATCCGGAGCCGATCCAGACCGCCCTCGACAAACTGAAAAACCGCCACAACCAGCAGGTCTCCCTGTTCCATAAACTGGAAGGGCTGCGCGACCGCCTGGTTGAAGAGGGTGATGACGCGGTGCCGGACGTGCTGGCGCTCTACCCGGACGCCGACCGCCAGCAACTGCGTGCGCTGGTGCGTAACGCCCAGAAAGAGAAGGCTGCCAACAAGCCGCCGAAAGCGTTCCGCCAGATCTTCCAGTACCTGCGCGAACTGGCTGAAGCCAAAGACTACTGATCGCCGGGCGTGGCCGGCCGGGGGGCGCGGAACCCGCCCTGTGGCCGGCCCGGCCCCGGCCGTTACTGGCGGATATTAAAGCGCAGGCCGCCCTCCAGCTCCTCTTCCGCCTCTTCAAACAGCAGCACCAGCGCGCCGAAACGCCGCTTTTTGCGTGCATTCAGGTTGACGAACTCAATCTCCACCGGCAGCCCAAGGCGGCCTGTCACCACATCCCACAGCGCATCCAGATTTGCCTCGAAACCGTCGCCCAGCGCAAACTCCCGCGCAAATTCGCCGTAAAACCGGGGCAGATCCGGTATCTGATTAAAGTCGAAAACCACTTTCCCCATGCACTGACTCCATCCTGTTGAAATAGTTACTGTGATCGCCCGCAAGGCAAGGGTGGCCGTTACAGGTTACCGAGGTGCAGGGTTTTCACTTCCAGATACTCTTCCAGCCCCAGCACCGAGCCTTCACGCCCCAGCCCGGACTCTTTCACGCCGCCGAACGGCGCAAGCTCGGTGGAGACGGAGCACTCGTTGATGCCGATCATCCCGCTCTCCAGCGCCTGCGAGACGCGGAACACCCGTTGCAGGTTCTGGGTGTAGAAGTAGGCCGCCAGCCCGAACTCGCTCTCATTGGCGCGGCGGATCACCTCCTCCTCGGTGCTGAAACGCAGGCAGGCCGCCAGCGGGCCGAAGGTCTCCTCATGGGCCACCTTCATCTCGTCGGTGACATCCGCCAGCACCGTAGGCTGGTAGAAGTTGCCGCCCAGCGCGTGGCGTTCGCCGCCGGTGATGACGCGCGCGCCTTTGCCCAGGGCATCGCTGACGTGCTGCTCTACCTTCTCCACCCCTTTCGGCTCAATCAGCGGGCCGACCACCACGCCCTCTTCCATGCCGTTGCCGACCTTGAGTTTTTTCACCTCTTCCCCCAGGCGGCTGACGAAGTCGTCGTAGATGCCGTCCTGGATATAGAAGCGGTTAGTGGCGACGCAGACCTGCCCGCTGTTGCGGAATTTGTTGACAATCGCCCCCTGTACCGCCAGCTCAAGATCGGCATCGTCAAACACGATGTAGGGCGCGTTGCCGCCCAGCTCCATCGACACCTTTTTCATGGTGTCGGCGGCGTTGCGCACCAGCGTTTTGCCGACCTCGGTGGAGCCGGTAAAGGAGATTTTGCGCACGGTTTTGCTGGCCATGATGGCGTCACTGATGGCGTGGGTGTCGCCCGCCACGCCGTTCAGGACGCCTTTCGGTACCCCGGCGCGGTCAGCCAGCGCCAGCAGCGCAAAGGCGGAGAGCGGCGTGTTGTTGGCCGGTTTAATCAGCCCGGTGCAGCCTGCTGCCAGCGCCGGGCCGAGTTTGCGCGTCAGCATCGCCAGCGGGAAGTTCCACGGGGTAATGGCCGCCACCACCCCGATCGGCTCGCGGGTCGCCAGGATGCGCGCGCCGCTTTTCGCGGCGGGGATGATTTCGCCGTTGGCGCGTTTCGCCTCTTCGGCAAACCACTGGATGTAGCCGGCGGCGTAGTCCACTTCGCCCAGCGCCTCTTTCAGCGGCTTGCCCTGCTCCGCCACCATCAGCTCACCCAGGAACGCTTTGTTCTCCTGAATCAGCTGATACCAGCGGTAAAGAATTTCTGAACGCTCTTTGGCAGTTTTGCTGCGCCATGCGGGCAGCGCCTCCGCGGCGGCGGCAATGGCGGCATTGGTCTCCGCCTCCCCGGCTTTCGCCACCTGCGCTACCACCTCGCCGGTGGCGGGGTTGAGTACCTCAAAGGTTTCGCCGGCCTGCCGCCACTCGCCCGCCACAAAGTAACCGGTTTTGAATAAGTCGTTATTTTTCAGGCTGTCATTGCTCGCCATACTCTTCTCCTGATGTGCACGCGGCCACCGTGCCGCGTGAAAACCAAACCTGTCGGTTAAGTATAGCGGCTTCTCATGGCATGGAGATGACGCGTGCAGCTCCAGCCAAAACCCAGTGAAATTAACGGATTAGCACAACGGCGGGATCGCAGGGCAAAAAAAAGCCAGACGGGCGTCTGGCTTGGGTGTCACACGCTGAGCAGCGCGTTTTCGTACTTGTGCAGCATGTCCGCCAGCCGCTTCACCGGCTCGGTGACCTGCCGCGGCGCGTCGTAGTGCACCAGTTTTTGCTGGTACTCATTCAGCTCCTTCAGCAGCCGGTCGTAGTAGTAACGGCGCTTGACGTCATTGGAGGCGGTGACCACATGGTCGGCGGTGTTGCGGATCTGTTTGTGGAACGCAGAGAGCTCCTCATTCACCGGGATCTCCGCCTGCCGCATCCGCTGGTGCGCGATGATCAGCGTCAGCGCCAGCCGGTATTTGGCGATGTCATTCGGGAACATCACCAGCAACTGGTTCAGCTGCTGATAGAGCGCCGGCAGGTGGTTTTCGCGGCGGCGTGACGCCTTGGTGGTCAGCGCCGACACCGCGCTGCTCATCAGCCGGTTCAGCAGGGTGCGGCCGGTGCGCTCTCTGGATTTGTCGCGGATCAGCAGGATCACCACCAGTGCCACGCCCGCCCCGATGAACTGGCCGGTGGCGTTGTCGAGGAAGCTGGTGACGTTGAACTTCATCGGGTTGCTCAGCACCAGAATATTGATGCTGCCCGCCAGCAGGCCCAGGGTGCCGAGCCGCCGCTTCTGCACCTCAACGCCGCAGATAAAGGTCAGCACGCCGAGGCAGAGGCAGAGCAGCAACACGCTCTGCTGGGTGGCGGGCAGGATCAGCATAAAGTAGAGCGAGCCGACCGGGATCGCCACCATCATGCCGAGCACGAAGTCCATCGCCATCATGCGCGGGTTCGGGGTGCGCATCGCCAGCGCGGTGACCACGGCGATGATCACCATAAAGCCGCTGCCGGAGGTCCAGCCGGTCCAGAGCCAGATCAGGCTGCCCGCCGCGGTGGCGGCAAAGGTGCGCAGGCCGTTGATCATCGCGTGGTAGCGTTCGGCGGAGGCGGGTTTGATCACCACTTCGTCGCTCAGCACCCCCTCTTCCACGCTGTTGATGCTGCTGTTGGTGCGCACCCCTTTCGCCAGCAGCAGGTAACGGGAGGCGGCCCCGACCCAGCTGGTCACGGTGACCGGCGCACCGGCGTTGTCGGTGAGCAGGTGGCGCAGCATTTTCATCCGCTTGTGTATCTCCGGCAGCGTGTCGGCCGGTTCATCGAACAAACTGCGGACGCTGGGGGAGATCTCATCCGGGTGGTTCATCAGGATGAAGTAGGTTTCGCACGCCTGGGTGATCAGCGTCAGCGACAGGGTATGCAGTGCCTTCAGCCGCCGGTTGGCGCGCCCCCAGCGCGAGGACTCCATCATCAGGTGGTTGCGCATCCCGTTCAGGGCGTTGCTGTTTTTCACCAGGTCGGCCCACGCCTTGTCCACGGTTTCCCGCTCGGCGGAGCCGAGGCAGAGCTGCATCAGCCGGTACTGGTCCACCAGCAGCTTCTCCACCAGCCGGTCGATGTCCGCTTTGATGGAGCGCGGCGAGAAGAGCAGGTCGGCGATCACCGCGCTGACGATGCCGAGCACGATTTCACTGCAACGCTCCACGGCAAACTGCGGCGTTTGCAGCGGGGTGTTGGCAGAGGTGACGACGATAATCAGCGCGGTATACCCGGCCAGCCCCAGCGCGTAGGAGTTTTCCACCCGCACCAGCGACGACCACCAGGTGCAGAAGCCCGCCCAGATGCAGCAGAGCAGCAGCATCACCACCGGCGCGCGGATAGTGGCGATCATGATCACCAGCGCCGCCAGGCAGCCGATAAAGGTGCCGATGATACGCAGCCAGCCGCGGTGGCGGATGGCACCGGAGAATGGCTCGCCGCCGGCGACAAACGCCGGGCCGGCCACCACGATCGCGGCGGTCATCGCTGACCAGCGCGGCGTGACCAGTTCCAGATGGAACCCGAGGATCAGCGCAAACAGAATGGCAAAAGTGAGCTTGAGCGCAAACCGCATCCGCGGAAAGGGAAACTCAACGTTGAGGCTTTTCATCGCTGCCCCTTAGCCGAACTCACGCAAACGGTGCAGGAACTGCACAAACGGCGACTCATGGGTCACGTCACGGTCGTTGGCCCCGGTGATCACCACCGTGGCGGTGGTCCCGGCCGGGTACGGGTGCGACTGGTCGGCGGCATCCAGCCGGATGCGTACCGGCACGCGCTGCGCCAGGCGCACCCACTCCAGGTTGGAGTCCACGGTCGCCATGCCTTTGCTGTCCGACGTGCTGCTGCTGTTGTTCACCCCGGCGGCGATGCTGTCCACCGTGCCGTGCATAATGCGGTTACTGCCGAGCGGCGTGATCTCCACGCGGTCGCCGATGTTGACCTGCGGCAGCTTGGTCTCTTCCATGTAGGCCAGAATGTAGAAGGTGTTTTTCTTCACCAGCGCCACAGCGGTGGAGCCGCGGGTGATGTAGTCGCCGCCGTGGACGTTGAGGTTGGTGACCCAGCCATCCGCCGGGGCTTTCACGTCGGTGCGTTCGAGGTCGAGCTTCGCCAGGTCACGCACGGCCACCGCTTTCGCCAGCTGGTGCTGGGCGGTTTGCAGCGAGTTGTTGGACTGCTCGATCTCCTCCTGCGACATCGCCTGGATGCCGAGGCGCACGCGGCGGCCCGCTTCCCGTTTCTTCTCTGCGGCCAGCGCCTGGTAGTAGGCGACGTCCGCTTCTGCCTCTTCCAGCGCCTGCTGGTAGCGCGGCTTGTCCACGGTAAACAGGATCTGCCCCGCTTTCACCAGCTGGTTATCTTTCACCGGCACATCGGTAATCAGCCCGGTGACGTCCGGCGCAATGCCCACCACGTCAGCAGTGAACTTGGCGTCACGCGTCCAGGGGGATTCGGTATAGAACACCCAGGCGCGGTAAATCGCGATGGCGGCGAGGATGACCAGCAGCAGGGTGATCGCAATACGGATTATTTTTATAGAAAGGGTTTTCACAGCGACCTCAGACAAAGAGACAAGAAATCAGATAGAACAGACAGCAGTACAGCGCTGTATTGAACAGTGCAGGGTGCCAGACAAAATCATAGATCCCGGTGGGTTGCAGAAGCCGCCGCAGGAGGAAAAACAGCGCCAGCGCAGCGAGGATCTCGAAAAAAACCGGGGGAAACGATAATCCGAAAATCACCATTACCGGAAGCAGACTCATCATTTATTCCTTATTGTTTACTCTGCCGGGCGAATACCTCACCATACCGCGCCGGGTCTTCAGCTATTTTAGGCAATATCCGGCACCTTCCACCGGGAGAGGCCGGAAAGCTGTTAAGAAAAAGTAAACTGAAGGCAGTGCGGAGGTGTCGCGAGGGAGATTGATTGGCGAAAGATTCGTTCAATCAAAGGCACGTTACCCGTCCCGCTATGGTAGCGTTGTTGTTATCAATCTATCTACCTTATGTGATCTAAATCACTTTTAAGCCAGAGTGAATAATGGAACGACTCAAGCGCATGTCCGTTTTTGCCAAAGTTGTGGAGTGCGGTTCGTTTACCGCCGCGGCGCGACAGTTGGAAATGAGTGTCTCCTCTATCAGCCAGACCGTCTCCAAACTGGAAAATGAGCTGCAGGTCAAGCTGCTGAACCGCAGCACCCGCAGCATCGGGCTGACGGAAGCGGGCAAGATCTACTACCAGGGCTGCCGCCGGATGCTGCAGGATGTGCTGGAGGTGCATGAGCAGCTCTACGCCTTCAACAACACCCCCACCGGCACGTTGCGCATCGGCAGCTCCTCCACCATGGCGCAGAATGTGCTGGCGAACATGACCGCCGACATGATGCGCGAATACCCCGGCCTGACGGTGAACCTGGTCACCGGCATCCCCGCGCCTGACCTGATCGCCGACGGGCTGGATGTGGTGATCCGCGTCGGCGCGTTGCAGGATTCGAGCCTCTTCTCCAAACGGCTCGGCTCGATGCCGATGGTGGTGTGCGCCGCGCGCAGCTACCTCAACCAGCACGGCACGCCGGAGAAACCGGCGGACATCGTCAACTTCTCCTGGCTGGAGTACAGCGTGCGGCCGGACAGCGAGTTTGAGCTGATTGCCCCGGAGGGGATCACCACCCGCCTCAGCCCGCAGGGGCGCTTTGTCACCAATGATTCACAGACCATGATCCGCTGGCTCAAGGCCGGGGCGGGCATCGCCTATGTGCCGCTGATGTGGATCATTGATGAGATTAACGCCGGTGAGGTGGAGATTCTGTTTGCGCGCTACCACTCCGACCCGCGGCCGGTCTATGCGCTCTATACCGAAAAGGACAAGCTGCCGCTGAAGGTGCAGGTCTGCATCAACTACCTGACGGAGTATTTCAATCAGGTCGGGACGCTGTTCAAGCAGTACCGCGAACAGAAGCCGCTGGAGGAGTAAAACGCCGGGCCGGAAAGCAGACTGCCCGCAGGTGCGGGCAGCCGGTGTGTTGCAGAGGGTGAATCAGGCGGTGCCGCCGACGGTCAGGGTGTTGAGTTTCAGCGTCGGCTGGCCGACGCCCACCGGCAGGCTCTGCCCCTCTTTGCCGCAGACGCCGACGCCCTTGTCGAGCGCGAGGTCGTTGCCGACCATCGAGATCTGCTGCATCGCCTCGATACCGGAGCCGATCAGCGTCGCGCCTTTCACCGGTTTGGTGATGCGCCCTTTCTCGATCAGGTAGGCTTCCGAGGTGGAGAAGACGAACTTGCCGGAGGTGATGTCCACCTGGCCGCCGCCGAAGTTCGGCGCATAGAGGCCGAACTCCACGCTGCTGATGATCTCTTCCGGCGTGGACTGCCCGGCCAGCATGTAGGTGTTGGTCATGCGCGGCATCGGCAGGTGCGCGTAGGATTCACGGCGGCCGTTGCCGGTCGGCGCGACGCCCATCAGGCGGGCGTTGAGCTTGTCCTGCATGTAGCCTTTCAGGATGCCGTTCTCAATCAGCACGTTGTACTGGCCCGGTACGCCTTCGTCGTCGATCGCCAGCGAGCCGCGCAGCCCCTGGATCGTGCCGTCATCCACCACGGTACACAGCTCAGAGGCCACCAGTTCACCCATCTGGCCGCTGAAGACCGAGGTGCCGCGGCGGTTGAAGTCCCCTTCCAGCCCGTGGCCCACCGCTTCATGCAGCAGCACGCCCGGCCAGCCTGCGCCCAGCACCACCGGCATCGCCCCGGCCGGGGCCGCGACGGCGGAGAGGTTCACCAGCGCCATGCGCACCGCTTCACGCGCCCAGGCTTCCGCCCGCACTTCGCCGTTTTCATTCTCCAGGAAGAAGTCATAGCCGAAACGGCCGCCGCCGCCGCTGGAGCCGCGCTCCCGCTTGCCGTCCTCTTCCACCAGCACGCTCACCGAGAGCCGCACCAGCGGGCGCACGTCCGCCGCCAGCGTGCCGTCCGTGGCCGCCACCAGCACGGTTTCATAGACGCCGGTCAGGCTGGCGCTGACCTCCTGCACACGGCGGTCAGCGGCGCGGGCCGCCTTGTCCACCCGGTGCAGCAGGGCAATTTTCTCTTCACGCGGCAGGCTTTGCAGCGGGTCAAGCAGCGGGTAGAGCGCGGTGTGGTTGACCGCCCCCAGCGCATGGACTTTCCCGCTGCCGTTTTCACGCACGATGTTGCGCGCCGCCTGGGCGCTCAGGTTCAGCGCGTTCAGGGTCAGCTGGTCGGCATAGGCAAAGCCGGTCTTCTCACCGCTGACCGCGCGTACGCCGACGCCCTGGTCAATGTTGTAGGAGCCGTCTTTGATGATGCTGTCTTCAATCACCCAGGCTTCATGGTAGCTGGACTGGAAATAGAGGTCGGCATAGTCGAGCCGACGCTCAGCCAGTTGACCCAATACCGAGGAAAGGTCTTGGTGCGTAAGGTTGTTCGCAGTAAGTAACTGCTCACTAGCAAAGGCCAGGCTCATAGTATCTTCACTCATTGTTATGGGGTTCCGGTGCGGCGCACCGGATTCGGGGATGTTGCGCCCGGCTACTTCGCCCCGGCCGCTTTCGGCTCGCGCAACACCTCATTAATCTTGGGCTGATCCAAGTTACCACTGATGTGGTAACGGATCAGGGAGATTTTATTCCAGAGCGGTGCCAGCGCCTTGGTGGCGGCAAACACGGCCGCGCCGATCACCGGGTTGATGGCGAACGCCGTGGCGACCCCCACCGTGGCGGAGATTTCCGGCGCGATCACCGCTTCCATCTCAATCTGCCGGCGCACCAGGTCCACCTGGCCGTTCATGGCGATGTCGGCGGCCAGCCCATCCACCAGCAGGTCATCCGTATGCAGCACGCCATCCTTGATCCAGATGGTGGATTTAATGGAGTCGAAATAGAAACCTTTACCGAAGGTGTCACTAAAATCAAGCTGCAACTTGCGCAGCAGCGCGTCGAAGCTGATCAGCCGCAGCAACTGCCCGGCGCGGCCACCGCCGAGATCGGCGATTTCGCCTTTGCCCAGCGCGCTGTTCAGCGTGCCGTTCAGCGTCGGGATGGCCGGTTTCCAGGGTTCGCCCTGCCAGTGCAGGTCAAAGTCCACGTTAAACGGCGCGGCTTTCAGCGGCGTCGAGAGGCCGAGCCAGGCGGCGGCGTCATCAATTTTCGCCCCCTGGAGTTTGCCTTTCAGCCCGGTACGTGACCCGGCTTCCCCCTGTTGCCAGCGCCCATCCACCGTGAGGCGCATTTTGCCGGTGTCCACCAGCCCGTGGCTCAGGGAGAGGGTGTCGCCCTGCGGCGTGAAATCCCCCTCGACCCGGCCGACGTTCTGGCCGTAGAACCAGCAGCTCTGGCAGCGCAGCATCAACGACGGCCAGCCATTGAAGGAGATTTTCCCGCCGAACGGGTTGCTGCCGGCTGCGGCCTGTCCGCCGTTGCCATCGGTCGCCGTAAACTGCGGATTATAATAAAGGTAGCGGATATCCGCCTGCCACGGCGCATTTTCCGCCATCTTCAGGGTGCCGTCCGCCTCATCGGCGTGCACCTGCGCCTGCATTCCGCCCAGTTGCTGCGTGGTGTTCACCGCCACGTTATGCCAGCTCTGCCCGCCTGCCTCCAGCAGCGGGGTAGCCAGCGTTACCTGTTTCGGGAAGTGGAACGCCAGCCCCGGTGCCGCGCGGGTGGCCGCAGGCACGGCCTGCGCCGGGGAGAACAGCGCCAGCCAGCGCTCGCCGTCCAGCGCCGGCAGGTCGAGCGTCAGGCTGCTGTTGCCCGGCAGCGGCGGCACCTTCGCGCTGTGGCGCTGCCAGGCGGCGCGGTCGAGGGTCAGGGCGTCGCCCAGCAGCCAGCGGCTGTTGAAGGCGTTCTCTTTGCCGACGTGCCCGGTGAGGTCGAAACTTTTCAGGCCGCCTTTGGCGTTGGCGGTGAGCAGCAGCGGCTCGCCCGGGGCTTTTGCCAGCGGGGCTGGCAAGCGGCTGCTGACGCCTTTAAGGTCAACCGTCGCGTCAATGTTGTATTGCGCCTGGCCCTGGTGCGGCAGGGTGATGCCCACCTGGCTTTTCCAGGCGGCGCTGCCGCCCAGCGCCGGCACTGCGGCGGCAGGCAGGCCGGGCAGTTTCGCCGGTTGCCAGTTACCGGCCAGATTAACGTTGATGCCCATGCTCTGCGGCTGCTCCTGAGTGGAGAAGTCCACCGCCAGCGGCTGCCCGAGCCAGGTGCCCTGCATCAGCTCGCTTTGCAGGTTGCCGTTGTCGTAGCGGAAGCGGCCGCTCAGGTCGTGAATGGTGGTGCTCAGCGGTTTGACCAGCAGGCTGTTGTTGGCCAGTTGCACTTCACCGGTGGCCCTGACCTGCTTGCCGTTCAACGGAATATCGAGATGTAAGCGCCCACTGACGTCCCCCCCGATCTGCAACTCATCCAGCGCCGCGCCCAGCGAGCCTTTCAGCGGCGTCTGGTTGAAGTAATTCCCCACTTCTTTGCCCGCGCCCTGGATATCGGCATCCACCAGCAGCTTCTGTTTCAGGTAATCCGGGATCGCCGCCACCACATTATTGCCCCTGACCTGCCCCAGCGCGGTTTGCGCCGCTTTCATAAACAGGCCGTCATTGAGGAAGTTGAGGTCGATGTCCAGGTTCTGCAACGCCGGCCAGCCGGGCTGGAAGCGGAAGGTCGCGGCGCGCAGGGGCACCCAGACCTGGAACTGCCCGTCGTTATGTTTATAGGGGAACAGGTGCGGGTTCCCGGCGTAGACCAGCGTGGCGTTGTCCACCTGCCCGCCCTGGATCGCCCCGCTGAGGTAGTCCACCAGATGGGTGCCCATCAGCGGCTCCGGGAAGTAGCGCCAGGCGTCACCTGCGTCATAGAGGCGGATGCCGGAGAGGATAGAGAGCCACGGCGTGCCGTTGGTGGGTTGCAGGTAGCGGAAATCCCCGGTGGCCCACAGCGAGCGCGCCTGCACATCCAGCCCGCGGCCCCACAGCGCCAGCTGATCGCGGTTGTTGACCCAGCCGATTGTCCCCCGGGCGCGGTGCACTTCCAGCGGCGCGCGGAACATCTCGCCATAGGGCAGGAGGCTGTCGTTGAGGTTCAGCGCCAGCTGCCCCTGCGGCACGCTACCGCGCAGTGTCCCGGCAAAATGGCTGACGCCCGGCAACACTTTCCAGTGCTGCCAGCTGACGTCGTGCCAGGTGGCCTGGAAGCGGGTCAGCTCCGGCTGCCTGAGCGGGATGTCGAGCGCCAGGGCGTCAATGCGCCCGGCGGGTTTCAGATCATTCCAGCGGTCCAGCAGGTTGGGCGAGAGGAAGGCCACCATCGGCAGCAGCGGCCCGAGCCGCTCGATCTGGATTGCGTGGGTGCGCAGGCGCAGCTCCTCGCCCTGGTGCGGGCCGAGGAAATCGGTGTTCTCCGGCAGCCATAAGGCGGAGATGCCGCCTTTGGGCCAGGGCTGGCCGTCGGTCTGCAACGCCAGCTGCGGCACATCAAACTGCCAGCCGCGCCCCTGCCGTCTGGCATGGAGCGCCAGATCCGCAACCTCCAGCCGGTGCGGCTGGCCGTCGATATTCCAGCGCGCCTCCCCCTGCCGCACGCGGGCATCGCCACCGGCGATTTCGCCGTTCTCAATCTGTAACCAGGCCGCCAGGCTGACGTTGCCGGTTTGCAGCCCGGTGTTGTGGCGCAGCCAGCGCCCCAGCCAGGGTTTGAGATCGACGCCGTCCGCCTGTAAGTAGACCGTGCCGTTGTTCAGCAGCCCCTGGCTGTCATGCAGATCCATACGCAGCTGCACCACGCCGTGCTGGCCGGTAAAGGTCGAGAGGCTGAGCTGTCCCTCCGCGCGGTGGCGGTTGGCGCTGTTGAGCCAGGTGAGCTGCGGGATGTCAAACTCCGCGCGCGGCCCCGACGGGGAGAGGAAAGAGATGCGGCTGTTGCGCAGGTCGAAGTGGTCCACCTGCTTGAGGAAAAGGTTGCTGATCTCATTCGGCTCCACCGAGCTGCCCTGGTGGTCGCGGCCGCCGAGGGTGGAGTCCAGATCGAGCTGGAGGTTATAGAAGGTGAGGTCGCGGAATTGCCAGCGCCAGTGCAGCAGCGACTGCCAGACATCCAGCGCCAGCGTCACGCGCTCCAGCTTCCAGCGGGAATCGGGCAGGCGCGCCTGCAGGCCGGTGATCTCCAGCGTCGGGCCAAACGGCTCCCAGCGGCCGGTGACTTTCTCAATCTTAACCGGCACGCCGCTCACTGCCTCGATTTTGCTCAGCAGTTGCGGGCGGAAGGTATCCAGCTTCGGCAGCGCCAACCGTAACCCACTGATCAACAACGCCACCATCACAATAATGGTGGCGCAGGTGGTTAACAGAATTCCCGGCACTCGCCTCACGCGTCTCTCCTTTCATCCCGCGGTCATCACACGGGATAACAACATCAAATTAATTTACAGCCATGCGTGACGCAGGGGCGACAACATGCCGGCAGCCTCGTGCCGCCGGCCAGGTTACATCATGACGACGTCAAATTGTTCCTGGTTATAGAGCGGTTCGATCTGCACTTTGACCTGCTTGCCGACGAAGATTTCCACTTCTGCCAGCGCATGGGACTCCTCGCCTTTCAGCGCCTCCCCCACCGCCTGCGAGGCGTAAACCAGGAAGCGATCGGCATCATAGGCGTGATGCACCCGCACGATTTCGCGCAGGATCTCATAACAGACCGTTTCCACCGTTTTCAGGGTGCCGCGGCCGTGACAGGTTGGACAGTCATTGCAGAGCACATGTTCCACGCTTTCGCGCGTGCGTTTGCGCGTCATCTCCACCAGGCCGAGCTGCGAGAAGCCGTTGATGCTGGTTTTCACCCGGTCTTTGCTCAGCGCCTGCTCCAGCGAGTGCAGCACGCGGCGGCGGTGGTCCTCGTTGCTCATGTCGATGAAGTCGATGATGATGATGCCGCCGAGGTTGCGCAGCCGCAGCTGGCGGGCGATCGCCTGCGTCGCTTCGACGTTGGTGTTGAAGATGGTCTCATCGAGGTTGCGGTGGCCGACAAAGGCCCCGGTGTTGATGTCGATGGTGGTCATCGCCTCGGTCTGGTCGATGATCAGGTAGCCGCCCGATTTCAGCTCCACTTTGCGCTCCAGCGCACGCTGGATCTCGTTCTCCACGTCGTAGAGGTCGAAAATCGGCTGCTTGCCGGTGTAGTGCTCCAGCTTGCTGGTCAGCTCCGGCATATATTCGCTGGTGAACTCCAGCAGCAGTTCGTAGGTCAGGCGGGAGTCAACGCGGATGCGGTCCAGCGCTGCGCCGGCAAAATCCCGCAGGATGCGTTGCGCCAGCGCCACTTCGCCATACAGCTTGCACTTGGTGATGTTGCGCTTTTTGCGCTCGGTGACTTTCGTCCAGAGGCGTTTGAGGAAGGCGGCGTCCTGCGCCAGCTCCTCGGCCCCGATCCCCTCGGCAGCGGTGCGGATGATAAACCCGCCCTGCTCATCGCAGTATTTCGAGACGATTTTCTTCAGGCGGTCGCGCTCCGCCTCGCTGGCGATGCGCTGGGAGACGCCGACATGCGCCGCGCCGGGCATAAACACCAGGTAGCGGGACGGCAGGGTGATGTCCGTGGTGAGGCGCGCCCCCTTGGTGCCGAGCGGGTCTTTCACCACCTGCACCATCAGGTCCTGCCCCTGGCGCACCAGCTCGGCGATATCGCGCACGTGGAAATTTTTCCGCTCATCCCCGGCGACGCACTCGGTGTGCGGCATGATGTCAGAGGCGTGGAGGAAGGCGGCCTTGTCGAGGCCGATGTCCACAAAGGCGGCCTGCATCCCCGGCAGCACCCGGCTGACGCGGCCCTTGTAGATATTGCCGGCGATGCCGCGCTTGGCCTCGCGCTCGATGTGGATCTCTTGCAGAATGCCGCCGTCAATATAGGCGACCCGGGTCTCTGAGGGGGTGATGTTTACCAGTAATTCAGCGGTCATGGTCTCTCCTTACCTTGCGGACAGCCATAAACTGGCTGAACAGCTCCTGTGTTTCCACCAGCGGCAACCCGACCACGGCCGGGTAGCTGCCGCGGATCGCCCGCACGAAACAGCCGCCTTTGCCCTGGATGCCATAGGCACCCGCCTTGTCCATGGGTTCGCCACCGGCGATATAGTGTTGAATCTCGTCTGAGGAGAGCACGCGGAAGGTGACATCCGTCGTCACCAGCGTGCAGAGCAGATCGTGCCGGTCGGCGAGTGCCACGGCGGTCATCACCTGGTGCTGTTTGCCGGAGAGCGCATGCAGCATCTCTGCGGCGTGCGCCGCCTCACGCGGCTTCTCCAGCACCTGCCCCTCCAGTACCACGATAGTATCAGAACCGAGTACCGGCAAATCCTGCGGTGCGGCGGCCACCCCGGCCAGCGCCTTGTCCTGCGCCAGCCGGCGCACATAGCCTTCCGGCGTCTCCTCCGGGCGGCGCACCTCTTCCACGTCAGCCACCAGTCGTTCGAACGGGATCTCAAGCAGGGAGAGCAATTCATGCCGCCGCGGGGAGGCGGAAGCCAGATAGAGCGAAGTCATGTCAGTCCTCATTGTACGGCGAATTGGCGGCGGATTTTACGCATCAACAGGAACAGCCACGGCCACAGGATGCCGTCTACCACACTACTCCAGAACACTTCCGGGCGGAACGAGACGTTAATCACCAGGAACTCCGCCCAGAACACTACCACGTGCATCGCCAGGGAGAGCAGCATCACAATCAGCGCCTGCTGCCACAGGGCCATGTTACGGAACAACTGGAACTTGAACGCCACCAGATAGGCGATGATCCCCAGCGCCAGCGCCCTGACCCCCAGCGTCGAGCCGAGGATCAGGTCAATCAGCAGGCCGAGCACAAACCCGGTGCCGACATTCACCCGGTGCGGCAGCGCCATCACCCAGTAGATGAGGATCAGCGTCAGCCATGAGGGCCGGAACATGTAGATCTGATCCGGCCACGGCATGATTTGCAGCAACATGGCAACAAAGAAGGAGATCCAGATTATCCAGCGCCCGTGGCTGCGGTAGCGGTTCATGGCTGTGTCCCCCTGGCGGGCGACGCCGGTGTTGGCGTGGTGCGGGCCGGTGCGGCGGCGGCCGGGGCCGCACTATTGGCCGGCGCGGTACTGCCGGCCGCGGCCGGGGCGGGCGGCCCCATCTCACTGGCACGCGGCAGCACCTGCGGCATCATCTGCGTCAGGCGCTCATTGGCGACGCGGTGCACCTCATCCGGCGGCAGCGGCAGGTCGCCGTTGCGGTCGGAACCCCAGAGCAGCAGCAGGTAGCGCAGGCGTTGCAGCCCGGCCGTCGGGCGCGCCTGAATCACCGTGTAGGCGCGCTGGTTGTCCACTTTCACCGAGGAGACCACCGCCACCGGATAGCCTTCCGGGAAGCGGCCGCCCAGGCCGGAAGTGACCAGCACGTCGCCGACGCGGATGTCGGTGTTGCTCGGCAGGTGCTCGAGCTGAAGATCGTCGGCGCAGCCGCTGCCCGCCGCGATCACGCGGATGTCATTGCGCAGCACCTGGATCGGCAGCGCGTGGGAGGCGTCGCAGATCAGCAGCACCCGGCTGGTGAATTTCGCCACTGCCACCACCTGCCCCACCACGCCTTTGTCACTGATTACCGGCTGGCCTTCATAGACGCCGTTTTCTGAGCCCTTGTCGATCACCACCTGATCGCTGTAAGGGTCGGTGCCGGTGGAGATCACCTGCGTCACCATCTTCTGCTCATCCTGGCGCAGCGGCGAGCCGAGCAGCTCACGCAGGCGCGCATTCTCCTGCTTGAACTGGCCAAGCAGCAGTTGGTCACTGTTTTTCAGCAACAGCTCCTGGCGGAGCGCACGGTTTTCCAGCTCGAGCTGCTGGCGAGTGGCCAGCGTGTCAGAGACGCTGTCGAGCAGTTTGCGCGGGCCATTGGACAGGAAATAGAAGGGACTGACGGCCGTATCCATGTAGGTACGGATCTTCATGAAGGTACCGAGACGGCTGTCGGCGATGATCAGGGCAATCGCCGCGACAATCGCCAAAAAGAGACGCAATTGCAGGGAAGGCCCCCTGCTGAAAATCGGCTTCATAAATTATGCGGATTCCTCGACTACAGAAGGGGTTAGCCACACGGCACGGTCGCCGCGCACGCCCGGACAGGCAGGTAAACCGGGCTGGCCGGCGCACCCTGAGGCGGATGCGCCCTCAATTCCGTTACACAGCGGTCGTGCCTGCGCACCGCGACGTGCGCTACCCCTTCCCAGGGCTGATGAAATGTTGCGCGGATTACTCTTCGCTGAACAAATCGCCGCCGTGCATGTCGATCATCTCCAACGCCTTGCCGCCGCCACGGGCGACGCAGGTCAGCGGATCTTCCGCCACCACCACCGGGATGCCCGTCTCTTCCATCAGCAGACGGTCGAGGTTACGCAGCAGCGCACCGCCGCCGGTCAGGACCATGCCGCGCTCGGAGATGTCCGAGGCGAGTTCCGGCGGGCACTGCTCCAGCGCGACCATCACCGCGCTGACGATGCCGGTCAGCGGCTCCTGCAGCGCTTCGAGGATCTCGTTGGAGTTCAGGGTGAAGCCGCGCGGCACACCCTCTGCCAGGTTACGGCCGCGCACTTCAATTTCGCGCACTTCGTCACCCGGGTAGGCGGAGCCGATCTCATGTTTGATGCGCTCTGCCGTGGCCTCGCCAATCAGCGAGCCGTAGTTACGGCGCACATAATTAATGATGGCTTCGTCGAAACGGTCACCGCCGATGCGCACAGAAGAGGAGTAGACCACGCCGTTCAGGGAGATCACCGCCACTTCCGTGGTGCCGCCGCCGATGTCCACCACCATGGAGCCGGTGGCTTCAGAAACCGGCAGGCCGGCACCAATGGCCGCAGCCATCGGCTCTTCAATCAGGAAGACTTCACGTGCGCCTGCGCCCTGCGCGGACTCACGGATCGCCCGGCGTTCAACCTGGGTCGCGCCGACCGGCACGCACACCAGCACACGCGGGCTTGGGCGCATAAAGCTGTTGCTGTGGACCTGTTTGATGAAGTGCTGAAGCATTTTTTCAGTCACAAAGAAGTCAGCAATCACGCCGTCTTTCATCGGGCGGATGGCCGCGATGTTACCGGGTGTACGCCCCAGCATCTGCTTGGCGTCATGGCCGACCGCCGCGACGCTCTTGGGAGAACCGGCACGATCCTGGCGAATGGCAACCACCGACGGTTCATTCAGTACAATGCCTTGCCCTTTAACATAGATCAGGGTATTGGCCGTACCCAGGTCGATGGACAAGTCATTGGAAAACATGCCACGGAATTTCTTAAACATAACGAAAGGATAATCCTGCAAGCTGGGGGCGGAAAATAAAATCCGCCTACTTTACCAACCACACGAAGCAGCGACAAGGCGCATAAACCGACTGCTCCGGTGAAAAAATAGTCTGCGATGTTGACAATTTATCGGCCATAAAACAAGGGCTGCCCTGATTTTTCGGCACCGCTTGCAGCGTCGATCTGCTGGCACATTATAAAGGCGCGCACATCACACATAAGCACTACATGACACATCAGTCCCGCCTAAAAGATAAGCGTAACTTGTCGCCCGGGGCACAAAGTTGGTGTGTACTTACCAACACCCTTGCCAGCGGGCTGGCTCATTCTACGTCAATTCGCCTCAATCGATCAGCGTATTGCTATCAGTTATGGGAATATTTTTTGTTGCTTCTTTCAACAAGCGCCGGCACGGCAAAATAATCCCCCTGCCCGCCGTGAACCCCCTTCTCTTTCAGGGTTTGCCACTCTTCCGCGGTTCTCACCCCGGAGGCAAACAGCTGCACCTGGGTGCCGTCACAGGCATTGACCAGGCTCTGCACAAACAGCTGGTTCTCGACCCGGCGGTCGATACTGCGCACCAAACCCGGGTGAAGCTTGACCAGTTCCAGCGGCAACGATTTGATATAGGTGGTGCTGACCACCGTCAGCCCCGCCTGCGCCACCACCAGCCGGCACCCCAGCCCGTGCAGTAACCGCAGCACCGGCCGCAACCGGTCGATATGTTGACAGAGATCCGCCTCTGCAAGTTCAATCATAATTCGGCGGCGCTGATTTTTTTCACATTGCAGCAACGTATCGCGCAGCCACTGCTGGAAGGGCCGCTGCAACAGCGAGTCCACCGTGAGCGGGAACGCCAGCCGCTGCTCCGGCCACGCCGCCAGCAGCGGCAGGATCTGCGTCAGCGTCTGACGGTCATAGCGTGGGGCCAGGCCAAACAGCAGCACAAACGGGATAAACTCCGCCGCCGGCAGCTCCTGCTCGCCATCAAAGATACGGCGCAAAATCTCCGTATGGTGCGGCTGCCCGTCACGGGTCACCGCCGGTTTACAGTAGAGGCGCAGGCCGTCGCGCGCCAGCGTGTGCTCCAGCAGCGTGCGCCAGCGGACGCTGCCGCGCCCGCGCTCCGGCACCCGGCTGTCATGCACGACCCAGCCGTTGCTGCCCTGCAACGAGGCGAGCCGCGCCGCCTGTTCGGCGTTGTCCATCACCTGCTCCGGCGTCTGGCCGAAGCGGTAGGTGCTGATGCCGATCGAGAGCAGCGCGTCGCGGTCGATCGGGTGGGTCGGCAGCGCGCCCACGGCGTTCACCAGTTGCCCGGCGATCACATCCGCCTCTTTCAGCGTGCTGTGCGGCAGCAATACCGCGAAATCACTGGCGAAGTAGCGTGCTAGCAGCGCCGACGGGTAGCGCATCACAAAGGTAGAGAGCAGGTTGACCACCGCGTTGAGCAGATCCTGCACCGCCGGGCGGCCATGCATATCGCGCAGGGTGTCCACATCCGGCAGGCGGATCAGCATCACTACGCCGTAGGCCCCGGCATCTTCCAGCTGGGTGGTGAGCTGGTTGTCAAAAAAGAGGCGGTTATTGAGGCCGGTGCCCGCATCCTGGGCGGCAAAGGCACGGATCAGGGTATCCACCCGGCCGCGCTCCTCCTGCACCTCGCGCAACTCCCGCAGCAGCCTGTCCAGCGCGCTGCTGGCGGCCGGCGGCCACTCCCGGACGTCACCCTGCATTACGCTGTCGCGCTCGCCGCGCAAAATCTGCCGTGACCGCGCCTCAAGCTGCTCATACCCGGCAATCTGCCGCGTCAGCCAGCGGTAGCTCAGCCCCATCACGCCGATCATAACCAGGATGGCGACGCTGATGGGCAGTGATGAGCGCATCGACTGGGTGTACCCGGCGATCGGGTCGAGGTAGGTCAGCCGGATAAAGGAGCCGGGGTGCTGCAACAGCGGCAGCGTGGTCTCCCGGTAGTCACCGGGCAGCGGCGGCTGGCGGGTGTCCGGCGGCAGAGCCAGCCGGTAGAACAGGTTATGGCCGTTGATGACCTTCACTTCGGCCACGCCGACGGTGCGCATTGCCAGCGGCAGCCAGTTCTGCACCGTGCCGGGCGGCTGGCTCAGCAGCGCCTGGTCAAAGGTGGTGGCCAGCGTCGTGAGGCGGCTCTGCATCCGCTGGTGGCTGAGGTTAAAAAAGCTGAACGCACACCCCAGCAGCATCAGCAGCATGGCCAGCGCCACCAGCAGGGTAATAAAGGCTGAAAGTTTGGTCGTGAATCGCATCCCTGTGCCTTGCGTACCGCGGTTGAGTAAAGGACGGCCTTCCGTCATGGCGCGCTACTATAAACCAGAATAGCCCGGCCCGATCGGCAGTAAACCCGTGCAACGGCCTGGTTATTCCGTTAATGGCCGCACAGGGGCGGTATTGGCTGACGGCGAAAACAGGGTTCTTCGCGTTTTTTGTCCTGCCGCATCCTGTTCCCGCAACGGAGCGTTTATATTCATACACTGACAACACTTATCCCAAATAATTCATTTTTTATATTTATTGAGAGAGGCTGTATGAAAGCGCTTGTGCTGGAACAACATGAGGGGCAGACCACCGCCGCCGTGCAGGAGATCGCGGCTGACCGGCTGCCGGCGGGAGAGGTCACGGTCGACGTGGGCTGGTCCGGGCTGAATTATAAAGATGCGCTGGCAATCACCGGCAAGGGCAAAATTGTGCGCAACTTTCCGATGGTGCCGGGCATCGATTTCGCCGGTACCGTGCGTGAAAGCAAAGACCACCGCTTTCGCCCGGGCCAGCAGGTGGTGCTCACCGGCTGGGGCGTCGGCGAAACCCACTGGGGCGGGCTGGCGGAGCAGGCGCGGGTCGCGGCGGAGTGGCTGGTGGCCCTGCCCCCTGCCCTGTCGGCCCGCCAGAGCATGATCATCGGCACCGCCGGGCTGACGGCGATGCTCTGCGTGATGGCGCTTGAAGAGGGCGGCGTGGCCCCGCAGAGCGGCGAGGTGCTGGTCACCGGGGCCAGCGGCGGCGTCGGCAGCACCGCCGTGGCGCTCCTCGCCCAGCTGGGCTACCGGGTCACGGCGGTGAGCGGCCGCACCCATACCCATCCGTACCTGCGCGCGCTCGGCGCGTCGACGATCCTGCCGCGCGAGGAATTTTTCGAGGCGGCGCGGCCGCTGGAGACGCAGCGCTGGGCCGGGGCGATCGACACCGTGGGTGACCGCCTGCTCGCCAACGTGCTGGCGCAGATGAACTATAACGGCGTGGTGGCCGCCTGCGGGCTGGCCGGGGGCTACCTGCTGCCGACCACGGTGATGCCGTTTATTCTGCGCAACGTCCGGTTGCAGGGCATCGACTCGGTGCGCGCCTCGCTGCACCGCCGCCAGACGGCCTGGGAGCGGCTGGCCGGCTTGCTGCCTGCCCGCTTCTATGAGCAGGCCGCCACGGAAATCAGCCTCGATCAGGTACCGGACGCGGCCGCCGCGCTGATGGACAACCGCATCACCGGCCGCACGCTGGTGCGCATCGGCGGGTAAAGTCTGGTCACCGCATTGTCAGCCTGGCTGATAATGTGTAACAAATGGCGGGGTAAGCTGCCAGAATGGCGGTTAACAGCAATACTTCACCTATTGCCCGTTTTTCCTGGAGAAAAGCCGCCATGCGCAAACCCCGTAAACTCACCGAGTCTGATGTCACGCCGGAATCCCTTTTTATGATGGATCGTCGCCGGATTATGCAGGCGCTGGGGATCTCCGCCGCCTCACTGGCGCTGCCCGCCGCGGCGCGGGCTGACATCCTCTCCTGGCTGAAAGGCAGTGAGGCCCCCAAGGCCCCGCCCGGCAAGCCGCTGGATTTCAGCAAACCCACGGCCTACCAGCCGGACTGGCCGCTGACGCCGGAAGACAAAGTTACCGGCTACAACAACTACTATGAGTTTGGCCTCGATAAAGCAGACCCGGCCGCCAACGCCGGGACGCTGCAAACCGCGGACTGGAAAATCCGCATCGACGGCGAGGTCGGCAAACCCATGACCCTCAGCATGGATGACCTGCTGAAGCGCTTCCCGCTGGAGGAGCGCATCTACCGGCTGCGCTGCGTGGAAGCGTGGTCGATGGTGGTGCCGTGGGTAGGCTTTGAGCTGGGCAAACTGATTAAGGCGGTCGAGCCGACCGGCAACGCACGCTATGTGGCGTTCCAGACGCTCTACGACCCGGAGCATATGCCCGGCCAGAAAGATCGCTTTATCGGCGGCGGGCTGGCCTACCCCTACGTGGAGGGGCTGCGGCTCGATGAGGCGATGAACCCGCTTACCCTGCTCACCGTGGGCGTTTACGGCAAAACACTGCCGCCGCAGAACGGTGCGCCGATCCGCCTGATTACGCCGTGGAAATATGGCTTCAAAGGGATTAAGTCGATTGTGAATATCCGCCTGACCCACGACCAGCCGCCGACTACCTGGAACCTCTCTGCGCCGGATGAATATGGTTTCTACGCCAACGTGAACCCGCATGTTGACCACCCGCGCTGGTCGCAGGCCACGGAGCGTGTGATCGGCAGCGGCGGCATCCTGGATGTGAAACGCCAGCCGACGCTGATGTTCAACGGCTACGCCGATCAGGTGGCGTCGCTCTATCAGGGCCTCGACCTGCGGGAGAACTTCTGAGTGAAACGGTTGACGGCAAAACAGATTACCGGCCTGAAGGTGCTGATCCACCTGGCGGCGTTGCTGCCGCTGGTGTGGCTGGTCTGGTCGGTGAGCCAGGGCGGCTTCAGCGCCGACCCGGCCAAAGACATCCAGCACTTTACCGGGCGGATGGCCCTGAAATTGCTGCTGGCCACGCTGCTGGTCACTCCGCTGGCGCGTTACGGCAAACAGCCGCTGTTGATCCGCGTGCGTCGCCTGACCGGGTTGTGGTGTTTCGCCTGGGCCTCGCTGCACCTGCTGAGTTACGCCTTCCTGGAGCTGGGCATCAATAACCTCGGCCTGCTCGGCAGTGAGCTGATCTCCCGCCCCTACCTGACGCTCGGCATCATCAGCTGGCTGCTGCTGCTGGCGCTGGCCGCCACCTCGACGATGGGCGCGCAGCGCCGGTTGGGGAAAAACTGGCAACGGCTGCATAACGTCATCTATCTGATTGCGATCCTCACGCCCATCCATTATCTCTGGTCAGTGAAAACCGTGTCGCCCCAGCCGGTGATTTATGCCGTTTTTGCTGCGATATTGCTGGCATTCCGTTACAAAAAGGTCAGGCAATGGTGGCGTTAATGCCCCTGAACGTTCTGTGTCCTGCACCACATAACCGGGGCCAAATCAGTGATTAATGTCGATAAAGGGTTGATTATCTTCGCTGATAAGACCAGTATTTAGCTGCGATTTGCCACGATATCATTATAATGCCCCGCTTTGGTGGCCAATGCACAGGCGATTGGCCGCTAAATAGGTGACAAAACGATGACATCGGGTTATTTTCTAGAATACAGGTCAAATTGACGGAGATAGGCGCACGATGGCAGACAAGTTTCACATCTTACTTCTTAACGGCCCCAACCTGAACCTGCTGGGTTCACGCGAGCCGGAGAAGTATGGGCACACGACGTTGCCCGAGATTGTCAGCCGTCTGGAAACCCAGGCCAGCGAATTGGGCCTTGCCCTGAGTCACCTGCAATCCAACGCGGAACATGCCCTGATTGATCGCATTCATCAGGCGCGTGGCAACACGGATTTTATCCTGATTAACCCGGCGGCGTTCACGCACACCAGCGTGGCCCTGCGCGATGCCCTGTTGGGGGTGGCGATCCCGTTTATCGAGATTCACCTCTCCAACGTGCACGCCAGGGAGCCGTTCCGCCATCACTCCTATCTCTCTGATATTGCCGTCGGCGTCATCTGCGGACTGGGGGCTGACGGTTATACCTTTGCATTACAGGCAGCGGCGCGCCGCTTGTCACAATCCAATTAAATCAAGCAAAAAGAGTACGGAATCACACTCATGGATATTCGTAAAATCAAGAAACTGATCGAACTGGTTGAAGAATCCGGCATCGCTGAACTGGAAATTTCTGAAGGTGAAGAATCAGTTCGTATCAGTCGTGCCCCGGCCGTGCCGAACTACCCAATGATGCAGCAGGCGTATGCCATGCCGATGCAGCAACAACAGCCGGCTCTGGCCGCTGCCGTTGCCCCGGCTGCCACTGTAGACGCCGCACCGGCGCCTGCCGCTGCCGTCAGCGGTCACATCGTTCGTTCGCCGATGGTCGGCACCTTCTACCGCACCCCAAGCCCGGACGCCAAGCCGTTCATCGAAGTGGGCCAGAAAGTGAATGCGGGCGATACCCTGTGTATCGTTGAAGCCATGAAGATGATGAACCAAATCGAAGCTGATAAATCGGGTGTGGTGAAAGCCATTCTGGTAGAAAGCGGTCAACCGGTTGAATTTGACGAGCCGCTGGTCGTCATCGAATAACGAGGCGTCTCATGGTAGATAAAATCGTCATCGCCAACCGTGGTGAGATCGCCCTGCGTATTCTGCGTGCCTGTAAAGAGCTGGGCATCAAAACCGTAGCCGTTCACTCCACCGCGGATCGCGATCTGAAACATGTGCTGCTGGCAGACGAAACCGTCTGTATCGGCCCGGCACCTTCTGTAAAAAGTTACCTGAATATTCCGGCCATCATTGCTGCCGCTGAGATCACCGGCGCCGTGGCGATTCACCCGGGGTATGGTTTCCTGTCTGAAAACGCCGACTTTGCCGAGCAGGTTGAGCGTTCCGGCTTTATCTTCATCGGCCCGAAAGCTGAGACGATCCGCCTGATGGGCGACAAGGTCTCCGCGATCAACGCGATGAAGAAAGCGGGCGTACCGACTGTCCCGGGTTCCGACGGCTCCCTGACTGATGACATGGAAAAGAACCGTGCCTTTGCGAAGCGCATCGGTTACCCGGTCATCATCAAAGCCTCCGGCGGCGGCGGCGGCCGTGGTATGCGCGTAGTGCGCAGTGACAAAGATCTGGAAGAATCCATCAACATGACGAAAGCGGAAGCCAAAGCGGCTTTCAACAACGACATGGTGTACATGGAGAAGTATCTGGAGAACCCGCGCCACATCGAGATCCAGGTGCTGGCAGACGGCCAGGGCAACGCCATCTATCTGGCTGAGCGCGACTGCTCCATGCAGCGCCGCCACCAGAAAGTGGTGGAAGAGGCACCGGCACCGGGCATCACCAGCGAAATGCGCCGTTACATCGGCGAGCGCTGTGCCAAAGCCTGTGTGGACATCGGCTACCGTGGTGCAGGTACGTTCGAGTTCCTGTATGAAAACGGCGAGTTCTATTTCATCGAGATGAACACCCGTATTCAGGTAGAGCACCCGGTCACTGAGATGATCACCGGCGTGGACCTGATCAAAGAGCAGCTGCGCATCGCTGCCGGTCAGCCGCTCTCTATCACTCAGGACGAAGTGCGTATCCAGGGCCATGCGGTCGAGTGCCGTATCAACGCGGAAGACCCGAACACCTTCCTGCCGAGCCCGGGTAAAATTACCCGTTTCCACGCGCCGGGTGGCTTTGGCGTGCGCTGGGAATCGCACATTTACGCCGGGTATACCGTCCCGCCGTATTACGATTCCATGATCGGCAAACTGATCACTTACGGTGAAAACCGTGACGTGGCGATTGCCCGCATGAAAAACGCCCTGGCTGAACTGATCATCGACGGCATCAAAACCAACGTTGAACTTCAGCAGCGCATCATGGCCGATGAAAACTTCCAGCATGGTGGCACCAACATCCACTATCTGGAGAAGAAACTGGGCCTGCAGGAAAAATAATTTCCTGAGCACCTGACTTAACGCCCGCCTTATGCGGGCGTTATTATTTACCGCAGTAACGCCCCGCAACGTTCCCCTTCCCCTGCTCTTCTCAGTCTGTTAATTCTTTTGAAAAGTATGCGGCTATACCGTGCCTTTTTTCATGGCTTTACCCCAGGACAATAACAACGCCTGCATAACATGCATTACCAGTTATATAACACTATGAGATCTCACAATGAAAAATAATAAAGGAAAGGTTAACAGGGTAATAAACCGGCGTTATGCCCGGCGCTGACCTTAACCTCCGCGGCCGCCCCCGCCGCCACTGCGCCGCCAGGGGCCACGTCACCGGCAACGTAGCTGATTGCAGCGATAATAATATCCCAAGCTATTAAAATAACGTCTGTATTGCACGAGCATTATTAATTACATCAATAACTCCCCGCCATCCGATACATTTTCCCGTTACCGGTTCTGCTAACGCGTTTAAAAGGGTGATAAGATAGCGCGCCGTTATTTCACGCATATTATTAAATCCCCTATCATGCACGCCTGCATCGCGTTTAATAACACATCATCACAATATTGGATTTTTCTATTAAGGAATAATAAATGAAATGTTATAAATTAAGTCAGGTCGCGCTGGCCGTTGCGTTATTGTTCAGTGCAGGCACGGCGATGGCAGAGCCCGGCTCGTTTATTATCAACCCTACCCCGGTCGGGCCGACGCTCCCGGATGATCTTCCCACGGAAGGCAGTTTTTTTATCGGTGATGCCTGGTGGTCGGGTTATCAAACCTCCGAGGGGTTTAAAGAAGCGATCGCCCAGTTCGGTTTGACCATCGAGGAGATGGGGCACAATTCCAGAGAGATGGAAGCGCGCGCGAAAAACCCGAATGACCCGTTATTCTGGCTGAAACGTACCCTGGAGACTTACCCGGCCCATAGCCCTGACCACTACAATCTCCCGGTGGCCGAAAGCAATAGCGTGATGGGCGGCCGCACTACGGTTCAGGATCGCAATAACTTCTTCCTGACGCGTGAATACGGCAAAGCCGGTGAAGCGATTACCATTAAAACTGGGGAAGTCCCGGCGGGCGTCATCTGTTATGCCGCGATGGACGGTGACCTGGGCCTGCTGCGCCCTACCAGCAATCAGTCCGAGCTGAAGGCTAACGGCACCACCACCTATGTGCTGCCTCACGACGGCATCCTGCTACTGGGTTGCAAAGACACCAACAAGCACATGAAAAACCTGGATACCTATGTCCCGGTGCAGATCCTGCAGGGCGGCTCGCAGCGCCATCCGCTGTTTATTTTCGGTGCCAACAGCCAGCGTGACTGGGTGGACTTCACTCAGCAAACCATGCCGAGCGGTTATGGCATCTTCTTTGATGGCCGCAGCCGCTACGTCGCCAGCCAGGAAAGGCTCGCCCGCTCAACCGACACCAACATCCTGAAAACCCTGCGCGAAAACCTGACGCGCACCATCAACTATGACAAGGTGAACGGGCTGGATGGCTCGTCTGATCTGCATCAGCCGCCGCGCTCACTGTTTATGGTGAGCTATGACGCCTGCTGCTGGGCAGGCGGCGGTGCCGGGCGTGTGGCGATCGGCCGGTATAAGACGATCCCAAATATCGGCAACTGGGCCAGCTGGCATGAATATGGCCATCATTACCAGATGGGCTGGTCATGGGGTGGGCTGACTGAGGTCACGGTTAACCTCTATTCCCTGGCGGCCTGCTATAAAGAGTGGGGTTATGCCGCGCTGAATGAGTGCCATAAAAAAGCCCCGGAACTCGGCTTCAGCTGGGATCAGCAGGCGGTCGGCAGCGTGATTAAAGCGGGCCAGCGCTGGGATATTGCGACCGATCGCGATCTGTCACGCCGTTTAAATATGTTCGGGCAGTTGCTGGCGAGTTACCCGGATCTCTACCCGGCACTGGGCAAAGCCTACCGCGACCTCTATAACCGGGGGGCAAACAAAGCGATGCTGGATGAGAATCAGGAGAAAATTGACTGGTTCGCCGTCAATGCCAGCCGCCTGAGCGGCTATGACCTGCGTGAGTTCTTCGACCTCTGGACGCTCTCTTACAGCGCTGAAGCGCGTGAGCAGATCGCCGCCATGAAGCTGCCGCAGCCTGCCCAGCCGGTCGCCACCTATGAAACGACATTGACCCACACCGGCAGCACGCCGACCACCGCGAAGCTGGTGATTAAGGATAACCTGGGCAGCAAAGGCATCGCCTTTATCACCAATTCCGATAAGGTCGGCCCGCGCTCGCTGGTCTGGACAGGGGACAGGGATACCCGGTTGCATACCCAGGTAGTGGACACGCAAAACCGGGCGTACAACGTAACACTGCGCGGCACCCGGTCAATGGGCGGCTGCGCAGGCCGGGCGGTGAACGCGGCTGTTGTCTGCGGCTCATCCGATCCCAGCATTTATCTGTCAGTGAGTTACCACCCGGAAGATAATACCCACCTGCCAGGCGGTGAGTACAACGGCACCCTGCCGTTAATCGCTGCGCAATGGAAAAACCCGGTCTGGTCAGCCAATGTGAATATCCCGCTGACCATCAGTAAATAAACGGAGCCGGCTGCCGCAGGGTCTCCCGATTCAGTTCAACCTTCCCTGTTGGTCTTCACTTCTGCGGCGCCCCACAGCGGGTGCCGCAGAAAATCTTTGGGCTACCCCCGCGCAATCCGTACAATCCCCCCATCTTTACTCACTTGGAAACGCTATGGATACGCGATTTATTCAGGCCCACCGGGAGGCGCGCTGGGCACTCGGCCTGACGGTGGCCTACCTGCTGGCCTGGGTGCTGGCGGCTTACCTGCCGGGCAATGCGCCGGGCATCACCGGCCTGCCCCACTGGTTTGAGATGGCCTGCCTGCTGGTGCCGCTGCTGTTTATTCTGCTCTGCTGGCTGATGGTGCGCGTGGTGTTCCGCGACATGCCGCTTGAGGAGCGCGACCATGCAAACTGATGTGCTGCTGCCGCTGATCGGTTATCTGCTGCTGGTGTTCGGGCTGTCAGTGATCGCCTACCGCCGCCGCCAGAAAGGCAACTTCCTCACCGAATATTTCCTCGGCAACCGCTCAATGGGCGGCTTTGTGCTGGCGATGACCCTGACCGCCACCTACATCAGCGCCAGCTCCTTTATCGGCGGCCCCGGCGCGGCGTATAAATATGGCCTCGGCTGGGTGTTGCTGTCGATGATTCAGCTCCCGGCGGTCTGGCTCTCATTGGGGGTGCTGGGTAAGAAGTTCGCGATCCTGGCGCGCCGCTATAACGCGGTGACGCTCAATGACATGCTCTACGCCCGCTACCAGAGCCGTCTGCTGGTGTGGCTCGCCAGTTTCAGTTTGCTGGTGGCGTTCCTCGGCGCGATGACGGTGCAGTTCATCGGCGGCGCGCGCCTGTTGGAGACGGCGGCCGGCATTCCCTACGACACCGGGCTGCTGATCTTCGGCATCAGCATCGCGCTCTACACCGCGTTTGGCGGCTTCCGCGCCAGCGTGCTGAACGATGCGATGCAGGGGCTGGTGATGCTGCTCGGCACCGTGCTGCTGCTGGTGGCGGTGGTGCATGCCGCCGGTGGGCTGCCCGCGGCCGTGGGCAAACTCCAGCAGATCGACCCGAAGCTGGTGTCGCCGCAGGGCGGGGATGATATTCTCAGCCTGCCGTTTATGGCCTCGTTCTGGGTGCTGGTCTGCTTCGGGGTGATCGGCCTGCCGCACACGGCGGTGCGCTGCATCGCTTACCGTGACAGCAAAGCGGTGCATCGCGGCATCGTGCTCGGCACCGTGGTGGTGGCGGTGCTGATGCTGGGGATGCACCTGGCGGGCGCGCTGGGGCGGGCGATCCTGCCGGATCTGACCATTCCGGATCAGGTGATCCCGACGCTGATGATCGCGGTGCTGCCGCCGTTTGCCGCCGGGATCTTCCTGGCCGCGCCGATGGCGGCGATCATGTCCACCATCAATGCGCAGCTGTTACAGTCCTCCGCGACCATCGTGAAGGATCTCTACCTGAACGCCCGGCCGGAAGCGCTGAAGCATGAAAAGCGCCTGACGCGCATGACCAGCCTCGCCACCCTAGTGCTGGGGCTGCTGGTGCTGCTGGCCGCCTGGCACCCGCCGCAGATGATCATCTGGCTTAACCTGCTGGCCTTTGGCGGGCTGGAGGCGGTGTTCCTCTGGCCGCTGGTGCTCGGCCTCTATTGGGAGCGGGCTAACGCCACCGGTGCGCTAAGCTCAATGGTAGCCGGGGCGCTCAGCTACACGCTGCTGGCAAGCCTTGATCTGCATATTGCCGGGTTACACCCTATTATTCCGTCGCTGCTGCTCAGCCTGCTAGCGTTTACTATCGGTAACCGGTTCGGTAAGGCAGCGGTAAGCACGCTGCCGGCAGCCGGGCCACAATCATAAAAGAAGAGAAGTGCCATGCCTTGGATTCAACTGAAAATTAACACCCGCGGCAGTGATGCGGAGAGCCTGGGCGATGCCCTGATTGAAAGCGGCGCGGTCTCCGTGACCTTCCAGGACACCCACGACACGCCGGTGTTTGAGCCGCTGCCGGGCGAAACCCGCCTCTGGGGCGACACCGACGTCATCGGCCTGTATGACGCAGAAACCGACATGAAAGAGGTGGTCGCGATCCTGGAGCAGTCACCGCTGCTGGGCGCGGGCTTCCTTCACCGTATTGAGCAGCTGGAAGACAAAGACTGGGAGCGCGAATGGATGGATAACTTCCACCCGATGCGTTTCGGCGAGCGGCTCTGGATCTGCCCAAGCTGGCGCGATGTGCCGGACCCGGACGCCGTTAACGTGATGCTCGACCCGGGCCTGGCGTTCGGCACCGGCACCCACCCGACCACCGCGCTCTGCCTCCAGTGGCTCGACGGGCTGGATCTCGCGGGCAAAACCGTGATCGACTTCGGCTGCGGCTCCGGCATCCTGGCCATTGCGGCGCTGAAGCTGGGCGCGGCGCGCGCCATCGGCATCGACATCGATCCGCAGGCGATCCAGGCCAGCCGCGACAACGCCCAGCGCAACGGCGTCTCTGAGCGGCTGGAACTGTTCCTGCCGCAGGATCAGCCCGCTGACCTCAGCGCCGATGTGGTGGTGGCAAACATCCTCGCCGGCCCGCTGCGCGAACTGGCACCGCTGATCGGCTGCCTGCCGAAGCAGGGCGGCCACCTCGGCCTCTCCGGCGTGCTCGCCACCCAGGCGGAAAGCGTCTCTGAAGCCTACCGGGATCTGTTCGAACTCGACCCGGTGGCGGAGAAAGAGGAGTGGTGCCGCATCACCGGCGTCCGCCGTTAACATCCTGTTAATAGACAATTAATATCTTCGCTGTATAGAGAATACACAGCACAATCGGCCACCTCCGGGTGGCCGAAATGCCACAATTTGCCCTTTTCCTCAGAAAAAGCAGGTGTACTCTGCGCGCCGCATCCGCCGGTGAGCTTCCGGCTGGTTTATTTTCGCGCCCTGACACTGACTGAGAGAAAGAGATGAAACACGCCCTGTTTTTGGCCGCCTCGCTGCTGGCCGCCCTGCCCGCTGTGGCTGCCGAACCCACGGCTGACCATGCGGCTACCGCTGATCACACCACGGCGGCTGCCCCTGTCGCTGATGCCCACCCCCACTGGGGCTATGAAGGCGAAGGCGCGCCCGCCCACTGGGGTGCCCTCTCCAGCGATTTCCACCTGTGTGAAATGGGCCGCAACCAGTCGCCTATCGACATCCATGACGCCCTGACCGCCCACCCGCGCCCGCTGAAGGTAAAATACAGCCTTGCGCCGAACAGCATCGTCAACAACGGCCACACCGTGCAGGTCAACGTGCCGCCGGGCAATACCATCACGCTGGATGGCGAAACCTTTACCCTGCAACAGTTCCACTTCCATGCGCCGAGCGAAAACACCATCAAGGGCAAATCCTTCCCGCTGGAGATGCACCTGGTGCACGCCGATGCCAACGGCGAAGTAGCCGTGGTGGCGGTCATGTTCAAACTCGGCGCGGCCAACCCGGCGCTGGCCTCCCTGTGGCAGAACCTGCCGCAACAGGTGGATAAGCCGGTGGTGCTCAGCCAGAAAGTGGATCTCAACGCCCTGCTGCCGGCGTCACTCACCCACTACCGCTTCTCCGGCTCCCTGACCACCCCGCCCTGCACCGAAGGGGTGCGCTGGCTGGTGATGAAAAAGCCGCTGACCCTCTCCCAGGCGCAGTTGTCCCAGTTCGTCCAGCTGATGCACCACGCCAATAACCGCCCGGTGCAGCCGCTGCATGGCCGCGTGGTGGTTCAGTAAGGCACTTTTCTCCGGCCTGTGATCCACAGGCCGGTAAACCGCACGTTTTGCCGTGCCCCGCTTCGCTTACATTGGTTATTCTTTAACCGCACCCCGACGTAATCTTCTGATAACCTGCCTGCGCCCGCTTACAATAACGGCGGATTCTGCTGCTTTTGCAGATAAAATGCTGCGTTATAGGGATTATTTTTGTGGTTATTTGTTAACCGATAAAAGTTATCTTATTGTTATTAATGGATAAATTTTTTAAGAAAGTGACAGCCGTCACCTTTTCCGGGTAATCCCGTGCGGATTGTTCAAAGTTTGGCCTTTCATATCGCCGTAAAAATGCGTAATATACGCGCCCTTGCGGACACAGTATGGTCAAAATTTTGTCTATGCGCATTGGACACCACCAACTAACAAATTGCCTGATAGCCGCCCCGATGGCCGGTGTCACCGACCGGCCGTTTCGTGCGTTATGTCACGCGATGGGCGCGGGGATGGCGGTCTCTGAGATGCTCTCTTCCAACCCGGAAGTGTGGCGGACGGATAAATCGCGCTTGCGCATGGTGCATGAAGATGAACCCGGGATCCGGGCCGTGCAGATTGCCGGCTGCGACCCGGAGGATATGGCGGCGGCCGCCAGAATCAATGTGGCAAATGGTGCCCAAATCATCGATATCAATATGGGTTGCCCGGCCAAGAAAGTGAACCGCAAACTGGCAGGCTCTGCGTTATTGCAGTACCCCGATCTGGTGAAACAGATCCTTCACGCCGTGGTTAACGCGGTGGACGTGCCGGTGACGCTGAAAATTCGCACTGGTTGGGCACCAGAACATCGTAACTGTGTAGAAATTGCCCAACTGGCTGAAGATTGTGGTATTCAGGCCCTGACCATTCATGGCCGAACCCGTGCCTGCCTGTTTAACGGCAACGCGGAGTACGACAGCATTCGGACAGTTAAGCAGACTGTTTCCATTCCGGTTATCGCGAATGGCGACATTACTGACCCGCATAAAGCCAGGGCTGTGCTCGACTATACGGGGGCTGATGCCCTGATGATAGGCCGCGCGGCTCAGGGGAGACCCTGGATCTTCCGGGAAATCCAGCATTATCTGGACACAGGGGAGCTGCTTCCACCCATGCCACTCGGTGAGGTGAAGCGCTTGTTGATTGAGCATGTACGGGAATTGCACGGCTTTTATGGTCCAGGCAAGGGATTCCGCATCGCTCGTAAGCACGTATCCTGGTATATCCAGGAGAATGCCCCAAATGACCAGTTTCGGCGCTCCTTCAACGCTATAGAGGATGCCAGCGAACAGCTGGAGGCGTTGGAAGCATATTTCGAAAATCTTAGCGTAAAAAAAGAGCTGACAGAACTATGTTCGAACAACGCGTGAATTCTGACGTACTGACCGTTTCTACCGTAAACTCTCAGGATCAAGTGACCCAAAAGCCCCTGCGTGACTCGGTTAAACAAGCACTGAAGAACTATTTTGCTCAACTGAACGGTCAGGATGTTAATGACCTGTATGAGCTGGTATTGGCTGAAGTTGAACAGCCACTGTTGGACATGGTGATGCAATACACCCGTGGCAACCAGACCCGTGCTGCCCTGATGATGGGTATCAACCGTGGTACGCTGCGCAAAAAATTGAAAAAATATGGCATGAACTGATTCCGATCAGTTAATTGTCTGTTGACTAAGGCGTTAATCGGCATGGATTAGCGCCTTTTTTATCGGCTGCGATCCCGCTTTTCAGGCATTTTCTGCCGCCCGTTTTTTATTCATTCCGCCCGCGATAACTTTACAACACGCCGTGATATACTCCGCGCCGAAAGTCGCCTCGCCCGCTAAACACCCCTTTCCGGTTTACCTCGCGATCTCCGCTTTTGTGTAAAGATTGTGTGATTTCAGGCATTTTTCTAAACGATTGCCCCCTCACAGTGTCTACACCCCCGTACCGCTGATGAGCCTGCTCGATAGGCGTTACGCCCCCCTTGAATGCCTGGATGAGTTGTCTTAATGATCAAACCGCAACGATTTACCCGCGCCCTGCTGCACCCCCGTTACTGGCTGACCTGGTTTGGGCTGGGTGTGCTGTTCCTGCTGGTGCAACTGCCCTACCCGGTGCTCTACCGCCTCGGGATCTGGCTGGGCCGCACCTCAATGCGCTTTTTAAAGCGCCGTGTCTCTATTACCCGCCGTAACCTTGAGCTCTGCTTCCCCGGCATGGACCCGTGCCTGCTGGAGCGCAAAGTGGTGAGCAATTTCGAATCCTTAGGGATGGGCCTGATTGAAACCGGCATGGCCTGGTTCTGGCCTGACCGCCGTGTCAGACGCTGGTTTGACGTCAACGGCCTGCATAACCTGAAAATGGCACAACAGGACCAGCGCGGCGTGCTGGTGATCGGCATCCACTTTATGTCCCTGGAGCTGGGCGGCCGCGCGATGGGCCTCTGCCAGCCGATGATGGCGATGTACCGCCCGCACAATAACAAAGCGATGGAAGTGGTCCAGACCTGGGGCCGGATGCGCTCCAACAAAGCGATGCTCGACCGCAAAGACCTGCGCGGCATGGTGCACGCCCTGAAACGGGGTGAAGCGGTGTGGTTCGCGCCGGATCAGGACTACGGCCCGCGCGGCAGCGTGTTTGCCCCGCTGTTTGCGGTGGATCAGGCTGCCACCACCAGCGGCACCTTTATGCTGGCCCGGCTGGCCAAACCGGCGCTGGTGCCGGTGGTGCTGGTGCGCCGGGAAGATGGCCGCGGCTATGAACTGCTGATCCAACCGGCATTGCAGGACTACCCGCTGGATGACGAACTGAGTGCCGCCGCCTACATGAACCGGATTGTCGAACGCGAGATCATGCGCGCGCCGGATCAATATATGTGGCTGCACCGCCGCTTCAAGACCCGCCCCGCCGGCACGCCGTCGCTCTACTGATACACGCCCCTCCCGGCCCCAGGCCGGGATTTTTTTATCCTGCCTTTGCCCCCACCTCTGCGCCCAACGCGCTTTTTGCCCGCCTTTCCCGCCTTTTTGATTCTGAGCCATATAATCACGCTTAAAACCATTGCCCGGCAAAGCATTTCTTACAAGTTATCCCCGTGAAGGGTGATAATTAACCATTTGATTAAAAAGCTTTTTAACCTTAAAGATGTGAGCTGCGGCACAGAATGCATCTTTTTGCGCCAGAACGCGGCAAAAAAAGCGCGCCTGCACCTTTTTGGTGCTATAGCTTTCATACTGCGGGGAATCATTTGCCTTTCCCGCTTTCCTGCCGTTGATTCATAAGCTTTTTCAAAGTTGGCACTGCCTTTGCTAATACCCTGTCAGGGCTTTTGCCCCTGAACAGAAAAGGTGCACCAGGGTGTGCCGATAATGAAAACCCACCGACTTTGCCACACAGGACGCTTTATGAAGAAGATGATGCTTTCGACATTACTTGCTGCTGCTTCCTTGATTACCGTGACCCACCAGGCGCAGGCCGGCGCCACCCTCGACGCCGTGCAGAAAAAAGGCTTTATCCAGTGTGGCATCAGTGACGGCCTGCCGGGCTTCTCTTATGCCGATTCCAGCGGCAAATTCTCCGGGCTGGACGTGGATCTCTGCCGGGGCGTGGCCGCGGCGGTCTTTGGTGATGCCAACAAAGTAAAATACACCCCGCTGACCGCCAAAGAGCGCTTCACCGCGCTGCAATCGGGCGAAGTGGACATCCTGTCACGCAACACCACCTGGACCTCCTCCCGCGACGGCGGCATGGGCATGATCTTCGCCGGGGTCAACTACTATGACGGCATCGGCTTCCTGACCCACCAGAAAGCGGGCCTGAAAAGCGCTAAAGAGCTGGACGGTGCCACCGTCTGCTTACAGGCAGGCACCGACACCGAGCTGAACGTGGCGGACTTCTTCAAAGCCAACAACATGCAGTTCACCCCGGTGACCTTTGACCGCTCCGACGAAAGCGCCAAAGCGCTGGACTCCGGCCGCTGCGACACCCTGGCGTCTGACCAGTCCCAGCTCTATGCGTTGCGCATCAAACTCGGCAAGCCGGAAGAGTTCATCGTGCTGCCGGAAGTGATCTCCAAAGAGCCGCTGGGGCCCGTGGTACGCCGCGGTGATGAAGACTGGCTGGCCATCGTGCGCTGGACGCTGTTCGCCATGCTGAACGCCGAAGAGATGGGCGTGACCTCTGCCAACGTGGACCAGCTGGCCGCCAACCCGAAAACCCCGGACATGGCACACCTGCTCGGCAAAGAGGGCAACTACGGCAAAGACCTGAAGCTGCCGAACGACTGGGCGGTGAAGATCGTCAAGCAGGTCGGCAACTACGGCGAAGTGTTTGAGCGCAACGTCGGCATGGGCAGCGAGCTGAAAATCAAACGCGGCCTCAATGCCCTCTGGAACCAGGGCGGCATCCAGTACGCGCCGACGGTACGTTAACCCGGCCCGGCTCCGGCGGCACCCCCGCCGGAGCGTTTCTTCCTGTTAACCGCCAGCCCCGGCTTTACCGCCCACTCTGAGGTTCCTGTTATGTCGCAACGCCCAACCGGAAAAGGCGGCCTCTCGCTGACCAACCCAGCGGTACGCGCCTGGATTTACCAGATTATCGCGGTAGCGTTGCTGCTCGCCTGTGGCGGCTACCTGCTGCACAACACGATTGTTAACCTCTCCACCCGCGGCATCACCTCGGGGTTTGCCTTCCTGAATAACAGCGCCGGGTTCGGCGTCATCCAGCACCTGATCGACTACGAGCAGGGCGACACCTATGGCCGTTTGTTTGTGGTCGGGCTGCTCAATACCCTGCTGGTGTCGGTGCTCTGCATTGTGTTCGCCTCGCTGCTCGGCTTTGTGGTCGGCCTCGGGCGGCTCTCGGACAACTGGCTGATCCGCAAGCTCTCGACGATCTATGTCGAGACCTTCCGCAATATCCCGCCGTTGCTGCAAATCTTCTTCTGGTATTTCGCGGTGTTGCGCAACCTGCCCGGCCCGCGCCAGAGCCTTGACGCCTTCGGCGTGATCTTTATGAGCAACCGCGGCCTCTACCTGCCGTCGCCCCAGCTGGGCGAAGGCGCGCTGGCCGGGGCCGTTGCCCTGCTGCTGGCGGTGGGAATGATTGCCGCCCTCGCCCGCTACAACCACTTCCGCCAGATCCACACCGGCCGGGTGTGGCGCATCTGGCCCTGGGCGCTGCTGCTGATCGTTGGCCTGCCGCTGCTGGCGCATATGCTGTCCGGGGCGGCGCTGCACTGGGATCTGCCCGCCCTGCGCGGCTTCAACTTCCGCGGCGGCATGGTGCTGATCCCGGAACTGGCGGCGCTCACCGTGGCGCTGTCGGTCTATACCTCGGCGTTTATCGCCGAAGTGATCCGTTCCGGCATCCAGTCGGTGCCGGGCGGCCAGCATGAGGCGGCGCGGTCGCTGGGGCTGCCGAACCCGGTGACGCTGCGCCAGGTGGTACTGCCGCAGGCGCTGCGGGTGATCATCCCGCCGCTCACCAGCCAGTACCTCAACGTGGTGAAAAACTCCTCGCTGGCGGCGGCCATCGGCTACCCGGACATGGTGTCCCTGTTTGCCGGGACAGTGCTGAACCAGACCGGCCAGGCGATTGAGACCATCGCCATGACCATGTCGGTCTACCTGATCATCAGCCTGCTGATCTCGTTTCTGATGAACGTTTACAACCGGCGCATCGCGCTGGTCGAGCGCTGAGAGGCTTCCATGACCATGACGTTACCCCCGCCATCACGCAGCGCGGCACCGCCTTCCGGCCCGGTAGGCCGGGCGGTGCGCTGGGCGCGCCGCAACCTGTTTTCCAGTGTGTTCAACAGCCTGCTGACGCTGCTTTGCCTCTGGTTGCTGTGGCTGATTATCCCGCCGCTGCTGGAGTGGGCGGTGTTCCAGGCCAACTGGATCGGCACCACGCGCGCCGACTGCACCAAAGACGGTGCCTGCTGGGTGTTTATCCACGCCCGCTTCGGCCAGTTTATGTATGGCCTCTACCCCACAGACCAGCGCTGGCGCATCAACCTCGCACTGGTGGTGGGCCTGATCACTGTCGGCCTGATGTTCTGGCGCGGGATGCCGCGGCGCGGGCGTTACATCGCCTGCTGGGCGGTGGTCTACCCGCTCTTCACCTGGTGGCTGATGTATGGCGGCTTCCTCGGCCTGCCGCGCGTCGAGACCCGCCAGTGGGGCGGTCTGACGCTGACGCTGATCATCGCCTCCATCGGCATTGCCGGGGCGCTGCCGCTCGGCATCCTGCTGGCGCTGGGGCGGCGCTCCCGCCTGCCGGTGGTGCGTATTCTGTCGATCTGCTTTATCGAGTTCTGGCGCGGCGTGCCGCTGATCACCGTGCTGTTTATGTCCTCGGTGATGCTGCCGCTGTTCCTGCCGGAGGGCACCAGCATCGACAAACTGCTGCGGGCGCTGGTCGGAGTGATTCTGTTCCAGTCCGCTTACGTGGCGGAAGTGGTGCGCGGCGGCCTTCAGGCGCTGCCGAAAGGCCAGTACGAGGCGGCGGAGTCCCTGGCGCTGGGCTACTGGAAGACGCAGGGGCTGGTGATTTTGCCGCAGGCGCTGAAGATGGTGATCCCGGGGCTGGTGAACACCATTATCGCGCTGTTCAAAGACACCAGCCTGGTGATCATTATCGGCCTGTTTGACCTGTTCAGCAGTGTGCAGCAGGCCACCGTTGACCCGATGTGGCTGGGGATGTCCACCGAGGGCTACGTCTTCGCCGCGCTGGTCTATTGGGTTTTCTGTTTCAGCATGTCGCGCTATAGCCAGCATCTGGAAAGGCGCTTTCACACCGGACGTTCCAACCACTGAGGTACACCATGAGCGACCATCGGGTTACAGACGATAAACAGATGATGATTACGCTGGAAGCGGTCAATAAGTGGTACGGACAGTTCCACGTGCTTAAAGACATCAACCTCAACGTAAAACAGGGCGAGCGCATTGTGCTGTGCGGCCCGTCAGGGTCGGGCAAGTCCACGACCATCCGCTGCATCAACCACCTGGAGGAGCACCAGCAGGGGCGCATCGTGGTGGACGGCATCGAGCTGAATGACGATTTGCGCAACATTGAGAAAGTGCGCACCGAAGTCGGCATGGTGTTCCAGCACTTTAACCTCTTCCCGCACCTGACGGTGTTGCAGAACTGCACGCTGGCCCCGACCTGGGTGCGCAAGATGCCGAAGAAAGAGGCGGACGAGCTGGCGATGCACTACCTGAAGCGGGTAAGGATTGCCGAGCACGCGCACAAATACCCGGGGCAGATCTCCGGCGGCCAGCAGCAGCGCGTGGCGATCGCCCGCTCGCTCTGCATGAAGCCGAAAATCATGCTGTTTGACGAACCGACCTCGGCGCTCGACCCGGAGATGGTGAAAGAGGTGCTGGACACCATGATCGGCCTCGCGCAGGACGGCATGACCATGCTCTGCGTCACCCACGAGATGGGCTTCGCCCGCACCGTGGCCGACCGGGTGATCTTTATGGACCGCGGCGAAATCGTCGAACAGGCCCCGCCGCAGGAGTTCTTCTCACACCCGAAATCGGAGCGCACCCGCGAATTCCTCTCCCAGGTGATCCACTGATGTTTATCCCCTGAACCGCTGCGCCGGGTACCCGCCCGGCGCAGCGGTTTCACATCCGGTTCAGCCGTGTTACCAGCGCCATCTCCCGCTCGCTGAAGGGCTGGCCGTCCGGCGTCAGCACATCGTGGAACCACAGCCCGGCGGGGGTGTCATCCGGCGGGATGCCCGGCCACGGCAGCCAGGTCTGGGTTTTGCCCTGCACCAGCCCCCAGTGGTAACAGGCGACTCCTTGCGCCCGGAACAGCGGCAACTGCTCCTCCATCACGCTGCCGACGTGGCGCGCCAGCCACTCGGTGCAGAGCACCGGGCGCTGGAAGGCGGCCAGCCGCGCCAGAAGCGCCACCTGCCCCGGCGTATCCACATAGGCGTGGTAGCTGACCACGTCGGACAAATGCAGCGCGGCGACGTCGATCGGGTGACGGAACGCCTGATGGCACGCCTGCCGGTCGGGGAGGTGCCAGGCGGCCACCGTCAGCGGCTGGCGGGGAACGGCTTGCCGCGCCCAGCGGAACACCTCAATCATCAGCGACAAGGCGTAGATCGCCAGCCGGTCGTCATACTCGGCGTACTGGTTTACGCCGCAGAAGATGCCGCCGTTGCCCGGCTCGTTGTAGAGGTCCCATACCGTGACGCGCGCATCCCGGCCAAAGCAGCCGATAACATCCTGCACATAGGCTTTGATCTGCGGCCAGATGCCCGGGTCGAGCACCTTCGCCCGGCCGGGGCTGCCGGCGGCCTGGCTGTTATGCACCCCCGGGCGCGGCGCTTTCTGCCGCCCGGTGACCGGCTCATCCCCGGAGAAGGCGCAGTCGTCGAGCAGCGTCAGCATCACCTGAAAACCGCAGGCGTCAGCCACTGCCAGAAAGCGGTCGATGCGGTTCAGCAGGCCGTTGCGGTCAGCCTGCCAGACAGTAAACGGCAGGTTGGTGCGCAACTGGTTGTAGCCGTAGCGGCTCGCCCAGCGCAGCTCCTGCTCAATGGTCAGCAGGTCGAAGCTCTCCGCCTGCCACATCTCCAGCCAGTTCACCGCCGTGCGCGGCAGGTAGTTAAAGCCGCAGCCCCAGCGCTGCTGTTGGTACCACTCGCGCGCCTGTTCCGCGGGCCATTGCGTATACATCGCTGCCCCCTATTTCGCGCCGGAGAGCGTCACCGTGCCGACAATGCGGCGCGTCGCCTCGCCGCCCCACACCTCGTCATACTCATAACCGGTGAGCTGGCGGATCACCACCCGCGTCGGCTCATCGCAGTCGCGGCAGTCGCCGCCCTGTTTGCGCCGGGCGATTTCATTCAGCAGCAGCTGGTGGGTCTCCCGCGTGAGTTTGAAGGGATAGGTGGTGTAGAAGCTCACTGCCAGCAGCGCGCCGGTGGCGAAAATCATCAGGCCGATAATCGCCTGCAATGCCCCCTCCGGCTGCGTGCCGCTGCCTTTCACGAACCCGGCCTGCTCCAGCACCATGCCGATAATCAGAATGGCGACCGCCACCGTGCTTTTGCGGGTCAGCACCATGACCCCGGCGAAAATGCCCTCACGGCGCTGCTGGGTGACGATCTCATCAATATCGGGAATAAAGCTGTAGATATTCCACGGAATATAATAAAGCCCGGCGCGCGCCGCGCCCAATAATACAAAGACGGCGGAAAAAACCAGGCCGGGCACCTGAATCCGGCCGTAATAGACAAAAAACAGGAAAAGCAGCACGCTGAATATACAGCCATAAGAGAGCCGCAGCGCGGCAGACGGGGTAAAATGCCACCGGTTCAGCAGCAGAATAAAGCCGTACGTGCCGGGCACCGAGGCAAAGGCCGCAATGCTTAACCAGCCGGAGACCGCCACCGCATCCTGGCTCAGGCAATAGACCACGTAATAGGTAAAAACAGCGCCGAAAACATCCATCGCGGTAAACGAGAAGATGTAGATAATAATATGCAGCCGGAAGGCACGGATGCGGAAAGAGGAAAAAAGATCCTGCACCAGGTATTTTAAATGGTTCAGCATCCCGCTGCTGCGCTGCACTTCCGCTTTAAAGTCACTCTCCTGTTCAATATCTTTCGCTTCCCAGGTGCAGCGCCAGGTAATAAACACCGCGATGCAGAAGACGCAGGAAAAGATCAGGCCGGTCAGGGTATAGGTGAAGGGGTTATCTTTGCCGGTGAACTGCATAATCAGGCCCGGCACCGAGACCGCCAGAAAGCCGCCGAGCTGCGAGCAGATCATCCGCATGCCCGACAGGCGGCTGCGCTCCTCGTAGCGGTGGGTCATCTCCGCCGCCAGCGTCTCCCACGGCACCAGCACCATCGCCGACAATAATTCAATCGAAAGATAAGTGCCGAGATAATACCAGTAGCCCATGTCGGTGAGCCACAGCAGCGCATATAAGAACATCAACGGGCAACTGAGCATTAAAAAGAAGCGGCGGCGGCCAAATTTACGCCCCAGCCAGGTGTTGCCGAAATTGTCGGTGATATAGCCCATAATCGGGCTTAATACCGCATCAATGACCCGGGCGATGGCGAAAATAGAGCCGGCCTCCAGCACCGACAGGCCGCAATAGCTGGTGTAGAAAAAGAGAAGCCAGGTACCAATAATGGCGAAAGCGCCGCCGCCGAAAAGGTCAGTAATGCCGTAGCCGATCGCCACGCCATAGCCGACCCTGCGTTCAGTAGGTTTGACCATAATAATCGTCCAGTGTGTAAGAGAGGGAAATACCGGGCGCACCCGGCTGTTATTATTTATTTAGGGAATAGGAGTAACCCCGTTTTTATTAAACAGTTCGCGTCAGTTATAAAGAGAGTGTCAGGCATGAATTACGGGTTAACTGTTATCCATTGCCGGGTCTGGGAGGAGTGATATATCGCCTCCACGATCGCCAGTGATTTTTGGGCTTCATCCACCGCGGTATAGTCCGCCGGAACCGTCGGGTGGTGCAGCGTCTGGTAAAACTGGCGGATCGCCGCCAGATGGCCCGCCCCCCAATAGGCTTTGGCGTCGTCGTCCGGCGAAGGGTCGCTGATCAAATGGGTGCGCCCGCCCGCGCAGCAGCGCCAGAGCTGGTTGTCCCGCAGTTGCAGCATCCCCGCCTCACAGTGGATCTCCAGCAGCAGCGGGGCGTCGGTGGTGTAGCTGTTGCTAGCGTAAAACAGGCCGCGCGCGCCGTTGCGGAAATGCAGTGTCGCCATTGCGCTGTCCTCCGCTTCAGTGACGGCCGCCAGCTCGCCGCTGTCCACCACGCCTTTGACCCGCGTCACCCCACCGGCGAACCACTGCATCAGGTCCAGCGTGTGGATCGCCTGGTTGATCAGCAGGCTGCCGCCTTCGGTGGCGTAGCGGCCGCGCCACGGGCTGCGGGTGTAGTAGCCGCCGCCGCGTGACCAGGTCAGCACCGCCTTCATGCCGAGCATCTTGCCGAGCGTGCCGCCCGCCAGCTCGCACCGGATCTGGCGGCTGGTAGGGTTGAGCCGGTTCTGGTAGCAGACCGCCAGCAGCCCCGGCGCGCGCGCCGCGGCCGCCGCGATCTCCGCCGCCTCGAGGCGGTTCATCGCCACCGGCTTTTCACAAAACACATGCTTCCCGGCGGCCAGCGCCCCGATCACCATCTCTTTGTGCAGGTGGTGCGGCGTACAGATGTGCACCACGTCGATCTCATCATCCCGCAGCAGGGCGTGGTAATCCTGATAGAAGCGGCAGCCGTAGGCCTGTGCCAGCGCCTGCCCGGTGCCGCTGTCGATCTCCGCCAGCGCCTGCAGCCGTGCGCCCGGCACCTGCCGCAGCGCGTCGGCGTGGCAGACGTGGATTGCGCCGCCGCCCACAATCGCGGCATTGAGTCTGTTCATCTGCGCCTCCTTTAGCGGCCTGCGTTCGCCAGCATCTGCGCTTTCACGCACAGCTCCGCCGCCTTGAAGGCGTGCGCCTGGGTCATGGCGTGTTCGGTGCGGTGCAGGCAGTCGAGGATCAGCGCGCCGAAATAGGGGAAACCAACCTGCCCGGCCACCGGGTAGCGGAACTCACCCGCCCGGTTCACCAGGTAGACCACATCCTGCTCGCCGCGCGTGAGGTCGATGTATTTGCGGATCTCGATATAGCCCTCAGTGCCGAGCAGCGTCAGCCGCCCGTCGCCCCAGGTCGGCAGCCCGTCCGGGGTGAACCAGTCACAGCGGAAATAGCCGGTGGCCCCGTTTTCGCCGCGCAGCATGGCATCGCCGAAATCCTCAAACTGCGGGTACTGCGGGTGGCTGACGTTGCGCACCTGGCTGGCGACCACGGTGGCATCACGGTTGCCGGTGTAAAACAGGAACTGCTCGATCTGGTGGCTGCCGATGTCACACAAAATGCCGCCGAAATAGCGCCGCTCGTAGAACCAGCCGGGGCGGCCCTGCCCCTCGCGGTGCGGCCCGACGCCGAGCGTCTGCACCACCTGGCCGATCGCCCCCTGCCGCACCAGTTGCCCGGCGAACACCGCGCTCTCCACATGCAGCCGCTCACTGTAATAGACCGCATATTTGCGCCCGGTTTTCGCCACCATTTCCTGGGCGTCGGCGAGCTGCTCAAGGCTGGTGAGCGGCGCTTTGTCCGTGAAGTAGTCTTTGCCTGCGGCCATGACTTTCAGCCCCAGGGCGCAGCGCCGGCTGGGGATCGCTGCCCCGGCCACCAGCCTGACCTCGCTGTCGGCCAGAATTTCCGCCAGCGACGCCGCCGCCCGCGCCTGCGGGTACTGTTTCAAAAACGCATTCACTTTCGCCGGGTCTGGGTCGTAGACCCATTTCAGCGTGGCCCCCGCCTCCAGCAGGCCGTTGCACATGCCGTAGATATGGCCGTGGTCGAGGGCGGCGGCGGCAAACACAAACTCCCCGGCTTTCACTACCGGTTCCGGTTTGCCGACCGGTGCATAATGCATACCGTCATTAGGGTTCATTACCTCTCTCCTTTCTGCGGATCGTTTCCTGTCAGGGTGCCGCCCGCGGGGGCGGCGGAATACACGCGCGGGCCGCCTGCCCCGCTGATCTCACCAGCTGCCGCGGGCATCCAGCGTGCGGCCGGCGGCGGGTTTCGCCACCGAGGCATCAATGCGCTCCTGCAACAGCTGCAGATAGTGTGCCTCGTTCAGCGGCAGCGAGACCCAGTCATCCGTCCAGGTGGAGAGGTGCATGGCGTTGGAGAGCGTCAGGCCGTGGATGCCCTCCGGCCCCGGCGCAATCAGCGGCTCGCCGCGCAGCACCGCCGCGCAGAAGTTGGCGGTGATGACATGGTGCTCGCTGTAAGGCGGGGCCACCGGCACCGTGACCTCCCAGCACTCCGGCTCGCCGAAGCCGTGCTGCCAGCGGGCGTTGAACGCCGGTTCCGGCTCGCACAGCCGCCAGTAGCGCAGCCGCCCCTCCTCCACCACCACTTTGCCGCGGTCGCCGATGATCTCCAGCCGGTTGGTGCCGGGCGTTTCCGCCACGGTGGTGATAAACACCCCGGTCGCGCCGTTGGCGTATTCGGCGTAAGCGGTGACCTCATCCTCCACCTCGATCTGCCGGTACTTGCCGAACTGGCAGAAGGCGCGCAGCCGCACCGGCATCCCCACCAGCCACTGCCAGAGGTCGAGCTGGTGCGGGTCCTGGTTGAGCAGCACCCCGCCGCCCTCGCCTTTCCAGGTGGCGCGCCAGCCCCCGGCGTCGTAGTAGCTTTGCGAACGGTACCAGTTGGTGATGATCCAGTTAGAACGGCGGATCTCGCCCAGCTCGCCCTGCGCAATCAGCGCTTTTACTTTCTGGTAGAGCGGGTTGGGCCGCTGGTTGTACATGATGCCGAACACCACATCACATTCGCGCGCGCAGGCGTTCATCTCCTGTACCTGCGCGGTATAGACCCCGGCCGGTTTCTCGCACAGCGTATGGATGCCGTGGCGCATGGCGAGCATCGACAGCCGCGGGTGGTCGTAATGGGGCGTGGCGACGATCACCGCGTCGATCAGCCCGCTGCTGAGCATCGCCTCCGCCTCGTTAAACAATGGCAGGCCGTCGCCCACGAATTGCCGGATCGCCGGGTGTTTCGCCGGGTCGTTATCACAGACGGCGGCCAGGCAGGCATCGCGGACGACGCCCTCCAGCAGATAGCGGGCGTGCACCGTGCCGATATTGCCGATGCCGATAATGCCGAAACGTAGCTTCTCCATAACTCACCTGTATTCCACTGTGTGAAGGGATAGCGGGAACATAATGAAGCCGGGCAAGCGCCACAAACGGAATGTGTGAGAGGAATCCCAGGGTCAGAATCCCGGCCGCCCGGTGGCCGGGATTTGGTTGATAAATCAGCAGACTCTCTCTGAGAATAGTTGCAGAAATTTATTGCGAGCGGGGTCACGCCTATGCCGGGCAAGCTACAGATGGATAAAATTTCCGCCCTGACGGGCTACTCCGTCAGCACCGTGTCGCGCGTGCTGGCGGGGAAAGCCTACACCAGCGAGCGGGCGCGCGAGCTGATCCTCCGTTGCGCACGCCAGCTCGGCGTGCTGGATGCGCTGGCCGGCGGGCGGCTGCTGCTCGGCAACGTGGCGGTGTTTGCGCCGGGCCGCACCTTCAACCCGCGTGGCGACCTCTTCTACCGCGAGGTGACGCGCGGCATCGCCGAGGCGCTGGCGGCGCACAACGTCTGCCTCAGCTATTGCGGGCTGGAGGAGCAACATGCGGACATCGAAGCCTTTCTCGACAAAGCGGGCAACAAGCAGATCAACGCGGTAATCATCATCGGCACCGATGACGCCGCCATCTTCAGGCTGGCCGCGGCGCTGAATAAACCCTGCGTGCTGATCAATACCACGGACCGCGACATGGCCCTCGACGCCATCTCGCCTGACCACTACGCCATCGGCTTTAACGCGGTGCGCCACGTCTTCGGGCGCGGCCACCGGCGCATCCTCTCCCTGAGCTGCCTGCGCCGCAACACCCTCTACACCCGGCTGCACGGCATCCAGGAGGCCTACCGTCATTTCCATGTGCCCTTTGATGCGCAACAGGATCTGATTGTCACCGAGGGCTTTTCAGCAGAAGAGGCGGAACAGGCGCTGGAGGCGTGGCTGGCGTCACACCCGGTGTCATGCTGGCCGGAGGTGATTTTCCCCGGCTGCATGGGCATGGCCTCAGGCGTGTTGCGGGTGCTGGCGCGCCGCCGGTTGCGCGTGCCGGAGGATATGTCGCTGATCACCACCGATTTCCGCTGGCACCTGGAAAACGGCCCGGGCATGGCGGTTACCGGCATTGCGGTGCCCTGCCGTGAGCTGGGGAGTGAGGCGGTACACCTGCTGCAATACCGGCTGAACCGGCCGCAGGCGCCGGTGTGCCATCTGTTATTGCAGGGGAGAGTGATTGAGGGGGAGACGGTGAACTACGCCACGCGCCACGCGGCCCGCGTGGCGCTGGGTCAGTAACGGGCGCGGCCGGGTCGCCGCGCCGCGTGGGTCACACCTCTTTTTCCACCAGCAGCGCTTCCAGCAGGTCGAGGTCGTGCAGCAGTTTTTGCAGCGTCTCGTTGCTGATGCGCTGGGTGGCGCGCAGGTGGTAAAGCTCGGCGCGCTCAGCACGCAGGGCGCTGAGGCGGAAGCGGCGCTCGAGGTTCTCCACCACCAGCATGCTTTCCATATCGTCTTTGTTGTAGGTGCGGCGGCGCAGGTTGCCGATCACCCGCGAGCTGACCTCGCGCACCGTCTGCTCGTCGATGTTCTCTTCGGCATCGGCGGCGATGCGCTCCTCCATCTTGTGCAGGCTCTCAATCGCCACTTCGGCGGCCACGGCGCGCGCCATGTGCTCTTCCTGCTTATAGGCCGATTTATCCACCGTTTTCACCCCGCGCAGCAGGAACGGCAGTGCAATCACCCCGGCGATCAGCGAGAAGAGGATCACCCCCGCGGCCAGGAACACCAGCTGGTAACGTGACGGGAAGGCTTCGCCATCCGGCAGGAACAGCGGGATAGAGAGCACACCGGCCAGCGTGATCGCCCCGCGCACCCCGGCAAAGGACGCCACCCACAGCTCGCGGGTGCTGTAGCTGCCGAACATCAGCGGGCGCTTCTTCAGCAGGCGGTTGCTGAGCTTTTTCATCGACCAGAGCCAGACAAAACGCAGCATCAGCAGCGCCAGGTAGATCAGCGCTACATCGGCGAAGAGCTGCCAGGTCGGGATGGTCGGGTCGTTCTCGACCATCAGGATCGAGGTCTCCAGAATGCCCGGCAGCTGCAGGCCGAGCATGATGAACACCATGCCGTTGAACACGAACTCCAGCATCGACCAGACGCCGTTGGCGCGCAGCCGCATCGCCAGCGGCGCATTGCGGATCACGCCGGACTGGCTGATGGTCATCCCCGCGGCCACGGCGGCCAGGATGCCGGAGACACCGATATGCTCGGCGATCAGGTAAGAGGCGAACGGCAGCAGCAGCAGGAACACCGTCTGGGTGGCCGGGTCATCCCCGCTCCAGCGGCTCATGATGCGCAGCGACTTACTGTAGAGCCAGGTCACCGCGACCCCGGCCAGCAGGCCGCCTATCGCCACCTTGAGGAACTCCACCGTCGCACCGGAGACGGTGAACACCATGGTGCCCATCGCCACCGCAATCGCGAACTTCAGTGACACCAGGCCGGAGGCGTCATTCATCAGCGCCTCACCCTCCAGCACACCCATGATCGATTTGGGGATGCGCCCCTTGCCGACGATGCCGGAGAGCGCCACCGCATCGGTGGGCGACAGCACCGCCGCCAGCGCAAACGCCGCCACCAGCGGGATGTTCGGCACCATCAGGTAGATCAGGTAGCCGATGCCGACCACCGTGAGCAGCACCAGCATCAGCGCCAGCCCCAGCACCTCGCGGCCGTGGTGCAGGAACTCGCGCATCGGGGTTTTCCAGCCGTCGGCAAACAGCAGCGGCGGGATAAACAGCACCAGGAACAGTTCCGGGTCAAAGTCGACATGCAGGCCGAAATTGGGCCAGGCCAGTAAGGCACCGACGGCGATCTGCATCAGGGGGAGAGGGATTTGGAAGGGTAACATTCTGGTCACGACACCCGAGAGTGACACCACCAGGATCAAAATGAGGATGGTAAAAAAGATTTCCATGCGTTCCTTGGGCTCTTGTCATCATTATCAGTTTCAGCCGGGCGCGGGCGGCCCGGCATTCGCAGGGGTGATAGTAGACCAGAACCGCCGGGCTGTTAAACCCAGGCGTGCGCTTTGGGCGAATGTGCCGCCGCAGGGGAATTCACAGGCATAAAAAAGGGGAGCCGCCCGGCTCCCCTGCTCACCGTGGCCGCGTCAGATCGCCCAGCCGCCGGCGTAGAACGCCGCCAGCGCGACGGCGATGATCACCGTCCCGGCGTTGAGCTTGCGCCATTCCCCGGCAATCACCCGGCCAATCACCAGCGCGCCGAAGCCGAGCATGATGCCGGTGACGATGTTGCAGGTCAGCACGATAAACACCGCGCAGAGCAAGCCGGACATCGCATCCACAAAGTCGGTGAAGTCCAGCTTGGTGACGTTGCTCAGCATCAGCAGGCCGACGTACATCAGCGCCGGGGCGGTGGCGTAGCCCGGCACCAGGTAGGAGAGCGGCGACAGGAACAGGATCAGCAGGAACAGCACACCGACCACCGTGGCCGTGAGGCCGGTTTTGCCGCCGGCAGCCGTACCGGCCGCAGATTCAATGTAGACCGCCGCCGGGGCAACGCCCACCAGCCCGGCCACCATGCTGCTCACGGAGTCGGAGGTCAGCGCTTTGCCGCCGTTGATGATCTGGCCCTGCTTGTCCAGCAGGTTCGCCTGCCCGGCCACCGCGCGGATGGTGCCGGTGGCGTCAAATACCGCCGTCATTACCAGTGCCAGCACGCTCGGCAGCACCACCGGCTGCAACGCGCCCATGATGTCGAGGCTGAACATCGAGGAGTGGCCGTTGGCATCGGTCAGGGAAGGCATCGCAAACAGACCCTGGTATTTCACCGCCGGGTCGAAAATCAGCCCGATCACCGACAGCGCCACAATCACCAGCAGGATGCCGCCCGGCACGCGGCGCTTCTCCAGCCCGATGGTGGCGGCCAGGCCCAGCAAGGTCATCAGCACCGGGAACGAGGTGAAGTCCCCCAGCGCCACCGGCAGGCCGTCAATCGGGTTTTTCACCACCAGCCCGACGCCGTTGGCGGCAATCAGCAGCAGGAACAGGCCGATGCCGATGCCGGTACCGTGCGCCACGCCCATCGGCAGGTTGCGCAAAATCCAGGCGCGGATGCCGGTCACGGAGATCAGGGTAAACAGCAGCCCCATCAGGAACACCGCGCCCAGCGCCACCGGCACGCTGATGTGCTGGCCGAGCACCAGGCTGAACGCGGTGAAGGCGGTCAGCGAGATGGCGCAGCCGATCGCCAGCGGCAGATTGGCCCACAGCCCCATCAGCAGCGAGCCGATGCCCGCCACCAGACAGGTGCCGACGAACACCGCCGCCGGCGGGAAGCCCGCTTTGCCCAACATGCCCGGCACCACAATGACGGAGTAAACCATCGCCAGGAAGGTGGTCAGCCCGGCGACAACCTCTTGCCGCACGGAGCTGCCGCGCGCGCTGATTTTGAAAAATGCATCCAGCGGGCCGGTCGGCTGAACGGTGCCGCCCGCTTGGGTGTTATGGCTAGACATGCTGATGTCCTCTGAAAATGATCCTGGAATGTCGGTGCGTGGTGTGGTTACGGCCTCATGCCGTTAAGGCGTCGTGCGTTTACTTCCCTGGCACCGCGTTTTCTGAAAGGGAGGCCAGAAAACAAGGCAAACGATTAACTTTGTACCCGCCAGACGTTATTAAAATGGGCGAACAATAAAAGGCAAACGATTATCCAGCGAGCCAGCGGGCTTTTTCAACTCTGAATCGCGACATTTTCGCGTTGTTTGCGTATTTAAGCGGCAATGGTGAAATTGCGGGCTGGATCACATCGCTCGCCGGTGAGAAAAAAAGCGGAAAGCGCGGAGATTTCCTGCATCTGTTGCGCAACACGCCTGCCTGCGGCACTGCCCTGCCGGATAAAACAGGGTTTCAATATTTTTGTGATGTTCATCACAAAACCATTGATCTGATGAATTGTTAAGCGTAGGATTTTCATGTGATACACATCACACTTTACTGCGGGGCCGCCCAATGCCCCTGACGTTTACCGCACTTCCTGACCTCTGGAGGAAACATGAAATTGTCCCTGACGCTGACGTCCGGCCAGACCACCCGCACCCCAGCGCCTGCGAAACCGGCCACGCGTTTCGCCTGGCTGCATCGCGTGCTGCACGCACTGGGGCAGGATTTTGTCGGTGCCGGTAAAAGAATGTATTAATCAAACAACGCAGTCACGACAGCCTGCGTTAACCACGCGGCCGCCCGGCCCGTGCTCTCCGCCGTTCAGCCAGCGATCTGGTAAGGCCCGCCCTGTTTCAGCGCCTGCTGGTACGCGGGCCGCGCCTGCACCTTCTTCAGCCAGTCGCTGAGATGCGGGCAGCCGGACAACCCACCCCGCGCGTTCAGCCCCTCGACCGGGAAACTCATCTGAATATCGGCGGCGCTGAAATCCGCCCCGGCAAACCAGGCGTTCTCTGCCAGATGCTGCTCCAGGTAAGCCCGGTGGGTGGCGAGCTGCTTGTCCAGGTACGCCTTCTGCACCCCTTTGCCAATCGCCCCGGCAATCGGCCGCGCCAGCAGCGGCACCGGCGGCTTGCCCAGGCGGCTGAAGATCAGTTTCATCACCAGCAGCGGCATCAGCGAGCCTTCGGCATAGTGCAACCAGTAGCGGTAGCTCTGGCGCGCGAAGTGATCGGTAGGTTTCAGCAGCCCCTGTGCGTCGTAAGTCTCTTGCAGGTATTCAATGATCGCGCCGGACTCCGCCAGCGTCAGGTCATTGTCGGTGAGCACCGGGGACTTCCCCAGCGGGTGAACCTTCTTCAGCGCCTCCGGGGCCAGCATGGTGTCTGGGTCGCGCTGGTAGCGCTCAATCTGGTAGGGCACCGCCAGCTCCTCCAGCATCCACAAAATACGCTGCGAACGGGAGTTATTGAGGTGGTGAAGGGTGATCATGCCTGTCTCCTGGGTCATTACACGGGGCCAGCGGTAACTATAGTTGATTCTGCCCCGGTCAATCCGGCCCCCCTTCCCTGCCTCTTTCCCGCGCCGGCGATCGCGGTTAAAGCCAAATCAACCGAGTAAAATCATCTAAACTTGGCCTATTAATGATAAATACTGTTTTTACTTTATACTTTCGTTACGTTTAGCAATACCGCGGATACGCTGGTTTAACGTTGGTGAAAAAGTCGCTAATATCGCTGTACTGTTTTGAAATATCACATAATTAAACTTAACCAAAATTTTGCCCCACGACGCGGCCCACACCCTGATGGTTAAGGTGATGTGATGTTTATTCTTCCCGGCGATCGCCTGACCGACATTGCAACGCAATAACGGGGCAGGGTTGCCCTTACCCTGTTATTTGGAGAGCAAGTCATGCTTGCCAGCAGTTACAACGATGTTTTGGTGCTGTTCTCATTCATCGTGGCTATTCTTGCGTCCTATACCGCCCTCGACATGGTGGGGCGCGTCGCCACCACTGACCGCGCCGCCGCCCGCTGGTGGCTCGGCGGCGGTTCTGTGGCGATGGGCATCGGCATCTGGTCGATGCATTTCATCGGCATGCTGGCCTTCAGCCTGCCGGTTTCCATCAGTTATGACCCGCTGATCACCGGTTTGTCGATGCTGATCGCCATCGCCTCGTCGATCTTCGCCCTCTGGTTTGTCACCGCCGCCGCCCTCTCCCTGCCGCGGCTGGTGGCCGGTTCACTGATTATGGGCGGCGGCATCGCCGGGATGCACTACACCGGCATGGCGGCGATGAGCGTAATGCCGGGCATGAGCTACGACCTGCGTTGGGTGCTGCTCTCGGTGGTGATTGCGGTGCTCGCCTCGGCAGGCGCGCTGTGGATGGCCTTCCGGCTGCGTACCCAGGTCAACAACGTCAAGCTGCTGCGCGCGCTGGCGGCGATCATCATGGGCGTGGCGATTGTCGGGATGCACTACACCGGCATGACGGCCGCCAACTTCCACATGATGGGCAGCATGGCGGGCATGGCCCACCACGGCGGGGTGAACACCAACTGGCTGGCGGTGGTGGTGATTGTGTTTACGCTGGCGGTGCTGGCGATCACCCTGGTGGTGTCGGTGCTGGACGCCCGCCTCCAGGCGCGCACGGCGATCCTGGCGCAGTCCCTGGAGCAGGCCAACCGCGAGCTGATGCAGCTCGCGCTGCATGACAACCTGACCAAGCTGCCGAACCGGCTGCTGCTGGAAGATCGTATCCAGCAGGCGTTGCAGAAAGGGGAGCACGAAGGCACCCTGTTCGCGGTGCTGTTTATGGATCTCGACGGCTTCAAAGCGGTGAACGACGCCTACGGCCACCACATCGGCGACCAGTTACTGATCGCCGTGACCGAGCGTATCCAGGGCAGCCTGCGCACGCAGGACACGCTGGCGCGCCTCGGCGGTGACGAATTTGTGGTGCTGATGGAGATAACGGACCCGGCCGACGCCGCGACGCTGGCCGCCCAGCTGGTGATGCTGATTGAGCAGCCGTTCAATGTGTCGCGCTACGAGCTGCTGGTTTCCATCAGCATCGGCATCGCCGTCTACCCCAGTGACGGGCTCACCGAGCGGGAGCTGATGCTGAACGCCGATGCGGCGATGTACCATACCAAAAATTCCGGCCGCAACAGCCACAGCTTCTTCCAGAAATCGATGAACGCCAATGCGCAGGAGCAATTGCAACTGATGCACGACCTGCGGCTGGCGATTGAGCGCAACGAACTACGCCTGCACTACCAGCCGAAATTCACCGCACCCTCCGGCCCGGTGTCCGGCTTCGAGGCGCTGGTGCGCTGGGAGCGCCCCGGCAGCGGGATGCTCAGCCCGGCGGTGTTCCTGCCGCTGGCGGAGAAGACCGGGCTTATCCTGCCGATGGGCGAATGGGTGCTGAACGAGGCGTGCCGCCAGCTCAGCGAGTGGCACCGCCAGGGGCATCAGGAGTGGAGCGTGGCGGTGAACCTGTCGGCGTTGCAGTTCGAGCAGCCGGACCTGGTGGAGAAAGTGGTGGATATCATCACCCGCCACCAGATCCCGGCGGAAAAACTCACGCTGGAGGTCACGGAGACCACCGCGATGCTCAACCCGGACGTCAGCGTGGCGATTCTCGACCAGCTGACGGATCTGGGGGTCAAGGCGTCGATTGATGATTTCGGCACCGGCTACTCCAGCCTGCTCTATTTAAAACGGCTGCCCGCCAGTGAGCTGAAAATCGACCGGGCATTTATCAACGAGCTGACCACCAATAACGAGGATGCCAGCATCGTCTCCGCCATCATTGCACTGGGCCAGACGCTGAACCTGAAAGTGGTGGCCGAAGGGGTAGAGACCGTGGAACAGCAGGCGTTCCTCAGCCGCCTGGGCTGCGACACCCTCCAGGGCTTCCTGCTCGGCCGCCCGATGACCCCGGCGCAGATCGGCGACCGCATCAGCAGCGACTGGCCCGGCCACGTCATTCCGGCCACCGAGCTGGAGGATGTAAAAACCGCTGACATCAAATAACCATGACCGCCCGTGCCCTGAACAGGCCGGGCGGCTCCCCGGCCTGTCTCGCCTTCCTCCCGCCTCCGTTGCCGCTTTTCCATAGTCTATAGTCTCTACTTACCCCGCCCTACTGGAGGAAGTATGAGTGATGACCAGGCTTTTCCTTATGAGAACCGCGGCCCGGCGACGGCCATCGGCCATGCGTTACCGGCGGCCGGTGCGCCGTTGCCGCCGTCCGGCATCGACAGCGGCCGCGTTGACGGCGAGCAGGTGACTTTTCCCAACTGGAAAGGCGCGGCGGACACGCCGGAGCCGTCACCGCCGGTGGCGCTGCCGCCTGAGCAGCGCGTCGGGTTCGCGGTGGTCGGGCTGGGGCGGCTGACGCTGAACCAGATCCTCCCGGCGCTGCACCGCAGCAAAAATGCCCGGCCGGTGGCGCTAGTCTCCGGTTACCGGGAGAAAGCGGAAACCGTGGCCGCCCAGTACGGCATCCGCAGTGACGCCATCTACGGCTATGACGAGATGCAGAAAATGGCCGACAACCCGGAGATTGAGGCGGTCTACATCGTCACCCCTAACGGCCTGCACCGCGACCATGTGCTGGCGGCGGCCGCCGCCGGGAAGCATGTGCTGTGCGAAAAGCCGATGGCCAACACCTCCCGGGAGGCGCAGGAGATGATCGATGCCTGCCAACAGGCCGGGGTGAAGCTGATGATCGCCTACCGCTGCCAGTTCGATGCCTTCAACAAAGAGGCGGCGCGGCTGGTGCAGTCCGGCGAGCTGGGGCGGCCGCGCATCATTGAGGCCACCAACGTGCAGATGATGGGGCCGGACGGCCAGTGGCGCTTTAAAGCGGGGCTGGCGGGCGGCGGCGCGCTGCCGGACATCGGCCTCTACTGCCTGAACGGCGTGCGCATGATGCTGGCCGAGAACCCGATCGAGGTCTATGCCCAGGCCGTCAACCCCACCGGCGACCCGCGCTACGCTGAGGTGGAGGAGACCATCAGCTTCGTGTTGCGCTTCCGCTCCGGGGTGATTGCGCACTGCGTCACCAGCTACGGGGCCCACGAGGGCAAAGAGATGACGGTGCGGCTGGAAAACGGCTGGGTCAAACTCGACAACGCCTTCGCTTACAGCGGCCAGCGGCTGACGGTGGCGCAACGCAAGGGCGAGGCGCAATCGCTGGAGGAGCGCAAACTCAGCGCCGGGCCGCAGTTTGTGCTGGAGATTGAACACTTTGCCGACTGCGTGCGCAACGACCGCGCACCGCGCACGCCCGGCGAAGAGGGGTTGCAGGATCAGATCTTTATCGAGGCGATCTACCGTTCGGCACAGGAGGGGCGGCCGGTAACGCTGGAGCATAACGATCTGCACGTCACCGCCGCACAGAAAGAGTGAGCCGCCCTTGACCTTGCCCTTAGGGCAAGGTTTACCTTGAAGGGCGAACCCATTCACATGAGGAAGAGAAGATGCGTAGTTACCGAGCCTGGGCCGCGGGCCTGCTGCTGGCCCCGCTGGTTGCCTGTGCCGCCCCTGCCGCACACAATGACCACAGCGGCACGGCGTCCGCCTCGCAACAGGCGTATGAGAACGGCATGAATGCCATGCATGGCGACATGATGCAGGCGGTGAAATCCAGCGACCCGGACATCGCCTTTGCGCAAGGGATGATCGCCCACCATCAGGGGGCGATCGACATGGCGAACACCGAGCTGAAATATGGCAAAGACCCGGCGATGCGCAAACTGGCGCAGGAGATCATCGCGGCGCAGCAGCCGGAGATTGAACGGATGCAGCGCTGGCTTGCTGAGCACCCCGCCAAATAACCCCCCTTTTGCGCATCAGGCCGGCAGCGGTTCCGGCTTGATGCGCATGGCGCTGATGACCCCAATCATCAGGCAGGCGATGCCGCACAGCGTCAGCACTGGCGGCCAGCTCTGGCGCAGCAGGAAGGTGTAGGCCAGCCCGGCCAGGATCTCAAACACAATCAACGGCCCGACCAGCACCGTCGGCAGCCGCTGGCTCGCCTCACTCCAGCAGAGCGTACCGAGCCAGGAGCAGAAGAGGCCAATTGCCGCCATCAGCGCGATAAACAGCCCCGGCCGCGGGCCGAACGGCAGCGGGAACGGGCCGTTGGTCAGTGCCATCTGCCCGCAGGCCAGCGCATAGGCCACCAGCGCCATCGGCAGCACCGCCAGCCCCTGCGCCGTGGCCCAGGTACCGGCGCGGTGTTGCGGGTGTGACCGCATCCAGCGCGCATTGCGCAACGGGTACCACGTCCAGCAGACCAGCGCCACCAGCGCCAGCCCGATGCCGCTCAGGTAACGCCCGATGTCGGTGGGGCCGCCGCCGCTGCGCAACTCCGCGATATTCACCAGGCACAGCCCGGCCCCGATCAGCAGCAGTGACGGCAGCAGCCGGTGCCACGCCAGCCGCCCCTCATGCCGCCCGTAAAACAGGTTGGCGGAGACAGCGATCACCACCGGCAGGGTGCCGATGATCATGGTGGAGATGGGTGCGCCGGTGCGCTGGATCGCCCCCGCCAGGCAGACGTAGTAGAGCAGGTTCCCCACCGCGCTGAGTTTGCACGCCTCCACCCAGTCGCCGCGCGTCAGTTGCCGCAACCGGCGGCGGTCAAACCACGCCAGCGGCAGCGCAATCAGCCCGAAGGCGACGTAGCGCCCGGCCGACTGCAACATCGCCGGGTACTCCGGCACCACCAGCGGGCCGACAAAGATCAGCCCCCACATCAGCCCTGCGGCCAGGGCAAAAAGGACACCTGCCATCATAATAAACCACTGCTCCCGCGTGAAAACCGTGACCTTAGCGCAGGCGGCGCGGCCGGTATTGTACCAGCTTGCGCAATGCGACCGGCGTGCGCAACGGCCTCAGCGTTGCGCCACCGCCCGCTGGTAACGCACCGGGGTTACGCCGTAGCGGTTGGCGAAGGCGCGGGTCAGGTGCGCCTGGTCGGTGAGGCCGACGTCGGCGGCCACCTGCGCGGCGCTGACGCCGGCGGCCAGCAGCAGCTTGGCGCGGTAGAGGCGGATCGCCATCAGCATCTGGTGCGGCGTGACGTGGAAATGCGCCTTGAACTGGCGCTGGAAGTGGTAAGGGCTGAGCCCCGCCTCCGCCGCCAGCTCCGCCAGCGTCAGGGGGTCGGCGAAACGGGCATGCAGGCAGGCTTTTACCCGGTCAAACCGGTGCGGTGCATCCGGGCGCGCGGGCAACGGCCTGCGGGCGTGCGGCCGCAGCAGATCCACCAGCGACAGCAGCAGGCCGTCCGCCGTTAAGGTATCTTCCGCCTGCCAGAGCGCCGCCAGCGTCATGCCCAGCTGTTGCGCGGTGTGCGGATCGCGGCGCACCGCCTCGTTACTGAACCACCAGCCCGGCTCACCGGCGATCGCCGCCAGCCGGGCCGGGTCGAGGTAGATCATCCGGTAACGCCAGCCCTCCTCGGTTTCCGCCTGGCCGGTGTGCAGTTCGTCCGGGTTCATCAGCACCAGTGAGCCAGGCCCCGCCACATGTTGCGCACCGCGGTAACGGAAACGCTCCGCCCCCGCCTCAATGGTGCCGATGCCGAACGCCTCGTGGGTATGCGGCTCAAACACATGGCGGCTGATATGCGCCCGGTACAGCTCGACGCCCTCCACGCCGGAAAGCTGCCGGAACTGCGCCCGGTCGGTCTCGTACTCAAATTGCTCTGGAACGCCCTGCACGCCCGCCTCCCCTGTTCAGCCTGAGGATAATACATTAGCCGGATGTGGCTCCGCCGGACACAGCCCGGCCCTGATCAAACTCTCCCGCAGCACGTTAAACGCCGGCAGCATCGCGCTCTCCTCCACACAGGCGAAGCCCAGCAGCAGCCCGCGCATCGACTGGCGGTGCATAAAATATTGCGACAGCGGCCGCACGCTGACGCCGCGCCGCAGCGCATGGGCGGCGATTTTCACGTCGTCACACCCTTTCGGCAGCACCAGCACCAGATGCAGCCCGGCGTCATGGTCATAGGCGTGCAGAAACTCCGGGCCGAGGTAGCGGGTAATCAGCGACACCAGGTAAGCGCGGCGGCGGCCGTAGAGCAGGCGCATCCGGCGGATGTGGGCGTTGTAGTGCCCTTCGCGCATAAACTGCGCCAGCGCGGTCTGGATCAGGAAATGGCCGCCGCGGTAAAGCTCGGCACAGGCCAGCTTCATCGCCGCCGCCAGCGGTTTCGGCAACACCATGTAGCCGATGCGCAACGCCGGGTAGAGGGTTTTGCTGAAGGTGCCGAGGTAGATCACCGGCGCGTCCGGCTCCAGCCCCTGCAACGCCGGGATCGGGTTGCCGGCGAAGCGGAATTCGCTGTCGTAGTCATCCTCGATGATCCAGCTCCCCTGCTCCCGCGCCAGCGCCAGAAGCTGCTTGCGGCGCGGCAGGCTCATCACCGCGCCCAGCGGGTACTGGTGCGACGGCGTGACGAAAATCAGCTTCGGCGGCGGCCCCTTGCCGCCCGCCAGCGGCACCATGCCGTGCTGGTCTACCCGCACCGGCAGAATGTCCGCGCCGTTGATGCGCAGGATATTGCGCGCCCCCCAGTAGCCCGGCTCCTCGAACCAGACGCGATCCCCTGGATCGCAAAGCATTTTGGCGATCAGGTCGATCCCCTGGTGGGTGCCTTCGGTGATCAGGATCTGATCCACCTCGCACTGCACCGATCGCGTCACGCGCAGGTACTCCACCAACTCCTGTTGCAGCTCATAGCTGCCGCCCTGGTGGCTATAGGTGAGGTGGTGGTGCAGCGGGTCGCGGTTGATGCGCCGCTGGATCGAACTGAACAGCGCGTGCGGGAACTCGCGCACATCCGGCACGCCGGGCACAAACGCGCCCCACTGGTGCGGCGAGGCGTTGGCGTAGCCCATGAGTTTGCTGCCGCGCCGCGACAGCTCCATCTCCTCCACATAGCGGTGCGGCCTGCCGGGCTGGCCGGTGGTGGCCATAAGGTAGCTGTCGGGCAGGATCTCCGCCACCGAGGTACCGCTGCCGGTTTTCGCCTGCAAATAGCCCTCCGCCTGCAACTGCTCGTAGGCGTAGAGCACGGTGTTGCGTGACACCCCCAGCTCCCGCGCCAGATCCCGCGTGGCGGGCAGGCGGCTGCCGGGCGGGATGCTGCCGTCGGCAATCGCCGTGCGCAGGCACTGGCAGACCCGTAACCGCAGCTGGCCGCCGGTGGTGAGCTGCAAACGCTGTAAAAGCAGATCCGCGTGTAAAGATCGCAATTGGCCCTCTCCGTTTTCGTTAAGTGGCTCTCGCCTGATGTTAATAGACCCTGCTACTAATTAACAACATTGATGCACGTTATTTCGGCGGCCCTGCCCGCCCCTGGAGAATGCCATGAAACATCAGCAACTTAATGACAGAAAAGCCGCCGCTACCCCGCGTGGCGTCGGTGTCATGTGTAACTTTTTTGTAAACCGTGCTGAGAACGCCACCCTGTGGGATGAAGAGGGCAATCAGTGGATCGACTTCGCGGCAGGCATCGCGGTGCTGAACACCGGCCACCGCCACCCGAAAATCATCTCAGCCGTCGAAAAGCAGCTCAACGCCTTCACCCACACCGCCTATCAGGTGGTGCCTTATGAGAGTTACGTCGCCCTGGCGGAGCGCATCAACGCGCTGGCCCCGATCAGCGGCCCGGCGAAAACCACCTTCTTCACCACCGGCGCGGAAGCGGTGGAAAACGCGGTGAAAATTGCCCGCGCCCACACCGGCCGCCCAGGGGTGATCGCTTTCACCGCCGCTTTCCACGGCCGCACCATGATGACCATGGCGATGACCGGCAAAGTGGCCCCCTACAAACGTGATTTCGGCCCGATGCCGCCGTCGGTGTTCCACGCCCGCTTCCCGAGCGAGCAGCACGGCGTAAGCGTGGAAGAGGCGCTGGCGAGCATCGACCAGCTTTTCAGCTGTGACATCGCGCCCGATCAGGTGGCGGCGATTATCCTCGAGCCGGTTCAGGGCGAAGGCGGTTTCCGCCCGGTGCCGGCCGCGTTCCTGCGTGAACTGCGCGTCCTGTGCGACCAGCACGGCATCCTGCTGATCGCCGATGAGGTACAGAGCGGCTTCGCCCGCACCGGCAAACTCTTCGCGATGGAGCACTTCCCGGAGGTGAAAGCGGATCTGATCACCATGGCGAAAAGCCTGGCGGGCGGCCTGCCGCTTTCCGGCGTCTGCGGCCGTGCCGAAGTGATGGACGCCCCGGCCCCCGGCGGGCTGGGCGGCACCTACGCCGGTAACCCGCTGGCGATCGCTTCCGCCCATGCGGTGCTGGATGTGATCCAGGAGGAGAACCTCTGTGAGCGCGCCGAACACCTCGGCCAGCACCTGCGCGAAGTGCTGGGCCTGGCGCAGCAGCAGAACCCGGCGATTGCCGACATCCGCGGCCTCGGCTCGATGATTGCGGTGGAGTTCTGCGACCCGGCCACCGGCGCGCCGGACAAGGCGCTGTGCGCCGCCGTCCAGCAGCGGGCGATGGACGCCGGGCTGCTGCTGCTCTCCTGCGGCCAGCACGGCAACGTGATCCGTTTCCTCTACCCGCTGACCATCCCGGACGCCCAGTTCCAGCAGGCGATGGATATTCTCAGCCACTCCCTGACCGTACGTTGAGGCCCCCGATGATCGCATTGCATCCGTTACTCGACCACCCGCTGGTTCGCCAGCCGGAAGCCAACCAGCCCGCCCCGGCCGGGTTTATTGAAGTCACTGACCCGTCGCGCGGCACTGTGCTGGCGTGGGTCAAACAGCAGGACGCCGCCGACGTGGAGGCCGCCATCCAGCGCGCCGCACAGGCCCAACAGGCGTGGAAAGCGCAGACCGCGCTGGCGCGTGCTGACACCCTGCTCGCCTGGTATCAGGCGATTCTGGCCGAGCGCGACGCGCTGGCGGCGATCCTGACGGCTGAGCAGGGCAAACCGCTGGCCGAGGCGCGCGGCGAGATTACCTATGCCGCCTCCTTTATCCGCTGGTTTGCCGAAGAGGCGCGCCGGGTGCAGGGTGACGTGATTACCCCGCCGCAGACGCACCAGCGCATTCTGGTACTCAAGCAGCCGGTGGGCGTCTGCGCCGCCATCACCCCGTGGAACTTCCCGGCGGCGATGATCACCCGCAAAGCCGCCCCGGCGCTGGCCGCGGGCTGCGCGATGATCGTCAAACCGGCGGAACAGACGCCGCTCACCGCCTTCGCGCTGGAGAACCTGGCGCGCCGCGCCGGGCTGCCGGATGACCTGCTGATCCATGTGCAGGGCGATGCGGTGGCCGTCGGCAAGACGCTCTGCGCCAGCCCGGTCATCCGCAAACTGAGCTTTACCGGCTCCACGGAAGTGGGCCGCCTGCTGATGGCACAGTGCGCGCCGACGATTAAAAAGCTCTCGCTGGAGCTGGGCGGCAACGCACCGTTCCTGGTGTTCGACGACGCCGACCCGGTGGCCGCGGTGCAGGGCATCATGGCGAGCAAGTTCCGCAACAGCGGGCAGACCTGCGTCTGCGCCAACCGCATCTATGTGCAGCGCGGTATTTACCCGGAGATTGTGCGCCACCTCACCGACGCCGTGGCGCAGTTGCAGGTCGGGGACGGCCGGGACGCCGCAAGCCAGCAGGGGCCGCTGATTGACGACGCCGCCGTCGCCAAGGTGCAGCAGCATATCGATGACGCCTGCCAACAGGGGGCGACGCTGGTGACCGGCGGTAACCTGCACGCCCTGGGCGGCACCTTCTTCCAGCCGACCATCCTCACCGGCGTGACGCCTTCCATGCGCGTCGCCCATGAGGAGACCTTCGGCCCGCTGGCGGCGCTGATCCCGTTTGATACGGAAGAGGAGGCGGTGCGCTACGCCAACGACAGCGAATTCGGCCTCGCCGCCTACTTCTACACCCGCGACGCCAACCGCCAGTGGCGGGTCAGCGAGGCG
>NZ_PJZH01000039.1 GCF_002858715.1 Chimaeribacter coloradensis | reverse complement strand
AAATGGCTAATGATGAAGCTCCGTTCAGTTATTCATGATTAAAATTTTAAAATCACAAATAGAGTTTAGAATTTAACCCATTTGAAAGGTTCTTCACAGTGAGGCTGATTATCACTGTACAGGAACTTTTCAGATGAAATTAAACGCCGTCTTTGCCGCTTTACCGCTTGCACTGCTGGCGGGATGCGTTCAGCAGCCCCAGAAGCTGCAAGAGCGATCACCTGCTGAACCGGTTGCTCCGGTCAGCGTATCCCGCAATATCCAGGCATCCGCTGATGATATTTATGCGCGGACGCCGGAAGTGGTCCGCTACGATCGCTACTTGCTGGTCAGCACGGATCCGCAGGCCGTGCAGCGCGACCCCCTCTCCCAGATTATTGACGTCCGCATCCCCTCCTCAGTGCAGCCAACCGTGGCTGACGCCATGCGCTATGCCCTGAAGCAGTCCGGCTATTCGCTTTGTCAGACCGGTCCGGCTAACGGCGTGTTATACCGTCAGCCGCTGCCGGCAGTCCAGTTCCAGCTCGGTCCTATGCGCCTTCGCACCGCGCTGCAGGTACTGGCGGGCCCGGCATGGGAGCTTGAAGTTGATGACGTACAGCGTGTGGTCTGTCACAGCCTGCGTGCCGGTTATCAGTTGCCCGTGACACAGCTGCCGCCGCGTCCTGTCAGCGCCTACGCACCGGCTGCAGGCACTCCATCTTCTGCCAGTTCCTCTCAGATGAGCGCCCCTCGTCCCATTCAGGCCCAGTCTGCTCACGGAGGGTGGCTGACAAAATGACAACAGAAACGTCCTTCCCTCACAAAAATGCAGATGACGGTGTTCCGTCATCTGGCGGCAGGTTCAGCGCCGTAAAACGCCGGCTGCCGACTATAGGACTGACCACGCTTTCCATTGCCGCGCTGGGGCTCGCCTTCGTATCTCTTCGCGTCGGCGTGTCGCAGGAAAACCGTCTCAGCTACGTCGAAAAGCAGCAAAACGTGGTTTACACCCAGGCGCTGGCTAAAACCGATCTGGAACCTCTCCAGGCAAACATCAACATGCAGGCTGAGGCGATAAAAAGGCAGCAGGTTCAGCTCGATGCGGTCCGTAAATCTCTCGAAGCCTGGTCTGCCAAAGGCTTATCTGAAGCAGTCGCTCAGGTTCGCCATTCGATCGATGAGCTGAACGATTCGCAGACTGCACTGCAGAGCCGTCAGGCTGCACTGGAACAGTCAGTTACCACACTACAGAACCCGCCTCAGAAAGCCCAGCAGGACACAGCTGAACCCAAAGCGGCAGCGCCTGTAAAAAAGCCGGCACCCGCTAAGCCGCACCGGGCAGTAAACATCGTGGCCCACAAAGCGCCATTTGTACTGACCGGCGTTGAAAAGCGGGGCACGGAGTCGTTTGCGGCCATCGCACCGTCGGGATTCAGCTCGCTGGCTGAAATCCGCCTGATCGGCGAAGGCCAGACCGTTAATGGCTGGACACTTATTCACGCCAGCTATGGGCAGGCGCAATTTCGCGTAAACGGACGCTTAACGACTATCAACGTTCGCTAACGGAGGCGATATGAAGCTAAAAATAGCCAGTCTTGCAGCGATTATGCTCTGCTGCTCTGCGCAGGCCAGCATTCAGGTTCAGAATTTCAGGGGCGAACCGGTGGATGCGCCGGCGCAGAGCGTGCAGCAAAGCAGCGTGCAGGATCTGAAGCAGCAAGCCGGTCAATGGGGGCTGAGTCAGGACGATTATCAGCGCTATCAGTCGCTGATGAACGGTCCGCGCGGCATTCAGTCACCGGGTCTGGATCCGTTGTCAACGCTGGGTATCGAGGCGCGGAGCCAGGCTGAGCGTCGTCAGTATGCGGAGAAGTGGGTAAAGGAAGAGTTTGCGCGTACGCAAAAAGAGCTGGATTTCCAGCGCGAAGTCACTGCCGCATGGAAGCGGCTCTATCCGGAAACGCTTGCGGTAAATATGGGCAACGCAGCCGGCATTGCGCACGACACAGGAGGGCGGCTGGCACTGTTCGTTAAGTCAGCGGGCTGCGGGCAGTGTGACGCCCGGCTGGCAGCGGTATTAGCCGATAACAGGCCGGTTGATATCTACCTTGTAGACAGCCAGGGCGATGACGGGAAACTTCGCGGCTGGGCAAAAGACCATCACATCCCGCTGGACAGGGTGCGCAGCCGTCAGATCACACTGAATCACGACGGCGGTCGCTGGATGCGGTTCGGTAACGGCATCATGCCGGTGGTTCTGCAGCAGGGGGAAGACGGATGGCAACTCGCCGCATTCTGACCGGAGCGGCGCTGCTGCTGCTTTCACATACCACATTTGCCGGGGGCAAACAGACCGTTCCGGAAGGATACGTGCGCGTGGCGCAGGCTCACAGCGTGCCGCCGGAATCGCTCTACTCCGTCAGCCTGCAGGAATCATCGCGCAGGCTGCCGCAGGGCGAACGCCCGTGGCCGTGGACCCTCAACGTCGCGGGCAAGGGCTATCGCTATAAAACCCGTCTTGAAGCCTGGCAGGCGCTGCAGGTATTCATGAAAACGAACTCACTGAAGCGCATCGATGTCGGTATCGCCCAGGTTAATCTCGGCTGGAACGGCCAGCGTTTTACGTCAACTTGGGAGGCGCTGGATCCTTACGTGAATCTCAATGCCGCTGCCGCCATCCTGCGCGAGTGCTGGGACCGGAAACCCGGAAGCTGGCTCGATGCAGCCGGTTGTTATCACCATCCCGCAGGCGGCGCACCCGCTGCCCGCTATCGCGCTTTCGTTAAAAGCAAGCTCGCCATGCTCCAGTCCTCGCCGCATCTGCCGGCGGCTACCGCAGTTGAACAGACAGCGTCCGCATCGGTGCCGGATAACGGCCTCGTCTGGATAGATCCACGGAGTCAGTGATCATGAAACTGAAAAACCTCATCGTTACCGCATTTATCGCCTTTTCGCCTGCCGCGCTGGCAGAGCTCAACGTCATTGCAGACCTGGGCGGACAGAGCACGCAGGCTATTTTCGAGGCCGTAAACCGCCAGGATACACCGCCTGCGCCTGCTGCAGCTCCTGAACACGGGGAAGCGGCCATGCTGCCCGTTATTACACCAGAACTTTCCCCCGGAAACGTGCCCTCCCGGGCGCTGCAGCTGCCGGGCATCGGAGCGCTGTTTATCATTGGCGATGACAGCTATTCACGGCAGTGGCTGCAGCAGAACGCACAACAGCTTTCGGCCAGAAATGCAGCCGGCCTCGTTGTGAACGTTGAAAGCATGGCATCGCTGGAATCTCTGCGCGGTCTCGCGCCCGGTCTTCAGCTGGCCCCCTCATCGGGCTCTGAACTTGCCCGCCGCCTGCAGCTGACCCATTACCCCATACTTATTACGGACAGCGGCCTGTCTCAGGAGGTAAAGCAGTGATATCAGCTCCTTACGTCGCTGCACTGCTGATGGCAAATCCGGTCCTGCTGGCCGTGATTATCTTTCTGCTCTGGCGTTTTCGCCGGCAGTCGGCCAGCGAGCGGCGGCACCGCCGGTATCGCGAAACGGCTGAGCGCGTTTATACCCGCTTTCGCCAACTCAACGGAGACGGGCAGCGCATGAGCTACCTGCGCAAAATTAATCCCTATGTCTTTGAGGAGTTACTGCTGCTGGCATTTGAGCGTCAGGGCTATGCCGTACAGCGCAATGCGTCATACAGCGGCGACGGCGGACTGGACGGACGTGTACACATTAACGGTGAGTGCTGGCTGATTCAGGCCAAACGCTACAGCCGGGCGATCGCGCCGGCGCACGTTCAGGACTTTGACGCGCTGCTGACGCGCATGGGGCAGCGCGGACTGTTTATTCATACCGGCAGGACCGGCCAGAAAAGCAGGGCTGTCAGCAGCGATTCGCAACAACTGATGATTATCAGCGGACAACGCCTTCTGGCTCTGCTGGCAGGTAAACCCTTTAAGGAGTTTTCTTTGTGAGTGATAAATACGTAATTGAGGCGCTTCTGCGCCCGGCTGTGGAGCTGAATACAGCGGTCGCAGCGGGCACGGCCGCCATCGTCTGCGTGACAGCGCCTTGGGCAGTAGCCCTGGCACCCTCCGTAAGCTACGTCACCGCCGGCGGATTCGCCGTGCTTTCTGCCATACGCGCGCGTCAGGGAATACAGGTCATTCGCTACCGCCGCAATCTTCGCCGTTTACCGCGCTACGTAATGACGTCAAAACAGATCCCCGTCAGTAAACGCCGACTTTTTCTGGGCCGTGGGTTTCGCTGGACCCAGAAACACACCCAGCGCCTGCGCGATACGCTGCGCCCGGAAGTGGCCCACTACCTTAAGCCGTCCAAGCTGTATCAGCTTGCCCGCCAGTTAGAGGAAGCGACAGAAAACAGTTTGCCGGCGATCGGCAGACTGCTCAGTGCCGATACGCCAGTCAATCCGGTTCGCCCGCTTCCCCCGGTTGGCGGTAATCCGGCCGTACACGGCATTGAACCGGATGAAACTGACGTCACGCTCGATCTACGTGAGCGTGTCGGTCACACGGTTGTCTACGGTACAACCCGCGTGGGCAAAACACGCCTCGCTGAGCTGTTAATCACTCAGGATATACGTCGTGGAGACGTCACTATCGTGTTTGATCCGAAAGGCGATGCGGACCTGCTGAAAAGGGTCTGGGCGGAAGCACACCGGGCAGGCCGGGGCGATCAGCTGACCGTTTTCCATCTTGGCTGGCCTGATATTTCCGCGCGGTATAACGCCGTAGGGCGCTTCGGGCGCGTATCGGAGGTGGCTACGCGCGTTGCCGGCCAGCTCAGCGGTGAAGGTAACAGCGCAGCGTTTCGCGAGTTTGCCTGGCGATTCGTGAATATCGTTGCCCGGGCGCTGGTTGCTCTCGGGGAACGCCCGGATTACACGCTAATCACCCGCTACGTGAACAATATTGCCGAACTATATCTGCGTTACGCAGAAAAAATCATTAACGAGAAACTGCCCGAACTGAACAGCCAGATCGAGAACAATGCCAACGCATTCGGTGAGGACGACGTGCCGCGCAACATGCAGGGGCAGCCTGAAGCTATCCGGATTTGGGCAGTTGAAGTGGCGCTGAGTTCGGACGTTGGAAGCGCGCTGTATGACCCGATACTTGACGGACTGCGCTCTGCAGTACGCTATGACCGTACCTATTTTGACAAAATTGTGGCGTCACTGCTGCCGCTGCTGGAAAAACTAACTACCGGTAAAACAGCGGAGCTGCTGTCTCCCGATTATCTGAACATGGAAGATCCGCGCCATATTTTTGACTGGGAGCAGGTTATCCGTAAAAAAGGCATTGTTTACATAGGGCTTGATGCGCTCAGCGACAGCGAGGTTGCCAGCGCCGTAGGTAACAGCATGTTTGCTGATCTGGTGAGCGTGGCCGGGCACATCTACAAGCACGGTATCAACGGCGGCCTGCCGGGTTCAAAAGAGGGCAAAGACCCCATTAACCTGCACTGCGATGAATTCAATGAACTGATGGGCAATGAGTTTATCCCACTCATTAATAAAGGCGGCGGGGCGGGCATGCAGGTGACGGCCTATACCCAAACCTCATCTGATATTGAAGCCCGGATCGGGAGCGCCGCAAAAACCTCTCAGGTTCAGGGTAACTTTAACAATCTGATCATGCTGCGCGTGCGAGAAAACCGGACAGCAGAGCTGCTGACCTCACAGCTGCCGCAGGTTGAAATCTACAGTAAAACGCTGGTCTCAGGTCATCAGGATTCAGCTGACGTCACCGTCAATCACGATTTTACCTCCAGCACCCAAGACCGCGTCGGCACCATTAAGGTGCCACTGCTTGAGCCTGCCGACATTGTCACACTGCCTAAAGGTCAGGCGTTTGCGCTGCTTGAGGGCGGCCAGCTCTGGAAAATTCGTATGCCGCTGCCGGCGGGCGATGCAGGTGACGTGCATATGCCTGAGAACATCGCGCGTCTTGCAGAAGAGATGCGCCGGAATTATCACAGCAGTGAAGGGTGGTGGGACAGCCGCAGTTCTGCAGCTGCGCCAGTGAAGGGAGATAACAATGGCTGAGGCACGTCGTACCGCACCGCAGCAATATCCGCAGCAGTACCCCGCTCAACCGCGTGAGCACGGCCTGTTCTACAACCTGGTCTGGGGCTGGCCGTGGAAACTCGTTGGCGTGATCCTGGCTTCACTGATAGTGAGCCTTGTCATTGAATATGTCGGGATTGCGTTCTTCTGGCCTGAAATGGGTGCCGCGCACAGCCAGGCGGTGATGAATACCGAGTTTGGCTATCTGTCTTCTGATTTTACCCGCAGCCTGCTGCTTTCCGAGCCGGCCGCAACGGTGACGCGCTGGGTGACTGATGCCTATCAGTGGGCGTTTGTGGATAGTGGGATCATCGGCTGGATACAGCAGACATATCAGGCCGAGATGAACAGCGGCAATGAGGTATCGCGCAATCTTAAAGGTGCCAGCAGCTGGCTGGGGAATTATCTGCAGCAGTACATGCTGGCAACGGTATATGTTTCTATCGTGACGCTGATCCGCGTTACCATTATTGCTCTTTCTGTACCGCTGTTCGTACTGGTTATAGGCGTTGCCGTGGTTGAAGGGCTTGGTCGTCGTGATCTGCGCCGGTTTGGTGCCGGTTACGAGTCGTCTTTTTTGTACCACCGCGCGAAAAGGTTGATTAAACCGGCTGTGTATCTGCCGGTGATGGCCTACCTTTCATGGCCTTCAGCGGTCTATCCAAACTTTCTGCTGCTGCCCGCAGCGTTAATGCTTGGGCTGACCATTACGGTAACAACAGCATCGTTCAAAAAATATCTCTAACCATGATGACACACAGCCTGCACGCCGCAGGCTGTATTTTTTGCTATCAGTAAATTTCTTTCAACGTGCATATACCACTGTCGGCCTAAGTCAAATCCCTTCCTTTAATTATTCATGCACGAACTAAATTAATCATTTCGGTGACCTTAACTCGGAGCTGGACGGAGGCTACTGAAACTTGTTTTCAGAAGCCTGCCGTCAGCAGACAACCCGCATAGCGGGGCGTCAGTGCTTTTAAGTTAGTTACAACAACCTAGTTATCTTTTCTCAATATAAATCAGCATTTTCGCTGAACTCTAAATTTTTATTTTTCCAAAAAGAGTTAACGGCTGAACCCGGCAGCCAGATTTCGCATGCTTACCGCACTCAACAACCACTGGAGGTGCATATGAAATCTCTTCGTCCGGCAACACAACTTCTGTTATGCGGCGGTGTGCTGGGCCTGACCTTTCTCGCGTCCTCTCCGGCGTCTGCATCTGAGAAAGACGAGCTGGCATCCGCTCAGCGAATGATCGTCCAGGTTCAGGCTTCCCTGGAGCGGGCGCGGGTTGCCGCAGCACAGGCTGATCCGTCGGAGCGTGGCCGCTACTTCTTCGACTACCAGCGGGCTAATGGCGATTTGATGACCATCAGCGCCGGTATTGATCGTTATATGGAACCAGCGCGTGCCCAGCCCCGTGATTTGTCTGGCGTGGCAGGAAATTATCGTCGGGAGCGTCCCTGATGGCGATGACAGCTGCACAGGAAGCTGCCTTTAAGGCGGGTTCCGGAAACGTGGAACCCAATCTGCTGCACCTGCTCTGTCTCGGGCTACTGATTGGCTTCCTTTTCTGGTGGGCAGCCTGGGCAATCGTTGATGTGTACTCAGGCTGGACAAATCAGCGACTGAAAGAAGCCGTAATGGGCCGATCCGTTATCCGGGCAGTTTTATTGTTAGTCGTAAGTATCTGGATGTTTTGCAGTTAACCCTAAACCAACTCTTATTGAAGGTAAAATCATGTCTAAATTCGTATCTGCAGTAACCCGCGTGGCCGTTAAAGCTCAGACTAAAGCTAAATCAGCCTGGGCACGTATCCTGACGGCTGGCCTGCTGAGTGCTATGGCTGCTAAGCCAGCTCTTGCCGATCTGCCTACAGTTGAAGGCCCATCATCCAGCGGCACGGGAACCGGCCTGATGGGAACACTTAGCGGACATCTGCAGGATGGTCTGGTTCTCGGCGGTCTGGTCGTGTGTGGATTCGCATTTTTCAAAGTCGCAGAAGCCAGCCTGGTGACGTTTGGTGAAGTCCGCAACGATCGCGCCACTTGGACAAAGTTCGGTTCCATCGTTGTTGTTGGTGTTGTCATGCTGGTCGCGGTTATCTGGCTTCTGGGTAAATCAGCAGAAATCATCGCATAAGGAAAACATTCCGATGGCGACCATCAGATTTTTACCGGATCGCCTGAACGCTGAGCCTGTCGTATTCCGGGGGTTTAACACCCCCGAGTTAGGGCTGGCGGCGCTGATTGGCGCTGTATCCGGTTTCGTGCTTTCTCTGCCCTTCGCGTTAATTTTTGGCTGGCTTGCCATCCCTACCGGGACTCTGCTTTTCCCACTTGTATTAATTGCGTTCGGCGGCAAATGGCTTGCCAGCAAAAAACGCGGGAAACCGGAGACGTTTCTCTGGCAGCAATTTGATTTAAAGAAGCGCCGCATGGGGCTGGGCGATCCCAGATTAATCATTGACTCGCAGGGCTGGTCCCTGCGACGCAGCAAAAACCTCAGGAGTATCAAATGAGTCGTTTTCGCCACGCGGTTAAGGGCCGCGATCAGCATATTTTTACCCTGCGGGCGGCCTGTGTAGTGTTGCTGCTGTTACTGGTTACCGCAATGGGGGGCTGGATGCGGGCACCTGAAAAGCTGACCATCCACAACCCGCCTGATTTGCGTAAGGGCAGCACGCGCCCGTGGTGGGAAATTCCGCCTCCGACCGTGTACGGCTTTACGTATTACATTTTTCAGCAGCTGAACGCCTGGCCCAAAAACGGCAAAGTGGACTATCCCGCACGCATTCAGTCGCTTTCAGCTTACCTGACGCCACAGTGCAAGGCGTTTCTTGAAGAGGACTCAAAAGTACGCGGTGAAAAGAACGAACTGACCGATCGCGTGCGCGTCGTTTATGAAATCCCTGGGCGTGGTTATTCGGGTGACAGCGTGAAGGTCATCGATCGCGATAACTGGGTGGTGAAACTCGACCTTGTTGCCGACGAATACTACCTCACCGAACCGGTTAAACGCGCGATGGTGCGCTATCCGCTGAAAGTAGTGCGCTGGGATGGCGACTCTGAATCTAATCCATTTGGCATGGCGCTGGACTGCTATGAAGGCATCCCGCAGCGTCTTGCCGCCGCGCCGGAACAGCCGAAAACAGAAAGAAAGGGGATGTTCTGATGTTGAATCCATTTTTTACCTCAGGATCACGTGCATGCCTTGTGGCGCTGTCACTGTCACTGCTGCCGGCCACAGTGATGCTTTCCGCGCCGGCGCATGCGGACGAACTGATGAAATGGGAGCGCGTGCCGCTGCAGATCCCCCTCAAAACGGGGCAGGAACGCGTGATTTTCGTTGATAAAAATGTGCGCGTGGGTTTTCCGCCGGCACTTAATGGCAAGCTTCGCGTGCAGAGCACCGGCGGCGCAGTCTATCTCAAAGCCGACAGTGATTTCCCTCAGACGCGCCTGCAGCTGCAGGACATGGAAAGCGGTGAGGTTATTCTGCTGGACGTCCGTACGACGGCCACAGCGTCAACCGAGCCGGTTAAAATTGTTTACAGCGGTGACGTCAGCACCCTCAGCAGTGCAGCCGCCGGCACCGGCGAGAAAGCCGCCACTGACGGCAACAGCACGCAGGCGAAGCGTAAAAAAGTGAGCTATAAGGCTCCTATTCCGGTACTGCTGACGCGTTACGCAGCTCAGAATCTGTATGCACCGGTGCGTACCGTTGAAGCCGTGCCGGGCATTCATCCCGTTAATCCGCACCTGCCATCACGCATTACGACGTTATATCCCTCGGCTCCCGTGACTGTGTCACCGGTAGCCGGCTGGGGCGTGGCCGGTCGTACCGTGATCGCGCTGAGGATCCGCAACAGCTCACCACAGAAGGTTGTGCTCGATCCGCGAGAACTGCAGGGCCAGTTTGTCACGGCCACCTTTCAGCACCGCTGGCTGGGTGCCGCCGGTACGCCGGAAGATACCACCACGCTGTACCTGGTTACCGCCGGTCGTCCTGATGACGCTTTTATACGTGAGCCCTCCATCGCGCATAAGGCTGCAACCCGCCCAGCCCAGAAGGTGATCCGCTATGAAAATTAAGTCAAACGGACTGGTTAAAGTGCTGGTTCCGGCCATTCTGGTCGGTGGCGGATTTATTGCGGTGAAAAGTTATAACAGCAAGCCGCAGGAGCCCGCCGCGCAGGCAGCACACGCACAGACAGACGACGCGCTTAAAAACCTGTCTCCGCAGGAGCTTAAGGCGCTCGGCATCGAGGGCGATACGCCGCAGGACACGCTGAAAACGATCGTGGGCTCGCTTAACGCCGTGCGTCAGCAGCAGGATTCTCTCAACAGGCAGAATGCACAGCTACTGGACGAAAATAAAAAGCTGCGCGAGCGCAATACCAACGTTTCCGGTCAGGTTAATGAAGCGGTTCAGGGCGTGGAGAAAAGTTATCACGAGCGCGAAAACCAGATGCGCCAGCAGCAGAACGTCCTGACGTCAAAAATCAACGAACTGACGAATAAACTGCAGAATGCCGGTAAAGGTATTGCAGACAAGGCAAAAAATACTGACAGCGATATCCCGCTGGGTTTGGGTCTCGACGGCATGGGTGCCGGCGGTAGTAATCCCCCTGCCTCCGGCAGTGATGGCCTGATGTGGGTCACGCCCCAGGACAGCCCCTCCACGTCCTCAGCGCAGAAAAATGGCGCGTCGGGCAGCAGCGCCGGCAGTTCACAGTTCCCGACGTCGTTTCTCAGTGAAAACGCGCTGACGAAGCAAAAAGGCAGCTATGAACAGCAGGTAAAGGGTTCAACCGCTGAAAAAGGCGCGGAAGAAGATGCCGAACCGGTGTATACGCTTCCGGAGAACTCCACGCTGATTGGCAGCCGCGCCATGACGGCACTGCTCGGTCGCGTGCCGATCAACGGCACCGTAACCGACCCTTATCCCTTTAAGGTACTTATCGGAAAAGACAACCTGACGGCCAACGGCATTGAACTACCGGACGTTGAGGGTGCGATCGTCTCCGGCACCGCCTCCGGCGACTGGACCCTGTCCTGCGTGCGTGGTCAGGTCAACAGCGTCACCTTTGTGTTTACCGACGGCACCGTGCGTACTCTGCCGAAGCCGGACCGCAGCGGCAAGGGCGGCAATAACAGCAACCAGAGCGGCGGTAAAGAGACCGGCACCAGTGGCGGTATCGGCTGGATTTCTGATGAAAACGGGATCCCCTGCATCTCCGGCACGCGCAAGTCTAATGCCTCAAGTTATCTGCCAACGATCGGACTGCTGGGTGCAGCCGGCGCGGCGGGAGACGCCATCGGCCAGAACCAGACAACAAGCCAGACCAACGCCTACGGCGGTGTGACCTCCACGCTTACCGGCGACGCCGGACAGGCCGTTCTGGGCAAGGCGATTTCAGGCAGTTCTGACGAAATCACCGAGTGGGTCAAACAGCGTTACGGGCAGACTTTTGACGCTATCTACGTACAGCCGGGGGCAAAACTTGCCGTACACATTACCCGCGAGCTGGCGATCGACTATGAAGACAAGGGCCGCCGGGTGCGTTACGACTTTACCCTGCCTGGCGAAGACGGCAGCACCGGCGGACTGGACTGAGGAGAATAACCATGGGTATTACTGCAAAATTCGGGGTTTTCATGATTATTGCAGCCAGCACGCTTGCCGGCTGCTCCACAAACAAAGATGAAATGCTGCCGCCGGGCAACAGCAACATGCTGGAGCTGTGGAAAGGCACCGACGGTGAAGCAGGCGTCTCGCGAGGCAGTGAAGCCCGCAGCACGCTGCGCCGTGGCCTTTCTGACAGCGAGCAACAGGCCGCACTTCGCGACGATCGAAGCTATAGCCGCACGCAGGAGTCCGAAATCAGCCAGCAGTTCCCGCGACTGCCTAATCCTGACATGGTGATGTACGTGTTCCCTCATCTCGCACACGGAAACACCCCCGTGCCAGGTTACAGCACCGTTTTCCCCTTCTATGACCAGACGCAGTACGCCATGCCTGGCGAACGTACGGAGGCGCTGTAATGTTCGGACTCTTTAAAGTGAAATCCCCTGAAAAAAACCGTCACTTAACTGACGTTTCTGAGCAGACCGGTCCGGAGCCCATTGCCCGTCCCGGTAAAATGTCTCAGGCCGATGAAAAGCGAGTTTATTCACACAATCCGTCTATCGTTGATTATCTGCCGTGGGCAGAGTTTCTGGACGCGGAGCAGTGCCTGCTGCTTGATGATGGTTTCTCCGTGGGGGCAGTATATGAAGTGACGCCGGCGGCAACCGAAGGCCGTCCTGACGAGCGCCTGGAGCAGATCCGCGACGTGGTGGAAGATGCGCTGCAGGACAGCTTTGACGATCTGGCGAGCAATCCCTGGATCGTGCAGTTCTACTGTCAGGATGAGAATAACGTCGATGCCTACCTTGACCGGCTGCGCGGCTACGTCAGGCCGCACGCGCAGGGCAGCGAGTTTACCGAGGCGTGGCTTAAGGAGACTGAGCAGCATATGCGCGGGATTGCGCGTCCTGAAGGTCTCTTTGAAGACAAGCTGATCACCGGCCAGCCGTGGCGCGGGCAGCAGCGGCGCACGCGCATGGTTATCTACCGCTGGGCGACAAAAAACAGCGCTGATTTAATGTCACCCATTGGCATGCTGAATCAGGCGTGTGAGCGCCTCTGCAGCGCCTTTTCCAGCGTGAACATCTACTGCAAGCGTCAGAACGGTCTGCAGGTTCACGCCTGGCTGCTGCGGATGTTCAATCCTGCGCCCGAGGGCATGAATAAAGAAGCGTTTTACCGCGCGGCGGCCTATGAGGACAGCCGCGACACGCCTGCCGGCATGATCCCCGTAGAGAATGATTTCGCCGAAACCCTGCTGTTCACACCGCCACGTTCTGACGTTGAGAACGGCGTGTGGTGGCTGGATAACATTGCCCATTCAGCCATTTCCGTGGAGCGCCTGCGTAAACCCCCCGAGCCCGGCACGCTCACCGGCGAAAAGAGCCGTGGTGAAAAGAAAATTAACGCGCTGATGGACACGTTCCCCGAAGGCACCATGCTGTGCATGACGGTTGTCGCAGAGCCGCAGGACACGCTGGAAGAGAAGTTTAACCGCCTGGCGAAAAACGCCATCGGCGAGAATACCGAGTCGGGGCGCGTCCGTCAGGACGTCGCGGCGGTCAAGGAGCTGCTGGGAAACCGCCACAAACTTTATCGCGCCGCCATCACCTTTGTGCTCAGGGCAAAAGACATGCCCGAAATGAACCGTAAGCGCATCGAGCTCAGCACCGTACTCCTGAACGAAGGGCTGCAGCCGGTGCGCGCTGAACATGAAACCGGCCCGCTTAACACCTGGCTGCGAGCGCTGCCTATGTGCTTTAACCCGCAGCACGACAAAAAAAACTGGTATACCCGCCTGACGTGGGTTCAGCACCTTGCCGGGCTGCTGCCCGTCACCGGCCGCGAAACCGGGACCGGCAACGCCGGATTCAGCTTTTTTAACCGTGGCGGCGACGTGCTTGATTTTGATCCCCTGAACAAGGATGACCGCTCTCAGAACGCGCACATGCTGCTGTTCGGACCGACCGGCGCAGGTAAATCCGCCACGCTCTGCTCGATGCTCTGTCAGCTGATGGCCGTGCACCGCCCGCGTCTGTTCATCGCGGAAGCCGGTAACAGTTTCGGGCTGACCGCTGACTATTTTGAAAGTCTGGGCCTTACGGTTAACAAAGTCAGTGTCAAACCCGGCAGCGGCGTATCGCTGCCCCCCTTTGCTGATGCGCATAAGCTGTTTGACGGCGACGCGCCCGCCCCGGCAATTGATGAGAGTGATCTGCCGGATATTGAAGACGATCCGGATGATGATGAAGAGAACGGTAAGCGCGACATTCTGGGCGAAATGGAGATTTCTGCCCGAATGATGATCACCGGCGGCGACCCGAAAGAAGACGCCGCGCTGAAACGTGCTGACCGCGCCATGATCCGCGAGGCGCTGATTATGGCCGCGCGTAAAACCCTGGAGGAAGGCCGCCAGATGCTGCCGGGCGACCTTCAGAATGCGCTTAACGCCATTTCACTGGAGACTGAAAGCGGCAACGGGCAGGTACGTAATGAAACCCGCCGGGCGAAAGCGGCTGAAATGGCCGAATCCCTGGGCATGTTTACGCAGCACGGAAGCTTTGAGGCAGAACTCTTTAACCAGGAGGGCTCTCTGTGGCCGGAGGCGGACGTTACGCTGATCGACCTGGCGCACCTTGCCCGTGAAGGGTACGAGGCGCAGATGGCGCTCACGATGGTGTCGCTGACGAACACCATCAACAACATTGCCGAACGTGACCAGTACCTTGAGCGTGACATTGTTTTCACCGTGGATGAGGCGCACGTTGTGACAGTTAACCCACTTCTCGCCCCCTATATGACCAAAGTGGTCAAGATGTGGCGTAAGCTTGGCGCATGGCTGTGGCTTGCCACACAGAACCTTGAGGATTACCCGAACGCTGCCGGCAAGATGCTGAATATGGCGGAGTGGTGGATCTGTCTGACGATGCCGAAAAAAGAGGTGGAGGATATTGCCCGCTTCCGGACGCTTTCAGAAGAACAAAAAGCCGTGCTGCTTTCCGCCAGTAAACTCTCACGGTGCTATACCGAAGGTGTGGTGCTCTCGAAGAAAATTGAAGCGCTGTTCCGCGCTGTTCCGCCCAGCCTTTACCTCGCGCTCGGGATGACGGAGAAAGAAGAGAAAGCCGAACGTAAAGCGCTGATGCGTAAACATAACTGTTCTGAGCTGGATGCTGCTATTCTCGTAGCGAAAAAACTGGATCGTCTGCGTGGATTGATGACGGAAGATGCGGACGGGATGCCCGAACACAATGATAAGAGAGAGATGCTGACCGCATGATTAAGCTCAAGTATGCGCAACCTCTGACCCAGCGCCCTGCGCCGGACGATACGCCAACCCCTGCTATGTTCAGGTTGCATCCGCAGGGGGAGCCCGCGATGACGGCAACGACGGCAGAGCGCCTTAAAGCAATGGAGAACGCGTTGAGGTCAAGGCTGCAACCGCCGGTAACGATCACCTGTAATCCACATCGTATTGGTAAGAGCAGCTGCGTGTCGGTTCATCTTGAGGACAGCAGAGGCAAGCGTGCGGACATTCTACTGACGCAGGAAGGTCGCGCCGGACTCCCGCTAGATCACGAATTTGACTCACCGCGCTGGCATGTAAACGTGCCAGATGCCGCCGACATGATTTTTCTAACTCTGTGGGTTAATGAGTTATTTAAAGATTAAGTAAAATACTATCTGTTCCCGGCTCTTTGAGCCGGTTTTTAAAAAGGAGATCAAATGGCACTTTCAATATCACTTGCTGCATTCAAAGTTAATGCCGGCGGGGAAAGCATCACCAGTTTTGAAACTCTGAATCCACCTGGAATGGCCGAGTCTTTCTGGAGTTTACCGGAGGCAAATCTTTATCTTGTCTGTATGGCAAAGAAAAAAGGTGAACTTCGTGATGTTAAAGCCGGGATCGCGGTTTTAACGAGCCATACTCACCACGACAAAGAATTTCAGGACGCTGTTATGGGTTTAATTCGTACCAGCCCTGTTCTCAAGCCTATCAGCGAAAAATCCAATATGTCACTTTTGCCGGCTCGGCTATCTGTTCAAGGTGAAATCCCAACAGAAGACGAGCTTAAAGGTGTTTTTTTCCAACAGTATCTTAAACACAGTAGCGCTGGTAGCGCCTGATATTAAAAAGCGGGTTCTTCCCGCTTTAAAGCACCACCGTAACATAACTACACGCCAGTCTGGATGTTCAGACTTCCTGTTTAAATTGATAAATTACCTCCCCTATTACTTTCACCGTAAGTGGGATTTGATGATAGATTTACCATGTGGATATCCCTGTAACACCGAACGCGGGTTCTAGTTTTGGCATAAACTCACGATCTATACCCTCAGTCACTTTGTAACCATTATCACATATGAAATCATCGATGTTCTTCGCTGCCTTTATTCCTTCCTCAAGTATTTTTAAAGTGATATTCCTGAACTGTTCAGAAGAATGAGAAATAATTTCAGTAGTTTGAGCACCCTGATCTTCTGAATTGTTAGGAATATAAAAAAACGTCGACTCAAAGAAATCGCCATGTGCGATATTATCTCTTAAAAGCAGACAATCCCTGACAATTTGATAATCTTTTTTACCCATTAAGTTTTCAATCCCACACTTCTTAAGGGTGACTTTGTGAAAATCTTTACGGCATGACTTGTCTTTTTTCTTATCATATGATTGTTCAACTTGCCTGCGATAAAATATAAACATAGCCTCCACCGCAAAGGCAAGGAATATTAGACCGGCTGAACAATGATATTCTCTAAATCCTTTTTCATGTGACATTCTACATAAAGATAATGCTGTTTCTGCGTTCATCATACATTCATAAGAAGGTTTGTTCTGCTTGTTTACTTTAATCATTAATTATGCCCCAATCATTCGCAAAAATTGCTTTAAATGATTATATCTTACCTACTTAAATTCAACCCTTCATTTGTGATCATTATTAATCTTTTCTGGTATTTGTCTTACTATAACTTCGCTTAATTACCTTTCTGTACGTGAAATGTTCTTACTCACTAAAATTTTTAAAATCGGAAAAAGAGTTTACTGCTGAAAGCCTGACCACGCGCTGCCACTCTGACGGCCTGTTACCGTAACGGAGATCCGCTATGCGACTCAGGCTATTACACTCACTTTTACTGTTTATACCATTCCAGCTGATGGCTGGAACCGTTGTGTACACTGATGCCGAACATCCCCCTCAGAATCTGACTGAAGAAAGCTCTGTTGTCTGGCTTGATGGCCCCGACCGCCTGCAGAACTCCATTTTCGGCAAACTGGCTGCAGATCCGCAGCTGGCCGCTCAGCAGGCCCGCGAAATCATTCAGTCGCCGCAGTGGCCCGGACAGCAGGAGCAGATTGCTCAGGCATACCGGCAGGTTGTGCATGCCTGGGAGATCGGGCTACATAAGTTCCCTGCCGTCGTTTTCGATGACCAGGATGTGGTTTATGGCACGTCCGACGTTGCCCGGGCTGCCATGCTTCACAGTCAGGGGGGGAAATGATGCGCTTCTCCCTAGGAACACACTTCAGCGCCGCCGGCGTTGCCACCGTGCTGGTAACAGCCGCGACGCCGGCCACGGTTTCTGCCATTAATACTGCCGGCATCATTGCCAGCGCCATCACTCAGGACTGTATCAGCTGGCGCGTCAGCGGCATCTGTTACTGGCTGATGTGTACGCCCTTTGGCTGTTCGGTGAAAACCTCCGTTAAGGTGACGCACTTCATTCCTGAAGTCGTAGTGTCCACCTACACCGGCCCGGGTGGTAATCCCTGGACAGAAATGGCGTTTATGAGCGGCGCGTCCGGTACGATCGATAACGCGCTGACCAGCGGTGCGCCAGCCGGCGGTGGTAATGCCGCCGATATCAAGACTCCCGGGCAGCGTAAGTCGAACATCAAATTCAAGTACGCCGATGCGATAGGCCACCCTGCCACCTCCGTCATTGGTGGCAGCATTCCCGGTTACTCGTGCGATACCGCCGCCACGCCATTTAATCCCTACTTTCTGAGCACGCTGGATTCACTTGTCTGGCGATCGGGATTACCTGAATCGCTGTATCCCGAGGCGCTGGTTCCCGGCCAGCGTGAACTGGGCAGCCAAGTCAGCGCCAACATGTGGGGCAATATTTATCCCCGCTCGGGCTTCGTCAGCCAGACGGACGATGACAAAGCCTCTGCCGTGGTCGCGCAGCGGGTCGCCGACATTATCACCCGATCCGGGCAGCCTCACGTTTATCAGGTACTGAAGGGCACGCATAAAGCCGGCTACTGGCCGCCAGGAGAGGTGAAAGAAAACACGGGCACAGCGAATCATAAATGGCAGCGCCTTTCACCCACGCTTTCTGCTTCCTGCGCCGTCTTCCCTGACGGCGCGTATCCCATTGCTCAGGACGGCAACGAAGCATATGCGCTATGGCAGCCCTACAGCTGCTGCAAGCGACGCGGCCAGACCTTCCTCTATTCAACTGACTTCTGAGAGGCACAATGTCACCAGTTCAATTTAAATCGGCCGCGCTTGCCCTGTGCATTGCGTCCGCAGCGGCATCCGCGCAGGCGGCTGATGATAACCAGTCCGGCGCATTCGGTATTTCACTGCCCTCCGTAAATAACAGCGCCATAGGCTACGGCAAGGACGTCAGCGGCGCGGTTTCTGACAAGCTCTACTATACGCTCGGCGGCGGCTCAGTGATTTCACAGCCGGCAACGCGCAGCAACATGCGTAAAATCGGTATGAGCGCAGGCTGGAGCAGCGACCTGATGTGCGGCAACTTCGACCTGAAAACGACGGTCGGTAATCAGCTCAACGGGGTAACAAATGGCTTCAAAAATCTCATGGGCGACGTGGTTCAGAACGCCACCGGTGCCGTCGCCAGCCTGCCGGCAATGATTATCCAGCGTGCCAATCCCGGCCTGTACGACATGCTCACAAACGGCGTGCTGCAGGCAAACGTCTCTTTTGATAAAGCCCAGCTCAACTGCCAGAACATGTCGAAGCGCATGATGGATTTTGCTGGCAACAACAAATGGACGCAGGGCGCGGTAATGGATGAGTACCGATCGCTTGTTAACAGTGGAGACGCTGATGCTGTCCGCGTGAATAACTCAGCGGACAAGCTGCAGGGCAACTCAGGCCAGAACTGGATCGGCGGACAAAAACGGGGCGGTCAGGGGCAGAAGGCCATCCGACCAACGCATGACTTAACGGCCGCAGGGTTCAATATGATGAACAGCCTTCCGGTATTGAGCTCTGACACGGTCAGCAGCAACAGCTGTAACGGGGGAGCCTGCGGAAAATATGCGAGTGCTGAAGAAGCCGCTAAAGCCGTGGTTCAGGTTGTGGGAGACAGCTCCCTGCGCACCTGCAGCGATGCATCTCAGTGTACCAGCGGCGATGAGGAACAGCAGCCGGGGGCTACTCAGGCCGGCACTGGCTTTGCTCCGATTCTGGAAGAGACCACCAAAGAGAATACTGAACAGCTGGTAAAACTCGTTAACGGCACCGAGCAGCCCAACGCGACTAACCTGGCAAAGCTCAAAACAGGCAGTTTGCCCATCACTGCAGGCGTTATCAGAGCACTTCAGCGGGATCCTGATAACGCAGCCCTGACCGCCCGCCTTGCCGGCGAGCTGGCGATGGCGGATACGGTTGAAACCGCGCTGATTATGCGCCGCATGATTGTTACCGGCATGTCTGAGCCTAACGCTGCCGCGCAGAATGCGGCCATTGAGGAAGGCGATCGTCGCGTTGCGGCCATCGATCGTGAGATCACCGCTTTGCGAAATGAAATGGAGCTCAAGCGCGAGCTGTCCCGCAACTCAGTGCTCACCATTATCGATCGGGAAAACGGGCGCGTTAACAGTAACCCGCAGACGCAGAGCGATGACAGCACCGACAACCGTATTAACCGTCTGGCCGTTCCTGAAACGGAAAACAACTGATGAGAGCGCAGCCTATGAAAACCACAAACGGGGCGCAACGCGCCTCATTTTTCCGCCGACACCCCGCGCTGTTGCGCGTGCTGTGTACTGCCGGCGCTCTGCTGGCATTCCTGCTGGCCGGGCTCATCGTCGCGGACCGTGCTATTAAGGAACCTGCGCAGGCAGCTGTATTCCGTGACTGGATGGAGCATGCCCGCTATGGCTGGCTGATATGGCGCCTGGCGATTTATGGTGCGCTGGCGTGGGGTTTTGTGAAAGTTTTCCGTGCACCGGGCTTCGGCCCGCAACACCGGCAGCCGCTGATCCGCATTGCGGCTGTAAGCCTTATTTTTGCCGTTGTCTGTGAACTGGTGCTGCTCGGCGGCACGGGAGCGTCCTGATGCTGACTAACAGCTACCTAGAATATTTCCTTACCCTGCTCGGCTGGGTGGTTAACAACGGACTCTGGAATATTCTCATCACGACCGGCCTGTTTGCCGCGCCTGTCGCTTTCCGGCTTATCGGCATCTGGCTGAAAGTGCGTGAAGAAGGTGAAGATGAGGGAAATAAAGGTGCCCTGTCCATACCCCGCATGGAGCACGCGGTTTACACGTCTTTTCTGGTGATGATTGCCTGCTGTATGCCGCTGATGAACGTCGATATGAACACGATAAAATATGACACGTCGCGTGCGCAGAGCTGCGGGACGTGGACGCCAAAAGCGCCCGATGACACGGGATATTCACCGGTCATATCGAGCATTAATGATCAGACGGCTGCCGCGCCGGTCTGGTGGTATCTGATTCACAAGCTGGCAAAGGGCATTACCCAGGCGTCTGTTGCCACTATCCCCTGCCGTCCGGACATGCGTCAGCTCCGCTTCGAGGTGCAGCACACGCGGATTAACAACAAATCTCTCGCGGAGGAGCTGCAGGACTTTACCAACGACTGCTATTCGCTCGCGCTGTATATGTGGAAACGTCAGGATCAGGGGCAGACGAAAGATAAAGCCACGCTGCGTGATATTGAGTGGATAGGCAGCAAAACTTTCCTCAGTAATTATTACGGCAGCCTGCAATCGAAAACGCCCCGGGCTGAATTTGCCTGGAACGAAAGCCGCGACAGCGGAAGGCCGGATACAGGCCGGGGCGGCTATCCGACCTGCAGCGAGTGGTGGAATAGCGCTGATACCGGGCTGGAGGCTCGCGTCGTCGATCAGGCTGACCCGGGGTTATGGACCCGTCTGACAGCTGCCATGAAAATGATCGGGGGCAACTCAGCGGACTATAAAGAGGCTATTATCCGCCGCCTGGTCAGTCCTGAGAGTCTGACCGTATCACAGGGCGGACATGTCTATGCCGGCTACGGAGGCAACGCCGATTTCACGCTCGATAACTCCGTAGCCCGCGTAGCTGCGATCGGCGGCACCGCGTTAGGCAGTCTGGCAGCGTTCCCAGCATTTGATGCCATGCGCCAGGCGCTGCCAATGGTCCAGGCCGTGTTGCTCATGGCCGTGGTTGTGATTCTGCCGCTTATCCTGGCGTTCTCTGCCTATGAAATTAAGACCGTTATTACGCTCACGTTTGTGCTTTTTGCGCTGAACTTCCTGACGTTCTGGTGGGAGCTGACGCGGTGGCTCGACAGCTGGCTGCTGACAGCGCTGTACAGCTCTGACACGCACAGCAGCTTTAACATGGCCGGATTTCAGAACAGTTCGGATGACCTGATCATGAACTTTGTTATGGCCACGATGTTTCTGGTACTGCCTGCAGTATGGATGGGAGCACTTTCATGGGCTGGCGTACGTATCGGCGGCACACTGGATGCTGCGTTCAAAAGTGGTACAAACGATGTGCAAAAGGCGGGAGGCTCAGCTGTAAATACAGCTAAAAGTGCCGCTAAGCTATGATTTTGTTAGTGGGCATGGATGCCCTCTAATCTTCCTCGTCTTCGTAATTATCTACCCTGGATGATGTTGCTCCTGGCATTGATGAGCCTGTATAGATCCCCGTTCCCTCATAACCATCACGCCACTCAGTCCCATAAGAAGGGGCATGATCATCGCTGCAGCCATCTTCACCGCTGATAGCTATGTTGCACAGCATATAAACAAATATCCCGCCAATGATGATAATGGTTCCAAAGATCACTCCACATGCGACCGCAGTACTCAGCGCTACAAAGCACGCCAATGGAACCGGTATGCGCCCTAAAAAAGCAGGAAGTCCACGCCTTACAGCCCATGCGATACAAATATTGTTGGCAGCTCTCGCGCTTTTAGAGAGCCTGAGCCAGAATCCGGCGGCACGCTTTCCTCTGTTAAAAGCTGAGTTATCCATAGTCTCTCCTTAGAATAATTTTGAGCTTAATAGTCACAG
>NZ_PJZH01000038.1 GCF_002858715.1 Chimaeribacter coloradensis | reverse complement strand
GGGCGCGCGCCTACGCGCCCCTTGCGCGGTGGCGGCAGCGGGGCCGCAGAAAGACGCCGGGCGTATGCCAACGCAACAAACCTCAATCTCCGCTCAATACCCACGTATGCCAACGCAACAAACCCCGATCCCAGCCCCCCGTAAACCCTTTCCCCCCCTGATCTAACCCCATAAAAAATCCGCCCCACCTGATATATGATACCCCCCGAAAAAAACACCCCCACGCACAGCCTGCGTGGCCCCCGAACAAAGGAACATCCCATGACACAGGTTCAGAGCGGCATCTTATTGGAACAGTGCCGTTTTGCCATTTATCTGGAAGCCAATATCCAGGGCGAATTTGACACCATCCGCCTTGGGTGCCGTAAATTCTGTCTGGCGCTGAAAGAGATGCAGCAAAAATTCCCGCAGGAGAAACTCGGCGCCGTGATCGCCTTTGGTTATGACGTCTGGACCGATCTCAGCGGCGGGCAGGGCGCGCCGGAGCTGAAATCCTTCGTCCCGCTCGGCAAAGGGCTGGCCCCCTCCACCCAGCGCGACATGCTGATCCACATCCAGTCCCTGCGCCATGACGTTAACTTCGCCGTGGCGCAGGCGGCGCTGGCGGCGTTCGGCAGCGCGATCCACGTTGAGGAGGAGACCCACGGTTTCCGCAATATCGAACAGCGTGACCTGAGCGGCTTTGTGGACGGCACCGAAAACCCGCAGGGTGAAAAGCGCCGCGAGGTGGCGATTATCCCTGACGACCAGCCGGACGCCGGCGGCAGTTATCTGGTGGTGCAGCGCTGGGAGCACAACCTGCGCCAGTGGTCACGCCTGCGCGTGGAACAGCAGGAGCAGGTGATGGGCCGCACCAAACTCACCGATGAAGAGCTGCCGCCGGAGAGCCGCCCGGCGACTTCGCACGTCAGCCGCGTGGATCTCAAAGAAGAGGGCAAAGGGCTGAAGATCCTGCGCCAGAGCCTGCCCTACGGCACCGTCAGCGGCAAACACGGCCTCTATTTCATCGCCTACTGCGCGCGCCTGCACAACATTGAGCAGCAGTTGCTGAGCATGTTCGGCGAGCGCGACGGCCAGCGCGACCAGATGCTGCGCTTTACCCACCCGGTGAGCGGCAGCTACTTCTTTGCCCCCTCCCTGACGCGCCTGCTGGCGCTCTGATTGCCGTGGCCGGGCAGGCGATGCCCGGCCCGGTTTTTCCTGCCTGCTCTGTTTCCCCCCGGTTTTCCTGCTTCTGCGGGCTTATAGCGTTTTATGCTTGAAAATCACCAAATGGTATATAAAAGCATTACAGCTCAGCATCGAGTTATAAATACACTGATAACACTAAAGGCATTCCGGCACGCCCGCCTGTCGGGATTGAGACAGGTGCGAGATGAAAGCAAACGTATTGAATACCAAAGCGTTATTAGCCATTGCGGCGCTGTGTGCCGGGCCGGGCGCGTCAGCGGCGGAGCTGCTCAACAGCTCTTACGATGTGTCACGCGAGCTGTTTGCGGCCCTGAACCCGCCTTTCATCCAGCAGTGGAATGCACAGCACCCGGGCGACCCGCTGACTATCCGCCAGTCCCACGGCGGCTCCTCCAAACAGGCGCTGGCGATCCTCCAGGGGCTGAAGGCGGATGTGGTGACCTACAACCAGGTCACGGATGTGCAGATCCTGCATGAGCGCGGCAACCTGGTGGCGGCGGACTGGCAGGCGCGGCTGCCGAATAACAGCTCACCGTTCTACTCCACCATGGCGTTTCTGGTGCGCAAAGGTAACCCGCGCGCCATCCATGACTGGGGCGATCTGGTGAAACCGGGCGTGTCGCTGGTGTTCCCCAACCCGAAAACCTCCGGCAATGGCCGTTACACCTACCTGGCGGCGTGGGGCGCGCTGAGCAAAGCCAACCACGGCGACGCCGCGCAAACCCGCGATCAGATGCGCCGGCTGCTGAAAAATGTGGCGGTGTTTGACACTGGCGGCCGTGGCGCGACCACGACCTTTATCGAGCGCGGGCTGGGCGACGTGCTGATCAGTTTCGAGTCAGAAGTGAATAACATCCGCAAACAGTATGGCGCGGACAAGTATGAAGTCGTGGTGCCGCCGGTGGATATTCTGGCGGAGTTCCCGGTGGCGTGGGTGGACAAGAGCGTCCGCGCCAACCACACGGAGCAGGCTGCCAAAGCCTACCTGACGTGGCTCTACAGCCCGGCGGCGCAGCAGATTATCACCGGGTTCAACTACCGGGTGTATGACGCGAAAGCCATGCAGGCTGCCGGGGCGCAGTTCCCGAAAACCACGCTGTTCCGCGTGGAAGAGGCGTTCGGCAGCTGGCCGGAGGTCATGAAGACCCATTTCGCCAGCGGCGGCGAGCTGGATACATTGTTAGCACAAGGGCATCAGTAATGTTGTTGGCCAGTAAACGCGTTCTACCCGGTTTCACCCTCAGCCTCGGCAGCAGTCTGCTGTACGTCTGCCTGATCCTGCTGCTGCCGCTGAGCGCGCTGGTGATGCAGCTGTCGCAGATGACGCTGGCGCAATACTGGGAGGTGGTCACCAGCCCGCAGGTGGTGGCGGCCTATAAAGTGACGCTGCTGTCGGCGGGGGTGGCCAGTATTTTCAACCTCTTTTTCGGCATGCTGATGGCGTGGATCCTGACGCGCTACGAATTCCCCGGCCGCAGCCTGCTGGACGGCCTGATGGACCTGCCGTTCGCCCTGCCGACCGCCGTGGCGGGCCTGACGCTGGCGGGCATGTTCTCCACCACCGGCTGGTATGGCGAGTGGCTGGCGCAGTTCGGCATCAAAGTCTCCTATACCTGGCTCGGCATCGCGGTGGCGATGGCCTTTACCAGCGTGCCCTTTGTGGTGCGTACCGTGCAGCCGGTGCTTGAGGAGCTGGGGCCGGAGTATGAAGAGGCGGCCGAAACCCTGGGGGCGAGCCGCTGGCAGAGCTTCCGCCGCGTGGTGCTGCCGGAAGTGGCCCCGGCGCTGATCGCCGGTACGGCGCTCTCTTTTACCCGCAGCCTGGGCGAATTCGGCGCGGTGATCTTCATCGCCGGAAACATCGCCTGGAAAACTGAAGTGACGTCCCTGATGATCTTTATCCGTTTGCAAGAGTTTGACTACCCGGCTGCCAGCGCCATTGCGTCGGTGATCCTCGCCGCCTCGCTGCTGCTGCTGTTCGCCATTAACACGCTGCAAAGCCGCTTCGGCAAGCGTCTGGGAGGGCACTGATGGCTGACCTGCCGCTGTTTACCGGTACCGCCCGTGCCAAAACCAACTGGGGCAAATGGCTGCTGATCGGGCTGGGCGTGGTGATTTCGCTGCTGTTCCTGGTGATGCCGCTGGTGATGATTTTCCACACCGCCTTCTCCAGCGGGGCGGCGGCGGTCTGGCAGAACCTCTCTGACCCCGACATGCTGCACGCCATCTGGCTGACGGTGCTGGTGGCGCTGATCACCGTGCCGGTGAACCTGGTGTTCGGCACGCTGCTGGCCTGGCTGGTGACACGCTTTAACTTTCCCGGCCGCCAGCTGCTGCTGACGCTGATCGATATTCCGTTCGCCGTGTCGCCGGTGGTGGCGGGGCTGCTTTATCTGCTGTTCTGGGGCACCAACGGCCCGGTCGGCGGCTGGCTGGATGCGCACAATATCCAGCTGATGTTCGCCTGGCCCGGCATGGTGCTGGTCACCATCTTCGTCACCTGCCCGTTTGTGGTCCGTGAGCTGGTGCCGGTGATGCTGAGCCAGGGCAGTCAGGAGGATGAGGCCGCGGTGCTGCTGGGTGCCTCGGGCTGGCAGATGTTCCGCCGCGTCACGCTGCCCAACATCCGCTGGGCGCTGCTCTACGGCGTGGTGCTGACCAACGCCCGCGCCATCGGCGAATTCGGCGCGGTGTCGGTGGTCTCCGGCTCGATCCGCGGCGAAACCTATACCCTGCCGTTGCAGGTTGAATTGCTGCATCAGGACTACAACACCGCCGGGGCCTTTACCGCCGCCGCGCTGCTGACCCTGATGGCCATCGTAACCCTATTTCTGAAAAGTGCCCTGCAATGGCGCCTGGCGCGCACCAACAGCCGCCTTGAACAGGAGGAAAAGAATGAGCATTAATATCGATAACATCAGCAAGTTTTTTGGCCGCACGAAAGTGCTGAATGATATCTCGCTCGATATTCCTTCCGGCCAGATGGTGGCGCTGCTGGGGCCGTCCGGCTCCGGCAAAACCACGCTGCTGCGGATTATCGCGGGGCTGGAGAGCCAGAACGGCGGCCGCCTGAGCTTCCACGGCAACGATGTCTCCCGTGTTCATGCGCGCGATCGCCAGGTCGGGTTTGTGTTCCAGCACTATGCGCTATTCCGCCATATGACGGTGTTTGACAACATCGCCTTCGGCCTGACGGTGCTGCCGCGCCGCGAGCGCCCGTCGGCGGCGGTGATCAAACAGAAAGTGGCCAAGCTGCTGGAGATGGTGCAGCTCGGCCACCTGGCGAACCGCTACCCGGCGCAGCTTTCCGGCGGCCAGAAACAGCGTGTGGCGCTGGCGCGTGCGCTGGCGGTAGAGCCGCAGATCCTGCTGCTGGATGAGCCGTTCGGCGCGCTGGATGCGCAGGTGCGCAAAGAGCTGCGCCGCTGGCTGCGTGAGCTGCACGAGGAGCTGAAGTTCACCAGCGTCTTCGTGACCCACGATCAGGAAGAGGCGATGGAAGTCGCCGATCAGGTGGTGGTGATGAGCCAGGGCAATATTGAGCAGATCGGCACGCCGGACGAAGTATGGCGCGAGCCGGCCACCCGCTTCGTGCTGGAGTTCCTGGGCGAGGTCAACCGGCTGGACGGGGAAATCCGCGGCTCGCAGCTGTTTGTCGGCCCGCACCAGTGGCCGCTGGCGCTGACGCCGCTGCACCAGGGGCCGGTGGATCTCTTCCTGCGCCCGTGGGAGATGGAAGTGAGCACCCAGCCCAGCCCGCGCTGCCCGCTGCCGGTGCAGGTGCTGGAAGTCAGCCCGCGCGGCCACTTCTGGCAGCTCACGGTGCAGCCGCAGGGCTGGCAGCAGGAGCCTATCAGCGTGGTGCTGACCAGCCACGACAGCGAAAAAGCGCCGGTGCGCGGCAGCCGGTACTACATCGGCAGCCTGAACGCGCGGCTCTATGCCGGTGACCAGCCGCTACAACCTGTTGCGTTGGCGCAGAGTGCCTGATAATTTTTAGGCACCACAGCACGCAAGGGCGGCCCTGGAGGCCGCCTTTTTATTTTCCCCCCAAAGGCATCAATCGTGACCACGCTGGAACACTGCATCGGCAATACGCCACTCATCAAATTACAACGCCTGACCGCCGGTCTCACCAGCGAAGTCTGGGTCAAACTCGAGGGCAACAACCCGGCCGGGTCGGTTAAAGACCGCGCCGCGCTGTTTATGATCCAGCAGGCGGAGCAGCGCGGCGAGCTGCGCCCCGGCGACACGCTGATTGAGGCGACCAGCGGCAACACCGGCATCGCGCTGGCGATGATCGCCGCGATGAAAGGCTACCGGCTGAAGCTGCTGATGCCGGAGAACATGAGCGCCGAGCGGCAGGCGGCGATGCGCGCCTATGGTGCGGAGCTGATTCTGGTGAGCCGCGAGGGCGGCATGGAGGGCGCGCGCGACCTGGCGCGGCAGATGGCGGAGGAGGGGCAGGGGATTGTGCTCGACCAGTTCAATAACCCGGACAACCCGCTGGCGCATTTCACCACCACCGGCCCTGAGATCTGGCAGCAGAGCGGTGGGCGGCTCACCCACTTCGTCTCCAGCATGGGTACCACCGGCACCATCACCGGCGTCAGCCGCTACCTGAAACAGCAGAACCCTTCGGTGCGGGTGATTGGCCTGCAACCGGCCGAGGGCAGCAGCATCCCCGGCATCCGCCGCTGGCCCGCCGCCTACCTGCCGGGCATTTTCCGCCCGGAACTGGTGGACGAGGTGATCGACATGAGCCAGGCGCTGGCAGAACAGACCACCCGCGCCCTGGCGCAACAGGAGGGGATTTTCTGCGGCGTCAGCTCCGGCGGCGCGGTGGCCGGGGCGCTCTGCCTGGCCGCTGCAAACCCCGGCAGCGTGGTGGTGGCGATTGTCTGCGACCGCGGCGACCGCTACCTCTCCACCGGCATTTTCGGCTGACGCCGGCGTTGCTACTCTCGCTCCAGGGCGTGGATCGGGTCCATGCGCGCCGCCCGGCGCGCCGGGAAGAAGCCGAACAGGATGCCGATCAGGCTGGAGCAGACAAAGGCCGCGACAATCGAGAACGGCGAGTAGATCATGCGGAACGGGCTGTTGAACTGGCTGAACAGCACCCCGATCCCCAGCGAAAGCAGCACGCCGATAATCCCGCCCAGCAGGCAGACCAGCACCGCCTCAATCAGAAACTGTTGCAGGATGTCCCCGGCGCGCGCGCCGACGGCCATCCGCACCCCGATCTCCCGGGTGCGCTCCGTCACTGACACCAGCATGATGTTCATCACGCCAATGCCGCCGACAATCAGCGAGATCAGCGCAATCATCGACACCAGCAGCGCCAGGGTGTTGGTGGCGCTTTCGATGGTCTGGCGGATGCTGTCAGTGTTCATCACAAAGAAATCTTTGGTGCCGTGGCGCTGCTCCAGCAGGGCGGTGATGCCGCGCTCGGCGGCGTTGAGGTCCACGTTGTCACTGACCCGCACCGTAATACTGCTGAGGTAGGTTTTGCCCAGCATCCGCCCCATCGCGGTGCTGTAGGGGATCCAGACATTCAGGCTTTCACTGGTGCCGAAGCCGCCCTGTTTCTGCGCCGCCACGCCAATCACCCGCACCGGCAGGCTGCCGAGCAAAATCACCTGGCCCACCGGGTTTTCGCCGCGCACAAACAGCTTGTTGCGGGTGTTGGTGTCGATCACCGCCTCCTGCATCAGCTGGTCAACGCTCTGGCGGGTAAAGGCCATGCCCTGCGCCATGCTGTAGCCGCGCACCACAAAGAACTCTTCACCAACGCCGCTGACGGTGCCGGTCACCGATTCGCTGCCGAAGCGCAGGGTGGTGCTGGTGGTGACGTTGGGCGTCACGCTGTGCACATAGGCCTGCCGCCGCAGGGCGTCGGCGTCACCGGCGCGCAGGGTCTGGATCGCGGCGGAACGCATGTCACCGAAGTCTTTGCCGGGGAACACCTCCAGCGTGCTGGTGCCCATCGCGCTGATGTCTGCCAGGATCTTCTCCTGCGATCCTTTGCCGAGCGCCACCACCGACACCACCGACGCGATGCCGATAATGATGCCGAGCATGGTGAGGAAGGTGCGCAGCCGCTGGGAGGCCATCGCCAGCAGTGCCATTTTAAACGCCTCGCTGAAGCGGTCGCGCTGCGCCCGCCAGCGGGACGCCGGGGCGGCGGCGGGTGCCTCATCAGGCACCGGGGCAGCCGGGGCCACGGCGGGCTGCGGGTTGGCGCGGTCAGCGATGATTTCGCCGTCGCTGATCTTGATGATCCTTTCGGCATGCTGGGCGATCTGCATATCGTGGGTGACGATCACCACCGTGTGGCCCTGGGCGTGCAGATCTTTCAGGATCGCCAGCACCTCCTGCCCGCTGTGGGTATCCAGCGCGCCGGTGGGTTCATCTGCGAGGATCACATCGCCGCCGTTGACCAGCGCCCGGGCGATACTGACGCGCTGCTGCTGGCCGCCGGAGAGCTGGCTGGGCCGGTAGTGGAGCCGCTCTGCCAGCCCCAGCCGGGTGAGCAGCGCCGCGGCGCGTTGCCGGCGCACATCGTGGCGCGTACCGGCATAGATCGCCGGCACCTCGACGTTGCCCAGCGCTGTCAGGTCGCTCAGCAGGTGATAGCGCTGGAAGATAAAGCCGAAGTGCTCACGCCGCAGCTCCGCCAGCTGGTCGCGGCTGAGATCGCGCGTGGCGCGCCCGGCCACGCGGTACTCCCCGGCCGTGGGCTGGTCAAGGCAGCCCAGCAGGTTCATCAGGGTCGATTTGCCGGAGCCGGACGCGCCGACAATCGCCACCATTTCACCCGCCTCAATCGACAGGTTAATGCCTTTGAGCACCGTGATGCGCTGTTCACCCGCCATAAACTCCCGGCGGATGCCGGTCAGCGCAAGCAGCGGCGCAGGTTGAGGGGTGTTCATCATGGCCTCCCGGCGGCGGCAGGCGCGGCATCACCCAGCGGGTTGATCACCACCTTTTCCCCGGCTTTCAGGCCCGCGGTGATCTGCGCCTGCACATTGTTGTTCAGCCCCACCGTGACCTGGCGCTCATGCGCCTCGCCCTGGGCGTCCACCACCTGCACGGTGGTGCGATCCCCGGCGCGGTGCAGCGCGGTAGAGGGCACCACCAGCGCGTTTTTAATCGCATCCAGCACGATGTAGACCTGGGCGGTCATGGAGATGCGCAGTACCCCGTCAGGGTTGGCGACATCAAACAGCCCGTTGTAGTAGATGGCGCTGGCGGTGCTGTTACTGCTGCTGCTGCCGGTCAGGGCGCTGCTGCTTTCATCGTTGATGGAGTCGGGGGCCGGTTCCACGGCGCGCAACGTGGCCTGATAGCGCTTGCCCGGCCGGCCGAGGATGGTGAAGTAGACCGGCATCCCGGTGCGCACGTTGACCACGTCCGCCTCGGAGATCTGCGCTTTGATGGTCATGGTGTCGAGATCGGCCACTTTGATGATGGTCGGCGTGCTCTGCACGGCGTTGACCGTCTGCCCCGCCTCGACCGGAATCGCCACCACGGTGCCGGCCATCGGCGCGCGGATCTGGGTGTAGCCCAGGTTCACCTGTGCGGTGTTCTCCGCGATCTGCGCCTGCACAATCTGCGCCTCCAGCGCGTTCAGATCCGCCTCGGTCGCCTCCAGGGCGGCGCGGGCGGCGTCAAAGTCCGCCTGCGCGCCGACGCCGCGCGCCAGGATGTCTTTCTGGCGGCTGAAGGTGAGCCGGTCATTGCGCAGCTGCGCCAGCCGGGCGGCCCGCTGCGCCTGCACATTTTTCAGCGCGGCCTGAGCATCACGCAGGCTGTTCTGCTGGGTCAGGTCATCGATTTCCGCCACCAGCTGGCCGGGGCTGACTTTGTCCCCCAGGGCCACATGCAGCGCCTTGATCTGGCCGGAGGCCTGCGCGCCGACGCTGACCTGCTTCTGTGCCTCGATGGTGCCGTCCGCCAGCACCGTGTGCTCCAGATCGGCCTGCGTGGCCGTGGCCGTGATAAAGGCCGGAGGGGCAGGGCGGTGGAAAGCAGCGTAGCCGACGGCGGCTATAATCAGCAGAGCCAGGATAACCAGCAACCTGCGGCGGGTGAAAAAGGGGGATCGTCCTGTAGTATGCGGCGCCATCATCCAGCGGTTCCTTGTTTCAGAGAAAAGTCGTCAGCGGCAAAAAGCGTCAGCGACAAAAATGAACGGCAACAAAAAAGTCAGCGGCAAAAAAGCGCGAAAGGGTAATTTACCCCGCCCGGCCATTGAGCGCGATACGGTGGGGGGATAATGTGTAAAAAAACAGTAAATGCTGCTGCGCGGCCCGGTCAACGGGGTAAAAATGAGCAATCTATGCGTATAAGGTCCAAAAAATGAAAATTCTGTTAGTCGATGATGATCTCGAACTCGGCACCATGCTGAGTGAGTACCTGATTGCCGAGGGGTTTGACGCCTCGCTGGTGCTGACCGGCAAAGCCGGGGTGGACGGCGCGCTCTCCGGCGAGTACACCGCGATGATCCTCGATATTATGCTGCCGGACATGAGCGGTATCGATGTGCTGCGCCAGGTGCGCAAAAACAGCCGGTTGCCGATCATTATGCTCACCGCCAAAGGGGACAACATCGACCGGGTGATCGGCCTGGAGATGGGCGCGGATGACTATATGCCGAAGCCCTGCTACCCGCGCGAGCTGGTGGCCCGCCTGCGGGCGGTGCTGCGCCGCTTTGAAGAGCAGCCGGAAGTGGCCTCGGACTCCGCGCCGGTGAGCTATGGCTTCCTGACGCTTAACCCCTCCACGCGTAACAGCGAGTGGCGCGGCGAGGTCTTTGACCTGACCGCCTCGGAGTTCAACCTGCTGGAGCTGCTGCTGCGCTCGCCGGAGCGGGTGGTTTCCAAGGATGAGCTGTCAGAGAAAGGGCTGGGCCGCCCGCGTGAAGCCTATGACCGCAGCGTGGATGTGCACATCAGTAACATCCGCCAGAAACTGGCTGCCCTGCCGGGCGGCGAAACCCTCACCATCGAAACGGTACGCAGCATTGGCTATCGCATCAAATAACAGCATGCGCGGCCGCCTGTTCTGGAAAATCCTGCTCGGCTTCTGGTTCACCTTTGTGGTGATCACCCAGATTCTCTGGGTGGTGTTCACCTTTTACGACACGCACCATGAGCCGCCGGAGAGCGGGCTGGCGCGGCGCTTTGTGAAATTGCAGATGACCTCCGCCATCTCCACGCTGCAAAGCGGCGGCCTGCCGGCGCTGGAAGCGATGATGACCGACTGGCCGGACAACGATAAACAGTTCTTTTCCGTGACGCGGGCGATGCTGCCGGCCCCCGGCGTTTCGCTGGAGGCGATGGAGCCGGGGGTGGAGCCGGCGCAGATTGTGGCCTTTGTGCAGGGGCCGGACGGGCAGGGCTACCGCCTGCGGTACAACGTGCGCGGCCTGATGGAGCAGTACCACCGCAGCCGCCCGCGCGACATCCTGCATATTCCGGCCCCGCTGTTCTGGATCGGTGCGCTGGGCGGGCTGCTGTTCAGTGCGGTGCTGGCCTGGAACCTGACCCGGCCGTTGCAGCAGATCCGCCGTGCGTTTGACCAGATCTCGCTGGGCGACCTCTCGGTACGGCTCTTCCCGGCGATGCGCCGCCGCCACGATGAGCTGGCGATGGTGGCGCGCGATTTCGATGCGATGGCCGAACGGCTGCAGGTGCTGGTGAAAGCGCGTGAGGAGCTGCTGCACGACGTCTCCCATGAGCTGCGCTCCCCGCTGGCGCGCCTGCAACTGGCGATCGGGCTGGCGCGGCAGAACCCGGTCAACGTCGAGAATTCGCTGCAACGCATTGAGCACGAAGCGGGGCGGCTGGACAAGATGATCGGCGAGCTGCTGGCGCTCTCCCGGGCGGAAAACAGCACCATGCCGGATGAAGAGTATTTCGACCTGTTGGGGCTGGTGGACGCGGTAGTCAACGATGCGCGTTATGAGGCGCAGATCCCGGGGGTGAATATCGCGCTGGAGGCGGATGAGACACGGGAGTACACCGTCAAAGGCAATGCGGAGCTGATCCGCCGCGCCGTGGATAACGTGGTGCGCAATGCGCTGCGCTTCTCCGCGCAGGGGCAGACGGTGACTGTCTCACTGGCGGTGGTGGAGGCTTACTACCGGATTGAAGTCGCCGATCAGGGGCCGGGCGTGGAGGAGGAGAAACTCTCCAGCATTTTCGACCCGTTTGTGCGGGTGAAATCCCCGCTTTCCGGCAAGGGCTACGGGCTGGGGCTGGCCATTACCCGGAAGGTGATCCTGGCGCATCAGGGGCAGGTAGAGGCGCGTAATGTGTCACCGCATGGCCTGGTGATCTCCCTGAGCATTCCGCAGTGGCAGTAGGGCAGCGGGGGCGATAGCAAGGCTGCGTCCGGTAACCCAATCATCCAAAGACCCAAAGAAAAACGGCACCCAGAAGGTGCCGTTTTTGTTGCTGTCTGCCGCAGGGCAGCAAGCGGGATTACTTACGGATGCGGATAACCGGGGTTTCGCCCACGGTGACGCTGCCGGAAAGTTTGATCAGCTCTTTGATCTCGTCCATGTTGGAGATCACCACCGGCGTCAGGGTTGACTTGGCTTTCTCTTCCAACAGCGGCAGATCAAACTCGATGACCAGGTCGCCCTTCTTAACACGCTGGCCTTCTTCGGCGATGCGTTTGAAGCCTTCGCCTTTCAGCTCCACGGTATCGATGCCGAAGTGCACGAACAGCTCAATGCCGCTGTCGGATTCGATAGAGAAAGCATGGTTGGTTTCAAAGATTTTGCCGATGGTGCCATCTACCGGCGCAACCATTCTGTTGCCCGCTGGTTTGATTGCAATGCCATCGCCCACAATCTTCTCCGCGAAAACGACATCAGGCACATCTTCAATGTTAACGATTTCACCCGAAATCGGGGCAACGATCTCAATCATGCCCGATTCTTTCTTGTCATCAGAAACCAGTGATTTCAGTTTATCGAACAAACCCATGATCTTCTCCTAAGCAGTAATTTGGGCGGCGTTCCACGCAGCGGAATCAGCAGAGTGTTTTCTCTTCAATGAACTTGTTTACCAGGTTCATTAACTCTTGCGCCGTCGGCTGAGCAAGTGCTTCGTCGGCCAACGCCTTCACATCTTCGAAGTTCGTATTACGAATAATTTTCTTGATGCGTGGGATGGAGATAGCACTCATGCTGAACTCATCTAATCCCATGCCCAATAACAGCAGTGTAGCACGTTCGTCGCCTGCTAGCTCGCCGCACATGCCGGTCCACTTGCCTTCAGCGTGGGATGCATCAATCACTTGCTTAATGAGTGTCAGAACAGCCGGTGACATTGGATTATAGAGATGAGAAATCAGCTCATTACCACGATCTACCGCCAGAGTATACTGGGTTAAATCATTTGTCCCAATACTAAAGAAGTCAACTTCTTTGGCCATGTGGTGGGCAATCGCGGCCGCGGCCGGGGTTTCCACCATCACGCCTACTTCGATGCTTTCGTCAAAGGCTTTGCCTTCGTTGCGCAGTTGCGCCTTCAGCAGCTCCAGCTCCTGTTTCAGCTCGCGCACTTCTTCAATCGAGATGATCATCGGGAACATGATGCGCAGTTTGCCGAAGGAGGAGGCGCGCAGGATAGCACGCAGCTGGGCATGCAGGATCTCTTTGCGATCCATGCAGATACGGATGGCACGCCAGCCAAGGAACGGGTTTTCCTCTTTCGGCAGGTTCATGTACGGCAGGTCTTTGTCACCGCCGATGTCCATGGTACGCACGATAACAGCCTGGGAGCCCACCGCTTCCGCTACCGCTTTGTACGCCTGGAATTGCTCTTCTTCCGTCGGCAGGGAGTCGCGGTCCATAAACAGGAACTCCGTGCGGTAGAGGCCCACGCCTTCCGCGCCGTTGCGCTCAGCGCCCGCGACGTCACGCACGGTACCGATGTTGGCGCAGACTTCCACCTGATGGCCGTCCAGGGTGATGGCCGGCAGGTCTTTGAGCTTCGCCAGATCGTTTTTCTCGGTCACATACTGGTTGTGAACCGCTTTTAATTCTTCAATGACCTCAGGGGTCGGGTTGACATAAATCTGGTTGTTGACGGCGTCCAGAATCAGGTAGTCGCCGTTGTGAACCTGTTTGGTGACGTCGCTGGTGCCCACAATCGCCGGCAGCTCCAGGGAGCGCGCCATGATGGAGGTGTGGGAGGTGCGGCCGCCCAGGTCAGTGATGAAACCCAGCACCTTGTTCAGGTTCAGCTGTGCGGTTTCAGACGGGGTCAGGTCGGTGGCCACCAGGATCACTTCATCCTGAATGGAGCCGAGGTCAACAATGGTCATGCCAAGGATGTTGCGCAGCAGGCGTTTACCGATGTCACGCACGTCAGCCGCACGCTCTTTCAGGTATTCGTCATCCAGCTCTTCCAGTGCCGTGGCCTGGGTTTCGATCACGGAATAGGCGGCGGCGTCAGCCGTGGCATGCTCATCTTTGATGAGGGCTATGATTTCCTGCTCAAGCTCTTCGTCTTCCAACAGCATGATGTGGCCTTCGAAGATCGCTTCTTTCTCTTCCCCGAAGGTTTCGCCGGCTTTGGTTTTGATGATCTCCAGCTGGGCAGAAGCTTTCGCACGGCCCGCCAGAAAACGTTCGACTTCCTGATCAACCTGATCAGCAGAGATTTTTTTCCGGTCGATGATAATCTCATCTTCTTTCAGCAGAAGAGCCTTACCGAAAGCGATACCCGGTGATACTAAAATGCCTGAAATCATAACCCTACCTTACTCGTGACTGATGTTAATAATAAAGACGGGCTTTTTTATTCGAGCTCAGCCATCAGTTTTACCAGGTGCTCAACTGCGTTCTGCTCGTCTTCGCCTTCAGCAGAGATAGTCACTACAGTGCCTTGGGTCAGGCCCAGGGTTTGCAGTTTGAACAGGCTCTTAGCGCTCGCGCTTTTGCCGTTGGACGTTACCGTGATCTCAGAGGCAAAACCTTTCGCTTCTTTGACAAATTGTGCAGCAGGGCGAGTGTGCAGACCATTCGGAGCGGTAATAGTAACTTCTTGCTGGAACATTATGTTTCCCCAACTTATTAGATTCATGTTGTGGAGCTAAAGTCTAGCTTACGCAGCTGACTTTAGCCTGTTTGATAGCGCCTGACGACGTCAGGGGCACACGCAGATGCCACAGGAACGCCAGGGCCGTACGGTACTAAAACCCGGTGCAGGGCGATGTTGGCCCGCCTCCCATTATGCCGTGTTTGCCCGGAATGTAACAAACAGGTAAACCGATTCAGCAACAACCTGGAACAGGGCGGGATTAATTTTGCGCACCGAAATAATTGCTCGCTTAAATACTAGACCTGATGGTCAAAAGCAATCTTCAGGTAGTGCAAACTTTGATGCAGCCCACAAAAAAGCACCCCGGAGGGTGCTTTTTTCAGCGTTGGCAGGCTTGTGGCACTATTGTTGCAGCTCAGTTTCTGTAAACAAATCTGCAAACAATGCCGTGCTGAGGTAACGCTCACCGGAAGAGGGCAGGATAACCACGATGGTTTTATCGGTAAACCCTGCTTCTTCTGAAAGTTTGACCGCTGCCGCCACTGCCGCACCCGACGAGATCCCCGCCAGGATGCCTTCCTCTTCCATCAGACGGCGCGCCATGCTGATCGACTCATCGTTGGTGATCTTCACGACGCGGTCCAGCAGTTCCAGATCCAGGTTGCCCGGGATGAAGCCCGCGCCGATGCCCTGGATTTTATGCGGGCCGGGTTTCACCTCTTCACCGGCCAGCGTCTGGCTGATAACCGGCGAGTCGGTCGGCTCAACGGCCACCAGAGTCAGCGCCGGGTTCTTGCTCTTCAGGAAACGGCCCGCGCCGGTGATGGTGCCGCCGGTGCCGACACCCGCGATCAGCACGTCGACGTTGCCGTCGGTGTCTTCCCAGATCTCCGGGCCGGTGGTCTTTTCATGGATCTCCGGGTTGGCCGGGTTGCTGAACTGCTGCAGGATCAGGTAACGGTCAGGGTCAGAGGCCTGAATCTCTTCCGCCTTGGCAATGGCCCCTTTCATCCCTTTCGCGCCCTCGGTCAGCACCAGATTAGCCCCCAGCGCTTTCAGCAGTTTGCGGCGCTCCACGCTCATGGTTTCCGGCATGGTCAGGGTCAGTTTGTAACCACGCGCGGCGGCAACATAGGCCAGGGCGATCCCGGTGTTGCCGCTGGTCGGCTCAACCAGTTCTTTCTCTTTGGTCAGGATGCCTTTTTTCTCGGCGTCCCAGATCATGCTGGCACCGATGCGGCATTTGACGCTAAAGCTCGGGTTACGCGATTCGACTTTGGCGAGGATACGCCCGTTGCCGATACGGTTAAGGCGTACCAGCGGCGTATGGCCGATTGTCAGAGAGTTGTCTTCATAAATCTTGCTCATAACCCGTCCTTTAACTGGTTGAAAATTGTGGGGAACGTCATGAGCATACGCTAACGTCCTCCACAAGGAAGTAAAGAATTGGTATATCGATATGTTATTAGGAAATATGTTTTTGTCCCAATAACAAGAGGAAGGCGGGGAGAAAAACTCCCCGGAAAAGACGGGGATCAGCGGCGGGTGCCGCTGCCCGGCGTGCGGTAACGATCGACCCACATGGCGGTCGCGCCACACACGGCCACCGGCATAATAAACAGGTTAAGCAGGGGGATCATGGTGAACAGACTGACCAGCGCGCCGAACTGCAAATTGTCGACTTTATGGCGGCGCAGCGCCTGACGCATCTCGGCAAAACTGACCTTGTGGTTGTCAAACGGGTAGTCACAGTACTGGATGGCGAGCATCCAGGCGCTGAAGATAAACCACAGCACCGGGGCGACCGTCTGGCCGATGCCGGGGATAAAGTAAAGCACCAGCAGCACCAGGGCGCGCGGCAAATAGTAGACCAGCTTCAGCCACTCGCGCTTCATGATGCGCGGCAGATCTTTCACAATACCGACAAAGCCGCTGTCCGGCAGCGGGGTGCCGGTCAGGTGCCCTTCAAGCTGTTCAGCCAGCAGCCCGTTAAAGGGCGCGGCAATCCAGTTGACCACAGTGCTGAACAGGTAACTGAACACCAGCAGAATAGAGATCACCGCCAGCGGCCACAGCAGGTAGCTCAGCCACTGTAACCAGTCAGGCACATGGCCCATCAGCGCAGGGATCCAGGCGTCGAGCCGGGTGTAGAGCCACCAGAAGGCCGCCCCCATCAGGACGATATTCAGTAACAGGGGAACAATGATAAAACGTTTGATACCGGGCAGGGAGAGCAGGCGCCATCCCTCGGCCACATAATGGAACCCGTTAGCCCCATCTGGCGCGTGTCGTGGTGCAGGCATGAAAGGAACATCTCAACGTGGAAAATCGGCCCGGCTATCATATCGGGATGATTTTCCGCTGACTAGGGGCCAATTGCTGGAAAAAACAGCAGAAAAAGGGTGCCCGCTCATGTTTATGCCGGGAAAATAGAGTCAATACTTGCACTTGTGTACGCGGGCAAATAGAGTTACTAGAATGAATGTTTTCCGCGGCAACCAGGCTGCGGTGGCAATGTATAAAAGCAACCAGAGATAGCAATGATGCAGGATTTGCGTCTGATACTAATCGTTGTTGGCGCGATCGCCATAATAGCGTTGTTATTGCATGGTCTGTGGACCAGCCGCAAGGAACGCTCATCCCTTTTCCGCGATCGCCCGGCTAAACGAAGCAAAAAAGAGCGAAACAGTGCCCCGGCCGATGATGCGGATGAGGGGATTGGCGATGTGCGGGTGCGTACCGCGCACGATGAGCCGGAACTGGGGCAATTTGATGCCCCGGAAGCGCCCCCGGCCCGCCGCCCGGTTCCGCCTCAGCCCACGCCGCCGCCGCGCGCCCAGGAGCCGGCTCCCCAGCCGCGCCAGCCTCAGCCGGTGGCCGCAGAAGGGGATGACCCGTTGCTGAGCGGCTATTCTGCTGCTGAAACGGCTACCGCGCCGGCGGCCCGCCCGCGTGAGGTGCCGGAACACAAACCGGTGCATACTTTCGTGCCGGCCGAGGATGACGAAGACGATCTGCCTGCTTTCGGCGCTGCCCCGGCGGCAGAGCCTGTGGCCGCACCGCGCCCGGCTGCTGCGCCAGCGGCACAGGACGCCCCGGCGGCCCCTGCCGCTGAACCGGCAGCGCCGCCTGCGCCGCCGAAAGAGAAACTGAAAGAGACGGTGCTGGTGCTGCATGTCGCGGCCCATCAGGGCGGTGTGATCAACGGCGAAGTGCTGTTGCAGAGCGTGCTGCAGGCCGGTTTCCAGTTTGGCCAGATGAACATTTTCCACCGTCATCTCAGCCCGGCGGGCAGCGGCCCGGTCCTCTTCAGCATGGCGAACATGGTGAAACCCGGCTCCTTTAACCCGGACACCATGGCAGACTTCTCCACCCCGGGCGTGACCATGTTTATGATGGTGCCGTGCTATGGCGATGCCAACCAGAACTTCAAACTGCTGCTGCAGTCCGCCCAGCGCATCGCGGATGATGTCGGCGGCGTGGTGCTGGATGATGAGCGCCGCATGATGACACCGCAGAAGCTGGAAACTTATAAAGCCCGCATCCGCGAAGTGCTGGAGGCCACGGCCTGACTGCCCTGAACGGCCTGGCCAGGCACCCCCGCTTCCCCCTCAGAACCCCCGCATGCCGGGGGTTTTTTATCCTCTAATGGTGAGCCAATGGAACCGATCATTCAAAAAATCAATCAGCTGCGGGCCACACTGCGCCATCACGAGTACCAGTACCACGTTCTGGATGCCCCGGAAATCCCGGATGCAGAGTATGACCGGCTGATGCGTGAACTGCGCGAACTGGAAACGGCCCATCCGGAACTGATCACCGCCGACTCCCCCACCCAGCGGGTCGGGGCCGCGCCGCTGACCGCCTTTGAGCAGGTGCGCCACGAGGTGCCGATGCTCTCGCTGGATAACGTGTTTGATGAGGACAGCTACCTGTCGTTCAACAAGCGTGTACAGGACCGGCTGAAAAGCGCCGATACCCTGACCTTCTGCTGTGAACTGAAACTGGACGGCCTGGCTGTCAGCCTGCTGTATGAGGATGGCGAGCTGGTGCGTGCTGCCACGCGCGGCGACGGCACCACCGGCGAGAACATTACCGCCAATGTGCGCACCATCCGTGCCATTCCGCTGCGCCTGACCGGCGAGAACATTCCGCGCCGGGTCGAGGTGCGCGGGGAAGTGTTTATGCCGCAGAAAGGGTTTGAAGCGCTGAATGAGGAAGCGCGGCGTACCGGCGGCAAAGTCTTCGCCAACCCGCGTAACGCCGCGGCCGGTTCACTGCGTCAGCTTGACCCGCGTATCACCGCCAAACGCCCGCTGACCTTTTTCTGTTACGGCGTTGGGGTAATGGAGGGCGGGGAATTGCCGCGCAGCCACTGGGAGCGCCTGATGCAGTTCCGCGCCTGGGGCCTGCCGGTCAGTGACCGTATCCGCTTGTGCCGCGGCAGCGATGAGGTGCTGGCGTTTTACCGCCATGTCGAAGAGACGCGCGCCACCCTGGGGTTTGACATCGACGGCGTGGTGATCAAGGTCGATTCGCTGGATCTGCAGGAGACGCTGGGCTTTGTGGCGCGTGCGCCGCGCTGGGCGATTGCCTTCAAATTCCCGGCACAGGAGCAGGTGACCACCGTGCGGGATGTAGAGTTCCAGGTGGGGCGCACCGGTGCGATCACCCCGGTGGCGCGGCTGGAGCCGGTGCTGGTGGCCGGGGCGATGGTCAGCAACGCCACGCTGCATAACGCCGATGAGATTGAGCGCCTCGGCCTGCGCATCGGCGATACGGTGATTGTGCGCCGCGCCGGGGATGTCATCCCGCAGGTCGTCGGGGTGGTGATGAGTGAGCGCCCGGAGCATGTACGCGAAGTAGCGTTCCCCACCACCTGCCCGGTGTGCGGCTCGGATGTGGAGCGGGTCGAGGGCGAGGCGGTAGCCCGCTGCACCGGCGGCCTGATCTGCGGCGCGCAGCGTAAAGAGTCCCTGAAGCACTTTGTCTCACGCCGTGCGATGGACGTGGACGGCATGGGCGACAAGATTATCGACCAGCTGGTAGAGAAAGAGTATGTCAAAACCCCGGCCGATCTGTTCCGTCTTACTGCCGGTAAGCTGACCGGGCTGGATCGTATGGGGCCGAAATCGGCGCAGAATCTGGTAAATGCGTTGCAGAAGGCGAAGCAGACCACGCTGGCCCGCTTCCTCTACGCGCTCGGCATCCGGGAAGTGGGGGAGGCGACCGCCGCCAACCTGGCCGCGCATTTCGGGTCAGTCGAGGCGCTGAAGGCGGCCGACCTGGACGCGCTGAAAAGCGTGCAGGACGTCGGCGATGTGGTCGCGAAGCATGTGCGCAACTTCCTGGAGGAGACCCATAACCAGCAGGTGATCGATGAACTGCTCGATCCGGCCATCGGCATCCATTGGCCCGAGGTGCAGGTGATTGTACCGGAGGAGATCAACAGCCCGTTTGCCGGGAAAACCGTGGTGCTGACCGGCTCGCTGACGCTGCTGTCGCGCGACGAAGCCAAAGACCGGCTGACCGCGCTGGGCGCGAAAGTCAGCGGCAGTGTCTCGAAGAAAACCGATCTGGTGATCGCCGGTGAGGCAGCCGGGTCTAAGCTGGCGAAGGCGCAGGAGCTGGGGATTGAGGTGATTGACGAGGCGGAGATGATGCGCCTGCTGGATGCCTCAGCATGATGGACAAACAGGACCTGGTTGAGATCGCCACCACGCCGATGCCGTTTGGCAAATACCAGGGCCGGATGTTGATCGATCTGCCGGAAGAGTATTTGCTGTGGTTCGCCCGCAAAGAGGCGTTTCCGGCGGGGAAGCTCGGCCAGCTGATGCAACTGACGCTGGCTATCCGCATGGAAGGGCTGGAAGATCTGGTCAGGCCGCTGAAACGCAGCTGAAACAGGGGGCACGGCGCCATGCCGTGCCCCTTTTGCCTCAGGCTTTCCCGGCGGCCGGGGCCGTCTCTGCCGGGGCGTGTTTACGCTGGTAACGCCGCGCCAGCACCGCGCAGGTCATCAGCTGAACCTGGTGGAAGATCATCAGCGGCAGCACCATTATCCCGACGCTGGCCGCCGGAAACAGAATATTCGCCATCGGGACGCCGTTCGCCAGGCTCTTTTTCGAGCCGCAGAACACAATGGTAATCTCATCCTCCCGGCTGAAGCCCAGCCGCCGCGCCATCCAGGTATTGAACAGCAGAATCAGCGTCAGCAACAGGCCGCAGAACAGCAGGATTGCCAGCAGTGAACCCAGCCCCACCTGATGCCAGATGCCGTGCGTCACCGCCTCACTGAAGGCAGAGTAGACCACCAGCAGGATCGAGGTCTGGTCAGTTTTGCCGATGAGCTTCTTATGACGCGCCACCCAGGCACCCAGCCACGGGCGTGATAAATGACCCAGCACAAAGGGCACCAGCAACTGCAACACAATCGTGCCGATCTGCTCCAGCATGTTCTGCCCGTCGCTGTGGACATGCATCAGCAGGCCGACCAGCAGTGGGGAGACGAAAATCCCCAGCAGGCTTGAGGCCGACGCGCTGCATACCGCTGCCGCCACATTGCCGCCCGCCAGCGAGGTGAACGCGATAGCGGACTGCACCGTCGCCGGCAGGATGCAGAGGTAAACAAAGCCGGTGTAGATAGCCGGGTCAACCGGTAGCGGTGACCACCACTGTAACCCCACCCCTAATACCGGAAACACGATAAAGGTACTGCCCATCACCCACAGATGCAGCCGCCAGTTATTGCTGCCCGCCAGGATCGCCTCGCGTGACAGCTTGGCCCCATGCATGAAAAACAGCAGGGCAATGGCGGCGGTAGTGAGGTGGGTGAAGAAGGGCACAAACGCTCCCTGCGCCGGTAAAAACGAGGCCAGCAGCACGGTAGCCAGCAGGGTCAGGGTAAAAGTATCAGGTAAAAAGCGCATTGGCGGCTCATCAAAAGGGAAAGATGGCTATTGTGGCGCAGGGCGATACAATGAAAAAATTGATTTATTTAATCCATTAATGAGTTTTCTGCATGAATTATTCGCTGCGGCAGTTACGGGTGTTTATCGCCATCGCCCAACATGGCAGCTTCAGCCGTGCCGGGGAGGCGATTGGCCTCAGCCAGTCAGCCGTCAGCCACAGCATGCGCGAGCTGGAGGCAGAAGCGGGCGTGCGGCTGCTTGACCGCACCACGCGCGAAGTGGTGCTGACGGATGCCGGGCGGCGGCTGGCCCCGCGGGTTGAACGGTTACTGGAGGAGCTTCAGGCGACCCTGCTGGATGCCCGCAGCTTCGGCACCCAGCACACCGGCACCGTGCGGGTCGCTTCCAGCCAGACCATCTCCGCCCACCTGATGCCGCAGTGCATCGCCTGCAGCGCCGGGCGTTACCCGGAGATCCGCCTGATGCTTCGCGACCAGCCGCAACAGCTGGTGCTGCACAGCGTGCGCAATGCTGAGGTCGATTTTGGTATCGTCATCGATCCGGTGCAGGCGCAGGATCTACACTGTGAGCCGATTCTTCAGGAGCCGTTTTTGCTGCTGTGCCGCAGCGACCACCCTTTCGCGCAGAAGAGTGCCGTCAGCTGGCGTGACCTGCACGGGCAGGCGCTGGTATTGCAGGATTATGCCTCCGGCAGCCGCCCATTAATTGACCGGGCGCTGGCGGCACAGGAGATTACGGCCGAGATTGTGCAGGAGATTGGCCACCCGGTCACGCTCTACCCGATGGTTGAGGCAGGGATTGGCCTCAGTGTGCTGCCGGCGCTGGCGTTACCTTTGCCGTCAGGCAGTGCATTGACGGTGCGGCCGCTGGTGCCGGTGGTCAACCGCACATTGATGTTGATCCGGCGTAAAAACCGCTCCCTGTCACCGGCGGCGGGAGCGATTTGGCAGGTCGTACAGGAGCAGGCGGCTGCCTTGACTGAGCGCCGGCAACAGCAGCCTGGCTGGCCCCAGGGCTGACGCCGTTAAACGTAGATGTCGATCTGGTTAGTGGCGCTGGGTCGGTTCACCCCTTCAACGCGGGCAGTGCTGGTATCAGCGGGTTTGGCCTGGGCGGCCTGCTGCTTCTGCTGAGCTGCTTCAGCCTGTTGCGCTTGCAGGCGTGCAATCTGCGCCTGCAACTGTGCAATCTGCGCTTGCAGCAGGTCTTTCTGCTTCTGAATTTCGTCACTGCTCTCAGACGATGAGCTGAGATCTTTAACCTGTTGCGTCAGTTTCTGAACCTGTTTGTTCAACTGCGCAATCTGTTGGGCCGGATCGCTGGACGAAGAGGAGCTGGTGCTTTGGGTCGATGCGGAGCCCGACGCGCTGATCGTAGTCATAATTACCTCATCATTAAGTGGCTGCCCGGAATGCGGGCTTATGGGGTATCGGCGACGAACGTCGGCCCTTTATCGGCCTTTCGAATTTTTTACACTCAATGGGCAATGCGGGCCTGGCCTGGCAGGGCAGGGCAGGCGAAAACCGGGCAGAGAAAAAGCAAACAGAGGAAAAGGCGAAAAATAGCAGGAAAAATGTTGGGTAATGTATTGGGTGAGGCTTCAGGAAAACAGGGAAGATAAAACAGGGAGGGTAAAACAAAGAGGTGAGAAATGGTGGGCGATGACGGGCTCGAACCGCCGACCCCCTCCGTGTAAAGGAGATGCTCTACCAACTGAGCTAATCGCCCATTTCTCAAAACAGGGTACTACTCTCAAACAGGGTACTACGTGTCTTACGTGATGGTGGGTCGTGCAGGATTCGAACCTGCGACCAATTGATTAAAAGTCAACTGCTCTACCAACTGAGCTAACGACCCATCAGGTACTGCTTTTTAGCGTAACGTTCAGACGTGGTGGGCGATGACGGGCTCGAACCGCCGACCCCCTCCGTGTAAAGGAGATGCTCTACCAACTGAGCTAATCGCCCACTTCTGAATGCAACAAACTTCTTTTCAGTAAACCCGGTGAAAGATGGTGGGCGATGACGGGCTCGAACCGCCGACCCCCTCCGTGTAAAGGAGATGCTCTACCAACTGAGCTAATCGCCC
>NZ_PJZH01000037.1 GCF_002858715.1 Chimaeribacter coloradensis | reverse complement strand
CTAAAGATCCTGGCCTTATCAAAAGAGCCTATTATCGTGGTCAGAGAAGGTTTAAATATAATATCAATTCTTCATTATCAAGACTTTTTTCAAATAATACAATTAGCCCTATTAGTGTTCAGAAAAAAAGCATAGTAACCGGAGCTATGGAAAATTTCGATGTTTCAAAAAGAGGGTTTGCAAGTGAGCTATTTAATAATTTTAAAGAAGGATATATAAACTATCCTGACGTTAATATATTGAAAGGGTATAATTTGAATGATCTCGATTTGCAGTTCAATGCTCAGCATTATGGACTCGCAACTAGGGTAATTGATTGGACGTTAAGTCCACTTGTTGCTTTATATTTTGCAACTGAAGATAGAAGTGACGTAACAGATTCTGATGCTGCAGTTTTTATGATTTGGGATCCAGATAAAAAAATAGATGTATGTTCCAGTGAGAGTCTGTTAGGGCGAATAAATACATCAGCTAAAGCTCACAAAGGCGTTTATGATTTAATATATAATTTCATAAATACTAATTATAAGTCATTTTTGGCAAATCCTAAGTCAGAAAAAAGTAATGAAGTAGTAAAGGAATTAAAGGGAGGGATAATGAATCTCATCTCGTCAGTTTCTTATGGGAGAATTATTGATTTAAATAATAAATATTCTATTTATACTTTGTTTGATAGCCAATCGATTGCTCATGAGAGGTATGTTAATTCCTGTATTCTCTATATGCAGGGAAGTGACATTAACTATCATGGAAATATCAGCTCTATTGAGTTATACAATCCTTTTAACACTATTGTGACACCTGCTTCATTAAACCAAAGACTAAAGAATCAGCAAGGTGTGCTAATGTTTAGTAACCTGTTAGAGGGCGATGTTTATCCCGCAAATAATGTACAGGAAACATGTGTAGTTGAAAGTGTTGATGCTGTTAGTGATGCAACTTTAAGTAATATACTTAGTGAAGGCTTTTTAAAAATACGTATCCCATACTCTAGCATATCAGTTATTCGTCAAGAGTTAGCTATGTATGGGTTTAGTAAAGAATTTATTTATCCTGAACTACCTTCTTATACTGAACAATTACAAAAAAGATTGCTTTCTAAGCTAGCTAATCGCTTTTGAAAATGAACTGCAGGTTTTGACTTTTGGCAAAACCTGCTTCAATATTCGCAGTGTAAGACAGCCGCATATGCGGCCACCAATGGTCCGGTAGCTTGAGAGGAGCGCCTTCGGGTAGCTACGAAAACACTCCTGCAGCCTGAAAGGGAGAACACATCAGTGTGGTACATCTGCCCGCTCCTGGAAGCAGATATCGTCAAAACAAGCGCACCTACGACGCGACGATTGGGGTACATTAATCACACCAAAGCATGGCTTTTACATACGCCTCACGCCCTCAGACAGGCATCCTCAATGATGCTTTTCTTCACTTACGTTATGAATATTTGCAGGGATACGCCCTGAGCTGCATACGACTTTTGCTATGACGCTTAAGCCCATTTGGAACATTTGGGCGCTTGCGGAAGACGCATTAGGAGCATGAAGCTGCGCGGCGTCACTTTGGTTCGAGTGAAACGAGAACAAAGTGACGCGCGCAGCGCATAACGACCAAACCCACGTACAGTGCGGTTTTCAGCATGCCGGTACAATCTGACGTGCACGTATTACGTGTTTTCAGATGCTCTACTGGCTATTTATCAACCATGACGCGACGTTAACGAACACCCCGTTAAGGGCGTTTTACTAGAAGGAGAATGATCGACTCGGTATCGATGGCGACATCAGGAAACTGGTGTACGGAGGCAGACTGACTAACGTCAGCACGGCGCAAGCCGCAAACAGGTCAGAGACCTGGGGAGCCTCGCAAGAACTCAACATTTCGCCGCCCCGATGCACAGATACCAGTCGAGACGCAGGAAGCGCAAAAGCAACCGTGTCATCGGGGAAGAGATGTACAGATTCAGAGTCATACAGCTGTGGGTTAGCGGGTCAACAGCTGTGGGTTCTGATGGAGAAAAGCAATGTCCGGAAAATTAGGTAAGCAGCTCGTCACGCTCGCACGTCAGGGCGGAGGAAGTTTTAAAACGGTTTCTGATCGTTCAAAGATTGCCAGTCGCTTTTCGGAGCGACTGGCAACCCTTAATATTCAGATTCGGGACGTAAGCCATATTAAAACCAAACATATCGAGAACTATATTCGTAGTCGTCAGGATGAAAGTATTTCGTCCCGGACGCTGCAAAATGAAATGGCCGCATTACGTTCAATCCTTTCTCAAGGTGGGCGTAACGTCCTGGCTAATCCAGCGCATGAAAAATTGAGTAATCAGGCGCTAAATATTTCTGGAGCCAGCCGCGAAGGCACTAAAGTTGCCATTCCTGATGAACGTCTTAAAGAAATTGTCTTGACGGTTTCAGAGAAAGACAGGGGGATTGCTTTAGGTGTGCAGCTCGCCAGATATATTGGTTTACGTGCGGAGGAAACGGTTCAGTCGGCAAAGTCATTAAAAACCTGGCGAAAAAGTCTTGAAGCCGGAAATGATAATGTACGCGTTGTGTTTGGCTCTAAAGGTGGCCGTCCACGTGATGCCACCGTTTTTGAGAAAGCAAAGGTTGTTAAGCTGTTAAATGAAGCTATTCAGTACATAGAAAAGAATAACGGTAAGTTAATTGATAAGCCAACGCTTCATCAGGCGCTTGATCGTTATCATAACGTATTACGTGAAAGTGGAATGACCGGAATTCATGCGCCGCACAGTCTCAGATACGCTTATTCACAGGATGCTGTAAACCATCATCTTGAGAATGGCATGAGTCGTAAAGAAGCTGAGGCGCTTGTATCAATGGATCTTGGACACGGAGATGGGCGTGGTGCTTACGTTGCCCGGGTTTATAACCGGACAGATGAGCCAGATGAATAAAGGGCTCTTGTAATTTGCCTTAAGCAGACGCTATTATTAAAACGCTTCTTACGTTGTCTTCGGACAACCACCAATGGTCTGTAGCTTGAGATGACCGCCTTCGGGTAGCTGCAAACAACACTCCTGTAGCCTGAAAGGGAGAACACATCAGTGTGGTACATCTGCTCGCCTTTGGAAGCAGATATCGTCAATCACGGCTCCTACTGCCTGGCGATGAAGGTACATTTAACCATCCGGCTTCGTCCTTCGGGGAAACATTCCCGACAGGGCAAATGTTTCTCTGTTTTCTGGAGAAACTATGTCCATAACCCGCTCGTTTCTGAATGAATTGCGTACGCCATTCGATCTGGTCCTTTCCGTTGCAACTCGCGTTGCATCTGAATGTCCTGACCTTAAGGCTGCACTCAGGGGTACATCGTGGCTTGCTTCACCTTCCGGTCATTATGAATTCCGTTCACGCGTCTGGTTTGACGATCAACGTTATTACGCCATTGTTATGGCTAGAACGTTGATTGAAGGCCAGCCAGGCGATGAATTCATTTTTAGCCGGCACGGTGAGCATTTTACACATAAAGCTGCAGCGAAAGCCGCTCAGCATGCCGCGTCTGATGCTGCGACCTTCAGAGTGTTCACCGCTCAGAAGTAACAGCGCAGTCGTCTGAACCATACATTCGCTATGCGAATGCCCATCGGGAAACATCTTCCCGACAGGGCAGGTGTTTCCCGCTCAACAGGAGAAACACCATGTATACCCTTTTATTACCAACCTCCTTTTCCCTAAAAGGCATCTTTTCAGCACCCTCCGCAGCAGCGTCATCCCTGCGGGATCGCGTCACGGCCGGTAAAAGAAAAGAAGACTGGATAACGAACCGGACTGGCTCACTCAGCTTTAAGGTTCAGGTTCATCAGTTACCTTCAGGAAAATGGACGGCCGGCATACTTACACGTTCCGGCACATTTTACGGTAATCACCGGTTTGGTTCTCTGAAAAAGCCGGATGAGGTATTCCGCTCTTACCGTCAGGCTCGCCGTTTTGCACTGAAACTGGCGAATCAGATGGCAACACTTCGTTATGCATATCAGTGATGGAGGGAGATCTGGCAATTGGCCGATTAAAATCTTTCTAATCTGACTTAACCCTGTGGGGATTTATTCTCCATCAGGGGGATAAATCCCTTTTTTTGAGGATTTATCATGACACCAATCTCCGTACCACCCCAACACGTTACCTATACCGTGAAGCAGAGCGGATCGATATCCCCGAGCCAGTGGCACAGTTTTACCTTGGCAGTCACAGAAGCATTCTGGCTGTTACCGGTACATCTCCGTCCGTGCTCGCCAACTAACGGTACACGTCTGGAACGCGCATCCATGATGTTTACTCACCCCGGGGCTTTTGAATTCGGTGGAAAAGACGAAGGGAATCACAAATCCAAAAGCGTGATGTTTACCTTGGATATGAGCCCTGATTTGCGTATTGAAACTGAAGGTCAGCCCATCGACTTCTTCACGCGGATTGCGCTACTGATGCTGTATCACCATTGCTCAGGCTGCTTTGAGATAACGTCATCAGTCGGCGGCGTCAGCTGGGCGCTTCCTGTTCGCTGGGCAATACGGCACCAACTGATTGCTGACAGTAATGCTCCTCAGCCTTTCAGCACGGAAGGTTTCATTACCGGCGCAGCTGATGAATTGCTCATCAGAAGCGTTTCCGGGGGTGATCGTCCGTTTACGACGGCTGACTGGGGACTGATTTCAGAACTTGAGTTCACGCTCGAAGAACTGAAAACCGGCAAACGCTGACATTGACCCATCCTTCCGAGATTAACTCTCCGGATAGACTAACTTAGCCCAACAGGGATTTACCTCCCTGTGGGCGGTAAATCCCCTTTTTAATGGAGATTTACCATGACACATACACCAACTGATCCTCTGGTCCTTCCGGGCGTTTACCAGTTTGAGCAGGGAGCGTCCATAAATGATGAACAGTGGTTCAGATTTACCGACGCAGTTAAAGAAGCTTTTTGGCTTCTTCCCGCTCAACTCCGGCCATATAAGCAGCTGGGTTTTGACATGAACCGCGCGTCAGAACTTTTTGACGAAGATGGTTCGGTCACGTTCAACCATAAGGACGGCGAAGGCTACTGCCTCAATCCGTTCTATCTCAGGCAGACGCTTTCGGATAATTTTCGGCCATACCGTAAAGTGGAGAGCCAGCGATGCAAACAGGATTTATTCGTACGTATCGTGCTGGTTCTTCTGCATAACCTATGTCCCGACAGCTATCACATAACCAGTTCCTGTCCGCAAAGCTGGCATTTCGCGCAGCGATGGCTGGCATGGAATATGGATATGTTTACCAAAGCACCTGAAAAAATACCGGCATCGTTTGTTATACCCGGCGCAATTGAACACCTGCTGCTGGTAAAAACCTCCGGTCCCGGCAAGCAGGTCACCACTGAAGAGTGGGAAGCCATATCAGGCATTGAGTTCTGGCTTGCTCAGCAGCACAACAGCTGACCTGTATACCCATCCTTCCGGGATTTGCTCTCCGGAAGGAGACAGATCCCGCTATTACAGCAGGTGATCCTATGTTTACTTTCAACAGTGACGCGCTCGCGCAGCTGTTTCATGAAACTTACCATCAGGCTATGTCAGTCAGGCTTGTTATCTGTTCGCAGGATGGTTTGTTCCTGGAGTTCAGGAACGGATTACCGGGTCAGCTTTTCTACCGCAAAGCGCGAATTTATGCGCTTGAATACAGCGGTGGGAGTACCGACCCGGGCGTGCAGGTAGAACTGAAGTTTGGTCATATCTCAGAGACATACGATCTCACTGTCGATGACCCGACCTTTTTCAGTCCCATAACGCCGGCAGACAGGGTGATTGTTCTGTCTGTCCGTTCACCCTATCAGCTGAAGCGCAAAACCATCAGCTGGCTCAGTCAGCGTAAACTCGCGCTGTTCCGTGAACGGATCGACCGGATGAGGACTTCAGATTTTTGTGACTGCAGCTGCGATGAAGAGCGGGCCCGGTGGTTCGGTTCGGCAGCTTTAATGCTTGAAGAAGCAATGTTTACTGACAGTAAGTGGCATGACCGCCACGTTTTCTATCATTCAAGGTGGCAACTCCGGTTGCGGCTGAACAGCATAACCGCCGACGGAAAGATTATTTCTCCGGTGCGTTAACCACTTTCCCTGACGGGCGTATTTCTCGCCCGTCAGGGGAGGGATGCGCCCTTTTTTCATTTAAGGAGCATCCCATGACTAAACCAACCAAAACCCGTCGCACGAAGAAAACTGAGAGCGTCGATCTGTACCAGAAGGTCACTGACCGTATCGTTGAGGCACTGGAGAACGGCGTGGCACCATGGAAAAAACCGTGGCGCACTGCTGGCCGCTACGCCGCAGCGGGTCCGTTACCGGTTAATGCCTTAACCGGTAAGCCTTACAGCGGCGTAAACGTGCTGCTGTTATGGCTGGCCGCAGAGGAAAAAGGATACAGCACCGATCGCTGGGTAACTTATCGTCAGGCGCAGGAGCTGGGCGGTCAGGTTCGCAAAGGTGAAACGTCATCAGAGGACATTATCTTCAGACCTTTTGAAAAGCAGGCTGAGGATGCCAGCGGAAACAAGCTGTTTGATTCCGACGGTAAGCCGCTGATGGAATCGCGGGCCATGATAAAGCCTAACTTCCTGTTTAACGTCGAGCAGTGTGACGGTTTACCGGATAGTGTTGCGGCTGTACCGCATGAGTCTCCCGTAGCTGAATACCCCGGTACGATCGACTGGCCGACGGAAAAACGGATATGTGAGATTGTGCATATGGCGGGCGTTAAGGTTGAGTTCAGATTACAGAACCGGGCCTGTTACGCCAGACACACTGATTCAATACTGATGCCGAAGGCGGAACAGTTTTTTACCCACGCCGACTATTTCAGCACGTTGCTGCATGAAGTTGTGCACGCCACCGGCCATGAGTCACGACTTAACCGCGAAGGCATAACCAAACCGTCGAAAAAGTTTGGCGATCCGGTTTATGCGTTTGAGGAGCTGATAGCGGAGATGGGCAGCGCGTTTCTCTGCGCCCAGCTCGGCGTGTTTGGCGATGTTCAGCACGACAGCTACATAAAATCGTGGCTTGAGGTACTGAAGTCGGACAAAAAAGCGCTTTTCCGTGCCTGCCGGCACGCAAGAGAAGCGTCAGAATTCTTACTGCAGTTAGATAAAAGTGCGGCTGAAGCTGCATAACACACCAACCCGGCATCGTTAAGTAAACGCGTTGCCGTCCCGTGAGGGCATTGTTCCTCACGGGACAGTGCCCTCTTTTTTTGAAAAAAGAGGAATTAACCATGTCAGACTGGTGCCATAACCGTTTAGAAATCACCGGAAAATCCGCGCTCATCAGCATTATGGAAGAGTGGATCAGCGGTGAAGCCGTACCGCTTTACCGTCACGCCGTCATGCGCAGCATAAAGCTGTTTCTGGCGGGGTATGGCGGCCTGCTACGCCCGGTTAAAACGGAGTCTTTTCCGCCGTTTCCCGGGTTAATGCAGAGCGGAACGGGACAGGGCACGCCAGCCAACCTGGCGTTTGAGCAGTGGCTCGGTTTACTGCGCAATGACGTACCGCTTGACGGGGAGCATCTGCGCAAAATTGAGCGGCTTTACCATCAGTCGGGTATCGACGCGATCCGCTGGGACAGTATTCCGGACGTTTCACGCAGACATATCGCGCGACTCATTGAGGAACGCTATGCAGACTGGTTTGGTATTGCCACGCTTTCCCGGGAAATCGATCCGGGTCAGTGCTGGGAACGACTGAGTCAGCTGCCTGACAGGGCGCAACCCTGCGATATGCTGCAGATAATCCCGAGCCGGCTGGCTGCCGAACTGAACGGAAGTGGCGGACTCCTGTCCGGGGCGTCTACGTCCTGCAGCCTCTATTGCCGGCAGTACGGTATGGAATGGCCGGCAGGTCACAATGTCAGCTGGGAACGTGATGGCGTCAGCAGCATAAAACTTGCGTTTGATTCCGCCTGGTTCCCGCCGGCAGCAGAGGTCATCGCGGCACTGTCATCGACCTTTGACTGTGAAATTCGGCACTGGTACAGCGAGCCGGTTCACGATCTTGATGGTTATGACTGTTACGATCGGGGCGAGCACGTCTGCAGTGCTGAGGCGATTATTGACGAGCTGGACGACTGCAGGCCCGGGCTGCATCTGGTGCCGGTAGTTGAACCTTATGAACCAGAAGGTGCAACATCCGTTCATCAGGCGGCACAGGTATGAGCGGCAACAGTGAGTACCTTCGCTGCCGCGTTATTTCGACGGCTCACCTCTGCGCAGAAGACAATGCGCTGCTGGATGAAATCACGACCCGTGAAGTCGGTAACGGTGAGTGGGTCCACTATATCGGTGGGGGCTATCTTCTGCGGTTAACCGCGTGTACCGCGGCGGTTCTGCGGCTGAAAGAAGCCGGGTTATCGAAAGAAGCCCGCCGCGTGATCGCTTCACTGATGCGTTCGGATGCCGTGGAAATCCTGATTTTTGAATCAGGGGCTCCGGAGGCGGAAGGATTCACCACGTACAGCTGGTAACCAAAAAAGGCGGGCCGTAGGGCTTGCCTCACACCCTGAGGGGAACACCTCCTCAGGGGCGTGTTCCCCTTTTTTTATGGAGAACACGCATGACTTTTATCAACCATCGCAGCGCATTCCTGAAGATTTTCAACACCACGGCCCGTTATCATCACCGGCACAAAGTGTTTGAGGACTTTGTCAGCTGCGCGGCCATTGCGCTTCACAACGGCGTTGCGCACGATGCAGAGCTGGAAAAGCAGTATCTGAGCATAATTGCCGGTTACGAGAAGGAAGACGTCACCCGGATGGCTGAGTTACTGGGTCACGTCGTGATGGCGCTCGATCAGGAACGTTGTGATTTTCTCGGCAGCGTTTTTATGGAGCTTGAGCTGGGAGATAAGTATCGCGGCCAGTTTTTCACGCCGTGGGACGTATCGCGAATGATGGCATCAGTGCAGCTTTCCGGCATCGATGCGCTGATGCAGGGAAAAGACTTCATTACCCTGCAGGAGCCGGCGAGCGGTGCAGGTTGTATGGTCATCGCCTTCGCTGAAGAGTTTGCTCAGCGCGGTTACACGGTCTCAGAACAGCTGTGGGTGTCGGTGACGGACGTTGATCCGCTGGCCGCCAGTATGTCCTATATACAGCTCTCGCTCTGCGGCATTGCGGCAGAGGTTGTGACCGGAAACGCGCTGACGCTTGAACGGCGTCGCACGCTTTACACCCCGCTGCACTACACCGCCAGGTGGGCAGCAAAACTCGGCCGCGCAGAGCAACGCGCAGCCTGACCATAACGCCTCTCCGGAGGCGTTTTTTTTGCGGGTCAGTATAGAGTTTGCGGTGGATACCGCTTCCCCGGCAGGGCATGGTTCATGGCATGACGCTGACGGAGGTACTGAATACATGAAACCCACGCAGGAGCAGGCACAGATCATCGCCTGGAAAGGCACAAAACTTGTCGTTATGGCGTTTGCCGGTACGGGCAAAACGTCCACGCTTGAAGCCTACGCGCTGGCAAACCCCACGGAGCGGATGCTTTATCTCGCTTACAATCGCGCGATCAGGGAGGAGTCCGAGCGTCGTTTTCCTTTTAACGTCGAGTGCAGAACGTTTCATCAACTGGCATGGCCGGCGTTCGGGCGGCACTTTCAGGCGCGGCTAACCACGTCTCTGCGCGTAACGGATATTGCGCGGCTGCTCAACACCCGTCACTGGCTGCTGGCACGGACTGCGCTGAACACGCTTAACACCTTTCTGTACAGCGCCGACGAAAAAATCTCATTTCTGCATCTGCCCAATGAGAGTGATCGGGGCGGACTGGACGCGGGCAAAATACTCGGCGCTGCACAGGTCATATGGCACGAAATGACCCGGATGGATTCACATTTTCCGGTAACGCATGACACCTATCTTAAACTTTATCAGCTGTCCGTTCCGGAGCTGAACAAGAAATGGGACGTGATCCTGTTCGATGAGGCGCAGGATGCGAATCCGGTGACCAGTCAGTTTGTTCTCAGCCAGCCCTGTCGCATCATTCTTGTCGGCGATCGTTATCAGCAGATATATCGCTTCAGGGGGGCGGAAAACGCTCTCGTTTCTCCACAGCTGGAGACTGCAGACAGGCTGTGGCTGACGAACAGCTTCCGGTTTGGGCCGGCGGTCGCAGACGTTGCGAATACCCTGCTTGCCGAGGCGGGGGAAACCCGCCGGATCTGCGGCCTTGGCGGTGAGGACCAGGTTGTACCTGAACTGCCCGCCGGAACCGCGCACTGCTGCGTTATCAGCCGGACGGTAGCGGGCGTGATTGGCTCAGCCCTGATAGAGAGCCTGACGGGTAAAAAGGTGTACTGGGTGGGCGGCATGGAGGGATACCGCATTGGTGAACTGGAAGATTTGTACTGGCTTTCGGTCGATATGCCAGATCGCATCCAGTCGCCGCAGCTGACGCGCGACTTCAGCGATTTTGAAGCATACCGGTCTACTGCCAAAGCAACAAAGGATCCGGAAATGGGGCAGGGAGTTCGGCTTCTGGACATGTTCTTTCCGCTGCCAATGCTGCTGGCCGTGTTAAAAAAGCAGGCGGTGACGCGCGAAAGCGATGCTGATGTGACGGTCGTGACGGCGCACCGCAGTAAAGGGCTTGAGTGGAACGCGGTCAAAATGAACGACGATTTTGTTGATATTAACGATCCCCTTTTAAACCCGCGCGAAAAAGAAGATGAGTTGAATCTTCTGTACGTATCGGTGACGCGCGCGCGCAAAATTCTGGTGCCGAATGAGCTGGTCTGTATTGTGACCGGCTGCCTTGATGCACTGAGTGGAGACTCTGAAACGCCGGACGGAAAGGACTCAGAGAGCGCGAAGGCTGCGCTTAATATCAGCAATGAAGCTGAATTATCAGGGAGTCAGAATGTTCAGTAAGCTCATAACCATGATATCCGGGGGGCAAAACGCGGCTAAGTCAGCGCAAGCTGGCGGTAAGGTTCCGCCGGGATATTTCGCGCCACATTCAGCCGCAGAGCTGCTTTCTTCCCCGCATCGTAAGCTCTTTCTCAGGCAAATCTGGGATAACACGTCTTTGCCTGAGGAGATTTATAACCGGCTTTACCTGGCACCGCTTAAAAGACTCGCTGAGAGCGTACAGAATGTGCCGGCGAGCGCGGAAGGTGAATGGAGTAAAGAGGGCGGATACATAGATCTCACCCTGAAATTTACCGCCTGCAGCGTCAGGCTGGCAAAAGGCCATATGTTTCCTCCCGGCGCGTCACCCGAGGAACAGGCCGCTAAAAACACGCTCTGGAATGCGATTGTTTTCTGGTCAGCGCTTACCGCGCATCTGCCGCAACTGACTAGGATTGAAGGTGAATTACTGGACGGGCAATGCTGGATCCCTGGTATGACATCGCCGGGTGCACCCTATCGATTCCGGATAAGCAATGCAGCTGATGCCGGTTCGGCGGCAATAATGGCCGCCAGGCTGTTGCCTGATGACGGGGTCACCTGGCTCTGTGGCGATCGCCAGGCCATGCGGGTGATGGCTTCTCTGGCCGGCGGGGATACGGCGGCCATGCCGCTCATCAAAGAAATTCTCGACAAAGCGCGAGGAATGAGCGGTTCGCCCGCCGGTTGTGCGCAGACGGGCTTGCCTGCAATGGCCGCTGCGGAGCTGGTGCCGGATCCGGGGATACCGGTAACGATATCCCCGGGCGATATCATCAGTGCTGCCTCTGCACTCGCCGATATCCGGTCGGAAAGTGCTGAGGATCTGGCCTCCGGTCTCGCACCAGTGAACGCAGAACCTCCGTTAAGTGCGGATGATGAAACCGGATCTTTGCCCTCGGCACTTTCAGAAAACTGCGGCGTAGTAACTGAGCATCCAGTGGCTGAAAAAGCGGCTGATGATGATACGACCGTCCTTCTCAGCATGTTTGCAGCAGCTGAACCGGCGGACACCAACGAGGATGAACAGGCAGAGAGAGCAGTTACGGCTACAGCAGATGAGTGTTTGCCTGTACAGGATATGAATGAACCGGTAATTGCAGTTCCGGATGAAAGCCCGGAACTTATTCCCGATGCTAAGCCGCAGGAAATATTGCATGTTATTGATTCAGTGCTGGATCAAACCGACAACGGAAAAGTGGCGTGTGAACACCCCGTTATTCTCGCTGCACCTGAAAGCAGTAATGCAGGTAATCTTGGTGAGCAGTTTTTATTGTGGCTCAGAGAGTCAGTTAATAATAAATCTCTCAGCGTGAATGAGAATGACAGCCTGCTTCATGCAGTGAGTGGATTTATGTTTATTTCCCTGCCGGGCGCAGCTTTTAAATTCATTGAGGCAACAGGCATTGATAACGATCGTAGAGCTGTTCAGGCGTCATTTGAAAAGAATGGCGTATTGCATATGCGTAACGATAAGCGTTTTTTCAGGGTTAGAATATATGAATCTGAAGGTCTGGAAGGTAAATATCAGAAGCGGAGTGGATATTTAGTCCGGCTCTCTTTATTTTATCAGGCAGGAAAGGACAAGGTTAAAGACAGTCGATATATACTGATTGAAAATTGACAGGGGAACCCGGCAGGGTTCCCTCAGAAAATTCAGGCAGGAATAGCATTTTTCACTACATCAGGTATACCAGGTCTGCCGTTAGCGATACACGTAGCGGTGAACACCGCTTCTGCATACACAACATCGTTAACCAGTATTTGCTGGATGAAATTGACACGGCTGCGCTTCTCGTTTGCCTGAAGGGCGCAGGTTACCTGCATTTCATCCCCTTTCTGAAGGCTCTTTTTAAAGCGCATCGTGTATTCAAGGATCATATGAAGGCGTCCTTCAGCGAACTCTTGTTCCAGATCCAGTCCCAGTTCCTCTTTCATAAAGGCGTGGCGCGTCCACTCCATGTAGAAGGGATAATACAGTCCATCCACAACGCCCTGAAAATCAACGTGCTTTTCATCCACGGAATAGGTTTTGGTAAACATTATAAGTCCTTAAAGTAGTTCAGTAGTGCAAACCGCATTGGCAGTATCAGATTTTCAAATTCCTTTTGCGAGGTATCAGCTCCGGTGCAAATATTAAGCGCCATGCTCATATCATTCTCTATGCCATATATAAAGCTAATGCCATGATATATATTGTGTTCTTGCCTTTGCGTATCAATGATGTTGTTTTTTTCATTGCGTAAGGCGTCATCCCAGATGACGGTGCTAACATCACCTTTGCTTATTTTTGTAAGCTCAATTCCCATCTTTATCAACAGGCTGTCTTTATACTTGCCTTCGTAATAAAATTTATTATCCCATTCAGCGTAGCCGTTGCTTTGATGAGCTGAAATGTTGTTATTAACGACCAGTAATGTAGATATGTATGTAGTACGCTCAAACTTATCGAGAAAGTTTATTACTTCATTGCTGCACTGGTGAAATTTCAATTTCACTTCTTTTGAATCCATTTAACTCTCCGGCATTCATAAATATCGCTCTTCATTAGTGTTATGCTTTGGTTACCCTCTAAAATAATTGACTTTTCATCCATTACTTTCAGGACACCAATATGTAATCCATTTACACTTTTCACATAACACAATTTGTTATTATTAGGGTCGATATTTGTAATCGTAGATACAATACAGAACTCTCCGAAACTTACGTATGGTTCACCGTACATGCCGCCTATCTGAACCAGCTCAACATCTGGTAGTTGGCGACTTGCAAGGATGAAAAGCGTGTCTTCGTCGAGCTTCGCATATTCAGTGAACTGCGGAGGGAATCCTTCACCCGTCATGATCCACTGACCATTAACTTGCAGACCATTTTCGGTGAAAAACTCAGCAATTATATGTATCACATCCATTCTACGGGCAGGAACTGAACCGTCAGATTCCCAGCGTGTGTAGGTTGTGTAGGATAGGTCCATGTTTTTTTGCTGTATATAACTCACAACTTCCTGTGGCGTAGTACCCGTCGCAGCCCTGCAACACTTAAGTCTCTTCTCAATCGTGTCTAACATTCGCATTCCTTAACGGAAATTATTGCAATGATTTTAAAGGAAAAAATTGCATAGGTTTCGGGAATAATTCCTGGTGAGTGGGAAAAAATTGCATAAAAGGCATTAGAAGTGGTAATATGTAAACAGTTAACAAATTTAGTGTTAAACATTATCATAAAATGACTTTTTCTTGACGCTTTTTAAGTGAGAAGTGAGGGCATAACCCATCCAGAAGCCATCTGAGAGGGTTTTGAGCAATCAGGGTTCCGATCCGTTTTAGCAATTTGATATTCCTTTCCCGTCATTTGGGTTAAGGAAATTCCTAAGTAAAACTTATCCTGGAGATGATATGCCCTCACATGATCAATCACGAGCCCCGGCTCCCATCATTTATATAGGTCCAGTAAGACGTAACAATCTGGAAGGGTGTGCAGTAAAACTTACTCATTCATCAGGTCGAGTTATAAGCGCTTCGAAAATCGTTCAAGGTCTTATCGACGCTTATTTAGATCAATACGTAACTGAACTAACTGCTAAGTCTGCAATTACGTAACACATCCATTATCCATAGCTCAGCACATCCACATGTTCTGTGGAGGGATAGACTCATGCCTAATCAGCCCGGCACTCAGTTAGCTGTACCTCATTCAACGCAAGCCGAACAATGTGTTCTGGGTGCGTTGATGCTGGATAATGACCGTTGGGATGAAATAAACATCCTACTGACAGCACAAGATTTCTTTGTCGCTGCCCATCGTCATATATTTAAGGCGATGAGCAGCTTGTCTTTGTTATCCCAGCCCATCGACCTGATAACCCTTAGCGAGAAGTTGGAGCGTGACGGTGCGCTTGAACAAAGTGGCGGCTTTGCTTACTTAGCGGAATTGAGCAAGAACACGCCTTCAGCTGCAAACATTCTTGGTTATACGGATGTCATCGTTGAAAAGAGCCGTTTGCGTACTCTGTTGGTTATCGGCAACAGCCTTGTAGCTGATATCCAAATCAATCGGCTCAGTTCGCAAACGGTCGCAGAGCAAGCTGAAAATGCGCTCTTCCGGCTTCATGAGCAAGGCACGAGCGCAAACGAGTGCGAATCAGAAATTATGGTTGCCCTTGATCAAGTGCTCAGCAAGCTTGAAGTAGCTACTGCAACTGAAAACGGTATCACTGGAACGTCAACAGGCATGGCTGAATTGGACTTCATGACATGTGGCTTGCAACCAGGTGATCTGATTATCCTCGCAGCACGTCCCTCTATGGGTAAAACCGCTCTGGCTGTTAGTTGGTGCATCGGTGCAATAGAAAGTAAGCCTCAAGACGCTGTCTTTATTTTTAGTATTGAAATGCCAACTGATCAGCTAACTATGCGCATGCTATCGATGCGCAGCCGTGTTGATCTGACCAAACTTCGTAGTGGCAACCTGAGCGATGAAGATTGGGGCCGCATCAGCCAGGGCGCAACAGAAATAGCAGCGTGGCGCGATCGACTTATTATCGACGACAACAGCTTCCAGACGCCGGCGACGCTACGTACCCGTGCGCGTCGCTATGTTCGTAAGTACGGCAAGCCTGCCTTAATCATGGTCGATTATTTACAGCTTATGCGATGCCCGGACATGGAAAACCGCACGCAGGAAATCGCCGAAATTTCCCGTTCGCTTAAGGCGCTTGGCAAAGAGCTTGACTGTCCCATCCTTGCTCTGTCGCAGCTCAATCGACAGGTAGAACAGCGTGCGGACAAGCGTCCCAATAATGGCGATCTGCGTGATTCAGGCGCACTTGAGCAGGATGCTGACCTGATTGCATTTATTTACCGCGATGAAGTCTACCACGCTGATACGGCGCATCCCGGTCAGGCTGAAATCATCATAGGTAAACAGCGTCAAGGCCCTACCGGCACCATCAAAACCCAGTTTGACAGCAGGTTTACTCTCTTCAGTGAATATCCTGAAGGCGGGTATGACTTTGGTTACGATTTCAGGAGTGCTGGTCAATGAGTAAACTTCAGCTGGTAGAAAACTCGTCTGTTAATAGTAGCAATCAGGCCAGGGATTTTACTCTGGATGAACTTTGTGTGAATCCAGATAATCCGCGCAAAAGCCGTAATCCTTTGTTTGATGATCTCAAAGCATCTATTCGCGCGCGCGGTCTTAATTCTGTGCCTTTAGTGACGCGCGATCCCCGTCTTCCCGATGGTAAGTGGACCTTTAGCGATGGCGGCAACACGCGTTACACCATCATGCGTGAACTTTGGGATGAGACTGGAGATCCACGTTTTTTCAAAATGACCTGCATTGAAAAGCCGTGGCCTGGACGCTTCCAGTGCCTCGCGGGGCACCTCGCTGAAAATGAAACTCATGGGCAGTTAACTTTCATCGATAAAGCTCTCTCTGTAAGTGAAGCGCGGTTATTGCTCGAAGAAGAACGTGGGAAAAAAATTTCTTTGCGTGATCTTGCCGTTGAACTAACTAACAGCGGCCTGCCCGTACATTTTTCCAGTGTTAGCCGAATGGAAGATGTGGTGACAAATATCTATCCCTGGATGCCTGTATTGCTCGCATCCGGCTTTGGTGGTCGTGAGCTTAGAAAATTGCTCAAACTCCGTCATGGAGCTGAAAAAGTTTGGGATAAGTACCAGTTTGAAAAGAATATTTGTACAGAAGCCGATTTCACAAATGTATTTGGTGAGTGCTGCCGTAAATTTGATGATCCTGAACTATGGTCAATTGAAATGTTCACTGATGAACTTATTGGCGACCTTACAGATGCGTTTCCTTGCGATGACCTTGACTATGATGGCTGGTTGCTTGAGCTACGTGGTGCCGACAAAGTAAAAGCAGAACCTGCTGAAGACATTACTTTTGCTGTTTCTTCTGGTTTACCGGCCAATTCCTCAACGGTTGCAAATGACGATGTAGCTGAGCTCAGTCAGCTGTCTGATGAATTGACTCCAGGCGATTCAACCCTGCTTGAGGATGATACTCCTGGCGTAGAGCAATCTACCGCAAAGAAGCAACCTAAGGATTTATCTTCTTTAGTAAAAGAAGATGAATCGCATGCTTTACAAGGTCCTGATGATTATTTACCGGCTGTTGCTCAACCAGAAATCCATTCGCTCTGGCACGTCAGTGCCCTTCAGGATGACATTGAGCATTTGCAAAGTTTGGCCTGGCGTCTGAGCTGGGATATTGCCAGTGCTCATGACTGTGGTAATTCGTTAACACCTGCCAGCGAAAACGCATCACAGTCTGGTTATCGGCTTTCAGTGCCTGTTGATGATGCTCCTCTTGTAGCCTTATTTCTTGCTTCACTGACAGACGATACGAGTTATCAGGATGCTGCGAACCTCACTTCTGAATTGCTGATCGGGTCATCTGAATCAGCCAAACCTGTTTTTGATGACGAGCAAACCCTGACGGTGTTTCGGCTAATCAGGATCCTTCGTCGTCTCCGCGAACTGCAGCGCAAAAGTGCTGCTTCCATTGTTCCTGCAAATGAAGGGTAACTGATGAACACGAACCTCTCCCGGGCTGCTAATGGCTTCCTGCTTGACTTAGTTATGGAACTCAAAAATGGGTTTATACGGCGCTGTGACAAAATGGGGCTTACGTCTGAAGAGATTGCCACGCTGAAAGATATGACCATTGAAGATATTCATTACATCATCAATAGCGAGGTTTCTGTCCTTTCGTTTCAGATAAACCAGGACAATCTGGCCCGACTGATGACGCAAGCCAGGGAAGAACAAACGCGTAAGCAACGTATTGATCGCGCACTTGCTCTGGGGGGGTCCATCAAGCTCATGGAGCATTTTTTCGGGCTGATGAGTAATGACGTTGCGGCGCGTCGCAGGATAGCCGGCATAAAAGTTCGTGCAGGTCGAGGAACCGTTCTTAGCGATGAACAAAGTACGGAGCTGTGGGAAATCTGGGCGGCAAATGACAATAAAGCACTTCGAAGCGAAACGGATGAGGGGCTGGATTTGATGCTGCTTGCCGCTGAACAAATGGATATTTCTCTCACCGCAGTCTGGAACACTGTTCTCAAGTGGGAGAGTGAAAATCTGACAGCGGCCACGCGGAGAAGAGCATGAGTTTTAACCGGCGGAGTGCGTTCACTGTAATCAGATGGGGGCAGGATGCGATTTAAAGAGATCATACCGGGCCTGAAAGCCCCGACGACTGTTCCGGCGTCATTGTCTAAAAAAGCGGTCAGCGCGGTTCAACGATTCTGGCACGGAGAGCGTAACTATAAGCGCCTGAATGAAAACCGGACGGGCTATTACAAGATTGATCTCGGCCCGTTCTGGCGACTGCTCAGCCGTGATGAAGGGCGCACCTGGGAGATGATGAACCATGAGCGCTATAACACGGCTATGCGCAACTGAAGCGTAGTCAGAATGCTGAGCGATGAGCCTTTAGCGGCACATTGCTCAGCATTTTTTTGTATTCAGAAGGTGAAGAATGACATTACCAGATGACAGCCTTATCCATCAGGCAGTCACAAAATTAACTGATCGGCTGACGGCACGTTTACCGGAAGAACAGAACAGCTATGTTCGTGGCGGTCTGTTGTTCACGGGTAACATACACGATTCTATGCCGCGCTGGCTGCTTCTCGATCAACGTCTCTCCCCGCTTGATAAAATGGGCTGGATAATTATCCGCTTACACGCTTTGAGCAATGACGGTGCCGTTTTTCCCTCCTATGAAGAATTGCAGCTGCAGCTGGCAACGCCGGGTAAAGGCAGGGCATCAAAAGAGACCATCAGCCGGATACTTCTGATGTTACGCATCACGGGCTGGCTCAGCCTCTGCAAACGCGTCAGGGATGAAAAGGGAAGGGTAAGAGGAAATATTTATGCGCAGCATGATGAGCCATTGTCATTTGCTGATGCAGAAATGTTCGACCCACACTGGCTTAAAACGGTGGCTGAAGCCTGCCTGAGCAGTAACCGGACCGTCAGCGCCACGGCAAAGATAATCATTAGTGAAATCCGGCTTGATCCCACAATGCTCCATCATCGCAGTCATCTCCAGATGATTGAGGCCCGTCTGGGCTCAGCCCAAAGTCCTGAAGAATCGATCCGCCGTGCCGCACCCGGGCAGACAGTCCGCTCGCCGGGTTCGGATTCCGAACTCAGCTTAAAGAAGCATGATCTGCAGCCCGGTTCGGATTCCGAACACAGTGAGAGTACCGGGAATGACAACCGGGTTCGGAATCCGAACAGTTACGTACGTAGTTTTACTAATAATACAGATAAAACATACGTAACCGGTTCGGTTTGCCTGCCAGATGACTTCGCCTCACTGCTGAAACCAGCAGACCGGGACATGGTTAATCGCCAGCTGCAGGCGCTGTCGCCTGAGCAATCTGCCTTGGTGCTGTCGAATGTTATTCGTGCACAGCGTGAAGGCAGCCTGCAAAACCCGCTTGGCTGGTTGCTGACGGTGCTTAAAAAGGCCCGACATGGGGAGCTTTATCCTGCAGAAAACGTACGAAAAGTACCTGATCACATGAGCTCGTCACCGCGCCCTGAACTACGCCCTTTTAAGCCTTCTCGCCCTGATAGCCGGCAGACGTGCAGTGAAGAGCGCGTAAGAGAAATCGTTCAGAGTCTTCGAATGTCTGTTGGATCTCAGAGAAATGATTAGGCAGCCAGCGGACTCACAAGAGCTAGCAGTGTTGCACGGTGCAACAGTGGTCATTAATCAAGCGCCATAGGCAGCAAACAAATTTTACTTTTCGAATATCTGATTTCGAATTGTTTACGGTCCTCTCAGGAATGAGGATCGCCACTTAACTTACGAAAGCCTTTGCCAATCAGGAGACAGCTATGGCCGAACAGACAACCCCTCAAACAGCGCCCCGGCGATCTGGCGGATTAGTATCCACGCTGACTGTCGAGCTGCACTCGCATTATGCAATCAGGCTCTGGGAAGGGCGCAATCGATCAGATGAGAAATCAAAGGCGGAAAAACGCCCCAAAATTCTGGGGATGCCGGAAGCGATGTCGCGGGCAGGGTTCGCCGGGCGTGATGCCGCAGCCGGCAACCCCTATGGTGATGAGTTGCTGGTCAAACTTGAAGAGGCCATTAAGCTGGCGACTCAGAAGGTGGAAGAGCAAGTCAAAAAGATAGAAACCATTACAGCCGCCATTCCGGCAGGTATCACCATATCTGAAGTGACATCTTCCGAGCCGCTGAACCTTGATGTATTCAGCCGTTCCCCCCTTGGTTATCGCTGTGTCTGGCTGTTAGTGCATTACGATCAGCTGGCGCTGAAAGCCTTCCGGGCATTCCATTACGGTCTGATCTCCCGTTCACAGCGCGATGATTTCCTCGAAAAAGGGAGTAAAGCGATACGTGTAGTCTACGGGTTGATTCAGAACTACCGGACCGTGCCGGTGACATACGAGGATATCCGCCATAAAACGGCGCGGGGTCTGGCTGCCATAGAGCGCCTGGGGGAACCGGATCCTGCCGTTATGTCAGGCAAAAAACGTTCTTCATTCTCTCCACTTTCTGCCGTTACCTCAGAGGACGATTAATTTGAACCGGATGATTACTTTGGGCGTTATCTGCGTCCTTCTCAGCGGCTGTGCCGGCACTGACTTTGCCAGCATCAACAAAAATATCAGCGATACCGCTTTCAGTATCAGTAAAACCCTGCGTGGCAGTGATTCAAGTTTCATGGATTCCGGCAACGGTATGCCGGTGCTGACAAAAGCATCAGGATCTGGCGGGAAAAGTGCCAGCAAACAGTTCAGCGTGCCGGTAGATATCGATACGGCAGCCGCGCGACTAAAGCGCCACTACGGCTATGTGAGTGCTGATGAAATTGAACATATTCGTTCCAGAGATCGTAACAGCCGCTGGAGTGCTGCTGCTATTGAGGACGCTCATCCAGTGTGGGAAGCCGTTCCGGGGAGCTCTTATCGCATGGGCAGCGACGTGGGGGACAACGACCATATGGATATTGAGCTTGAAAAGAACGGTTCCGGTACGCGGGTATATGTGACATACAAATCACCCGTCGCATCGCACCTTACCGGCAGCGTGTTCAACAACGTTATGTCTCAGGTCCGCCAGGTTGCGTCTGGTCAGGCACACTAAAACCGGAGGCCGGCATGCAGCTTTATCTATGTGAAAAACCCTCCCAGGCCAAAGATATTGCCCGCGTGCTGGGCGTCAGCCAGCGCGGCCAGGGGTGTATTAGCGGCGGTAATATTACGGTCACGTGGGCAGTTGGCCATTTGCTGGAAACGGCCACGCCCGAAACCTATGGCGAGCAGTTTGGACGCCCGTGGCGCACGGAGGTGCTTCCGATCATCCCAGACCGCTGGCAGATGACAGTCAAGAAAGACACTGCCGATCAGTTCGGCGTTATCAAAAAACTGCTGAAACAGGCCAGTGAGGTAGTCATCGCAACCGATGCCGATCGCGAAGGTGAGGTGATCGCGCGTGAGCTGATGGATTACTGCAATTACACCGGTGCCGTGCGCCGGCTGTGGCTTTCCGCGCTGGATGAAGCCAGCATCAAAAAAGCCCTCAGTGAAATGTTGTCAGGCGACCAGACCGAAAAACTGTATCAGGCGGGTATTGGCCGCTCGCGGGCGGACTGGCTTATAGGGATGAACCTGACACGGCTTTATACCCTTAAGGCCGGTGAAGCCGGATTATCGGAGGTGTTTTCCGTGGGCAGGGTGCAGACGCCCACGCTCGCTATAGTGGTTAACCGGGATCTTGAAATTGCTGGCTTCACACCAAAGCCCTGGTGGAAAGTCAGAGCGCAGCTTGAAAAAGACGGTGTCCGTTTTGAAGCTGAATGGGTTGCTGCGGAGCAATACTGTGATGATGAAAAACGGTGTGTAAATCAGCAGATTGCACTGGCGGTTCAGCAGATCTGCCTGAAAGCCGGGAACGGCAGTGTGATTTCCGTTGAGAAAAAGCGGGCTAAAACGCCGGCACCGCTCTGTTTTTCCCTCGGCGATCTTCAGGAAGCCTGCAACAGGAAATGGGGTTTGGGCGCTAATGAGGTGCTGTCTATAGCCCAGTCGCTGTATGAAACGCACAAAGCGACGACCTATCCGCGAACAGACTGCGGTTATCTGCCAGTATCGATGCGGGAAGAGGTCAATGACGTTCTCCAGGCTGTACAGCATTCTGATCCTGCTATCGGCAGCGAGCTTTCCCGACTTGATACCGCATATACCTCGCGCGTCTGGAACGACAAGAAAATTACTGCGCACCACGCCATTATTCCGACGCGACAGCCATTCGACATAGCAAAGCTGAACGCAAAAGAGCTCAAAGTCTACTCTCTTATCCGCCTGCACTATCTGGCTCAGTTTATGCCGCTGCAGGAATCCGATGTGACGGATGCCACCTTCAATATCGGTAATCAGCTTTTCCGCACGCGCGGCCGCGTGATGGTTCATGCCGGGTGGAAATCCCTATTCAGGGGGGAGCTGGCTGAACAGGAAGAGGGTGAGGGTGATAAGGAGTCCGCCGCGCAGCTGCCCGTGCTGGAACAGGGCAAGGTCTGCAGCGTCACCGGTGCAGACGTCAAAGATAATGTGACAAAAGCTCCGCCGCACCACACGGAAGGGACGCTTATTGCCGCCATGAAAAACGCCGCCAGTCTGGTCACGGATCCCCAGCTTAGGAAGGTACTCCGCGATAACGCGGGGCTCGGTACAGAAGCAACGCGAAGCGGCGTACTGGAAACGCTGTTTAAACGTGGCTTCCTGGAGAAAAAAGGAAAATTCATCATTGCCACGCAGATGGCGCGGGAACTGATCGCTGCTTTGCCAGAGACGCTGACCAGTCCGGGCATGACGGCCCTGTGGGAGCAGGCGCTGGATGACATTGCCCAAGGAAAAAGCGGGCTCAGTGATTTTATGCAAAAGCAAAGCCAGTGGACCCGGCATCTGGTCGAAAAAGGGCGGGACACTGCCTTTAAGGTCACGGTTCCGGTCGGCCCTGTCTGTCCGCTGTGTGGCGGACAGACCCATCAGCGTAAGAGTAAGGAAGGTAAATTCTGGGGCTGTGTGAAGTACCCGGACTGTAAGGGGATCGTTGGTGAGACAAACCGTAAAACCCGACGCCAGGCTGCGGGTAAAAGCCGGAGCACTGGTAAAGGGCGGAAAAGCCCAGCTTCTGCGCCGGCTACTCTCAATCTGCAGAGCCAGAAAGGTTGACAGTAGTGACATTTGGCTTAAAAATAAACGTGCTTGTCCGTCGTCTCTGACGACCACCAATGATTCATCGGCCTGAGAGAATCGCCTTCGGGTGGCTGAACATAACACTCCTGTAGCCTGCAAGGGAGAACACATTAGTGTGGTACATCTGCTCGCCTTTGGAAGCAGATATCGTCAATCACGGCTCCTACTGCCTGACGATGAAGGTACATTCAACTATCAAGATAGTCAGAATTTAGCTGATTCTGACTCCCCGACGGGAATACTTCTCCCGTCCGGGCAGAAGTTTTCTCCGTCGAACCAAATTTGACCTCTATGGAGAAAACATCATGTCTGTAAATAACACCTCTAATACTAGTAACACCGGTAAATCCAAAGACTACTTCAACCTGACCATCAACGGACTGGGCTATCTCAGCAACGTTCGCCAGGTAAATGCTCAGTCCGGCACCTTTATCAGCTGCGTGATCAACGCACTGTCAGGTCCGAGCGACAGCCCTTCTTATGTGCGTTTCGACGTCACCGTTGCCGGCAAAGAAGCCAGTAGCCTCATTAACCGCTGCCAGAAAGCGGTGGATGAGGATAAGAAAGTGCTGATTGGCTTTGTTCTGAGCAACCCATCAACGGACATTTTTCAGCTGAAAAATGGTGAGCACGCGGGTGAAAGCCGCGTCAGTCTGAAAGCCCGCCTGATCAAAGTGGACTGGATCAAGATAGGCCAGGACATGGTCTTCAAGACTGAACGCGCTGAACCTCATCAGGCACAGAATACTGCTTCACAGCAGCAATCTTACGCTGATAACTCATTCTAAATCCGCTCACCTTAGGCTTGCTATAAACAGAGTAAGTCCTCTTTCACAGGTAACCCTATGAATACTCAAACAGGCTTTTTAGCTCAGAAATATCTCAACGTGGCGCTTCCGCTCGAAGTTATGCAGTCTGGTCGAGGCTATTATATTGGTACAGCAGATCAGGAAAGCGGTGCACCGGCAACCCGAGAATCTAACGAATATTTTCGTAAGAAAATTGACGCTGAAAATGCGCTTAAAGCTAACTTATGGACTCAGAAAGAGCATCCGTAATAGAGGGGCGGCATAGCACGATATGCCGCTGTCTTTCTGCGACCCCTCACTGCCTTTTGATTAATGCAGTAAATTTCACCATAATCCTTTAAAGGTTACTGACGATGCCTGTCATACTACGGCTGAACGGTTTTCGGTTCTTTTTCTACTCCAACGAAGGCAATCCGCGCGAACCTGCTCACATTCATGTGATAAAGGCCGGTACAGAAGCAAAATTCTGGCTGGAGCCGGTTATAAAACTGGCAAGTAACGATGGATTTGACTCCCGGACGTTAAAAGAGCTGATGACAGTGATAAGGCAACACCAACTCATGCTTCTGGAGGCCTGGAATGATTATTTCAGCTAAGAACGTTCGGTTCGATCATCACATTATGTGGGTCGAACTCTCGGACGAGCGGATAATCGGCGTACCGCTTTCATGGTTTCCCCGGCTTCGCAACGCGTCTGCCGAACAGCTGAAAGATTACGAACTGTCTCCCCGTGGTATCCACTGGGACGCACTGGACGAAGATATCTCAATCGATGGCCTGTTACAGGGACGCGGTGATGTAACGCACCCGCCTCATCAGGTCGCCTGAAGGTGCTGATTAAAAAACGCTGACTTCGGTCGGCGTTATTTTTGTATAGTGCCGTATACGTACAACCTTGATTGCATTTGAGAAAGAAAATTTATGGTGATTCAACCACGCCACAATCCTCTTTCAGAGGAAGATAATTCGTTTAAAAAAAACGCTAAAAGGCTGAATAATTATTGGGAGCCTATATTTGATCCCAGTTTTTCAGGGTTGAATAATGAATTCAACTGGAGCACTAATCAATCCAGTAAAATAATTAAGTCGATGTGTTCGTCTAAAGTGATTCATGATTCGATGAAG
>NZ_PJZH01000036.1 GCF_002858715.1 Chimaeribacter coloradensis | reverse complement strand
TTTTGTGCATCCGAAGATGCTGGATATCGTCTTGTGAGTGCCCACACAGATTGTCTGATAAATTGTTAAAGAGCAGTGAGTTACGCGCTTTCGCTTGCTAACTCGAGGTGGCGTATATTACGCTTTCCTCTTTCAGAGTCAACCTCTTTTTCAGAAGTTTTTTCTCTTTCGTTCCGGCCGCTTGTGAAGTGAATCACTTGCGCCGTGTCGATGGAGGCGCATTATAGGGAGTTCCGCGCAGGCCGCAACAGGTATTTTGCAGAAAAGTGGTCGTTTGCTGCATTCCACAGCAAAATGCGGCCTTATACCCTCTTTTACACAAACTTATCCACAATCGCGATCTGGAGCCAAATTTTACGAGCGCCGCGCAATCGTTTTCGCTACAATTCCAGCGCGCTGTAAATGACGTTCAACTGGCTGCCCCTGTGGGGGCGTTATCTGAATAGTGCCCATGCTTCTCACTTTTCCGGGCAGAATTCACATAACGCTCTTTATTGAGACTCCAAAGCCAAGGGATAAAACCACCATGCAACAACGTCGTCCTATTCGCCGCGCACTGCTCAGTGTTTCTGATAAAGCCGGTATCACTGAATTCGCCCAAGCATTGTCTCAGCGTGGGGTCGAATTACTCTCCACAGGCGGCACTGCCCGCCTGCTGGCAGACGCCGGTCTGCCGGTCACCGAAGTGTCTGACTATACCGGTTTCCCGGAAATGATGGACGGCCGCGTCAAAACGCTGCATCCGAAAGTTCATGGCGGCATTCTGGGCCGCCGTGGCCAGGACGATGAGATCATGCAGCAGCACGCCATCGACCCAATCGACATGGTGGTCGTTAACCTCTACCCCTTTGCACAGACTGTGGCACGCCCGGACTGCTCCCTGGCCGACGCCGTTGAGAATATCGATATCGGCGGCCCGACCATGGTGCGCTCCGCGGCCAAGAACCATAACGATGTGGCGATTGTGGTCAAAAGCGGTGACTACCTGGCTATCCTGCGCGAGATGGACGACAACGAAAACAGCCTGACCCAGAAGACCCGTTTCGATCTGGCGATCAAAGCGTTTGAGCACACCGCGGCTTACGACAGCATGATTGCCAACTATTTCGGCACACTGGTGCCCGCTTACCACGGCGACAGCCAGGAGCCGTCCGGCCAGTTCCCCCGCACGCTGAACCTGAACTACATCAAAAAGCAGGATATGCGCTACGGTGAGAACAGCCACCAGAAAGCAGCCTTCTATATAGAAGAAGAGATCAATGAGGCCTCGGTCGCGACCGCTGAGCAGTTACAGGGCAAAGCGCTCTCCTATAACAACATTGCTGACACCGATGCGGCGCTGGAGTGTGTGAAAGAATTCAGTGAGCCGGCCTGTGTTATCGTCAAGCATGCCAACCCGTGCGGTGTGGCGATCGGCAGCTCCCTGCTGGACGCCTACGATCGCGCCTACAAAACTGACCCCACCTCCGCCTTCGGCGGCATTATTGCATTTAACCGTGAGCTGGATGCCGCCACTGCCCAGGCGATCATCAGCCGTCAGTTTGTTGAAGTGATTATTGCCCCGTCCATCAGTGCAGAGGCCCTGGCACTGACCGCCAGCAAACAGAACGTTCGCGTGTTGCAGTGTGGTGAATGGGCAAGCCGTACCGCCGCGCTGGATTTCAAGCGCGTCAACGGTGGCTTGCTGGTACAGGATCGCGATCTGGGTATGGTGGCTGCGCGCGATTTACGCGTGGTTTCCCAGCGTCAGCCTACTGAGCAGGAGCTGCGTGATGCGCTGTTCTGCTGGAAAGTGGCCAAGTTTGTGAAGTCCAATGCCATTGTGTATGCACGTGATAATGTGACCATCGGCATCGGCGCAGGGCAAATGAGCCGCGTTTACTCGGCGAAAATTGCCGGTATCAAGGCCGCGGATGAAGGGCTGGAAGTCAAAGGGTCGGTTATGGCATCTGATGCCTTCTTCCCGTTCCGTGACGGCATTGATGCCGCCGCCGCCGTGGGCGTGACCTGCGTGATCCAGCCGGGGGGGTCTATTCGTGATGACGAAGTCATTGCCGCCGCCAATGAACACGGCATCGCTATGCTGTTCACCGACATGCGCCATTTCCGCCACTAGTTTCTACTGCGGGTGCATGAGGCACCCGCCGCTCCGGAGTGTTGTAAATGAATATCTTGATTATTGGTAATGGCGGCCGTGAGCACGCCCTGGCCTGGAAAGCGTCCCAATCCCCTCTGGCAGATACTGTGTATGTCGCGCCGGGCAATGCCGGCACGGCGCTGGAGCCGCTGCTGGTCAATGTGGATATCGCCGCCACTGACATTCCCGGTTTGCTGGCATTTGCCAAAGCCAATGATATCGGCCTGACGATTGTTGGCCCGGAAGCCCCGCTGGTGATTGGCGTGGTGGATGCCTTCCGCGACGCCGGCCTGAAAATTTTTGGCCCGACCCAGGCTGCTGCACAGCTGGAAGGCTCCAAAGCCTTTACCAAAGATTTCCTGGCGCGCCACCAGATCCCAACAGCCGAATACCATAACTTTACCGACGTAGAACCGGCGCTGGCCTATGTGCGCAGCAAAGGCGCACCTATCGTGATCAAAGCGGATGGGCTGGCAGCCGGTAAAGGGGTGATTGTCGCCATGACGCTGGAAGAGGCGGAAGCGGCAGTGACCGACATGCTGGCCGGCAACGCCTTCGGTGACGCAGGCCACCGCATTGTGGTGGAGGAGTTCCTGGAGGGCGAAGAGGCCAGCTTCATCGTCATGGTCGATGGCGAGCATGTGCTGCCGATGGCGACCAGCCAGGATCACAAGCGCGTGGGCGATGGCGATACCGGCCCGAATACCGGGGGGATGGGCGCTTACTCCCCTGCCCCGGTGGTGTCAGAAGAGATCCACCAGCGCGTGATGGAGCAGGTCATCTGGCCGACCGTGCGCGGCATGGCGGCGGAAGGCAACACCTATACCGGTTTCCTCTATGCCGGGCTGATGATCTCAGCCGACGGCCAGCCCAAGGTGATTGAGTTCAACTGCCGCTTTGGCGACCCGGAAACCCAGCCGATTATGTTGCGCCTGCGCTCCGATCTGGTGGAGTTATGCCTGGCCGGTGCTGAGGGCAACCTCGGCGGCAAAAGTTCTGTCTGGGATGAACGCCCGGCGCTGGGCGTGGTGCTGGCTGCCGGTGGCTATCCGGGTGACTACGCGACCGGTCAGGTTATTCACGGCCTGCCGCTGGAAGAGGTGTCCGACGGTAAAGTGTTCCATGCCGGTACCCGTTTGCAGGATGAGCGCGTTGTTACCAGTGGCGGGCGTGTCTTGTGCGTCACGGCGCTGGGTGCGACCGTGGCCGCGGCGCAACACCGGGCGTACCAGCTGGCAGCGGATATTCAGTGGGAAGGCAGCTTCTGCCGCCGGGACATCGGCTACCGCGCGATCGCCCGCGAAAGCCGGGAAGAGAGCTAAGCCGGTTTATCAGAATAGAGAGGGCGCTGCGGCGCCCCTTTTTATTGGGCCGTGTGTATTCAGGGAAGCACCGCTCGCGTTACAGATTGCCCGGTTTCGGTTCCCATCGGCAGAAATCTTCATTCGCCACCAGCAACAGCTCCGTGCCTTCCGGCGCACTCAGCCATGCCAGCCCCAGGCGATCATTCGCCCGGCTCGCCCGTTTCGCCAGCCAGACCTGGGAATAAGCGCCAAACCGGGGGCTCACCGTCTCACCATTGCAGGCAGTAATCACGCCCTGGTTCCAGCGCCCCTGCATCAGGGTTACCTGGCCGGCACGCAGCGTCTCGCTCAGCTCCAGTACCGCACGGGCCTGGTATTTATAGCGCTCAATATCATCCGCGGAGAGCTTCTCACGGCCGGAGGCGTGCTGGCGCTGCATAAAGCTGACGTCACCCTGTTGATCAAGACGCAACTGGACGGTTTCCGCGTCGGGGCCATCGCGGGTTTCGCGGATTTGGCTGAGGTGGTTATCCTGGTATTCGTAGCGCGTTATAACCGTCTGTTTGCCGCGGTAAGGGCTGTAGACATTAATCAGCGTTTGGGGATGGTTTTGGTCATCATCCTGACGCCAGAGCCGGTTAATGCCCTGATCGGCAATATACCCGCTGGCGGTAAAGGTAGGCGGTTCGGTGTGGAAACTACAGCCCGCCAGGCCGGTTGCCAGTAATACGGCAAACAGGCTGCGGCGGGCAAACAAAAGGGGCGTCATCGCCCCTCTGTTTATTCTTTTCACAGATGCGCGGTTAGATTACTTAACAGCGTCTTTCAGTGCTTTGCCGGAAACGAAAGCCGGAACGTTGGCAGCAGCGATTTTGATTTCGTTGCCTGTCTGCGGGTTGCGGCCGGTGCGCTCGCTACGATGGTTTACCTTGAAAGTCCCGAAGCCAACCAATTGTACAGCATCACCCTCTTTCAGAGACTCAGTAATCGCGGTCAGGGTTGATTCCAGTGCGGCTTTAGCCTGAGCCTTGGAGAGATCAGCCTTGTCTGCGATTACATCAATCAGTTGAGTCTTATTCATAAGTTATCCTTACAGTGTGTTTATCGTTTGCAAAGCATCGAGTGCGACGGATATGCCGATGGACAGCACTCTCCTGCATACACGCACCGATAGCCACTTTTTTTACGCCCCCCAAATGTAGACCAGACAGGGTGCGGATGTGAAGCCTTAAGGCACGACAAATCAGGCGTTAAATCACGTTTTGTTGCCTTATTGCGTTAAATTTATCCCAATGTTGCTAACCGCTGCTTCACGCAGGTCAGAACGTAACCCTTTGATCAGATCAATATCGCGCTCTTCACAACCGGCTAACAGACGGAAAATTTCCCATTGGATATCCCACTCTTCCTCGACTGCCGGCAACACTTTCAGTTCGGCATCGGTCATCTCTTTACCGGCCTGCGTCATCTCCAGCATGGCGACAGTACGGATCGAGGTTTCGCTGATTGCAACAGCATGAGAGTAAGTCTCACCGCTGAGCCGCGAGTGGATAAGTTCCCCTAACGCGATACACGCGTCGATTGCGGGGTAAACGCCGTAAAGATCGTACTCTTCTGCCGACGGGATAGCCTCTTCCAGCTTCTCCAGTTGGCTGTCGAAATTAACTTTTGCATCTTTGACGACTAATGTTTCCCAAACCAGATCCAAAATGCGGCGGTAGACCTGCGGATCACCAAATTCGGTCTGCAGGCAGAACATTTGATAGTTGGGGTACATACGCTCGCACAGGCTCGCCATAAAGGTGACGTGCTGCCAGCTTTCCAGCTTTTCAAGGCGCAAATGGATCGGGTTTTGTAACATGTTCAGTTCTCATTAATGTTGCTGCGCGGCAGTGTACCCGAAAATATCCCGGAACCCTATTCCTCGATTCCTAAAGAGGGCGGCAAGGCCTGCCAGCGCTGGAAAGCCGGACGGTTTGACGCCACCGCATCCGCCCAGCGGGTCGGTTCCGGTAACCGGTAGCCCCGCATGCAGCGCTCGACCCACATCAGCGCACTGTCGGTACTGACCCGGTGCCCGGTGGCGACAAACAGCGGGTTACAGCGCATTTTACTGCGCCATACCCAGGCCAGCTGCTCGCCCTTGTCCATCAGCGGCTGCTTCGCCCCCACTTCCGGCCCCAGCGGCTCGAATTTGCCGCACAAGCGCTTTTTGGCGACCCCGATGGTCGGCACATCCACCAGCAGGCCAAAATGGCTGGCAACGCCCAGGCGGCGCGGGTGGGAGATGCCGTGGCCGTCAACAAACAGCAGATCGGGCTTCTGCTGCAACTGCTCCCAGGCGGCAAGCAGCGCCGGGTACTCACGGAATGACAGAAAACCCGGAATATAGGGCATGGTGGTGTTGATACGGGCGATGCGGTGCTCCACCAGTTCCAGTGAGGGGTAGCGCAACAGCGCGATAGCCGCGCGCGTCACTTCCCCTTCCTGTTCAAACCCCACGTCTGCCCCGGCAATAAATGCCGGCTGGTCAAACGAATAATCATCATGGCGGATCACCTCCGCCGCCTTAATTATCTGCTGCTGGCGCAACTCCTGAGTATCAATCAAACCTGCTCCTTATTTGTGGTACTTCCCTGACAGGGTGTGTACCGCGTTAACGAATGCACCGGCATGTTCCGGCGGCACATCCAGGTGGATGCCGTGGCCAAGGTTGAACACATGGCCCTCTCCGTGCCCAAAGCCCGCCAGAATGGTTTCGACTTCTTCCTCAATGCGGGCAGGTGGCGCATAAAGCATAGACGGATCCATATTGCCTTGCAGTGCGACCTTATCCCCTACCCGGCGGCGCGCGTCGGCGATGTCGGTGGTCCAGTCCAGCCCCAGCGCGTCACAGCCGGTGGCCGCCATCGCTTCCAGCCACTGCCCGCCGCCCTTGGTGAAGAGCGTGACCGGCACGCGGCGGCCTTCGTTTTCATGGATCAGGCCATCCACAATCTTATGCATGTAGTGCAGGGAGAAGGTGAGGTAGTCACGGCCGGTGAGCACGCCGCCCCAGGTGTCAAACACCATGACCGACTGCGCACCGGCTTTAATCTGCGCATTCAGGTAGAGGATGACGCTGTCCGCCAGCTTGTCCAGCATCAGGTGCAGGGTCGCCGGTTCGGCATACATCATCTTTTTGAGTTTGGTAAAGGCTTTGCTGCTGCCGCCTTCCACCATGTACGTGGCCAGCGTCCACGGGCTGCCGGAGAACCCAATCAGCGGTACCTGCCCTTCCAGGTTATGGCGGATGGTGCGCACCGCGTTCATCACATAGCCCAGCTCCTGCTCCGGATCGGGGACAGGCAGCTTTTCAACATCGGCACGGCAGGTCACCGGGTGGGCGAAGCGCGGGCCTTCACCCGCTTCAAAATGCAGGCCCAGCCCCATTGCATCCGGGATGGTCAGGATGTCGGAGAACAGGATCGCGGCGTCCAGCGGGAAGCGGCGCAGCGGCTGCAATGTCACTTCACACGCCAGCTCAGCGTTTTTGCACAGCGACATAAAATCACCGGCCTGCGCCCGCGTGGCTTTGTACTCCGGCAAATACCGCCCGGCCTGGCGCATCATCCAGACAGGGGTAACATCGACCGGCTGACGCAGCAGGGCACGCAGATAGCGATCGTTCTTCAACTCTTTCATGTAAGGCTCCTCATTAATCCGCCGGCATTTTATCACGCAGATGCGGCAGCACGCGGATTATGTGTGACGCCGGTATGGATTACTCTGATAAGTATCACGCAGAGTCTGCATCGTGCGGGCGTTTGCTGTCGCCTTCTGCGCGGCATAACGCCACGGTATCCTCAATCAGCCGGCGGGCGATGGTGCCGGGCGGCGGCAGCATCGGCAGCTGGTCGTAACGGTACCAGCCGGCACTCAGCAGCTCTTGCGGGTCATGGCGGATGTCGCCGCTGTCGTAATCCGCCATGAAGGCCATCATCAGGGAGTTGGGGAACGGCCAGGGCTGTGAGCTGACATAGCGCAGGTTTTTCACCCGCAGGTTGCTCTCCTCCATCACTTCACGCGCCACCGCCTGCTCCATGGTCTCCCCGACTTCGACAAACCCAGCCAGCACGGTGTGGATGCCGTTACGGTGACGGACATGCTGCGCCAGCAGGATCTCCTCGCCCCGGCGGATCGCCACAATCATGCAGGGCGCAATCTGGGGGTAGTAGCGCTCATGGCAATGGGCGCAGAGCACCGCCCACTCACGCTTGCTCGGCCCCATCTCATGGCCGCAGTAACCGCAGAAGCGGTGGGAGCGGTAGAACTCTGCCAGCTGTACGCCGCGGCCGACCAGCTGGAACAGGTCGCGATCCTGATCGAGCAGCTGCCGCACCGAGGCCATCTCGCTGGGGCGCGGTTCCCGCACCAGCCATACCGGTGCACCCTGCCACTCGCCAATCTGCCGCCCGGGCCGGCCGGTTAAGGAAAACTGGGACGCCGGGCCAAAGGGTAATTGCCCTTCCGGCAGCCATAATTTTCCTTCATGGCTGATGATCCACCAGCCGTTGTGTTTATCTGTGAGTTGAATTTCCATATTGTTGTTGCATAACCTCGACGACACTGACACTCTGGAATTGAGACTTTTACATATTAGTAACGATTAAACACGCTTTCCTGCTCATGGAGTTCACCATGCTAAACCGTCTGGAAAAACTGACTCAGCGCGTCGGCGGCAGCAATGAGTTAATTGATCAATGGCTGCATGCACGTAAAGAGCTATTAGTCGCCTATTGCACCCTGGTGGGGTTAAAACCCAACAAAGAAAAACATGCGCCGCTGGATGAGGAAGCCCTGAAAAACTTCTGCCACCAACTGGTTGATTACCTCTCTGCCGGCCATTTCCAGCTGTACGATAAGATCATTCAGGATATTGAAGGGTCAGAAAGCCCGCGTATGCTGGTTACCTCGCAGATTTACCCGGCGCTGCAACAAAACACCGAGACCGTGATGACATTCCACGACCGCTATACCGAAACGGCGATCGGGGATGACCACATCTTTGAGTTCCATCAGGCGCTGTCTGATGTTGGTGTGGCGCTGGATGCCCGTTTCCAGCTGGAAGATCAGCTGATTGCGCTGGCGTTTGATGCGGCCTCCCTGCCGCTCCAGCAGCCGGTCGCCAATGATTCCACGCTGGCCCGCCCGGCGTAAGCAGTACCGGTCATCCCTGTCGGGGGTGGCCGTTTTTTAACCGCCTCAGTGTATTGAGGCTTCTTGTCGGAGTGCCTAGCGCATCACCCTGATGCCAGGCTGAGACCGTTAATTCGGGATCCGCGGAACCTGATCGGGTTAGTACCCGCGAAGGGAACAAGAGTAATCCAGTGTCCTGGCCTGCGCGCCTTTTGGCCGCGCCGCGCCCGGCCCTATTCTGTTACTCCCGCCGAAATCGCTCCAGACAAGCAACGTTCCCATATTCAACTGGAAGGAATTTGCTATGTCTAATCGCCACATCCCTGTTTCCCGCCGCCAGCAGCAGCGTGCTGACGCACAGGATTTCATCGACACCCTGCAGGGCGTCACGTTCCCCAATTCACAGCGGATCTATCTGGAAGGCTCGCGCCCCGACATCCGGGTGCCGATGCGCGAGATCCAGCTCAGCCCGACGCAGATCGGCGGCCGTTACGACGAGGCGCGTGTTGAGCCGAATGAGGCTGTCCCGGTTTATGACACCGCCGGGCCGTATGGGGATGCCGCCGCGATGCTGGATGTGCACGCCGGGCTGCCCAAACACCGCGCCGGCTGGATTGAAGAGCGCGGGGACACCGAGGCGCTGCCCCACGTCAGCTCCGGCTTTACCCAGCAGCGGCTGGCGGATGAGGGGCTGGATCACCTGCGCTTTGAGCACCTGCCGCAGCCGAAACGCGCCAAAGCGGGCCGCCGGGTCACGCAGCTGCATTACGCCCGCCAGGGCATCATCACCCCGGAGATGGAGTTCATCGCCCTGCGGGAGAACATGGGGCGTGAGCGCGTCCGCAGTGACGTGTTGCGCCACCAGCACCCCGGCCAGAGTTTTGGTGCCCTGCTGCCGCCCGACATCACCCCGGAATTTGTCCGCCAGGAGGTGGCCGCCGGCCGGGCAATTATCCCGGCTAACATCAACCACCCGGAATCTGAGCCGATGATCATCGGCCGTAACTTCCTGGTGAAGGTCAACGCCAACATCGGCAACTCTGCCGTGACCTCCTCTATCGAAGAGGAAGTGGAAAAGCTGGTGTGGGCCACCCGCTGGGGGGCTGATACAGTGATGGATCTCTCCACCGGCCGCTACATTCATGAGACGCGGGAATGGATCCTGCGCAACAGCCCGGTTCCGATCGGCACGGTGCCGATCTATCAGGCGCTGGAGAAGGTCAACGGCATCGCCGAAAACCTCACCTGGGCGATGTTCCGCGACACGCTGCTGGAGCAGGCGGAACAGGGGGTAGACTACTTCACCATCCATGCCGGGGTGCTGCTGCGCTATGTGCCGATGACGGCAAAACGCCTGACCGGCATTGTCTCCCGCGGCGGGTCGATCATGGCGAAGTGGTGTTTGTCGCATCATCAGGAGAATTTCCTCTACCAGCACTTCCGCGAGATTTGTGAAATCTGCGCCGCCTATGACGTCGCCCTGTCTTTGGGTGACGGCCTGCGCCCCGGCTCCATTCAGGATGCCAACGATGAGGCGCAGTTCGCTGAACTGCACACATTGGGCGAGCTGACTAAAATCGCCTGGGAGTATGATGTGCAGGTAATGATCGAAGGCCCCGGCCATGTGCCGATGCATATGATCCGCCGCAATATGACCGAAGAGCTGGAGCACTGCCACGAAGCGCCATTCTACACCCTCGGCCCGCTGACCACCGACATCGCCCCCGGTTATGACCACTTCACTTCCGGCATCGGCGCGGCCATGATCGGCTGGTTCGGCTGTGCCATGCTCTGTTACGTCACGCCAAAAGAGCACCTTGGCCTGCCGAATAAAGAGGATGTGAAGCAGGGGCTGATCACCTACAAAATTGCGGCCCACGCCGCCGACCTCGCCAAAGGCCACCCCGGCGCGCAAATCCGCGACAATGCCATGTCCAAGGCGCGCTTTGAATTCCGCTGGGAAGATCAGTTTAATCTGGCGCTCGACCCGGAAACCGCCCGTGCCTACCACGATGAAACCCTGCCGCAGGAATCCGGCAAAGTCGCCCACTTCTGCTCCATGTGCGGGCCAAAGTTCTGCTCCATGAAAATCTCGCAGGAAGTACGCGACTACGCCGCCGCCCATCCGGCCGATGCACGGGAAGCCGGTATGGCACAGATGTCCTCGGCATTCCGCGCCCGCGGCAGCGAGCTTTACCATCAGGCCGATGCGTTGCAAGCGGAGGCCAACGATGAGTAACCCGCCCTCCCCGTTCCCGCCGGTGCCGCACCGGCTGGGGCTCTACCCGGTGGTCGACAGCGTGGCGTGGATTGCGCGCCTGCTGGAAGCCGGGGTCAGAACCCTGCAACTGCGCATCAAAGATCTGCCTGATGACCAGGCAGAACCGGCCATTATTGACGCGATCGCCCTGGGCCATCGCTATCAGGCCCGGCTGTTTATCAATGATTACTGGCAGCTTGCTGTGAAGCATCACGCCTATGGCGTACACCTTGGGCAGGAGGATCTCGACACCGCCGATTTAACCGCCATTCACCGCGCCGGGCTGCGGCTCGGCGTCTCCACCCATGACGATGACGAGCTGGCGCGGGCTGTGGCGGTGCGCCCCTCTTACATCGCCCTCGGCCACATCTTCCCGACGCAGACCAAACAGATGCCTTCTGCGCCGCAGGGGCTGGTGGATCTCGCCCGGCATATCCGCCACCTGAACGGCGAATACCCAACAGTGGCGATCGGCGGCATCTCGCTGGAACGGGCGCCCGCCGTGCTGGCTACCGGCGTCGGCAGCATTGCGGTGGTCAGCGCCATTACGCAGGCTGCGGACTGGCGCGCCGCCACGGCCGCACTGATGGCGACGTGTGAGGAGGCTGACCATGCTCAGTGATGACGCCTTCCTGCGTTACAGCCGCCAGCTGCTGCTGGAGGAAGTCGGCCCTGAGGGGCAGGAGAAGATCCAGGCCGCTACGGTGCTGATTGTCGGCCTTGGCGGGCTGGGATCGCCGGCTGCGCTCTATCTGGCGGCGGCCGGGGTCGGCAAGATCCTGCTGGCAGATGACGATCGGCTGGAGATCACCAACCTGCAACGGCAGATCCTCTACCGCACAACCGATCTCCACAAGAGCAAAGCCCAGCTGGCCAAGCGGCAGATCCAGGATCTTAACCCGTTGATCGAGCCGGTGGCGCTGCCGGTACGTATGCAGGATCAGGCGCTGCTGGAGGCGGTGCATGAGGCCGATCTGGTGCTGGATTGCAGTGACAATATGGCCACCCGCCACGCGGTGAATCAGGCCTGCATCCAGCTGGAGAAACCGCTGGTCAGCGGCAGCGCCGTGGGGTTCAGCGGCCAACTGCTGGTGCTGACGCCCCCGTTCCGCCACGGCTGTTACGCCTGCCTCTACCCAGACCAGGCCATTCCTCAGCGCAACTGCCGCACCGCCGGCGTACTCGGGCCGGTGGTCGGCGTCATCGGTACGTTACAGGCGCTGGAAGCGATCAAAATGCTGGCGGGCATGCCTTCAGCGCTGGCAGGCAAACTGCGCCTGTTCGATGGTAAGCAGCAAAGCTGGGCCACCCTGCAACTCACAGCCGACGCTGGTTGCGCCATCTGCGGGGGGCGGCATGGCGATCAGTGTTAACGACGAGACATTGCCTTTTACCCCGGCGATGACCCTGAGCGTGCTGCTCCACCAGCTCGATCGCGATCAGCCCGGTACCGCGCTGGCGGTAAACCAGACCATCATCCCACGCGCGCAGTGGGAAACCCATCAGGTGCAGGATGGTGACGCCATCCTGCTGTTTCAGGCGATTGCCGGAGGCTGAGATGCTGACAATTTCAGATGTGACGTTTGACTCTTCCCTGTTTACCGGCACCGGTAAATTTGACAGTGCGGCGGTTATGCAGGCGGCGCTGGCCGCCTCCGGTTCTCAGCTTGTGACGATGGCGATGAAGCGCGTGGACCTGCATGGCGGTAACGATGCGATTCTGGCCCCACTGCGTGAGCTGGGCGTGCGGCTGCTGCCGAATACCTCCGGCGCGAAAACGGCAGAAGAGGCGATCTTCGCTGCCCAACTGGCGCGGGAGGCACTGGGCACCCACTGGGTGAAACTGGAGATTCACCCGGACGTGAAATACCTGCTGCCAGACGCGGTAGAGACCCTGAAAGCTGCGGAAAAGCTGGTGAAACAGGGGTTTGTGGTGTTGCCCTACTGCGGGGCCGATCCGGTATTGTGCAAACGGCTGGAGGAAGCGGGCTGTGCAGCCGTGATGCCGCTGGGTTCACCGATTGGCTCCAATCAGGGGCTGAAAACCCGGGACTTCCTCGAAATCATCATCGAACAGGCACAAGTGCCGGTGATCGTGGATGCCGGTATCGGTGTGCCGAGCCACGCCGCCCAGGCGATGGAGATGGGCGCGGATGCGGTGCTGGTCAATACCGCCATCGCCGTGGCGCGTGATCCGGTGGCGATGGCGACCGCCTTCCGGCTGGCGGTAGAGGCCGGGCAACTGGCCCACCGCAGCGGCAGCGCCCCTGTGCTTTCGCAGGCGTCCGCCTCCAGCCCGCTGACCGCCTTCCTCAGCCACGGCAAGGGGGAGCGGCTGCTATGAAAAACTTCAGTGATTATTGGCGAAGCCTTGATTGGGAGGCACTGACTCAGCGTATTCACAGCAAAACAGCGCAGGACGTCGAGCGGGCGCTGGCCGCGGAGAGAATCACACGGGAAGATTTCATGGCCCTGATCTCCCCGGCCGGGCTGGCTTACCTTGAGCCGCTGGCCCAGCGGGCGCAACGCATGACACGCCAGCGGTTCGGCAACACCGTCAGCTTTTATGTGCCGCTCTATCTCTCTAACCTTTGCGCCAACGAATGCACCTATTGCGGTTTCTCCATGAGTAACCGGATTAAGCGCAAAACGTTGGATGCAGAGGAGATCGCGCGGGAGTGCGCGGCCATTAAAGCCCTGGGGTTTGAGCACTTGCTGCTGGTGACCGGCGAGCATAAAACCAAAGTCGGCATGGAGTATTTCCGCCGGCATTTTGGCGCCATCCGTCGCCAGTTCAGCTCGCTGATGATTGAGGTGCAGCCGCTGTCGCAGGCGGAATATGCCGAACTGAAAACGCTGGGGCTGGATGGGGTACTGGTCTATCAGGAAACCTATCATGCGGCAACCTACCACCAGCATCACCTGCGCGGCCAGAAACAGGATTTCTTCTGGCGGCTGGACACGCCTGACCGCCTGGGCCGTGCCGGGATAGATAAGATCGGGCTGGGGGCGTTGATCGGCCTGTCCGAAAGCTGGCGGACCGATTGCTATATGGTGGCGGAGCACCTGCTCTACCTTCAGCAGAATTACTGGCAGAGCCGTTATTCGATCGCGTTCCCGCGCCTGCGCCCCTGCACCGGCGGTATTGAACCCGCATCCCTGATGAGTGAGCCTCAGCTGGTGCAGTTGATCTGCGCGTTCCGTCTGTTGGCACCGGATGCCGAGCTGACGCTCTCTACCCGTGAATCGCCCTATTTCCGCGATAACTTGATCCCACTGGCAATTACCAATGTCAGCGCCGGTTCCAAAACGCAGCCGGGTGGTTATGCTGATGATCACCCTGAACTGGAGCAGTTTGCGCCGCATGACGACCGCACGCCTGCCAGGGTGGCAGAGGCGATTGCCCGCGCCGGTTTACAGCCGGTCTGGAAAGACTGGGATGGGTATCTGGGAAGAGCGCCGCAATAAATCCCGGGCGTTACTGCACACCGCACTCTGTTTACGAGGCGGCTTCCAGGGCGGAACATGCGCACTGGTATAGGTTGCCTGAGGCGGTAAAGTGGCGGTGTCTTCCGGTGACGGAAGACCAAAGCGGTTAATGCCATGACGCTTTGCTTCTCATCACGGCGGCTGTGCCTTATGGCAGGCCGCCGTTTCTTTTATCCCTCTGGCGAGTGCGGCCTGCCCCAGCCTCTGCCGGGCAGCTTTCCCCCTTCCTGCAGGCAAAAAAAAACCGCCCCCGAAGGGGCGGTTTTAACGTGCTTGGCTGTCACAGGCGCAACGATTACTCGTCGTTACCGCCCAGACCGGCGTTCAGCAGCTCAGCCAGGTTGGCTGTGGCTTCTTCCGCGCTCACCTGAGGAACCACCGGCTCTTCATTCAGTGCGCGACGACGCATACGGTCCTGATGGTAAGCGTAACCGGTACCGGCTGGGATCAGACGGCCCACGATGACGTTTTCTTTCAGGCCGCGCAGTTCATCACGTTTACCGGCAACAGCGGCTTCCGTAAGAACACGCGTCGTTTCCTGGAACGATGCCGCAGAGATGAAGGACTCAGTCGCCAGAGATGCCTTGGTGATACCCAGCAGGTCACGATGGTACGTTGCTGCGATCTTGCCATCAGCTTCGAGCTGACGGTTGGCAATCTTGACGCGAGAAACTTCAGCCTGCTCGCCTTCCAGGAACTCAGAGCTGCCTGCGCTGGCAATGGTGCCTTTACGCAGCATCTGACGAACGATAACCTCAATGTGCTTATCGTTAATCTTAACGCCTTGCAGACGGTAAACGTCCTGCACTTCGTTAACGATGTAACGGGTCACCGCGTGAACACCACGCAGGCGGAGGATGTCGTGCGGAGATTCCGGGCCGTCAGACACAACGTCACCGCGCTCTACACGTTCACCTTCAAACACGTTGAGCTGACGCCATTTCGGAATCATCTCTTCGTATGGATCGCTGCCGTCCAGCGGCGTGATCACCAGGCGACGCTTGCCTTTGGTCTCTTTACCGAAGGAGATAATCCCGCTGATTTCAGCCAGGATTGCCGGCTCTTTCGGACGACGCGCTTCGAACAGGTCAGCAACGCGCGGCAGACCACCGGTGATGTCCTTGGTACCGCCGGATTCCTGCGGAATACGTGCCAGGGTATCACCTGCGTTGATCTGCACACCATCTTCCAGCTGAACAATCGCTTTACCCGGCAGGAAGTACTGAGCAGGCATATCGGTACCTGGGATCAGAACGTCATCGCCATTGGCGGTTACGATTTTCAGTGCCGGACGCAGATCTTTACCGCTACCGGTACGTTCTGCGCTGTCCAGTACCACGATAGACGAGAGACCGGTGAGGTCGTCTGTCTGACGGGTAATGGTCTGGGTGTCGACCATGTCAGCGAAGCGGATGAAACCACTCACTTCACTGATAACCGGCATGGTGTGCGGGTCCCAGTTAGCCACGGTTTCGCCCGCGTTAACTTCCTGACCGTCGCCTTTCGCCATGACGGAGCCGTAAGGCACTTTATAGCTCTCTTTGGTACGACCGAATTCGTCGATCAGTTTCAGCTCGGTGTTACGCGAGGTGATAACCAGTTTACCGTTAGAGTTGGTTACGTGTTTCGCGTTGCTCAGCTTCAGGCTACCTTTGTTCTTAACCTGAATGCTGGACTCTGCTGCCGCACGGGATGCCGCACCACCGATGTGGAAGGTACGCATCGTCAGCTGGGTACCCGGCTCACCGATGGACTGTGCTGCAATAACACCGACCGCTTCACCTTTGTTGATGATGTGGCCACGTGCCAGGTCGCGACCGTAGCAGTTTGCACACACACCAAAGTCGGTTTCACAACCTACCACAGAGCGTACTTTCACGGCGTCGACGGAGTTCTCTTCTAACAGATCACAGGTCTTCTCGTTCAGCAGGGTGTTACGCGGAACCAGAATGTCCGCCGTACCCGGCTTCAGTACGTCTTCAGCCGTCACACGGCCCAGTACACGCTCACGCAGCGGCTCTTTAACGTCGCCACCCTCGATAACCGGGGTCATCATGATACCTTCGTGGGTACCACAATCGTCTTCGGTGACTACCAGGTCCTGCGCCACGTCGACCAGACGACGGGTCAGGTAACCGGAGTTCGCAGTTTTCAGTGCGGTATCCGCCAGACCTTTACGTGCACCGTGCGTGGAGATGAAGTACTGGAGTACGTTCAGACCTTCACGGAAGTTCGCGGTGATCGGCGTTTCGATGATGGAGCCATCCGGCTTCGCCATCAGACCACGCATACCTGCCAGCTGACGAATCTGTGCTGCGGAACCACGCGCACCGGAGTCAGCCATCATAAAGATGCTGTTGAACGAAACCTGCTGCTCAACGTTACCGTCACGGTTAACCACGTCTTCAACAGACAGGTTTTCCATCATCGCTTTTGCAACGCGTTCGTTGGCCGCAGCCCAGATATCGATCACTTTGTTGTAGCGTTCGCCCGCGGTCACCAGACCAGACTGGAACTGCTCCTGGATCTCAGCCACTTCGGTTTCGGCTTCTTCGATGATCTCGGCTTTCTTCTCCGGAATCACCATGTCGTCGATACCTACGGACGCACCAGAACGTGCTGCGTACGCAAAACCGGTGTACATGATCTGGTCAGCAAAGATAACGGTCGGCTTCAGGCCCAAAATGCGGTAACAGGTGTTCAGCATTTTGGAGATCGCTTTCTTGCCCAGCGGCTGGTTGACGATAGAGAACGGCAGGCCGTTCGGTACGATCATCCAGAGGATTGCACGACCGATCGTGGTGTCCACGATAGAGGTCTGAGAAACCCACTCGCCTTCGGTGTTCTTCACATCTTCAGTAATACGTACTTTGACGCGTGCATGCAGGGATGCCAGGCCGGCGCGGTAAATACGCTCAGCTTCTTTCGGCCCTGTCAGTACCATGCCTTCGCCTTTGGCGTTAACACAGTCACGGGTCATGTAGTAGAGGCCCAGTACAACGTCCTGAGACGGAACGATGATTGGCTCGCCGTTCGCCGGAGACAGAATGTTGTTGGTGGACATCATCAGCGCACGCGCTTCCAGCTGGGCTTCCAGCGTCAGCGGTACGTGAACAGCCATCTGGTCACCGTCGAAGTCGGCGTTGTATGCCGCACAAACCAGCGGGTGCAGCTGGATCGCTTTACCTTCGATCAGAACCGGTTCAAACGCCTGGATACCCAGACGGTGCAGGGTCGGTGCACGGTTCAGCAGGACCGGGTGCTCACGGATAACTTCATCCAGGATGTCCCAGACCACTGCTTCTTCACGCTCAACCATTTTCTTGGCGGCTTTGATGGTGGTCGCGAGGCCACGCAGTTCCAGCTTGCCATAGATGAACGGCTTGAACAGTTCCAGTGCCATTTTCTTCGGCAGACCGCACTGATGCAGACGCAGGTACGGACCTACGGTGATAACGGAACGACCAGAGTAGTCGACACGTTTACCCAGCAGGTTCTGACGGAAACGACCTTGCTTACCTTTGATCATGTCTGCCAGGGACTTCAGCGGACGCTTGTTCGAGCCGGTGATGGCGCGACCGCGACGGCCGTTGTCCAGCAGGGCGTCTACCGCTTCTTGCAGCATACGCTTTTCGTTGCGCACGATGATGTCAGGCGCAGCCAGATCCAGCAGGCGTTTCAGACGGTTGTTACGGTTGATCACACGACGGTAAAGGTCGTTCAGATCAGACGTGGCGAAACGGCCGCCATCCAGCGGAACCAGCGGACGCAGATCCGGCGGCAGTACCGGCAGCACGGTCAGGATCATCCACTCCGGCTTGTTACCGGACTGTACGAACGCTTCCAGCAGCTTGATACGCTTGGTCAGCTTCTTACGCTTGGTCTCGGAGTTGGTTTCGTTCAGCTCTTCACGCAGCTGCTCGCACTCAGCTTCCAGATCCATGTTTTTCAACAGGGCCTGAATAGCTTCCGCACCCATTTTCGCGTCGAATTCGTCACCAAACTCTTCCAGCGCGTCCAGATACTGCTCTTCAGTCAGGATCTGACGGCGCTCGAGGTTGGTCATGCCGCCTTCAACCACCACGTAGGATTCGAAGTAGAGCACGCGCTCGATGTCACGCAGCGGCATGTCCAGCAGCAAACCGATGCGGGACGGCAGCGATTTCAGGAACCAGATGTGGGCAGTCGGTGAGGCCAGCTCGATGTGACCCATACGCTCACGGCGCACTTTAGTCTGGGTAACTTCAACGCCACACTTCTCACAGATAACACCACGGTGTTTCAAACGCTTGTACTTACCGCACAGGCATTCGTAATCTTTAACCGGCCCAAAGATACGGGCACAGAAAAGGCCGTCACGCTCAGGTTTGAACGTACGGTAGTTGATCGTTTCCGGCTTTTTAACTTCACCAAAAGACCAGGAACGGATCATGTCCGGCGATGCCAGAGCAATTTTGATCGCATCAAACTCTTCGGTTTTAGTTTGCGCTTTCAGAAACTTCAATAAGTCTTTCACGGATTGGCTCCTGTCGGAGTTAGACCTGTCAGGTGCCTGAACCGAAATTCAGGCACCCCTGTGACGAGTGCAAACTGCACTATCGAACGGAGAGAGGGGATTAATCGCCTTCCAATTCGATGTTGATACCCAGTGAGCGGATCTCTTTCAACAGTACGTTGAAGGATTCCGGCATGCCTGGTTCCATCTGATGGTTGCCATCCACGATGTTCTTATACATCTTGGTACGGCCATTGACGTCATCCGATTTGACAGTAAGCATTTCTTGCAGCGTGTAGGCAGCACCGTATGCTTCCAGTGCCCATACTTCCATCTCACCGAAGCGCTGACCACCGAACTGCGCCTTACCACCCAGCGGCTGCTGAGTAACCAGGCTGTAAGAACCGGTAGAACGCGCGTGCATCTTGTCATCAACCAAGTGGTTCAGTTTCAGCATGTACATGTAGCCCACGGTAACCTGGCGCTCGAATTGCTCACCGGTACGACCGTCGAACAGTGTGATCTGACCGGAAGTCGGCAGGCCACCCAGCTGTAACAGTTCCTTGATCTCTTTCTCTTTTGCACCATCGAATACTGGCGTCGCGATCGGCATACCTTTTTTCAGGTTCTCTGCCAGGCGCAATACTTCGTCATCAGAGAAGGTGTTCAGATCAACCTTCTGACGAACATCGTCGCCCAAATCGTACGCTTTCTGGATGAACTCACGCAGCTTGGAAACTTCTTCCTGTTTCTTCAGCATAGCATTGATCTTTTCACCAATGCCTTTCGCGGCCATACCCAAGTGGGTTTCCAGAATCTGACCGATGTTCATACGGGACGGAACGCCCAGCGGGTTCAGAACGATGTCAACCGGCGTACCGTTTTCATCGTAAGGCATATCTTCGATCGGGTTGATCTTGGAGATAACACCTTTGTTCCCGTGGCGGCCTGCCATCTTGTCACCCGGCTGAATCTGACGTTTAACGGCCAGATACACTTTCACGATCTTCAGCACGCCCGGTGCCAGATCGTCGCCCTGGGTGATCTTACGACGCTTGGCTTCCAGCTTCTTCTCGAAGTCAGATTTCAGTTCGTCGTACTGCTCAGCCAATTGCTCCAGCTGGTTTTGCTTCGCTTCATCAGTCAGCGACAGCTCCAGCCAACGGTCACGCGGCAGTTTGCTCAGCTTTTCAGCTTCAACGCCACCGGATACCAGTGCGCTGTGGATACGTGCAAACAGGCCTGCTTCCAGGATCTGCAGCTCTTCAGTCAGGTCTTTTTTCGCCTGCTTCAGCTGCATCTCTTCGATTTCCAATGCACGTTTGTCTTTTTCCACGCCATCGCGGGTAAAGACCTGTACATCGATAACCGTACCAGAAACGCCGTTCGGTACGCGCAGGGACGAGTCTTTCACGTCCGACGCTTTTTCACCGAAGATGGCGCGCAGCAGCTTCTCTTCCGGGGTCAGCTGGGTTTCACCTTTCGGCGTTACCTTACCAACCAGGATGTCGCCACCGGTCACTTCAGCACCGATATACACGATACCGGACTCATCCAGTTTGGAGAGCGCAGCTTCACCCACGTTCGGGATGTCAGCAGTGATCTCTTCCGGCCCCAGCTTGGTGTCACGGGAGACACACGCCAGTTCCTGGATGTGGATGGTGGTGAAGCGATCTTCCTGTACCACGCGCTCGGAGACCAGAATGGAGTCTTCGAAGTTGTAGCCGTTCCACGGCATGAACGCGACGCGCATGTTCTGGCCCAGTGCCAGTTCGCCCAGGTCAGTAGACGGGCCATCAGCCAGCACGTCGCCGCGCTCGATCGGCTCGCCCAGAGAGACACACGGCATCTGGTTGATGCAGGTGTTCTGGTTCGAACGGGTGTACTTGGTCAGGTTGTAAATATCGATCCCTGCTTCGCCGGCGTGCATCTCTTCTTCGTTAACTTTAATAACGATACGGGATGCATCCACGTACTGAACAGTACCGCCACGTTTCGCTACGGAGGTTACCCCGGAGTCAACCGCAACCGCACGTTCCATACCGGTACCTACCAGCGGCTTATCAGCGCGCAGGGTCGGAACCGCCTGACGTTGCATGTTCGCACCCATCAATGCACGGTTGGCGTCATCGTGTTCCAGGAATGGAATCAGGGATGCACCAACAGAAACAACCTGTTGGGTAGAAACGTCCATATAGTCAACCTGGTCGCGGCTGAACAGGCTTGATTCGCCTTTGCTGCGGCAGGTAACCAGATCGTCTACGAAGTGGCCTTCTTCATCCAGGTTGGTGTTCGCCTGGGCAATAACGAAGTTGCCTTCTTCAATCGCAGACAGATAGTGAATCTCGTCAGTGACAACGCCATCAACCACACGACGGTACGGGGTTTCCAGGAAACCGTACTCGTTAGTCTGCGCGTACACAGACAGGGAGTTGATCAGACCGATGTTCGGGCCTTCCGGCGTTTCGATTGGGCACACACGACCGTAGTGGGTTGGGTGTACGTCACGCACTTCAAAGCCGGCACGTTCACGGGTCAGACCGCCTGGGCCCAGTGCAGAGATACGACGTTTGTGCGTAATCTCAGACAACGGGTTGTTCTGATCCATAAACTGGGAGAGCTGGCTGGAGCCGAAGAACTCTTTCACCGCCGCCGAAATCGGTTTGGCGTTGATCATGTCCTGTGGCATCAGGGTGTCCAGGTCGCCCAGGGACAGACGCTCTTTCACCGCACGCTCAACACGTACCAGGCCAACACGGAATTGGTTCTCCGCCATCTCACCGACTGAACGGATACGACGGTTGCCCAGGTGGTCGATGTCATCGACTTCGCCTTTACCGTTACGGATATCGATGAGCTTCTTCATCACCTGAATGATGTCGTCTTTGCTCAGGATACCGGACCCTTCGATCTCATCACGCAGCAGAGAACGGTTGAACTTCATCCGGCCAACGGCGGAGAGATCGTAACGATCTTCGGAGAAGAACAGGTTCTCAAACAGCGTTTCCGCTGCTTCGCGTGTCGGCGGCTCACCCGGACGCATCATGCGGTAGATCTCAACCAGAGAACTCAGACGATCGTTGGTTGGGTCAACACGCAGGGTCTCGGAGATGTAGGCACCGTGATCCAGGTCGTTGGTGAACAGCGTTTCAATGCGCTTGTGACCAGACTGGCTCAGTTTGGCCAGCAGATCCATGGAAAGCTCCATGTTCGCTGCACAGATCAGTTCACCGGTGCTTTCGTCGATGTAGTCTTTAGCAACCACTTTACCCGCGATGTATTCAACCGGAACTTCGATGCTTTTAACGTCATCTTTTTCCAGCTGGCGGATATGGCGTGCCGTGATACGGCGGCCTTTTTCGACGTACTGCTTGCCGTTCGCTTCGATATCAAAGGAAGCCGTTTCACCACGCAGGCGCTCAGGAACCAGGTCCATCTGCAACTTGTTGTCACGGATTTCGAAGACAACTTTGTCGAAGAACAGGTCAAGAATCTGCTCAGTGGTGTAGTTCAATGCACGCAGGATGATGGTCGCCGGCAATTTACGACGACGGTCAATACGTACAAAGAGGTTGTCTTTCGGGTCGAACTCAAAGTCCAACCATGACCCGCGGTAAGGGATGATACGTGCGTTGTACAGCACTTTACCCGACGAGTGGGTTTTACCCTTATCGCTGTCAAAGAAGACGCCAGGACTACGGTGCAGCTGAGATACGATAACCCTCTCAGTCCCGTTAATAACAAAGGTACCGTTTTCGGTCATGAGCGGAATTTCGCCCATGTAGACTTCTTGTTCCTTGATGTCTTTAACGGTGCCTTCTGGTGCCTCGCGCTCATAAATAACCAGGCGCAGTTTCACACGCAGTGGCGCAGAATAAGTTACACCGCGGATCTGGCACTCTTTTACGTCGAATACCGGCTCACCAAGACGGTAGCTAACGTATTGCAGCTCTGAATTACCGCTGTAGCTCTGGATTGGAAAAACAGAACGGAATGCCGCTTCAAGCCCGTACTGCCCTTCTGGATCTTGCTCGATAAACTTCTGGAACGAGTCAAGCTGGATAGAAAGGAGATATGGAATGTCCAGAACTTGTGGACGTTTACCAAAGTCCTTACGAATGCGTTTTTTCTCGGTATAGGAGTAAACCATAGGGTTCCTCAGCTCGCTGATCAGTGACCCACTCTGTCCGCCCTAAAGGACAGTTCATACAACACCGTTTATGTCGATCGGAAAGCGAAAGACTTTCCGCAATACCCGTTTCTATCACTCTTAAATCATTTCATTGCGCTGTGGGACAGATAGCGGTCTGTCGCAGGGAACAGCAGTATATTAAGGCGTCGATAGAAATAAATATTGGGGTTGTTCAGTGATCAAACAGTGTGAAACATCACTGACACCCTATAGCGCAAAAAGGCTGGTGACCAAAAAGTCACCAGCCATCAGCCTATTAAGTCAGGCTGCAACCTGGGAAGTTAACTTATTTAACTTCAACAGAAGCACCAGCTTCTTCCAGGGATTTTTTCAGAGCTTCAGCGTCGTCTTTGCTGATGCCTTCTTTCAGAACTGCCGGAGCAGATTCTACCAGGTCTTTAGCTTCTTTCAGACCCAGGCCGGTTGCGCCACGTACTGCTTTGATAACAGCAACTTTGTTAGCGCCAACAGCAGACAGTACAACGTCGAACTCGGTTTTTTCTTCAACAGCTTCAGCCGGGCCAGCAGCTACAGCTACAGCAGCAGCAGCGGAAACGCCGAATTTTTCTTCCATCATGGAGATCAGTTCAACAACGTCCATTACGGACATTTCTGCAACTGCGTCCAGAATTTGCTCTTTAGTGATAGACATAACAATTGTTCCTAAAATTCAGAAATAGATTATACGTTAGCAACGCAACAAAAAAGGGGGCGATTAAGCCGCTTCTTTCTGATCGCGCAGTGCAGCCAGAGTGCGAACCAGTTTGCCTGCAGAGGCTTCTTTCATGGTTGCCATCAGGCGTGCGATTGCTTCTTCGTAAGTCGGCAGCGTTGCCAAGCGGTCGATTTGCGCCGCAGGGATCAGCTCACCTTCAAAGGCCGCAGCTTTAACCTCAAATTTTGCATTCGCTTTCGCGAACTCTTTGAACAGACGAGCAGCAGCGCCCGGGTGTTCGGTAGAGAATGCAATCAAGGTTGGACCGACAAACGTGTCTTTCAGGCACTCGAACGGAGTACCTTCAACGACGCGGCGCATCAGGGTGTTACGAACAACACGCATGTAAACGCCAGCTTCACGACCTGCTTTACGCAGTTCAGTCATCTTGTCAACGGTAACGCCACGGGAATCCGCGACAACCGCAGACAGCGCGCCTTTGGCTACTTCGTTGACTTCAGCAACAATCGCTTGTTTGTCTTGAAGATTTAATGCCATTAGCTTTTGCTCCTGGATTGGGCCGGGGATAATCCCCCGGAACTCACTTCGCCTGTCACCGAGAATCGGTAACGGACGTTCAAACACGGTGAGCAGAATCCAGCAAAGACAATTAAAAAATTTTCTTCAGGCTCTGTCACCGTCTACGCAGGAAAATTAAGTGCCTTTCAGCACACCTGCGGTCTTGGACGGAGGCCTGGATAGGCCAGGCTCCAACCGAAAAATTCTGAGTTTTGCAATTAGCAAAACAACGGGCGTTAGATTCTAGACAAATCGGCCGCCCGCGTAAAGCGATAAAAGCAGAAAGCGATTAGTTCGCTGCTGCGTTCAGGCCGCTTTGGTCAACTGCAACACCTGCACCCATGGTAGTGGACAGGCTGACTTTCTTGATGAAAACGCCTTTCGCCTGAGAAGGTTTTGCTTTTTTCAGCGCAACCAGCAGGGCTTCCAGGTTTTCTTTCAGTTTGTCAGCGTCAAAGTCAACTTTACCGATGGTGGTGTGGATGATGCCGTTTTTGTCGTTACGGTAACGAACCTGACCTGCTTTAGCGTTTTTCACTGCTTCAGCAACGTTAGGAGTTACAGTACCGACTTTCGGGTTTGGCATCAGGCCGCGCGGGCCCAGAACCTGACCCAGTTGACCTACAACGCGCATTGCATCCGGGGAAGCAATAACAACGTCGAAGTTCATTTCGCCTTTTTTGATCTGGTCAGCCAGATCTTCCATACCTACCAGCTCAGCGCCTGCAGCTTTAGCAGCTTCAGCGTTTGCGCCCTGGGTAAATACGGCAACGCGAACAGAACGACCGGTGCCGTGCGGCAGAACGGTAGCGCCACGAACGTTTTGGTCAGATTTACGAGCGTCGATGCCGAGGTTAACAGCAACGTCAACGCTTTCTACGAATTTAGCAGTAGCCAGCTCTTTCAGCAGGGCAACGGCTTCGTTGATGTCATACTGTTTAGTTGAATCAACTTTGTCACGGATCACGCGCATGCGCTTGGTCAGCTTTGCCATCTCTTAATCCTCTACTACCAGGCCCATGGAACGAGCAGTACCTTCGATGGAGCGAGTCATCGCTTCAACGTCAGAACCAGTCATGTCCGCAGCTTTGGTTTCTGCGATTTCACGTACCTGAGCACGGGTCACTGTACCCACTTTGTCTTTGTTCGGCTTACCGGAACCAGACTTGATACCAGCCGCTTTTTTCAGCAGCACAGCTGCCGGCGGAGTTTTGGTAACGAAAGTGAAAGAGCGATCAGAGTAAACAGTGATAACAACCGGAATCGGCAGACCTTTTTCAATGCTGTCAGTCTTAGCATTGAACGCCTTACAGAATTCCATGATGTTAACACCCTGCTGACCCAGAGCCGGACCAACCGGTGGGCTCGGGTTAGCCATACCAGCTGCAACTTGCAGCTTAACGTAGGCTTGTACTTTCTTGGCCATCTAAATATCCTCGATTTGGGTTATATCGCCTGATGACAGGCTCCCCGTTCTTTTTACATTAAGCCGCTGCCAATGTGGCAACGTCTAAAAACAAAAGGCGCGAAATTGTAGTTCAATTTCGCGCCTCTTACAACTAGCAAATGGCAATATCAGAGCAAAAAGTGATCAGCCTTTTTCGACCTGGCTGAAATCCAGCTCGACGGGTGTTGCACGACCAAAAATAGAAACCGACACTTTCAGGCGGCTCTTTTCATAATCGACTTCTTCCACTACGCCATTGAAGTCAGCAAACGGACCATCGTTAACACGGACCATTTCACCAGGTTCGAACAGGGTTTTCGGACGCGGTTTGTCACCAACCTGTTGCAGGCGGTTCATGATGGCGTCTACTTCTTTATCACTGATTGGTGCAGGACGATCGGAAGTACCGCCGATGAAGCCCATCACACGCGGTACGCTGCGCACTAAGTGCCAGCTTGCATCGTTCATGACCATCTGGACCAGAACATAACCAGGGAAGAATTTGCGCTCGCTTTTACGGCGCTGACCACCACGGATCTCAACGACTTCTTCTGTCGGAACCATGACTTCGCCAAACAGCTCTTCCATGTCATGTAATTTGATATGCTCACGCAGCGATTGTGCTACGCGGCCTTCAAAGCCGGAGAACGCCTGAACGACGTACCAACGTTTTTTTGGAGCTTCAGACATCTTAGAACCTCAGGCCAGTAATAAACGATACCAGGCGGACCAGAATACCATCCAGTCCCCACAAAATCAGTGACATCACGGCAGTGACCGCGGCAACGATTAAGGTGGTGTGCAGTGTTTCCTGGCGGGTTGGCCAAATTACCTTACGCACTTCAGTGCGTGCTTCACGGGCAAAGGCTACCGTGGCTTTGCCTTTCGTCGTCATCAACGCTACCGCACCGGCAATAGCGATAATGATCACAACTGCCAATGCGCGCAGCGGGAGGTTGTATTCGCGGTACAGATAATTACCGACAATAGCTACAACCAATAGCGCAGCGACAACCAGCCATTTGACAGCTTCCAGGCCGCGCCCGCTTCCTTGAGCTTCGGTATTCGCACTCATAAACCAACCTGTCACAATGATTTAGAACAAACAACTTTGCCTCGCATCGCGAGGCAAACCAAACCGATCGATGCCCTGTATGAGCGCAAACTCGGTATTTACGCTATAGCTCAGAGCCCATCTCACCAATGATTATGACATAAAATCGCTGATGAGATAGGTTCTAACGTCACAGCGTAGAAAAGGGCATCGAATGATGCCCTTTCAGTACGTGTTGCGTCAAATGTTATCAGCGATTAAGCGATAACTTTAGCAACAACGCCCGCACCAACAGTACGGCCGCCTTCACGGATTGCGAAACGCAGACCG
>NZ_PJZH01000035.1 GCF_002858715.1 Chimaeribacter coloradensis | reverse complement strand
ATGACCCCGCCAGTATACCCGGCGCGGGCCGCCTGTCATAGAGAGCGGCGGTGCTTATCTGCCCGTCAGGGTCGCCATGCGGCCGCGGCTTTGGCATACTGGACGGGTGATGCCCCCTCTTTTCCGCAGGAACCCCAGCCATGTCATTTACCCTTCGCCCTTACCAGCGCGAGGCCGTTGAGGCCACCCTGAGTTACTTCCGTAAGCACCACGAACCGGCGGTGATTGTGCTGCCTACCGGAGCCGGTAAAAGCCTGGTGATCGCGGAGCTGGCGCGGCTGGCGCGCGGCCGGGTGCTGGTGCTGGCGCACGTCAAGGAGCTGGTGGCGCAGAACCACGCCAAGTACCGCGCCTACGGGCTGGAGGCGGACATCTTCGCCGCCGGCCTGCAACAGAAAGAGAGCAGCGGCAAGGTGGTGTTCGGCAGCGTACAGTCAGTGGCGCGTAACCTGCCGCTGTTCGACGGCGCCTTCTCCCTGCTGATCATCGATGAGTGCCACCGCATCGGCGATGATGATGAAAGCCAGTATCAGCAGATTATTCAGCACCTGCGGCGTGCCAACCCCAACCTGCGGCTGCTGGGGTTGACCGCCACCCCCTACCGGCTCGGCAAGGGGTGGATTTACCAGTACCACTACCACGGCATCACCCGCGGCGATGAGAACAGCCAGTTCCGCGACTGCATCTACGAGCTGCCGCTGCGCTATATGATCAAGCACGGCTTTCTGGTGCCGCCGGAGCGGCTCGACATGCCGGTGGTGCATTACGATTTCAGCCGCCTGGAGGCCAACAGCAACGGCCTGTTCAGCGAGGCAGAACTGAACCGCGAGTTGAAACAGCAGCAGCGCATCACGCCGCACATTATCAGCCAGATCGTGGAGTATGCCGCTGACCGGCGCGGGGTGATGATTTTCGCCGCCACCGTGGAGCATGCCGGGGAGATCCACGGCCTGCTGCCCCCGGGCGAGGCGGCGCTGGTCAGCGCCCAGACCCCGCCCGCCGAGCGTGACCGGCTGATCGAGGCGTTCAAACAGCAGGAACTGCGTTACCTGGTGAACGTGGCGGTGCTGACCACCGGCTTTGACGCCCCGCACGTTGACCTGATCGCCATCCTGCGGCCCACGGAGTCGGTGAGCCTGTACCAGCAGATTATCGGCCGCGGCCTGCGCCTCTACCCCGGCAAAACAGATTGCCTGATCCTCGATTATGCCGGGAACCCGCATGACCTCTTCACGCCGGAGGTCGGGAGCAGCAAGCCCGCCGGGGATAACCAGCCGGTGCAGGTCTTCTGCCCGGCCTGCGGCTTCGCCAACCTCTTCTGGGGCAAAGCCCTGCCGGACGGCACGGTAATTGAGCATTTCGGCCGTCGCTGCCAGGGCTGGATGGAGGATGACGAGGGGCACCGCGAACAGTGTGATTTCCGCTTCCGGGCCAAAAGCTGCCCGCATTGCGGCGCAGAGAATGACATCGCCGCGCGGCGCTGCCACCAGTGCAACGAGGTGCTGGTGGACCCCGACGACATGCTGAAAGCGGCGCTGAAGCTGAAAGATGCCCTGGTGCTGCGCTGCGGCGGCATGGCGCTGGAGAGCGGGCGCGACGCCAAAGGGGAGTGGCTGAACGTCACCTATTATGATGAAGACGGTGCCAGCGCCAGTGAGCGCTTCCGCCTTAGCACCCCGGCGCAGCGGATGGCGTTCCAGCAGCTGTTTGTACGGCCGCACCAGCGCGCGCCGGGCGTGCCCTTTAACTGGCAGACCGCCGCTGATGTGCTGGCGCAGCAGGTCCTGTTCCGCCACCCCGATTTTGTGGTGGCCCGCCAGCGCGGCCACTATTGGCAGATCCGTGAGAAAGTCTTCGACTATCAGGGGCGTTACCGCCGTGCCAACGAGCTGCGCGGCTGACGCTTTTTTATCAACAATCCGCCGCCGTGGCCGGGTTTTCATTGCCGCGCCGGGGCAAATCCGTTAAAATGCCGCCCGCTTTGTTGCCGATAACCGGTAATAACGCTGAAATATCCAACCTGTTGCTGGGTCGCCTGTAGCAGGGTTAATTTTCTTAAAGAGAAAAAACAATGTTCACTATCAATGTAGAAACTCGTAAAGAGCAGGGTAAGGGTGCGAGCCGCCGCCTGCGTGCAGCTAACAAATTCCCGGCAATCGTATACGGCGGTACTGAAGCACCGATCGCTATCGAGCTGGACCATGATTCCGTGAAGAACATGGAAGTGAAAGCTGAATTTTATAGCGACATCGTTACTCTGGTTATCGACGGTAAAGAGACCAAAGTAAAAGTTCAGGCTGTACAGCGTCACCCGTTCAAGCCGAAACTGGCTCACATCGACTTCGTTCGCGCGTAAGCCGACCGAGTGATGGCCCTGGGACGCTGGGGCAACCGCCAATAAAAAACGCCGCAATTGCGGCGTTTTTTATTGCCCGGCATTCACCGGGCGGCGTTATTTCTCACCGTTGCTCAGCCGGCGCTGCAACTGGTCGCGCAGGTTCGGCGGCGTGCCCTTGATGGTCAGGGTGTCGGTGGCCGGGTCCCAGAAGATACGCTCGCCCATCAGCAGCGCATCAAAATTGATGCTCAACCCGCCGCCGCTGCCGGCAAACTTGGTGAGCTGGCGCAGGGTGCTGCGGTCCGCCGGGAAGCTCTCCTCCAGCTGGTAGCCTTCGTCGCTGGAGAACTGTTTAAAGTCGCGGTCACCTACCGGCGGCAGCGCCTGCGCCAGTTCAGTCAGCGCGATCTCCTCCCCCGCCTGCAACTGCTCATTGCAGTAGCTGTAGACCTGCTGGCGGTAAGCCTGGCGCTCGTTCTTGTCCAGCTGGCCCTCGGCGCAGTAGTCATCCACCGCCTGCAACAGCCCACGGTTCTGCGCTTTGGTATCCAGCCCTTCGGCCGCGCCAAGGAAATCCATAAAGAAGTCAGAGACTTTACGCCCGACCCGCCCTTTCAGGAACGTCAGGTAACGGGTCGATTCCGGGTTGGTTTCCCACTCGGTGAGATCGATGCGCGCCACGATGTCCGCGTGGTTGATGTCCAGGTAGTGGGTGCTGCTGATGTCCAGCTGCTCGTTGACGCGCATGCTCGGGCAGTTGTTCAGCACCGAAATCAGCAGGTAATCCACCGCCAGGTAGCGGTACTGGCAGAACAGCACCACACCGCCCTCGGCAAACGGGTATTTTGCCAGCTCGTCCCGCAGGCGGCCGGTCGCGGCGCGGGTAAAGGCCAGGAAAGTCTCATCGCCTTTGCGGCAGCCGCGCAGCGCCTCTGCCAGCTCGCTTGTTTCGTTGAACAGGCCGTACGCCTTGCTCTTGGCGCTGTAAACGCGGTGCAACTCCGCCATCATCTCATCGACGGCGGCGTTGGTGGTCAGCAGGGAGTCGCGCAGTACCACATCAAGTGTCTGCTCGTCCCGTTTGATCAACTGGTGTAAGGCGATCTGGCCGATATCCAGACTCATGGTGCGTTCTCCTGTCTTGATGGGGGCAGCCCCCGTGCGGCGCGTATTCAAACACTGAAGGCGGCCGGCTGCAACTTAAAAGCAGCAGCCTGAGAAGCACTTCCCGGCTTTGGCGGCTTAATGTTATAAAAGTGGGGAAAGTCACGCGCCTATACGTTAAGATATTGGACTTTGTCAGGCCGAGAAGCACAGTAAACTATGCCACAATCATCCCGTTACAGCGACGAACACGTCGAACAACTGCTTGCCGAGCTGGTAAGCGTTCTTGAAAAACACCGCGCCCCGACCGATCTTTCCCTGATGGTGCTGGGCAATATGGTGACCAACCTGCTGAATACCAGCGTGGCACCCGCACAGCGTAAACAGCTGGCGCGCTCTTTTGCTGATGCGTTACAGGCGTCGGTCCGCGAAGATAAAGCCCATTAAGCTTACAGCCGCCCCGATCCCTGTATGGTGAAGAATAGCCAGCGCTATCGCGAAAAAGTCTCCCAGATGATCAGCTGGGGGCACTGGTTTGCGTTGTTCAATATCCTGCTCTGTCTGGGGTTGGGCAGCCGCTACCTGTTTGTCTCTGACTGGCCCGCCTCGCTCACCGGCCGGATCTACGCCCTGGCCAGCCTGCTGGGCCACTTCAGCTTCATCGGCTTTGCCGCCTATCTGCTGATTATCTTCCCGCTCACCTTCGTGGTGATGTCCCAGCGGCTGCTGAGGTTTCTCTCTGCCGCGCTGGCCACGGCCGGGCTGACGCTGCTGCTGGTGGACAGCGAGGTGTTTACCCGCTTCCACCTGCACCTCAACCCGGTGGTCTGGGAGCTGGTGGTCAACCCGGAACAGGGCGAGCTGGCGCGTGACTGGCAGCTGATGTTCATCAGCGTGCCGGTGATTTTCCTGGTGGAGATGTTGTTCGGTACCTGGGCCTGGCAGAAATTGCGCAGCCTTAACCGGCGCAGCTTCGGTAAGCCGCTGGCGGCGCTGTTTATTGCCAGCTTCTTCAGCTCACACCTGCTTTATATCTGGGCGGACGCAAACTTCTACCGGCCAATCACCATGCAGCGCGCTAACCTGCCGCTCTCCTACCCCATGACGGCCAGGAAGTTCCTGGAGAAGCATGGCCTGCTTGATGCGCAGGAGTACCAGCGCCGGATGGCAGAACAGGGTAAACCGGAAGCGCTGGCGGTGGAGTATCCGCTGAATGAGATCAGCTTCCGCGACAGCGGCAGCGGCTATAACCTGCTGATGATTGTGGTGGACAGTTTCCGTGCAGACGCGCTGGCGCAAACCATGCCGGCGGTTGACCGTTTTGCGCAGGACAATGCCCGTTTCACCCAGCACTACAGTGCAGGCAGCCGCAGCGACAGTGGCCTGTTTGGGCTGTTTTACGGCATCTCTCCGACCTATCTGGACGGCATTCTCGCCGCGCGTAAGCCCAGTGCGCTGATTAATGCCCTGAGCAGCCAGGGTTACCAGTTCGGCCTCTTCTCCTCAGACGGCTTTAACAGCATGCTCTACCGGCAGGCGCTGCTGGCAGACTTTTCCCTGCCGCCGGCGGTAAAACAGAGCGACAGCCAGACGCGCCAGCAATGGCAGCAATGGCTGGAGAGCCGCACCGGCAACGCGCCGTGGTTCTCCTATCTCGGTTTTAACGGCATCGGCCAGGCGTTAACCAGTACGCGCCCGGACAAACCGCTGAGCGCCCCTGCCCTCGCCCAGCAGTACCGCAAAGCGGCGCAGCAGATGGATGGGCAGATCGCGGCGGTGCTGGAGAGTTTGCGCGCGCGGGGTGAGCTTGATAAAACCGTGGTGGTGATCACCGGCAGCCACGGCGTGGCCTTTAATGACAAGGGCCGCCTGAGCGACGGCTCCAGCCGCCAGCAGTTGCAGGTGCCGCTGATTGTGCATTGGCCGGGTACCCCGGCGCAGAGCATCAGTAAGCTCACCAGCCATGAGGATGTCATGGCCACGCTGATGCAACGCCTGCTGCATGTGCAGACGTCAGTGGCTGACTATTCACAGGGTGAAGACCTGTTTGCCGCCCGCCGCCGCCATGCCTGGGTGACGACCGGTGACAGGGGCAACCTGCTGGTGACGACGCCTACGCAAACGCTGTTGCTGGACGCCGGCGGTGACTACCGGGTGTATGACATCGATGGCCGCGAGATTAAAAATCAGAAGCCGCAACTGGCCCTGCTGTTGCAGGTGCTGACAGATGAGAAGCGCTTTATTGCCGACTAACTGCTTAAAACTAAAGCAGTCATTGGGCTACCCTCTTGCATTCGAAGCGGGAAAAGGTAGTATAGTGGCCCATAGCGTCGGCATGTAGCGCAGCCTGGTAGCGCACCGTCATGGGGTGTCGGGGGTCGGAGGTTCGAATCCTCTCATGCCGACCAACAATCTCTTCTGACAGTACCGGTTACTGACGGAAACCCCACAAAAACCCGCATCCTCACTGAGTTTGCGGGTTTTTTGTTGCCCGGTATTTACCGGTATGCCACTGTTTTAGCCTGATGGTTTGGGACTACATTTGGGACTATGCGCGCGTAGTCCCATCATGGCGTAGCGCCATCCTGCCGGGAAGAGGCCGGCTCACAGACCAGTCTCTTTTATCACTCACTTTCCGCCTAAGCCACCAGCTACAGTGGGCCGCCCCCTCCTTGCCGTGGGGTATCCTGCCCCTCTGCCTGCTGCGTTATCAACATATAGCGGTTAAGCAGCTGGTTCAGGTGGTTTTCAGCCTGCAATACCTGATCTGCGGGTAAGCGTTCGCCGCGCTTCGTCTGGTTCAGCAGATAAAGTTGCTCTTCCAGCGGCACAGCGCGCTCAAAATTCCGGGTGATGGCAAATACCATCGACTTCAGCTCTGAACCGGTCAGGTATTTTCCCTTACGTTCGTCTAAGGCATTAAGCCGGGCGGTCAGGTCCCGTAGCCCTTCCATACCCTGATGCCAACCGGAGAGCGCCTCCAGCGGCAGGGCATTTGCTGTAATCTGGTGCTGCCATTGTGCTTTAAGCGCCCCGGACTCCGGTGGCCTGGCCTGTGCGGCCAGCATAAACCCATAATGGTGTAACCATAATGGCGACTGCCGCGCCAGCTCTGCCAGGGAATGAGCATTGGCCGCTATCGGTAACAGGCTGGCGTGAGATGCCGCCCGCTGGCCGTGCCATAACACCCCTGCGATGCCGATAATCAGGGTGGTCAGCATGCCTGCCGCAAAGCCTTTCCACTGACGGGCGGGCTTCACTGATACCCTCTCATTTTCAGGCGGGGTGGCCGCCGCGTCGCAGGCAACGTATATCCAGGGTTCCGGCACCGCCGGGCTGCAGCGCTGGGGCGTGGCCGGAGGCGGTAAAGTGACGTCATCATGGCCGGCCTCGCCCTTTTGCAGCCGCGCGGCAGCGTTATACATAAACACCGCCAATGCCGTCAGCTGCCCGGCATTTTTTAACTCCAGGCGCTGCAACCGATCTTGTAACCGATTCAGATGCTGCTCCGCCTGATAAATCAGCGGCAACGCGGCGCAGGTCAGGTTCATCGTACGCAATACCGCCAGCAAACGCCGGCTGAGCACCGCCAGAATCTCCAGCCGCACATGCTCTGTTTGCGGCCACAGCATGCCCCACTGATGAATAATCAACGCTTCCAGTATTGCCAGCCCCTCATTCAGGCCGTGCATTCCCGCCAGATGCGTGCGCGCCAGGGTATACCAGGCGGCCGTTTGCAGCTCTACCCCGTTCTGCCGGAACAGCGACAGGCAGAGTTGCTCCACCCGTTTCCACTCCACATCCGGGCGTGCCGGGTGGGTCAGTTTACTGATCTCCTCACGTAGCGCGATAAAATCCACCAGCGCCCGCGGGTCGCCGCCCGTCTTCACGATGCGGTCACCGTTGTCTGTCATAAGCGTTTCTTTCCTAAGGAATAGGCGTCATCTGACCACCTGTGCCGCAAGGGCGGGCATGTGGTCAGCGTTGTGGGATGCGTGGCTTTTCAGGCCAGCTTTTCGATGGTCTGGAAGAACACGTCTTCAGTGAGCGGGATGCTGTCAGCGGGTGTCTGGGCTTCTTCGCGGATCAGCCAGCCGCTTTCAGGTGCCATACATAAAGAGTATTTTTGTTTGCCGGCGACTCCGGCGGCGCTGTCCACCGTCAGCGTCACACACCCTTTCTCACGCCCCTGGCGGAGCTGTTCCGGCATGATAGTGACGCTCCGGGTGCCGTGCCGCAGGGTAATGGTGGTGATCTCATAACAGACCGCGCCGCTGTTCAGGCTGTAACCGATGGTGCTCAGGTCATGCAGATATTTTGTCGCGACGATGACCTCTATGGCGGAGCCTTCAAACCAGTGGCCCAACTGGCGCGCAAAGCTCTCCATGCGCCGGCAAAACGCCTGAATATCCGCTTCAAGCGACCGTTCATCCAGCTCGGTGACGGTATTGCTCTGCTGCACCTTTTTAAAAAAACGCGCTTTGGTTGACATGCTATCTCCCTGTATTTTCTGCTTTCCGTTACTTTTAAGACAATATTCACGCCCGGTGGCGCTGTATGCCTTTCACCCCAGGCTTAATAGGCATCCCCGGGGTCAAGGTACTGCTGCTGTTTCAGGTGGCGCATCAGCACCCTCCCCTCAGGCATAAAGGCCGTGCCGTAACGCACCAGCCCCAGCCCTTTCAGCTCGGCATCAATTGCATATTCCAGATGGCCAGGCGCCGTCTGCGTTAACATCGACACCGACATCTTTTTCAGGCGCGGCTCATATTTCAGCAACACCGAGGAGAGGGTCTCCATAAGCTGATGCGCGGTGCCCGGCATCCCCTGCAGGATTCTGCTCATATCCGGCAGGCCGTAATCCGGCAGATGACTCAGCGTCCCTGCCCGGCAGTTCAGAATGCGCTGCATATTGTCGAGCACCGACAGGATGACCTGGTTTTCGTCACTGACCTGATGGAGATCCAGCCCGCCGGTAAAGTTACCGAACAGGGTTTCGTACAGCGAGGGGCCGTAGTGTCCGTTCATTATTTTTTCTCCGGCAGCAGGGTCAGGCTGTTACTGCCTGGCACAATGACACGCGGCATATCCGGATCGAGGTCATCACGCGCCAGCATCAGCTTCCAGTGATTTTTTTCTCTGTCTGGATGACGGAACAACCCTACCACTGCCACAAACTGTGCCTGCTCATTCATCGGCATCGTCAGGTTCGCATCCCCACCAGGTTTTACGATGACCTCATGGGATGCCAGCAGGCTATCCCCTAGTATGGTTTCGCCGCCGTTTACCAGCTGTTCGTAGACCGTTTTATCGAACGTCTTTTGGTCTTTCAGCTGATAAACCCGTATCAACAGCGGTTCAGAGAGGGGATTATTTTCCCGTGCATCGGTATTCAGCGCCTCGCGGGCAGTGAAATCGAGATGCAGAGTTTTCACCTGCTTATAAAAGATGGATTTTGCAACGGATGCCGTGCTGTCAGTAATGCTCTGCGTCAGGCCGCAGCCGGACAGCAACATCGGCAGCAACAGGTATGAAAATCGGTTAGAAGTGATACGCAACACGTCGGTTTCCTTTCGTTATTACAGCCCGCGGCAACCCGCAGTAGTGGCCCGGTACCACGGTAAATGCCGGGGGAATGTCAGACGCGAGATTTTTATCATCTGTTCCCAACACACCGGTCAGCCCCAGCAGAAAATCTTCCCGCCCCAATACCGGCTCAGGCAGCAGCGGCGTAGGCACGGTGAGCGTAATACGGGCTTTGTAGCGCCAGCCGAGGTAAACCCGCAGCAGTACCTGAAAATCATGGTATAGCTGCCCCTCCGGCAGCCAGGCCTGCGCTTCCTGCGCGTCTTCGGTATAGAGCGCAATCAGCAACTGGCTGTTGGCATCGGTGGCCTCTTCACCCAATACGGTACAGCCATCAAGCAGAAAGCCGCCCTCGCCATAAAACCCCATTGGTTGATTGAGCGTAACCGGACGCAGGCAGTGTGGCGTCACGCCCACATGGGTCTGTGGTGCCAACAGCCGCACCAGCGCCTCTATCCCTTCTGCCGTCCGGGCTTGCCGGCGCATAACCCCCAGCAGCGCCAGGAACCGGGATACCGGCGTGGCCACATGTTTATCCGTACTGGTAATACCCAGGCCGATAAGGCCCAGCAGGCATTGTGAAGTGGCATCCTTTCCACCCGCCTCAAAGCTTGCCGGATAGGCATGTTTGCGCCAGATGCGATAAAACTGTGTCAGGATGCGGTGGTTGAAGATGTCAAGGAACCCTTCCAGTGCCTCATGCCCTTCACGCCGCTGGGTGATGTCATCGAGATACGACGTCGGCAACGGGGAATCCACACCATATAACCCCAGAAATGTGGTGCGCACCGTAGGCGGCGCATCAGGTGCGTCATCGTCATATTCTATTGCTTTTAATTCGCTGACCGGAAAGCCCATGCCCGGATGCGGGCGAAAGCGCACCGGGTCATCCGCCGGATGGAGGCTGCTGCCCAGCAGCGAGCGCTCCGGCATACTTTTCTCCAGCAATTGGCAGAAGCGGTAAAAATTAATGCGGCCGATCTCTTTCCCCAGCCGTGCGCTCAGCCGGGGATACGTCGGTTGTGTTTCTCTTGCCATTCAAGGCGCTCTCCGGTTGGCTGCAAGATAATGATCAGGCGGTTAAACAAGTGAATATCGGTGTAGAGGGCAAAGAAACGGCTGAGCATTTCACCAAACAGACAGATATCGCCGTGGCCGGCAAAGCCGTGGCTGTCGAGGGTGACCTCGATCTGCACCCCGCGTAACAGGTGCCCCTGTTCAAAGCGTTCAATCTCGCTGTGTCTGACGTCAAGAATGGCGGCCAGCCTGCGCCGATTCATCTCATTATCCGTCCAGTCATACAACGCCAGCGTCCCGCGCAGCACTTCTGCATTGTCCATTATCCATAAGAAGCTGCTGCCCAGATGGCTCAATACCCGCCAGTGGAAGCGGTCTCGGTTCGGGGGGTAACAGGGTAAGGTCGGCGCACAGAGGTTTTGCACCCGGACATTAATCGCCATGGTTTTCACCACGGTGTCCAGTACCGCGCTTTGCAGCGTTTTGCGCGGCAGCTGACCATTAGTGCCGGTCAGGCTCAGGCTCAGGCTTTCATTCTCCGGCACGGTGTGGTTATCAAAGGCTTCGCCGCCCAGTATTAACCACGTATCATGCAGCCCGGAAGGGCCGCGTTTTACACGCGTGTGGTAGTAATATTCCGGCGCATCGTGGCGCAACATTCCACCTTTATGGCGGAAGCTAGAGAACGGCACATAGACCTGATGCCCGGTGTGGCGCGAAGAGATCACCGAGTCTACTGAATAGATCTCGGTATGGCCGTCCTGTACCCGCATCGGGCGCAGCAGGTAGTCGGTCTGTAATGAATCGAGGCGCAGCGGGTCAGATTCCAGCACAAACAGATTAATCACCGGCACACAGTGCAGGCGCAGATGTTTTTCGGAGAAGCTGAAATCGTGCGCCCAGCGCTCTGCCAGTACGATTTCGATATCGAACCAGCGCAGCCCGGCCGGGAGTTTCACCTCCTCCAGCCCGCGCAGCGTCACAAACATAAATTTCTCACGGAAGGAGAAATATTCCAGCAGCAGCTGATAACCGCTGAAGCTGCCCGCGTCCCTGGGCCACAGACTCTCCTGCTCACCAAACCCCCGTGGAGCAAAATACCCGTCGAATGGCCGGCGGTCCGTATCACCTGACAGCCGTATCCACATCCGGGCAACATTCAGGGTGAGCGCCTCATGCAGCGCGCAGGCCAGCGGCGCGTCCGCGTTCAGATAGAGCGGCAGATCACTCAGCGACATGTTGCCCCAGTCCGCCAGTTCACCACACTCTATACGCAGGCGGATAACTGACCGACCGTCCGGCTCTGTACCGATACCCGCCCGGCTCAGCGACAGTGGCATCAGATTAATATCCTGCGTAGTCGTATAACGGCAGCGGGTGCGGCGCTCGCCCAACGGCCGAGAGAGCACTTCAAAGCCGCGGGCCACTGCCAGACGCTCTTTCATCTCCCGCCACTCTGGTGTGAATTCCACAATGGAGAGTGACGGGATGGTGCGCAGGTAGTGCGGCCAGAGCATACTGACCAGCCCTTCAGTCAACTCCGGCAGATCGTCGTCGAGTTTTTCACGCAAACGGCCCATCAAAAAGGCAAAACCTTCAAACAGCCGCTCTACATAGGGATCAGTCACACCGGCCTTGTCCAGGTTTAATCCGGCCGCCCGATCAGGGTGGGCACGGGCGAATTCTTCGCCCGCTTCGCGCAGATAGCGCATTTCAGCGTCAAAATAACGCAGGGTTAGGTCGTCCATATAAATGCCATTTATCTTATTAAGCGAATATTATTGAAGTAGTATTAGAAGGGAATATGATAGCCAGCTTAAAATAATTTCTTATTATCTCAGGGCTCTCTATGCCTTTTTAGATAAACTTTATCAAAGTCCATATTATCAACACGGAATTCAATATTATTTGAATCGATAAACAAGACTTTTCCAATTCATCTGTACTGACCGGTTCTGATGAAAATGAAAGGTTAACATAAAATTTACATAACCCTGTTTTCGGAAGGCGGTAGTCTTCTGCCAGATTTATAGTACTGCTTTTCATCACACTGCCGGGCTTAATTTCCTTATAAAAATCAGAGCCCATATTATATCTAAGCCCATCATATTTTATTTCAATACCGGAGCAGTTCATTTCCCCCCAATCAGATATCAAATGTTTATCTTGCGGAACAAAACGCTCATCGATAAATAATGATTTCTGCCCTTTATTTATTAAGATGGAAGATATATTTAACCTTTCTTTTGATACATCCGCAATCAGGACAACTTCTGCTACCGGCATATCCATGTACACCTCTTATTCAAAATACCTTTCAAAGTTATAAGCACTCTCTAATGCTTTAGGGTCTCCCTCCTGGCTTAGTTTCATCCCGCCGGCTCTAAATCCCTTGTCAAAGGTACTTAACACATCATCAAAATGTGACATTTCATGGCACAGAGTGACTACCTTAGAATCTTTACCTCGCAGCGGCGCAGAAATAAATTTATTGCCTATATTTATATAATGATCTTTATCTCCTTTACTTACAAAAGCATAAACATTTTTTATCTGCAAATCTGCATTTATCATATGTCATTGGCTCGTTAATTTCTATTTCCTTATTTATAGCCATAAGAATTTTTTGCCGCGAGGTCTCATCACTAGATCCGAAAGACCCCTTAAATACAGCACGATCCTGCTCTTCCCATTGCTCAAGTTCTTTTTTTCTTTTTTCCAACACTTTCTTTTGTTCTTGCAAGATATTATTAATCTCATCCCTAGTTAGGTGTTTACTCTCCTGCATTTCGTATACAGGTTGATCTTCTTCATCTAGAATGACGTCCCCAAACTGATTTTTTAGTATTTTTTTCTTATCCTTATGATTAAGTGATTTTGACAGACTGGGCATATTGCTCAGGTTCAGACGCATTACTACTTACGTTAGACTCTTTTTCATACGTATTTGTCAATATCGACGGTATCAGCCGTGACTGGCATGGGCAGCTGCTTTTACTGTGCAGCGTACCGGCAAATTTGCGTCCATTAACCGAGTCACAGGGTATATGGCCAACAATGGTAAAAATCCCAGGATATATACCGCAGGTGACCTGTTCTTGCTCGCGGGCGACAGGTTTTCCAAGCAACGTATGCGTGGTGTCGCCCCCGATAATCATACCGCCGCAGGTTGTTTTATCTCCAAGCACCAGATAATAACCTTTTGCCATTACTTTCTCCTTATCATCATGCACACAGCACAGCCGCGCGGGCTGGGTCGAGGGTGATAAGCCCGGCGAGCAGGCTTTCTATTTCTGCGTTCAGGCGGGGTTTGTCCGCATCATTGCGTCCGGCCTTCATACGCAGCAGTTTCAAGCGGCGGGCTTTGACCTCAAACAGCAGCACCGGCTCCCACTGTGTAAGCGTCAATGCGTCGGCGTTACTCTCCAGCTCGCCCAACAGGTGCAGTGCCATCTCGTTTTTGCCATATTGCTCAGCGACGCGGGCCATCAGCAGCCGCAACAACCACCGGTGACGCACCGTGATGGTGCCCGGCCGGTTTTGTAACCAGTTAAGCGCCGCCTCAATACCGTCGCTGTCGGCCAGCCGCAGCGCCTCAGCCTCCAGTTGCAGAATATCGTCATCTTCTGTGGCTGCAGAGGCCGTATGTGATTCGCCCCAGCCGGTGGGCGCTTCCATCACCTGCTGGTTTATCCAGTTCAGGGTTACCTCATCGGCAAAAGGGGTGCCGTCGTTAAAGATCAGGCTTTCCAGCCCCGGCAACCGGGTCAATAGGCCGCATACATCCTGTTTGATGATCTCTGCCCAACCGTCATAAGGTGCGCCTGCCCGGTTTAACGCCTGATGGATATACCACTGAACATCCAGCCAGAGATGGTTGACGCCCTGTACAAACAGGCTGTCGGCCTGCTCCAGCAGTTCCAGCCAGCTCTGCTGCAGATAGAGGCGTTTAAGCAATGCCCGATGCTCCGGCTTCGGTGGAGCCAGGCGGGTGCGCCCGTTTGCATCCAGCGGCGGCAGTTCGTGCAGCGTGTCGTGACGTACGCATTTCATCAGGCGATGACCAGAGAGCCAGCCCTGAGGCTGATCGCGCAGGTAGTCCGCCAGCCGCCTTGCCTGGTCAAGCAGTTCACGCCCGGACGCGACCGGTTTCAGTGCTGGGGTTTCTGGAAAGTGTGCTGGGATGCTGTCAGTCGCAGCCCCCCCGTTCTGGGGAATTACCGCCTCCAGCCCCCCGGACTGAGCCAGCCGGTTTTCCAGCGATGCATACAACCCGCCTAACCCTGGACGGGCGCTCTCCTCCCAGGCGGCTACCCCCTGTTCAATCAGCAGCAGGGCGATGGTAATACGCTCAAATTCTGCTTTTGTTACATCCGGGTAGAGCGACAGGCTGTCCAGCACCCGGCTGCCTGCCAGCCACTCCAGCGCCGCTTTACGGCTATTGGCCCGCCAGGGGTGCAGGGTGTCACCAAAACACTGTATCAATGCAGCCAGCAAGGTCAGCCCCTCCGCCAGCCCTGCTTCTCCATCGCGATGCAACCGTGCCCAAATGTAATAGGTGGCAATCCGCACATCTTTGCTCACCGTGGTGAGCAGTTTTTCTGCCAGTTCACAGACCAGTGTGGTATCTGCGCCGGAAAGCTTATTGACCTCTTCTCGCATCTGCTGGAAATCATCGTTATAGCCGGGATCTTCGCCGGTGGGGGTCTCTGCTGTGAGGGGCTTCAGCCAGTTTTCCCAGTGCCGTGTCTGTTGGTCGGCCTGCGGCAACAGGTCATCAGCCCGGTAGCGGCAGGCCGTAAGCAAAGAATTCAGGGTAGCCATCGGTTATTCTCCCTCATAAACCATGGTGTCTGTGTCCGGTAACAGCACATCTGCCAGCACGTCATCAGACGGTGCCTGTCGCGCTGCCTCTATACGGAATATTTCTGCCGGCAGCGTAAAATTACGCAATTTCAGCAAGGCCAGCGGGCCGTCTCCAAGCGCCGTGCGCAGCAGCCACTGCACCTGCTGGTTATCTGGGGTGCTGAGGGTCAGGCGGTACAGGCCATCTCCTACCTTGTCCCGCCGGGTTTGTTCGAGCCAACGGATAAATCCCCATGCGCCACTGTGATCAGCAAACAGGCGTGCCCCTGCATCGGTGGAGGTCCAGGTCAGCATTGCCCCTGGTTTATTGATAACGCCCGGCCAGCGCAGACTCTGCCACGCCGGTAACTGGTTAAAGTAATGCAGTAACTGGCCGTCGAGGGTGAGCTGTGTTTCTACAATGTCCGGCATGGCGACGCCCTGCATTTCAAAGCTGATCCCCTGGCTGCCGTCGGTAAACAGAATGTCGGACAACTGACTTAATTGATTGATGGCTTTCAGGAATGCCGGATTAAAGGTCAGCCCCTGACTGCTGGTTTCATCCGCCACCCAGGTACTGCCTTCTTTATGCAGTACGCCGCCCAGCTGCGTCGTCAGGAAGCGGTCTATCCGCCCCGAGTCCCGCCGGATAAACTCTGCCAGCATTGGCAGCGACACGTCCGTTTTCCCGGCCGCAAACGGATAGCGCCCGGTAAAGGCTGACGCCCAGTTCGTGACCACAGCACGCTGCCACGCATCGTTGAGGCCGGCAGCCGAGGGCTGAAGCACCCTCTCCCACGCCTGTGCCAGGGGCTGCACGAACATCGCGTCCCCAAAGCCGCTCCACTCTTCGCCAAGACTGGCGGCAATCAGGCTGCCGTATTCCTGGGTATCGGTGAGATCGACGCTTTTTCCCTGAAACACGGTCTGCGCCAGTTGCTGCATTCTCGCCTGCGGATCAGGCGCGTTGGCCACCTGCTGGAGTTTCAGCCGTACGCGGGTGACACGGGTGAGATAGGTCTGCAAGCTGAGCGTGCTGTCGGCAGCCATCACCGTCTGTGTACTGTTTTTGCCCATCAGTGTCAGAAGCGGGCCAAAGGTGCTGTCCAGCGGCCCTACCGGCCCGGCTGCACGCTGGTCAATTACTGGTTTCTCCTCTTTGCCCAGCAAATCTTTGGCGGATTTTACCAGGGATGCAGACAGCGCTTCCTGTCGCCGCCCCGCCTGCCCCTGATAGGCCAGGGTATTCATCAGGGCAATCATTGGTGACTGACGGACATCACTCATCAGGGTAAGCTGATCCGTAACGTCAGAGAGATTCTGCGCCGGGTTCCAGTTCAGGCTATTCAAAAAGCCCAGCCAGGCACCGGCAAAATCGATGAAATAACGCTCAGTCAGGCGATTTTTCAGCGCTTCCGGGGAAATATCTGCAGAGACAGCGTTGCGGTTATCACTCAGTACCCAGTCAATTTCATCACGCCGGGAGGCCACGGCTTTATCAATCGCCTCCTGTATTCCTCCCTCCCACGCCTGACGGGTAAACATACCGGGCACTACGTCCGGTGTGGTAAACAGGCGGCGGGCATCGGTATCTCCGGTCATTGCCTCAAGTGTCATGTCCGCATAATTACGACGCACAGAGATCAGCATGTTTTCATACAGGGTGCTTTCAGCGTTGCGCTGACCGATTTGCTCCAGCAGCACGTGCCGGGCCTGCGTTACCAGCCCCGCATCGGGCGCGATTTTCCAGGATGGCTGGGACGGCAAACTCTGCATGTAAAAGGCCCACAGATCCGGCGCAATACTCTGCCAGAGTGCGGGTGAGAGGCCTTTGCGCACCGGTTCGACCGTTTTCATCACCTGTGCGTAAAACGCTGCGTCCGCTTTTTCCGGGCGCGTCATCATCAGGTATGCTTTAAGCTGGTCGTAACCCGGTTTTGCTACTTTCGCCCGCTGTGGGCTGCCTGGCGGCAAAATGGCCAGGGCAACAAGCTTATCGTGCAGATGCTCTGCCGCGACATCCCGTATCAGGCGATTATTGGCGGTGCCATACCAGGGCAACAGCGCCTGAAGCAGTTGCGGATTGTGATTCAGGCCAACGCGCTGGTACCACGGCGCGCCCTCTTTTTCATGATGTTGCAGCCGCCCGATATCATTGCGCAGTGACTGCAGCGCAATAAGTTGCGCATCAGTAAGCGCACGGTAATGTACCAACTGGCGCGCCTGCGCGGCGGCAGAGACGATCTGTTGGCGATTCACAGAGAACGAGAGAACGCAACCGGCCCCCCAGAGCACAATCAGGGTCATCAGGCTGTAACAGAGCGCCTGTTCCCACGGCAAACCGACCCGCTTGCCGCGCGCGCTGCCGCAGTCCTGCATAACCCCATGCCAGACGGCGGGAGCCTCCCAGCGATGCGCATGGATATCGGCCGCGTCTTTTTTCGGCAGCGGCAGACTGAACATCAGCCCACGCAGCGGAATACGTTTCAGGTGCTCATCAAGCCACGGCGTCAGCAATGTCTGCCAACGGGCAATGCCGTGTGTTTCAAGGTACTGCCCGAGACGCAGCAGAAAATCGTGCGGTCGATGGGCACATACCTGCTGCATCCCCTGCTCACGTAACGACGGTAACATCGCGGTGAGTTGCCGGCCGATAATGTCCGGCGTCGTGCGCGCCGGGAACAGTGCGCCCACCGGCTGGGTAACACGATCATCTTGCTCCCACTGGGCAGCACATATTTGCCAGAGCCAGACCGGCGGCTGATGATGCAATGCTTCCCCAATCTGCTCCAGCGTACGCAGGGCATTGTCCAGCCTGTCTGCATTCGTCTGCTGCTCATCAAGCGCCAGCACAATGCCGTCCAGCGGCCGACCACGGCGCAGGGTGCGCAGCGCTGCCAGGCGTTCTTTATCCACCGCTGCCCACGGGCTGCCGCCGTAAATCAGCACCGTGCGGCTGCCCTCCAGCCACCGCTTTTCTTGAAGGCCGGGGGCAATGGCTGTGATGTGCGCGTCCTCCCCCATTACCAGCAGCAGGCGGACTTTATAGCGCCAGAGCAGGTGATAGCGGGTGCGGAGGTGGGATTTAAGCTTTGCCTGCTCGCCTTGAGACGTATTTTCAGCTTTTGCTTTTATTTCCGGGGCCGGTACATCATCTCCTTGGGTTTGCTGACGTTTTTCATCAAAGCTCATCACACCGGTGCGGCGTGTGCCAAAAAAGAGGAGAAAAACACTTAAAATCAATGCCCCGGTTCCAACACTCACACCAACCAACCAACTATTATGCTGTGGTGTTCCCTGCACTAACCCTATTCGTTCAGGATATTGCCAGACCTGCCAGCACAATATTACACAAGCCAGTAAAAACAGTAGGATAAGCGTCCAGAACTTAAATTCCGTTTTTTTTATAAATAAGGTAATGCGCTTCACGTTTTATTCTCCTTGCGAGAAGCATACGGGGGATACAACGGTGCTCCAGACAATGTCACTGTCTTGTTCACTACTGATAATCATGTGCGGTGAGTCAGATACATTTTGAGCAGCGGCAGCAATCGCCAGCCAAGGCGCGACACAGCCGGGATTACCCAAAAATTGATTAATATCGTGTGTACCTGTCTTGGCATTGATGCTGTTTAATGGCTCATGACTCTGAACAGCCATAGCACTCTTCCAGGCTTTACTGTTCCCTACTAATCCGGAGAGCCAGAGGTGTTGTAAGGCACCGGGCGGTAGTGGAACCCAGTCTATTGCTTGCAGTACAGCGGCCTGAAGCGCCTCTTTACATGCAGATGACGCTTCTGGGCGGTGTAAAAGTGCCAATGGGTCAAGGATTTTTTGTGTCAGCTGGTTCCCCAACAGCAAAGCCGCTACGGCTTCGGCGGTTTCCTCTGGCTGTTCCGGGGCTACCTGTAAGGTAACCACTAACAATATGGCCTGCTCTTTAATACTATGGTCAAGCCAGTGATCAATAACTGCCAGCCCTTGTCCTTCAACAAAAAAGGTCGGCTGAGAGATACCGGCTTGTTGCCAGGCTTTCTGCCAGAGGGCTTTTATCCTTACGTCAGGCAGTGAAGACGATGACTCAAGTAAAACAGCAACAGAATGATCCAGGGGTAATTGTGAAAACAGGGTAATTAATTTTTTTAGTAATGCAGAAAATGACGTTGATACCTGCTCATCCGGAGACATCTCTAAAGTAACAGGTAGGCGGCTATGCCGGATATTAGTACCGCCACTCCAGGAACTTTGCGATTTGACTCTATCCTCATTGCTCTGTAACGCTTCAGCGATTGGCGCAAAGGAGAGATCATTACTGTGTGCGGTAAGGCATTCGGCAGAGAGAATTTGCAAGGCACGACGACCACGACGAACTTCCTGTAAAATAACCTGCTCACGTCTTTTATCCCATGCGTTAGCTTGCAGCTGGCGCAATGAATATATTGCCAGGCGAATGAATGCAAGAACCATCCATAACCCTGCCGGAATGCCGATGGCAAACCACCAAAAAGTAGAGTTTCCCACAAGTTTCCCTAAAAAGCGCATCAATATTATTCCTGCCGTTATAAAGCAAGCCAATGCCCCCAGCCAGGGTAATGGCCTGGGCGGCGAGGGGCGCAAAGACGGCCCAGGGATAGTGTTTAATTTTACAGGCATAAGGAATAACTCAACTTAGTAAGTTATTTGGTTAATTTTAACAGACCGTATTTACACGCAAAATGAAAACACGTTTCTGTATGAAGTTTCACGCCTCCGGCGCGGTGGTGGATTCCCGGTCAATCTCTTCCGGCCAGTGCATGCTTTTGCGCGGTTTCCAGCTGTCAGGCCGTCCCGGGTACAATGGGTCCGCCACCACCGGTTTGTGCTGCATATATTGGCAGCAGTGGCTCCATAACCGGCGCTGCGGCTCCGGGTGGCTCAGCGCCCGGCTCAGGATAAAGCGTTCAATCACCTCCGTGGTGCCGGGTTTACACACTGCACAATATAAACGAAAGCCCTGATCGTAACGGTCTACCTCATAACTTATTTCACCGTGAATATCGGCCCAGTCGAAAACCTCCACCGTGGCGGGCCATTTTGCCCACGGGTTCCATTTCCGCTGATAGTCAAAGAGATAGACTTTCTGGCGCTTGTGGTTAAAACGAATGGGTTGATCGCGCGGCATAAATAAAATCATTCTAAATTGAAGAAGAAATATTGAAAAAATAACTAACTCCCAAAAAATTAAAATAAGTAAAGTTATGGTATTTGAAGAGGAAAAAAAATCGAATACAGAAAAAGAAGGCACGGTATAAATGAAGATATCATACTCACCCATCCCCCACCCCACATGATATTTTCATAACGGGGGATCTCCATCCAGACCCTATTTATTTCATTGGCCCATATTAGCTGCCCCGGCACCTTCTGCTCTGCCTGATTCTCCGGTAGATCCTCTTCCCAACGTTTTAACGGCGGAGTCAGACGGGGTTTGCGGGAGAAGTGCGCCTCCAGCGCTGCCTGAGCCTGTTGCTGTTCGGTCTGCCATGAACCATCAGGCTGTGTATATTTGTCTTTCACCTTTTTATTTCCTAATCTTCTGTCGCCAGCGTTACCTGCTCTGCGGGTCATGCCTCCGGCGCAGTGGTGGATTCCCGATCAATCTCTTCCGGCCAGTGCATGCTTTTGCGCGGTTTCCAGCTGTCAGGCCGCCCTGGGTATAATGGGTCCGCCACCACCGGTTTATGCTGCATATATTGGCAGCAGTGGCTCCATAACCGGCGCTGCGGCTCCGGGTGGCTCAGCGCCCGGCTCAGGATAAAGCGTTCGATCACCTCCGTGGTGCCGGGCTTACACACTGCGCAATATAAACGGAAGCCCTGATCGTAACGGTCTACCTCATAACTTATCTCACCGTGAATATCGGCCCAGTCAAAGACTTTAACGGTCGCGGGCCATTTTGCCCACGGGTTCCATTTGCGCTGATAGTCAAAGAGATAAACTTTTTGACGCTTGCGATTAAAACGGATAGGTTGATCACGGGGTACTAACAAAGCCATTTTTAAGTTAAAAAAACATATTGATAAAATCAATAACCCCCCGATCCATAAAGTCATAAGAAAAAATAGATCATATATATCTGAATAATGAAATCCCGGTAAAAAAATGAGATTGACAGACATATAAAAGGCTATAAATGCAGGAATTAATGTCGATATAAATCCTACCCAAGCCCCACCCCACATAATATTTTCATAACGTGGAATCTCCATCCATATTTTATTGATTTCAGTCACCCGGATTAACTGCCCCGGCACAGCCTGCTCTTTCTGACTCTCCGGTAAATCCTCTTCCCAGCGCTTTAACGGCGGGGTCAGGCGAGGTTTGCGGGAGAAGTGCGCCTCCAACGCTGCCTGAATCTGTTCCTGTTCGGTCTGCCATGAACCATCAGGCTGTGTATATTTGTCTTTCACCTTTTTATCCCTAATCTTCGTTTTCCAGCGTCAGTGATATCCGGCTCTGCGCATCAGCCTTGTCCGGCCAGTAATTCACCTCCAGGGTTACGCGGCTATAGCGCGCGCTGTTTACCCAGGCTTCCCCCTCCAGCACCAGGCCATTGTTATCCCAGTTTTGGGTGAGTGTATTATTCAGCGTACGCCACGGATGGCGCGGATGCCGTAACAGGAAGGAGGCATCATCTGCTAGTAAAGGCGCATCTGTACTGCCCGGTAGGTTGTATTGGCTGATCAGAAGCGGGTTGTCATCGCTGCTACCCTGCGCCACCAGTTTAAGATCCCACGCGGACTGGGTGCTGTTGCAGCCGGGCAGCCGAACCCGCAGCGCGACCACATCCTCGTCATTACCCCGTTCCCCTATAATATCCTGATAGCTCACCTCTGCCGTGACCCCGCTGACGATGACTTTATACGCTATCAGCGCCTCATTCAGGTCATCTGGGTTATTAATCTTCCATACTCGGTCATTATCTCCCCGTTTCTCCGGCACCCCAAAGCAACCGCAGCGCAGCCACACTTCAAAAGCGCTGCTGGTAGCATTGGCCGCCTCTATCGCCAGCACTGCCCCCGCCACAATCAGCAGAGCCGCCAGCCCCGCCAGGCCAAATAAGGCAAACTGGCAGGAATAAGCGGCATAAGCTGCTATAGCTCCACCTACAACAGTTGAAGTACCTGCTAGGGAGTACCATATAGCTGCAGATGTATCACCTGACTTATAAATATCCCATGCTTTAACAAACATCCCAATCCCATCAATAATCGATGCCACGCCTGCTATCACGCCCCCGGCCCGGATCAGCGGATGCACATACTCCGCGACGCCCTTCACATTCGGCGCCAGCGCCCATGGGTTTTTCCTGACCAGCATATGGATAAAGCCGCAGGTTTCCACAGCCGAACTGGCCACCATCGTCATATTCGACAGCAGCACCAGTTGTGCTTTGATATCGTCACCCACCGCCGTTTTTACCGCGTTGAGATTGCCTGCCAGCGCCCCTACCTGCAGATAAAGCATTCCTGCACCCAGCAGGCCACCCAGCATATTCCCACTGACCAGCCGTCGTGATAGTTGAAGCTGATCTTCAATCACATGCTGCACCTGCCCCGGCGCCAGTTTTATTGATTCACCGTTGGCTGCTTCCGCCAATGTCACTGATGAAATACGCAATTCTGAGAAATGATTGAGTTTTTGGATGTCCGCCAACGGCCTTTTTTTCAGCGCCGCCTCGCTGGTGCCTGACTGACGCAGCGCGGCGATGAATTTTTCCGGCTCCATATCGCTTACCAGCGTCACTGTCACATACCGTTTTAGTATTGCCGGATCAGTAACCTGTAACTGGCTTCCCGCCGAGGCTGTATGTGTAATCTGGTTGCCATCCTGCAACATGCCGCCGAACTGAGCCGGCTTAGCTGATGCCGTGAGCTGTGTCCGCGCTATATCCCGGTTTAGTTGCTGATATTCTTCTATGCTCAGGCTCAGCGTGAACACGGTTATCTTCTGCTTTTCTGTGAGATATATCACTCCTTCGATTACACGGCTGTAACCATCCAGCGTCGCCTGCCCTAGCGTTGATGTCAGCCGGGACACTGCACCACTTATCGCCAGCGTTCGCTGGGCAATGGCGCGCCGGACACCTTCTGAGTCGATCAACTCACTGATCTCTTTAGAACCCAGCACCGCTTTCAGATTCGTATACCCACCGATACCGGCATAAATCGCCTCCAGTATCGAGGCCTGATTACCCAACAACCCCTTGTAGGCAGGGCTCTGCGGATCCGTTAACCAGCCATACCACACAGATTCCGTTTTTTCATCCGTGCTTCCGCCCTGAAGACAGGTCGTCAGTGTTGATAACTGAGCTGCCCACCCCGGTATGCACGTTTCTGGTGCATAGTCGTGTTCAATCACTATTTTCCAGAGTTGAGCGCTATACCAGGCTGCCAGATCTTTCCCGATGGCCTCTATCCTCTGTTGGTAATCCTGTAATTTTTGCCGGTACTCTGCAGCAAAGGCGGCACGTTCCGGCTCTTTATAGTATTTCTGCAGACGGGCAAGGCGACGGGCATAGTTCTCTTTTGCCACCTGCTCTTTAGGAATCGTTTTTCCTCCGGCGGCAGGGTAACCGCTGGGGGTGGGTTCATAACGTGATCGGCTGGTCTCTTCTACTGCTTCTTTCAATTTGGCCAGATACTGCTCTATCGCGTCTGATATTAAATGTTTATGGCGGATGTCCTGCCGCTCGTTATACGCCTGCCGTGCCTCCACAACCTGCAGTCGGCTGTTATTCAGCTCCTGAACAATGCCGACAGCATCATTGAGAGGAAGCGCCGCTACCCGGCACTGATACTGTTCACTCAGCTGCGCGACCTTCAGCCCCAGCGCCATTTCACTCTCACGCCGCGGGTAAAATCCGTGCGCACCGCCCAGCGGCTCACCGGCGACTTTCTCTGTATTTGAGAAGTACGTGGTCGAAACTCCGCCACATTCGCCTTCAGCCCTGTCAGTGACGGCTCCAGCGCCAGCGCCCCCGGCACACTCGCCGGGCTCGCTTTCAGCGTGGCCAGCGTGACCTGTGTAAACCGCCCGGCCGGGCGCTTCCCGCTTTTGTACTCCTCCAGCACCTCACGGCTCCACGGGTCGCTGCTGAAGGCCAGCCACGCCTGTGAATATTTCTTGTCATCGATATGGATAAAGCTCGCCGCTATCTCATGCCCGTGCGTCAGGCACGCCTGGCTCAGCGGCGCCACGCTTTCCCCTTCCGGCATCGTCACCGGATTAAACTGACGCAGATACCCTTCTGCCGTTACTTCGTAAGCCATCCAGACCCGCTGGTCTAACAGCACATACAGATACCCCATGCGCAGGGTGCGCAGCGCGTATTTGAATTCGCCGCCGGTAAGCGCAACAGCCTGCGCCGGCACCGATGGCCGCCAGCCTGAATTCACCAGCGCTTTCGGCACCGCCGCCAAGCGCAGCGGGAATATCGGCAACCCGGTACGCTGACACGCCTTGCAACCTGAGGGTACTAATGCTGCCTGCTCAGCGGCGTCAGCATTCCGCCTAAGCTGTTCTTTAAGCTCCATGAACCCACTCCTTTAACTGGGTAATACGGAATAACGCAGAAAATAAGTCACGCCGGGGATGGCGGAAAAAGGCTATATCTCCGGTGCGGTAGTGGATTCCCGGTCTGTCTCTTCCGGCCAGCGGATTGTGTTAAAAGGCGTCCAGCTCAGTGGGGTATGTGTTATCAGCGGCGTTTCCGGCACCGGCTTAAACTGCATATAGTGGCAGCAGTGGCTCCACAGACCGTAAGCATCATAAATACTGCCTACGCTCCAGGTCAGAATAAATCGGTACTCCACTTCGTAAGTGCCCGGTTTGCAGGCTGCACAATAGATGCGGTGCCCCCAGTCAGCATGCCCTGCCATCAGTACCCGCTCGGCGTGAATATCCGCCCAGTTAAATACTTTGATTACCGGGTGCCAGTGTTTCCATGGCCAGATACTGCGTTGATACTCATAAACATACACTTTCTGTCGTTTACGGTTAAAGCGAACAGGTGTACCACGGGGTTCAAATAGGATAGATTTAAAATAAAATATAAAACAGGATATACTTATAAAAAATGCCACAACAAAAAAATATCATTAATAGCGCTAAAATAAATAAAAGACTCGCCAGAAATATAAACAGGCATTAATAAGATAATTACCACAAACCATAGACCGCCCCATCCATGATTTACATACCTCGGTATTTCCATCCAAATACTGTTAATTTCATTTACCCGGATAAGCTGCGGCGGAGCCTGCTGCTGTTCAGCGGGATCGGGCAGATCCTCATCCCAGTTATCTACCGGCGGGATTAATCGGGGGCATACTTTCTTTGGCTTTTTTTGCTGGCGTCGTTTGCTTTTTCCCATATTTTAATCCTGTCCGGCGCTGAGCGTCAGGCACGCCTGGCTCAGCGGTGCCACGCTTTCCCCTTCCGGCACTGTCTGCGGATTAAACTGACGCAGATACCCCTCTGCCGTTACTTCGTAAGCCATCCAGACCCGCTGGTCTAACAGCACATACAGATACCCCATGCGCAGGGTGCGCAGCGCGTATTTGAATTCGCCGCCGGTAAGCGCAACAGCCTGCGCCGGCACCGATGGCCGCCAGCCTGAATTCACCAGCGCTTTCGGCACCGCCGCCACGCGCAGCGGGAATATCGGCAACCCGGTGCGCTGACACGCCTTACAGCCTGAGGGAACTAATGCTGCCTGCTCAGCGGCCTCAGCATTTCGCCTGAGCTGCTCTTTCTCGTTAAGATCCATAAGGAGTGACTCCTACGCCATTCCATTTGTGCTGCGCCTGCCCCTTCAGTTCTTGCCAGATCACATCAGGTAATTTTTGTAAAATTTTTGTAAAACGCTGAGAAGGGTTGGTAACTTCTTGCAGTAGCAGATTTTTAATAACCGGATGTGCTTCAATATCAACGCCTAATGTCAGGCGATTCAACGCCAAAAAATAGCGATCGCCTTTCTCAATGAGGCCAGTCTTTATTGTATGCCCCCATGCTTTTGCCGCCTGTAGCGCTGCGTCAGAGGGCAGCGTTGAGTTTACTTGCTGCCAGGCCAGTAGCAATTGCCGGATCTCAGGCATATGCTGTTGTGTCTCTTCAGCAAGCCAGTTCAAACGACATTTTTCTTCAGCATCATGACCTGCCTGACAGGCCAGTTCACCCGCAGCAGTCATATACCACCAGTGGCTGATGGGTGCCAGGCTCGCAGCAAGGCTCTCTTTCGGGCTCATCGCGTGTAGCAGCTCAAAACGCAGCGGCTCAAAGAAAGCTAAAAAAGAAGATTCAACAAAATGGTTACATTGCTCCGCCAAAAATTTAGCCAGCAGTGTCGGCCCCTGAGTACTGGCAAGGCAGGCACAGAAATAACGTTTTTCATATAATGCCTCACTGCGCGCGTAATTTTCTGCCTCATCAAGCCCTTGATATTCACAACGCTCGCCCGGAGAAGCCAGCAGCACTAATTGGGGACAGTATTCCGGTGAATACGCTAAATCACGGCGCAAAACCGGATAAATAGCATCCTCGCCCAGTGCCTGCTGTACATTATCCAGATGAAGCGGATTAACACATGATACTTTTTTTAGCGGATCCAGCAGCAGATAACGATAGAGATCCGGATGCTGGTTCAGCCTGTCCATTAATGTGATACCTGCGTTATCTAATATTCTGTTTTCCATTATTTTGCTTCCTCCACACAAATTGCTTCAGGCGGCAACGTCGGCGGGGGTGCCTTATAACTTTGTGGAGGCAGTTGGTTAAAACTGGCACATTTAACATTCGCGTCTCCACTTGTCAGGAGAGTGACCCCCGAGCTTTCAATGACCAGAGCCGTTTGCCCGCAGGTCAATGTGATTTTCTTATTGGCCTGAATGAAGACTTCGTCATCTTTGCTGATAATTTTCATATGCTTAAGGGACATCATTTCCATTGCATCCCCTTGAGCCTGGATTTCTACCTTCCCTTTATTGGCAAAGATTTTGATGCCCAGCGTCTTAGCAAACAGGCTGATAATTTCTCCCGCCGCTACGGTGAATTTCTTGAATACGCTGAAATCGCTGTTCTCAGCTGATGTCTGGATAAAATTGTTGCCGGTACTGATCTGAATACTCTGTGGAGAAACCTGTGCAATGCCCGCTGGTGCGCTCATTAAAAGCGCGGACTGTTTTAAATCTTTTAGCGAAGATTCAAGCAGTAATTTTTGCCCCTCTATCTGAGCCAACTCTGCTTGAGCAATTTTTACTGCTTCACTTAACGATTTCGCCAACCCCTGCGCTTGCTGGAGCGCCTCTACCGCCGCGTCCATCTCCAGCACTTTCCCCTGCGCCATGGGCTGCGCATCGGCACTGATAAACAGCCCCCGCCCGGCGCGTAGGGTGCCGTAACTGTCGGTGCGCAGCTC
>NZ_PJZH01000034.1 GCF_002858715.1 Chimaeribacter coloradensis | reverse complement strand
CAAAATCCGCCGATGCCGACCCAGTCCGCCAGCGCCTGCACCGTCCACTGGCGGTTGGGATCAGCCGTCGAGAAGGTCTCCACCGCAGACTGGATGGCGTTGGTGTGCAGGTGTTTCAGCACCTGGTCCGGCGCATACTGGCCGAAATCGATGCCCGTCCAGCCGGAGATCAGCGCCAGCGCGCCCTCATAGCTGACGTAGGATTTGTACTCCTGCCATTTGGCCTGCGCCTGTTTGTCCGTTTCGCCGACAATCACCGTTTGCAGGTTGAAGATCAGCACACTGCGCGGGTCGCGTCCCGCTTCGGCGGCGCGGCGGCGGATGTCCGCCACCGTCTTCTTCAGCAGCACTTTAGACGGCGCAGCCACAAACACACACTCGGCATGTTCGGCGGCAAACTGCTTGCCGCGGCTCGACGCCCCGGCCTGATAGAGCACCGGCGTGCGCTGCGGCGAGGGTTCGCACAGGTGCATCCCCGGCACCTGAAAGAAGGTGCCCTGATGGTTAATCGGGTGGATTTTGCCCGGGTCGCTGAAGAGGCGGCGTTCGCGGTCACGCAGCACCGCGCCCTCTTCCCAGCTTCCTTCCAGCAGCTTGTAGACCACCTGCAAATATTCATCGGCATAGTCGTAGCGCGCATCGTGGTCGCTCTGCGCCGAATGGCCGAGGTTGCGTGCGCCGCTCTCCAGGTAGGAGGTGACGATGTTCCAGCCGATGCGCCCTTTGGTGAGGTGATCGAGCGTGGAGAGGCGGCGGGCGAAGGGGTACGGGTGCTCAAACGACAGCGAGGCGGTAAGGCCGAAGCCGAGGTGCTCCGTCACCAGCGCCATCGGGGTGATCAGCGCCAGCGGGTCGTTTACCGGCACCTGCGTCGCCTGGCGGATGGCGGCCTCGCCGCTGCCGTTGAGCACGTCATACACGCCGAGCACATCGGCGATAAACAGGCCGTCGAACTTGCCGCGCTCCAGCAGGCGCGCCAGATCGGTCCAGTAGGCCAGATCCTTATACTCCCAGGAGCGGTCGCGCGGGTGCGCCCACAGCCCGGGGGACTGGTGGCCGACACAGTTCATGTCGAAAGCATTAAGGCGGATTTCACGTTTTCCAGGCACGGTCGGTTGCTGAGACATAACATTCTCCAAAAGGCACCCGCCGGGCCGGTTGGCCCGCACGGGCAGGGGGTCAGTAAAGGGGGAAATCAGGGATCAGCGTGACGCGGGACATCGCCCGCCGGTGTGCAGGTTATGCAGCAGGCGGCGGGCCACCGCCTCGGCATGTTCGGCCACCTGCGGCAGCCCCATCAGCTCGCCGAAGCGGCCGCGTGCCGCCGGGCCGGCCACCAGCAGGCGCGGGTTGGCCTCGCCCTGCCGGTTCAGGGTTTCAGCATGGCCGTTTACCAGAATGCCGAGGCCGAGGGGATCGGCCTGTAACACGCCCTGGCGCTCAAGCTGGTGCAGCAGCGGCTGGCTCTCCAGCAGCGCGCCGTGCGCCGGGCCGGTGGTGACGATCACCCGGTCAACCTGATGTTGCTGCGTGCCGCCGTGGCGCAGTTGCAGGGAGAGCGTGACGGCGTCACCGTGCGGTGCGAGGTGCTGCAACCGCGCGGCCAGCACCTGCAACCGCCCTTCGGCCTGCGCGTTGCCGATGGCGGCGGCCACCTGCGGCGCGATGCGGTAGCGGTGAACATCCCACCACGGGCGCAGGTGGCGCAAAAACTGTTTCTGATCCTTGAGCGACAGCGACGGCCAGATCTGCTGGCCACGCGCGCGCACCTCGTCCAGCACCGCCTGCCAGCTGACGCCCAGCTCCGCCGCCGCGGCGATCTCCTGCCGGGTACGCCGCAGCCAGCCGCGCAGGGAGAGCTGCGGCAGCGTGGCCGGCAGGAACGGCCAGGGTGCATAGTCGCCGCGTGCATTGGGGCGTGGCAGCAGGCCGCGGCGCGAGAAGGCGATCAACGGGCCGCGGTGGCCGCGCCGGTGCAGCGAGGCCACCACATCCGCCATGCTCAGGCCGGTACCGATAACCGCCACCCGCTCCCGTTCACCAATGGCGTCCAGCGCGCCGGGCAGCCACGGGTCAGCAATCAGCGCCGGGCTGTTGCCCAGCGCGTGCGCCACGGAGCCGGGCAGCGCGGGCGGCGGGTGGCTGATGGCCAGCACCACCGCTTCGGCGCGCAGTTCAATGCCGCCGGCGGTCTCCACGGTGCAGCCGTGCAGGCGCGTCGCCCGGTCACGCAGATGGCGCAGCGTCGAAGGCGTGGTGGCCGCCGCCTCAAAGAATTTCTCCGCCACAAAGCGGCCAAACGCGGCGCGCTGCGGGTAGAGTTTGCCGTCTTCCCAGTGCGCGGCCGGGTCATCGGCGAAGGCGGGGCTGCTTTGGTACCAGCGCTCAAACTCCCCCTGCTCCGCCGCGGAGAGGAACATCCGCCCGGCCGGCACATTGATGCGGTGCGCCGGGTCCTGCGCCGAATAGGCGACGCCGTGGCCGGGCAGCGGGCGCGGCTCCACCAGCGTGATCGCCAGCCCCTCCGGGCTGAGGCGCGCCAGATGGATCGCCAGCGCCGTACCGGTGAAGCCGCCGCCGATGATCACCACCCGCGGCTTAGCCATGCTCCGCCACCGCCTGCTGCTGTTGCTCCAGCGCCCGCACCAGAGGCAGCACTTCCCGGCCGAAGTACTCCACCTCCTCCTGAAAATGCAGGAAGCCAAGCAGCATCAGATCCGTACCGGCATTTTTATAGGCGATGATGCGCTCCGCGATCTGCTGCGGCGTGCCGATCAGGTTGGTTTTGAACCCGTCGTTGTATTGCACCAGATCCTCCAGCGTTGAGGCCGCCCAGTTGCCCTCGCCCTCCGGCGAGGCGCGCCCGGCATTCTGCACCTCATGGTGGAAGCCCTGCACCGCCGCCGGATCGGCGTGCGCCAGAATCGTGTGCAGCACCTGTTGCGCCTCCTGCTCACTGTCACGGGCGATGACAAACCCATTGACCCCAATCTTCACCTGATGGCCGTTCTCCCGGGCTTTGGCCTGGATGTCGTCGATCTGGCGGCGGATATTCTCCACGCTGTTGCCGTTGGTGAAGTACCAGTCCGAGACCCGGGCCGCCATGTCCCGTGCCGCCCGCGAACTGCCGCCCTGGAAAATTTCCGGCAACGGGTCGAGCGGTTTGGGTTTCATCACATAGTCGCGGTAGCGGTAGAAATCCCCGGCGAAGGTAAAGCTCTCCTGTTGCCAGATCCCCCGCAGGCAGCGGATAAACTCCTCGGAGCGCAGGTAACGCTCTTCGTGGTCGAGCCAGGGTTCGCCTATCGCCTTGAACTCGCCGCGGAACCAGCCGCTGACAATGTTCACCGCAATACGCGCCTGGCTGAGGTGGCTGATGGTGGCGATCTGTTTGGCCGCCAGCGTCGGGTGCCAGGGGCCGGGCAGCAATGCGGCGATCACTTTCAGCCGCGTCGTTGCGCCCAGCAGCGCCTGGGAAAAGGCCACCGACTCGTGCTGGTTATCCGCCCCGTAACCGGCGGTAAAGCGGATCTGGGTCAGGGCGTAATCAAACCCCGCGCGTTCGGCGATCTGCGCCAGGGTACGGTTGTACTCCGCATCCCAGCCGGTGCGCTGCGGGATCTTACTGACCACCAGCCCGCCGGAGACATTCGGCACCCAGTAGGCAAACTGGATAGGGGCAGTACGGTTCGGTTGCTCAGGCATCACATGCTCCTTTGAAGGCAGAGGGAACGGGCGACAGTCCGCCCGGAAACCTATTTTCCCGGTCGCTTATCGCCGCCGATGGTTTCCCCAAACGGCCCGGTGTTCACGGTGCGCGCCCGCGGCTGGGCGGCACTGTCCAGCGGCAGCAGCGGCATCACCAGCTCGGCAAAACGGTGCGCCTCTTCCAGGTGCGGGTAACCAGAGAGGATGAAGTTCTCGATCCCCAGCGCCTGATATTCGCGGATGCGCTCGGCCACCTGCTCCGGGCTGCCCACCAGCGCGGTGCCCGCGCCGCCGCGCACCAGCCCGACGCCCGCCCAGAGGTTCGGGCCGATGCGCAGGCCGTCACGCGAGCCTTGATGCAATGCGCTCATGCGCGCCTGCCCGGTGGAGTCCATGCGGGCGAAGATCTTCTGCGCCGCGGCGATGGTCTCTTCATCCACATGGGCGATCAGGCGGTCGGCGGCGGCCCATGCCTCCTCTTCCGTCTCCCGCACAATCACATGCAGGCGGATGCCGTAACTCAGGGTGCGGCCGCGCGCCTCTGCCCGCTGGCGCACCACCGCAATCTTCTCGGCCACCTGCTCTACCGGCTCGCCCCAGGTCAGGTAGCTGTCAATCTGCCCGGCAGCGACGTCGATCGCTTCCGGTGAAGAGCCGCCGAAGTAGAGCGGCGGGCCGTTCTCCTGCACCGGCGGGAAGAGGATCTCCGCCCCTTCGACGTGGATGTGCTTGCCTTCGAAGTCCACTTTTTCGCCTTTGAGCAGACGGGAGTAGACGTTCAGGAACTCTTCCGTGACTTCATAACGTTCAGTATGGCTCAGGAAAATGCCGTCGCCTTTGTTCTCCACCGGGTCGCCGCCGGTCACCACGTTAATCAGCAAACGCCCTTCGGAGAGCCGGTCCAGCGTCGCGGCCATGCGCGCCGCCAGGCTGGGTGGTTGCAAACCGGGGCGCACCGCCACCAGGTAACGCAGCCGCCGGGTGATCGGGGCCAGCGCCGAGGCCACCAGCCAGGAGTCCTCGCAGCTTTTGCCGGTCGGGATCAGCACGCCGTAGTAGCCGAGGTTATCCGCGGCCAGCGCAACCTGTTGTAAATACTGTAAATCAACCGGGCGACCGCCTTGCGTGGTGCCCAGATAGCGGCCGTCACCGTGGGTCGGTAAAAACCAGAAAACTTTGATTGTCCCGTCTGCTGCCTGGCTCATATGTGATTCCTATATAACGTTATCTGTTATTTATCGAATGAATATCCGAGTTTGGTTATAAAAGAGAAAGCAGAATGCGTGCCAATTCCGCATCAATAATTTATTTATGATTTTCAACGCGTTGTGGAAGCCGGCAACTCTCCGCGTTGTTGCAAATGCAACAACCGGCCTGCGCAGGCTGTTGCATTTGCAACGCCGGTGGCCTCTGCCCCTCTCGTCCGGCGCGTTGCAGTGGGATAAGCTTTTCCCACCCTTGCCGTCAGGAGTTCACACCATGCCAAGCCCGCTGCCTTATGCCGCCGATCACCCGGTGCTGATCGACCCCGCCTCTGTGGCGTTCCAGAGCCTGCTTGACCAGCTGGCCCCCACCGATGCCACCGTGCTGATTGTGGGCGAAACCGGCACCGGCAAAGAGGTGGTGGCGCGCTATCTGCATCACCACAGCGCGCGGCGTCAGCAACCTTTTCTGGCGGTAAACTGCGGCGCATTGAGCGAAAGCCTGGCGGAAGCGGAGCTGTTCGGGCATGAGAAGGGGGCGTTTACCGGCGCGGATCAGCGGCAGCAGGGCTGGTTTGAGGCAGCAGAAGGCGGCACCCTGCTGCTGGATGAGATCGGCGAGCTGAGCCTGTCGCTTCAGGTCAAGCTGCTGCGGGTGTTGCAGGAGCGTGAGATTACCCGCGTCGGCTCCCGCCAGCCGGTGCGCATCAACGTGCGGGTGATTGCCGCCACCCATGTCGATCTGGCGCAGGCGATCCGCGAGAAACGGTTCCGGGAGGATCTCTACTACCGGCTGAACGTGGCGGCGGTGACCCTGCCGCCGCTGCGCCAGCGCCGTGAGGATATTCCGGTGTTGGCGGCACATTTCCTCAAGCTGTATGCCCGCCGCCTCGGCCGCCCGCAGATGCAGCTCTCACCGGAAGCGCTGGAGACGCTGCGCGGCTACAGCTGGCCGGGCAACGTGCGCGAGCTGGAAAACACCCTGCATAATGCGGTGCTGCTGAATAAAGAGCGCGAGATTACCCCGCGCCAGCTGCGGCTGAACCAGGAAGCGCCCGCGCCGGACAGTGCCGATGACGGGCTGGAGGGGTTCATCCGCCAGCAATTGGCCGGCGGCACCCCGCAACTCTTGCCGCGTATGGTGAATGCGCTGGTGCGCCACGCGCTGGCGGCCAGCGACGGCAACCAGATGCAGGCGGCAGCGCTGCTCGGCATCAGCCGCCACAGTTTGCGCACCCACCTTGCCAATATGGGGGTGATCAAAGGGCGCAATAAGCCTGCCCACCCGGCTCTCACCCCGCCCCGCCCGCCCGCCGGGCGCGAGCTGCGCATCGGCTACCAGAAGTTCGGCAACCTCGGCATCCTTAAAGCGCGGCAAAGCCTGGAGACGCTGTTCGCCCAGCATGACGTCTCGGTGCTGTGGAGCGAGTTCCCGGCCGGGCCGCAACTGTTGCAGGCGTTGCAGAATAATGAGATCGACTTCGGCACCACCGGCGAAGTGCCGCCGATTTTCGCCCAGGCTGACGGCAGCCCGCTGGTCTATGTGGCCTACGACCCGCCCGCCCCGCAAAGCGTGGCGATGGTGGTGGCGGCCCACAGCCCGGTGCGCACCCTGGCTGACCTGCGCGGCAAGCGGATCATGGTGAACAAAGGGTCGAACGTGCACTACCTGCTGGTGCAGATGCTGGATGAAGAGGGGTTAACGCTGGAGGATGTGCGCATTGTTTACGCGCCGCCGAAATACCCGCTGGCCCCCAGCGACTACCACGCCGCCGACGCCTGGATGATGTGGGACCCGCTGCTCAGCGACGCCGAGCGCAGCGGCACCCTGCGGGTGATTGCCGACGGCCGGGACCGGGTGCTGAACCAGCAGTTTTATCTGGCACGGCGCGACTACGCGGCCCGCTCCGCCGACATCCTCCAGCCGCTGCTGCACGCCCTGCAACAGACCGGCCACTACATCGACACCGAACGGGCGCAGGCCGCCCGCCACCTCGCCGGTGAACTCGGCCTGCCCTCACCCGCCCTGGAGCAGGCGCTGGCCCGCCGCCGCCACCGCACCCAACTGATGGACAACCAGGTGATCCGCGACCAGCAAACCATTGCCGACCGCTTCTACGCCCTCGGCCTGCTGCCCCGCCCGATCCACGTGCGCGACGCGATTTGGCAACCGGGCGGGTAAGCCGGGATTATCACCCTCATGCCCCCACACATTGCCCTGCAACCCAACAGGTTTTTCAGAAAATCTATGAAAAATCTGTCAGGGCAATTTTCCTATAACCCTTCCCCCGCATTCCCCTCGCCAAACTGTTCCGGTTATCGCCTTCCCTTCCCAGCCGCCGCGTCTTGTACATTTATTCACCGTAACCACTTAATTTGTAAGATTATATTTAATCCCTCTAAATGCAAAGAAAAGGTAAACAAATGAGAATTTAATGCGGGCTTGTTAATTTTTTGTATTACATAAGTAAGTGAGCGCAGTAAATGTCTAAAAAATTTTCAGGAAACTCCCGCCGGGATTTCTTGTTGAAAACCATTACCCTGGCCCCGGCTGTGGCCATCGGTGCCAGCGGGCTGGGTGCGTTGACCTCCCCGGCTAAAGCGGATGCCGCGGAAGATATCGCGCCGGCCAACCAGAACGCCAAGGATTACACCCCCACCTTCTTTACCGCTGAAGAGTTTGCCTTTATCAAGGCGGCCGTGGCACGCCTGATCCCGGCGGATGATCGCGGCCCCGGCGCACTGGAAGCAGGGGCCCCCGAATACATCGACCGCCAAATGTCGACCCCGTATGCAACCGGTTCCAACTGGTATATGCAGGGGCCGTTCAACCCGGATGCAGACCCGGCGCTGGGCTACCAGCTCCCGCTGGTGCCGCGGGACGTCTACCGCCTCGGGCTGGCGGATGCCGATGCCTTTGCCAAAAAACAGCACGGCAAAGTCTTCGCCGAACTCAACGCAGATCAACAAGATGCAATGCTGAGCCAGATGGAAGCCGGTAAAGCGGACTTCCCGCAGGTGCCGTCAAAAACCTTTTTCGCCATGCTGCTGCAGAACACCCGCGAGGGCTTCTTCAGTGACCCGATGCACGGCGGCAACCAGAATATGGTGGGCTGGAAACTGATCGGTTTCCCCGGCGCACGGGCAGATTTTATGGATTGGGTGGAACGGGGCGAGCGTTACCCCTTCCCGCCGGTATCCCTTCGTGGTGAGAGGGCGTAACAGATGGCAAATGTCATGAAAAAAGTAGATGCGGTGATCGTTGGTTTCGGCTGGGCCGGGGCGATTATGGCCAAAGAGCTGACGGAAGCGGGCCTGAACGTGCTGGCGCTGGAGCGCGGCCCGCACCGGGACACCTACCCGGACGGCGCATACCCGCAGGTGATCGACGAGCTGACCTATAACATCCGCCGTAAGCTGTTCCAGGATCTCTCCAAGAGCACCGTGACCATCCGCCACAACAGCAGCCAGACTGCCCAGCCCTATCGCCAGCTTGCTGCGTTCCTGCCTGGAACCGGTACCGGAGGCGCGGGGCTGCACTGGTCAGGGGTGCATTTCCGCATCGACCCGATGGAACTGCGGATGCGCAGCCACTATGAAGAACGCTACGGCAAGAAATTTATCCCGGAAGGGATGACCATCCAGGACTTCGGCGTCAGCTATGACGAACTGGAACCCTACTTCGACAAAGCGGAGAAAGTGTTCGGCACCTCCGGCAGCGCCTGGAGCATCAAAGGCAAGGTGGTCGGCAAAGGCAAAGGCGGCAACCCGTTCGCGCCTGACCGCTCCAGCGACTTCCCGCTGCCCGCGCAGAAGCGCACCTTCTCCGCCCAGATGTTCGCGCAGGCAGCGGAGTCGGTGGGTTACCATCCGTATGACCTGCCCTCCGCCAACACCTCCGGCCCTTACACCAACCCCTACGGCGCACAGATGGGGCCGTGTAACTTCTGCGGCTATTGCAGCGGCTACGCCTGCTACATGTACTCCAAAGCCTCGCCGAATGTGAACATCTGGCCGGCGCTGCGCCAGGAGCCGAAATTTGAGCTGCGCGCCAACTCCTATGTGCTGCGCGTTAACCTCAGCGATGACAAAAAGCGCGCCACCGGCGTGACCTACGTTGACGCGCAGGGCCGCCAGATTGAGCAACCGGCGGACATCGTGATCCTCGCCGCGTTCCAGTTCCACAATGTCCACCTGATGCTGCTCTCCGGCATCGGCAAACCGTACGATCCGGTCACCAACGAGGGCGTGGTCGGCCGTAACTTCGCCTACCAGAACATCTCCACCATCAAAGCCTTCTTTGACAAAGATGTGCACACCAATCCGTTTATCGGCGCGGGCGGTGCGGGCGTCGGGGTGGATGACTTCAACGCGGACAACTTCGACCACGGCAAATATGGCTTTGTCGGCGGGTCGCCGTTCTGGGTTAACCAGGCGGGCACCAAGCCGATCTCCGGCCTGCCGACCCGCCCGGGCACCCCGGCCTGGGGCAGCAAGTGGAAAGCGGAAGTGGCGGACGTCTACACCCACCACCTGTCGATGGATGCCCACGGCGCGCACCAGTCTTACCGCAGCAACTATCTGGATCTCGACCCGAACTACAAAGATGTCCACGGCCAGCCGCTGCTGCGCATGACCTTCGACTGGCAGGAGAACGACATCAAAATGTCGCAATTCATGCATGGCCGGATGCACAAGATTGCCGAAGCGATGAACCCGAAAGTGATTTCCGGTGCGCCGAAACAGCCGGGCCAGCACTTCGACACCACCATCTACCAGACCACCCACATGAACGGCGGCGCGGTAATGGGCGAAGACCCGAAAACCAGCGCGGTGAACCGCTACCTGCAGAGCTGGGATGTGCATAACGTCTTCGTGCCGGGCGCGTCCGCCTTCCCGCAGGGGCTGGGCTACAACCCTACCGGTACCGTGGCCGCCCTGACCTACTGGTCGGCGCGCGCCATCCGCGATCAGTATCTGAAAAACCCGGGTCCGCTGGTGCAGGCATAAGGAACAAGCCATGAAAAAGATGATTTTTGCCCTGACGCTGGGTGCCATCAGCGTGGGCGCGTGGGCGCAGGACAACGGCGCCGAACAGATTGCGCGCGGCGAATACCTGGCGCGCGCCGGTGACTGCGTGGCCTGCCACACGGCGGCGGGCGGCACCGAGTTTGCCGGTGGCCTGGGGATGAAAACGCCGATCGGCACCATTTACAGCACCAACATCACGCCGGACAAAGAGACCGGCATCGGCGACTACGCGTTTGAGGATTTCGACAACGCCGTCCGCCACGGTATTGCCAAAAACGGCCAGACGCTCTACCCGGCGATGCCCTACCCCTCTTATGCGGTGGTGACTGAAAGTGACATGCGCGCCCTCTACGCCTACTTTATGCACGGCGTGGCGCCGGTGAAGGCCGCCAACCGCGACAGCGACATCCCGTGGCCGCTGTCGATGCGCTGGCCGCTGCGCTTCTGGCGCGGCATCTTTGCGCCGGAGGTGAAAGACTTCCGGCCCGCGAACGGGGAAGACCCGGTGCTGGCGCGCGGCCGCTACCTGGTGGAAGGCCTCGGCCACTGCGGTGCCTGCCATACGCCACGCAGTGTGACGATGCAGGAAAAAGCGCTGAACAACGGCGAAGGCAGTGATTACCTGGCGGGCAGCAACGCGCCAATTGATGGCTGGGTCGCCACCAGCTTGCGCGGTGACAACAAAGACGGCCTCGGGCGCTGGAGCGAAGAGGAGCTGGCGCAGTTCCTGCGCACCGGCCGCAATGACCACACCGCCGCCTTTGGCGGCATGACCAGCGTGGTCGAGCACAGCCTGCAATACCTGAGCGCAGATGATGCCACCGCCATCGCCCGTTACCTGAAGTCACTGCAACCGGCTGACCCGGCCCAACCGGCGTTCAAACCTGATGACACCGTGGCGCAACAGCTGTTCAAAGGTGATGACAGCAAGCCCGGCGCGTCCCTGTATGTGGACAGCTGCGCCGCCTGCCACCGCACCGACGGCAAAGGCTACACCCGATTCTTCCCGGCGTTGCGCGGCAACCCGGTGGTGCAGTCCGACGATGCGACATCGCTGATCCATGTGGTGCTGACCGGCGACACCCTGCCGGGCGTGAACGGCGCGCCGAGCGCCATCACCATGCCCGCCTTTGGCTGGCGGCTGAACGACCAGCAGGTGGCGGACGTGGTGAACTTCATCCGCAGCAGCTGGGGCAATAAAGCGCCTGCGATCACCGCGAAGGATGTCGCGGAGGTGCGCAACGATAAAGACGTGATCACCGACCCGATCATGCTCGGCACTCCGTCGATTGATAAATTGCATGTGAAGTAAATTCTGCCTCTTTTACAAAACCGCCGGACAGTCCCGGTGGTTTTTTATATTTATTTACACCCCTTACGCTTTCTTGACTAAACATCACATCCGATCATAATTAATAAAATCGCCAGGCATTTTTTCTGACAAATTGATTCAGCGCCTGCGAAAATATCATCATTAATAAACACTCAAAATAATTTTATAGTTTAATTATCACGATAATTTTTTAGCACTTTACGACTATAAATAAAAAACATAAAAATCTACACATTACGGCACTACCCTATGGATTCACGCACTTTTATTATTATCTGGATAAATTTCGCCGAAAATAACAGTTTATTTATGGAACCATTTAACCCTATAAATAGTTATCGGGCCAGCTTCTTATTGCTGTGCAGCCATGCGACGCCCGCATCACGAGGAACCACCATGAAAATGAATGAATTAACATCAATCTCTATCGCATTGATTTTTAGTCATCACTGTTTATCAGCCGATGAAATTGGCAATCAAAAACCAGCAGCAGGCTGTCCGACGGATATCGGTAAATTATCGCAGGCGCAACGCGCTGCGCTGCCGTCACAATGCCGGACACCTCCCACGTTTCTGCAACAAAACTGGCCATGGATAGCGGGTGGCGCAGCGGCACTGGCCGTGACTATCGCGGTAATCGCGAATAACAATGATGATGATAGTGATGCCGGCAGCAGCAGTGATAATGGCGGAGATAATGGCGGCGATAATGAAACTCCCATTAATTATGATAATAAAGTAGTTGCGGACGAACCTGGGGAAATTGGCACCTATATTCAGGGTGATGATTATGCGATTACCTTCAACGGAGGAACTGACGCGTCGAACGGCAGTACGGCGTCCAAAATAGACGGCAACAGTAATATTATTAACAATGAGGGTGCCAGCACCGCCACCGGGCAAGGATCTATCGCCACGGATGTGACTGGTAATGAAAATACCATTAATAATAACGGCAACAGCAGCGTTGCGGAGGGCGCAACAGGTACCAATGTCACCGGTGATGATAATACCATTAACAATAATGGCAGCAGCAGCATCACGGATGGAGCAACGGGCACTGATATCACCGGCAACAACAATACAATTAATAACAACGGTGCGACCGACGTCAGTGACGGCAGCACCGGCACCAACGTCAACGGTGACAGCAACAGCGTCATTAATGTAGGCGATTTACACGTCCACAGTACTGACCCTACCCGGCCCAGCCTGGGGCTGGGGATCGCAGGTGACAGTAATGAAGTTAATCAAATCGGCACACTGGAAGTTATTGATTTTTCCACCGGCCTGAAAACTTCCGGCAAAGAGAACCGCGTTAACCTGACGTCACCTACCATGTCCGTCACCGGCTATCAGTCAACGGGCGTGGATGTGCAGGGGGAAGCCAACGCCGTCACCCTGACCGGCAATATGGTAGTCGATAAAGATCAAGCCTCTGCGCTGGCGGCTGATTATTTTTATATCCCGTCTACCGGGATTAAGGTGGGTGGCAGTAATAATAGCGTAGTGCTGGATGGGCATTTGCAGGTGATAGCGGATACGGAAGATGCGGGTCACCAATATTCCAAGAAGGCTGGATCTCAGGAAAATATCAACGGCGCGATTATCAGCGGGAATGGAAATCGGGTGGATTTTTTGAAAGGTATTGAGCTGGTTGGTGAAAAAGATCAAATGAGAGATATTACTGCAGGAGATGCCATCGCTACTGCCCGTACCGGACAGGGTAATACTGCTTTGATCCAGGTTGAGGGGCAATCCTCGATCTATCTCAGCGGTGCTTCCCGCATGAGCGGAGAATTCCCGGCAAACAGCGGCCCATTAATTACATTATCCCAGGGCGCACACCTTGAAATAACGGACGGGGCAACATTTGATAACCGGGATGCCCAGATTACTAACTATAACTTCTTCATGGACCCGAGCAACATCATTTCTCTATCATCTGGAGCGACGGCTGTTACTAAGGGCGAGGTTTTTATAGAAGATATGATATTTATTAAACTCACCGATACAGACTCCGCGATAAATAATGAAGGAAAAGTTGAAATAAACAGAACCAGCAAGTCCCGGGAGATGAAAAGCGGGCCTTTTACTGCGCTGGCGGCGCGGAAGAGTTCCAGTGCAGTAAATGAGGGCACGCTTACCGGCAAAGTCATGAATCAAAATAGTATAATCAATCTCTATCAAGAATATAGCACGACAAATGATTTTTCAGCCAATAGCTCAGTCGCCTCCATAGAGCTTATGGCTGCCGTGGGCACCTCAGCCTCTATTATCAATAACGCTCAGGGTACATTAGAAATGTATGGCAGAGGCGTTGCCATGGAAGCAGGTGATACAGGGCAGGCAGAAAACTATGGCGTCATCAATGCGGATGCGATGTGGAAAAATCCCAATGATCAGACTGAACTTTCCCCAGACATTCCTTCAAATTTAGACCGCAGTTTTGCTATAGGGATGAATGCAGGATTAGATAACTATGCAGGCACCGCTTCCGGTGCGGTCGCAATTAATCGCCAGGGCGGCACGATTACCATTAATAACGCCGGTGCCGGTATGGTGGCGTACGGAACGACGAATCAGGTGATCAACCAGGGCACTATCAACCTGGCTAAAAATGAAAATTACACCGGCAATGAGCCTTTGTCTGGTATGGCAGCGTATGGCGGGGGCACAGCCATTAATGACACCACCGGCATCATTAATATCAATGCCGAAAACGGCGTCGCTTTCTTTTCTGACGGGAATGTTAATAACCGCATTATCAACCGCGGGCAGATTACTCTGGGCGCCGGGGTGCCGGCCACGGCGGATAACAGCGGCAGCGTGACCACACCTGAATTTACTGACGGCACCACCTTAAGCGGCGTGACTACCCTGGCAGAGAGTACGGTTATTCTTGAAGGCAGCACCGTCAGCAACACCGGCACGGTGAACGGCAGCGGCACCCTGCTGGTAGACGGCACCTTGACCAATCAAAGCGGGGCGGTCATTGATGCCCCGGTCAACACCACCGGCACGCTGAATAACGCCGGTACCCTTAACGGCGGCAGTTATGGGGCCAGTACACTCAGTTTCACCGGCGGCACGCTGAATAACAGCGGTACCGTGAACGGCAATATAAGAACCAGCGGCAGCAGCAACCTTGTTAATACCGGCACGCTGACCAAAGGGGCCGACCTTTACGGCAGCAGCACCCTGACCAACCAGGGCAGCATGGTGGCTGACCCGACAGCCGGCAGCGTCAAAGATAAGGGGCTGACCTATATCCGCGATACGTCGCTGTTTTTGAATGACACCAGCGGAACCTTTACCCAGAACACCGCCAACGCGATTTATATCGGCACCCGCGGGACCCTGGTTAACCACGGTACCCTGACCCTCACCAACGGCAATAACGGCGGTGCCGTTAACCTGAACAGTGCCGGTGTCATTATCAACAACGGTACGGCGAACGTGAGCAAAGTCACCTTCGTTAACTCACGTAACGGGCAAACCGCCGCCGACGTTACCGGCTGGTTCTGGAATCAGCCCCAGGGGGCGGTGAATTTTGCCGCCACCGGCACGGGAAACCATAAAATTGCCGTTAACTTCAGCGACGGCAGCAAAAACATGAAGGCGCTTAACGAGGGGACGATCACGCTCAGCGGCAACGGTGCCATCGGCATGAGGGGCAGCCAGAATGCCCAGCTGGTGAATAACGGCACCCTTAACCTCGGCAGTGAAGGCAGCACGGAGACGGGCATGATTGCCATGCAACTTGATGCCGGAGCCACGGCCGACGCGGTGCTGGAGAACAACGGCACTATCAACATCCATGCCGGCAACTCTTACGCGTTCAGCCGCCTCGGCGCAAATGGCCGCCTCGTCAATAACGGCACGGTGAACCTCACCGGGGCAGGCAGCGGCCTGGTGAAAGAGGCCGGGGTCGGGGTCGCCGGGGTTAACGGCAACACGGGGGATAACACCGAAGTACACTACGCCAGCTACACCCTGCCGGTTGACCCGACGGCCCCGGTCGCGCTCAGCCAGTACACCGTGGGCACCCGCGCAGACGGCAGCGCCGGGACGCTGGCCGCCAACCGCGCCGTGATTCAGGATGTGACCGTGGACACCGGCTTTACCGCCGGGACAGCGGCCAAAACCCAGACTTTCGACAACGTGTTTGTCGGCCGGGATATTCAGGGCGAGCAGAACATCACATCCGCCAGCGTGGTCTGGTCAGCGGCAGCCCAGAAAGACGCCGGCGGCAACGTGGATGTGACCATGACCAAAAACGCCTATGCGCAGGTCGTGACGGACGCGGGCGTCAGCAGCATGGCAAAAGCCCTGGACGCCGCCTACACCAACAATGCCCTGTTTAACAGCCTGAACGTGAAGAGTGCCGCTGAGCTTAACAGTGCGATGAAACAGCTCTCCGGCAGCCAGGCACAGCGCGTCGCACGGGATGCGCGGGTACTGAGTACGCGCTTTGACATGCTGGCTGATGCCGCGCCGGTCTCGGCCAACGGGCTGGCGTTTAACGCGGTCGCGCGCGGTGACCAGCGTGCCGAACTGGGCAATGACACCACCTACGACATGCTGGCCCTGCGCCAGCATCTGTCGTTCGCGGGCAACCAGACGCTGGCGCTGGCGTACGGTATTGCCCGGCTGGATGGCAACGGCAGCAACCGCCCCGGGGATAACGGCATCACCGGCGGTTACAGCCAGTTCTTCGGCCTGGCACACACCCTGCCCCTCACTGACAGCGGCCTGAACTGGACGAACGCGCTGCGTTATGACCTGCATAACCTCAGCAGCAACCGCACGGTGCGCTACGGCGACATCAACAAGGTGGCGAGCGCCGACAGCCGCCAGCAGTATCTGGAGCTGCGCAGCACCGGGGAGAAAACGTACACCGTGCAGGAGGGGCTGACGGTCACGCCGTTCGCCGGGCTGAAAATGCGCTATACCACCGGGAGCGGCTACCGCGAACAGGGTGCGGGTGACGTCAACCTGACGATGGGCCGCGGCAGTGAAACCGCCGTGGACTCGGTTATCGGGATGACGCTGGGCTATGCCGGGAAAAACGGCTGGGCGGTGAAGGCCTCGCTGGAGGGCGGCCCGAACCTGAGTTACAACAAAAGCCGCCGTACTGCATCGTTGCAGGGTATGAACGGGCAGACCTTCACCGTGGAGGACGGCCAGCAGGGCGGCGGCCTGAATGGCCTGGCGCAGGCCGGGGTCAGCTACACCCGCGAGAACACCCAACTCGGCATCGACGCCTATAGCTGGCGCGAGGACGGCATCAGCGACCGGGGGCTGATGCTGAATTTCAAACGGATGTTCTGATTGCGTAACATATTAAAAAGCCGCGGTTCGTCGCGGCTTTTTTTATGGCGGAAAACCGGCGCGGTTACTTTTCTGCCACCGGTTGGCCGTTGACCGCCAGCCAGCCTTCCGGCAGGTGCAGGGTGGCGCTCAGGGCGTCATCCATCGCGTGCGCCCCGGCGATCACCTGATAATCCCCGCGGTAGAGGTGCCACTGCACCTTGCCGTTGTCCCAGCGGGCCATCAGGCGCGGGTCGACGTCCACGGCCACTTCCCCGCTCTCCCCGGGTTTCAGCGTAATGCGCTGCCAGCCCACCAGCCGTTTCACAAAGCCGTGGCCGCTGCTGCCGTTGCGCAGGTAGAACTGCGGCGTGTCGGTGGCGGTACGCGCCCCGTTGTTGATGACCGTCATCCGCAGGCGCAGACCGCCGCCGGTGACCGGCTCCACTTTGAGGTTATGGTAGTGGAAGCGGCTGTAGGTCAGCCCGTAGCCGAACGGGAACAGCGGCGTGATCGCCTGGCGCTCATACCAGCGATAGCCGACGTCCGAGCCTTCGATATTGTAATCCACGCGGATAGGCTGCTTCAGCGGCAGCCCCGGCATGGAGGTAGTGCTTTCCGGGTCAGGCATGCCGGGGCGCGGAAGCTGGGACTCGTCTACCGGGAAGGTAACCGGCAACCGGCCGGAGGGCGACACCCTGCCGCTGAGCACGTCGGCAATCGCCTCGCCGCCCCGGCTGCCGGGATACCACGCCTCCAGCACCGCGCCGACCTTCTCCAGCCACGGCATTTTCACCGGCCCGCCGGTCTGCAGCACCACCACGGTGCCGGGGTGCGCCTGCGCCACCGCCGCGATCAGCGCATCCTGGTTCTCCGGCAGGGAAAGGGTCGGCGCATCCACCGATTCCGCCATCCACTGCCAGGCGAAGACGATCGCCACATCCGCCGCCGCGGCTTTCTGCGCCGCGCGTTGCGGGTCGTGCCCGTCATCATACTCAATCTCCGCCTGCGGTAACGCGGCCCGCAGCGCGGCCAGCGGCGCGGAGGGGTGCAGAATGCGTTTGCTGACAAACGCATTCTGGAACGGCGTCGGCAGGCTGACGCTGCCGGGCGGCACCACCTGGCTGGAGCCGCCGCCGGAGAGGACGCCCTTGTCCGCATCGCCGCCGATCACCACAATCCGCCGCACATCCGCGCTGAGCGGCAGGCGTTGCCCGGCATTTTTCAGCAGCACCATGCCCTGCCGGGCCACTTCCGCGGCGACGTCAGCATGGGCAGCCTCATCCACCGGCCGCGGGCGCGGCGGCTGCGCCAGCCCGTCCACCGCGATCAGGCTGCGCACGATGCGGTGCACCATATCATCCAGCCGCGCTTCGGGGATCTGCCCCGTTTCCACCGCTTTTTTCAGTGGTTCGGCGAAGAAGCGCGCTTTATCCAGCTCTTCACCGGACTGCTGATCCAGCCCCGCCATCACCGCTTTTTCGGTGGAGTGGGTCGCGCCCCAGTCAGACATCACCCAGCCCGGGTATGCCCAGTCCCCTTTCAGCACCCGGTTCAGCAAAAAGCTGTTTTCAGACGCATATTCGCCGTTGATCAGGTTGTAGCCCGGCATCACCGACCCCGGCTGACCGCGTTCCAGCGCCAGCTGAAACGCCAGCAGATCGGACTCCCGCGCCGCGGCCTCCTCTATGACCGAGTCCGCCTGCACCCGCCCGGTCTCCTGCGCGTTCAGGGCGTAGTGTTTGACGGTCGAGACCACATGGCGGCTCTGGATGCCCGCCACCGCCTCCCCGGCCATCCGCCCGGTGAGCAGCGGGTCTTCACTCAGGTACTCGAAATTCCGGCCATTGCGCGGCTCGCGGATCAGGTTCATGCCCCCTGCCAGCAGCACGTTAAAGCCTTTGGCGTGCGCCTCTTCCCCCAGCATCTCCCCGCCGCGCCGGGCGAGTTCCGGCGAGAAGGTGGCGGCGCTCATCAGCCCGGAGGGCAACGCGGTGGCGCGGTCATCAGGGCGGATATTGCCGGGGTTGGCGATGCCGAGGCTGGCATCCGTCTCTTGCAAACCGGGGATGCCCAGGCGCGGGATGCCGGGCGTGTAGGCCGCAGAGCCGACCGCCCCGGCGGGTTTACCCTTGCCCGCTTCCAGCGGAAAGCCGAGCGGCGCATGTACCAGCATGATCTTCTCATCCAGCGTCATTTTGCTGACCAGCGCCGCCGCCTGGCGGTCTGCCGGGGCCGAGGCCTGATAGATCATCTCTTCCTGTTGCGCATTGTCCGCCATGTCATCTCCTCTTGTTCGCCACTGTTTTTACACCTGTTTAAAGGGTAGTTAAGCCTGCGTCAGGCGTTGCCTGCTTTTACAAAAACTTAACGGCATATTGCCCTGTTGCGCACGCCCGGCTACTGTCCCATCAGGCTGGTAAGGAAAATCACAAGGGGGAGCAATGGGGATTCGTTTGGCACACGCAGAAGATGCAGAAGAGACCTGGGTTATCCGCAATCTGGCACTGCGCCACGGCTGCCGCGATGTGTATGACGCCGACGCGCTGGCGGCCTTTACGCCGGATGTGATGCCTGCCGGTTACTACCGGGCGATAGAGGAGAACCCGTTTTATGTGATGGAGGCGGAGGGGCGGTTGGTGGCGACCGGGTTTCTGGATTTACAGCAGCAGAGCGTTGAGGCGATCTTTACCCTGCCCGGGCATGAAGGCCGGGGGTACGCCACGGCGATTTTAACGGCGATCAAACAGGAGGCGCAGCGGCGTGGCTTTCCGGGGCTGACGCTCTCTTCCACCCCCAATGCCGCCGGGTTTTACCTGCGCCAGGGATTTACCCGTGTGCGTGACAGCGAATACTTTTCAGCCCGCGCCCGTCGCGCCTACGCCTGTGTGGAGATGCAGTGGGTGGCCGTTGGCCGGTAATCTTACGCGGCGTTGACCCGTTTCAGGGGTGTTGGCTGGTTTTATTCGGAAAAGTTACCTATCAGATAAATTTACCACTTTTTTACACAACTTTACCCTGAAAGGCCGCCCGTCCGGCCTTGGGTTTTTTCGTCCAATAAGCGCTGATTATGTATCCCTCTAATCTTATTCTGATTCTTTTCCAGACTGATTAATGTCGCAAATCACTGTGCTATAAATCCCCCCACACTCGTACCGGGCTACCGACCGGCAGGCTCATTGGCTGCCGGAAAACGCTTGTGCCCTGCTTATTATTTCCCTGGAGAAAACTATGCGTCTGGCTTCTACCTTAATCACTGCTGCCATCGTCAGCGCCGTCGTCAGTGCCGCTGTGATGAAAACCCCGGCCCTGGTCGACAAATACCACGCCATGACCGCCCCGAAAGATGACCCGGCGTTCTGGGTGACGCCGACCATCGAAGGGTACGGCCCGGTTCACAACTTTGACAACGTGGCCTACAAGCCGACCGCCGGGAATGGCGACCCGTACAAGATCGTCTTCTTTGTGAACAAGCAGGAAGTCGGCCCGGCACAGATCAACGAAGGGCTGGATCGCGTTGCGCGCGCCGTGAACCTCTATGTCGGCTCCGGTGTGCCGCTGGACCAGCTGAAATTCGTGGCTATCCTCACCGGCGGCGCGACCCCGGCCACCCTGAATAACGAGCAGTACCACAAGATCAACGGCATCGATAACCCGAACCTGCCGCTGATTGAGAAGCTGCGCAAGGCAGGCGTGGATGTCTCGGTGTGTGACCAGTCCGTGGCGGCCCACCACTTCGACACCTCCTGGGTGGACAAAAGCGTGACCCAGGCGCTCTCCGGCCTGACCACCGTCACCGTGCTGGAACACCAGGGCTACACCTTCATGCCGTTATAAGGCGCAGGCCCGGCGGCGCGCCCTGTGCCGCCGGGCTTTTCCCGTTCTCTGCCGCACGTTATACCTTTTCGTTGTAAGCCCGCTGTTGGACACGGCTATTTTCGTCTACTAGCCTTTAATAACGTGACCAATAACAGATAAACAGGAGTTTACGATGAGCCAGGTCAGCCTTTCCCAGTTGTCCAAAGCGATTAAAGATATCGATTACGCGATGTTCTCTACCCTGAGCGAAGGCGGTACCATCGCCAGCCGCCCGATGAGCAACAACCGTAATGTGGAATACAACGGCGACGCCTACTTCTTTACCACGGAAGATAACCAGATCGTCGCGGATATTGAAAACGACGCCACCACTACGCTGAATTATGTCACCGCCAAATCCTCGGATAAGCCCAGCCTGTTTATCGCCATCCAGGGGGAGTCTGCGCTGATCCGTGAGAAAGAGGCGCTGAAAGAGTACTGGACGCCGGACGTGGAAAAATGGTTCCCGCAGGGCATCGACACGCCTGACCTGCTGTTAATTAAAGTGACCGCGCAGCGCATCAGTTATTGGGATGACCAGAATAACCATCAGGAAATCTCCCTCTGACAGCAGGGTAACCTGTGAAGGCCGGGGTTGCCCGGCCTGCTTCCCGCGTTATTTCCGTGGGGTTTGCGTTAAGTCGCGGTGTATTTCCCCGTGCCGTGACAGGGTAATTTGAGATAGTTTTCGCCGGTGTTTTTTCCCGCCGCAGCACGCGCCTGATTCTAAACCAGAAAAAATAATTCCCCCGGTAAACTTTCAACCTTTTTCTGCCCGGGCCGATAACGATCGGTGAAGCCCCATGACAGGAAAAGACCCCGAATGCTGCCATTTTCAGCCGACCCTGATACCTCCACACCCGTGGTGAGTTATTTTATGCTGCCCCAGCGGGCGATAAAAAAATTTGCCCTGCTGAGCGGCCTGCTTTTTCTGATCACCTGCGCCGCGCTGTTTTATATCGTCTGCCAACAGAACAGCCGGCAAATTGAACACAGTAAAGTCGATGTCGTGAAAGCGATGCAGAATTTACAGGACAAAGTCGGCACCGTATTAAAAGATTACGCCTTCTGGGGGGATGCTTACCGCAATACCCAACAGACGATTAATCTCGACTGGGCTTACGCCCGCGATAATATCGGCCCGTCGCTGTTTGCCCAATATAATCTGGAAGGGGTGTTTATTGTGACGCCCGATCTCCAGACCCGGTACGCGTTAATTAACGGCAAAATTTCGCAACAGCAGGCCGCGACCTGGCTGACAGGCGACCTGAAACGCCTGGTTAAACTGGCGCAGGCGAGATCCGCCGAAGACAGCTATGCCTCGGACTATTTTTTAATTAACGGCGACCCGGCGATTGTCTCGGCGGCGGTGATCCGGCCTGACAGCAGTTACACCGATTACCCGCACCTCTCGGTACTGATCTACGCCTTTGTGCTGGACGCCGATAAGCTGAAATCCCTCGACCGCGATTTTGACCTGCATAACCTGCGGCTCGATACCACCACGCCCGGCGAGAACCTGCGGGAGCCGTTTATTACCCTGAGTTCCAGCGGCGGCACCCCGTTCAGCCTGCGCTGGGACGCGGAGTACCCCGGCAACGATCTGCTGAAAACCATTTTCCCGCTGCTGATCCTGCTCGCGACGCTGTTCTGCCTGGCGTTTAACCGCCTCAAGGCGCGGCTCTACCACGCTGCGAAACGGCTTGATGCCATCCAGCTTTCGCTGACGATCAGTGAAGAGCGGCTGCGCCATGTGATTGAGGGCAGCTCCGACTGGATCTGGGAGACCAACGCCCGGCAGGAGCTGATCTACCTCTCTGACCGCTTTGTCTGCATGACCGGCTACACCGCCGCGGAGTGGCTGGGCAAGCCGTTCCACCAGCTGATCAACTACGATCTCGACGCCTTTGAGAAGGGCGCGTTTGACGCCGACAGCAGCCACGGGATGCGCAAGCCGCTGCCGTGCCGGCTGAAAAACCGCATCGGCCTGACGCGCCATTGCAGCCTGTCGGTGCGGGCGATCCTTTCGGGCCACCGGGTCGTCGGCTACCGCGGCACGGTGTGTGACATCACGGAAGAGGTGGAGGCGAAAGCGCATATCGAATACCTGTCACTGCATGACAGCCTCACGGGGCTGGCCAACCGCAGCCATATGCAGAACTTTTTACAGGCCAGCCTCGGCGTGATGCCGGAGGCCAAAAAGATGGCGGTGCTCAGCCTCGACCTCGACCGTTTCAAGCCGATTAACGACACCCTGGGCCATGCGGCGGGCGACCAGGTACTTAATGAGATCGCTGCCCGGCTGAAAAAGTGCATCCGCCAGTGCGATCTGGTGGCGCGCATGGGCGGGGACGAGTTCATCATCCTCGCCATTGAGCCGGGCACCCGGCAGAGCACCGAGAAGCTCTGCCGCCGCATTATCGACGCGATCAACGCCACCATCGTGATTGGCGAACATGAACTGAGCGTCGGGGTCAGCATCGGCATCGCCTTCTGCCCGGAGAACGGCACCCTGGCCAACGATTTGCTGCGCTACTCCGACATCGCCCTGTATGAGGCCAAATCGGCCGGGCGCAACAACTGGAAGTTCTACGTCAATGAGATGAACGAGCGCATTCTCGAGCGCCGCCAGATAGAGACAGATTTACGGCAGGCGTTACGCCGTCACGAATTCTTCCTGGAGTTCCAGCCGCGCTTTGAACTGAACGGGATGCGCGTGGCCGGGGCGGAGGCGCTGATCCGCTGGAACCACCCCAGCCGGGGGCTGCAAAGCCCGGCGAACTTTATCTCGGTGGCGGAAGAGACCGGGCTTATCGTGCCGATCAGCGACTGGGTGATGCTCTCCGCCTGCCGGGAAGCGACCCAGTGGGAGGATGACTTTATTATCTCGGTCAACCTGTCGCCGGTGGAGTTCTATTGCGGCGACCTGATCGCCCGCGTCAGCAACGTGTTGCAGCAGACCGGCATCCGCCCGGCGCGGGTCGAGCTGGAGATCACCGAAAGCGTAATGATGGAAGACGCGGAGCAGGCGCTGGTGATTATGCAAGGGCTGAAGGCGCTCGGCATCCGCCTGTCGATGGATGACTTCGGCACCGGCTATTCCTCCCTGAGCTACCTGCGCCTCTACCCGTTTGACGGCCTGAAAATCGACCGCAGCTTTATCGCCAACCTCGACGGCAGCCAGAGCAGCCAGGCGATTATCCAGTCTGTGGTCGGGCTGGGCCGGGCGATGTCCCTGACGGTGACCGCCGAAGGGGTCGAGACCTCCGCCCAGCTTGACGAGCTGTTGCGCGTCAACTGCCACCAGGCGCAGGGCTACCTGCTCGGCAAACCGATGAGCGTCGAGGCGCTGAAAACGCTGATGGCGATGCCTGCCGGGCGCGGCACCCCCGGCGCGCTCAGCTCACCTTCAGCATCCCCATCATGCCCAGCTCTTCATGCTCAATGATGTGGCAGTGGTACATGCGCATCCCCGGCGTTTCCTGCCGCATCAGCAGCCGGACAATTTCGCCGGGGCGCAGGTTCACGGTGTCTTTCCACGCCAGACAGGCCGGGGCGCTTTTCTTGCCGAGGTACTGGCGCTCGATCACCTGGAACTGGCCGCCGTGGATATGGAACGGGTGATCCATGGTCGTGGCGTTGATGATCTCCCAGCGGTCCACCACCCCGGCTTTGCTGGTGAGGTCAACCCGCGCCATGTCGAAACTTTTGCCGTTGATCAGGAAGGCGCGCGGCGGCGTCTGCCCCTTGTTCTTCATGATGTCGGCCATTTTTTCCATCATCACCGCGCGCAACAGGTTGCCCGGCTCGCCCAGCGGCGCGATGGTGCGCAGGGCGACGCCCTCACTCACCGGCTGCGGTGCCGCCTGATAAGTGACGGTGGCGATCTCCAGGGCAGCCTGCGGTGGCGGTGACATCATCGGGTGGCGGTTATAGGGCAACAGGCTGAGTGTGCTGTGGCCGTCTGCGCCGGTGACCAGCACCTCCATCCGCTCGCCGGGGGCGAGCAGGATCGCCGCCTGCGCCGGCAAGACTTTCTCCAGCAGGCCGCCGTCACTGCCGACCGGGACGAACTCACACCCCGGCAGCGACAGGTTGAGATAACGCGCCGGGCACATGTTCCAGATCCGCACCCGGTGGGTGGTGCTGAGGGCGAGGGCCGGGCGATACTGACCATTGATCAGCACGTTCTCCCCTTCCCGCCCGTCCACCCAGTCACCGTAGCTGTGCGGCGGGATCTGCGCCTGCGCATCGAGCCGCAGGTCGCTGATCGCCCAGTGCTGCTCCGGCAGCGCCGCCAGCGGATCGCCCGGCGCACGCACGATAATCGCCCCGGCCAGCCCGCGGGCGATCTGCCCGGAGACGCCCTGGTGCGGGTGCGGGTGATACCAATAAGAACCGGCGCTGCCCGGCGGCAGGGTGAAGCGGTAAACGCGGGTGCCGCCCGGCGCGACCGGGTCATCCGGCCCGCCATCCTGATCGGCCGGCACCGGCAGGCCGTGCCAGTGGATAGTGCTCGGCTCCGGCAGGCGGTTAATAAAGGTGAGGCTGACCTCCATGCCCTCTTCCAGCTCAATCAGCGGGCCGGGCAGTGACTGGTTATAGCGCCAGCAGGCGGTGGCGGGGCCATCCGTGGTGAGCTGGGCGCTGCCCGGCTCTGCCACCAGCGTGCCGCTGAAGGTGCCCGGTTTGGTGGCCTCGTTGCGCAGCCGCGGTAACGGCAGCAGCGCCTGCCCGGCGGGCAAACGGCCGGCGGGCAGCAGGGCCGGGGTCTCTGTGGCGGCGACCGGCGCGGCGTGGTCCATCACCGCATGGGGGTGGGCCATCAGCGTGCGCGGCAGACTGCCTGCCGCCAGTGCCGTCAGGCCGCATTTCAGAAAATGGCGTCGATGCATAAAGGGTTCCAGAGCGTGTCCGGCCACTCAGGGCCAGGGGTAATCGGCAGTTTTCATGCCCTCTTTCAGGTAGCGCTTCACCAGCTGCCGCCGGTATTTCACCACATCCGCGACCGGGGTGTCGCGCAGGGTTTTCACCTCCTGCGGCGTAAACGCCGGATAACCCTGCGGATCGCCCCATTTCTCATTCAGGAAGTTCATCAGCTCGGCGAGCTGGGCATTGTCCAGGCTGGAGGCGACGATGCCCGGCACATGCATCAGGTAGAGCCGCCCGGCCGGGTCGTTGGTGAAGGTACCGAGGAAGCCGGGCAGCGGGGGAATGCCCCCCGCGACTGAGCCGGAGCCGTCCATATCGTGGCAGCCGGAGCAGCGCAACACGTAATTCTGCCACGGCGTGTTCTTTTCAGCCTGGGCAAAGAGCGGCAGCAGCGACAGCAGCAGCACGCCCCAGCCTGTGCGTCTCTGTTTGCCCGGCATGCTTACCCCCCGTTCCTGAGTTTGCGCAGCGCCGCGTGCTCCGGCGGGTTCGCCTGGTACTGGGTGATCAGCGCCGCGGAGGGGCCGTCCCCCGCCTGGTTCACCTCGTTCAGCACATAGTGGGTGATCTCCACCAGCGTGGCGGTGTCGAGGTAGCCCAGCGGCGGCATCACCAGCCCCTCATAGGTGCTGCCTTTGGACGTCAGCGTGCCGCTCATACCGCCGGTGACCACCCCGGCGATATAGGCCTGCCGGTTGTCGCCCAGCGTTTTCCACAGATCGGCATTGTGCAGCGGCGGGGCCAGCCCCTCGATCCCTTCGGCATCCGCGCCGTGGCAACTGGCGCAGTTCTCCTCAAAGGCGGCGTGGCCGTCCGCCCAGGCCGCAGGCGCGCAGAGCAGCAGCGCGGCGAGCATCAGCGGTTTACTCATTGGCGACCCCCACCAGTGTCGCCACCGTGCAGTGGTAGCCTTTGTTGGTATTCGCCATGCACCAGTTGATGTCGTTGTGCAGCCCCATGCGGTAGCCGGGGCGCTCGCCCTGGCTGGTGAAGCAGCTGGTGGAGTTCGCCACCGTGGCCTTGCCGCAGCAGTCGTTATAGGAGACGAGGTAGTCCTTTTTGTCATGCGGGTTGCGGCAGGTGCCGACCCACGCCACTTTGGAGGCCTCCGCGCCGGGCGGGCAGCTGGTCATGCTGCCGCCGGAGGTAGAGCAGAGGTTGCCGTCCAGCGCGCAGTAGCGCCAGTAGTCACAGGAGGCCGGGTCATCGGCCGGGGCGGCGGCAAACGCCTTGCCCATGGAGCGGTCAAACGGCAGCAGCGGCATCAGCCCGGTGCCGACCAGCACCGCGCCCGTTTTGGCGAGGAAGCTGCGCCGCCCCAGCCGCCGGGCCGAATCGCGCATTTTGCGCTCGGAAAGCGCATCAAGGGATGCGAGTAAAGAGGTCAGAAATTTCATCATAGTCTCCTGCCAGTTAAGGGTTCGCGGTCAAAGATGGCTTGCGGCTGTAGGCCTGGATCGATTCGATGCCGCTCTCGTGGGCGTTAAACAGGCTTTCGAACTGCTCCCGGCTGTTGATCAGCCCTTTGGCGGTGATGATGCCCTGCGGGCTGATCAGCACCGAGAACGGCAGTTTCGCCACGCGCCACGCCATGCCCAGCTCCTGCGACAGCACATAGGGAATGTCGCCAAGCTGCTGCTGCTGGATAAACGCGCGCTGTTTTTCACTGTCGCCGTCACTGGCGAGGATGATATTCAGCCAGGCACCTTCGGCGCGGCGCAGGTTTTTCACCACCGGCAGCAGCGTTTTGCAGATCGGGCAGGTCGGCGAGAGGAAGAACACCAGCGTGCTTTTCGGCTGCACACCGCCAATCGCCACCGGGCCGTGGTTCAGGCTTTGCAGCGTAAACTGCGGGGAGGCGTCGCCTATCGCCGGGCCGTTGTCATTGATCATCGCGCCCACCGGCGTGATGCGCTCAAACAGCACCCCCACCTGCCGCGACAGGGCAAAGAAGGCGACAATCAGCACGGCCACCAGCACCGTCAGCAGCGCCAGCATAAAAAGGATCAGGGTCGTCATGGGCACCTCAGGGTCAGGGGTTAACAGCGTCCGGGGTTAAGGCGGCGCGCAGGCTGTGCAGGCGCAACAGTTGCTCAAGCAGCTGGTAGCTGGCCCACAGCAGCACGCCGCCGACCATCGCCACCGCCAGGTTGGGCAGGGCCACCGGCGCGTGTCCGGTCAGGGCGGCCAGCGCCGCCAGCGCCAGCAACAGGCCGTTGCGCACCACCAGCAGCCGGGAGAGCGGCTGGGCCACGCCGCCGCAACCGCAGTCGATGCGGCGTTTGCCGCGGCGCAGCGCCAGCAGCATCACGCCGCCATAGAGCGCCAGCAGCGCGCCCATCAGCACCAGCCCCGTTTGCGAGGCCGCCGGGATCAGCGCCAGGGCAATCGCCAGTGCTTCGGCACCCGCCAGCAGCCGGGTCACCGGCAGCGTCAGGCGCGGCGGCAGCACGCCGTAATCCGCCACGTAGCCGGAGAAGCGCCGCAGGTCGCTGAGCTTATGCAGCGCCGCCTGGCTGAACAGCAGCGTCAGGAAGGTGAGCACACTGACGTGCAGCATGCCGGAGAGGGCGGCCATCAGTTATCCACCCGCAGCATCACGTTGAAATCCCCCAGCCCCTTCACGCTGCCCTGCTTTTTGGCAGTGACGTTTTTATCACTGCTAAAGTGGTATTGGGTGACCGTGCCGCCCTCGCCCTCTTCATTGTCTTTGAGGGTAAAGAGCTGCGGCTGCGCCGTGTTGCTGACCGCCAGCGCGATCGGGTTATCCACTTTGAAGCGCGTCACCACCTTGTGGCTCGCCATGTCGATGCCCCACACCTCTTTGGCCGCATCTTTGTGGCTGCCCTCTTTGCCGTTGGGGTGCATGGTGACGAACATCAGGTTGGTGGGTTTGTTATAGGCGAGCACCTGGAAGCCGCCCGGCACCCAATGGCCCTTGATGCCCTGGGTATAGCTGAACGTCTCCTGCAAGGTGGCGGTGGCCTCTTTGTCCGACACCACCACCATGTTGCCGGTGAAGGAGGTGAACATCAGGCGGTCGCCGTCCCGCTGCGCGGCGATGAACAGGGCATCTTTGTCGCTGTCGAACAGTTTCGCGCTTTTGGCGGCCTGGTAGTTCTTCTCATCGTCAGCGATCTGGTAGGTCGCGATAGTGCCGTCCCCGCAAAGGGCGCTGAATTTCCCCGGCTGCTGCGAGGGGTAGATCCCCCAGCACCCCGGTGTCGGCACTTCCAGCAGGTGCTGGCCGGTCGCCAGGCTGATCACAGAGACCGAGGCGGCCGGGGTGGCGTTCTGCACAAAGGCGTATTTATCCCCGGCCGAGAGCTGGAAACTGTTAATTGACGGCGCAACCTGCGCCATTTTCGGCAGGGTTTCCATCTCTTTGATTTGGCTTAACGTGGCGATGTCAAAATCCTGCACCACGGCATCGGTCGGGCCGGACATAATTCGTTTGGGATAGACAGAGGCGGTATAAAGCTGTTTTTTATCCTGCGACAAGGTGAACTGGCTGATTAACCCGGCGGAGATATTTCCTTTGGTGGAGAGGTCATCGGCAGAGAGGACGGTAATGGTGCTCGCCCCTTTCCAGTTCTGGTCCAGCACATAAATATTCGGGCCGGGCGCAATATTTTTTTCTACGCTGATGCGTTCCGGTTTAAAGGGTTCGGCGGCCTGACTGGGGGTGAGGGTTATACTGCCTAAGAGGGTACACAACGCTATCGAACTATATCGCATAAAGGCTCCGGTTCAGTCATTGTTTGCTGAAAAAGCCTTTGCAACCCCTGTGCCAGTTTTTTACGGCCTTTACCCTTCAGGCAGCGCGCGGGCCTCGCCCGGCAGTAGGATCAGCCTTGCTGAAAAACCTCACCAAAAATGTGCAAACCCGTGGTTATTTATTAAAAGCCGCACCATAAGCAGGCTAAGAAAAACCTCAGCCATTGATTTAACGGTATTTTATTCCTGATAACGTCAGAAACCTAAACCCAGCACGATAAAAAAAGATCGCTCAATGACCACGCACTATCCGCCCCTGTGACGCAGAAAAGACGTCACCGTTATGGGGCACTTTTTTACGCTTTTTTACCCTTCTTCCGGCAGCCGGCGCGGGGTCAGCAGGGGTGAAAATAGAGGGGCCGGGCGGGTGGCGTCAGGGGAAATATATTCCTTCACTCAGCCTGGCGAATAACGGCTGTTAATTTCCGTTATGGTGCAACCGGTTATAAATAATCGCCGCGCTGCCGTGGGAATATAATGCTGTGCGCCCCTGCGGCAGGGAAAGCGGCGCGGTAAATACCCACTAACGCTGGGCCTACCCTTTTTTTATGCTGCGCCGACATCGGCAGGATAATGGCCAGACCGCCGGACAGCGGATTGCGCTGTGTATTAATTGCCCGATCAGCCATTTATTTCGCTTTTTCGCTTATACATTAACCGTTAAAACCCCATTTACTGTCGCTGTAGTCTATCCTTCTGTTATAAAAGATCGTGCGTCAACGGAAACAATAAACCTTGATAACCATAAAAACAGGTCCTCTCTGCTATGAAGCTTCGTAAGAAACAAGTAAAGCCTATCGGCTTGAAGGACGTAACCATCATTGATGATGCGAAGTTACGAAAAGCCATTACCGCAGCCTCCCTGGGTAACGCCATGGAGTGGTTCGATTTTGGGGTCTACGGGTTTGTGGCGTACGCCCTCGGCCAGGTCTTTTTCCCCGGTGCCGATCCCGGCGTCCAGATGATCGCCGCGCTGGCGACCTTCTCCGTACCCTTCCTGATCCGCCCGCTGGGCGGCATGTTCTTCGGTACCCTGGGTGACAAATATGGCCGCCAGAAAATCCTGTCGATTACCATCGTCATCATGTCCGTCAGTACTTTCTGTATCGGTTTAATCCCCTCTTACGCCTCGATAGGTATCTGGGCGCCCATCCTGCTGCTGCTGGCAAAAATGGCGCAGGGCTTCTCGGTCGGCGGCGAATACACCGGTGCCTCGATCTTTGTGGCGGAGTACTCCCCTGACCGCCGCCGCGGCTTTATGGGCAGCTGGCTCGACTTCGGCTCGATTGCCGGGTTTGTGCTCGGCGCGGGCCTCGTGGTGATTATCTCCGCCGTGATCGGCGAAGAGCGCTTCCTGGACTGGGGCTGGCGTCTGCCGTTCTTCCTCGCGCTGCCGCTGGGCATCATCGGCCTCTACCTGCGTAACGCGCTGGAAGAGACCCCGGCGTTCCAGCAGCACGTGGACAAGCTGGAACAGGGCGACCGCGAAGGGCTGCGTGACGGCCCGAAAGTCTCGTTTAAAGAGATCGCGACCCGCCACTGGCGCAGCCTGCTGGCCTGTATCGGCCTGGTGCTCTCCACCAACGTCACTTACTACATGCTGCTGACCTACATGCCGAGCTACCTGTCGCATAACCTGCACTATGCGGAAGACCACGGCGTGATGATCATCATCGCGGTGATGCTGGGGATGCTGTTTGTACAGCCGGTGATGGGCCTGCTGAGTGACCGCTTCGGCCGCCGCCCGTTTGTGATTGGCGGCAGTATCGCGCTGCTGCTGCTGGCAGTGCCGTGCTTTATGATGATCACCAGCCACACCACCGGCCTGATCTTCTGCGGCCTGCTGCTGCTGGCGGTGATCCTGAACGCCTTTACCGGCGTGATGGCCTCTTCCCTGCCGGCGATGTTCCCGACCCACATCCGTTACAGCGCGCTGGCCAGCGCCTTTAACATCTCGGTGCTGATTGCAGGCCTGACCCCGACCGCCGCCGCGTGGCTGGTGGAAGCGACCGGTGACCTCTATATGCCGGGTTACTACCTGATGGTGGTGGCGCTTATCGGCCTGGCGACCGGCCTCTTCATGAAAGAGACCGCCAACAAGCCGCTGCGTGGCGCAACCCCGGCCGCGTCTGACCTCAGCGAAGCGAAAGAGATCCTGCGCGAGCACCATGACAACATCGAGAGCAAAATCGAAGACATCAATGAGCAGATTGCTGCCCTGGAAGCCAAGCGTTCCAACCTGATCCAGCAGCACCCGCGCATCAACGAATAATCTTCCCTTTACCTTCCCAGCCTGTGGCATCCTGCCACAGGCTTTTTTTTGCCCGGGCAAAGCTGTACAGGCCGCTTATCAGCGTATAAATTTGTGCAATATTCAGACAATTTTCTTAACGAAATCCTTAAAAATCCTCACGCCTGAGACGCATCAATAAAAAATAATCAATTTATTCAAATGATTATGTTGAACCAAAGCAGGCCACCTCATTTTTTATCTTCTTTTTTCTTTTAAGAAATATCTTAATTGATGATTTCTTCATCGCATTTCTCCTCAGCGCTGCCCGCCGGCTTCTATAACTTATACGTGTTGTGCGCCCGGCCAGCATGTCAACCCGGCCGTTACGGCGCACGCTGACACAGTTCTGCCCCTCCCTCCGCGACGGCTTCAGCCGTGGCCGGAGCCTTTATGTGAGCACCTCGTTTATATCAGCACCACAATGCGGTTTTCAGGCACGCCCATGAAACCGATCACCCGAACATTGAGGATGGCGAATGTTTAAACATGTGAAATCACTTCAATACACCGTCCGTGTCGCCGAGCCGAACCCCGGCCTTGCCAACCTGTTGCTGGAACAGTTTGGCGGGCCGCAGGGCGAGCTGGCCGCGGCCTGCCGCTACTTCACCCAGGGACTGGGCGACGATGACCCGGGGCGCAAAGACCTGCTGCTGGACATCGCGACCGAAGAGCTGAGCCACCTGGAGATCATCGGCACCATCGTTGCCATGCTGAACAAAGGTGCCAAAGGCGAGCTGGCCGAAGGCACCCAAAATGAAGCCGACCTTTACCGCTCCCTGACCGGCAACGGCAATGACAGCCACATCACCAACGTGCTGTATGGCGGCGGGCCGCCGCTGATCAACTCTGCCGGCGTGCCCTGGACGGCGGCCTACATCGACACCATCGGCGAGCCAACAGCCGACCTGCGTTCCAATATTGCCGCCGAGGCCAGGGCTAAAATCGTCTATGAACGCCTGATCAACCTGACGGATGACGTCGGCGTACGTGACGCCCTCTCCTTCCTGATGACGCGTGAAGTGGCGCACCAGCTTTCGTTTGAGAAAGCGCTCTACGCCATCCGCAACAACTTCCCGCCGGGCAAACTGCCGCCGGTGCCGGAGTTCGCCAACACCTACTTTAATATGTCGGGTGAAGGGGAAGTGCGCGGCAGCTGGAACTCGGATGAGAACTTCAACTACGTGGCCGACCCGCAACCGGCGGTGGACGGCGGCGACGGCCTGGCCGTGCTGACTATTCCGGAAGACCAGAAAGTGGACTACGAGGTGATGGCGCAGCGCACCCAGTCCGACCCGACGGTCAACCCCACTACCGGTGCCGAACTGGGTGCCACGTCAGTGGCCGGCACCGGCACCAGCCAGCAAAAAGATGCCAGTGACCCGAACCTGCCGCCGATTTGAGGCGAGCCGCTGAAAGCAAAAAAGGCATACCGGGAGGTATGCCTTTTTTGTCACAACGCCTCTCTTCTTTATTCGTTTTACCCGTTTCATTCATCACTCTGCTAAATACCTCCCCTTTAACCCATAATATCTTTGTATTTCATATGCTTATTTTTCTATGCTATGTTGCTCAGCGTTGTTTTTTTTCTCCACTTTCTACAACGCTTGATGCCGGGCGTTCTGCCCCGGCATACGCAGGGAGCCTTATGAACACCTCTACCCCGCCGATATTCTTTGACCACCGCCACCATCTGCTGCGTGTGCGCGGCTGCACCGCTGAGCTGGACATCCTGGGCCTGAGCAGCGAGGAGGCGCTGAGCCTGCCCTTCTGTTACCGCCTGACCTTTACCAGCCCCGATAAGGCCCTTGACCCCGCTGCGTTCCTGATGC
>NZ_PJZH01000033.1 GCF_002858715.1 Chimaeribacter coloradensis | reverse complement strand
TACACCAGCTAATGCAGCGGAAATTGAAAACATCCGCAAGAGTCTCATCGAGCCCCTGAAGAGGAGCGCGCTATGAAATTGAGCGATGTTTTTCAGAAGCCGGTAGCCCTCTCAAAGCCAGCAATAGCTGTATCAAAAAGTTTAACGGTAAAGATCCAAGCCATTCATGAGCGCTGGCCCGATGTCGTCAAGGAGATTGCCGATCGCGATCGCGAAAAGATGTTACGCAAGCTGCTTGATCATGTAGAGCGCTGGGAATGGGATGATGTAAAGATGTCCTTTATCTGTTCAGGCGCACCGATTGTTTTTGATAAACAATTCAGAGATCAGGGCGAGTTTGCGGTGCTGCAAGAGTTTTATCTGCGGGAAACCATTGTTACAGAGTCGGCGCCCTTTATTTCTGCAATGATATCGGCCTATATCCGTAGTTATGAACCGGGTTCAGCACATACAATCAAAATTAAAAACTGCCTTGATATCGCCAGCGAACATATGAGCGATAAGTGGAAGGATATTGTCGGGCAACTACCCGAATTCTTTGATGCTAACCAGGCACATCAGGTTTTAGCAGAGAAAATGGTGGCAATGAATTCGCCCTGGAAAGAGCTTAAACAGTTTGGCATTACACGCCCGCACGATCCCGGTTTAATGTCGCACGCTCATCTGGCCTATATAGCATTACTGGCGCCTGGATTGAATGAAAGACCTGCTATTGAGAAGCTGCTTGCCTGGCTCAAACCCGAGGGCAGAAGTGGCGCTTTGATGAATGGTGCAGCGGAAGCCATCAACGCACTGTTATCACACTGGTTGCATACACAACCTGACGAAGAACTTTCTCGCTATCTGACCGAAACGCTGGTGGACTGGTACGAAGATCCGCGCTTGAGTCGAGGCGGCGTATGGGGAAGCGTAGATGAAGCTTGCCGAAATTTAATTATAAACTGGCTGACACGTGAGAATATTCTGTTCTTTTTAGATGTAGTTTCAGACGTTGAAGACAGCCATATGTGGGAACCTCGGCGCAAGTTCTGGCTTAACTTATACCATCAGGGCAGAATTGATTCAGCATGGGTGGCTTTCAGTGCAGAAGCCGATATGCGGGCCAGATCGATAAAAAAAACTATGCGGGAAAGCGCGACTTTTACCTTCGGACGGCAAGTTGCTGGCAGCCGAAAAAATACCTCATTGCTTATTCTGAAAATTGGACATTGCATTGTGGTTGAAGGCTCACACAACTACAAAGTGCATATTTTTAGCAGTGATAATAAAAAAGCGCCTGAACTGTTTAAATTGACCTACGATTGCGAACATATCCGCATGCTGCCTAATCCTGTTGCGATTCCACACTTCAGCGGTTGGCAAGATAGAGTGCGCGAACAAATTGAGTATCTGTCATGACTTTTACCTTCAATCATAATGCAAAGGCGATTACCCTTAATATTGCTGAAGAAAAACAGAGCTTCGTTAATCGCCTGTTTAAAAGACAACAGCCCACGACTTTATCTGGTCTGACACAGAAGGATCGCGCCTTAGCTTTCGCCATCGCAGATCTGAAAGCGCTGGCAGAAGAATTTGGAGAGCCTTTAACTATAAGTGATGACACTATCGTAATGAGTCATCAGTTGGCAGGCCGTCTGGATGCCGAAACAGCACAAGCTTTGGGTCTGCCTCCTCTCGTCGATCTGACATTGAAAACGGACATCGAAGGCTCACTCGGGAGCGATACTTTTCGTTTACAGCATGAATGGCTACGTAATGGTGTTCGCCAGATACCACGCCGAACCGGCTCAATTTTAGCCACATCCCAGGGATTACGCCGGCTGCCATTGTGGATGATGGAAGCTGTTGAAGTTGCCGAAAACTTTACGCCCGGAGGCGGGGAAGCTTCGGACTGGGAATCGCTGGCGCGCTTCCGCCAGGCCCTTGATCCTGGTGTGCAAATGGGCAATGAAATCAACGCTGTTCGTGTCTCGCTGACCGACTTTATGCAAGGTTTAGAAGTCCGCATTGCCGATCGTTTTTCTGTTTCCATCAGCTCAAATGATGCTGATGATTTCGAAATCGTCCCTTTTTCCGGTAAGAACGTGGAAGAACTGGAAAGCAGCGGAGAAGCGGTTAGAGAAGCTGCAGGTGAGCTAAGTGAACAAACGTTACGTCGGTTCCAACAACGTGTCAGAACTCAAGGAGCGCTTTCCGCTTACCGTGTTGGCGAAGGCAATTATCTGGTCATTGACCGCAGCGCTCGTCCCATTCTTGATGTCATGGTGAAGAAGCAAAAGTCTTCACCTGAGGAACGACGCGCTTTCATTGAAAACCCACGTCCTGCGATTACCAGTGCTGTTGAAAAATACTTAAGGCAATCGGGCAAGCTGGACGGGCTCGACGATGTGGGTGAAGAAGAAGCAATTGAAGCTGCAGCAGGTCCCGCATTTGTCGAAACCGTTGAATATTCTGAACGTGTTAAAGGGATTTTGCATTACCGAAAAGGTGTTGTTTCTGCGCCCATGACTAGAGAAACGGACTGGTTGCCTGAGGTAATCCCTGATGCCCTGACCAACATTATCGCTGCGATGGATAGCCAGGCGCTGGCAAGCGTCTGCGATCAGTTGCGTAATGCCATTGATGCATCTCAGGATGAAGTTGAAGTCGCGTCTCATCCTGTTAAAGCCATAGAAGAGACATTGCGCGCGCTTGAAAAGCGTTTAGCTGATCTAAAAGAGATAGAAGGTTCAGCGGAAACAACAGACATTGAAGATACGTCTGCATTTAATGGCCTCCCCCCCGCTACGGTGATCCTGGATACCAAAGACAACTTTGAGGAGCTGTTCTGGCAGCCTGACCTTAGAGAACGTCCTGTATTTATTGATGAGCAACTTCCCGCGGGCGTTAAAACAGCATTGCGGCCGCATCAGCTGGAGAGCTTTAGCTTGCAGCTTTCATCATGGAAGTCAGGCATGCCAGGCATTTTGAATGCAGATGAGCAAGGCTTAGGTAAGTCACTTCAAACCATCGCATTTCTACGCTGGTTGAAAGAGAACAATAACGTCAGCACTGCCAGCAATAAAGAGCGCGGGCCAATACTTATTGTTGCCCCAACCTCATTGCTGGAAAACTGGAAAGCGGAGGTCGAGCAACATACTGATAACAAAAAGCTTGGTCAGTTGCTTCCGCTCTATGGTTCATCGCTAAGCCAGTATAAAAATTTCGATGCTAAAGGTGTCGAGACAAAAGATGGCAGTACCTTACTGAATTTTCAGCAGTTGCATGAGTCAATCAGGGAGGGAAAAGGCCATCGTTTCTGGATATTAACGACCTATACAACGCTGACTAATTACCAGCACTCTTTTGCGAAGATCCATTTCTCGGCCGTGGTATTTGATGAAATACAGGCGGTCAAAAATCCTGACTCGCTACGAGCCCGCGCCGCCCGCGCCGTCAATGCTGACTATCGAATTGGCCTGACAGGCACACCGATTGAAAATACCACGGCCGATCTATGGGCGGTCATGGATCAATTGGCCCCTGGTTCTCTGGATACGTTGCGTAATTTCAACAGCCTGTATAGCGAACCTGATGAACAGAATATGCTTCAGCTCTATCAGCAAGTCTTTGAACCTCGCAATCAACTGCCACCTTTAGCGTTTCGCCGTTTAAAAGAAAATGTTGCGAAAGAGCTGCCTGCAAAAACACGCTTTCTTCATCCGCGCCTGATGCCGGAAGGACAAGCGATTGCCTACGAAACAGCCCGGTTAAAACTTTCTCAGGGCGGTCCCGGCGCTGCACTTAAAATGCTGCAGCATATCCGCGGCGTTTCAGTACATCCGGCCATGGAAATGAGCGGCGACAATCAGAGTTTTATCGATGCATCTGCTCGTCTAAATGCATGCTTTGAGATTCTGCATCGCATTAAAGCAAAAGGTGAGCGGGTTCTGGTTTTCATCGAACACCGCAAGATGCAGTTCCGATTTATGGAACTGGCTCGCCAGGAATTCGGGCTTAAGCATATTGATCATATTAACGGCGACACGCCCATTCAGAAGCGTCAGGCTATTGTGCGCCGATTCCAGCGCCATCTTGAGCAAGATGGTGGCTTTGACTTGCTGGTGCTCGGCCCTAAAGCAGCCGGAACGGGTTTAACGTTGACTGCCGCAACACATGTCATTCACCTGTCTCGGTGGTGGAACCCTGCTGTTGAAGAGCAATGTAATGACCGTGTACATCGTATCGGCCAGCAGCACCCAGTCCAAATCCATATGCCAATGGCCATACATGCTGGCTATCAGGAACACTCTTTCGACTGTTTACTCCAAGGGCTTATGTCACGCAAACGAAGCTTAGCGCGAGCGGCCCTCTGGCCAATGGGTGACAGTGCCGGTGACATCTCACAGCTACAGGCAGCTTTAAGAAAAGACAAGTCTGAGGCGAGTGGAGATATTTTAGAAACAAGCATCCGTATGATGTTTGAAAGAGATGCTGAAACTGATGGCAAACGAATGGACGATGGATCATATCGAATCAGTTAGCTTCGTAATTTTCTCAGTATTTAAAAAAGGATAACAAGGATGAGCCGCTATACCGGTGAAGAACAAGTAGACCAAATTTTAGAAGCAGCCAGTGAATGGCGGCAACGTTGCCTGATTAATGGCGGTTCACTTTTCAGCAATAAAAACCTGTGGGACAGTCAGCATCTGGTCGAAATTGAGCGCGATGTGGTCAACAGCCAGCTAGAGCTTGAAGGCAACTTTATGCATCGCCTTAAAGAACAGCTGGCCAGCGTCTCTCCAGAAGCGAAATAGCTCACTGCAGAAATGCTTTGGCTACTGTTTCTTTGTGCCAGCAATATCAGCGTCAGAACCAAGCGTGAACAGATAACCACCATCTGGTGGCAGGACACAATTGCTTGCGAGTGGTGTCATCAAGGCTTAAATCAGATTTTATTGCCTGAATGTCCCTCCCTTCTTCATAAATATCCTCCGCTGCTATGTAGGACAGTATTTTTCCTCAACCTGCTCTGTAGTGAGCTTTTCCATTCTCTCCATTGCTGCTTTGTAAGCGGCGGGTAGTTCGCGAGGTGATCTATCTTCATTTCGCCAACCAACCCTTATATCGCTTAGCCAAGAATCGAAGCGATCTCTACAATTTTTTAGGCTATTGTAAAACTCCTTTGAGTTTTTACCCTCCCCGAAAGATGGATAAAAAAGAGCACAGGCATCTTTCCAGCTACTAACGCCCAGTAAGGCAGGCGGTTTCTCCTTGCCGAAGCGGGAGAGATACCAAGCAACTTCTTATAACCCTTCACTATGAAAACTCATATGGACCTCCAGATCTCTCTAAAACAATCATCTAAATAAATTAACCACATTGCTTGTGGCTTGCTCAACCCTGTTGACTCGCCGTTCCCATAGCTCCAGCGCCTTACGCTTCTCGCTAAGATAATCATAACGGTCATAGTGCTTCGAGCTGACATCCTGCAAAGCATGGTTTTGAATGCGGTCGCGCAGCTCTTTCGAGACACCGATTTCGCCCATCAGCGTTTTACAGGTTCGTCGTAAATCCCTTGCAACAAACACCGGATTGTCAGGGAAATGCTCGCGATAGTAGATGATAGCCTGTGCAAAACTGTCGGTTCGCAGATGCTTACCCGCATCCAGTCGCTGCGGGAAGATGAACGGACTATCGTTAATATTTTCCTTCTTCAACTTTTCCAGAATTTCCACAGCTGAGTCCGTTAGCGGTACCAAATGGTCGCGCTTGTTCTTCGACACGTCAGCAACAATTAATAGAGTTTTCTCTTCCCAGTTCACGGCGTCCCATCGACTGGAAGCCAGTTCATGCGGGCGCTGACCACCAGCATAAACACATAAATTAAGCAGCAAGCTCACCGTGCTGCCGACGCTTGGCGTTTTGGGGAACTCACCCATCAGCTGTTGCAGCTCATTCAACTTTAACCAGTTGGTTCCAGCTTTCTCTGCTGCAGACTGTTTAGGGATGACGCTCACCGGGTTCATCTCAAGCCCAAACATCACGTTCTGCTGGTGGTTGGCCGGATCGTTATCCGCTTTAAGACCATAATTGAACGCCGCCATCAGATAAGAGCGGACACGGTTTGCTTCAACGCTCGCACCGCGCTGAATGATAGCGGACAGAATCTGTTTGATATGTAGCGGTGTGACTTCGTTAGCCTTCGTATCTTTGGCGATAAAGGAATAGGTTTCTTTTTCCAGACGGTACAGCACCTGCTGCCATGTCCGTTTCCCATCTTCCCGCATTTTGTTGGTGTAGCCCTGAATAAGCTGCTCGATGCTGCCCTTTAACTGTTCGGCACGCTTTTGCTTTTCCAGCGCGATTTCCTGTTCAGCCTTTTCGACCTTAGGGTTCTTCCCTTCCTTCAGCGTACCGGCATAACCTTTCGCAAGCTGACGAGCCTGAGCTAACGACATTTCAGGATAACGACCCAACTGAATAAAGTAGCGCTTAGCATCCCAGTAGTAGCGATAGTAGAAAACTCGCTGCCCGGAGGGCTCAACTTTTACGCCCAGACGCCCTGCTCCGCGCTCACCACTCTTGTCCCATACCTGATAAGCCGAATCGCGAGCTTTTAGGCCGCGCACCATTGAGTCCGTTAAATTGTCTGCCAAAAGAGAGTCCTTACGAAAAATGTTTTACTGCCGTTTTCTGGGTGATGTAGCAGGTGACGTAAGGATGATACTGAAAGCAAATATCCGGAACAACATGAAACGAAGGAAAAATGCATAACTTACTGTTTTATAGCATTTAACAGGCAGACATGGTTAAAGGTGGAAAATGATGAAACAAGCTATTCATATGACTCATAATCGCTTGGTCGTTGGTTCAAACCCAACAGGGGCCACCAAATTTTACTTTTAAAATCATATGATTAAGCCACCTTTCACGGTGGCTTTTTTATTTTGCAAAATCAAAGTGGCGATGAAATGGCGGCATCATAATTGCCCCCCACCGCATACGCCCTCACATACCCATACCCTAATGTATTCAAATGCTGATGCATCGCCTCCAGCGTGGTGGCTGACGGGTCGCTGCCGACGGCGTGGCACAGCGCGCCGGCCAGGGCGCTGACCAGTATCACTGCCACGGTATCCGGCTGGGCAAAGGAGGCGTCTGCGGCGCTTGCCAGCAATGCGCTGACTGCCCGGCACATCTTGCCTTGCACTTGCTGAAGGATCTCCTCGCCGCCGTGGGCCATGGCAATCATATACAGCGCGCGTGAGGCCTCAGGCCGCGCCAGTTTCGCCCCGATATACGTGCCGATCAGCGCCCTGACCATCGGCTGCAGCGCGGTGCCGTGCTGTTCCCTGCAGCAGGCGATCACCGCCTGGCTGACGTCATGGAGATGGCGCGTCAGCAAGCTGTTCAGCAGCGACTGTTTATGAGGGAAGTATTGATAGAGCGTCCCGACGGAGACGCCGGCGCGCTCAGCGACCCGGGTGGTGGTGCAGCGCTCCAGCCCTTCGGCCATCAAAACCTGAAGGGTGGCTTCCAGAATCGCGTCAACGGTGGCGGCCGATCGCGACTGAACCGGCATTTTACGGGGCTGTAGCTGGAGGTTATCAGATTTCATGGAATGCGAATTCTAAAGGTGAAGGAGGTTTCATAGTATAACGACTCACCCCAGAAGGAGTAAAAAATGAACACTTCACGTTTCGCGCTGGTGACCGGCGCTAACAAAGGCATCGGCAAAGAGATTGCCAGACAACTGGCACAGCAGGGCTACCATGTGTTTCTGGGCTGCAGGGATGCCGCGCGCGGCAGAGAGGCGCAGGCGGAGCTGGAAAGCGCCGGTCAGGTTGAGTTCGTGGCGCTGGATGTCACGGACGGTGCCTCAGTTGACGCCGCCGCCGCCCAGGTAGAAGCCCGTGCCGGCCGGTTGGATCTGCTGATCAATAATGCCGGCATCGCGCCGGATGCCGCGCCGCCCAGCCAGGTGAAGCTGGATGACATCCGGGCGACCTATGAAGTGAATGTGCTCGGCCCGGTGAGGGTCACGCAGGCCTTCCTGCCGCTGCTGCGTAAAGGTGAACAGAAAAATATCCTCAATATCTCCAGTGAGCTGGGGTCACTTGCCCTGCACAGTTACCCCGACTTTGCCTACCACGGGGTCAATATCTTCAGTTACAACTCCTCCAAAACCGCCCTGAATGCGTTTACCGTACTGCTGGCAAAAGAGCTGAAAGCGGAAGGCTTCCGGGTGAATGCGGTTAACCCCGGCTTTACCGCGACCGATCTTAACCAGCACAGCGGCCCGTTAGCACCGGCTGAGGCAGCGGCAGCCATCGTGCATTATGCCGTACAGGGAGCGGACGGCCCCACGGGCGGGTTCTTCTTCCAGGATGGGCAGGTGCCCTGGTAAGCGCCTCTCTTTACTCCCTTTGCTTTCAGGGCGACTGCGGCTTTATGCGCAGCGCCCTTTTTTCGTAATGCCTCGCAAAGTTGGGTGTAAACTTCTGATACATCGTGATATCAGTTGCTAACGGCTTGAACGACATATTAGATTCACACCACGCCACCGGGCAGGCAGCTCCGGGCCGTTTTGTGCAGGGCACCCCCACCGGCTTTACGTATTCAAAGGATGAGTAATGAATAAGCGTTGTTTACTTGGCATTCTGGTTTGCCTGGCAGTGTCACCCGTTTATGCGGAGCCGGTTCCGCCCGCGCCCCAATATCAGGTAAAGGAAAAAACCGCCTTTATTAACCATCTGCTGAAGCAGATGACGCTGGATGAAAAAATTGGCCAGCTCAATCTGGTGACCGTGGGGCCGGAGTACCCGAAAGAGGCGATCATGGCAGACATCCGTGCCGGGAAAGTGGGCGGGATGTTCAACACCGTGACCAAGCCGGACATCCGCCGCATGCAGGATCAGGTGCAACACAGCCGCCTGAAGATCCCTTTGTTCTACGCCTATGACGTGGTACACGGCCAGCGCACCATTTTCCCGATAAGCCTGGGCCTGGCCGCCAGCTGGGACATGGACGCGGTGGCGCTGAGCGGGCGCATTTCCGCCATTGAAACTGCCGCAGACGGCCTGAACATGACCTTCTCACCGATGGTGGACATCACGCGTGACGCCCGCTGGGGGCGTGTCTCAGAAGGGTTCGGTGAAGACACCTACCTGACGTCACGGCTGGCCGATGTGCTGGTGAAAGCCTATCAGGGGGATGACCCCTCCGCGCCCGGCCACATCATGGCCAACGTGAAACATTACGCCACCTACGGCGCAGCGGAAGGCGGCCGGGACTACAACACGGTGGATATGTCACTGCCTAAAATGTTCCAGGATTACCTGCCGCCCTATAAAGCCGCCATTGATGCCGGGGCCGGTGGGGTGATGGTCTCACTGAATGCGGTGAACGCTATGCCGGCCACCTCCAATAGCTGGCTGCTGAACGACATCCTGCGCAAACAGTGGGGCTTCAAAGGCGTGACGGTCAGCGATCACGGGGCCATCGGCGGGCTGGTCAAACATGGCGTGGCGGAAAATAACCGGCAGGCGGCGGCAATGGCGCTCAAAGCCGGGGTCGATATGGACATGGCCGATAATATGTATGGCCTCTATCTGAAAGGGTTGCTGAAGGACGGCCTGATCAGCCAGCGGGATATTGACCGCGCGGTGCGTGACGTGCTGGATGTGAAATGGGACATGGGGCTGTTTGCCGATGCCTACCGCCACCTCGGCCCGGCCTCCAGTGACCCGGCAGACACCAATGCCGAGAGCCGCCTGCACCGCAAAGAGGCGCGTGAAGTGGCCCGTACCGCGATGGTGCTGCTGAAAAACCGTGCCCAGACGCTGCCGCTGGCGAAAAGCGGCACCATTGCCGTGGTCGGCCCGCTGGCCAAAAGCCAGCGCGACATCATGGGCAGCTGGTCAGCGGCGGGGGTTTCAGCCCAGACGGTCACGGTGTGGCAGGGTATGCAGAATGTGGCCGGGAACAAGGCCAACCTGCTCTATGCGCGCGGTGCCAACGTCACTGACGATCAGGCGATCGTGGATTACCTGAATTCCTACGATAAGGCAGTGGTCAACGATCCGCGCCCGGCGCAGGAGATGATCGATGAAGCGGTGAGCGTGGCGAAACGTGCTGATGTCGTGGTGGCGGTGGTGGGGGAATCCCAGGGCATGGCGCATGAGGCCTCCAGCCGCAGTGACATCACCATCCCGGAGAGCCAGCGTGACCTGCTGAAAGCGCTCAAGGCCACCGGCAAACCGCTGGTGCTGGTGCTGATGAACGGCCGCCCGCTGGCCCTGCCGTGGGAAAATGACAATGCGGACGCCATCCTGGAGACCTGGTTCAGCGGCACCGAGGGCGGCAACGCCGTGGCGGATGTGCTGTTCGGGGACTACAACCCCTCCGGCAAACTGCCGATGACCTTCCCACGCGCCGTGGGCCAGGTGCCGCTCTACTACAATGTGCTGAATACCGGGCGGCCGTTTAACCCGAATAAGCCGGATAAATACACCTCCCGCTATTTTGACATCACCAACGGCCCGCTCTACCCGTTCGGCTACGGCCTGAGCTACACCCGCTTCAGCGTGTCAGACATTACGCTCTCCAGCGGCTCGCTGAACCATAAAGGCCAGATCACGGCCAGCGTCACGGTGAAAAACACCGGCGACCGGGCCGGGGCCACGGTGGTGCAGCTCTACCTGCAGGATGTCACGGCCTCGCTGGCCCGCCCGGTTAAAGAGCTTAAGAACTTTAAGAAGATTAACCTTCAGCCCGGTGAGCAGCAGGTGGTAACCTTCCCGATCGATGAGACGGCGCTGCGCTTCTTCAACAACCAGCTGAACTGGGTCTCGGAACCGGGGCGGTTTAATGTCTTTATCGGCCTCGACTCACAGGATGTGAAAAAACAGAGCTTCCTGCTGACTGAGTAACCTGAAGGAAGGGGGCCGCCCGGCCCTCTCTCCTTCCTGATGAAGAATGACGGCTGCAGGCATAATTACTACGCTTAACCACAATGAATATCGTGTTTTCTGACGTATTTTTTCGCCACCCGCCGGTTCTTTATGGCACCCTATAGCGGTTTACCTTGCGCCGGGCCCCATCTGCCCGGTGGGCGGGCGTCAGGCCCCGGCCTGTAAAGCCCCTGCTGCGGAGAAGTCCTCATGATCGAAAATCAAGACGGTTCGATCCTGTATCAACATTTTGGTACCCCCCGCCCTTATTGGCGGCTCCATGCGGACAGCAATGCGCTGGAACTCTCTGCAGAAAAAAACATGACCAACGTGGCCGTTGCCCTGACGGGCTATCAGGCCATGACTATCCGTGAACTGACCGGCGTGACGGCCAGTTTCTCCCTTGATCTCTCACTGTATGGAACGCCTTTGCGCCTGCATCTGGTTGGCCGCCGCATCGGCCCTGAAGAGTGGGGCGGTACCGCGTCCGACTATTATGACACCCCTTCCGTGGCCCACGATCTGGAGGTCGGGCTCTCCTTTGCGGAACAGGTGGTCTCTGAAGCCAACTCGGTAATTGTGATCGTCGATCAGGAAGGGAAAGTTCAGCGCTTTAACCGCCTGAGCGAAGAGTACACCGGCGTCAAAGAGAAGGATGTCATCGGCAAAAGCGCGTATGACCTGTTTATGTCGCTGGAGGAAGGCACCGCCTCCCGCCAGAATATTACCGGCTTTTTCCAGACCGCCCAATCCTACGAGGTGGAACGCTGGATCAACACCGTCAAAGGCCAGCGACTGTTCCTGTTCCGCAATAAGTTTGTACACAGCGGCAGCGGTAAACAGCAGACGTTCCTGATCTGCTCCGGCACGGACATCACCGATGAACGTATGGCGCAGGAGCGGCTGCGCGTGCTGGCCAGCACCGACACCATCACCGGCCTCGCCAACCGCCACGCCATCATGGAAAAGATGACGGCGGCACTGGCTGACTGCGGCGACCAGCAGGTCGGTGTCATCTACCTGGATTTAGATAATTTTAAGAAAGTGAACGATGCCTACGGGCATATGTTTGGCGACCGCCTGCTACAGGAGGTCGCTCGTTCGATTCAGACCTGCCTCGGCCCGCGGGACACCCTGGCCCGGCTGGGCGGGGATGAATTTATCATCCTCAGCGAAAATACCAGCCTGGCGGCACTGGAAGCCTGCGCGCAGCAGATCCACAGCCGCCTGAAAACCCCCTTCCGCATTGGGTTGATTGAGGTCTACACCGGCTGCTCCTGCGGCCTTGCCCTCTGCCCTGAGCACGGTACCAACGCCGAAAGCCTGATCCGCAATGCGGACACGGCGATGTATGTTGCCAAGGAGCAAGGGAGACGTACACACCGGGTGTTTTCACCGGAGATGAACTATAAAGTGGCCGAGTACATGTGGCTGGACACCAACCTGCGCAAAGCGCTGGATGAGCAGCAACTGTTGCTCTATTACCAGCCGAAGGTCTCCTCTGCCACGGGGCGGGTCGAAAGCGTCGAGGCGCTGGTGCGCTGGTACTCCCCGGAACGCGGGCTGATAGCGCCTGCCCATTTCATCCCCTATGCGGAAGAGTCCGGGCTTATCGGCCCACTGGGGAAATGGGTGATGGAAACGGCCGCCCATCAGGCCGTGGCCTGGCAACAGAAAGGGCTGAACCTGCGTATCGCCGTTAATCTCTCCGCACGGCAACTGAGCGGGGACATTCTGATCCCCACCTTTAAAGAGGCGATGGCCGCTTCCGGCATGAGCCGCTGTTTGCTGGATGTGGAGCTGACCGAAAGCTGCCTGATTGAAGATGAGCGCACCGCCGTGTCGCTGATTAATCAGTTGCATGAGCTGGGCGCGGAAGTCTATCTGGACGATTTCGGCACCGGTTACTCCTCCTTGTCGCAGCTGGCGCGCATCCCGATTGACTACATCAAACTCGACCAGAGTTTTGTGCGCGGCATCAGCAATAATGAGGTGTCACAGGCGCTGGTCAGGGCCATTATTGCCGTGGCCAGAACCCTGAACCTGAAAGTGGTGGCGGAAGGGGTAGAGACGGAGCACGAAGAGCGCTTTGTGGATGAGGTCGGCGTGGATGACAAGCAGGGCTACTTCTATGCGAAGCCAATGCCCCCTGAGGAGCTGGAGCATTGGCTGTCGAACAATGATGTGCTTCACCCATCAAAGTAACCGGTCACCGCAGTGCCGGCATAACATGGTGAATCAGGCAGCCAGGCTGCCTGCCCCGGTTAACCTGCTTTGCGCAGGGTAGCCGTATGGCGGTTTTGCAACATCACCAGCCGTTCCATATAGGCGATGTCTTTCTCTTCCAGGGTAAAGGCGGCGTCTACCCAGTCTTCGGTGATGTCCATCAGCTCAGAGCGGGTCAGTTGCAGCACCCGCTGCCGGGCGCGGATCATCGCCCGCATCCCGTTCATTTTCGGCCGCAGGGTATCCATAAAGGTCCGGGTGGCCTCAAACGCACTGCCGGGGTGGAACAGGTGATCAATCAGCCCGCGGTTTTCATACCATTCCGCAGTATGTGACTCACCGCTGCTGATCAGCTCCTCCGCCAGCCGCATACCCGCTTTACGGGTCACCAGTGAGTAGGCGCCCATGCCGGGGAACAGGTTAAAGGCAATCTCCGGGAAGCCCATACGTGCATTGTTCTGCGCCAGCACGTAGTGGTGCGCCAGCGCAGCTTCAAAGCCGCCGCCCAGCGCCGTACCCTCAATCATCGCTAATGTAATAGCCCCGACGCCAAACCCCTGTGAGGCGGCATGGACGCAGTCAATACAGGCGCGGGCGTAGGCCCGCAGCGACTCCCGTTTACGGCTTTTTATCGCTTCAACAAAATAGTTAAGATCGCCGCCGACGTTATAGATATTGGGCACCAGCGAGCCGGTGACCCAGAAATCGATCGGCAGTTGTGAGGCTTTGGCGCAATCGGCCAGTTTCATAATGTCGTCAATCAGTGCCTGGTTGAAACAGGGGCGCGGGTAGGCCCGTAGCATCATCCACATCACATTGCGGCCCTCTTCGTAAAATGCAGAAATTTGTGACAGGTGGCCGGCTTCGGTAAATGCACGGCAAGATGGATGGTCAAGAAGGTTCATAATAAGTCCTGTTTTTTTCAGTGTACGTTGGGTGAAGCCAGACCAGCCTAGTGCAGCTCAACGATGAACTGAATCCATTGCCGCAGATGATGCAGGTTATATATAAAAATCATGCCGGGCCGATCAAAAAATGATCGGCTCTTTTTTCTGCTTATTTAATCCGGATTTATGACCAGATTTCACGTGAAAATAAAGGGAGATATTGTGAATAAGATTGCTCTTATAAAATGGGCGCTCTCAGGAATTATCAGAAAGTCATTCTAAAAAACCTTTAGTAATAACAAGTTACTTATGGCTTTTCACTAAGTATGAATTAATTATTCACTATTATTTAATTGCCCACCCCGTACCCAGAACGCATTATTTGAATCGCAAATGGCCTTGCACAAAAATAATCACACTGACTGTTACGTTGTCTGCCTGTGATTACTTTTCTCACCAGGAGCTATAATATGCCTTATAAGATAATCATCGCCGGGGATAATCCAATAATTAAATACGGTCTTACCCTTATCATTAATGAAATGAGCAACAAGAAGCTAAAGGTCACCAACACTGTTTTACTCAAGGATATTTACCACGTTGAGGAGCCGTTTGACCTGCTAATTGCCAGCATCAACGCCCCCGAAGATATGTTCAGCATCCACCTCCCCTTTATCAGCCGTTTTTACGAAAAATCACCTGATAAAAAACTCGCCCTGCTCGCAGGCATCACCACCTCCTCCCTGCTGCTGAAATCCCGGAAATACCTGAATGGCCTGCTTTCTGAGCGAGACTCCTTTGCGGAACTGATCGAGGGAATGATAAAGATTGCAGAGGGTCAGGATTACATTTCACGCCGCATACGTGAACACCAGTTTATTGATAAACGGCCCCGCCCATTAACGCTGAATGCGTCGCGCCTGGCATTAAGTGAATGTGAAGATAAAGTCATTAAATACCTTTTCTCCGGCTATAACGTCACCGAAACCGCCCGGCTGCTCGACCGCAGCATTAAAACCGTGAGCGCCCAGAAACGGCAGGCGATGAAAAAGCTGGGCGTCGAGAATGATACCGAATTACTGTTAATCGGCAGCCAGCTGACCTACGGGGAAAAGTCATGCGGCGGGAACAACGCAGGCTGACCGCAGCGCAACACCCCACCGCGTGAAATACCCATTTGATGTTTACAGGGAGTGGGCCGCTCCCTGTGTCCGTTGCCCCGCTTCCCCCGCCTCTCTTGCTGTCGCCCGGCAACAGATTTTTGAACAACCTCACATTCCCCGCAGAGACTCTTTTTAACCACTTCATCTCCCCGGTTTTGCCCCCTACACTCATCCGACCACTTAGCAGGATGACGAGTTTGCACAGGACGCAATTTGTCCCCTATTGCCGGAGATGCCTATGCCCACCTATCCCCATCTGCTTGCCCCGCTCGACCTGGGCTTTACCACGCTTAAAAACCGCGTCCTGATGGGCTCTATGCATACCGGCCTGGAAGAGTTGCCGGACGGAAGCGCGCGCCTGGCCGCCTTTTATGCGGCCCGCGCCCGGGCCGATGTCGGGCTGATCGTGACCGGCGGCATCGCCCCCAATGCCGAGGGGGTGGTGTATCAGGGGGCGACGGCGCTGGTCTCCCCTTCGCAGCTGCCGTGGCACCGGCAGATAACCGGGGCCGTGCATCAGGCCGGCGGCAAAATTGCCCTGCAAATCCTTCATGCCGGGCGCTACAGCTACCAGCCTCACCCGGTGGCCCCCTCTGCCCTGCAGGCCCCGATTAACCGCTTCACGCCGGAAGCGATGACAGAGGAGAAGATCCTCGCCACTCTCGCGGATTTCGCCCGGTGCGCGCAGCTGGCGCAGCAGGCCGGTTACGACGGCGTGGAGATCATGGGCTCAGAGGGCTACCTGATTAACCAGTTCCTCGCCGCCCGCACCAACCGCCGGGAGGACGCGTGGGGCGGCAGCGCGGAGAAGCGCCGCCGCTTTGCGCTGGAGGTTGTCCGGGCGGTGCGGGAGATCACCGGGCCGCACTTCATTATCATCTACCGCCTCTCGCTGCTTGATCTGGTCGAAGAGGGGCAGACGCGGGAAGAGTGCATCGCACTGGCCCAAGGTGTTGAGCAGGCCGGGGCCACGCTGATCAATACCGGCATCGGCTGGCATGAGGCGCGTATCCCGACCATCGCCACGCGGGTGCCGCGCGCGGCGTTCGGCTGGGTCACGCAGCAGCTGATGGGCAAGGTGTCAGTGCCGCTGATCGCCACCAACCGCATCAATGACCCGGCGGTAGCGGAGGATTTGCTGGCCTCCGGCATGGCCGATATGGTCTCAATGGCGCGCCCGTTTCTGGCCGACCCGGCGTTCGTCACCAAAGCGATACAGGGCCACCCGGAGGAGATCAACACCTGCATCGCCTGTAATCAGGCCTGCCTGGATCAGGTGTTCGAAGGCAAAGTCGCCTCGTGCCTGGTCAACCCGCTGGCCTGCCGCGAGACCGAGCTTAGCGTCACCCCGGCCATTGTACCCAAACGGCTGGCGGTGGTGGGTGCCGGCCCGGCCGGGCTGGCGTTTGCCCTGACGGCGGCGATGCGCGGCCACCGGGTGACGCTGTTTGATGCCCGGCCGGAGATTGGCGGGCAGTTCAACCTTGCGCGGTTGATCCCGGGAAAAGAGGAGTTTAACCAGACGCTGCGCTATTACCGCACCCAGCTGGCGCTGTGGGGCGTGGCGCAGCAGCTGGGGCAATGGGTAGGCGCGGAGGATCTGGCCGCGTTTGATGAGGTAATCCTGGCGACCGGCGTGGAGCCGCGTACGCCGTCGATTCCCGGCATCGATCACCCGAAAGTGCTGAGCTACCTTGAGGTACTGCGTGACAAGGTGCCGGTAGGGGCACGGGTGGCGATCATCGGCGCAGGCGGGATCGGCTTTGACGTGGCGGAGTACCTGAGCCAGCACGGCCCGGCGGCCAGCCTGAGCAGCGAGCAGTTCTGCCTCGAATGGGGCGTGGACCGCACCCTGACGCAGCCGGGCGGCGTGCTGCCGCAGGGCGGCGTACCGGCGCGTTCGGCCCGGCAAATCTTCCTGTTACAGCGCAAAACCAGCAAAGTGGGCAGCGGGCTGGCGAAAACCACCGGCTGGATCCACCGCGCCGGGCTGATGCAGCGTGGGGTAACGTTACTCAACAGCGTGGAATATCTGCGGATTGATGACCGCGGGCTGCATATTCAGCGGGCGGAGCAGCAGCACTGCCTGGCAGTGGATCATGTGGTGGTGTGCGCCGGGCAGGAGCCGCAACGGGCGTTGCAGGCCCCGCTGGCAGCGCTGGGAAAAAAGGTGCATCTGATAGGGGGTGCTGAGGTGGCGCTGGAACTGGACGCCCGCCGGGCAATTGATCAGGGTACCCGGCTGGCGTTGGCGATCTGAGGATCAGCGTGACGAACGGGTTTTCACCGCGCGCAGAATCACAAACTTCTGGCTGGAGGCCAGGGTTTCACAGTTGCCGAACAGGCGCTTCAGTTTGTGGTAGTAATCGAGGTGGCGGTTGCCGACGATGCGCAACTCACCGCCGTTTTGCAGGCAGCGCTTGGCATCGCAGAACATCTGCCAGGCGGTCACGTCGGTGACGGTGCTCTGCTGGTGGAACGGCGGGTTACACAGCACCGCCTGCAGACTGTCACGCTCCACGTGCGCCAGCAGGTTATCTACCTGGAACGTGCAGCGCGCCAGATCCTGTGGGCGGTTACGCGTCACGTTCAGCTCGCTGGATGCCACCGCCATGTAGGACTCATCGGTAAACAGCAGTTCCGCGTCCGGGTTCTGGGCCAGCGCCGTCAGCCCGATCACGCCGTTGCCGCAGCCGAGGTCAGCGATCCGCCCCTCCATGTTCTCCGGCAGGTGCTGCATAAAGAGGCGTGCGCCGATATCCAGCCCGCCGCGCGAAAAGACGTTGGCGTGGTTGGCGATGCGGTAGTCGGTGCCGTCCAGCGTCCATTCACTGATCACCGGCTTATCGTCAACCGTCAGATCCGCCACGCTGCCGAAGATCAGCCGCGCTTTTTTCTTCGCCAGGCTGGTTTTGGTCGGCCCGAGGATCTTCTCAAACAGTTGCAGGGTGGAGGTGTGGATATCTCGCGCTTTCGCCCCGGCAATGATCACGGTCTCCGGCGTCACCACACGGCGTAACGCCTTAAGCTGCTGCTCCAGCAGCGCCAGCGTTTTCGGCACGCGCATCACCACCAGCCCCGGCGCGTCCGGCAACGGGGCCAGGCTGTCCTGCACGGTCACCGAGTCCGGGTCCCAGCCGTTCAGCGCCAGGTTGTGGCGCACGGCCAGCTGCGCCATGTAGGAGTCGCTGATGCTGTAGGGCTGGTGCGCCGACAGGGCACACCCCAGCGCGCCGAAGGTGTCGTTGAAAATCAGCAGCGGCTTGCCTTCCGCCGCGGTGATGTCCAGGGTCTCCAGCAGGTATTCATCTGCCGCATCCCAGGCTTGCAGCGTGGTGATCTCTTCCTGCTGCGGGTAGCGCTCAAGCTCAAGGCGCAACGTTCCCAGTTCAAATAGGCTCATCGCCCCTCCTGAATAAAAAATTTGGGCTGTTTATCCCTTAAATTTGCCTGTCAGTAAAATGTTTTTTCGGTTAAAACTGGCTTTATTGCCGTTGCCGCGCGTTTCTGCCCGCCGCACGCGGCCGCATCCCTTTTCCGGAGACCGAGCCAAACCGATGCAACCACTGACTTACCTTCAGGGCTACCCTGATCACCTGCTGCATCAGGTACGCCAGCTGATCGACGATCGGCGTCTGGGCAGCGTGCTGTTGCAACGCTACCCGCAGCCGCACGACCTCACCACGGACAAATCGCTCTATCAGTTTACCACTGACCTGAAAAACCAGTTTCTGCGCAACGCCCCGCCCATCAGCAAAGTCGCCTATGACGGCAAAATCCAGGTGATGAAACATGCGCTGGGGCTGCACACCGCGGTGTCACGGGTGCAGGGCAACAAGCTCAAAGCCAAGGCGGAGATCCGCGTGGCCACCGTGTTCAAAAGTGCGCCGGAGGCGTTCCTGCGGATGATCGTGGTGCATGAGCTGGCGCACCTGAAAGAGAAAGATCACAACAAGGCGTTTTACAGCCTCTGCTGCCACATGGACCCGGCTTACCATCAACTGGAGTTTGATACCCGGCTCTACCTGACACACCTGGATCTGTTCGGCACCCTCTATTCCTGAACCGATGGCGGCCCCGGCCGCCTGCACATGGAGTTACCCATGATTCGCTTTGCTGTTGTTGGCACCAACTGGATCACCCAGCGTTTTATCGATGCAGCCCATGAGAGCGGCAAGATGCGCCTGGCCGCCATCTACTCCCGCACCCTGGATCAGGCCAAAGCGTTTGGCGAGGATTACCCGGCCGCCCACTATTTTGACGACCTGACGGCGCTGGCCGAAAGCGATCAGGTGGATGCCGTCTACCTCGCCAGCCCGAACGCCCTGCACTGTGCGCAGGCGCTGCTGTTTATGCGCCACGGCAAGCATGTGATCTGTGAAAAGCCGCTCGCCTCCAATCTGCACGAGGCAGAGCAGATGATCGCCTGCGCCCGCGAGCATCAGGTGGTGCTGTTCGAGGCGTTCAAAACCGCCTGGCTGCCTAACTTCCTGCACCTGCAAAGCTGTTTGCCGCGCGTCGGCACCCTGCACCGCGCCTACTTCACCTATTGCCAGTTCTCCTCGCGCTACCCGCGCTACCTGGCCGGGGAGAACCCGAACACCTTTAACCCGGCGTTTTCCAACGGCTCGATCATGGACATCGGCTACTACTGCCTGGCGAGCAGCGTCGCGCTCTGGGGCGAACCGCAGCGCGTCACCGCCAGCGCCGCCCTGCTCGCCAGCGGCGTGGACGGGCACGGCACGGTGATCCTGCACTATGACGGGTTTGACGTGGTGATTGCCCACTCCAAAGTGAGTGACTCCGCCCTGCCGAGTGAAATCCAGGGCGAAAGCGGCACGCTGGAGATTGAGAAGCTCGCCGAATGCCAGGCGGTGGCCTTTACGCCGCGCGGCGGGCAGAAGCTCGACCTCACCCAGCCGCAGCACATCAACACCATGCTGTATGAGGCGGAAGCCTTCGCCCGGCTGGTCGAGGCGGGCCAGGTGGAGCATCCGGGGCTGGAAACCTCCCGCATCACGGCCCGGCTGCTGACGGAGATCCGCCGCCAGACCGGGGTGGTCTTCCCGGCCGACAGTGCGCCCATCGTCTGAACAGGGGGTCATATGACGCAGCGTAAACCGCTTCTGATCCTGCAAACCGGTGATGCCCCGGCAGTGATCCAGCAGCAGCATGAGAACTACCGGCAGATGTTTATCCACCAGGGGGCAATCTCACCGCAGGCGCTGGCGGTGGTGCACCTGCCGCAGGGAGAGCGCCCCGGCCTGCCCTCCGGCTACAGCGGCGTCATCATCACCGGCTCCGGCGCAATGGTAACGGATCGGCTGGCGTGGAGTGAATGGGCAGCGGACTGGCTGCGGCAGGCCGTGGAGATCGCCCTGCCGGTGTTCGGCGTCTGTTACGGCCACCAGCTGCTGGCCGACATGCTCGGCGGCGTGGTGGACTACCACCCGCAGGGTATGGAGTGCGGCACCAAAATGCTGGAGCGGCTGCCGGGCGCGGAGCGTGATCCGCTCTGCGCCGCGCTGCCCGCGCGCTTTACTGCCAACCTGATCCACTCGCAGACGGTGCTAGAACCGCCGCCGGGCGCGCAGGTGCTGGCCCGCTCCGGCCACGATCCGCACCAGATCCTGCGGTTTAACGCCACCACTTTCGGCACCCAGTTCCACCCGGAATTCACCGGCGCGGTGATGAAAAGCTACCTGCGCTGGCAGGCGGCGCTGCACCCGGAGCGGCAGGCCGCGCTGGAGGCGCACCCGGCCGGGGACACGCCGTTCAGCCAGGGGTTATTGCAGGCGTTTGTCGCCGGGCTGGGTCACGGTCAACGGGAGTAAACATAAGTTTGACGAATCTTTACCTGATGACATATTGAGCACGGAAACATTTCGTATTATTTTGACATCAGCAAAGGGGAGTAACTTCTTCGCCGGCCAATCGTCATTACGGTGTTCTGCTCATGCAGCACCCGGTTGCCGGGGCAACCCGAACATCTTATCCGGGTTGTAAGTGAGACCTTGCCGGAAGGCGGGGTTTGCTTACAGCTCAACAGAGCGGCTGACGTCTTCCGATGTCAGCCGTTTTTTTGTTTTCAGGATAATGAGGAGCACCCTATGAACTCTGTTGGAAACCCGTGGCTATGGGGCAGTTTCGCTGTCATCGTCGCCATTATGCTGGCGGTTGACCTGCTGTTGCAGGGCAAGCGCGGGCAGCAAACCATGTCCATGAAGAGCGCGGCCTGCTGGTCGCTGGTGTGGGTCAGCCTGGCGCTGCTGTTTAATGCCGGTTTCTGGTGGTATCTCAACGGGACGCTGGGGCGCGAGGTGGCGGACCAGCAGGCGCTGGCGTTCCTCACCGGTTACCTGATTGAGAAAGCGCTGGCGGTGGATAACGTCTTCGTCTGGCTGATGCTGTTCAGTTACTTTGCCGTCCCGGCCAGTTTGCAACGGCGCGTGCTGGTGTACGGCGTGCTTGGCGCGATTGTGCTGCGTACCCTGATGATCTTCGGCGGCAGCTGGCTGGTGACGCAGTTCCACTGGATCCTCTACGTGTTCGGCGCGTTCCTGCTGTTTACCGGCGTCAAAATGGCGCTGGCGAAAGAGGATGATGCCGTCATGGGCGAGAAGCCGCTGGTGCGCTGGCTGCGCAAACACCTGCGGATGACGGACGAACTGGATGGCGAGAAGTTCTTCACCTACCGCAACGGCGTGCGCTTTGCCACCCCGCTGCTGCTGGTGCTGATTCTGGTGGAGCTGAGTGACGTGATCTTCGCGGTGGACAGCATCCCGGCGATCTTTGCCGTCACCACCGACCCGTTTATCGTGCTGACTTCAAACCTGTTCGCGATCCTCGGCCTGCGCGCCATGTATTTCCTGCTGGCGAACGTGGCGGAGAAGTTCTCGCTGCTGAAGTATGGCCTGGCGGTGATCCTGGTGTTTATCGGCGCGAAGATGCTGATGATGGATATTTACCACATCCCGGTGGCGGTCTCGCTGGGCGTGGTAGGCGGGATTCTGGCAGTGACGCTGCTGCTGAACGTCTGGGTCAACAAGCGCGCCGCGCGCACCTGATGCCTCACGGGGCAGGCACCTGCCCCGTTCTCTTTTCCTGCCCGGCGGGCCGGTTAACGGCGCTTGCCGTTGGCCGGTTTCGCCCCGCTCTCCTCTTTGCGGGTGATGCCGTCGAGCAGGGCTTCCAGCGGGTAGACCGCGGCAATCACCACCTCATCCCGCACTGCGGCTGCGCTGTCCAGTAATTGGCGGGCGCGCTTCACCTCATTGCTGCCCATCAGGCTGCCGCGCTGGGCGACGTCCACCAGCCGCTGGCCCAGTACCGACAGCGCGCTGATGTCCGCGGCCACCGGTTGCAGCGGCACCAGCCGCGAATTGCCCGCCAGCAGCGGCGCGACCGCCGTGCTGTTGGCCTGCCAGCGGGTGAAGCGTTGGCGCAGGGCGTCGGCGGCCTGGCTGTTGGTGCGGTCAGCCAGCAGTTGCTGCACCTCCAGGTTCATCCGGCGTACCTCGTCGCTCTCCGGCGGCAGCGCATCGGCAAAACGGTTTAGCGGTTCGAACTGGTGATAATTGCCCGCCTGGAATTTCAGGTGCAGGCGGGTGTAGTACTGCGCCGGTTCGATCGCCTCCGCCAGCACCTGCAACGGTGCAATCTGCGTGCTCTGCGCCAGCCGGGTAAACTGGCGCGCCGTCTCGGCGTGCTGTTGCAGCCCCACCGACACCACCGACCACGCATCCACCGCCGCCAGCCGCTGGTACATGTTCTGCTCGTCCTGCACATCCCGCGCTGACCAGAGCCGCTCCGCCACGGCAAAGCCGCGCGGCCAGAGTTTCAGGTCAAGGATCTGCGGCGTGATCGCTTCTGCCCAGAGTGCCGCCTCGCCGCCGAGGATGTTGGCGACCCCGGCGCGGTCCGGCACTACCGGCGCGGTGCCGGCCGGTACCGACGCGAGCTTCTTGCCGCTGACCGGGTAGCGCACGTTGCCGATCAGGAAGTAACCCGCCAGCGTGCCGTTTTTCAGCGTCAGCACCGGCCGGGTGTCACCCATCCAGGTATCGATCTGGAACGTGACTCCGGCGTCACGCCAGGTGATATTGCGCACCGCCCGGCGTGATTTGCCGCTGAAGTCGATAAACCCGCGCCAGCCCTGCGGCCCCTCAATCAGGGTCACGCTGCCCTCTACCGGCTTGCCTTTGAGGCGCGGCATGGTGAAGGCCCAGCTCTGCGCCTGCTCATCCTGATGCACCTGATCGTCGATCCAGAGCGGCTGCGGCAGCACCTCGTTGCGGTAGTGGTAGGCGGTGCTGTGCGGCTGGTCGAGGTAGAAGCCGGTGGAGAGCAGCCCTTTGTAGCCCTCCTGCGCGACGGTGCCCAGCGCATCCGGCCCCTGCCAGGACTGAATCACCGCTGTTTTCGGCAGATCCGGGTGGTGGATCTCATCCCAGCCCACCATGGTGCGCTGCCAGGAGCCGAGGACCAGCGTCAGCCTGCGGTTGAAGTAGGCCTGGAGCGCGTGGCTGTCCGCCAGATTGTTGCGTTGCATAAACGCCTGGATCGTGGGCGACGCGTTCCACTGCGTCGGGTCAACCTCGTCCCCGCCGATATGCAGATAGGGATCGGGGAAGATCGCTGCCACCTCGCCCAGGATCGTGTCCACAAACTGGTAAGTCTCCTGGCGGCTTGGGTCGAGCGTGGGCTGATGCACGCCCCACTCCCGCTGCATCAGGTAGGGACCGGGCGCGCTGACCAGCTCCGGGTAAGCCACGGCAATGGCCGAGGCGTGGCCGGGCAAGTCGATCTCCGGTACCACGCGGATGCCGAGCGACGTGGCGTAGGCCACCACCTCTTTCATCTGCGCCACGCTGTAGAACTGGCCGTCACTCGCCTGCTCCTGCAGCTTCGGGTAGTGGGTTGAAGCGAAACGCCAGCCCTGATCGTCGGTGAGGTGCCAGTGGAAGACGTTCAGCTTGGCGGCGGCCATGCCGTCGAGCTGGCGTTTGATGTCACTGACCGGCAGGAAATGGCGCGCGGAGTCGAGCAGCACACCGCGCCAGGGGAAACGTGGCGCGTCAATGATGCGCACCAGCGGCAGCGCGGTATGGCTGCCGTTGTTGTGGATCAGCTGCAACAGCGTCTCCATGCCGCGCAGGGCACCAAAGCGCGTTTCCGCATTCAGCACCGCGCCCTGCGGCGTGATGGTCAGCTGGTAGCGCTCATCGCTGTCCGGCAGCGGTTGCGGGTCCACTTTCTGTTTGATCACCACCATGATCAGCGCCTGCTGCGGGTTATCCGCCTGCGGCAGCAGCGTCCAGCCGGTCTGCTGTTCGATGCGCTGACGCCAGCGCGCCACGGCCGGGCCGAGATCGTCCCCGCTGACGCCGATGGTCAGCCGGTTATCGAGCATCAGCGACCCTTGCTGGTTGGCCTCGACTCGTTGCGGCCAGGGCATCAACGGCAGATCGCCGGCAGGTTGCGCCCGCAGCGCAGGGGAGAGCAGGATCAGCGAGGCCAGCAGCGTGGGGGGTAAACGGCGTTTCATTCTTATCAGTCCCTGGAGGTCATTACAGCAATGCGCAAGAGTAACCCGAGGGATAATAAAGGGTAAGCGCCGGCCCGTCGCCCTTTGTGGCTAAAAAACCGCCATAGATCACGCCTTTGCCCCCGCCTGCCCGATCATGCCCTTTAATAACAAAAACTTTCAGCGCCTTAGCAGGCGCGCCCTGCTTTTTGCCCCCAACGTTTTACCGTTTTCACCCACAAATTTAAGAATTCTTCCAGCCGGGGCGACGGTCTGGTCTGAACAGAGGGTGCACCGCGCCGGAATTTCAGTTAAAAAGGAAAGCCTTTTCCCTGTAACCCATGATAACCAGCCGTCAACCATGACCAGTCGCCTGACCATCAAAGATATTGCCCGCCTCAGCGGCGTGGGGAAATCCACCGTTTCCCGCGTGCTCAACAATGAAGGCAGCGTCAGCCCGCGCACCCGTGAGCGGGTGGAGGCGGTGATCCGTGAGCACGGTTTTACGCCGTCGAAATCGGCGCGCGCCATGCGCGGCCAGAGCGATAAAGTGGTTGGGATCGTCGTCTCGCGCCTCGACTCCCCGTCGGAGAACCAGGCGGTGCGCGCCATGCTGCCGCTGCTTTACCAGCAGGGCTTTGATCCGATTGTGATGGAGAGCCAGTTCTCCACCGCCCGCGTGCGGGAGCACCTGCAGGTGCTGCGGCAGCGCAATGTGGACGGGGTGATCCTGTTCGGCTTTACCGGGCTGGAGGATGCATTATTACAGCCGTGGCAGGCGAATATGGTGACGCTGGCGCGGGATTACGCCGGGCTTTCCTCCGTCTGTTATGACGACGCGGGCGCGGTGCGTTTGTTGATGGATGAGCTGAGCCGGCGCGGCCACCCGCAGATTGGCTACATCGGTGTAACCCCGGACGATGCCACCACCGGCCTGCGCCGCCAGCAGGCCTATCTCGATTACTGCGGGGAAGCGGGGCTGACGCCGCAGATGGCGATCGGCGAGCTGCGTTACCAGAGCGGTTTCCAGCTCGCCCCTGAGGTGCTGCAACCCGGTATGCAGGCGCTGGTCTGCGCCTCGGACACCATCGCGCTGGGCGCAGCCAAATACCTGCAACAGCATGGCCTGCCCACGGTGCAGGTGTGCGGCATCGGCAATAACCCGCTGCTGCGGTTCCTGTTCCCGGAGACCTTCTCCATCGAGATGGGCTACGGCACCGCCGGGCTGCGTGCCGCCGAACAGCTGCTTAGCCAGCTCCAGAGTGCCCACCCGGACATCCGCCAGATCACCATCCCCTGCCATCTGGTTAAGTAGCGCCACAGGCCTGCCCCGCTGCGGCCAGTGGAAATATGTGATCACCGGCGCAAAGTGGGAACGTTCCCAATTCCACAGACCCAGATTCACGCTATGCTTTCAAAACACCTTCCCTTGTTCCGGCCGGAAAACGCCTTTGCCCTCGCGCCTAACAAAGAGCATACAACCATGAGCAAAAAAACCACGGTCAACCCGTCTGACATTGAGCAGTTGATTACCCTGGTGGGCGGCAGCGGCAACATCGCTACCGTCACCCACTGTATTACCCGGTTGCGTTTTGTCCTGAATGATCCGGCCAAGGCTGACCCGAAAGCCATTGAAGGCCTGCGCATGGTAAAAGGCTGCTTCACCAACGCCGGGCAGTTCCAGGTGGTGATTGGCCCCGAGGTAGGTGACTATTACAAGGCGCTGATCGCCGCCAGCGGCAACAGCGGTGCCAACAAAGAGCAGGCCAAAGTGGCGGCCCGCCAGAACATGAGCCTCTTTGAGCGCGGCATCTCCCACTTTGCCGAGATCTTCTTCCCGCTGCTGCCCGCCCTGATCAGCGGCGGCCTGATCCTCGGCTTCCGCAATATCATCGGCGACATCCCGATGAGCAACGGCCGGTCGCTGGCGCAGCTCTACCCGCTGTGGCAGACCATTTACGATTTCCTCTGGCTGCTCGGTGAGGCGATCTTCTTCTACCTGCCGGTGGGCATCTGCTGGGCCACGGTGAAAAAGCTGGGCGGCACGCCAATCCTCGGCATTGTGCTGGGCGTGACGCTGGTGTCACCGCAGCTGATGAACCCCTACCTGCTGGGGCAGCAGATCCCGGACGTCTGGGATTTCGGCTGGTTTACCATTGAAAAAGTGGGCTATCAGGCGCAGGTGATCCCGTCGATGCTGGCCGGGGTGATGCTGGCCTTTATCGAGACGCGGTTACGCCGCATCGTGCCCAACTACCTGGAGCTGGTAGTGGTGCCGGTGATTTCGCTGATCCTGGCGGTGTTCCTCGCCCATACGCTGATCGGGCCGTTCGGCCGCATGATTGGTGACAGCGTTGCCTGGGGCGTGCGCGCGATGATGACCGGTGCCTTCGCGCCGATTGGCGCGGCGATTTTCGGCTTCCTCTATGCGCCGCTGGTGGTCACCGGCGTGCACCAGACCACGCTGGCCATCGATTTGCAGATGATCCAGAACATGGGCGGTACGCCGGTCTGGCCGCTGATCGCCCTTTCCAACATTGCGCAGGCCGCCGCGGTGACCGGCATCATCATCGTCAGCCGCAAACACAATGAGCGTGAAATCTCGGTGCCGGCTGCCATCTCCGCCTACCTGGGCGTGACCGAACCGGCGATGTACGGGATCAACCTCAAATACCGCTTCCCGATGCTCTGCGCGATGATCGGCTCTGCCTGCGCCGCGCTGATCTGCGGGCTGGCCCATGTGACGGCTAACGGCATCGGCGTCGGCGGGTTGCCGGGCATCCTGTCGATCAAACCGCAGTTCTGGGCCGTCTACGCCCTGGCGATGCTGACCGCGATTGTCGTGCCGGTTCTGCTGACCGTGCTGGTCTACCAGCGCAAAATGCGCCGCGGTGAGCTGGCGTACACCTGATTGTCTGCCGGGCGCCGCGAAGGCGCCCGCCTTTTCCCCTTTTTCCTCGCTGAATTTTCTTTTGATATGGGAGCATAGTCATGTCCGCACCTCTGCCCTGGTGGCAAAACGGCGTTATTTACCAGATTTACACCAAGAGTTTTCAGGACAGCACCGGCGACGGGCTGGGCGATCTGCGCGGGGTGATAAGCCGCCTCGATTACCTGCAACAACTGGGGGTGGATGCGCTGTGGCTGACGCCGGTATACCGTTCGCCGCAGGTGGATAACGGCTATGACGTGGCTGACTACTGCTCAATCGACCCGGCCTACGGCACGCTGGAGACCTTTGAGGAGCTGACGCACGAGGCGCACCGGCGCGGTATCCGCATCATCATGGACATGGTGTTCAACCACACCTCGACCCAGCATGAGTGGTTTATCCAGGCGCAGGACCCGGCCAGCGCCTACCGCGACTACTACATCTGGCGTGACCCGGACCCCACCACGCCGGACGGCCTGCCGAATAACTGGCGCTCCAAGTTCGGCGGCAACGCCTGGCAGTGGCATGAGGCCAGCGGCCAGTACTACCTGCACCTGTTCGCCCCCGAGCAGGCTGACCTGAACTGGGAGCACCCGCCGGTGCGCGAGGCGCTGCACCAGGTCTGTGCCTTCTGGGCCGCCAGAGGGGTCGACGGCCTGCGGCTGGATGTGATTAACCTGATCTCAAAAACCCCCGGCCTGCCCTCTGATCACACCGGCGACGGCCGCCGCTATTACACCGACGGCCCGCGCATCCATGAGTTTTTGCAGGGGATGAGCCGCGAGGTGTTCCAGCCGCTGGGGCTGATGACCGTGGGCGAGATGTCCTCGACAACCCTGGAACATTGCCGCCGTTACGCCGCGCTGGACGGCAGCGAACTCTCCATGACCTTCAACTTCCACCACCTGAAAGTGGACTACCCGAACGGCGAGAAATGGGTGCGCGCGCGGCCGGACTTCGTGCAGCTGAAGCGGATTTTCGGCGAGTGGCAGCGCGGGATGCATGGCCACGCCTGGAATGCGCTGTTCTGGTGTAACCACGACCAGCCGCGGGCGGTGTCGCGCTTCGGCGATGACGGCGCGCTGCGGGTGCCCGCCGCCAAGATGCTGGCGATGGTGCTGCACGGGATGCAGGGCACGCCTTATATCTACCAGGGGGAGGAGATCGGCATGACCAACCCCGGCTACCGCTACCTGGCGCAATACCGGGATGTCGAGAGCCTGAATATGTTCAAGGAACTGCTGGCGGCCGGGCGGCCGGAGGCGGAGCTGCTGGATATTCTGTCGGGCAAATCACGCGACAACGGCCGCACGCCGATGCAGTGGGATGAGAGCGACCATGCCGGGTTCAGCACCGTGACGCCGTGGCTGGAGCCGTGCGGCAACTACCACGAGATCAACGTCAGCCGGGCGCTGGCGGACAAGCAGTCGGTGTTTTACACCTACCAGCGGCTGATCGCCCTGCGCAAGCAGTTGCCGATCCTGACCCACGGGGACTATCAGGATCTGCTGCCCGAGCACCCGTGGCTCTGGTGTTACCGGCGTCAGCACGGTGACCAGCAGTTGCTGGTGGCCGCCAACCTCAGCCGGGAGGCGCAACCCTGGCAGCCCGATGAGGATGCCGGGTCCGCCGGGGAGTGGACGCTGCTGATGGATAACTACGGCGACGCCGCCGCGCGGCCTTCAGCGATGACGCTGCGCCCGTTTGAAGCGGTTTACTGGCTGCGCGGCTGACCTCTCAGCGCGGGGTCACCAGGCCCTGCGCAATCATCCACTGGGCAGTCAGTGCGATGCCCTCGGCCAGCGTATAGCGCGGCGTGTAGCCCAGCGTCTGCCGCGCCCGTTGTTGGCTGAGGGTCAGATCATAGGCCGCCGCCGCGACACTGTGCCGCGTCACCCGCGGCCGCTGCCGCCGCACCAGGCTCCTGAGCTCATGCAGCCCCGCCCTGCCGTAGGCGATCTGGTAAGGGGTGGCGCGCAGGTAGTACTGAATCCCTAATTGCTGCCCCAGCAGCATCTCCAGCATCAGCGCCAGGCTCTGCGCCTCATGGTTGGTGATGTTAAATACCGTGCCGCTCTCCAGCGCCGGTTGCTCCGTTGCCAGCGCCAGCGCCTGCACCACATTCAGCACAAAGGTAAACTCTGAACGGGCCACCCCGCCGTCCGGCAGGGCAAGAATGCCCTGACTGTGGCGCAGGTTTTCCAGCATGACCGGCAGGTCGCCCTGCTGATGCGGGCCGAACAGCGCGCCGGGCCTCAGGATGATACAGCAGATATGGGGATAGTGCGGCATCAGCCGCCGGATGCTCTCCTCCGCCGCATATTTGCTGGCAACGGCGTGGCCGGCAAAGCGCGACGGGCGGAAGCCCTCTTCCACGTTGTAACGGTGGCGGTAATCAAAATAGATCGCGGCAGACGAAACGTAGATAAAGCGCCCGACGCCCGCTTCCCCCGCTGCCTGCAACAGGTTTTCAGTGGCCATGACGTTGATGTCATAAAACGACTGATAGTCGCCCCACGGCTGTTGATTGGCTGCACAATGCCAGACGGCATCACACCCCGCCACCAGCGCCCGGCAGGCCGCGATGTCCGCTGAGGCCAGATCCAGCGCGGTAAACTGCGCACCCTGCGCCGCCAGCATGTCGCCCACCCCGGCATTACGCCCGGTGGCATGAACCTGATGGCCCGCCTGCAATAACCACTCCACGGCATTACGCCCCAGCCCGCTTGTCGCTCCAGTGACCAATACTTTCATTGCTCTCCTGCCCGCCTTCACGCTGTCCCGAAAATAGCTGCTTTTCAGCAGTGTAGCCGGGGAGCGCATGTAAAAAAATCGTTAATATCTAATATTGCGGTATCACGGTGTCAGTGTGCCGGTGCCCGGCCCGGTAATGGTCAGAGATTCCACAGCGCACTTTTTTCTTTGTCTTATATCAAGCAAAGCTGCATTAAGGCTCGCCAGAGCACTACATATAGTGCGTATAGTAACCCACCTCTTCTACATGTAGTGATTCTTGCCCCTTGCGGGGTAACCACCAAAGGAGTGCCATCGTGAAACCAGTGGTGATAAAGCGGGACGGGTGCCGGGTAGTCTTTGATGAAGCGCGGATTATGCAGGCGGTTGCCCGGGCGGCGCAGGCGGCCCGGCTAAAAGATGACGACTACTGCGCCGGGGTGGCCCGGCATGTGGCCGCCCAGCTGGCCGGTCAGGATCAGGTGGATATTCACAAGATCCAGGAGGCCGTGGAAAATCTGTTGATGGCCGGGCCGCACAAGGCGCTGGCCCGCGCCTATATCGAATATCGCCACGACCGCGATGTCGCCCGTGAACAACGCGGGAAACTGAACCAGGAGATCCGCGGGCTGGTGGAGCAGCGTAACCCCGCCTTGCTGAATGAGAACGCCAACAAAGACAGCAAAGTCATCCCGACTCAGCGCGATCTGCTGGCCGGCATCGTCGCCAAGCATTACGCCAAGCAGCACATCCTGCCGCGTGACGTGGTGCTGGCCCATGAGCGCGGCGAGATCCACTATCACGATCTCGACTACTCGCCATTTTTCCCGATGTTCAACTGCATGCTGATTGATCTGAAAGGAATGCTGACCGGCGGCTTCAAGATGGGCAATGCCGAGATTGAGACGCCGAAGTCGATCTCAACGGCGACCGCCGTTACCGCCCAGATCATCGCGCAGGTCGCCAGCCATATTTATGGCGGCACGACCATTAACCGTATCGATGAGATCCTCGCCCCTTACGTCACCGCCAGTTTTGACAAGCACCGCGCCACCGCCCAGGCGTGGCAGATCCCGGATGTGGAAGGCTACGCCCGCGACCGCACAGAGAAGGAGTGCTACGACGCATTCCAGTCGCTGGAGTATGAAGTCAACACGCTGCATACCGCCAACGGCCAGACGCCGTTCGTCACCTTTGGGTTTGGCCTCGGCACCTGCTGGCCGTCGCGGCTGATTCAGCAGTCTATCCTGCGTAACCGCATCGCCGGGCTGGGCAAGAACCGCAAAACCGCTGTATTTCCCAAGCTGGTGTTCGCCATCCGCGACGGCATTAACCATAAGCCGGGCGACGCCAACTATGACATCAAACAACTGGCGCTGGAGTGCGCCAGCAAGCGCATGTACCCGGACATCCTCAATTATGAGCAGGTGGTGAAGGTCACCGGTTCGTTCAAAACGCCGATGGGCTGCCGCAGTTTCCTGGGCGTCTATGAGGAGAACGGCGAGCTGATCCATGACGGGCGCAATAACATCGGCGTGATCAGCCTCAACCTGCCGCGCATCGCCCTGGAGGCGCGCGATGATGAGTCCCGGTTCTGGACGTTGCTGGATGAGCGGCTGGTGCTGGCGAAAAAGGCGTTAATGACGCGGATTGCGCGGCTGGAGGGGGTGAAGGCGCGGGTCGCCCCGATCCTCTATATGGAAGGGGCGTGCGGGGTGCGCCTGAAAGCGGATGATGATGTCGCGGAGATCTTCAAACAGGGCCGCGCCTCGGTTTCACTGGGGTACATTGGCCTGCATGAAACCATCAACGCGCTTTCCGGCAACCAGCATGTGTTTGATTACCCATCGCTGCGGGCCAAGGCGGTGCAGATTGTCGCGCGGCTGCGGGCTGCCACTGATGAGTGGAAAGAGGAGACCGGCTACGGCTTCAGCCTCTACAGCACCCCCAGCGAAAACCTGTGCGATCGCTTCTGCCGTCTCGACACCGCCGAATTCGGCGTGGTTCCGGGGGTGACGGATAAAGGCTACTACACCAACAGCTTCCATCTGGATGTGGAAAAGCGCGTTGACCCCTATGCCAAACTGGATTTTGAAGCCCCCTACCCGCTGCTGACAAATGGCGGTTTCATCTGTTACGGCGAATACCCGAACCTGCAACATAACCTCAAGGCGCTGGAAGATGTCTGGGATTACAGCTACCACCGGGTACCCTATTACGGCACCAATACGCCGATTGACGAGTGTTATGTCTGTGGCTTTACCGGTGAGTTTGACTGTACCAGCAAAGGTTTTACCTGCCCAAAATGCGGCAACCATGATGCCAGTAACGTCTCCGTGACCCGGCGGGTGTGCGGCTACCTCGGCAGCCCCGATGCGCGGCCGTTTAATGCCGGCAAACAGGAAGAGGTCAAACGTCGCGTCAAACACCTTCACACCGGCCGGTTGGGGTAAACCTCGATGAATGTCCATCACTACTACCCAATCGATGTGGTCAACGGGCCGGGCACGCGCTGCACCCTGTTTGTCGCCGGGTGCGAGCACCAGTGCCCCGGCTGTTATAACAAAAGCACCTGGCGGCCGGACTCCGGCCGGGTGTTTACCCTGGAGGATGAGAACCGAATTATTGATGACCTCAATGATTTACGCATTCCACGGCAGGGGCTCTCCCTGTCCGGCGGCGATCCTTTGCATCCGCACAATCTTTCCGCCATCCTGCATCTGGTGAAACGCGTGCGGGCGGAGTGTGAAGGAAAAGATATCTGGCTATGGACCGGCTACCAGCTCGGCACGCTGAGTGACGCGCAACGCGAGGTGACCAGCCTGATTAACGTATTGATTGATGGCAAGTTTATACAGGCGTTGAAGGATCCGGCGTTGATCTGGCGCGGCAGCAGCAATCAGGTTATTCATCGGCTCCGTTAATCAATTCCCCTTCTCTTATTATTTTCATGATTTTTATAGCACCCAAAATAGTGTTAAATTTTGGGTCCTATTTATGGCAACGTGAAAATAATTCGTCCCCGCAGGCAACTAAATATACAAATGCAGAAACTCAAATTACACTTACTGCATTCTCATTTAACCAGTGTCCGATTATGCAAAGAAAGAAACCCGAGGCCTTGCGCCCGGTAGGGCCCATTTCCGATAAAAAAATAAGAGTGGCAATAGCGGATCAGCACCCTATTGTTATCTACGGCTTGCTCACGTTATTACGGGGTGAGCATGACATCGATGTTCTGTTTACTAGTTTGTCGCCTAATGATTTATTCAAAAAGCTTCACTTACATGAAATAGATATTGTTATCTGCGATAGCAACTTCACGGAAGATCTGGATGTAAAAGGCACCCAATTATTAAGAACGATTCACCGTCATATGCCGCATGTCAGCATTGTGTTTTACAGCGCAAACCTGACCTCCCACCAGATTGCGGAAGCGATGGAAGCCGGCGCGGCCAGCGTGATACGCAAAAGCGAACAGGATTTTTCACTCATCGTGCACACGTTGCGCCGGGTCCATAGCGGCAGCTTCTACCTGCAACCCAGTATTTCCCATGAGATTTTGTCGTCGTTTTTATCCGGCCGACAAAAAAACAGCAGCTGGCACAGCCTTTCCGCGCGGGAGAAAGTGGTTATCCAGCTTATTTGTGAAGGGTATTCGATTAAGCAGATTGCCCATGAGCTTTGTAAAAGCCCGAAAACCATCAGTAATCAGAAGACGATGGCCATGCGAAAATTGGGCGTAACAAATGATATACAACTGATAAACCGGGTAAAAGAACTCCGTTACGAACTCGCGTCTGAAGCTGAAAATAAAGAGGCGTAATTTCTTACTTTTATTCCTTTAACATCTACCTATTTATAATGAGCATTCCCTCCCTCGTCGCCCTGCCTCTTTACTTTTTACCCTGACATAAAAAAAACGTGCTTCCGGGGAAGCACGTTTTAGTTAAGATCACATGATGAATCAGTGGGTAATTAAATTAATTGATCTTACCCTTATTATTATTTCCAAAAGTGCTCGCCTGTGACCACTCAGCATCCTGATAGGTCTGCTTAGCGGACATCTGATACTCAGGCAGCAGCGGTTTCCAGTCGGTATCCTTCACCTGCACGCCGGTCATACTTTTTCCGGTGGCTTTGGTGTCAGACTCGGCCATGTTGAAGCTTACCGGCTTGGTTGCCTTATCCATATCCTGGATAGTGATACCTTTGCCCTTCACTTCGACACCGGCTACCGGCTTCTGCACACCGCCGCCGTTTTCACCCGGG
>NZ_PJZH01000032.1 GCF_002858715.1 Chimaeribacter coloradensis | reverse complement strand
AGAGAGGAGACGGGTGCTGCCTCCTGCGGCAGGGGCAGCAGCTTATGGCGCACCTGCAACACCTCGCTTTTGATCACCACCCGGTTGCCCAGCAGCTCACAGGTGAACTCCGCGCGCCGTGGGGAGAGCTGCTCCGCCTGCCAGTGGTGGCCGCCTAACCGGGCGGCCCAGAACGGGGCCAGCGCACAGTGCGCCGTCGCGGTGGCGGCGTCCTCACACACCCCGGTGGCGGGGCTGAAGGCGCGCAGCACGTAGCGGCTCGCCTGGTCAGCGGCGGTGACGACCACCAGCGCCGCCGGTAACTGTGCCAGCCGGATAAAATCGGGGTTCAGCGCCGCCACCTGCTGCCGGTTCTCCAGCACCACCACAATATCCCGCCCCTGCCACACCTCCCCCTGGGTGACCCCCAGTGCCGCCAGCACCGGCTCCGCCTCATCACGCAGGCGCAGCCGCCACTGCGGCAGGTCCAGATGCAGCCGCCCCTCCTGCCGCCACACTTCCGCCGTGCCTTTGGGGTGAACAAAGGTAAGGCGGCGCTGCGCGCGGTCAACAAAGTCCATAATCACCGCGGCGGTGGCCAGCACCGCACTGCCGTTGAGCGCGATTTCACGCAAGCCGGTGAAACAGCGGATCTCCCAGGCGGTGCCGCGCGGCACCGCAAAGGCCGTGACCGGCTTCAGCGTCTGCCCGGCCATCAGTTGCAGCGTGCGGGTCGCCAGCCACTCTTCCAGTAAAATAACCCCCAATGGGTTTCCACCCTGCGGCCGGTTACTGAAGGTATTTACTTCATACAGATCCACATCCATATCTCCCCCTTGTACCGGCAACCTCTTTGGATCGTCCGGCCTCCACGATAACAGGCATTTTGAAAGTAACTTTTCCGTAACATCCCCATTATCTATAGATCATTGTGAAAAAAGTGAAAGGAAAATTGCTAGCAATGTGGAATATGTTCCTACACACCCTGGCCCAACGCGCCCTTGCCCTGTGCTGCCCGGCTAGGTGACGGCAGCAAAAACCGCTATGCTGTCGCCTTTTATCGGACGGCACCCCCGGTAACGGGTGCCGGTGACAGGAGTATGTATGCCCGTTCCTCCCGCGCTGATGGCGTTGCGCGATGTCAGCTACCGCCTGAATGACCAGCCCTTGCTTCAGGATCTCTCGTTTTCTCTTGAGCCGGGGGAGCTGGTGATGCTGCGCGGCCCCTCCGGCAGCGGCAAAAGCACGCTGCTGAAGCTGATGGCCCAGATGCTGACGCCCGACAGCGGCCACATCCTGTTCCAGGGGCAGGAGAGCACCGCGATTGACCCGGTGGCCTACCGGCGGCAGGTCTCCTACGGGTTCCAGTCTCCGCAGCTGTTCGGCGAGACCGTGTATGACAATCTGGCGTTCCCTTATCTGATCCGCCATGAGCCGGTGGACGAGGCGAAAATCCGTGACGGGCTGGCACAGGCGGGGCTGCCGGAAGCGCTGCTGATGAAACCGGTTACATCGCTGTCCGGCGGTGAAAAGCAGCGGGTGGCGCTGTTGCGTAACCTGCAATATATGCCGAAAGTGCTGCTGCTCGACGAAGTGACCAGCGCGCTGGATGGGGAGAATAAACAGCGGATCGGCGGGCTTATCCGCCGCGTTTGCCGTCAACACCAGACCGCGGTGCTGTGGGTCAGCCACGATCCGCAGGAAGACCTCCACGCCGGCCGGGTGCTGTGGCTGGAAAACGGGCGCGTCACCGCCCTCGCCCCACACGCGGAGGCACAGCCATGACCCACCCTGCCATTACTGACAGCTCCCTGATGCTGGCGCTTGGCCTGGTGCTGGTGGCGCTGCTGGTCAGCCGCCGCGAAAAACTGGGGCTGGAGAAAGAGATGATCTGGAGCATCAGCCGTGCCGTGGTGCAGCTGGTGCTGGTCGGCTACGTGCTGAAATCGGTGTTCGCGCTGGATAACCTCTGGCTGACGCTGCTGATGGTGCTGTTCATCTGCGTTAACGCTGCGCTGAACGCCCGCAAACGCAGCCGCAATCTGCCCCACGCCTTCGCCATCTCCTTTGCGGCGATTGCGGTCGCTACCGGGCTGACGCTCACGGCGCTCCTCGCCAGCGGTGCCATTGCGTTTCTGCCGATGCAGGTGATCCCAATCACCGGGATGATCGCCGGGAATGCGATGGTGGCGGTGGGCCTCTGCTACACCCAGTTACGCCAGCGCTTCCACGACCAGCAGCAGCAGGTGCTGGAGATGCTGAGCCTGGGCGCTACCCCGCGCCAGGCGGCGCGCGGCCTGCTGCGCGGTAGCATCCGCGCGGCGCTGATCCCGACCGTGGACGCTGCGAAAACCGTGGGGCTGGTGAGCCTGCCGGGGATGATGTCAGGGCTGATTTTTGCCGGGGTCGACCCGGTGATGGCGATCAAGTACCAGATTATGGTGACCTTTATGCTGCTCGCCACGGCCAGTCTGTCGGCGATTATCGCCGGTTACCTGGCCTGCCGCCGCTTCTTCAATGCCCGGCAGCAGCTGGTACTGCCTTGATTAACGGATGGTGAGGCGGTATTTGTGCAGCAGCCCCAGCGCCGCCTCCAGCGGCAGCGAGACGTCGTTGATGGCGTTGCTTTCTGCGTCCAGCACCAGCCCTTCGCTGTCGAGGAAGTTGGCCCCGTTCAGGCAGCAGTGCTCAAAGGTGGTGTGGATGAACTCACTGCCGGTGAAGTTGCTTTTGCGCAGGTCGCAGCGGGTGAACTGGGTGTCGATCAGGTTGCAGTGGGAGAACTCAATCTCCGGCAGGCTGTTGCCGTGGAAGCTGTTGTAGATCAGCTTGCTGCCGGTCATGCAGAAGCTCAGCGGGAAGTTAAGGCTCTCCCACTGGATGCCCAGCACTTTGCAGGCCTGAAACCGCACCGACAGCACCGTCAGGTGCTGGTGCGTGAGGTTACTCAGGCTGCAATTGATAAACTCGCACTGCTCAAAGGCGCAGGAAGCCAGCGACAGCGCGGTGAACTCGCACCCCTCAAAGGTGCACTGGTAGAAGCCCAGCCCGCTGATGCGTTTGTCTTTGATCCGCAGTGCTCTGAAGTGCCGGTTCTCGACCGGCCGGTAGTGGCGCATAAATACGTACCTGTCTGTTGCCGGGATGGGCGGGGGTAATCCGGTATACTGCCGCAGATTCCCCTTTAATCTGCCCGAACCCCGGCAACCAGGCAACCGGGCCGCGCCGGTTTTCAGCATTCTGCCCGGTGGCGACTAACGCCGGTCAGGCGCGGGCTGTACCGCCCCGGACTCCAGCGAGGCGCGCAGGCAGACCGTCTGGTGGATTTCGATGTCGAAATAGTCCGCCTCTGCCCCTTCGTTCAGGTAGCGCTCGTAACAGGCACCGAGGCAGGGGCGGTATTCACTCTCCAGCAGCCGCTGCTCATAGAACTCGCGCCACGCCTTAACGAAATCGGTCTTGAAGACCCGGGTGCGCCACATGGCGTAGATGCCGCCGGGCACCACCTGCTCCGTAACCCGCACATTGCCGCGCGTCATCTGCACTGCCGGCGGCAGCGTCGTGCCCGGCTCCAGGGCGAACGCCACGTCGGCGCGCAGCGACTCCTGCGCCACCGTCAGCGGGTTGTCCCAGTAGAGGGTCATCACATCGCCGCCGGTAATATTGTGCGCCCGCCGCCAGCGTGCCAGCTGGGAAAAACCCAGCGGGATGGTGCGCTCATAGGGGCCGACGACCCGCACGCCATACACGGTCTGGTCCGGCTGTTCCGTAATAATCAGTGACATACTTTCTCCTTACGCTATGGCCTGCGGGGCGCATCGCCCCTACCCTCTGGTTAGGATAGACCATCCGCCGCGCGCCGACGCCCGGCAAAACGGATCTTAATGCAGGACAAATCTTATACAGACTTTCTCATTCGTATCGGTTCTGGTAGGCTGGATATAATTACAGTAACGGAGTGAGTGTTTTGGCTAAGCGTGCTTCTGCCCACCGGCTTGAGTTTGAACCGGCGGCGATTTACCAATACCCCGAGCATCTGCGCGATTCCCTCGACGCCCTGCCGAAGTGCCCCGGCGTCTACGTGTTCCACGGCGACAGCGATGTGATGCCGCTCTATATCGGCAAAAGCGTCAACATCCGCAGCCGGGTGCTCTCCCACCTGCGCACAGTGGAGGAGGCGCGGATGCTGCGCCAGTCGCGCCATATCACCTTTATCCCGACCGCCGGGGAAGTGGGCGCGCTGCTGCTGGAAGCCCAGATGATCAAGCAGCAGCAGCCGCTGCACAACAAGCGGTTGCGCCATAACCGCCAGCTCTGTTCATTGCAGGTGCTCAACGGCAAACCCACGGTGGTGTATGCCAAAGAGATCGACTTCTCCCATGCGCCGGGGCTGTATGGGCTTTACTCCAGCCGCCGGGCCGCCCAGCAGACGCTGCTGACCCTGGCCGATAACCACCAGCTCTGCCACGGGCTGCTGGGGCTGGAGGCGACCCGCGCCGGGCGTGCCTGTTTCCGCGCCAGCCTGGGGCGCTGCGCCGGGGCCTGCTGCGGCAAAGAGACGGTGGAGGCGCATAACCAGCGGCTGCTGGATGCGCTGGCATCGGTGCAGGTGGTCTGCTGGCCCTACCCCGGCAAAATCGCCCTGGTGGAGGAGCGGCCGGGCATGAAGCAGTACCACATCATCCATAACTGGTTCTATCTGGGGTCGGTGGAGGATCTGGCTGACGCGCCGCGCCTGAAGGCCACGGCCAAAAGCTTTGACAGCGACGGCTACAAAATCCTCTGTGGGCCGATTATCCGCGGCAAGCTGCCGGTTATCCCGCTCTGACCTGACGGGGGCGGGTCAGCGTGCCGGCAGGCGGCGCAGGTACGCCGCATGGGGCGCGGCCTGCACCTGTTTCAGCGCCGCTTTCAGGGTCACCAGCGGGGTGTCGCACCAGTCCACCCGCACATCGACGTCAGGGTAGCGGCGCTCGCCGTAGACCCGCAGCGCGGCGGACTTCACCCCGCGCACATCGCCGCCGCTGTGCTCGCCTGCCAGCAGGGCCAGCAGCAGCCGTTTCGCCAGCGGCTTGCCCTGCGATTTCAGCCAGCTGTTCATCATCGACTGCAATACCCCGCGCCCGGCCAGGAAACTGCCGGCGATCGCCACCTGATCGGCCTGCAAATGCCCGGCATAGCCTTCACAGCCGGCCCCTGTCCAGGCAGCGGTGCGCCCGAAACGGTCTATCACAATCAGCTGCCGCTCTGCCCGCGCCTTGTCTGCGCAGAGCAACCGCTCCAGCGTGCAGGCGGCATTCACGCCCGACCCGAGCTGCGCCAGCCCCTGGGTGCCGTACAGCGGGTTAGGCAACCCCTGGCTGGCGAGTACCCCCACCTGTGAAAAACCGTGCGGCACCAGTGCGCCAATCGCCGGCTGGCCGGCGGCCACGGCAATACCGAGTTCACCGTGGGTGTCGTCTCTTGCCACAATAGAAAATGTCATGCGCTCCTGCTCTTTTAAAGGCTGCCTCCCCGGCGGCCCGGTCTATACTCCAGGGTGCGGTTATAGTGACCACACCCGCCAGAGTGGGAACGTTCCCTGCGGAAAACCTATTTATATATATAAATATCATTAAGTTAGTTTGTTAGCAAAACCTTAATTTTATGTATGTTTATTGTGCGTTTATTCACATTTTCGTGTTAAACATGCACCAGAAAGCTAAGTATTGTCATAAAAATAATGCATGATGCTAATCATCACATAGCGTCAATATGTAAACGTATACATACTGGCCGGGCTACTGCATCAACGCTGGAAAACGTGCCGGAAAGCTGCCGCTGTTCCGCTTCTCCCCCGCTGGATGCCATGCCCTTTCACCAGGTGATGTCCTGACATTGCTGTGGCGAACGCCCCTTCTCAGGTGACTCATACCGTTCTCTTTCTGAGGCGGTATTAAGAGGTATAACGCGAAAGGCCCCAAGGCACCTCTGTGTGCCTCAGGAGAGTGATGTTTCCGTAAACCGGAAAACCAACACGCCCGGTGCCCCCGGGCAGAGTCGGCCCCTGCTGCGGCACGGGTTTTCTTAAGGGAAATGTGATGACTGAACAACGCGACAAACCAGATATGGCGCGCCGTAAACGCACTGATGAGATTGCCGATGCAATCAAAGAGAACATCATTGAGCAAAACCTCGGGCCGGGCGACCGCCTGCCGCAGGAGAAAGATCTGATTAACCAGTTCTCCGCCGGTAAAAGCACGGTACGCGAGGCGCTGAAATCCCTGGAGGTTCAGGGGCTGATCCGTACCCGCACCGGCCCCGGCGGCGGCGCGTTTATTGAAACCATGTCCGAATCCCGTGCCATGAGCCTGCTTTCCAACTACCTGTTCGGCAAAAACGTCTCCATCGCGGACATCTACACCCTGCGCAAGGCGCTGGAGCCGCTGGTGGCGTCCAGTGCCGTCGGCCGGGTTGATGAGGCGGGGTTCGTGAGGCTGCATGAGCTGATCGCGGTATATGACCATGAACCGGCCGACGATGACGAACGCTGGCGGCAGCGCATGGCGGAGCTGGATTTCCATTCGCTGGTGGCCAGCTACTCCGACAACAGCCTGCTGGCGTTTGTCTGCCGCTTTCTGCAACGGCTGCTGAAAGAGCTGGCGATCTGCAAAGACATCTACCTGCTCTCCCGGCCGGTAGAGCGTCGCCAGGGCATTGAATGGCAACAGCAATTAATTACAGCATTGCGGGCAAAAGACGGCCCACTGGTATACCGGATTACTTTAGAGCATATGCAGCATGCCGAGCAGGCGATGCTGGCCCTGCAAGCCACGCTGGCCAGCCAGTTTTTACATGACAATCAGGAGAGCCGCAGGTAGCAAGGCCACTGTGTGATGCTATTTAGCGTAGTTACGCTGTTACCGGGGTAATGTGCATATAGCGGTGACCGCAGTCAGGGCAATCTTTGTCGCTCCGCGCCGCTATATACACCAGCGCGCTGCCCGCCCCCCGGCTTGAAAAATTTATACATAATCGCTTACCGGCAGTGAACAGGAATGCCCCCTGCATCCACTTTTTCTCCATAATTCCCCCTCAGACTGTCCCGCACCTTGTTGAGCCTTTGATTTGCTTTATGAATTAGCGCCTTACCGCTGATGCTGACCTGATGGTGACTGTTTCCCCATGTATGTTTCCTCCTGTTTTACCGCTTTTACCGCCCGGCTGTGCCGCCCTTTCCCTGCCCGGTTCGCCCTGCTCCCGCTGATGCTGTTCCTGCTCTGGCCGCCCGCCCCGGCGGAGGCGGCGCGCAAGCCCCGGCTGCAATCGCGATCGGTCTATGTGATCAACGCCGTCAATGGCCGGGTGCTCTACAGCAAAAACAGCGCCCGCGCCTACCCGCTGGCCTCGTTAACCAAGCTGATGACGGCGATGGTGGTGCTGGAGGGCAAGCGCCCGCTCGCCAACCGCATTGTGGTCAAGCCCGCTGACCGCGACCTGCTGAAGAAGACCCACTCGCGCCTGACGGTCGGGTCGGCGTTATCCCGCCGTGACATGCTGCACATCGCGCTGATGTCCTCTGAGAACCGCGCCGCCGCCGCCCTGAGCCGCTATGCGCCGGGCGGGCGGCCCGGTTTCCTGCGCCAGATGAACCGCAAGGCACACCGGCTTGGGATGCGGCACAGCCATTTCGTTGATCCGACCGGCCTGTCGCCGCACAACGTCGCCTCCGCGCAGGATGTGGCAAAAATGGCGCGCGCCGCCTGGCACTTCCCGCTGATCCGCCGCTTCTCCACCGACAAGGGCGAGGTGGTCTACCCCGGCCACGGGCGGCTGGTCTACCACAGCTCCAACGGCCTGATCCACAACCGCCACTGGCGCATTCAGCTGCAAAAAACCGGCTTCACCAATGAGGCGGGCCACTGCATGGTGGTGCGCACGCTGATCCACGGCCGCCCGGTGCTGATGGTGATCATGGGCGGCAAAAACCGTTATGCGCACTACAGTGACGCGCTGACGCTGAAAAACTGGCTGGCGCGCCACCGGTAGCGCGCCGGGGGGAGGTTACTTCGCTTCGCTGACCAGGAAGGCCTTAAACTGCGGGGACATATAGTGGGTGAAGTGGTCGCCCTCACGGGTGATCAGGTATACCGCCAGCTGCTGCTGTTCCGCCAGCGCCCGCGCCTTGGCGGTGCCGAGCACCATCAGCCCGGTGTCCCAGGTGTCCGCCAGGGTGGCCGTCGGGGCGATCACCGTGGCCGACACCAGTTTATGGGTGATCGGCCGCCCGGTGGCCGGGTCGATGACGTGGGAGAGGCGTTTGCCGTCCAGTTCGTAGTAGTTGCGGTAGCTGCCGGAGGTGCTGATGCCGTGGCCCTGCAAGTCTACAATCGCCTGCACGGCGTTCTCCCGGTCAGTGGGTTTCTGGATCGCCACCTGCCAGGGGCGGCCCTGCGGGTTATGCCCGCGTGACAGCACTGCGCCGCCCACCGACACCAGATAGTTGCTGATGCCGTGCTGCTCCATCAGCCGCGCCAGATGGTCGGTGGCGTAGCCCTCGCCCACGGTGGAGAGATCCACATACAGCCCCGGCAGATCCTTTTGCAGCCACTGGCCGTCGGCCCGCGCGGTCACCGTCAGGTGTGAAAGCCCCACCTTCTGCCGGGCGGCCGCAATCTGCGCCGCGTCCGGCGTCGCCACCGGCTGCTTATCCGGCCCGAACCCCCACAAATTCACCAGCGGCCCGACGGTGATGTCCATCGCACCCTGCGTCAGGGTGCCGACGCGCAACGCCGTGACCACCACATCTGCCATGTCCGCGCTGATGGGCTGCGGTTCACTGCCCTGGTAACGGTTAAAACGTGACAGCACCGAGTCAGGCTTGTAGGTGGAGATCTCCTGGTCATCCCGGTTCAGCACCGCCAGGATGTCGCGCGCCAGCGCCGGGCGCGCTGCCTGATCCACGCCCGCCACACTGACGCGGTAGAGGGTGCCCATGATTTTGCCCTCAATCACCATGCCGGGGTCGTCAGGCGGGCTGTCACAGCCGGCCAGCATCAGCGCCCCGGCCAGCAGGCCCAGGGTGCGCGGGGAGAAGGGAAAGGAGAGGTGGAATGGCATAAGGTTCTGTCCGGTAAAAAATTCAGGCGCTGATTTCAGCAAATCACACCGGCAATTGCAGCAACCCCGCCTCAACAACATGAAAAAAACCGGCCTGCGGGCCGGTTTTATGGTCAGCGGCTGTGTTTGGCGTGCCGCTCCCAGTTCTGCTGCTTGGCCTGTGCGGACTTTTTCAGCACCACATAGCAGGCCCCCGCGCCGCCATCCTGTTGCAGCGCCTCGCAGTACGCCTGCACCTCATCAAGCTGTTGCAGCCATTTGGCCACATAACTGCGGACGATATTGGCGTGGCTGTTGTCGTCACGCCCGCGGCCGTGGACGATAAGCAGCGTGCGCCACTGGTTCTCCTGCGCGTTGAGGTAAAACTCAAACAGCAGTTTGCGGCACTCGGCCACTGGTTTGCGGATCAGGTTCAGGCTCGCCTGCGGCGGGTATTTGCCCTTGCGCAGCTTGTCCAGCACCCCCTGCTGCACGCCGGGGTCTTTGTAGGCCAGCGGCTCATCCAGCGCGACGATCTCCAGAAACCCCTGGGTCAGCGGGTTGTCCAGCGCCTTGAGCCGCGCCTCTTCCTCCGCACGGCGCTCGGCCGGGGTGCTGCTTTTGAGGTAAACCACACTGCGTTTCTCTGACAGCGGCGTCACCCCCGCCATCTCCTGACTGAACAGGTCTTCTTCATCACTCATTCTGGTTTCCTCCTGTGGCTTAGTGTAGCCGTGATGTTGCCCGCAGGAAACCGGCAGGCCGCCCGCGGGCGCGACCACCTATACTCAACACAGGGTCACCACAGGGAGCAGAACAATGGGACGCAAAACATGGGTCGCCGCGGTGGCGGTATTGGCGGCGGCAGCCGTGGCGGTGCCGCGGCTCTATCCGGGGTGGAAGCCGTGGCTGATGGCGCAGATCCCGCCCGGCTACAACCCCTTTACGCCGCTGACGGTCGACGACCCGCCCACCTTTATTACCCGCTTTAAGCTGCGTGCGGTGCAGAATGACCCGGAAGCCTGTCTCCGGGTGCTGGCGCAGGCGCGCGACCGCGGCCGCATCAGCTTTACCCGCCCCGCGCCGATGGGCGGCAAGTGCCCGCTGCCGTCGCCGGTGCGCGTCACCCGCTTCGGTGACGTGGCGTTGAGCAGCAGCTTTCTCGCCAGTTGCCCGCTGGCGCTCAGCAGCGCGATGTTTGTCAGCCAGGCGGCCGCCCCGCAGGCCACGCAACAGCTCGGCAGCCGCCTGACGCGCATCGACCACCTCGGCAGCTACGCCTGCCGCAACATCTACCACCGGGAAAATGCGCGCCTCAGCGAACATGCCACTGCCGAGGCGCTGGACGTCGCCGCTTTCCGCCTGGCGGACGGCCGCACGTTAAGCGTGCTGAAGCAGTGGCCGCAGGCCACCCCGGCGGCGGATTACCTGCACCAGGTGTTCAGCCAGAGCTGCCGGTTCTTCGGCAATGCCCTGGGGCCGGACTACAACGCCGCCCACGCCAACCACTTCCACCTCGGGATGCGCGGCTTCGGCGTCTGCCGTTGAACGGCTGCCCGATCGCTCCGGCCGGGGTGATTTATCCGCCCCGTCGGGGTTATGGCAAAAGGATGCGCTGGCTGGTGCCGGAAACCGCCCTGATAACATTCAGAATTTGTCTGTATACAGACGAACCATTGCCTGTCTGAATAGCGTATATACTTTTAACAGGCCACTGGCAGACCGGTAACAGGAGAGTGCCGCAGAACGGCGCCTTGCGCCCTGCCGGCGGCACGCAGAGAGATCGGCTGAGCGCGCGATCTGTACCATGATTTGGGGAACGACAATGCCGTATCTGGATAATTCACTGCTTATTTTTACCGATTTGGACGGCTCCCTGCTGGATCACGACGATTACAGCTGGAAGCCTGCGCAAGGCTGGCTGACCCGGCTGGCGGAGCATCAGGTGCCGGTGGTGATCACCACCAGCAAGACCGCGGCGGAAGTCACGGCGCTGCAACAGGCGCTGAACCTCACCGATGTGCCCTTTATCGCGGAGAACGGCGCGGTGATCGCCCTGCCGGAGAGCTGGGGTGACCACCTCGCCTGGCCGCGCAAAGTGTTCGGCGCGGAGTATGGCGAAATCCGAAAAATCATCGATGCCCTGCGGCTGCGCTATGATTTTGAGTGCCGTGGGTTTGGCGACGTCGACGCCGCCCAGGTGGCGGACTGGACCGGGCTGCAGCCGGACGAGGCGCGGCTGGCGATGGCGCGTGAAGGCTCCGAGCCGCTGGTGTGGTTCGGTGACGAGCGTGACCTGAAACGGTTTGAGGGCTACCTCAACCAGGAGGGGCTGATGCTGACCCGCGGCGGCCGCTTCTGGCATGTGATGGGCGCGGGCGTCAGCAAAGGCCAGGCGGTGCAGTGGCTGGCCGGGGAGTACCGCCGCCTGCGCGGCCACCCGATGGTGACCATCGGGCTGGGCGACGGGCCGAACGACCTCTCAATGCTGGAGGCGGTGGACCACGCGGTGGTGATCCGCGGGCACCATGACCAGCCGATGCCGCTGGCCAACGAGCAACATGACCGGGTTTTCCGCACTACGCTCTATGGCCCGCAGGGCTGGAAGCAGGGGCTGGACCATTTTATTCACAAAAGCGGGCAGGCCTGAGGGCGTAACTGCCTTTCCGGGGCTACGCTGTTCTGTTCAGGCGGGCTTTTTCAGGCGATGCGTTTTGGGTAACGGACTACCGGCACCGCGGGTGCCACGCGCTGCCCGCCGATCCCAATACATCTATTTATTCTAAAAGTGGAGAGTTTATGAGCGATTTTTATCAGGACGGTGTGATTACCAACTTCCATAACTTTTCCCGCCGCAAGCTGGAGGAGCTGGAGTATGACCTGCAGGTCTTCTCAGGCCGCCGTTCTATGGGGCTGATCCTGCCTTCCCTGTTCTCTGAGCTGGAAGGCCCGGCGCTGACGCACATCGTGGATGAGCTGTGCAAGGTGAACTACCTCGAAGAGATCGTTATCGGCCTGGATCGCGCTGACCGCGATCAGTTCCTGTTTGCCCGTGAGTTTTTCAGCCGGTTGCCGCAGCGCCACCGCATTTTGTGGAATGACGGCCCGCGCCTGAAAGCGCTGGACGAAGAGCTGGCCAAAGAGGGCCTCTCGCCGCAGGAGCCGGGCAAAGGCCGTAACGTCTGGTTCTGCGTGGGTTACACCCTCGCCTCGCGCCGTACCACCGCCGTGGGCCTGCACGATTGTGACATTGTCACCTATAACCGTGAGATGCTGGCGCGCATGATGTACCCGATCGCCAACCCGAACTTCCATTACGACTTCTGTAAGGGCTACTACGCCCGCGTGGCGAACGGCAAACTCAACGGCCGCGTGGGCCGCCTGCTGGTCTACCCGCTGCTGAAATCCCTGGAGCGCGTCTATGGCCGCTCCGATTTCCTGGAGTACCTGCGCAGCTACCGCTACCCGCTCTCCGGCGAGTTCGCCATGCGCACCCATGTGCTGAATGACCTGCGCATCCCGAGCGACTGGGGCCTGGAGATCGGCGTGTTGTCTGAGCTGCACCGCACCACCTCCACCAAGCGCATCTGCCAGGTGGACATCGCCGACAACTACGACCACAAGCACCAGCCGATGTCAGAAGATGACGCCACCGCCGGCCTGCAACGCATGAGCATCGACATCACTAAGGCGCTCTACCGCAAACTGGCGATCCTGGGCGTGCCGATCACCAGCGAATCGTTCCGCGTACTGCGCGCCACCTACTACCGCACCGCGCTGGATATGATCGATGACTTCGACCACGACGCGCGCATGAACGGCCTGACCTTCGACCGCCACAGTGAAGAGTCTGCGGTGGAGATGTTCTCCAACGCCATCATGGAAGCGGGTGCCGCCTTCACGGACACGCCGAGCGAGAAGCCGTTTATCCCGAGCTGGAGCCGCATCCAGTCCGCCTTCCCAGACATGCTGGAGCGCATCTACGACGCGGTGGAAAAAGACAACGCGGGTGACGTGTAGGCCATCAGCCTGCCCGCCTTAAACGGCGGCGCGTGATACCAGACGCGTAAACAGAAATGCCGGTCAGGCTGCTGACCGGCATTTTTTATGGGCGTCAGGCGCTGCGCACCTGGATACTCTCATCAAACTGCTGGCGGTACTGGGTCGGGCTGAGCGCCACATGCTTGCGGAAAAGGCGGGAGAAGTAGAGCTGGTCTTCATAGCCCACCATCCGGGCGATGGTGGCAATCGGTAACTGGCTGATTTGCAGCAGGCTCTTGGCGCGGCTGACCCGCTGCGCCTCGCGCCAGCAGAGGATAGTGGTATTCAGCTCCTGCCGGAACAGGTGCGCCAGCCGCGACGGTGACAGGTAAACCCGCTGCGCCAGCGCCTCAATTTTCACCTCCTGGTCGAGGTTTTCATTCAGGTACTGGCAAATTGCGGCGATGCGCGGGTCACAGGCGGGCACCGGCTGCGCCGGCAGCAGTTGCTGGCAGCGCAGAATCAGCTTCTCCAGCGCATTCATCGCCAGCGCCTCGGAGAGGTGGCCGCCGCTGTCGCTGAAGGTCAGGATCTCCTGGAACAGTGCCATCACCTCCGCCGCGGCCTGCGCCCCCGGCAGCCGCAGCCGCTTCACCCCCTGGCCGGGCTGGTTCCAGTCCAGCCAGTCGATCCAGTAGGGGCGCGGGCGGAAATAGACCCACACATGGTCCCAGCTGTCACTGTCGGCGGCGCGCCGGTAGTGGTGCGGCGCACCGGGCGGGAACAGCAACATGTCACCCGGCAGGCAGTGCTCCCGCATGCCGTGCGTCTCCACATCGCCTTTGCCGGTCAGCGTCAGGTTCAGGATATAGCCCTTCATGCCCTTGGGGCGGTTGATGAGATCATCCAGGACGCTGCCGGTGGTGATCGGGGTAAAGCCCGCCACCAGATAGGCGTGAAAACTGAAATTTTTCATCAGCGGTGAATGGCGCAGGAAATTAAACGCCCCCGGGTTCTCCATCTGCCCTGTTCCCTTCTGTTATCGGTTTATGGTTGAGAGACAACGATCGCCACGCCCCACGGCGGCAGATCCCAGTTGCCGCCCACGTCGTGCCCGGTGAGCAGGTCGCGCCCGGTGACGCCGGTGACCGCCTGCGGCTCGCCGGAGAAGTTCAGGCAGTAGCGCACCCGCTCCCCGGCCGGGTTGAGGCCGCCGCGCACCACCAGCGGGAACCCCTGCGCCGACTGCCGGGAGCAGAGCGCTTCCCCGCCCAGCCGCCGCACCAGGGTTTTGATCAGGTCGCCGTGCGGCAGGCAGCCCACATAGATCGCGGTGCCGCGGCCGTAGCGGTTCTCTGTCACCGCCGCATAGCTGCCCCATTCCGGGTGGTCGTAGTACGCCAGCACGTCCGCCCCTTCCGGCGTCAGCAGCTCCATCCACATCTCCGCCTGTGTGGCACTGCCCGCCAATGGCAACGCCGCGCCGCGCAGGGCCGCACCATCGGGCAGGACAAACTGGCTGTAACGGACGCCGCAGCAGCGGCTGAGAATGCCCGGCTGCACGCAGGTGCGCACTTTGACATGCTCATCACTGAACCCGGAGCGGAAGCCGATCAACGCCTTGCCGCCCGCCTCCACGTAGGCGTTGATGCGGTGCAGCAGCGCGTCTTCGGCCGCATAAAGCGCCGGGATCAGAATCAATTTATACCGGGCGCTCGAGTCATTCACGTCATTGATAATATCAACGGAGATATTCTCTTCATACAGGGCATCATAGAAGCGCCGCACCACATCGTTGTAGGCGTTGCCTTCGGTGCCCTGGGGTTTGAAGGCGTTGAAGGCGTCCATCGCCTCGTTGCTGACCAGTATCGCCACGTCATTGGTGACGCGCAGATCTGCAAGGTGCGGGGCCAGCCGCCGGAAATCCGCGCCAATCGTCGCCGCTTCGCGGTAGGTTGGGTTGGCAGCGAAATCGTGGCTGAGCAGCCCTTTCCAGTAGGTTTCAAACGAGTTGTGGATCGAGTGCCAGTGCCAGTAGGAGACCATGACGGCCCCGGAGGCCAGGTGGCTGAAGGCCTGCAGGCGCAGCTGGCCGGGGAACGGCGTCCACTGCGCGAAGCCCTGCGCCTGGGTCTCCATCACAAAATAGTTGCCGCCGCCTTTCATGCCGCGCGCCATGTCGCCGCCGAAGGCGATCTCCTTGCCGGTCAGGTGGCGCTGGGAGGGGTGGTAAATATCGACGCTGGCGATGGTCATCGCCCGGGCGGCAGCAAAGTGGTCGACCCGCGGCTGCACGCCGTAGGAGTAGCCGCGCCACTCGAAATCGAAATTCTGGGTGACGAACTGGTCCGGGCGGCGCACCTCGTTGACCAGCGCGGCCTGCCACGCCAGATACTCCGTGACGCAGCGGCGCTGGAAGCGGGAAAAGGCACAGGCCAGGCTGGCGTTGATGGTCGATTCCGGCGGCGGGAAATCCTGCCAGTCGTCGATGCGGTTGCTCCAGTAGTCCAGCCCCCAGGCGCGGTTCATGGCGTCAGTGTCGCCGAAAGTCTCCTGCATATGGCGGATAAACTTCTCGCGCATCACCGGCCCGCAGTTATCGTAGTGCTTGGTTTCGTTGTCCACCTGGTAGCCGATGATCGCCGGGTGGTCTTTCACATGCGCCAGCAGCGTACGGATGATGATTTCAGCATGGCGCAGGAAATCGGGGTTAACGATGTCCATGATCTGCCGCCGCCCATACTTCTGCTGCCCTTCCGGGGTGGTCACCATGATGCCGGGGTATTTGCGCGCCAGCCAGGCCGGGATGGCGTAGGTCGGGGTGCCGATGATGACTGCGATCCCCGCCGCGTGCATGGCATCCAGCACCCGGTCAATATGGAAAAAATGATACTCCCCCTCGCGCGGCTCCAGCGTGCTCCAGGTGGATTCCGCAATCCGCACCACATTGATATTGGCTTCACGCATCATGGCGATATCCTGCGCCAGCCGGTCGGCGGGCATATATTCATCATAATAGGCGACGCCGTAATAGAGTTTGCTCATGGTGACTTCTCCCTGTTAGCAATAATAAAGTAAGCAGACAACGCGATATTTACCGGGCAACCCCACTACCCGGAGACCATATTCCTGACCACCGGCTGCCGCATGGACGATAAGGTCACGCAGGAGATCAGGGTAAAGCCCAGGGCAATCACGCCGAGGATAATATAGGTGTCGCGGAAATCGAGGGTGCTGTACATTTTCCCAATCACGCTGGAGAGGAATATTTCACTGAAGCGCTTGGAAAACTGGAAACCAATTAAATAGACGGTGGCGGAAACGGCGGCATTAAAATTGGCACCGATATATTTCAGCCCGGCCACCAGGAAAACGGAGCTTTCAAAGCCGTGCAGCATTTTCACGGCGCTGATGCTCACCGGGCCGACCGCGTAGGCGGAGCCGACAATCCGCAGGCTCATGATCAGGCCGCAATAGATCAGCGCATTTTTCGGGCCGATTTTATTCACAAACCAGGGGGCAAAGAACATGACCACGGCATCAAGGAAGATCTGCGCGGTATAGAGGTAGCCGAATACCGCGGCCCCCTCGGCCTTGGTGGCAAAGAACCGGCTGTAGTAGATGGCGAACTGCTGGTCGTAGGTTTCATACACCGCCCCCACGCCCACCATATAGAGGGCGAAGAACCAGAAGCGGCGCATTTTCAACAGCTCAGCCACGTCGGCCAGGGTGATTTTGCGCGCCTCGCCGCCCGGCCCCGCCAGGGCACCGGGCGCTTCCGGGCGGGTCAGCCAGACCACCGCCAGCAGCGCGAGCCCTGCCAGTGACGCCATCCAGAAGATGTAATCCTGGTTGATGCCGTACAGCTCACCGGCCATAAAGGTGCCGAACGCCGCCCCCAGGCCGCCGAACATCCGGGCGCGGCCAAATTCAAACCCGCTCATCCGGCTGACTTTATCAATATAGGCTTCGCAGACACCGCACCCGGCACCAAACGCAAACCCGATATAAATACCGCCCGCCAGCGCGCCCAGGAAAACGTTATATTTCATCAGCGGGGCAAACACCAAAATCCAGTAAGGCGCAAACAGCACCATAATAATGGCGAGCATCCACATTAAATTTTTGCGGAAACGCAAACGGTCAGAAACAAAACCAAACAGCGGCTGAATACAGACCGACACCACGGCCGTAAATGAGTAAACCAGCCCGACATCGCTGTAATCCACGCCGAGGGTGTCGGTCAGCCATAAGGATAAATAGGGATAACAGGCACCCCAGCAAATAAAGAAGAAGAAAAAGAACAGACAACTCATAAGGTAATTTCTATTCATCAAAGGATGTGTGCTTGCCCTGAACATGATGCCCTTCCTTTATTGTCATTATTGATCCGGCGGTAACCACATGCCGCTGCGCGCGACCGGGCCTGCACCCGCCTGGCGGCCGGTGCGTGCCGGGTCATATACCGTTATCTGCTGACTAACATACGCAGGCGGCCGGCAGGAATTTAGAGGGAAATCCGCTGCCCGTATGAAAAAATCTGCTGCGCAACCGCAATGTGTGATGCAGCTCCCGATTGCACAGGAAAAGCCGCGGCAATGCGCTTGCGGGCCATGAACCGCGGCGCAGGGGCTGGCGCATTGGCCGCCGGGCGGTACACTGTAGCGGGGTTTGAAAAGCGCATTCAGGAGAGTGACCGTGCTGACACTGTTAATCGGGAAAATGGAAACGCCGCTCGGTGAGCTGCTGGTGGTGGCGGATGAACAGGGCTGCCTGCGCAGCGTGGAGTGGCAGGAGTTTGAGGGGCGGATGCAGCGGCTGCTGGCGCTGCACTACGGCAAACCGGGGTTTGTGCTGCGTGAAACGGTGAACCCCCACGGCCTGGCAACGGCACTGGAGGCCTATTTCAGCGGCGAGCTGGGGGTGATTGAATCCCTGCCGGTGGCCACCGGCGGCACCGACTTCCAGCGGCGGGTCTGGGCCGCGTTGCGTGCCATCCCGTGCGGGCAGACCCTGAGTTACGGCGCACTGGCGCAGCAGCTTGGCGTGCCCGGTGCCTCGCGCGCAGTGGGCACCGCCAACGGCGCAAACCCGATCAGCATCGTGGTGCCCTGCCACCGGGTGATCGGCGCGAACGGCACACTGACCGGCTACGCCGGGGGCGTCAGCCGCAAGCAGTGGCTGTTGCAGCATGAGGGCGCGACGGGTTACCTCGTGCCTCAGCACAAACAACAGTTAAGCTTGCTTTAAGTTAAATTTAAATTCTGATGAAGTGCATGCCGGCACGGTTTTCTGCGGGCGCACCGCCCTTTTCTTTTCTTTTTTGTGGGCGGTGTCACGTTTTGTTTGCACAAAATAACGCCAGTGAGATCTATCTGTTATTTCCCTATGTAAAATAAGTCTTTATTTTCATGTGCCTATAGCTAACTCCGTGCTGTGTCTGGTTTTTTTGACATACGCCGCCTCCCGGGTGGCTTATCAGTGACCATAAAAGATGGTAAAATTGACCAATATCAATTCTTGCCTGAGCGACTATTATGATCCCAGAAAAACAGCGAATCATTCGACGTATCCAGTCCGGCGGCTGTGCTATCCATTGTCAGGATTGCAGCATCAGCCAATTGTGCATCCCCTTTACCCTGAACGAACATGAACTCGATCAGCTCGATAATATTATCGAAAGGAAGAAGCCGATTCAGAAAGGACAGGCGCTGTTTCAGGCAGGCGACGAGCTGAGATCGCTTTACGCCATCCGCTCCGGCACCATCAAAAGCTATACCATCACTGAACAGGGCGACGAGCAGATCACCGGCTTCCATCTGGCGGGCGATCTGGTAGGGTTTGACGCCATCGGCACCCACCAGCACCCAAGTTTTGCCCAGGCGCTGGAGACCTCCATGGTGTGCGAGATCCCGTTCGAAACCCTGGATGACCTCTCCGGCAAAATGCCCAACCTGCGCCAGCAGATGATGCGCCTGATGAGCGGCGAGATTAAGGGCGACCAGGATATGATCCTGCTGCTGTCGAAGAAAAACGCCGAGGAGCGGCTGGCCGCCTTTATCTATAACCTGGCGCGCCGCTTTGCCCAGCGCGGCTTCTCGCCGCGTGAGTTCCGCCTCACCATGACGCGCGGTGACATCGGCAACTACCTCGGCCTGACGGTGGAAACCATCAGCCGCCTGCTGGGTCGCTTCCAGAAGAGCGAAATCCTCAGTGTGAAAGGCAAATACATCACTATCGAGAATGGCGAAGCGCTGGCGCAACTGGCCGGTAACCCGCGCCAGGTCGCCTGATTTCCCCCGGCGGTTAACGCCGTAAGTTGTCTATTGGTCGGGATCAATAAATTCAAGCAATTTATTGATCCGACTCACTTCTCCGCCTGTCTTGTTCTCGAATGTTGAGTTACGCTGTATGCTGACAGTCTGTATTTTACAGCTCTGTGAGGAGGACCTTATGGCGAATTATCAACATCTGCTGGTGGCAATTGACCCCAACCAGGATGACCAGCCTGCGCTGCGGCGCGCGGTCTACCTGGTGCAGCACAATGGCGGGCGCATCAAAGCCTTCCTGTCCATTTATGATTTCTCGTATGAAATGACCACCCTGCTTTCGCCTGATGAACGGACCGCCATGCGTCAGGGCGTAATCAGCCAGCGGGCTGCCTGGATCAGTGAGCAGTGCCGTCACTATATTGATGCCGGGGTCCCGATCGAGATCAAGGTGGTGTGGCACAACCGCCCCTATGAAGCGATCATCCAGGAAGTGCTGGCGGAAAAGCACGATCTGGTGCTGAAGATGACCCACCAGCACGACCGGCTGGAGTCGGTGATCTTCACCCCGACCGACTGGAACCTGCTGCGCAAATGCCCCTGCCCGGTCTGGATGGTCAAAGACCAGCCGTGGCCGGAAGGCGGTAAGGCGCTGGTGGCGGTGAACCTCTCCAGTGAGGAGCCGTACCACGACCCGCTGAACCTGAAGCTGGTCAGCGAGACGCTGGCGCTGGCCCAAAACGTCAACCAGACCGAAGTGCATCTGGTGGGGGCCTACCCGGTGACGCCAATTAACATCGCGATTGAGCTGCCGGACTTTGACCCGACCGTCTATAACGACGCGATCCGCGGCCAGCACCTGCTGGCGATGAAAAGCCTGCGGCAGAAATTCGGCCTGGGCGAAGAGCGCACCCACGTCGAGAAAGGGTTGCCGGAAGAGGTCATTCCCGATCTGGCCGAGCACCTTCAGGCGGGCGTGGTGGTGCTGGGCACCATCGGGCGCACCGGCATTTCGGCGGCCTTTATCGGCAACACCACAGAACATGTGATCGATCACCTGAAATGTGACCTGCTGGCGCTGAAACCGGACGATTTCGTCTGCCCGCTGGAAGCGGAGCAGCAGGAACCGAAAATGCCGACGGCGGAACCTACCCCACCCAGCGAAAACAACCCGGTTTCCTGAGGGGAGCCGCCATAAAAAAGGGTCGCCGCGGCGACCCTTTTGTTTTCTGTTTTTTGCTTTCTCCGGCCTGTTCAGCACCGCATTTCCGGCCGCCGACTGGCGGCCGGGTTACCCGTCACAGCGCCCGCAGGATATTGTCCACGCTCTCTTTGGCATCGCCAAACAGCATCTGGGTATTTTCCTTGAAGAACAGCGGGTTCTGCACCCCGGCATAGCCGGTATTCATCGAGCGTTTGAACACAATCACGTTCTGCGCTTTCCACACCTCCAGCACCGGCATCCCGGCGATCGGGCTGCGCGGGTCCTCCTGCGCGGCAGGGTTGACTGTGTCATTCGCGCCGATCACCAGCACGGTGTCGGTGTCGCTGAAATCCTCATTGATTTCGTCCATCTCCAGCACGATGTCATACGGCACTTTGGCCTCGGCCAGCAGCACGTTCATATGCCCCGGCAAGCGCCCGGCCACCGGATGGATGCCGAAACGCACCTTGATGCCGCGTGCGCGCAGTCTGGCGGTGATGTCATGCACCGGGTATTGCGCCTGTGCCACCGCCATGCCGTAGCCGGGGGTGATGATCACCGAGGTGGAGTTTTTCAGCAGCTCGGCCACCTCTTCCGCCGTGGTTTCGCGGTACTCGCCCATCTCTTCCGCCTCACCGGTGGAGCCGCCGTCGGTGCCGAAGCCCCCGGCGATCACGCTGATAAACGAGCGGTTCATCGCCTTGCACATGATGTAGGAGAGGATCGCACCGGAGGAGCCGACCAGCGCCCCGGTGACAATCAGCAGGTCGTTGCTCAGCATGAAACCGGCCGCCGCCGCCGCCCACCCGGAGTAGGAGTTCAGCATCGACACCACCACCGGCATATCCGCACCGCCGATAGAGGCCACCAGGTGCCAGCCGAACGCCAGCGCAATCACCGTCATCACCAGCAGCGCAAAGGCCTGCCAGCCGGCGCTGTCGGTGCGCACAAAGATGATCAGCATCATCGCCGAAACCACCAGCGCCGCCAGGTTCAGCTTGTGGCGGTTCGGCAGCATCAGCGGTTTGGAGGAGATTTTGCCGCGCAGCTTGCCGAAGGCCACAATCGAGCCGGTAAAGGTTACCGCGCCGATAAAGATCCCGAGGAAGACCTCGGTCAGGTGGATGTTCTCCATCACCGGCATCATCGGCGCGCCGCCGTGGTCCAGGTAGCTGTTAAAGCCCACCAGCACCGCCGCCAGCCCGACGAAGCTGTGCAAAATCGCCACCAGCTCCGGCATTTCCGTCATTTCGACTTTGCGCGCCAGATGGATGCCGATCGCCCCGCCGATCACCATCGCCACAATGATCCAGCCGACGTGGCCGGTATCGGGGCCGAGAATGGTGGCGATCAGCGCAATCGCCATCCCGGTGACGCCGAAAATATTCCCCTGGCGTGAGGTTTCATGTTTTGACAGCCCGGCAAGGCTGAAAATAAACAACACAGCGGCAACAATATATGCTGCAGTGACTAATCCTTCAGACATATATGACCTCTTAGTTTTTCCGGAACATTTTCAGCATGCGCTGCGTGACGGTGAAGCCACCGAAGATATTGATGCTGGCAATCAGCACGGCAATAAAGGAGAAGAAGGTCACCCAGCCGCCGTGGCCGATCTGCAACAGCGCCCCCACCACAATGATCCCGGAGATGGCGTTGGTGACCGACATCAGCGGGGTGTGCAGCGCATGGCTGACGTTCCACACCACGTAGTAGCCCACCACGCATGACAGCGCAAACACAGTGAAGTGTGACAAAAACTCCCGCGGGGCGACGTTGGCCAGCCAGCCAAACAGGATCACGGCGATCGCCAGGAGGAGGTATTTCTTCAGCGGGGAGGCCGGTGCCTGCGGCGCGGCAGCCTGCGGTTCCACAGCGGCCGCCGCTTTCGGCTGGGCGGAGACCTGGATCGGCGGGGCCGGCCAGGTGATCTCCCCGCTTTTCACGACCGTGACGCCGCGGATCACTGTGTCGTCAAAGTCGATCACCACCTCGCCGTTTTTCTCTTTGCAGAGCAGTTTCAGCAGGTTAACCAGGTTGGTGCCGTAGAGCTGGGAGGACTGGGTCGGCAGGCGGCTCGGCAAATCGGTATAGCCGATGATGCGCACGCCGTTTTCCGTTACGGTAATCTGATCCGCCACCGTCAGCTCACAGTTGCCGCCGGTCTGCGCCGCCAGGTCAACAATCACGCTGCCGGGCTTCATCGAGGCCACCATCTCACGGGTGATCAGTTTCGGGGCCGGGCGGCCGGGGATCAGCGCCGTGGTGACGATGATGTCCACCTCCTGCGCCTGCGCGGCAAACAGCGCCATCTCCGCCTTGATAAAGGCCTCAGACATCACTTTGGCATAACCGTCACCGCTGCCCGCCTCCTCCTGGAAATCCAGCTCCAGGAACTCCGCGCCCATGCTCTGCACCTGCTCTTTCACTTCCGGGCGGGTGTCGAAGGCGCGCACGATAGCGCCCAGGCTGCCCGCCGCGCCGATGGCGGCCAGCCCGGCCACGCCGGCACCGATTACCATTACTTTTGCCGGGGGCACCTTGCCTGCCGCGGTGATCTGGCCGGTAAAGAAGCGGCCGAATTCATGGGCGGCCTCTACAATCGCGCGGTAACCGGCGATGTTGGCCATCGAGCTGAGCGCGTCCATCGACTGCGCCCGCGAGATGCGCGGCACCGAGTCCATCGCCAGCACCGTGACCCGGCGTTCCGCCAGCTGTTGCAGCAGTTCCGGGTTCTGTGCCGGCCAGATGAAGCTGATGAGCGTGGTGCCCGGTTGCAGCAGCGCCACTTCGCGGGCATCCGGCGCGTTCACTTTCAGGATGATTTCCGAGTGCCAGACGTCATCCCCGTCTGTGACGAGCGCGCCCGCTTCCTGAAACGCCTGATCCCCGAAGCTGGCGGCCTGCCCCGCGCCCTGTTCAACCGCCACGCTGAACCCCAGTTTCAGCAGCTGCTCCACCGTTTTCGGTGTGGCGGCCACCCGGGCTTCATTGGCCGCCCGCTCTTTAGGTACACCAATACGCATAATGATCCTTTTACCGTGAGGATGTTGTAGAGGGGATTGTTACCGTGCCGTTGCACGTTTCCACCCGGCGGGAAATGTCCGCCTGGTCGCGGAATAACCCGTTACAGAACCGATATAACCTACTGAATCTGTGACTTATGATCTATCAATCGCCCGGCCGGGCGCGGATTTTTTGTTAAAAATGGAAGGCAGCACGCTTTTTTGCGATTTTCTTTTCAAATAAACGCAACATTTTGTCTAAAAATTTGCAAACTATTACCCACTGACTACACTGCCGCGCCGCCCGGCAGCGTGCGCGGCCTGCCCGCAAGTAAGAAGAGTGTTAATTATTAATGCTTATGCAGCACATTGCGTTATACGCAAAACTAATCGGCATTAGCCTGCAGGCGGTGCCCGGCACGGCCGCAGCCGCGGTCAGTGGCCGGTAACATAAATAGCTGAGACACCCATCCTGTTTACATGTCATAATTGTCGCTGTTTTGTTATACATTACTGTTACATAACAAGAAGTCAGCACGTTTCTTATGTAAATGCGCAAGGCGAAAGGATTTATTATGAAGCTGAAGAACACGATTATCGCATCAGCCCTGTTTTCAATTTCTGCGCTCTCTGCTGCTCACGCCGCGCAGGAACTTACCCCAGAGAAAGCCGCAGCCCTGAAACCGTTTGACCGCATCACTCTCAGCGGGCGGTTCAACGCCATTAATGATGCGGCGGCCGCCGTGTCACGCAAGGCGGACAAACAAGGGGCCGATGCCTTCTATATCCAGGACATCAATAATAGCAATAACGGCGGCAACTGGCGGGTGACGGCTGACCTCTACCACAACGACGCCACGGACACCAGCAAGCCGGAATACCGCGTATTCAACGGGGTACGCGAGCTGCCGAAACCGGAAGCCTACCGCCTGGAGCCTTATGACACCGTGACCGTCAGCGGCTTCTTCCGCAGCCAGCCGGACATCAGTGACGCCGTCTCCAAGGCCGCGAAGAAGAAAGATGCCGACGCCTTCTTCATCATCCGCCAGATCGACGCCAACCAGGGCGGCAACCAGTTCATCACCGCCTATGTCTATAAGAAAGACGCCAAAGAACGCAAAGTGCAGAGCCCGGATGTGATCCCGGCGAACTCGGAAGCGGGCAAAGCCGCGCTGGCGACCGGCGGCGCAGCGGCGAAACAGGTGGAGATCCCGGGCGTCGCCTCCTCCGGCACCCCGAGCCGTGAGGTGGGCCGTTTCTTCGAGACCCAGTCCTCTACCGGTGAGCGTTATACCGTGACCCTGCCGGACGGCAACAAAATCCAGGAGCTGAACAACGCCACTGCCGCGCAGATGGTGCCGTTTGACTCCGTGACCTTTACCGGCCACTTCGGCAGCATGACCGACATCTCCTCGGAAGTCGCCAAGCGGGCTGCGGCCAAGGGGGCCAAGTTCTACCACATTACCCGCCAATGGGAGCAGAACCAGAGCGGCGGCAACCTGACCATCAGCGCCGACATTTACAAATAATTCTCCCCCCTGCGTACCAGGCAGCCCCGGCTGCCTTTTTTATTGGCTTTTCCGCAGCCTGCCCGCCCAGGGCCTGTTTATTTATGCGGATCGCCTGCATAATTTTATGCGGCGCGCATTGCATCCCCCGGCATCACTCCGTAAAATCTGCCCACTTTTTCAGGGCAATCCCCCGACATAAGCAAGCAACACATCAACATTGTGCTGACTTGAAATTAACACCTGGTCATTTACTCTGCATTTGGAAGAGGACATTGGAAAAAAAATTAGGGTTAACCGCACTCACCGCCCTGGTGCTCAGCTCAATGCTGGGTGCCGGGGTCTTCAGCCTGCCGCAAAATATGGCGGCAGTCGCCAGCCCCGCCGCCCTGCTGATCGGCTGGGGCATCACCGGCGTCGGCATTCTGTTCCTGGCGCTGGCGATGCTGCTGATCTCCCGGTTGCGGCCGGATCTCGACGGCGGCATCTTCACCTATGCCAAAGAGGGCTTCGGCGAGCTGATTGGCTTCTGCTCCGCCTGGGGTTACTGGCTCTGCGCGGTGATCGCCAACGTCTCCTATCTGGTGATCGTGTTTGCGGCGGTGAGCTTCTTTACCGATTCGCCGGGCAGCGTGATTTTCGGCGACGGCAACACCTGGCAGGCGCTGATTGGTGAATCCATCCTGCTGTGGGGGGTGCATGCGCTGGTGCTGCGCGGCGTGAAGACTGCCGCCGGGATCAATATGGCCGCCACGCTGGGCAAGCTGCTGCCGCTGGGGCTGTTTGTGGTGCTGGCCGCCCTCGCCTTTAAATTCGACACCTTTAAGCTGGACTTCAAAGGGCTGGCGCTGGGTACCCCGGTGTGGCAGCAGGTGAAAGACACCATGCTGTTTACCCTGTGGGTCTTCATCGGCGTGGAGGGCGCGGTGGTGGTGTCGGCGCGGGCGAAGAACAAACGTGACGTCGGCCGTGCCACCATGCTGGCCGTGGTCAGCGCCCTCGGCGTCTACCTGCTGATTACCCTGCTGTCGCTGGGTGTGCTGCCGCGTGCCGAGCTGGCTGAGATGCGCAACCCGTCCATGGCCGGGCTGATGGTGGACCTGATGGGGCCTTACGGCCAGATTATTATCGCCGCCGGGCTGATTGTGTCTGTGTGCGGGGCCTACCTGAGCTGGACGATCATGGCGGCGGAAGTGCCGCTGCTGGCCGCTGAACAGGGGGCGTTCCCGCGCATTTTCTACGGGCAGAATCAGTTCGGTGCCCCGGCCCCGTCGCTCTGGATGACCAACGGCTCGGTACAGCTGGCGCTGGTGCTGATCTGGCTGACCGGCAGCGACTATAACAACCTGTTGACCATCGCCTCTGAGATGATTCTGGTGCCTTACCTGCTGGTGGGTGCATTCTTATTCAAACTGGCGCGGCAGCGTCACGACCGCCGCCTGACGCTGGCCGCCTGCGGGGCCTGCGCCTACGGTTTGTGGATGCTCTACGCCTCCGGGCTGATGCACCTGCTGCTCTCTGTGCTGCTTTATGCGCCGGGCGTGCTGGTGTTCCTGTATGCGCGCCGTGGCCATGCCGCACCGAAGGCGCTGAACCGTATGGAGTGGTCGGGCATCGCCCTGCTGCTGCTGGCGAGCCTGCCTGCCGGCTGGATGATGATGCACTGATTTTGCGCACGTTGGTGAAACAAAAAGGCCGTATCTTCCGATACGGCCTTTTTTTATTTATGCCGGGCGCTCAGTGCCGGGCGGGTGTTAACGTCACCGTCAGGCATTCGCCGTGCTGCACCAGCACCACATCCTCCTGCTCACACTCTTCCCGCACCACCGCCAGCTGTTCCGGCGTCAGTGCATAGGGGAGGCAGATGTCCACCGCCTGCAACCCCTGTTGCCGTGCCAGCAGGATCAGCCGGGCAACGTTCACCTCGTCGCTGACCTGGGTGGAGACCACCTGCAACGCCAGCTCCTTGAGCTGCTCCTGCCGTGACTGGGCCGGGGCCGCTCGGGATTTCAGCACCAGGCCGAAAATAGGCAGGACACCATAAATCGCATCAACGAAACGCCACTGTTTCTTGCACGACGCAGAGAGATACTCCATGTAATTAAAGCAGACGCGTTCGCTGCCCGCACCGGATGCAAGGCGATCTGTCGTCATCCCCGGTTCCTCTCCTGGCCAGAGCCTGGCCTTGAAATAATTCATTGAAAAGACGTTTCAAAAGTACGGCGCTTATCATGGCATATTCACCCGGGCGATTGCCAGCAACAGTCCATGCATAAAACAGGATAAACTGTAATGATTCATTGGCACCATGAATAATTTACGCCGCTGCCCGGGCACTCATACCCTATTACCATTGTGGCGTGGCATCCCCCGGCGGCACGCGCTATGCTGGGCTTCCGCTCAATCAATTCCTTATCCTGTATTAACGCCATGAATAGAATAGTGTTCGTTGAAGATGATCCGGACGTCGGCAAGCTGATTGCCGCCTACCTGGGCAAACATGATATTGAGGTGGTGGTGGAGCCGCGCGGCGACACGGCCCAGGCGGTGATTGAGCGCGAACAGCCCGATCTGGTGCTGCTCGACATCATGCTGCCCGGCAAAGACGGCATGACGCTCTGCCGCGACCTGCGGCCGCTGTTTCCCGGCCCGATTGTGCTGCTCACCTCGCTGGACAGCGACATGAACCATATCCTCTCGCTGGAGATGGGGGCCAACGACTACATCCTGAAAACCACGCCACCGGCAGTGCTGCTGGCACGCCTGCGGCTGCACCTGCGCCAGCACAGCCAGCAACCCACGCGCGAGGAGTCGCCGCTGCTCTCGCGCAACGCCCTGCACTTCGGGCTGCTCTGCATCGACCCGGTGAACCGCCAGGTGACGCTCGGCGCGGAGACCATCACCCTCTCCACCTCTGACTTTGACCTGCTGTGGGAGCTGGCCACCCACGCCGGGCAGATTATGGACCGCGAGGCGCTGCTGAAGACGCTGCGCGGCGTGAGTTATGACGGCATGGACCGCAGCATCGACGTGGCGATCTCCCGCTTGCGCCGCAAACTCTATGACAACGCGCTGGAGCCGTTCCGCATCAAAACCGTGCGCAACAAAGGCTACCTGTTCGCCCCCAACGCCTGGGAGACGGCGCAACCATGAGAAAGCTGTTTATCCAGTTTTTCCTGTTGCTGTTCGTCTGTTTTCTGGTGATGGCGATGCTGGTCGGGCTGGTGTACAAAGTCACGGCAGAGCGCGCCGGGCGGCAGTCGATGGATGACCTGATGAAAAGCTCGCTCTACCTGATGCGCAGCGAGCTGCGGGAGATCCCGATGCGTGACTGGAACAAAACCCTGACCACGCTCGATCTCAACCTCTCATTCAAACTGCATATTGAGCCGCTCGGCAAGCGCCCGCTGGGCCCAGACCTCGACCGCCGCCTGCGGCTGGGGGAGATTGTGGCGCTGGATGACGAATACACCTTCCTGCAACGGGTGCCGCGCAGCCACTACGTGCTGGTAGTCGGGCCGATCCCTTACCTCTTCTACCTGCATGAGATGCGGCTGCTGGATCTGGCGCTGCTGCTGTTTATCGGGCTGTCGCTGGCGCTGCCGGTGTTCCTGTGGATGCGGCCGCACTGGCGCGACCTGATGCAGCTGGAGAAAGCCGCCCAGCGGCTGGGGGCCGGGCACCTCGATGAGCGCACCCATTTTGACAGCACCTCCAGCCTGAACCGGCTCGGCATCGCCTTTAACCAGATGGCGGACAACATCAACACGCTGATCGCCAGCAAAAAGCAGCTGATTGACGGCATCGCCCATGAGTTACGTACGCCGCTGGTGCGGCTGCGCTACCGGCTGGCGATGAGTGATAATCTGGAAGAGAGCGAGCAGGCCGCGCTGAACCGCGACATCGGCCAGCTGGAGTCGCTGATTGATGAGCTGCTGACCTATGCGCGCCTCGACCGCCCGCAGGTGGCGCTGAACCTCGACCCGGTGGATCTGCCCGCCTGGCTGGCCGACCGGGTCGAGGACATCCAGCTCGTCAACCCGCAACGGGAGGTGACGCTGGCGATGCCGCACCGCGGCGATTACGGCGCCATCGACCAGCGGCTGATGGAGCGGGTGCTGGATAACCTGGTCAATAACGCCCTGCGCTACGCCAGCCAGCGGCTGCGCATCAGCCTCTGGCTGAACGGCGACGAAGCCTGCCTGCAGGTCGAGGATGATGGCCCCGGCATTCCGCCCGAGGCGCGCCGTGAAGTCTTCGAGCCCTTTGTGCGCCTTGACCCAAGCCGTGACCGCGCCACCGGCGGCTGCGGGCTGGGGCTGGCGATTGTGTTTTCCATTGCGCAGGCGTTCCAGGGCCGGGTGTTTGTGGAGACCAGCCCGCTGGGCGGTGCCTGTTTCCGCTTCTGCTGGCCGGTGAAACCCGCGCTCAGCCCCTCCGCCGGGCCGCACTGAGTGCCTTTTTCAACAGAACCTACCGATTTGAACCCACTGATATGGAGAACGCGATGACTTCTGCTTATTCCCACCTGCAACGCACCTTTACCCGGCTCTCCCGTTTCGGGCACCTTTCCGCCATTGCCGGGTGGGACATGCAAACCATGATGCCGCCGCAGGGCAGCCAGGCGCGTTCCGAAGCGCTGGCCGAGCTGAGCGTGCTCTGCCACGGTATCCTGACGGCCCCGGACGTGGGGGACTGGCTGGCGCAGGCGCACCAGGAGACGCTGGATGAGGTGGCGCGCGCCAACCTGCTGGAGATGCAGCGCGCCTATGACAACGCCGTGCTGCTGCCGGCGTCGCTGGTGGAGGCGAAATCCCTGGCGGGTGCACGCTGCGAACATGCGTGGCGCAGCCAGCGGCCGGCCAACGACTGGCAGGGATTTGCCGCGAACCTGAAAGAGGTGGTGCGCCTGAGCCGCGAAGAGGCCGCGATCCGCGCAGAGGCAGCCGGGACGGGCCGCTACGACGCACTGCTGAACCTGTATGAGCCGGACATGACCAGCGCCCGCCTCGACACCCTGTTCGGTGACCTGAAACAGTGGCTGCCGGATCTGTTGCAGCGGGTGGTGGAGAAACAGCGCGCCGAGCCGTGCCTGACGCCGCAAGGCCCGTTTGCCGTCGACACCCAGAAGCAGCTGAGCCTGAAGGTGATGGCGCTGCTCGGTTTCAATTTCGACGGCGGCCGGGTAGACGTCAGCGCGCACCCGTTCTGCGGCGGTGTGCCGGACGATGTGCGCATCACCACGCGTTACAACCCGGAAGAGTTCCTCACCGCGCTGATGGGCATCGTGCATGAGACCGGCCACGCCCGTTATGAACAGAACCTGCCGCGCGACTGGGCCGGCCAGCCGGTCGCCCTCGCCCGCTCGATGGCGATCCATGAATCCCAGAGCCTGCTGTTTGAGATGCAACTGGCACGCAGCGCGCCGTTCCTGCAATGTTTGCGCCCGCTGGTTGTGAGCGCATTCGGTGAACAAGAGGCGCTGAGTGAGCAGAACTTCCTGCGCCTGAACCAACGCGTGAAGGCCGGGCTTATCCGCGTGGACGCTGATGAAGTGAGTTACCCGGCGCATGTAATTCTGCGTTATGAGATCGAAAAAGCGCTGATTGAGGGTGAAATCGAAGTTGATGACATCCCTGCCCTGTGGGATGAGAAGATGCAGCACTACCTGGGCCAGGACACCCGCGGCAATTACCGTAACGGCTGTATGCAGGACATTCACTGGACGGACGGCGCAATTGGCTACTTCCCGACCTATACGCTGGGCGCGATGTACGCCGCGCAGCTCTTCCAGGCCGCGAACCGCGCCATGCCTTCGCTGCAACAGGACATCGCCGCCGGGAACCTTGCGGGCCTGTTCCAGTGGTTGCAGCAGAACATCTGGCAGCACGGCAGCCGTTTCTCTACCGATGAGCTGATTACCCGCGCCACCGGGGAGCCGCTGAACCCGGCGCATTTCCGTCACCATCTGGAAAGCCGCTACCTGTAATGGATGCCGGGCCGGGAAACCGGCCCGTTTACTGATGCTGAGGGTGTATATAATAAGAATATTAGGTATGTTGTAACTAATAATCGTGCTTATTATCCCAGTCGTTATCCCGTTGATTGCTCAGACTTTCCCCGCCGTACATTCGGTTACACGCCGACACCAATCACTCACGGACAGGGTACGCTGCCCGGCTTAGTATCCGCTTACGGCCCTGCCTTACCTCTGTGGTATCGGCACGACTTACCGTCTGACACCCGGCTTACGCCGGGTGTTTTTATATCCGGTTCCGTTGATAAGGCAGGATGGAGATGCTGCGCCGCTACCTGTTTGAAATTATCCTGGCCGCCCTGCTCCTTTGCGGCCTGATTGCCGTCTGCTGTTATCTGTGAGGCCGGTGAATGCGGGCCTTCGCAAAATCAAACTGTGCCAATTCATACTGATGATGAATACAGCTATAGTTACTTATATAAAAACTCTAGGGATATTCCCCTTTCAAGGCCAGATTGTTATGCGCATGTCGTTAGTTGTCGTCTGTTTATTGGGCTTCTGTACGCTGTCGGCACAGGCGGATGCCCCGGAAAGTGAGCAAACCCGGCTGTTCTTCGGCCATGACGATCGCAGCCGCCCGCCCCGCCCCGCCGACTGGCCGTGGCAGGCGATAGGCCAGGTAGAGACCGCGAGCGGCAACCTGTGCAGCGCCACCCTGATCTCCCCCCATCTGGCGCTGACGGCCGGCCACTGTGTGCTCGCCCCGCCGGGGGTGATCGACCGCGCTGTGGCGCTGCGTTTTATCAGCCGAGGCGGCAAATGGCGCTATGAATACACCAAACTCGACACGCTGGTGAACAAGGAGCTGGGCAAAAGGCTCAAAGCCGAGGGGGATGGCTGGATTGTGCCGCCGAAAGCGGCAGTCTGGGATTTCGCGCTGATCCGTTTGCCGGAAAGCACGAAGGTGCCGCTGAAACCGCTGCCGCTCTGGCAAGGGACGCAGCAGGAACTCACCGTTGCGCTCAAGGGCGTACAGCGCAAAGTGACGCAGGCGGGCTACCCGGAAGATCATCTGGAGACGCTCTACAGCCACCGTGACTGCCTGGTTACCGGCTGGGCGCAGAGCGGCGTGCTGTCGCACCAGTGTGACACCCTGCCCGGCGACAGCGGATCGCCGCTGTTGCTGAAGCAGGGGAAAAACGGCTGGGCGCTGATTGGGGTGCAAAGCTCCGCCCCCTCAGCAGAAGATCGCTACCGCGCGGATAACCGCGCCCTGGCGGTGACGGCCATCCGGGCGCAGCTGGCGGCGCTCGACCCGCGCGCCGGGGCTAGCTCAGCTGCTCCATAGCCTGCAAAATGCGTTTGTCGGAGATGGGGTACGGCGTGCCGAGTTGCTGCGCGAAATAGCTGACGCGCAGCTCCTCAATCATCCAGCGGATCTCCGTCACCTCCGGGGCCTCACGCCGGGCGGGCGGCAGTTTGTTCAGCCACTGCTGCCACGCCTGCTGCACCTGCTCCACTTTCAGCATCTGCGCGCGGTCGCGGTGCGGATCGGTAGGTAACTTCTCCATACGACGCTCAATCGCCTGCAGATAGCGCAAGGTATCCGGCAACTTTTTCCAACCGTTGCGCGTCACAAAGCCGCGGTAGACCAGCCCGGACATCTGGCTCTTGATGTCTGAAAGCGCCAGCGCCATCGACATATCCACCCGCCCTTTCAGCCGTTTGTTGATGTTGAACACCGCCGTGAGGATCTGCTCAACCTGCTGGGCGATCTCCACCACCGTCTCGTTGAGGCGCGCGCGCACAAACTCATGCAGCCGGGCGAAGCCCGCCTCATCCCATGCCGGGCCGCCGAACTCGGCGATCAGCTTGTCCACGCCGCAGGCGATGCAGTCATCGATCAGCTCCAGCACCTTGCCGTAAGGGTTGAAGTACAGCCCCAGCTTGGCCTTGTTGGGCAGCTTCTCATGGAGGTACTTGATCGGCGACGGGATGTTGAGCAGCAACAAACGGCGCGTGCCCTGCCACATCGCCTGCTGCTGTTCCGGTTCGCTGTCAAACAGCCGGATGCCGATGCTCTCTTTCTCATCCACCAGCGCCGGGAAGGCGCGCACCTGGTAGCCGCCGCGCTTCTGCTCGTAGCGCTCCGGCAGCGCGCCAAAGCTCCAGAGGTGCAGGCCGCTCTGCTCGATGCCGTCATCCGCCACCGCCGAGAGCGTCTCCTGCACTTTCTCTTTCAGCTGTTGCCGCAGCGCCGCCAGGTCTTTGCCTTCGCGCAGCGTCTTGTTCTTCTCATCCACCACCCGGAAGGTGATTTTCAGGTGATCGGGCACCTGATCCCACTGCCACTCTTCGCGTGACACTGTCACGCCGGTCATTTTGCGCAGCTCTTTCTCCAGCGCGTCCAGCAGCGGCATCGCCAGCGGCGTGGTGCGCGCCAGGAACGCCTCCGCGTAGTTCGGTGCCGGGACGAAGTTACGCCGCACCGGTTTCGGCAGGGATTTGATCAGCGCAATCACCAGCTCGCGGCGCACGCCGGGGATCTGCCACTCAAAGCCCTGATCCTCGACCTGGTTCAGCAGCGGCAGCGGGATATGCACCGTGACGCCGTCCGCGTCCGCGCCCGGTTCAAACTGGTAGGTGACGCGCAGCTTGAGGTTGCCCTGGTGCCAGAAGTTGGGGTAGTCCAGCGCGCTGATGCTGGCCGCCCCCTCTTTGATCAGCATCGCTTTCTCAAAGTTGAGCAGATCGGCAGGCTGCTTTTTCCACCAGCTGTCAAAGTGGCGGGCGGAGATCACCTCATGGCCGATGCGCTGGTCATAGAAGGTGAACAGGGTTTCGTCATCCACCAGGATGTCGCGGCGGCGGGACTTGTGCTCCAGCTCCTCCACTTCCGCCAGCAGTTTCAGGTTGGCGCGGAAGAAGGCGTGGCGCGTCTGCCAGTCCCCCTCCACCAGTGCATGGCGGATAAACAGCTCGCGGCAGAGCGCCGGGTCGATCTTGCTGTAGTTGACCGGGCGCGCCGCCACAATCGGCAGGCCGAACAGGGTCACCTTCTCCGTCGCCATCACCGCCCCCTGGGATTTCTCCCAGTGCGGCTCGCTGTAACTGCGCTTGATCAGGTGCTGGGCCAGCGGCTCAATCCACTCCGGCTCAATTTTGGCCGCGATGCGCCCCCACAGGCGGCTGGTCTCCACCAGCTCCGCCACCATCACCCATTTCGGCGGCTTCTTGAACAGGCCGGAGCCGGGGAAGACGGCGAAACGGGCGTTGCGCGCGCCGGTGAACTCCTGCTTATCGGTATCTTTCTGGCCGATGTGCGAGAGCAGCCCGGTCAGCAGCGCGCAATGCACTTCGCGGTACTCCGCCGGCAGGCTGTTGACCGGCAGCCCCAGCTCTTTCACCACCTGGCGCAACTGGGTATAGATATCCTGCCACTCGCGCACCCGCAGGTAGTTGAGGAAATCGCTGCGGCAGAGCTTGCGGAACTGGGCCGACGAAAGGGCTTTTTGCTGCTGTTTCAGGTAGTCCCACAGGTTCACAAAGGCGAGGAAATCAGAGTCTTTGTCGGCAAAGCGGCGGTGTTTCTCATCGGACGCCTGCTGTTTGTCGAGCGGCCGCTCGCGCGGGTCCTGGATCGACAAGGCGGCGGTGATGATCATCACCTCACGCACGCAGCCGTTTTTCTGCGCCTCCAGCACCATGCGCGCCAGCCGCGGGTCGATCGGCAACTGGGCGAGCTGCCGCCCCTGGGCGGTGAGCTGGTAATGACCGCGCTCGTTGGTGTGGATCGCGCCCAGCTCCTCCAGCAGGCGCACGCCGTCCTGGATGTTGCGCTTGTCCGGCGCTTCCACAAACGGGAAAGCGGCGATGTCGCCCAGCCCGAGCGAGGTCATCTGCAAAATTACCGACGCCAGGTTGGTGCGCAGGATCTCCGGGTCAGTAAAGGCCGGGCGGGAGAGGAAGTCCTGCTCGTCATACAAGCGGATACAGATCCCCTCGGAGACGCGGCCGCAGCGCCCTTTACGCTGGTTGGCCGAGGCCTGGGAGACCGGCTCAATCGGCAGCCGCTGCACCTTGGTGCGGAAGCTGTAGCGGCTGATGCGCGCGGTGCCCGGGTCAATCACATATTTGATGCCCGGCACCGTCAGCGAGGTTTCGGCCACGTTGGTCGCCAGCACGATGCGCCGCCCGGAATGGGACTGGAACACCCGGTTCTGCTCGCTGTTGGAGAGGCGGGCATAGAGCGGCAGGATCTCGGTGTGCGGCAGGTTAAGCCGGTTCAGGGCGTCGGCGGTGTCTCGGATTTCGCGCTCGCCGCTCATAAAGATCAGGATGTCCCCCGGCCCCTCGCGCCCCAGTTCGTCCACCGCGTCGAAAATCGCCTGCAACTGGTCGCGCTCGGTGTCGTCTGCGTCATCCACCACCGGGCGGTAGCGCACTTCCACCGGGTAGGTGCGGCCGGAGACTTCAATGATCGGCGCATTGTTGAAGTGGCGCGAGAAGCGCTGCGGATCGATGGTGGCGGAGGTGATGATCACCTTGAGATCCGGGCGTTTCGGCAGCAGCTGGCGCAGGTAGCCGAGGATAAAGTCGATATTGAGGCTGCGTTCATGCGCCTCATCGATGATCAGGGTGTCGTACTGCATCAGCATCCGGTCCTGCTGGATCTCCGCCAGCAGGATGCCGTCCGTCATCAGTTTCACCTGGGTGGTGTCACTGACCTGGTCGTTAAAGCGGACTTTATAGCCGATCGCCCCGCCGAGCGTGGTCTCCAGCTCGTCGGCGATGCGGTTGGCCACGGTGCGCGCCGCCAGCCGCCGCGGCTGGGTGTGGCCAATCTGGCCTTTGATGCCGCGCCCCAGCTCCATGCAGATCTTCGGCAGCTGGGTGGTTTTGCCGGAACCGGTCTCCCCGGCCACAATCACCACCTGGTGGTCACGCACCGCCTCAAGGATCGCCTGTTTCTTCTGGCTGACCGGCAGGTTTTCCGGGTAGGTGATGCGCGGGCGTGCCGCCATACGCTGGGCGACCCGCTGGCGGGCGGCGTCGATGTCCTGGCTGAGTTCGGCGGCGATCGCCTCCTGGGCCTGCGGGTTACTGACCTTGCGCGCGCCCTGCAAACGGCGTTGCAGGCGCTGTTGGTCACGGAGCATCAGATCCGGTAGCTGCTCGGCCAATGCCGCGAGCGGAGATTTCACAATGGTGTTCCTTGTTGCTGGCAAGCGCCCGGTGAGGCACTTGATTCTGAAAGAGTTCGGCTTTGGCGGGCCATGCTGGTTTTATGGTAGCACAGGGCGGCCCTGCTCCGGCACCCTCTGCGCGGGGCACCTGGCGGCTTGTTCAATAAAATCGAACATAGCTCTCGAAATATTGCGCTTTTACTGTTGAGGCTTTGCCCCTAAAGTAGCAACCATTCAACGGGCGCTTGCCCCGCGCTAACACACTAAGGAATGACCCATGAGTAAAGTTCTGGTACTGAAATCAAGCATCCTGGCAACCTATTCCCAATCGAATCAACTGGCTGACTTCTTCACCGAAGAGTGGAAAGCAGCGCACGCAACGGATGAGATCACCGTGCGTGACCTGGCGGCTAACCCGGTACCGGTGCTGGATGGTGAACTGGTCGGCGCGCTGCGCCCGTCTGACGCTCCGCTGACCCCGCGTCAGGAAGAGGCGCTGGCCCTCTCCAACGAATTGATTGAAGAACTGCAGTCCCATGACGTGATCGTTATGGCGGCACCGATGTACAATTTCAATATCCCGACCCAGCTGAAAAACTACTTTGACCTGATCGCCCGTGCCGGCGTGACTTTCCGTTACACCGAAAACGGCCCGGAAGGCCTGGTGAAAGGCAAGCGTGCGGTGATCCTGACCACCCGCGGCGGCATCCATAAAGACACCCCGGCTGACCTGGTTAACCCGTACCTCTCCCTGTTCCTGGGCTTCCTCGGCATCACCGACGTTGAGTTCGTGTTCGCTGAAGGCATGGGTTACGGCCCGGAAATGGCCAGCAAAGCGCAGGAAGAGGCGAAGGCAGCAATTAAGCAGGTTATTGCGGCGTAAGTTTTTGTTTTTAAGTTATCCTCATTTTTGCCCTGTTTTGGGGTGAAGGTTTGTTGGGCGCACTCTTTGGGGAGTGCGCCTTTTTTATTTGGGGCGCGGGGGGCGCAATGGCTTGCGGGGGCGCGTTTTTTGGATCGGGGATGGTTGCGTTGGCATACGCCCGCACGCTTTCTGCGGCCCCGCTGCCGCCACCGCGCAAGGGGCGCGTAGGGTCACAACGGCTTGCGGGGGCGCTTTTTTTGGCTCGGGGATGGTTGCGTTGGCATACGCAGGTTTTTAATGGGGATCGAAGTTGTTGCGTTGGCTCACGCAGGTTTTTAATAGGGATCGGGGTTTGTTGCGTTGGCTCACGCAGATTTTTAATAGAGATCAGGGTTTGTTGCGTTGGCTCACGCAGATTTTTAATAGAGATCAGGGTTTGTTGCGTTGGCATACGCCCGCACACTTTCTGCGGCTCCGCTGCCGCCACCGCGCAAGGGGCGCGTAGGCGCGCGCCCCTTGCATCCCCGCGCCTGGGTGATCCGGCTGAATCATTGCACGCTCCCGCGTGTCCCCTCATTTCGCCTCCGGGCTGATCGGGCCGGGACAGA
>NZ_PJZH01000031.1 GCF_002858715.1 Chimaeribacter coloradensis | reverse complement strand
TTTTGTGCATCCGAAGATGCTGGATATCGTCTTGTGAGTGCCCACACAGATTGTCTGATAAATTGTTAAAGAGCAGTGAGTTACGCGCTTTCGCTTGCTAACTCGAGGTGGCGTATATTACGCTTTCCTCTTTCAGAGTCAACCTCTTTTTCAGAAGTTTTTTCTCTTTCGTTCCGGCCGCTTGTGAAGTGAATCACTTGCGCCGTGTCGATGGAGGCGCATTATAGGGATCTCGTTTTATTGCACAACCCCTTTTTCGATCATTTTCATCTGACTGCGTGTTTTTCACCCCCTCCGTTCTGATCTTGTACGATCGCACCGTCTATATGCACGATCCCCTCTCTGGATCGTTTATAATTTAGGCTATTTCACTCTTTTCAGGATTAGAAAAATGGAATCAGGCTCACTACGCTCTCTTAAAGATCAGCAACCCCGCCTGGGTGCACGCGTTATGGTTGATCCTTCCAGTGTTGTAATAGGCGATGTGACGCTGGCAGAAGATGTCAGTATCTGGCCACTCGTTGCCATCCGGGGAGATGTTAACCGCGTCATTATTGGTGCTCGTACGAATATCCAGGATGGCAGCGTGCTGCATGTCACACACAAATCCAGTTATAACCCAGCCGGCTACCCTTTAGCGATCGGAGAAGATGTTACTGTGGGCCATAAGGCGATGCTTCACGGCTGCACGATTGGCGATCGTGTATTGGTCGGAATGGGATCAATTTTGCTTGATGGCGCAATTATTGAGGACGATGTCATGATCGGGGCCGGTAGCCTGGTGCCGCCCGGTAAGCGTCTGGTCAGCGGCTATCTTTATTTAGGCAGCCCGGTGAAGCAAATACGCCCCTTGAAACCTGAGGAACGTGAAGGGCTGCTCTATTCTGCTAACAACTATGTTAAATGGAAAAACGATTACTTGAATCAGGCCAGCGAAAACTCACTGTTGTAAACGGATACCCGGGCTGCCTCTGTCTTTAGCTTCTACCTGAACAGCGGCAGGCCCGGCTGTTCAGGCTATTTCGTACCAGAGCCTGTGCCTCTGCACCGGCCTCTGCACTTTACCCTGCCATATCTTGTTTCAGCGCCACCAGCACCGGAGCAATATCCGGCATAACACCATGCCACAGCATAAAGGCATGTGCCGCTTGCCCGACCAGCATACCTAAGCCATCAGACCATTGTGCCGCGCCCAGCTGGCTGCCCCAGGACAGAAAAGGTGTCAGACCTTGTTGATAGAACATGTCATAAAGGCGGACATCAGGCGTAATCAGCGAAGAGGGAATAGCAGGGATATCGCCCTGGAGACCGGACGCGGTCGCATTGATAATCACATCAAAGTGCGGTTCGCTTAAGGCGGCAAAGGTTTCAGCCTTAATCTCCCCCCTGTGACTGAACAGCTGTGCCAGTTGCTCCGCTTTTGCAAACGTGCGGTTGGCAATGACTATGCTGCATCCATAAGAGAGCAATGGCAGAATCACGCCCCGGGCAGCCCCTCCGGCCCCCAGCAACAGGATGCGGACGCCTGGCTGAATCATCCCAAGCCGTTCAAGATCGCTCAGCAGGCCAATGCCATCGGTATTGTCTCCCAATAGTGACCCGTCTTCACATTTCTTCAATGTATTGACCGCGCCACTTAACGCAGCTCTTTCACTCAGCTGGTCTGCCCTGGCGTAGGCTTGCTCTTTGAACGGCACCGTCACATTCGCTCCCATGCCGCCCGCATCAAAAAACGCATCCAGTGTGTGTTCGAAAGCATCCAGCGGTGCCAGGATTTTCCCGTAAGGGTGGGTTATGCCTGTTTGCTGGGCAAACAGGGCATGGATGCGTGGCGATTTACTGTGGCTGATGGGATTTCCAAACACCGCATAGAGATCCATGAGTTTCCCTTTCAGGCCAGCCGCACATATTCGCCTGTTAAGGCATCGCGGATTTCAGTTGGATTGGTACGGCCGCCTACCTCACCTGCGACAACAGGAAAGTCCTGTCCAAATTGTGCAGTGACCTCAGCCGCCAGGCGACAAGGAGGAAGCCCGGTTAAGTTTGCACTGGTTGATACCAGCGGTTTGCCAAACTGCCGGCAGAGCTGCCGCACGACAGGATGATCGCTGACCCGTACCGCCAATGATGAGAAACGACCGGTCAGCCAGTCAGGCGTGCTTTTCCGTGCCGGGATTACCCAGGTCACAGGCCCGGGCCAGGTGGCAAAAATCTGCTCACGTTGTTCCGGGGTCAGCTGGGCTTCATCTATATAAGGAGCAAGTTGCGCATAATCGGCAGCGATCAGAATCAGCCCCTTCTCTTTGGGCCGCTGTTTCAGCTGCAAAAGGGCATTGACCGCCTGTTCGCTGTCAGGGTCGCAACCCAGCCCAAATACGGCTTCGGTCGGATACGCAATAACCTGCTGGTTATGCAAGGCATCAAGGATGGAGTCAGAAATGGGCATTACTTCAGGCATCATCTTCTACTTCTGTCGGGACCGGTTTACCGCACAGCTTGCTGGCACAATAGTGCTTCAGGCCGCCTGCCGTACGCTTTTCAATAAGTAATGGATAGTGGCAATACCCGCACTCGCCAGCCACAGGCTTGTGATTCAATGCATACTGGCAGTCAGGGTAGCGATCGCAGGCATAAAACACTTTGCCATACCTCGATTTACGCTGCAGCAGCTTGCCTTGTTCACATTGTGGACAGGATAAGGTGGTGTCGTCTGGTTTATCCAATACCTCGGTATGAGAACACTCTGGATAATTACTGCATCCAATGAACATACCATAGCGCCCCTGCCGCAAGACCAGGACAGACTGACAGGCAGGACAGTGTTGATCGTCCAGCACTTTGACAATATGGCCATCAGCCTGCGCCTTTAACGGGCGGATATATTCACATTCAGGATAGTGGGAACAGCCGAGAAAGGGGCCGTGGCGTCCGCTACGGATCACCAGTTCGGCCCCACATTTCGGACAAGGTTCATTTTGCCTGGCGGCAAAAATCGCAGCTTTTGACATCTCTGTTTACTGTTATCGCTTAGTGCAGATAACCCTCATTAACTTCAAACAGCAACTCTTCCATTTGCTGATAGGCACTTTCGTAGCCGGGAATATTAAACAGTACCATAAGGATGACCCATTTCAGATCTTCCAGATCGAACTCATCTGTTTCCAGTGCCATCACACGATCGATGACCATTTCCCGTGTTTCGAGATTCAACACTTGTATCTGTTCCAGGAACAGAAGGAACCCCCGGCAGCCTGCATCAAGGCGCGTTGCCTCTTCATCAGTGTAGATGCGCAATGCGAAAGGATCGGCATCTAACATGAAGGGTGCAGCTTCGCCTTCCTGAAGGTCTGCGAGCTTCTCCAACCAACCTAAGGCACTGTAGATATCTTCCCGATGGAACCCAGCCCGGGCAAGGTCATCTGTCAGCTTATCCTGGTCGACGTGCATCTCCGCTTCGTTGTGTATGTAAGTTTCAAACAAGTACATTAGTACGTCGAACATGGCCTGCCCTCCTCGTTCGGACATAGCCGCCGGATACAGCTGCGATCCATCCTGCTAACTCCAGATCGAGTAGTTTAACTACCACGTCTGGCACAGGTTGGCCGGCACGTTCGGCGACGACGTCAACAGGTGTCACCTCATATCCTACGTTAGCCAACACATCAGCAAATGGCAATTCAACTTCACTATCTTGTGCACAAATATTCAATTCTTGCTGAGATCCGTTAACAATTCTGGGCGAATCCTTCTCATCCCCTTCTGCGCCAGCCGGTAACCACTGCAACCCACTGCCTACCACTTCTGCGATATCTTTAGGTTCAGTGACCAGATAAGCCCCCTGCTGGATAAGCCAATGTGTGCCTGCGCTAAAATCGGTCCCTAATGCACCAGGCAAGGCAAATACTTCTCTCCCCTGCTCCAGCGCACAACGGGCAGTGATCAGGGAGCCGCTGCGTAATGAGGCCTCTACCACCAGCGTTCCTCGGCTTAATCCACTGATAATGCGGTTACGCCGGGGAAAATGAACCGGCATCGCCGGCTCTGAAGGCAATAACTCAGAGATAATGGCTCCGCCACGTTCAATGATCTGGGCTCTCAGCCGTTGATGTCGTCTGGGATGGGTATGCGCTAAGCCACACCCTAAAACGGCTATGGTGTGGCCTTCTGTGTCGAGGGCTGCCTGATGGGCGATTCCATCAATGCCCAGAGCCAGGCCGCTGGTAATGGTGTACCCGCAATGAACCAGGCCGCCGGCAAAATAGTTTCCCCAGAATTCGCCGTAGGCGCTGCATTGCCGGCTTCCAACGATAGATATCTGCGGGGTCTCTAATACTGAAACCTTGCCGGCGATAAACAGGATCGGGGGCGGATCGGCAATTTGTGTTAATAAAAAAGGGTACGCCGGATCATCTATCGTCAGCATCTGATTGCCGGGTTCCGCCAGCCAGCTCAGCGCTGCCGCCAGGGTCTGAGAAGGTATGTGCAGAAAGCTGTGCGCCTGCTCTTGGGTCAGCCCACACTGTTGCAACAGGGACGCCGTCAAACGGCAATCAGCAGGCAACCCGTGGGCGACAGTAATCCTGTTTTTATTACGTAAGCCCCGGATGGCGGCCAATCTCAACCAGATCTCTTCCTGAGTCATACCAGCTCCTGACAAGGGACAATTACGTCCGGATGCTGTCAATCAGGCAGGGAAATGTCTAGAATAAAGATTAATTGTCATTCATCACTCGCATAAAGATCGAAATATTTATGTCCGTATTACACGTATTACATTATCCCGATGATCGACTGCGCAAAGTTGCGCAGCCGGTAAAAGAAGTCAATGCCGAGATTCAGCGTATCGTGGATGATATGTTCGATACCATGTATGCCGAAGAAGGCATTGGCCTGGCTGCCACGCAGGTTGATATCCACCAGCAGATTATCGTAATTGATGTCTCTGAAAACCGCGATGAGCGCCTGGTGCTGATCAACCCGGAATTGCTGGAGAAAAGCGGCGAAACCGGTATTGAAGAGGGCTGCCTTTCTATCCCGGAACAGCGTGCCTTTGTGCCGCGCGCAGAGAAAGTTAAAGTCCGGGCACTGGATCGTGACGGTAAGCCGTTTGAGCTGGAAGCGGATGACCTGTTGGCTATCTGTATTCAACATGAAATGGATCATCTGATTGGCAAACTGTTTGTCGATTATCTGTCCCCTCTGAAACGTCAGCGTATCCGTCAGAAAGTTGAAAAACTGGCCAAGCTTAATACGCGCGCCCACTGAGTCTGATACGGCAGGAACTGATTGTGTCTGATGCATTACGGATAATTTTTGCCGGTACGCCGGACTTTGCAGCGCGTCATCTTGACGCGCTTTTAACTTCTCATCATGACGTAGTGGGTGTATTTACGCAGCCCGATCGTCCTGCGGGGCGCGGTAACAAGCTGACGCCCAGCCCAGTTAAGGTGCTTGCGGAATCACATCAAATTCCCGTCTTTCAACCTAAGTCACTGCGCCCGGCAGAAAGCCAGCAGCTGATTCAGGCTCTGGATGCCGACATCATGGTCGTGGTGGCCTATGGATTGATTTTGCCGCAAGCAGTGCTGGATATGCCAAAGCAGGGTTGTATCAACGTTCACGGCTCCTTACTGCCACGCTGGCGCGGTGCGGCCCCGATCCAACGTGCGCTGTGGGCAGGTGATAAGCAGACAGGCATTACCATCATGCAGATGGACGCCGGGCTGGATACGGGTGACATGCTGAGCAAGCTCAGTTGTGATATTCAGCCGGAAGATACCAGCGCCTCGCTCTACAACAAGCTGGCCGAACTTGGGCCGCGCGCGATGCTGAATACTTTAGCGGATCTGGAGGCGGGTATCGCGGAGCCGGAAACGCAGAATGAGGCTCTGGTCACCTATGCCGAAAAGCTCAGTAAAGAAGAAGCGTTGCTGAATTGGCAGCTTTCTGCAGAACAGCTTGAGCGCTGCATTCGTGCGTTCAACCCGTGGCCGGTCAGCTATTTCATGGTGGAAGGGCAGCCGGTAAAAGTATGGCAGGCCGATGTCCTGCCGGGTAACGGAGACGAGCCGGGCACGATTGTCGCCGCGGATAAGTCCGGTATTCAGGTTGCTACTGCTGAAGGTATCCTGAATATCACCCAACTCCAGCCGGCAGGCAAAAAAGCGATGTCTGCTCAGGATTTACTGAATTCGCGCCGTGATTGGTTCGTCGTCGGCCAGAAAATCAGTTAACACCTTCTTATACTCTGCCCGGATTTTTCCGGGCTTCTTCCCTTACTGATGCTGGCATGGTCAGCTTTGTAGCTATGAAAAACGCATATAACCTACGCAGCCTTGCTGCAACCGCCATTGGCCAGGTATTGGATCAAGGGCAATCGCTCTCTACTGTGCTTCCTGCACTGCAAAAAAATATTGCTGATAAAGACAAAGCGCTGTTACAGGAGCTCTGTTTTGGAACTTTGCGCGTTCTGCCGCAGCTGGAATGGTGCATCAAGCAATTGATGGCCCGCCCCATGACAGGGAAACAGCGGCCCTTGCACTATCTCATCATGGTCGGCCTTTATCAGCTGGTGCATACCCGGATCCCAGCCCATGCCGCATTGGCAGAAACTGTTGAAGGTGCAGTAGCGTTAAAGCGCCCTCAATTGAAAGGCCTGGTAAACGGTGTGCTGCGGCAATTCCAGCGTCAGCAAGAAAGTTTACTCGCAGAAGCCGATGCCCAGGAGAGCCGCTACCTCCATCCCTCATGGTTATTAGCGCGCATCAAAAAAGCCTATCCGGCACAGTGGGAATCTATTACAGAGGCCAATAACCAACGCCCACCAATGTGGTTGCGCGTCAATCGCTTGCATCATAGCCGTGATGATTATCTTAAATTATTACAGCAAGCAGGCATTACGGCAGACGTACACGATGACTACCCAGACGCTCTGCGGCTGGCAGCCCCCTGCCCAGTCACGATGTTGCCAGGTTTTGCAGAAGGCTGGGTAACCGTGCAGGATGCTTCTGCACAAGGCTGTATTCCCCTGCTGGCGCCACAAAACGGTGAACATATCCTGGATTTATGCGCTGCACCGGGTGGTAAAACAACCCACATTCTGGAAGCCGCGCCGAACGCTCATGTGCTGGCTGTTGATATCGATGAGCAGCGCCTGAAGCGCGTTCAGGAAAACCTTGACCGTCTGCAACTGCAAGCAGAGATAAAGAAAGGTGATGGGAAAGATCCGCAGGCGTGGGCAAATGATCGGGTGTTTGATCGTATCCTGCTTGATGCCCCTTGTTCTGCCACAGGGGTCATCCGCCGGCACCCAGATATTAAATGGCTGCGCCGTAATAGTGATATTGATGAGCTGGTTGAGGTGCAGAAAGCTATCCTGGAAGCGATATGGCCCCGTTTAAAATCTGGCGGTGTTTTGCTTTATGCCACCTGCTCTATCTTACCGGAAGAAAACCACGAACAGATTGCCACATTCCTGGCCAGCCATCCTGATGCTACCTTGGTAGAAACCGGGGATCGCACTCATCCGGGTATACAGAACCTGCCCAGCGCCGAAGCGGGTGATGGCTTCTACTACGCTAAAATGATCAAACGCTGACAGCGGGATCCGGAGAGGCAATAATCATGGTTATTTTTTACGGGTGGGATCGGGGAAATCTATGAAGATCATTATTCTTGGAGCCGGGCAAGTTGGCGGGACTCTGGCTGAAAATCTGGTGGGTGAGAATAACGATATTACCGTTGTTGATACCAACGCGGCGCACTTACGTCAGCTTCAGGATAAGTTTGATTTACGGGTTGTTCAGGGCCACGGCTCCCACCCGCGTGTGCTGCGCGAAGCGGGCGCCGGCGATGCAGATATGTTAGTCGCCGTGACCAATTCGGACGAAACCAACATGATTGCATGCCAGATCGCGTACTCCCTGTTTAATACTCCAAACAGGATTGCCCGGATACGCTCTGCCGATTACATCCGTGAATCTGAGAAATTGTTCAATGCTGATGCTGTCCCCATTGATCATCTCATCTCACCTGAGCAGCTGGTCATTGAATATATCTATAAACTCATCGAATACCCGGGCGCATTACAGGTCGTTAATTTTGCTGAGGGAAAGGTTAGCATTGCCGCGGTAAAAGCCTACTATGGCGGCCCACTGGTTGGGAACGCTCTCTCTTCAATGCGTGAACATATGCCGCACATTGACACACGGGTCGCGGCTATTTTCCGGCAGGATCATCCTATCCGGCCCCAGGGCTCGACCATTATTGAAGCGGGGGATGAGGTATTTTTTGTAGCAGCCACACAACATATCCGGGCTGTCATGAGTGAACTTCAGCGCCTGGAAAAGCCTTATAAACGCATCATGATCGTGGGTGGTGGGAATGTAGGGGCAGGATTGGCTCGCCGTCTGGAAAAAAATTATAGCGTTAAGCTGATCGAACGAGATCAACAGCGTGCTGCTGAACTGGCCGAGTTACTTCAGGACACGATTGTTTTCTATGGCGATGCTTCAGACCAGGAACTGTTGGCTGAAGAGCATGTAGAGCAGGTGGATGTCTTCATCGCCATTACCAATGATGATGAGGCTAATATCATGTCAGCGATGCTGGCTAAACGCATGGGTGCCAAAAAGGCTATGGTGCTTATTCAGCGTCGTGCTTACGTTGACCTGGTCCAGGGCAGCGTGATTGATATTGCTATCTCTCCACAGCAAGCGACTATTTCAGCGTTGTTGGGCCATGTACGTAAAGCGGATATTGTCAGTGTTTCCTCGTTACGCCGGGGGGTGGCCGAAGCCATTGAAGCCATTGCCCATGGCGATGAGAGCACTTCAAAAGTGGTGGGCCGTAAGGTAGAAGAGATTAAACTGCCTCCCGGCACAACGATCGGCGCGATTGTTCGCGGGGATGACGTCATCATTGCCAACCGTCAGTCAAAAATTGAACAGGGCGATCATGTCGTCATGTTTATCACCGATAAGAAATTTGTTCCTGATGTAGAGCGACTGTTCCAGCCAAGCCCATTCTTCCTGTAAGAATGCGCGAGTATTGCTGCATAAAACATCAAACCCGACCAAAATGCTCAACTTTTGAAGCAAAGCCGCCCAAAATAGGCTTTACTTGTAGCGACTTGAGTTATTTGGGCAAGGAGTAAATATGAGTTTTATGAAAGAGTTTCGTGAGTTCGCCATGCGCGGCAACGTCGTCGATTTGGCGGTGGGTGTCATCATTGGGGCAGCATTTGGCAAGATTGTTTCTTCACTGGTATCTGACATCATCATGCCGCCGCTTGGCCTGCTCATTGGAGGGATAGATTTCAAGCAATTTGCGCTGGTTTTAAGAGAGGCTCAGGGCGCCACCCCGGCAGTCGTGATGAAGTACGGCGTATTTTTACAAAATGTGTTTGATTTCATCATCATCGCTTTGGCGATTTTCATTGCTATTAAATTGATGAATCGCTTACGCCGTACAGAAGAAGAAAAGCCGGCGCCCGCTCCGAAACAGTCAGCTGAGGAAAAATTGCTGGTTGAAATTCGCGATCTTCTTAAGCAACAAACGCCAAAATAAAACCACAATCATTCCGTCTTAATGGTAAAAGGTCAGTGGTAAAAGTTTAACGAAAACGCTTACCACTGACCTCCATCCCTTTTCCTTTGCCATGTTTGGCTTTGCGCTGGTAACTTCCCTTCCCCTTTTTGTTTTTTTCAACCCGCTGGCGAAACAACGTGTCGTGCAAAAGTGCTTGTAACGCGTTGTCCTGGATAACACCTTTATTGTGCTGATGACTCATGATGACCTCGTTGCAGAAATAACAGAACAGATATGACCCTCTAAGACGCGATAATCATAGTGCATGCGTACAATAATGCCAGTACTGCATCGCCTTTTTTAAGATGATCAGCGCTTCATTTTGGAAGCAAGTTTCTCTTTATAATGGCCTTTCAGAAACGCTGTGTTCATACCCGCTTGCTGTAATCTTAACTCCAGCACCTTTAACCTCTGGCTTGCAGAAGCGTAGTCTGGACTGTTCTTATCAATTTCATGCAGAAGTTCAGCCAGTTGCAATGCCTCTTTTCTGTCTTGCAGTTCAGGCGGCAAAAAACCTGAGTTTTTTAGTAACCGGTAAGCAGTTCGTAGCTCAGCAGGGACGCCACTATCATCGTCGAGCATTAGGGGCTTCCCAGCACCCGGTAAATTGTCGAATTCACCTTTCTCTTCGGCTTCACGAAGGCGCTTTTCAACCATTTCATCAATAAGCCACATATCAGAGTACCTATGAAAGAGGACGCAGGATGCGTAATAGCACAGAATAGAGTAAGTGTAATACCGTAAGAGACAGGCGTAGAAGCGGAGGAAAGAATTAAGGGATAAATAAAAAGGACCAGATTCTGGACGTAAAAAAACCGGGACAAGCCCGGCTTTTTCACGCTTTTACAGATTACTCTGCAACTGCTTCTGCTTTTGATTCTGCACGATCAACGAGCTCGATGTATGCCATCGGCGCATTGTCGCCTGCACGGAAACCACACTTCAGAATACGAGTGTAACCACCTGCACGGCTCGCGAAACGCGGGCCCAGTTCATTAAACAGTTTTGCCACGATCTCGTTATCACGAGTACGGGCGAATGCCAGACGACGATTAGCAACGCTGTCGGTCTTGGCAAGAGTAATCAGCGGCTCAACAACGCGACGCAGCTCTTTCGCTTTCGGCAGGGTCGTCTTGATGATCTCATGACGAACCAAAGAGCCGGCCATGTTACGGAACATAGCCTGGCGATGGCTGCTGTTACGGTTCAGTTGACGACCACTCTTACGATGGCGCATGACCTTATCCTTCTCAGTAAAACCTTAACCTGTGATCCGGTTACTCGTCAGCAATGCTTGCCGGCGGCCAATTTTCCAGGCGCATGCCCAGAGAAAGACCACGTGAGGCCAGCACGTCTTTAATCTCAGTAAGAGATTTTTTACCCAGGTTAGGCGTTTTCAACAACTCAACCTCGGTACGCTGTACCAGATCACCGATGTAGTGGATAGCTTCTGCTTTAAGGCAGTTAGCAGAGCGGACAGTCAATTCCAGATCGTCAACAGGGCGCAGCAAGATCGGATCGAATTCAGGCTTCTCTTCTTTAACTTCTGGCTGACGAACATCACGTAAGTCAACAAAAGCTTCAAGTTGTTCTGCCAGAATGGTCGCCGCACGACGAATCGCCTCTTCAGGATCGATTGTGCCGTTGGTTTCCATTTCGATGACCAGCTTATCCAAATCAGTACGTTGCTCTACACGTGCTGCTTCAACATTGTAGGCGATACGCTCTACAGGGCTGTAGCAGGCGTCAACGAGCAGACGGCCAATTGGGCGCTCATCTTCTTCCGAATGAATTCGGGCAGACGCCGGCACATATCCACGGCCACGTTGAACTTTGATGCGCATGCTGATTGCAGCATTCTCATCAGTCAGATGGCAGATAACATGTTGCGGCTTGACGATTTCGACATCACCATCATGGGTAATGTCGGCTGCAGTCACAGGGCCAATGCCAGATTTATTCAGGGTAAGAATAACTTCATCTTTGCCTTGAACTCTCACCGCCAGCCCTTTCAGGTTGAGCAGGATCTCCAGGATATCTTCCTGTACGCCTTCTTTGGTGCTGTACTCATGCAGTACACCATCAATCTCAACCTCGGTCACCGCGCAACCCGGCATGGATGAAAGCAGAATACGGCGCAGTGCGTTGCCGAGAGTATGGCCAAAGCCACGCTCTAACGGCTCAAGGGTCACCTTGGCGTGCGTCGAACTGACTTGCTCGATATCTACCAGGCGCGGTTTTAGAAACTCTGTCACAGAACCCTGCATTGTGTCCTCTCTTTGGTACTAAGCTTTACTTGGAGTAAAGCTCGACGATCAGGTGTTCGTTAATGTCCGCAGACAGATCGGTACGTTCAGGATTACGCTTGAACACACCTTCCATCTTAGCAGCATCAACTTCCAGCCAAGTCGGCTTTTCACGCTGTTCAGCCAGCTCCAAAGCGGCCTTAACGCGAGATTGCTTTTTAGCTTTCTCACGGATGCTGACTACGTCATTCGGAGATACCTGATAAGAAGCGATGTTAACAACGCGACCGTTTACCATGATAGCTTTGTGGCTAACCAGCTGACGTGCTTCTGCACGCGTAGCGCCGAAGCCCATACGGTAAACAACGTTGTCCAGACGACCTTCCAGCAGTTGCAACAGGTTTTCACCGGTGTTGCCTTTCAGACGGGCTGCTTCTTTATAATAGTTACGGAACTGACGCTCCAGCACGCCATACATACGGCGAACTTTCTGCTTTTCACGCAACTGTACACCATAGTCAGACAGACGCGGCTTACGCGCACCATGCTGACCAGGAGCTTGTTCAATTTTACACTTGGTATCGATCGCGCGAACGCCAGACTTAAGGAACAGGTCTGTGCCCTCACGACGGCTCAGCTTGAGCTTAGGACCCAAATATCTTGCCATTTTCTTTCTCCAACAATCCTAAAAGCAGCGTTATACGCGACGCTTTTTCGGCGGACGACAACCGTTATGAGGGATCGGAGTCACATCAGTAATATTAGTGATGCGGAAACCAGCCGCGTTCAGAGCGCGGATAGTTGACTCACGGCCCGGACCAGGTCCTTTAACCATAACTTCCAGGTTCTTAATACCGTATTCTTTCACTGCGTCAGCGCAGCGCTCTGCTGCAACCTGAGCTGCGAACGGAGTGGATTTACGAGAACCACGGAAACCGGAACCACCAGCTGTTGCCCAACCCAAAGCATTACCCTGACGATCAGTAATGGTAACAATGGTGTTGTTGAAAGAAGCATGGATATGAGCCACGCCGTCAGAGACTTGTTTTCTTACACGCTTACGTGTACGAACAGGTGCCTTTGCCATTATTCAATCACCCCGATTATTTCTTGATCGGTTTGCGCGGACCCTTACGGGTACGGGCGTTGGTCTTGGTACGCTGGCCGCGAACCGGAAGACCACGACGATGACGCAAACCACGATAGGTACCAAGGTCCATAAGACGCTTGATGCTCAGGGTCACTTCACGACGCAGATCACCTTCTACAACAAATTTGGCAACTTCGTCACGCAGCTTATCGATTTGCTCTTCAGACAGCTCACTGATCTTAACATTTTCAGCAATACCCGCTGCTGCACAGATAGCCTGTGAGCGAGTTTTACCGATACCGTAGATCGAGGTTAACGCGATCACAGTATGTTTTTGATCAGGAATGTTAATGCCTGCTATACGGGCCACTATGCACTCCTACATTTTTATACGGCAACACCATTCTGAAAAGCCCGTTTTCAGGATACTCAAATAGCGTTGCAGTGACATACAAAAGATTGGCTGGCTAATCTAGCCAGCTCAACCCAACTTTGCAAGAAAAATATGCGAGATAATCAGCCTTGACGCTGTTTATGCTTCGGCTCGCTGCTGCAAATCACACGAACGACACCGTTACGCTTAACGATTTTGCAGTTACGACATAATTTCTTGACGGAAGCACGAACTTTCATTTTTACTCTCCGTAACTTCTCAAACGCACCTAATTAGCGGTTGTAGCCTTTCAGGTTTGCTTTCTTCAATGCAGACTCGTATTGACTGGACATCATCAGAGTTTGCACTTGAGCCATAAAGTCCATGATGACAACAACAACGATTAACAGTGAAGTACCACCAAAGTAGAAAGGTACTTTCATTGCGTCACGCATGAACTCCGGGATAAGGCAGATAAAAGTAATATACAGTGCACCAATTAAGGTTAAGCGTGTCATCACTTTATCAATGTATTTCGCCGTTTGCTCTCCCGGACGAATTCCTGGCACGAATGCACCGGACTTCTTCAGGTTATCTGCTGTTTCACGCGGGTTGAAAACCAATGCGGTATAGAAGAAACAGAAGAAGATGATCGCAGTCGCATAGAGTAACACATAAAGCGGTTGTCCAGGCTGCAGATACAGCGAAATCGTTGTCAGCCAGTTCCAACCGGTACCGCCCCCAAACCAAGATGCAATCGTAGCCGGGAACAGGATAATGCTAGAGGCGAAAATTGCTGGGATAACCCCTGCCATGTTCACTTTCAGCGGTAAGTGCGTACTCTGTGCTGCATAAACGCGACGGCCTTGCTGGCGTTTAGCGTAGTTAACAACGATACGTCGTTGCCCACGCTCGACGAACACTACAAAGAAAGTCACCGCAAACACTAAAACTGCAACCAACAGCAACAGAAGGAAGTGCAGGTCGCCTTGTCGAGCTTGCTCAATGGTATGTGCAACTGCCGGTGGAAGACCGGCAACAATACCAGCAAAGATTATGATCGAGATACCGTTACCAATACCACGTTCAGTAATCTGTTCGCCAAGCCACATGAGGAACATCGTTCCGGTAACCAGGCTCACTACAGCGGTAAAGTAGAATGCAAAGCCTGGATTAATTACCAGACCTTGCATACCAGGCATATTCGGCAGACCGGTAGCAATACCGATAGACTGAAATATAGCCAATACCAGCGTGCCATAACGGGTGTACTGGCTAATCTTACGACGGCCAGCCTCCCCTTCTTTCTTTATTTCTGCTAACGCGGGGTGAACCACGGTTAACAGCTGGATAATAATCGATGCCGAAATGTACGGCATGATACCCAAAGCAAAGATAGAAGCACGACTAAGGGCACCACCAGAGAACATGTTGAACATTTCAATGATGGTACCACGCTGTTGCTCGAGCAATTTCGCAAGCACAGTGGCATCGATACCAGGAATCGGAATAAAAGAGCCGATACGGAAAACTATGAGCGCCCCGATAACAAACAAAAGTCTGCGCTTCAGTTCGCCAAGTCCACCTTTAGCACTTTGAAAATCTAATCCTGGTTGCTTAGCCATCTGCTACTTATTCCTCAATTTTACCGCCAGCAGCTTCGATAGCAGCACGAGCGCCTTTGGTGACACGCAGACCACGTACGGTTACTGCACGATTGATTTCGCCAGACAGCATAACTTTAGCGAATTCAATCTGAGTACCAACTACGTTAGCGGCTTTCAGCGTGTTCAGGTCGATGACATCGCCTTCTACTTGAGCCAGTTCAGACAGACGAACTTCTGCCGTGATCATAGCTTTGCGAGAAGTGAAGCCGAATTTCGGCAAACGACGGTACAGCGGCATCTGACCACCTTCAAACCCACGACGTACGCCACCGCCAGAACGAGAGTTCTGACCTTTGTGACCACGGCCGCCAGTTTTACCCAGGCCAGAACCAATACCACGACCTACACGCTTCGGCGCATGCTTGGCACCTTCAGCCGGAGACAGAGTATTTAAACGCATCTGTTACTCCTCAACCTTAACCATGTAGGAAACCAGGTTGATCATACCACGTACAGCGGGAGTATCCTCACGCTCAACGGTGTGACCAATACGACGCAGACCAAGACCAACCAGAGTTGCCTTGTGTTTCGGCAAACGGCCAATAGAGCTGCGAACTTGAGTTACTTTAATAGTCTTTGCCATGGTTATTACCCCAGAATTTCTTCAACGGATTTACCACGCTTGGCAGCGACCATTTCTGGGGACTTCATATTCGCCAGAGCATCGATAGTTGCACGAACCACGTTAATCGGGTTGGTGGAACCATAGGCTTTTGCCAATACGTTGTGAACCCCTGCGACTTCCAGAACGGCGCGCATTGCACCACCGGCGATAATACCGGTACCTTCGGAAGCCGGCTGCATGAACACACGGGAACCCGTATGCGCACCTTTAACAGGGTGCTGCAGGGTGCCGCTGTTCAGCGCGACATTCATCATGTTGCGACGGGCTTTCTCCATCGCTTTCTGGATCGCTGCCGGAACTTCGCGTGCTTTGCCGTAGCCAAAACCAACGCGACCGTTACCATCACCAACTACAGTCAGTGCGGTAAAGCTGAAAATACGGCCACCTTTTACGGTTTTAGATACGCGGTTTACCGCGATCAGCTTTTCCTGCAGTTCGCCAGCTTGTTTTTCGATGTGTGACATCTTACACCTCTACCTTAGAACTGAAGGCCAGCTTCACGGGCAGCATCTGCCAGTGCCTGGACTCGACCATGATATTGGAAACCGGAACGGTCAAAGGAAACATCTTTAATCCCTTTTTCCAATGCGCGCTCAGCAATAGCTTTACCTACAGCGGCAGCAGCATCTTTATTACCGGTATACTTCAATTGCTCAGTGATAGCTTTTTCTACAGTAGAAGCGGCTACCAATACTTCAGAACCATTCGGAGCGATGACCTGTGCGTAAATATGACGCGGGGTACGATGTACCACCAGGCGAGTCGCGCCCAATTCTTTGAGCTTGCGGCGTGCGCGGGTCGCACGACGGATACGAGCAGATTTCTTATCCATAGTGTTACCTTACTTCTTCTTAGCCTCTTTGGTACGCACGACTTCGTCGGCGTAACGGACACCCTTGCCTTTATAAGGCTCAGGACGACGGTAGGCACGCAGGTCTGCTGCAACCTGACCGATCAACTGCTTATCAGCGCCTTTCAGCACGATTTCAGTTTGAGTCGGGCATTCAGCAGTAATACCTGCCGGCAGTGCGTGTTCAACAGGGTGTGAGAAGCCCAGGGCTAAACTCACCGCGTTGCCTTTAACTGCGGCACGATAACCAACACCTACCAGCTGAAGCTTCTTGGTGAAGCCTTCGGTAACACCTACAACCATTGCGTTCAACAGAGCACGAGTGGTACCCGCTTGGGCCCAACCGTTAGCAGCACCTTCGCGCGGAGCGAAAGTCAGTGCGTTTTCTTCCTGTTTAACTTCAACGGCGCTGTGGATAGTACGAGTCAGCTCGCCGTTCTTACCCTTAATCGAAATAACCTGACCGTTGAGTTTTACCTCTACGCCGGCAGGAATGACGACGGGTGCTTTTGCAACACGAGACATTCTTTCCTCCCGAATTAAGCTACGTAGCAGATAATCTCGCCACCAAGACCAGCCTGGCGAGCTGCACGATCGGTCATAACACCTTTAGAGGTAGAAATGACAGCAATACCCAGGCCGGCCATAACTTTTGGCAGCTCATCTTTTTTCTTATAGATGCGCAGACCTGGGCGGCTGATACGCTGAATGCTTTCTACCACTGCCTTGCCCTGGAAGTACTTCAGTACCAGTTCCAGAACCGGCTTGGTGTCGCCTTCGATTTTGAAATCTTCAATATAACCTTCTTCCTTCAGCACGTTGGCAATTGCCAATTTCAGCTTGGAGGAAGGCATGGTGACCGCAACTTTGTTCGCGGCCTGACCGTTACGGATACGGGTCAGCATATCCGCGATCGGATCTTGCATGCTCATCTGTCTTTACTCCCGTGATTCAATTGGTGACAATTACCAGCTAGCCTTTTTCAAGCCCGGGATTTCACCGCGCATAGCGGCTTCACGGACTTTAATACGGCTCAACCCGAACTTCCGCAGGAAAGCGTGCGGACGACCAGTTTGACGGCAGCGATTACGCTGACGTGACGGGCTGGAATCACGCGGCAGAGTCTGCAGCTTGAGAACTGCATTCCAACGATCTTCGTCGGAAGCGTTCACATCAGAGATGATAGCTTTCAGTTCTGTGCGTTTAGCAAAGAATTTGTCTGCTAATTTCACGCGTTTGACTTCGCGTGCTTTCATGGATTGCTTAGCCATTAGTAACCCTACCTTACTTGCGGAACGGGAAGTTAAAGGCAGCCAGCAGTGCGCGGCCTTCATCATCGGATTTCGCAGTGGTGGTAATGGTAATATCCAAACCACGAACGCGATCGACTTTGTCGTAGTCGATTTCCGGGAAGATGATCTGTTCACGCACGCCCATGCTGTAGTTACCACGGCCATCGAATGACTTGGCAGACAAGCCACGGAAGTCACGGATACGCGGTACAGCAATGGAAATCAGACGCTCAAAGAACTCCCACATGCGTTCGCCGCGCAGAGTTACTTTACAGCCGATCGGATAGCCCTGACGGATTTTGAAGCCTGCAACAGATTTGCGTGCTTTGGTGATCAACGGCTTTTGGCCGGAGATTGCTGTCAAGTCAGCTGCTGCATTGTCCAGCAGTTTCTTGTCGGCAATTGCTTCACCAACACCCATATTCAGGGTGATCTTCTCGACCCGAGGGACTTGCATGACAGAGTTGTAGCCAAACTGAGACATCAGTTGTTTGACTACCTCGTCTTTGTAGTAATCATGCAGTTTCGCCATCGTATTACTCCAAATTACTTGATAGTTTCGCTGTTAGACTTGAAGAAACGTACTTTTTTGCCGTCTTCGAATCTAAAGCCTACACGGTCAGCCTTGCCGGTTGCAGCATTGTAGAGAGCGATGTTGGAAACCTGAATAGCAGCTTCTTTTTCAACAATGCCACCTGGTTGGTTCAGAGCCGGAACCGGCTTCTGATGTTTCTTAACCAGGTTGATACCTTCTACAATGACCTTGCCAGCAGACAGGACATTTTTTACTTTACCGCGTTTACCTTTGTCTTTCCCGGTAAGCACGATAACTTCGTCATCACGACGGATTTTCGCTGCCATGGTTCGCTCCTTAGAGTACTTCTGGTGCCAGAGAGATAATTTTCATGAACTTTTCGTTACGCAGTTCACGAGTTACCGGCCCAAAAATACGCGTACCGATTGGTTGCTCGCTGTTATTGTTCAAAATAACGCATGCATTACCATCGAAGCGAATGACAGAACCGTCCGGGCGACGTACACCCTTCTTGGTGCGCACCACTACCGCCTTCAGCACATCGCCTTTCTTCACCTTACCGCGAGGAATTGCTTCCTTGATGGTAATTTTGATGATGTCGCCGACGCCTGCGTAGCGACGGTGCGAGCCACCTAGAACCTTGATACACATTACGCGACGTGCACCGGAGTTGTCGGCGACGGTCAGCATAGTCTGTTCTTGGATCATTTTAGTGCTCCGCTAATGTCAACTACTACTTTAAAGACCTAAGTTAATTTTCAGGCCGTTGAAAAGCCCCATAACCAAGGGCGCAGCATTATAACACTGCTTCCTACGTATGGGTAGAAAAAACAAACGGCTCGTTTTCTGAGCCGTTTGTTAAGTGAGAGGCCGCTACTCTATTACAGAATTGCTTTCTCTACAACGCGAACCAACGTCCAAGATTTAGTCTTAGACAGTGGACGGCATTCGCGGATTTCTACCACGTCGCCGATACCACATTCGTTGTTCTCGTCGTGTACGTGCAGCTTGGTCGTACGTTTGATGAATTTCCCGTAGATCGGGTGCTTCACCGTACGTTCGATAGCAACAACAATGGATTTTTCCATTTTGTCACTAACAACGCGACCTTGCAGAGTACGGATAGTGTCAGTCATTTACGCACCCGCCTTTTCAGTCAGTAAAGTCTTAACGCGTGCGACGTTACGACGCACTTGTTTCAACAGGTGAGTTTGTTGCAGCTGGCCACTCGCCGCTTGCATGCGCAAGTTGAATTGCTCACGCAGCAGGTTGAGCAGCTCGGTGTTCAGCTCTTCAACGCTTTTTTCACGCAGCTCTTGTGCTTTCATTACATCACCGTCTTAGTTACAAAGGTGGTTTTGATCGGCAGTTTAGCTGCTGCCAGCTTGAATGCCTCACGGGCCAGCTCTTCCGGCACGCCGTCCATTTCGTACAGGACTTTACCAGGCTGGATCAGGGCAACCCAATACTCCACGTTACCCTTACCTTTACCCATACGCACTTCAAGCGGCTTCTCGGTAATCGGTTTGTCCGGGAATACACGGATCCAGATTTTACCTTGACGCTTAACTGCACGAGTCATTGCACGACGAGCTGCTTCGATTTGACGAGCAGTCAGACGGCCACGGCCAACAGCTTTCAGACCGAAAGTGCCGAAGCTAACATCCGTACCTTGCGCCAGACCACGGTTGCGGCCCTTGTGCACCTTACGGAATTTTGTACGCTTTGGTTGTAACATCAGCGACTCTCCTTACTTGCGGCCTTTACGCTGCTGCTTTTTAGGTTGAGCAGCCGGTTTTTCCGGTTGTTCAACGGCAGCCATACCACCCAGGATCTCACCTTTGAAGATCCATACCTTAACGCCGATTACACCATAAGTGGTGTGCGCTTCAGATGTGTTGTAATCGATGTCCGCACGCAGGGTGTGCAACGGAACACGACCTTCACGGTACCATTCGGTACGCGCGATTTCAGCACCGCCAAGACGGCCGCTTACTTCAACTTTGATACCTTTAGCGCCAAGACGCATTGCGTTCTGTACTGCACGCTTCATAGCACGACGGAACATAACGCGACGTTCCAGCTGTGAAGTGATGCTGTCAGCAACCAATTTTGCGTCCAGTTCCGGTTTACGGACTTCGGCGATGTTAATCTGTGCAGGAACGCCAGCGATATCCGCTACGACCTTACGCAGTTTTTCGACATCTTCACCTTTCTTGCCGATAACGATGCCTGGGCGAGCAGTGTGAATGGTCACACGGATGCTCTTCGCAGGACGTTCGATAACGATGCGAGAAACAGAAGCTTTCGACAGTTCCTTAGTCAGGAATTGACGAACTTTAAAGTCGCTGTCCAGGTTGTCAGCGAATTCTTTGGTATTCGCATACCAAGTAGAGTTCCAAGGTTTGACAATACCCAGGCGAATACCATTAGGATGTACTTTCTGACCCATTGCTAGTCTCCAGAGTCTCAGCGATCGGACACAACCACAGTAATGTGGCTGGTGCGCTTCAGGATGCGATCTGCACGACCTTTTGCACGCGGCATAATGCGCTTCATGCTTGGGCCTTCGTCGACGAAGATTTTCGCGACTTTCAGATCATCGATGTCAGCGCCATCGTTGTGTTCTGCGTTAGCAATGGCAGACTCCAGCACTTTCTTAACCAGACCAGCAGCTTTCTTGTTGGTGTAGGTCAGAGTTTCCAGAGCTTGCGACACTTTCTTACCGCGGATCAGGTCAGCAACAAGGCGGACCTTCTGAGCAGAAGAACGAGCGTGGCGATGTTTAGCGATAGTTTCCATCTCTTCCTCCTACCTTAGCGCTTTTTAGCTTTTTTATCAGCCGCATGGCCGCGATAAGTACGGGTCGGCGCGAATTCACCCAGTTTGTGACCGACCATTTCATCGGAAACGAACACTGGTACGTGCTGACGACCATTATGGACAGCGATGGTCAAACCGATCATGTTAGGAAAGATCGTTGAACGACGGGACCAAGTGCGCAAAGGCTTCTTGTCACCGCTTTCCACCGCTTTCTCTACCTTCTTCAGCAAGTGCAGGTCAATAAAAGGACCTTTCTTGAGAGAACGTGGCATGGCTTATCCTCTAATTATTTTTTGCTACGGCGACGTACGATGAACTTGTCAGTACGCTTGTTGCTACGGGTCTTCTTACCTTTGGTCTGAACGCCCCACGGAGTTACCGGGTGCTTACCAAAGTTACGACCTTCACCACCACCGTGCGGGTGATCGACTGGGTTCATCGCCGTACCGCGAACGGTAGGACGAACACCACGCCAACGTGCAGCACCTGCTTTACCCAGAACGCGCAGCATATGTTCTGCATTACCAACTTCGCCCAGAGTAGCGCGGCAGTCAGCCAGAACTTTACGCATTTCGCCGGAGCGCAGACGCAGAGTTACGTAGGAACCATCACGTGCAACGATCTGAACGTAGGCACCGGCAGAACGAGCCAGCTGGCCGCCTTTACCTGGTTTCATTTCTACGTTATGAACCGTTGAACCAACCGGGATGTTGCGCATCGGCAGGGTGTTACCCGTTTTGATTGCCGCGTCAACGCCAGATTGAATCTGGTCACCTGCTTTCAGGCCTTTCGGCGCCAGGATGTAACGGCGTTCGCCGTCTTTGTACAGAACCAGCGCGATGTTCGCGGAACGGTTCGGATCGTACTCCAGACGCTCAACCACTGCAGCGATACCGTCTTTGTTGCGCTTGAAGTCAACCAGACGATAATGTTGCTTGTGGCCACCACCGATATGACGGGTGGTGATACGGCCATTGTTGTTACGACCACCGCTTTTGCTCAGTTTTTCCAGCAGCGGGGCATAAGGTTTACCCTTGTGCAGCTCAGGGTTAACCACTTTAACAACGTGGCGACGACCCGGAGATGTAGGTTTACATTTAACAATTGCCATTGTTCTTACTCCTCCGACTTACTCTGCGCCGCTGATGAAGTCCAGATTCTGGCCTTCTTTCAGGGTGACGTAAGCTTTTTTCCAGTCGCTACGACGACCAACACGCTGTCCATGACGTTTCACTTTGCCTTTAACCAGCAAGGTGTTTACGTCTTTGACTTCGACTTCAAACAGTTTCTGCACAGCAGCTTTGATTTCTGCTTTCGTCGCGTCTTTAGCAACTTTGAGAACGATGGTGTTGTTCTTTTCCATCGCAGCAGACGCTTTTTCAGAAACGTGCGGCGCGCGCAGTACTTTCAGCAGACGTTCTTCACGAATCATGCCAGCATCTCCTCAACTTGCTTCACAGCATCAGCAGTCATAACTACTTTGTCGAAGGCGATCAGGCTAACTGGGTCGATACCTGCTACATCACGCACGTCAACCTTGTACAGGTTACGGGCAGCCAGGAACAGATTCTCATCCAGTTCACCGGTGATGATCAGCACGTCTTCCAGCGCCATGTCTTTCAGTTTCTGTGCCAGCAGCTTGGTTTTCGGTGCTTCAACAGAGAACTTCTCGACAACGATCAGACGTTCTTGACGTACCAGCTCGGACAGGATGCTTTTCAGCGCGCCGCGGTACATCTTTTTGTTTACTTTCTGACTGTGGTCCTGCGGCTTAGCAGCGAAGGTCACACCACCGGAACGCCAGATCGGGCTCTTTACAGAACCAGAACGCGCACGGCCGGTACCTTTCTGACGCCATGGCTTTTTGCCAGAACCAGTAACTTCAGCGCGAGTTTTCTGCGCGCGAGTACCCTGGCGGGCGCCTGCTGCGTAAGCAACAACAACCTGGTGAACCAGCGCTTCGTTAAAATCACGACCGAAGGTGGTTTCGGAAACAGTCAGCGCGCTCTGCGCGTCTTTCAATACTAATTCCATTACCTGGCTCCTCACGCTTTAACAGCTGGTTTAACGATCAGGTTGCTACCGGTAGCTCCCGGAACAGCACCCTTAACCAGCAGCAGGTTGCGCTCAGCGTCAACGCGTACTACGTCCAGGCTCTGAACGGTTACGCGCTCATTACCCAGCTGCCCTGCCATTTTCTTGCCTTTGAACACTTTGCCCGGAGTCTGGTTCTGACCGATAGAACCCGGAACGCGGTGAGACAAGGAGTTACCGTGGGTAGCGTCTTGGGTACGGAAGTTCCAGCGCTTAACAGTGCCAGCAAAACCTTTACCTTTAGAAGTACCGGTAACGTCTACTTTTTTAACGTCTGCGAAAATTTCAACGCTAATGTTCTGACCTACAGTGAACTCTTCGCCTTCTGACAGACGGAATTCACGCAGGAGACGGCCAGCTTCAACGCCAGCTTTAGCGAAGTGACCCGCTTCCGGTTTGGTTACACGGTTTGCTTTTTTAGCACCGGTGGTAACCTGGATAGCGCGGTAACCATCGTTCTCCAGGTCTTTGACCTGAGTAACGCGGTTAGCTTCAATTTCGATAACGGTTACAGGGATAGAAACGCCTTCTTCAGTGAAGATGCGGGTCATACCCACTTTTTTACCGACTAAACCAATCATTGTTTCAACCTCTCAATCGCTCAATGACCTGATTAACCCAGGCTGATCTGCACGTCTACACCGGCAGCCAGATCCAGACGCATCAGAGCATCAACGGTTTTCTCGGTTGGCTCAACGATGTCAACCAGACGCTTGTGAGTGCGGATTTCATACTGATCACGCGCGTCTTTGTTGACGTGCGGAGAGATCAGAATGGTAAAGCGCTCTTTGCGGGTCGGCAGCGGGATCGGACCACGGACTTGCGCACCAGTGCGCTTAGCAGTCTCGACGATTTCCGCGGTTGATTGATCGATCAGACGATGATCAAACGCTTTCAGGCGGATACGGATTCTTTGGTTCTGCATGAGACCAGAGCTCCAATTATTTATAAACGTAAATAATTACTCCTCACACCCATTTCGATTGATGGGGGAGTGTAATCGTTCAGCATATAACCCCCATATCGGGAGTATTGTTAACCAGTCATTACTGATGACATGGTTACTGATCCGCAACGGATCAGACCTACCAAGATTAGGTAAGCCCGCGCATTATACGTATTCCTGCTTAGGAAGCAACCATAACCTGCAGGAAAAATGCATTAGCGCCTCTTTTAATTCCTGTGTTTCCCCTTACTCCTGAGCGGCTTCTTCCAGTTCAGCCAGTGCCTGCTGAACACGTGCCTTCAGCGCAGGATCGACCGTTTGCTCTTTATCTGTTGTTGTATCAGGCTCTTCGTTAATTAACGGCTCGTCATCTCCTGCTTCGGGTTCCTCTGCTTGTGCCTGCTCGTCAGTGGCATCGGCTGTCTCTTCGCCTGTCTCTGCTTCCGGTTCATATGCTTCAGGAAGTGGTTGGGTCTTGAACAAGTAATGCATTGGAGAGAGCGTATAGTCCGATTCTTGCTGCGGAGAAACCTGGGCAGGCAGCGGCTCCGGATAGCGCGACATCCAGGCGATATGCAGATACGCCCCCTGGATGGCAAACAAACCGATCCAACATCCCCATAAGAGCACGTGACCGGCTTTTGCACATGTTCTCTTAAAAGGTGCCCGTAGTTTTGCCGGCTTTCCGCCCTGCAGGCGAGAGCTCATTGCCTGATGAAGACGGAAACTCATTGTGTCTCTCCTTTTTCTGCACTTTCATTTTCTGGCACGAGGGTGGCGCTTTGCTCCACGCTAAGCCACAACTGGATTAATGTTGCTTTACCGGGAGTGCCGTCAGGCCGCAGCCCTTTACTTTGCTGAAATCTTTTAATCTTTTGGACCAATAGCGCATTCCAGCGGGCCTCCTGCGTTAACGGGAGATGCAGGGCGCGACTGAGCATTTTATTCAGCCACAAGATATCCTCGTCAGGACTGGCGGCTGTTACGGATGTTCTTCCTGAAGGAGCCGGCTTCCAGAACAGGGTGTACTCCCCTTTCCATGCCGCCAGGAACCAGGATTTCTTCACCGTCCAGGTCTGTTTGCCCAACAGCAGGTCCAGTTCATCTTTACCCATACGGATAACCACGGCATAACGTGTTTTGTCCCCCAGATGGAGCTGGGCTATCCACGGCAGGCTTTGTTGCTTTAATGCGTCATAATCTGCTTTCGATGTTTCACACTGTAACCCTGCCCGCGGGGTCTGATCGCACCAGGCATCGTCTTCAGCCACGTCATAGCCCCAGGTACGGAAGAGTTGCTGCATGGCCTGGCGTTCTGTCGCCGGCTGCTCCTCAATGACCGGCGGTGGAGCAGGAATCATCCCGGCAACCGGCTCTTGTTCAAGCCAGCTGGGGACAGGCAGATAGGGTGACAGCACCCCGGTACAATGCCATCCAAGGAGCAATGCAAAACCGGCATAACCTATCAGTAAGGAAAGCATTGCCTTTCTGGAACGCTGGGTTTTCCCTGACTCACGCACAGCAAGCCTGATGTGCCGCCAGCGCAGAGAAGCGGCTGACCCCTGTTCTATCCAGGCAATCTGCCGTGCCGCGTTCACAATATGCGTCATCTTTTCCGGGTTACCTTTCGCTGCACCCTGAATGTATTTGATAAAGGGAAGTGTAAACGCGGCGGCATGCGCCTCCCCTTCTCTCTCCATAATGGTTTTATTAATCACTGCCAGGCAGGATCGCTCATCATAAAGAGGCATCTGCAGCGCCTTTGGATGGAGGTCATTTAAGCTCTTGTTTTTGAGTAACTCTTTTCCGCCGACGATAAGCAGCGCCAAAGAGTGCGCGGCATGTTTTCTAAACTCACAAAATAAGTAAACCAGTGCAGATAATTGTGGGTTAATAAAGTGAGCATTATCCAGAACGATTAATACGGGTGTATTTATTTTCTGAGTTTCATAAAGAAATTTCTCCCATAAACTCAGGGAAAAAGAGGATCGCAGATTAATTTTGTTCACCGTCTCACGGGAAGAATCGATGAGTAATAATTCATCGTTTCCTTTGCGTGCAGAAAGAAGCAGAAACTCTCCTTGATTATCATGCAAAATTTCTTTGGCTAACCTTGTTTTCCCGCACCCTGCTTCACCGATTATCAATCCTATCCCAGATAGAAATAATTCATTATTCAAATAATCTTTTGCCGTTCTATATGTATCAAAAATGAATTCATAGTTAAACCAGGATTCATCGACTGGTAATTTCATGATATTTTTACTCTTAAAATTTATTTTTCAAAGACTTGCAAAATATTTTTTTACTGGCTAAAACTCCATTTGAATAAAATGGCCATTAACTATATCATGCAATTATTCCAGTGCAAACTAACGCATAATAGTTGATATTGAAGCAGGCACATTGTGTTACAGAAAGCCAAAAAGTTATTTTTTTGTAACTTAAATAACTTACTTCTCCCTGTTGCTTTATTGTTAGGAATTATGGTGTCAGCCTTTTATATAAAAAATATCTATTTTTTATATAGCGCAAAATTGCCGGCCGGGCAGCCTTATAGCGGGAGTGAAAGAGTCATTAATGCAGATGAATTTCAAAGCAGGCTGGCAAAGCCCCGCCTGGCTGATGAGCCTGTCGATGCCCCGCAGGAAGCGGCTCCCTCGCGGGACATCACGCTTACCGGCATTATTGCCAGCAATACGCCGGGGCGTTCACTGGCCATTGTGATGGAAAACGGAGAACAGCATACCTATCGTGAAGGGGATATGCTGTCTGCGCCTCCTGAGGGCATTATCAGCAAAATTGGTGATAATACGGTTGAGATCACCGAGCGCGGAAACGCCTATAACCTTATTTTAGTGGATCCGGCGACTCACTCCTCAAATGATCAGGCCAATAACATATTACCTGAGAATACAGCAAAAAAAGGATGGGATGATTACATCATTACGAATCCTGTTTACCAAAAAGGAACGTTAGCAGGGTTAAGGATAATGCCGGGGCCAAGAAAAGAGATGTTTACTCAGGCAGGGTTGCGTCCAGGTGATATCGTGATAAAGATCGATGAATATGATTTAACTGACCCCTCTACTATTGAGCAAGCCAGATTATCGTGGCAGCAATCATTTACCGTGCAACTGGTTATTATGAGAAACAACCAGAAATCACTGTTCAATTTACGTTTAAATGACATCAATGAAAAGTTAAGTAATAACCATGCGCAAGAGTAAACCCTTTATTTTAACCCTGATGATGCTCGCCACATTGACGGCACCTAAAAGCTACGCCGAACAATTCTCTGCGAACTTTAAGAATGCTGACATCAAGGAGTTTGTTGATGTTGTCAGTAAAAATATGAACAAAACCATTCTGGTTGACCCATCAGTGAACGGCACGATCTCTGTCCGCAGCTATAACAGCTTCAATGACGAAGAATATTATCAATTCTTCCTCAGCGTTCTGGATCTCTACGGCTTCTCAGTGGTCACGCTGGATAACGGGCTGCTGAAAGTAGTGCGCTCTGCAACGTTAAAAACATCACCCGGCCACCTGACCGATGACGTACGCCCTGGCAAAGGTGATGAAGTCATTACCCGGGTTATTGCCCTGCAGCATGTACCGGCCCGCGAGCTGGCCCCGCTGCTCCGCCAGATGAGCGACAGCAACGGTGTCGGCAACGTGGTTAATTATGATCCGTCCAATGTGCTGATGCTGACCGGCAAGGCGTCCCTGATTAACCGGCTGGTTGAGGTTATTAAACGGGTAGATGTCATCGGTCAGCAGCATCAGCAACTGATTAAACTCAAATTCGCCTCTGCCACAGAGCTTGCGGAAGTGCTTAACGCCCTGACCCGTGAAGAGTCTAAAGGCCAGTCCAGCAATATGCTGATGCCGAAGATCGTGGCAGATAAACGCACCAATACCCTGTTAATCAGCGGGTCTGAAAAAGTGCGCCAGCGTATTACCTCTCTGGTAGCGAAACTGGATCAAGACAGCGCCGAGCAGGGGAATACACGCGTCTTTTACCTGAACTACGCCAAAGCCGATAAATTGGTTGAGGTGCTGACAGGCATCAGTGAAAAAATCGCGAAGGAAAAAGAGGGTGAGGCACCGTCAGGCGGCGCGTCTGCGGGCAACAGCGCGATGTCGATCACCGCTGATGAACAGACTAACTCGCTGGTGATTACGGCCCAACCCGATGTGATGCAGCCGCTGGCCGATGTGATCGCCAAACTGGATATCCGCCGGGCACAGGTTCTGGTCGAAGCCATTATCGTTGAGGTACAGGACGGCAAAGGGCTTAACCTTGGCGTGCAATGGGCAAACAGCAATGTGGGCGGTACACAGTTTACAAATACCGGCGTGCCGATTTTCTCTTTGGCTAACGCACAGAAAAATGGCGTGACCTCTGACGAGTTACCTGCGGCCCTCACCAATTACAGCGGTTTTGTCGCCGGCTTTTTTGAAGGGGACTGGAGCGCCTTGCTGACCGCGCTTTCGACCAACAGCAAGAATGACATCCTGGCCACGCCCAGCATTGTCACCCTGGATAATAAAGAAGCCTCAGTCAATGTGGGTCAGGACGTGCCAGTGCTCTCCGGCTCCCAGACCACGTCAGGCGACAACGTATTCAATACCGTTGAACGTAAGACTATCGGTACCAAGCTGAAAGTCACCCCACAAATTAACGAGGGCGATGCCGTCCTGCTGGAAATTGAGCAGGAGGTTTCAAGTGTAGACAGCGCCGGTGGTCAGTCGTCGTCACTTGGCCCGACGTTCAACACCCGTACTATTCAAAATGCCGTCTTGGTACGCACAGGCGAAACCGTCGTGCTGGGCGGGCTGCTGGATGACACCAGCAAAGAGACGCATTCCAAAGTGCCGCTGCTGGGCGATATCCCGCTGGTTGGTAACCTGTTCCGTTATACCTCGACCGAAACCGCAAAACGTAACCTGATGGTGTTTATCCGGCCAACCATCCTTCGGGACGATGATGTTTATCATTCCGTCTCGAAGAAGAAATACACCAACTTCCAGAAAGTGCAGAAGGAACGTCGCGAACAGGATGGGAAAACGCTGATTGCTCCCAGCAGCCGGCCGCAGTTAGACGAATTGCCGCCTGAGCCACTGCCTGCAGCACCGGCAGCCCTTTCGCCCGTTCCGGCACCGTCGCCGGCTCCGGTTAACGGCCCGCGTAATCCTTTTCACGGTTAATGGTAACCGCCATGAAAGAGAATCTTCCACTTACGCCCCTGCCTGAGCCGGTTACCCGGATCCCCTACTCACTGGCACGCCAGTCCGGCGTGGCTGTGGCACAGGGTACGCTGCTTTATCGCCAGGGTATTTCACTGGACATGCTGCTTGAGGCCCGGCGGCTTGCCGGCATCTGCCCAACGCTGCTTCCTCTGGAAGAAGCAGCATTTGATGAGCAGCTCTCTGCGATTTATCAGCACAATGCGGTGGAGTCCCAGCAAATCGCCCAGGATCTGGATCAGGACATCGATCTCTTTGCACTGACCGAAGAGCTGCCGGATAACGAAGATCTCCTGGCAGATGACAACAGTGCGCCGGTTATCCGCTTAATTAATGCCATCTTAAGCGAGGCCGTTAAAGAAGGTGCTTCAGATATTCATATTGAAACCTTCGAGCGCAGCCTGAGTATCCGTTTCCGTATTGATGGCGTGTTGCGGCAAATTTTGCGGCCCAGTAAAAAATTGGCCCCGTTGCTGCTCTCACGCATTAAGGTCATGGCCAAGCTGGATATCGCAGAGAAACGGCTGCCGCAGGATGGGCGCATCTCTCTGCGCCTGGGATCGCGCGCGGTAGATGTGCGCGTTTCTACCCTGCCCTCGCAACATGGCGAAAGGGCGGTGTTGCGCCTGCTGGACAAAAATAACCTGTTGCTGACATTGGATAAGCTCGGTTTATCGGCCTGTGACTATGAAAAACTCCAGCATTTGATCAAACAGCCCCACGGCATTCTGCTCGTTACCGGCCCAACCGGCTCCGGTAAAAGTACCACGCTGTATGCGGTGCTTTCGGCGCTGAACAGCCAAGAGCGCAACATTCTGACGGTAGAAGATCCTATCGAGTATGAGCTGGAAGGGATTGGTCAAACCCAGGTGAACTCACGGCTGGATATGACCTTTGCCCGCGGCCTGCGCGCCATCCTGCGTCAGGACCCGGACATCGTCATGGTCGGGGAGATACGTGATGGCGAAACGGCCCAGATTGCGGTGCAGGCCTCGTTGACCGGGCACCTGGTGATGTCGACTTTGCACACTAACAGCGCTACCGGTGCTGTCACCCGCCTGCGCGATATGGGCATTGAGTCTTTCCTGCTCTCCTCCTCTCTGATTGGTGTTCTGGCACAACGCCTGGTACGCCGGTTATGTCCTGAATGCCGTCAGCCGCAGGCGGCCGGGCCTCATCAGCGCGCATTGTTGACCTCCTTATCACCCATACCGGATACGTTATGGCATGCCCCCGGCTGCCCAGCCTGCCGGTATACCGGCTACAAAGGCCGGCTGGCGATTCATGAGGTTATGGTAGTAGATGAAGCGATCCGTGCGGCTATTCACGGCAATGAAAATGAGCAAGTCATCAAAGGGTTGTTCCTGCGGCAGAGTAAAAGCCTGTTGGAAAATGGCTTACTGAAAGCAGTGGCAGGTGAAACCTCGCTGGAAGAGGTGATGCGTGTCACCAGCCAGGAACAAGATGTGCATGAGGATGAGATCGAATGAAGTTTTCCTGGCGTGCCCATAGCGCGGCCGGGAAGGTTCAGCGCGGCATTGTAGAGGCTGAGGACGCCCGTCAGGCCCGGCAAAAGCTACGCGCCCAGGGGCTGCAACCGATCTCAATGAGAGCCGTATCCTCCCCTTTCCGGCTGCTTGCAGGTAACGGAACCCGCCGCCTCCGGCTGCCGGCTGCGGAGGTGGCCTTGTTTACCCGGCAACTCGCGACCCTTGCCAATGCGGCCCTGCCCCTGGAAGAGGCGATCGGGGTCATCGCCCGGCAGAGCCAGAATGAAAAGCTGCGGCATGTATTAACAGAAATCCGTGCGCGGGTAACCGAAGGCCATCCTTTAGCGGAAACCCTGGCTGCCTGGCCCCGCATTTTTGACCCGGTGTACCGCACCCTGGTGATGGCGGGTGAAAAGAGCGGGACGTTAGGCCCGGTGCTGGAGAAGCTGGCAGATTACAACGAAATCCGCCAGCGGCTGAAAAGTAAAATGACACAGGCGATGATCTACCCGATGGTGCTTACCTCCGTCGCCATCATCGTGATCACGATTCTGCTCTCAACGGTTGTTCCCAAAGTGGTCGAGCAGTTTATCCATATGAAGCATCAACTGCCTCTCAGCACCCGGATTTTGCTCGCCGTCAGTGATGCCATCAGAGATTACGGCTTGCTGGTTGTGGCGCTGATCGGTGTTGCGCTGGTCAGCCTCAACATCTGGCTGCGCAAGCCGGAAAACCGTTTTCGCTTTCATGCCCTGCTGCTGCGGTTGCCTCTCGGCCGCCGGCTGGTGCTGGAGACTAACAGTGCACGTTACTTGCGGACCCTGAGCATTCTGCAAGCCAGCGGCGTTCCCCTGCTGGAAGGGATGCACACCGCGCTGGAAGGGATCTCGAACCTCGCCATCCGCGATCGCCTCCGCCGTGCCGGTGAACATGTCCGGCAGGGCAGCGCCCTGCATACCGCCCTGAGTGAGAGCGAACTCTTTTCTCCCATGATGCTGTACATGCTCGCCTCAGGGGAGAAAAGCGGCCACCTGAGCAACATGATGGAGCGTGCTGCCACGGCACAAGAGCAGGCGCTGCAAAACCGCATGTCACTGGTTCTGGCCCTGTTTGAACCGGGGCTGGTGATCAGTATGGCAGTCATTGTGCTGTTCATTGTGGTCTCGATACTGCAACCCATTTTACAACTTAATAATTTGGCTGGTTAACAGGATGAAATGTATGAAAAAAGTCTCTGCACAACGTCAGCGGGGGTTCACTCTGCTGGAGATTATGGTGGTCATCGTGATTATGGGGATTCTGGCCAGCCTGGTCGTCCCGAACCTGATGGGCAATAAAGAGCGGGCCGACCGCCAAAAAGCGGTCAGTGATATTGTGGCGTTAGAGAATGCCCTGGATATGTACAAGCTGGATAACCACCGTTACCCCACCAGTGAACAGGGTCTTGATGCGCTGGTGAACAAACCGGAATTTGATCCGCTGCCGCAAAATTACCGCAAAGATGGCTACATCAAACGCCTGCCAACCGATCCGTGGGGCGGGGCATATCTGCTGGTTACGCCAGGTGAACATGGTGAATACGATTTATTCTCCGCTGGTCAGGATGGCGAAGCCGGTACAGAGGATGATATTGCCAACTGGACACTGGATACGCCGAAAAAGTGAAACAGGTCAGGCGAGCCGCCGGCTTTACCTTGCTCGAAATCATGCTGGTTCTGATGATTATGGCAGGGGGTGCCGTGGTGGTGATGAGTTCAAACGGGAGCGTTGACGAACGCCGCCAGTCCGGTGAGGCCGGGCGGCTGATTGCGCTGATGGAGTATGCAGCCGACCATGCCGCGATGACCGGCTCCCCGGTTGGCTTACAGATAACAGACTCAGAGTATCTGTTTATGATGCCGCAACAGCGCAAGGCGACGCCGGTCACATGGCAGTGGGTTCCGTTCTCAAAAGGTGGCCTGCCTGCCGATGCACAATCTTTTCCGCCTGCCTGGCAAGCTGAGTTGCTTATAAACGGTGATGTCGCGGAAGCGCGTGATACGCCCCAGATTATTTTTTATCCGGATGGCGACATCACCCCTTTCCAGCTGCGCATTACCGATAACAGCACGGCCCAGCCACGCTTTACGTTTGATTGCCGCGGGCATTGGCCTGTCACTGTCAACAATGAGATGCAAAACCCATGACACGCGCATCGCAACAACAGGGCATGATGCTGCTGGAGGTGATCGTGGCACTCGCCGTGTTTGCCGGGGCCGCCCTGGCGTTGATGAACAGTATGAGCGGGCAGATGAGCGCCACCTCGCGTCTGTCAGAGCATCTGTTCGCGGACTGGGTATCTGCTAATTGGTTGGCGGAAGAGGCGCTGGCGGAACAGATGCTGACGCCATCCGTTACGGAAAAGCGTAAGCCGCAACATCATGGTTCAGCCGATATGGCGGGCCAGACGTGGTCATGGACGCTGCAAGAAACGCCCTCTTCCGACGCCTCTTATACCACGCAGGTATTAACAATTACCCATGACGGTGTGGCGGTACGGTCTGTTCTCCGTTTGCTGCCACAGGCTCAGGACGCCTCATCATGATCCGTCAAAAAGGCTTCACCTTACTGGAAATGATGCTGGCTCTGTTTATCTTCTCGATGCTGAGCATGCTGGCTTACCAGATCTTATCCGGCGCGCTGAAGACCAACGACCGTACCCAGGCCACGTTGCAACGCATCAATGCCCTGCAACGCACCATGAGCATGATGGAAAGAGATATTCTGCAAATTGTGCCCAGGGTGCCGCGCGGTGCCGGGCAGAGCTGGTATCAGGATGACAACGGCTTTGCGTTAACCACACAGAGTCGCCCTAACACCTGGGGCAACTGCTGCACGCCTGAGATCCAGCGGGTGAGCTGGCAACTGCGCGAGGGTTCCTTGCATCGTCTGGTACAAAAAGCGGTGGATGTGCCTCTGGAGAGTGAGCCGCTTGACGCAACATTGCTGGATAACGTCGAAGAGATGACCCTGCGGTTTTATCAGCAAGGTTGGAAAACTGAGCCCGATCCTCAACAGACCCTCCCGGCGGGTATAGAGGTCACTTTGGTGCTGAAAGATACCGGTACGATCAATCGCAAATTTGTCCTGCCGGCCGCCTGGCCTGCTTATCAGGAGACGGCGCTTGAGGGTGAGTCTGCGGGTGAGCAGGCGCAGACGGAATCTATAACGGCAGACCAGGCGGCATCGTCCCCCGATGAGGATCAGCCCATGCCCGACGGGGGTAGCGAATGAAATTACAAAAAGGCGTAGCGCTGATTGTGGTCATGCTGCTGCTGGCAGTGATGGCTGCGTTAGCCGGTGAGATGGCCGTGCGTTTCACGACCAGCATAAAGCGGGCTTCCTATCAGCAGGACAATCTGCAACTGATGTCCTTGATTACATCGGCCGAACAGCTTGCTACCGCCAACCTGCTTCAGGATCTGAACGATAACCCGAAGTTTCTGTCCAGCGATCACTATTGGGCGCAGCCGCAGAAAATATCTCCTGCTGCCGGGCTGAATATTGAATGGCAGGTCTGGGATGAACAGGCCTGCTTTAACCTGAATTCGCTGAATAATGTCTCCAGTGATGTCAAAGATGACATACCTTACAATCAACAGGTCTTTGAAGCGCTGCTGTTAATAAATGGGGTCACGAAAGCGCAGGCAGGCGCCATTATTGACGCGATCGCAGATTATATTGACAGCGACACCGTTGCCCGGCCCGGCGGCGCAGAAGATGAATATTACCTGCGGGAAAAGCCGCCACGCCTTGCCGCCAATCAGCTTTTTTACAGCGTGACAGAGCTTAGCCAGATCAAAGGCATTACGCCAAAACTGTATCAGGCACTCAGGCCGCAACTTTGCGCCCTGCCCTCAACGAAACAGCAGATCAATATTAATACGCTGACAAAACAGCAGGCCCCTTTATTGTCTGCCCTGTCGCTTGAGCAATTCAGCACCGAGGATGCCATCAGGCTTTTAGCCAGGCGGCCCAAAATGGGTTGGGTCGCGCTTAACCAGTTTAATACGCAACTGGATAACCAATTTCCGGCGTCTGATAAAAATTGGGCACCGTTGAATAGCGTGCTGGCTGTTACCAGCCGCTATTTTTCTATTACCAGTACGGCAAGTGATAATGATCAACAGTTAACGTTATCCAGCCGTCTCTATTACGACGAAAAAAAGGGTGAGATCCGCCTTTTTTCACGCCACATTGATTGATTAAGACGATAAGCAGGCTGAAATATCCATGCAGGAAAAGCTAATCATAAGATATCTTCCAAATGACATGATTGAAGTGTCAGAAGCCGATCATGCTGATGAAAAGCCCGTGATGCTCTTACCCGGTTTGGATAGCCTGCACGAGGTGGCTGCCGGCAGTGACAAGCGCGAAGTGATACTGCTGATCTCACCGGAGAGGCTGGTATTTCGTGCAATAGCCCTGCCGGAAAAAAGCGGCAAACTCACCTCTGAGCGTTTGTCCTGGCTCGCTGAAGAGTCACTGCTGGGCGAGAGTGACACACTGCACTGGACCGTTTTACAGCGCGATCAGGCCCTTGTACATGCTGTTGCGATCGACGGCGGCTGGCTGCGTTCACTGTTGTCCGCCTTCAGCGCGGCAGGGTTGCACGTCACCTACGCCGGCCCAGACGGCATGTATCTGCCCTCTGTTGAAAATAGCTGGACGGCGCTCCGCGACCGGGAGAACTGGTTGTTACGGCTGGGGCCATATCAACTGACATCACTGGACGATACCTGGTTCAGCCATTTACAGGAACACTGGGCACCGCAGAGGATTGTCAGTTATAGCCCGATAGAGCATAAAGGGCTTCCCATTGACTACCTTCCCCGGCAGACGCCGCAACAACTGCTTCACGCCGCCGGCGTGACTTTGCCCACGCTGCTGCATGGTGACTTTCGCCCACGCCAGCCGATCAAACCGGCTAGTAAAACATTGCGGTATGCGGCGCTGGCCTCTTGCCTGTTGGCCGTTTTTTTAATGCTGCTGAGTAAAGGGCTGGCTCTCTGGAACCTCTATCAGCAATCTGATGCATTAGATCAGCAGACGAGAGCGCTGTATCAGCAACATTTTCCCCAGGATAAAAGAAAGAGCAATTACCGGTTCTTTTTTACCCAGAAAATATCTGCCGTCTCGCCAGATGTGCTGACATGCCTGGCGCAGTTGCAACGTTATCTGGCGGCCTATCCTGATGTGCAGATTCAGCGCATTCAGTACCAGCAGGAACAGAATGTATTTGATGTGCAAATTTCAGGGGCGAGCGCGCAGACAGTACAGCAATTTATTCAGGCCAGTGAGCAGACGTTCCATTTCACAACCGATAACATGGCCAAAGATGAAAACCTGGTAACACTAAAGAGCGTATATAAAAAATGAAAGAATGGTTTATGACGCACAGCCGGCATGAACGGTACCTGATGGTTTCCCTCGGCGCACTGGTTATTATCGTTATAATGTGGTTTGCCTTATTAACTCCGTTAAACACGTTAACAGACAAATTACAGAGGAGCAATAAACAGGCGCTGCAATCACTGGTCTGGATGAAAGAAGAGAGTTTCTCGCGCGGTGTTATTCCCGGGATTAATCATAACAAGCCGATTGATGCTGTTATTAAAGACAGCGCCATAAAACACGCCGTGGTAATTGATGACATTTCGCTTGAAGATAAAATGGCGCATCTTAAAATCCGCGAGATGAAACTGAATGATTTTCTCAACTGGTTAGTGGCGCTAAAAAATGCTGCCGGAATTACAGCCAGCCAGCTTGAATTTAGCAGCAGTGCGACACAGGAAGGCTACATTCAGATAACGACATTGACGTTAGTCAGGAAATAAACGATGAGTATCTTAAGTGCTTCGTTAATGTCGGTGCTCTACTTTATTGCCGGTCTGATAATGGGAAAATTTATTAATCATCTCAGCCTATACTTGCCGCGCCTGATCGAAGAAGCTGACAATCCGGGCGATGCGGCAATAAGGCATCCAGGATGGAAGCTGAGCTACTGCCCTTGCCACCCGCCTACACATTGGCATGAATATTTTCCGGTTTTACACTGGGTAGTTCTCCGGGGCCATTGCAGTGCCTGCCATAAACCGATTTCGTTGGGCTATCTTTGGGTAGAACTGGGGTGCGGAATGCTGGTTCTGCTGCTCTCGCTGCTGTTTCCACCGGACATGACGCTGGCGCTGGCAGTTTACAGTGGCGTTTTGCTGACACTGAGCCTCATCGATGCCCGTACCTTTCTGTTGCCCGATAAACTGACGCTTCCCTTATTGTGGCTGGGTCTGCTGTTTAACAGCATCAGTGAAAAAGTTAGCCTCACTGACGCACTCTATGGGGCCGTGATCGGGTATCTGCTCTTATGGAGTCTCTATTGGCTTTTCCGTCTCATCCGGGGCCGGGAGGGTCTTGGGTATGGTGACTTTAAATTATTGGCCGCGTTAGGCGCCTGGAATGGCTGGCAAATGTTACCGCAGATTATCCTGCTGGCTGCCGCATCCGGCCTGCTATGGGCGGTGCTGTCAAAATGGAGGAAAGGAGAATGGGTGGCGATGTTACCCTTTGGCCCCTCTCTGGCGGCCGCGGGATGGCTGACATTGATTGTTCAGTGGTATACGATGCGCTGATGGCAGGGAAGCCAAAGCTTCCCCGGATAGTAAACGCTACTCTTCGTCACGGATTTGGGCCTGAAGATAGTTCTGTATCCCCAGTTTTTGGATAAGATCCAACTCCGTTTCCAGCCAGTCGATGTGCTGTTCTTCATCGGCCAGGATTTCTATCATCATATCGCGGCTGACGTAGTCATGAATGGTGTCAGCATAGGCTATCGCTTCCCGCAGGTCTCGGGCACCATCCAGTTCAAGCGTCAAATCTGAACGCAGCATCTCCTCAACATCTTCGCCAATATTTAATTTACCCAAATCCTGCAGGTTCGGGAGTCCCTCCAGGAAGAGAATACGTTCAATATAGCGATCAGCATGTTTCATTTCATCGATGGACTCATGATACTCCACGTCATTAAGACGTTTGAGCCCCCAGTTTTTGAACATTCTCGCATGTAAGAAATATTGGTTAATAGCAACCAGCTCATTGCCCAACAATTTATTGAGATAATTTATGATCTTAACATCACCTTTCATTTTTATTCCTCCGCTTCCACTCTTTGAAGCGTAGATGCGGTTTGGAGTAAGTCAAAAAAAGATGTGGTTTCAGGCTATCTCTTTAAACTCTGGAATTTGCGACAGCTCGTCTTGCATAATTTCCCGGGCCGCACGTACGCATTTACCGCACTGGGTGCCGACCGGCACAAACTTGCGTAATTGCTGGAAAGATTGCGGCTGGTGTTTGCGCACCGCCTGACGGATTGTTTTGTCACTAATACCATTGCACAGGCAAATATACATACTGGCGCTCCACGTTATCTGTCGCCATCTTAAATCAAAATGATTCTCATTTAAAGTGTGGCAATGTGCTTTCTGAGCTATGCAGAGAGCGATTAATACTCTTCAATAAAATAGCGTATGGCTCTTTGCTTATCCGGCTAAAAAAGGGCGGATGCTGTTTTTATATAAACTTTATAATCAACGGGATAAGTTATTTACGCATTTTTGATAAGGTTATTATAGTAAATAATAGTTAAGACAAGACGCGATAACATTACGCTGATTAAAGAGAAAGGATGACGCTTTATTAAAAAATAGCATAAAAAAAGGGGTGCCGAAGCACCCCTTTTTGCAAAAGTCAGACGCGATTAAGCGATAACTTTAGCAACAACGCCCGCACCAACAGTACGGCCGCCTTCACGGATTGCGAAACGCAGACCG
>NZ_PJZH01000030.1 GCF_002858715.1 Chimaeribacter coloradensis | reverse complement strand
CATTTGCTGGCCGCGGAAGCCGCCCAGCAGCGCGGGGATGATTTCCGCACCAACCAGTATCTGGAACGGGCGGCAGAGATTGCCGATAACGATCAGCTGCCGGTGGACATTACCCGCGTGCGTATTCAGCTGGCTCAGGGTGAAATCCATGCGGCGCGCCACGGCGTCGATAATCTGGTCGGTCAGGCACCGCGTCACCCGGAAGTGCTGCGTCTGGCTGAGCAGGCGTATTTGCGCAGCGGGGCCTTTGATGCGCTGCTGGGCATTATCCCGTCGATGGCGAAAATCCACCTGTACGACGACGCCCATCTTCAGACCTTGCGCGAGCAGGCCTACATCGGCCTGATGAACGAGGTGATGGCGAAAGAGGGCAGCGATGGCCTGAAGCGCTGGTGGAAAGATCAGAACCGCAAAACCCGCCACGATACGGCGCTGCAGATCGCCATGACGGAAAACCTGATCGCCTGTAACGACCATGACATGGCACAGGAAGTGTTGCTGGATGGACTGAAGCGCCATTACGATCCGCGCCTGGTGCTGCTGATGCCGCGCCTGAAGTCCGGCAACCCTGAACAGCTTGAGAAAGTGCTGCGCCAGCAAATCAAACAGCACGGCGCGACCCCGCTGCTGAACAGCACGCTGGGCCAGATGCTGATGAAACACGGCGAATGGCAGGCCGCGAGCGAGTGTTTCCGCGCCGCGCTGGCAGAGCGCCCGGACGGCTATGATTACGCCTGGCTGGCCGACACGCTGGACAAGCTGCATAAGCCTGAAGAGGCCGCGCAGCTGCGGCGCGAAGGGTTGCTCCTCACCCTGCAGCGCCCGGAAGCGTAACCCGTCAATCAGTCCCTGTTGAAAAGGCTCCTTCTGGGGGCCTTTTTTACGCCTGCTGCCGGGCGACAGGCAAAAAAAAACACTTGCCCGCCGGGACAAGTGTTCAAACAAGCAAATTCAGGTCTAGGACAACTGGGGGTGGTACCTCACTCAACGTTATGTCCGCTTGGTGATAACCGGGGTTATCGATAAGGTGGACACTAGGTACCGAAATTGGCTCTGCATCATTCCAGGTTTTATGAAGCCGAAGCAGTCATAACAGGGTGAATGAGCATCTACGCATAAAGTATTGCATATGCCGTGCCAATTTTCATCGCTCTGCTGATTAAAAATTTAGTTATTTGATTTAAAAGGTTTTTTATTTGGTTTAATTTCTCAGAAAAGCCGGGTTCCGGACTCAGCGTCAAATCCTACTGCCGCAGCTTCCTTTTCTGTCGCCCTGAAACGACAACGGCAGCGCTTCCAATAATTATCTTTTTAATTCAGACGTTTATATGTCACCGCGCAGCGACAGACGATTGCGCTGTTGTTGTCACTAGACGACAACGCCGCTGACGCGCGCAAAAAGCACAAATAGAAAGTGAATATGCCTCTCTAAGCAGGCGATAACCAAAAATCAGGGGAGCACAGAGAGAAAGGAAACAACGCAGAGAAAGGCGGACGCCAGAAAGCGAAAAACCCCGCATAGCGGGGTTATTCTGAATGTGGTCGGCGAGAGAGGATTCGAACCTCCGACCCACTGGTCCCAAACCAGTTGCGCTACCAAGCTGCGCTACTCGCCGATTTTTTGCTTTTACTTTTTACTGCACCAACATCACAAGATGCTGGTTGTGTGGTGCGAAGAGAGGGACTTGAACCCTCACGTCCGTAAGGACACTAACACCTGAAGCTAGCGCGTCTACCAATTCCGCCACCTTCGCATCGTCACAAATCTGGGGTGGCTAATGGGACTCGAACCCACGACAACTGGAATCACAATCCAGGGCTCTACCAACTGAGCTATAGCCACCATCACATTACTGCTTTACTGCCACTTCACGCGGTACGTTCTTTCCGAAGAAAGTGTCCACCGCAGCTCTTGCACACAAACTTAATGGTGCGCCCGACAGGATTCGAACCTGAGACCTCTGCCTCCGGAGGGCAGCGCTCTATCCAGCTGAGCTACGGGCGCTTAGCGCCGTTGCGGGGCGGGATATTACGGCTTTCGTGCTGGGCTGTCTAGTGCTTTTTTAGAAGAAATATCACGCCTGCTTAGAGTTTGTGCATTTCGTCCTAAAAGTGAGCGCTAAAGCCCCTTATCCCGCCCCTGCCCTGCTATTCTGCGCTGTTTTTCAACGCATCCCGGCGTTTGTGCATCCCTGTGCCGACATAGATTAATGAGACCGCGGCAATGAAAATTCCGCCTACCAGCAGAGAAATCCGCGTATCCGGGTTAATTCCCATGCCGACCAGCACACAAAGCAGGAAAGCGATGGTCAGATAGTTGGCGTAGGGGAACAGCAGCGACTTAAACGGATGGGTTTTCAGCGCTTGCTTGTGTACGGCGCGGAACTTCAGCTGGCTGACCAGCACCACAAACCACGGCACCATGCCCGGCAGCACGCTGGCGCTGTAGACGTAGACGAACACCTTCTCCGGGTTCGGGATGATGTAGTTCAGGCAGGAGCCGACCAGCAGGCAGAGAATGGTGATGGCGATGCCGTAGACCGGTACGCCGCCTTTGGAGACGCGCGCCAGGAACGACGGCAGCTGGCGGTTTTTCGCCAGGGCATAGAGCATACGCCCGCAGCTGTACATGCCGCTGTTACAGCCGGAGAGCGCCGCCGTCAGCACCACAAAGTTGATGATGCCGGCCGCCGCGGTGATGCCGATCTTCGAGAAGGTCAGCACAAACGGGCTGCCGTGGGTGCCGATCTCATTCCACGGGAAAATGGTGATGATGACGAAGATCGCCCCGACGTAGAAAATCAGGATGCGCCACAGGATGTTGTTGATGGCGCGCTTCAGCGTCACCTGCGGGTTTTTGGCTTCCCCGGCGGTGATACCGACCAGCTCCACCCCCTGATAGGACGCCACCACAATACAGAGCGCAAACAGGAAGCCTTTCCAGCCACCGGCGAAGAAGCCGCCGTGGGTGGTGAGGTTCTCAAACCCCAGCGCCTGGCCGTGGTTGCCGAAGCCGAAGAAGATGACGCCCAGCCCCACTACGATCATCACAATAATGGTGGTGACCTTAATCAACGCGAACCAGAACTCAAATTCCCCGTAGAGTTTGACGGCAGCCAGGTTGGCCAGCGCCACCAGCGCAATCGCCGCCAGCGCGGGCACCCATTGCGGCAGCTCAGGGAACCAGTACTGCACATAGACCCCTACGGCAGTGATCTCGGAGATCCCTACCGCAATCCACATAAACCAGTAGCTCCAGGCGGTCAGGTAGCCAAAATAAGGGCTGAGGTATTTATGGGCATACACCGCAAACGAGCCGGCGACCGGCTCCAGGTGCAGCATCTCGCCCATCGCGCGCATAATGAAAAACACAAACAGCCCGGCCACGATGTAGGCCAGCAACACGGACGGCCCCGCCCATTTCAGCGTACTGCCCGCCCCCATAAATAACCCGACACCGATGGTGCCGCCCAGGGCGATAAGCTCGATATGCCGCGCCTCCAACCCCCGGTGCAACCCTTTTTTCTCTTCGTGACTCGCCATAAATCCTCTGTTTTCGCGTGTTGTGTATGCCTTCCGGACAGGCCGGAATGTTATTTTTTTGGTGGTAGACCGAAACAAGCGGCGGAACGCCGCATGGGGCAAGCGGACTGCGCCGGGGATTCCCTCTGGATAGAGGATAGGAAAGAAATGGCCAGCCGCTTTCCGGCAGGTGCCTGCCGGGTTTTACCGGGCGCTATGGTTCCGTATTTTTTCGTCAGAAGCAAACCAGAATATGCAAGCCTTGAAGCAAGCTCACCGCTTTTTTTGCAAAAAGTGTGCAGATGCGCCCTGGATCGCAGGGCGCATAACGCGTCAGAGCTGGTTGGTGAAGTGGTAACGCAGGTATTTGAGCAGTTTCAGCTGGCGGCCCAGCCGGCTTGGTTGCAGAATCAGCCGGTAGAGCCACTCCAGCCCGGTGTTTTGCCAGAATTTGGGCGCACGTTTCACATGGCCGGTAAACACGTCATAGGTGCCGCCGACGCCCATATAGAGCGCATGCGGGTAGAGCGCCCGGCAGTCGCGCATCAGCACCTCCTGCCGCGGTGACCCCATCGCCACCGTGACAATCGCCGCGCCGCTGGCTTTCACCCGCTCAAACAGCGGCTGGCGCTGTTCCGGGGTGAAGTAGCCGTTCTGGCTGCCGACGATGTTGACGTTCCACTGCGCACGCAGCTTCTCTTCCGTCTGGGCCAGAATCTCCGGCTTGCCGCCGATCAAAAATACCGGCGTGCCCTCGCGCCCGGCGCGCGCCATCAGCGCTTCCCAGAGATCCGCCCCGGCAATGCGTGACACCTCCGCGCCGGGGTATTTGCGCCGGATGGAACGCACAATACTGATGCCGTCAGCATACTTATATTCCACGCCGTTAATCAGCGCGTGCAGCGCAGCGTCGCGTTCCGTCGCCAGCACCTTTTCGGCGTTAATCGCCACCAGCGTACCGGTGCGCACCTGGCGCCCGGCAAACAGGTGATCGAGAAACTGCGCCATATTTTTAAAGCCCCAGATATCCAGCCCGCGGATGGTGTATTTGGGGACAGAGCGTAGTGAGTCCATGAATTTCCTTACAGGATGCCGTCCGCCGGGGGCGACACCGGGGAAGCCCTTTCCCCGCGTCCGCCGCGCGGCCTGATCAGGCCGCCCGCATCAAACATCCAGTACAACAGTTTCGCCGCCACCAGACAGGCACCAAAAATCAGGCAGAAGAAGACCACACGGGAGCCGAAGGCGTCAACGCCTTCCCGCGCCAGCACGATCATATTAAACACTGCCCCAAAGCAGAACGCCTGCAACACGGCCGATTTATAGCGATTGTTCTCCGCTTTGCCCTGCTCGTACAGCCAGTCAAACCATTTGATGATCCAGCCGACCGCCACCGCGCCCAGCGGGATGAACCAGACGCCGCCCATCACCACCAGCGAGCCGATCAGCGTCGGCGAGATGGCGAGGCCGGAGTGGTTGTCCAGCACTTCCCAGGTGAAGTAGTTGGCGCTGTTAAGCACTTCCGCCGGCCGCCCCGGCCAGAGCCAGCTGGGGATGAAGACGTAAAAGTCACGCACCATCGGTGCCAGCCCCTGGAAGTCGATCTTGTCGTAGTTTTGCAGCAGCAGCGCCAGGTTTTCCCACGGCGAGAAGGTGTCGCGCGTCAGGTAGAGGAAGGTGTAGAACGCCTCCGCGCCGCTGACGTCGAGGCTATAGCGCTTCAGCGCCAGCCAGAACATGCCGACAATGCCGAACACCCCGGCGGCCGCCAGCATCCACAGGGTGATCCAGCCGCGCACAATGCCGATGAACAAAAACAGGGCAAAGGCGATGATGATGTTGGCGCGCGTGCCGCCGACGATCATGTAGGTCAAAATGCCGAACGCCACAGTGCTGACCAGGAAGAAGAGCCAGCCGCGCAGATCCTGCCGCAGGAAATAGACCACCAGCATCGCCGGGATGAAGAAGTAGAAGAAGCGCTTCAGCGCCACGCCGGAGACCTCGCTGGAGAAGATCTCGCTGTAGGCGTTGAGCTTGAACAGCAGGAAACCGTTGTGCATAAAGAACACGGTGACGGTACCGATCGCAATCAGCGCCAGCAGCCCCCAGGTGAGGTGCGCCTCTACCCGGTTCAGGGTGAACAGCGGTGGCCGCGCCACGGCGGTGGCGGACCGCAGCCGGGTTTTGTAGGCCACGTAGTAGATGGCGTAGAAACAGGTGGCCGAAAGCAGCGCCTGCAGCAGGAATTCCGGCGGCACCACCGCGACATCAAACTCAAACACCAGCGCGCAGGTGAGCGGGAAGCCGAAATAGAAGGTCAGCAGGTAGAGCAGCGAGAAGAAGACGTTGAAGTTAAAGCGCACCCGGCGGAACTCCCGGTAGCTTAACGTCAGGATAAACAACAGCGAGGCCAGGTACACCGCCCCCAGCCCGCCCAATTCGCCCAGTGTCATGCTGCCTCCCCCGCGGCCAGCGCCAGGGCGCTGATCCAGCCGTCAATGTAGTTGGGGTTGAAGAAGGCGATCGCCTGCTTGTCCACCAGTGCCATCTGCCGTTGCGCCTCACGCACCGTCGCCTCGTCCAGCGCATCACCATAGAACAGCACCGGCAGGTGCTGCTCCGCCAGATCCTGCCAGAACGGGTTCTGGCGGCTCAGCACAAACGGGATGCCGGACTGGATCAGCAAACAGAGTGTGCCGATGCCCTGCTGGCGGTTAAAGATAAAGTAGCCGAGATCGCAGCGTTGCAGCAGCGCCAGATAGTCCGGGAACGCCATCTGTTCCGTCAGCAGTTGCAGGTTTTGTACCGGGAACAGCGCCGCGCCCGCTTCGCGGATTTGCGCGATATAGGCGTCGTTATTGGCCGGGTAGCCCAGCGGCACGATGACGTTCACCTCGCTGCCGAACTCACGGTGAATCGCCTGTAACGCTTCAATGTGGCGGTTGGTACGGTCGCCGGAGTTGCCGACCAGAATTGTCAGCGGCTCCCCGTTCCGGTGGGCGCGGGCGGGCACGCTGAGCGCCGGGTCCATGCGGGTCGGGAAGTAAAGCAACGATGCCGGGACGCGCGGGTGGCGCAGCCGGTAGTGCTGGATGTCCCCGCGCGTGGCGAACACATGGCCGACGCGCCCCTGCGCCAGCCGCCGCATCAGGTAGAAGGCACGGAATTTCCAGCCTTTTGCCTCTTCGTAGAGATCGGCGCCCCAGATGTGCCAGTACACCTGCTGCGGCTGGATTTTGCGTTGCAGCAGCGCCAGCCACAGCGTTGGGTTGAACTGCCCGTGCAGGAAGAAGCGGGTCTGCCGGCTGTGCTGCGCGCGGCGGATCACCGCCTGCGCCAGCGCCGGTTTGTCCGGGAAGACCTCAATCTCAAGCTTGCTGAAGGCGGCGAACGCGGCCGCATCGGCGGCGGCGACCATAAAGGTGGTGGCCTGACCGGCCGGGGCGCGCGCCGACAGCACATCATTAAAGAAGCGCAAAACCGTGAGGTTATGGTGTGGGATGTCAGATCCCAGAACGTGGATAAGTGTTGTCATGCCCGCCTACGATAAATCAGGAAAACAGTGCTACAGAGCAAGAAATAGACGCAATAGGTGGCCATATAGGCCTGGGCCGCCCCCAGCGCACCGTGCGCCGGGATCAGCCAGCAGGCAAAGCCGGTCAGCAGCAGGAACTGGCTCAGTTCGGTGAGCAAATAGAAGCGCAGCGAAGCGCGGGCGATCACCAGGTAGCCATAGACATAAGCCCCGACTTTCAGCACGTCGCCCACCAGTTGCCAGGCAAACAGATCACGCATCGCGGTGAATTTGTCAGAGAACAGCAGCCAGATCGCCACATCGCGCAGCAGCCAGACGCTGAAACTCACCGCCGCCACCACCGGCAGCACAAACGCCAGCGAACGGCCGATCTCGCGGGTCACGGCGGATTTCTCCGTCAGGCGCGACAGCGTCGGCAGCAGATAGACGCTGAACGAGGCGGTGATAAATTGCAGGTAGGCATCGGAGATGCTGCTCACCCCCTGCCAGATGCCCACCGCGTCCCAGCCATCGTGCGCGGCCAGCAGGTTACGCATCATGATATAGGCGACCGGCAGGGTCACGGCAGTCATCAGCGCCATCAGGGTGAACTTGGCGAACTGCCCGGCCAGCAGCCGGTCCCAGCCTGGTTTCAGGTCACGCAGCGGGAAACGGCGGCGTTTCACCAGCAGCAGCCCGGCCGGGATCGCCGCCAGCGCCGGCACCAGCGCCAGCCCGGCCAGCGCCCCCTCATAACCGCCAAGCCGGACGCAGAGGAGATAGGCCACCAGCCCGATCAGGCTGCCGCCGACAATCGCCAGCGCATTGCCCAGCGCATCACGGTAGCCCTTCAGAATCGCCAGGAAAAAGTTGGCGCAGGCGATGCCCATCTGCACCAGCGCCACGCCGCGCACCACGTTCTGGTAGCGATCGTGGCCGAACAGCCCAACACTGATTGGCGCGGCCGCCAGCAGGAACACCAGCGCCAGCAGAGCAGAAGAACCGAGGATTAACGTCGACGCGGTGCCGAGTACCGCCCGAAGCCGCGCGGCATCCTGCTGGTGCTCCGCCACATATTTGGTGACGCCGTTGAAAATGCCTGCGCCGGAGAGCACGCCCAGCACGGTGATCAGTTGACGGAAGTTACCCGCCTGCCCGACCCCGCTGGGGCCGAAGCTGACGGCAAGGAGTTTGACCACAACCAGCCCGACGCCAATTTTGATTAACGTCGAGCCTGCGGTCCAGACAGATGCTTTAGCCAGTGACATATCAGGCAAAGAAGCTCAGAAGCGTATTAATGACCGTGCGTTGGTTAACATCGGAGAGGTTGTAGAACAGCGGCAGGCGTACCAGGCGCTCGCTCTCTGCGGTGGTGAAACGGTCTTCCCCGGCGAAACGGCCGAACTGCTCCCCGGCCGGGCTGCTGTGCAGCGGGATGTAGTGGAACACCGTCATGATCTCCGCCTCTTTCATGTAGGCGATCAGGGCGTCACGCTCCGCGATGTCCCGCAGTTTGATGTAGAACATGTGGGCGTTGTGGACGCAGTTGGCCGGGATGGCAGGCAGCGCGATGCGCCCCTGTTTCGCCAGCCGCGACAGCGCTTCGTAGTAGTTCGTCCAGAGCAGCAGGCGGCGCTGGTTGATGCGGTCAGCCGCTTCGAGCTGCGCCCAGAGATAGCCGGCCTGCAGGTCAGACATCAGGAAGCTGGAGCCGATGTCCCGCCAGGTGTACTTGTCAACCTGGCCGCGGAAGAACTGGCTGCGGTTGGTGCCCTTCTCGCGGATGATCTCGGCGCGCTCAATCAGCGCGCGGTCGTTGATCAGCGTCGCGCCGCCCTCACCGCCTGCGGTGTAGTTTTTGGTTTCATGGAAGCTGAAACAGCCGATGTGGCCGATGGTGCCGAGCGCCTTGCCCTTGTATTTCGACATCACGCCCTGCGCGGCATCTTCCACCACATAGAGCCGGTACTTCTCCGCCAGCGCCATGATGGTGTCCATTTCACAGGCCACGCCCGCGTAGTGCACCGGCACAATCGCGCGGGTCTGTTCGGTGATCGCCGCTTCGATTTTGGTCTCGTCGATGTTCATGGTATCGGGGCGGATATCCACAAACACGATTTTCGCCCCGCGCAGCACAAAGGCGTTGGCGGTCGAGACAAAGGTGTAGCTCGGCATGATCACTTCATCACCGGCTTTGATGTCGAGCAGCAGCGCCGCCATCTCCAGCGACGCGGTGCAGGAGGGGGTCAGCAGCACTTTCGGGCAGTTGAAATTCTGCTCAATCCACTGCTGGCAGCGGCGGGTGTAACCGCCGTCGCCGCACAGCTTGCCGCTGCTCATGGCAGACTGCATGTAATCAATTTCAGTGCCCACTACCGGTGGCGCATTAAATGGAATCATAGGATCACCTGTACAACCAGAATGAAGTGGCCGCCACTGACGCACCACTGCCAATATAGAGACGCATTGCCGCGACGTTCCCGCTCTGGGTCGCCACGTGCAGCTGTGTGCGCTGTTCCGCCCGGCACCACTGCCGGGCGGCCTGCATCAGGCACTTGCCCACGCCGCGCCCACCGGCACCCGGCCAGGCGGCCAGCAACCCGATGCGCGCTTCCCCGGCCGCCGTGCGCCGCAGGGTGACGAAGCCTTGCGGCCGCTGCTGGTCATCCTCCGCCAGCAGGCAGAGGTGGTCAAAACTGCCGCGCACCGCGTTCGTCACCCACTGGGCGTAGAAACGCCCGCTGTCCTGCGGCTGATACCAGGGGGTGCGGAAGCGGCTGAGGGCGAAAGCGGCCGCGGCGGCCTGTTGCAACGCAGGGATATCCGCCTCAGCGGCCGGGCGCACCGCCAGCGGGCCGGGGGCCGCCTCAGCGCCCGGCGCGACGTTCAGGGTGAAATCGATCTCCCCTTCCGCCAGGCGGAAGCCGAAACCGGCCAGGGCGTCGGAGAGCGGCAGATCGGTGGCCGCAATTTTGGCCTGCACAATCTGGTAGGGTGCCAGCCGCGGCACGGTGAGCGGCGCAGCCTCCGCCGTGAACGCCAGCTTTGCGCTGGTGCGCTGGAAGAAATCACTCTCCCAGGCCAGCGGCTCAATATTGGCGTGGACGCGCATGTAACAGATCCAGCAGGTATTTGCCGTAACCGGTTTTCGCCAGCGACTGGGCAGCGCGGCGGATCGCCTCGTCATCCAGCCAGCCGTTGCGCCAGCCAATCTCTTCCAGGCAGGCGATTTTAAAGCCCTGGCGCTTCTCCACCGTCTGCACGAAGCTGCTCGCCTCGATCAGGCTGTCGTGGGTGCCGGTGTCGAGCCAGGCGAAGCCGCGCCCCAGCAGTTCGACCGTCAGCTCACCGCGATCCAGATACATCTGGTTAATCGAGGTGATCTCCAGTTCGCCGCGCACCGACGGTTTCACCTGTTTGGCGAACTCAACGACCTGCGCATCGTAGAAGTAGAGGCCGGTCACCGCCCAGTTGGAGCGTGGTTTCAGCGGCTTCTCCTCCAGCGACAGCGCACGGAAGTTTTCGTCAAACTCCACCACGCCGAAGCGTTCCGGGTCCATCACCTGATAGCCGAACACCGTGGCCCCGCGCTCACGCGCCGCGACGTTTTTCAGTTTCGGGCTGAAAGCCTGGCCGAAGTAGATGTTGTCGCCCAGCACCAGACAGGTGGGTTCGCCATTGATAAATTCTTCACCGATCAGGAACGCCTGCGCCAGCCCGTCCGGGCTGGCCTGCACCTCATACTGCAGGCGGATGCCGAACTCCTCGCCGCTGCCCAGCAGCCGCTGGTAGGAGGCCATGTCCTCCGGCGTGGAGATAATCAGGATGTCGCGGATACCCGCCAGCATCAGCACCGACAGCGGGTAGTAGATCATCGGCTTGTCGTAAATCGGCAGCAACTGTTTGGAGACGCCGCGCGTGATGGGGTGCAGCCGGGTGCCGGAGCCGCCCGCCAGAATAATGCCTTTCATATGCTCTCCAGTCCCGCCGCGGCGGGAAGTCGTTCAGCCCTAAACGTGCCGGTGGGTGCAGCTCAGCGCCACACCCCTTTGGTATCCACAATCCACGGCTGGCGGATGGCCGCCGCCGGAACGGCCTTAAACACCTGATGGTCCACCAGCATCACCACCACATCTGCGCGCTGCAACGCCTCTTCCTGGCTGACCAGCGTGGTCTGGCCGGCAAGCGCCCTGGGCAGGTGGTCAACGTGCGGTTCCACCACCAGCGTCTCGCCGCGGTGCCACTCAGCGATCAGCTGCGCGACGTGGACGGCCGGGCTTTCCCGCAGGTCATCAATGTTCGGTTTGAACGCCAGGCCAAAGCAGGCAATGGTGACATCCGCAGCGCGCTGGTCACCGGCGGCCAGGCAATCGGCCACGGCCGCTTTGACCTGTTCCACCACCCAGTGGGGTTTGCTGTCATTCACTTCGCGCGCGGTACGGATCAGCCGCGCCAGTTCCGGGTTCTGCGCCACGATAAACCACGGGTCGACCGCGATGCAGTGGCCGCCGACGCCGGGGCCGGGTTGCAGGATGTTGACGCGCGGGTGGCGGTTCGCCAGCCGGATCAGCTCCCAGACGTTGATCCCCTGCTCCGCGCAGATCAGCGACAGCTCGTTGGCGAAGGCGATGTTCACATCGCGGAAGCTGTTTTCCGTCAGCTTGCACATCTCGGCGGTGCGCGCATTGGTCTCCACGCACTCCCCTTCGAGGAAAATGTTGTAGAGCGCGCTGGCGCGGGCGGAACAGGCAGGCGTCATGCCGCCGATCACCCGGTCATTCTTGATAAGCTCCACCATGACCTGCCCCGGCAGCACGCGCTCCGGGCAGTAGGCGATGTTGACGTCCGCTTGCTCGCCCGCCTGCTGCGGGAAAGTCAGGTCCGGGCGCGAGTCCGCAAGCCAGCCGGCCATCTGCTCGGTGGCCCCTACCGGCGAGGTGGATTCGAGGATCACCAGATCGCCTTTTTTCAGCACGGTGGCGATAGAGCGCGCCGCCGCCTCGACATACACCATGTCGGGCTGGTGATCGCCTTTGAAGGGGGTCGGCACCGCGATCAGGAAGGCGTCAGCGGGCTGCGGGGCGATCACCGCGCGGAGGTAATTCTCTTCCACTGCGCGTCTGACCACCACGTCGAGATCCGGCTCCACGATGTGAATCGCACCGCGGTTAATGGTTTCCACCGCGTGTGGGTTGATGTCCACACCGATCACCTTTTTCTGGCGGGAGGCAAATGCCGCCGCCGTCGGCAGGCCGATATAGCCCAGGCCGATCACAGAGATAGTTTCAAAACTCATGGCTTCACCTGATGGGTCTTTAATGCGTGAAGAATACGCTGGCAGGCGTGTCCGTCGCCGTAAGGGTTATGTGCCCGGCTCATGGCCTGATATTCGTTTTCATCAGTCAGCAGGCGGGTCGTCTCCTGCACGATTTTTGCCATGTCGGTGCCGACCAGCCGCACGGTACCGGCGTCCACCGCTTCCGGGCGCTCTGTGGTATCGCGCATGACCAGCACCGGTTTGCCGAGCGAAGGGGCTTCCTCCTGGATGCCGCCGGAGTCGGTGAGGATCAGCCAGGCGCGATCCATCAGATAGACAAACGGCAGGTAGTCCTGCGGCTCAATCAGGAAGATGTTGCCGATACCGCTGAGGATGCGGTTCACCGGCTCGCTGACATTCGGGTTAAGGTGCACCGGGTAAACCACCTGCACATCCGGGTGCCGGCGGGCAATCTCCGCCAGCGCGGTGCAGATACGCTCAAACCCGCCGCCGAAGCTTTCGCGCCGGTGGCCGGTCACCAGCACCAGCTTTTTGCTGCTGTCTAAAAAGGTGTAGCGCCGGGCCAGGCTCTCCACCAGGTCGGCATTGCCCAGGATGCGGTCACGCACCCAGAGCAGCGCATCAATCACCGTGTTGCCGGTGACCACGATGCGGCTCTCCGGCGTGGATTCCCGCAGCAGATTGCGGCGCGAATTCTCTGTCGGCGCAAAGTGCCAGGTGGCGAGTGTGCCGGTGAGTTTGCGGTTGGCCTCTTCCGGCCAGGGGGAAAAGAGATCGCCGGTGCGTAACCCGGCTTCCACATGGCCCACCGGGATGCGCTGGTAAAACGCGGCCAGGCTGGTGGCCATGGTGGTGGTGGTGTCGCCGTGCACCAGCACCACGTCAGGCCGGAACGACTCCAGTACCGGCTTCAGCCCCTCAAGGATGCGGCAGGTGATCTCCGTCAGCCCCTGGCCGGGGCGCATGATGTTGAGATCAAAATCGGGTTCAATCTCGAACAGACGCAGAACCTGATCCAACATCTCACGATGTTGAGCCGTCACGCATACTTTTGCTTCAAAGGCCTCATCCTGGGCCAGAGCGTGTACCAGCGGGGCCATTTTAATGGCCTCCGGGCGGGTGCCGAAAACAGTCAACACTTTCACAGCGAATCTCTTTTAAGTCGTGGGGACAGGGCCCGCAGGCGGGTGCCGGGCGCGTCCGTTTATCGTTCAGTTAAGCCCGTCGGCGCACCAGAGCAATTCCCGCGCCGATCAACGCTCCCACAACGCCCCACATTACCATCAGGAATGCGCGGCGCGGGCTATCACGCGTAACCGGCTCCTCCGGCGTACGCAGATAGCGGTAGGTCTGGAATTTTGTGTCTAACGTCGGCCCTGCGTTGAGGGTCGATAACATGGCCCGGTTCTGATCGTAACTGATGTCATAACCCGGGCCGGACGCCTGCAAGGACTCCAGGCGGGCCTGCAACATCGGCGTGCCCAATAAGAACATGTCGGAATCCGGCAACTGCTCGGCCGGGGTGTCCGTCTGGCTGCGGCTGATGTTCTGCTGGCGGGCGATTTTCAACGCCTGCTCCACGCTGTTCAGCGCGCGCTTATACACCGCGGCCGCCACCGCTTCCTGACGTTTGACCTGCGCCTGCATTGAGACGGTGCGTGCCGCCCAGGCCCCCTGCAGCTCATCGTTCAGGTGCTGCGCCGCGCGCTGGCCGGCAAACGCCACATAACGGCGCAGCAGGGTGTTGGCATCCGCCGCGGTTTCCGCCATGAGTTTGACGCTGTCATTCAGGAATTTTTTATCATCGCGCGGGGTGAACTGAATGGTGCCGATCAGCTTATCCAGTAACGCCGCATCCGCTTTGACATCATTTTCCTGACGTTGTTTGTAGTAATCGGTCTGGAGCCAGAAATCACGGCGGGTGTCGTAGGCCGCCAGCTGCATAATGAATTCATTATAGGCTTCATCTGAGATCGAAGGCTGGTCACCCACCGGCGCGACAGCGGCGCGCACATCCAGGTTACGCAGGAACTGCTGTTGCGAGTAGTAACCGCCGAGGTTATTGACCGTCGGCCGGTCAGTGATGGCGGTCGTGCTCCACTTCTGCTCAACCAGGTAAGAGACGCCCAGCGCCAGCACGGCAAACAGCAGCGCCAGCCCGATGATGCCGCCTTTGCCGCGCCACAGCGCACAGCACAGCCCGCGAATATCCAGTTCATTTTCTACAGGTTGCGTCTTGTTGGTCGGTAACGTCTCAGATTTCATCACTGCCGGAACACCTCGGGTTAAGATACGTGCTTATTGATCGTGGAGCGGCGCATACGGCGCTTGATACGTTTGATAAACCGGGCCACGCGCCAGGCGCGTTTGATGCAGTAGCCATACAGCAGGAACGCCAGCAGGAACAGCAGCAGCATCATCCACTCCGGCACAAAAATCAGCCTTTCGCCAATCACCCCGATGGCCGCCAGAATGGCCGCCGCCAGGGTAATCAGCACGAACGCCTGCCGGGAGGAGAACCCGGCGCGCATAATCAGGTGGTGGATGTGCTGGCGGTCCGGCGAGAAGGGGCTCATGCCCTTGCGCAGGCGGCGGTACATGATGGCGATCATGTCCATCAGCGGGATGGCGATAAGCCACAGGGCGGTGACCGGGTTCATCGGCGGGGTCGGCCCCTGGGTGCTCTGCATCAGGATCCAGATCGCGGTAAAGCCAATCAGCGTGCTGCCGGCGTCACCCATAAAGACTTTGTAACGGCGGCCCAGGGCGCCGAGGTTCAGCAGAATATAGGGGATGATGGCGGCGATCATCGCGAAGCACCAGAGCGCCAGATCCACATGCCCGGCCTGGTACACCAGGATGCCCATCGCCCCGAAGGAGACGCAGGAGAGCCCGCCGAGCAGGCCGTCGATGCCGTCCACCATGTTGAACGCGTTGATCGCGGCCCAGACGGCAAACAGCGTCACCAAATAGCCGAACGGCCCCAGCACCATCTCCCACGGCCCCAGGATATGCCCCAGGCTTTTCAGCGTCAGCCCGGCGAACACCATCATGGCGATACCGACCAGTGCCTGCACCAGCGCGCGGATTTTCACGCTGATGTCATAGCGGTCATCCAGCGCGCCGACCAGCACCAGCACACCGGCACAGCTCAGGTAGAGCAGGGAATGGGGGATATGGAAATCGGAGATCAGGAAGGTAAAACAGATTCCGGCGAAAACCGAAATGCCGCCGACCAGTGGAATCAACCCCTGATGGCGCTTGCGGTAATTAGGTTTATCAACGAGACCAATTTTCTTCGCGACTTTACGGGCTGCAAATAAAAAACAGAAGGAAAACAGGAAGATAAAGAGAAGATCAGTACTCATAGTGAGTAGATTCACAGTTAACAGCTCTCTGCAAAATGATAAGGCACTCTGGTTTGCAACCTGGCAATGTCATAAACCCTCGCGGCCTTACAGTCCTATCCTATGGTGACAGTTATGGTTCTGGCGTGTCAAAAACCTTACGGATTGCGCTGTGTGCTCACCCGGAAAATCCATTAACTTAAAAAAACAGTCATTAAAACGCCATCCGTCATTATCTGAATATGACATTCATGAAACTTTTAATGGCTTATCGTAACGACCAAAAGCAAAAAACGCCACGACTTAGCGTGGCGTTCCCCGAGTTTTACAGAATTATGAGCGCTTCATCATGTCGAAGAATTCATCATTCGTTTTGGTCATCGCGAGCTTATTAATGAGGAATTCCATCGCGTCGATTTCACCCATCGGGTGAATAATCTTGCGGAGGATCCACATTTTTTGCAGCTCTTCCTGCGTGGCCAGTAACTCTTCTTTACGGGTACCGGAACGGTTGTAATCAATCGCCGGGAAGACGCGTTTTTCAGCAATTTTACGCGCCAGGTGCAGTTCCATGTTACCTGTACCTTTAAACTCTTCGTAAATCACTTCGTCCATCTTCGAGCCGGTGTCGACCAGCGCGGTGGCGATGATGGTCAGGCTGCCGCCCTCTTCCATGTTACGTGCCGCACCGAAGAAGCGCTTCGGACGGTGCAGGGCGTTGGCGTCCACACCACCGGTCAGTACCTTGCCGGAAGCCGGTACCACGGTGTTGTAGGCACGCGCCAGACGGGTGATGGAGTCCAGCAGGATGATCACATCTTTTTTGTGCTCAACCAGGCGCTTGGCCTTCTCGATCACCATCTCTGCCACCTGCACGTGACGGGAAGCCGGCTCGTCAAAGGTCGACGCGACCACTTCACCCTTCACCAGACGCTGCATCTCGGTCACTTCTTCCGGACGCTCGTCAATCAGCAGCACCATCAGCACGCAGTCCGGGTGGTTATAGGCGATGCTCTGGGCGATGTTCTGCAGCAGCATGGTCTTACCGGCTTTCGGCGGTGCCACGATCAGGCCACGCTGGCCGCGGCCAATCGGGGAGGCCAGGTCAAGCACACGGGCGGTGATGTCTTCGGTGGAGCCGTTGCCGCGTTCCATACGGAGACGGGAATTGGCATGCAGCGGGGTAAGGTTTTCGAACAGGATTTTATTGCGGGCGTTTTCTGGTTTGTCGTAGTTGACTTCGTTAACTTTCAGCAGCGCGAAATAACGCTCACCCTCTTTCGGGGGACGAATCTTACCGGAAATGGTGTCACCGGTACGGAGGTTAAAGCGGCGGATTTGGCTGGGAGAAACGTAGATGTCATCAGGACCGGCGAGGTAGGAGCTGTCTGCAGAACGGAGGAAGCCGAAGCCATCCTGCAATATCTCCAGTACGCCGTCGCCGAAGATATCCTCACCACTCTTCGCATGTTGCTTAAGAATGGAGAAGATAATGTCTTGTTTGCGCATGCGGGCCAGGTTTTCCAGCCCCATATTTTCGCCGAGAGTAATCAGCTCAGAAACCGGCGTGTTCTTTAATTCGGTAAGATTCATAATGGTGGGTTCTTAAACTCGGGGTATGTCTCGAACTTTGTCGTGAATGGTATGGCAGCGAATTCCGTGCCTGTTTACTGGCATTCAATCTCAGTGCGTTTATCTGAAGAGAGACCGTGAGTAAAATTACGGTATTCATGAAATTGTGGCAGACTGAGAACGAAAGTGCCTAAATGATTTTAGCAAAACCGTGTGACTGTCAAACGCATCGTTTGTTTCGTGCTGGTGAATAATAACGTGATGTTATTGCTGCGCAGAAAGCGATGCTTTTAACACAGAGCAAACCCGGCAGGTTCAGGATCTACACTGTTTTAGGATTCAAACTACAGGTAAGTTCTATATGCAGTAGAAGTAAACTTAACACGCTTCTTTGCAGGCGTCTAGCGGCCAACGTGAATTTCACATTCCCCGCTAAACACCTGGCTTATCGGACATCCGTGCCGATTACATATTGGCGGTCAGGAACTCTTTCAGCTGACCTTTAGACAGCGCGCCCACCTTGGTGGCAGCGACTTCACCGTTCCGGAACAACAGCAGGGTCGGGATACCACGGATGCCGTATTTCGGCGCCGTGCCCGGGTTGTCATCGATGTTCAGCTTGGCGATGGTCAGCTTGCCGTCAAACTCTTGCGCAATTTCATCCAGAATCGGAGCAATCATCTTACAAGGGCCACACCACTCCGCCCAGAAATCGACCAGAACCAGCCCCTCGGCTTTAAGCACATCGGTGTCGAAACTGTCGTCAGTCAGGTGAATAATTTTATCGCTCATGTTTTACTCCAAAGGATTATGTCTACCTAGTTGATGTAGCATTAACCAACATTAGGTTGACTTTATTTCACCGGATACGCTTTCGTAAAGCAATAGTTAGCTGATATTCTACCACACTATGAGCAAAACACACTTAACCGAACAGAAGTTTTCCGACTTCGCCCTGCACCCCCTCGTCGTAGAAGCTCTTGAAAAGAAAGGGTTTCACAACTGCACGCCTATTCAGGCGTTAGCACTGCCGATCACCGTCTCCGGACGGGATGTCGCGGGTCAGGCGCAAACCGGTACCGGCAAGACGCTGGCGTTTCTGGCGTCTACTTTCCACTATTTATTGTCACACCCGGCTGACGCCAACCGTCAGACCAACCAGCCGCGCGCCTTGATCATGGCGCCTACCCGTGAGCTGGCGGTTCAGATCCATGCGGATGCTGAGGCGCTGTCACAGGTGACCGGCCTGAAACTCGGCCTGGCCTACGGCGGTGACGGCTATGACAAACAGCTCAAAGTGCTGGAGAGCGGCGTTGATATCCTGATCGGTACCACCGGCCGCCTGATCGACTACACCAAGCAGAACCATGTCAACCTGGGCGCTATCCAGGTTGTGGTGCTGGATGAAGCTGACCGCATGTTCGACCTCGGCTTTATTAAAGACATCCGCTGGCTGTTCCGCCGGATGCCGCCGGCCGCCCAGCGCCTGAATATGCTGTTCTCCGCCACCCTCTCCTACCGGGTGAAAGAGCTGGCGTTCGAGCACATGAACAACGCGGAATCCATTGAAGTGGAACCGGAGCAGAAAACCGGCCACCGCATTAAGGAAGAGCTGTTTTACCCGTCGAACGAAGAGAAGATGCGCCTGCTGCAGACGCTGCTGGAAGAAGAGTGGCCTGACCGCTGCATCATTTTCGCCAACACCAAACACCGCTGTGAGGACATCTGGGGCCACCTGGCCGCAGACGGCCACCGCGTCGGCCTGCTGACCGGCGATGTCGCCCAGAAAAAACGCCTACGTATTCTGGATGATTTCACCAAAGGCAACATCGACATCCTGGTCGCCACGGACGTCGCGGCGCGCGGCCTGCACATCCCGGCCGTTACGCACGTCTTTAACTACGACCTGCCGGACGACTGTGAAGACTATGTGCACCGCATCGGCCGTACCGGCCGTGCCGGGGCCAGCGGCCACTCCATCAGCCTCGCCTGTGAAGAGTACGCGCTGAACCTGCCGGCGATTGAGGCCTACACCGGCCACAGCATCCCGGTCAGCAAATACAACAGCGATGCGCTGATGACCGGCCTGCCGGCACCAAAACGCCTGACGCGCCCGCCGCGCCCCGGCAACGGCCCGCGCCGCAACGGCTCCGCACCGCGGCGCAACAGCGGGGCACCCCGCACCAACCGTAAACGTCCGGGCTAATCACGATGCTCAGTTCCTCCCTCTATGCCGCCATCGATCTGGGCTCCAACAGTTTCCATATGTTGGTGGTACGGGAGGTGGCGGGCAGTATCCAGACGCTGGCGCGCATCAAGCGCAAAGTCCGGCTGGCCGCCGGGCTGGGCAAAGATAACCAGCTTTCCCATGAAGCAATGCAGCGCGGCTGGCAGTGCCTGCGGCTCTTCTCTGAGCGGCTGCAGGACATCCCGCGCGATCAGGTGCGGGTGGTAGCGACTGCCACACTGCGCCTGGCCACCAATACCCCGGAATTCCTGGAGAAAGCGCAGGCGATCCTCGGCTGCCCGGTTCAGGTGATCAGCGGCGAAGAGGAAGCGCGCCTTATCTATCACGGCGTGGCGCACACCACCGGCGGCCCCGACCAGCGCCTGGTAGTCGACATCGGCGGCGGCAGCACCGAGCTGGTCACCGGCACCGGCGCGCAATCCACTGCCCTGTTCAGCCTGCCGATGGGCTGCGTCACCTGGCTGGAGCGCTACTTCGGCGACCGCAACCTGGGCAAAGCCAATTTTGACCAGGCTGAGGAAGCCGCGCTGGCGATGATTGCGCCGGTTGCCGGTGCCCTGATTGAGAAAGGGTGGCAGATTTGCGTCGGGGCGTCCGGCACGGTGCAGGCGTTGCAGGAGATTATGGTGGCGCAGGGCATGGATGAGCGCATCACCCTGCCCAAGCTGGAACAGCTCAGGCGCCGCGCCATCCAGTGCGGCAAACTGGAGGAGCTGGAGATCGAAGGGCTGACGCTCGAGCGCGCGCTGGTGTTCCCCAGCGGGTTATCGATCCTGATCGCCATCTTCAAGGCGCTGAACATCGACACCATGACCCTGGCCGGCGGCGCACTGCGTGAAGGGCTGGTTTACGGGATGCTGCACCTGCCGGTGGAGCAGGACATCCGCCACCGGACGCTGCGTAACCTGCAACGGCGCTACCTGCTGGACAGCGACCAGGCCTCCCGCGTGGCCCAGCTGGCGGAGAGTTTCGCCCTGCAACTGGAAGAGGCGTGGCAACTGGATGCCCACGCCCGCGAGCTGCTTAACAGCGCCTGCCTGATTCATGAGATTGGCCTCAGCGTCGATTTCCGCCAGGCACCGCACCACGCCGCGTATCTGATCCGCAACCTCGACCTGCCCGGCTTTACCCCGGCGCAGAAAAAGTTGCTGGCGACGCTGCTGCAAAACCAGAACAACACGCTGGACCTCACCCTGCTCGACCAGCAGAACGCCCTGCCGCCGCGCCAGGCGCAGCGGCTCTGCCGCCTGTTACGGCTGGCGATCATCTTTGCCAGCCGCCGCCGCGATGACACCCTGCCGGCGGTGCGGCTGCACGCCGAGGGCGATGCGCTCTCTGTGCAGGTGCCGCAGGGCTGGCTGGAGCAGCACCCGCTGCGGGCGGAAGAGCTGGAGCATGAGAGCCACTGGCAAAGTTATGTGCACTGGCCGTTGACGGTGGAAGAGGTGGCGTAACGCCTGTTCAGCAAAAAGCCCGGCTTGCCGGGCTTTTTGTTATGTCGCGTTCAGCGCCGGGGGGCGATCAGCCGCCGCGCGCTTTGGCCAGCATCTCGCGGATATTCGCCAGGCTCGATTGCCCTTTCTGCATCCGCTCCTGCGCGCTGACCACTTTACGCTCGGTCTCCCACGCCAGATCGTCCTGCGGCAGCTCCATCAGGAAACGGCTCGGCTCCGGGCGCACCAGCTCCCCATACTGGCGGCGCTCGCGGCATAGGGTGAAGATCAGCTCTTTCTGCGCGCGGGTAATGCCGACGTAGGCGAGGCGGCGCTCCTCGTCGATGTTCTCTTCGTCAATGCTGCTCTGGTGCGGCAACAGCCCCTCTTCCATGCCGACCAGGAAGACATAGGGGAACTCCAGCCCTTTGGAGGCGTGCAGCGTCATCAGCTGCACCTGATCCAGCTCCTCCTCGTTTTCGCCGCGCTCCATCATGTCGCGCAGGGTAAAGCGCGTCACCACCTGCGCCAGCGTCATCGGCTCGTCGAGGTCGGTGCCTTCCAGCATCTCGGTCATCCAGCTGAACAGCTGGTTGACGTTCTTCATCCGCATCTCCGCCGCTTTGGCGCTGGGCGAGGTCTCATAGAGCCAGCTTTCGTAGTCAATGCCGTGGATCAGGTCACGCACCGCCGCCACCGGGGTGCGCTCAGCCAGATCGGCCACGCCTTTCAGCCAGTGGGTAAAGCGCTGCAGCGACTCCAGCCCGCGCCCGGTCAGATACTGGCCCAGGCCGAGATCGAAGCTGGCGGCAAACAGGCTTTTATTGCGCTGGTTGGCCCACTCGCCCAGCTTTTGCAGCGTCGCGGGGCCGATTTCACGCTTCGGCGTGTTGACGATGCGCAGGAACGCGCTGTCATCCCCTTCGTTGGTCAGAATGCGCAAATAGGCGAGTAAATCTTTAATCTCCGGCCGGGAGAAGAACGACGTACCGCCGGAAATGCGGTACGGGATGCGGTTCTGCATCAGCATCTTTTCAAACAGCCGCGACTGGTGGTTACCGCGGTAGAGGATCGCGTAGTCACTGTACTGGGTTTTCTTCACAAAACGGTGGGCGATCAGCTCGCCGACCACCCGCTCCGCCTCATGATCTTCGTTATTGGCGGTGATGACTTTCAGCGCCTCGCCGTAGCCCAGTTCCGAGAACAGCCGCTTCTCAAACACGTGCGGGTTATTGGCAATCAGGATATTGGCAGCCTTCAGGATGCGCCCGGTGGAGCGGTAGTTCTGCTCCAGCTTAATCACCTGCAACGCCGGGAAATCCTCTTGCAGCAGCACAAGGTTCTGCGGCCGCGCCCCGCGCCAGGAGTAGATCGACTGATCGTCATCGCCCACCACGGTAAAGCGTGCACGGTTGCCCACCAGCAGTTTTACCAGTTCATACTGGCTGGTGTTGGTGTCCTGGTATTCATCCACCAGCAGGTAGCGGATGCGGTTCTGCCAGCGCTCGCGCACCTCTTCATTGCGTTGCAGCAGCAGCGTCGGCAGCAGGATCAGGTCATCGAAGTCCAGGACGTTACAGGCGCGCAGGTGGTCGTGATACAGCCCATAGCAGTGGGCGAACAGCTTTTCGCGCTCGGATCGCGCCCGGCCCGCCGCGCCCTGCGGATCGATCAGATCGTTTTTCCAGTTTGAGATCGTGGAGATCAACTGCTGGAGCAGTGTCTTGTCATTCTCCAGCCATTTTTCGGTCAGCTCTTTCAGCAGCGCCAGCTGATCCTGATCGTCAAACAGCGAGAAGTTGGATTTCATGCCGAGTGCGGCATATTCACGCTTGATGATCTCCAGCCCCAGGGTATGGAACGTGGAGATCAGCAGCCCGCGCGCCTCCTTGCGGCCCATGGTCTGGGCGACACGCTCTTTCATCTCGCGCGCGGCCTTGTTGGTAAAGGTCACGGCGGCGATGTGGCGCGCCTGATAGCCGCACCCGCGGATCAGGTGGGCAATTTTATTGGTGATCACCCGGGTTTTTCCGGAGCCGGCCCCGGCCAGGACCAGGCAGGGCCCTGTGACAAATTCGACGGCGTGTTGTTGGCTGGGGTTTAATCGCATGGCGCTATTTTGCTCAAGAGATGGACGGGCGGCGATTGTATCAGAAAGGCGCACGGAGATTGACCGCCTTTACTTTCCCGATTGTGCACCTGTAAACCGGTGGGTTGTCCACATCCGGCGCGGCGGATGGTAAAGTAGGCGCTGACACTCATTTTCGTAAAAAGGCGTTAATTATGGCGAATACCGCGTCCGCACTGCATATCCTGGTCGATACCGAACAACAGGCCAACGACATTCTGGATAAACTGGCGCAGGGTGCCGACTTCCAGGAGCTGGCCCGCAAACACTCCACCTGCCCGTCCAAGCGTGCCGGCGGCTCACTGGGTGAATTCCGTAAAGGCGACATGGTGCCGTCGTTTGACAAAGCGGTGTTCAGCTGCGAACTGCTGAAACCTTACGGGCCGGTCAAAACCCAGTTCGGTTACCACATCATCAAGGTGCTGTACCGCAACTGATCGGCGGTGGCAGGCATAAAAAAGGGCGACAACTTGTCGCCCTTTTCTGTTTCCGCTGCGGTTAACCCGCGACGGCGATGCGTTTCATGTCAGTCATGTAACCGCGCAGTTTGCGGCCGACCGCCTCGATCGGGTGGTTGCGGATCGCGTCATTCACGTCACGCAGCTGGGCGTTGTCCACTGCGGTGCCCGCAACAGGCTGGCCCAGGTCACCGGTTTGCAGCGACGCCATGAATTTCTCTTTCAGCAGCGGCACGGCGGCGTTGGCGAACAGGTAGTTGCCGTACTCTGCGGTGTCGGAGATCACCACGTTCATCTCATACAGGCGCTTACGGGCGATGGTGTTGGCGATCAGCGGCAGCTCATGCAGGGATTCGTAATACGCTGACTCCTCGATGATGCCGGCATCCACCATGGTTTCGAACGCCAGTTCTACCCCGGCTTTGACCATCGCGATCATCAGCACGCCGTGGTCGAAGTACTCCTGCTCGGCAATTTTGCCCTCTTGCTGCGGCGCATTTTCGAAGGCGGTCGCGCCGGTCTCTTCACGCCAGGTCAGCAGTTTCACATCGTCTGCCGCCCAGTCCGCCATCATGCCGCCGGAGAACTCGCCGGAGATGATGTCATCCATGTGTTTCTGGAACAGCGGTGCCATAATGGTTTTCAGCTGCTCAGAGAGCGCATTGGCGCGCAGTTTCGCCGGGTTGGAGAGGCGGTCCATCATCAGGGTGATGCCGCCCTGCTTCAGCGCTTCGGTGATGGTTTCCCAGCCGAACTGAATCAGTTTTTCCGCGTAGGCCGGCTCAGCGCCGTCGGCCACCAGCTTGTCGAAGCAGAGCAGGGAACCGGCCTGCAACATACCGCACAGGATGGTCTGCTCGCCCATCAGGTCAGATTTCACTTCCGCCACGAAAGAGGATTCCAGCACGCCTGCGCGGTGGCCGCCGGTCGCGGCAGCCCAGGCTTTGGCAATCGCCATGCCTTCGCCTTTCGGGTCGTTTTCCGGGTGGACGGCGATCAGCGTCGGCACGCCGAAACCGCGTTTGTACTCTTCACGCACTTCAGTGCCGGGGCACTTCGGCGCGACCATCACCACGGTGATGTCTTTACGGATCTGCTCGCCCACTTCCACGATGTTGAAGCCGTGGGAGTAACCCAGCGCCGCGCCCTGTTTCATCAGCGGCTGTACGGCTTGCACCACGGCGCTGTGCTGTTTGTCCGGGGTCAGGTTAACCACCAGATCGGCCTGCGGGATCAGCTCTTCATAAGTGCCGACCTTGAAGCCGTTCTCCGTCGCTTTACGCCAGGAGGCACGCTTTTCGTTGATCGCTTCCTGGCGCAGGGCGTAGGCGATGTCCAGGCCGGAGTCGCGCATGTTCAGGCCCTGGTTAAGCCCCTGCGCACCACAGCCGACAATCACCACTTTTTTCCCTTTCAGGTAGCCGGCTTCGTCGGCAAATTCGTCGCGGGACATAAAGCGACATTTGCCCAATTGGGCCAGCTGCTGGCGCAGGTTCAGGGTGTTGAAGTAGTTAGCCATGGTCGGACTCCGTTGTGTTGTGTTCGCTGTTTTTTTCACTTCCCCCTCTCTGCCGGGGGGAATTCGTTGAAATTCACTATATGCTATGCCACGCATTGCTTAAATTGATATATTACGAATCTGTTGTTTCACATTCTGCAACGTGTGACGTTCATCACTCCCTCTTTCAACCCTGAGCGCTGCCCTATGGATATCCGTGACCTGAAACTGTTCCTGCACCTGACCGAGAGCCGCCACTTCGGCCGCACCGCCAAGGCGATGCACGTCAGCCCTTCCACGCTGTCGCGCCAGATCCAGCGGCTGGAGGAGAGCATCGGCCAGCCGCTGTTCCTGCGCGATAACCGCACGGTGCAACTCACCGATGCCGGTGAGCAGGTGCGCGGTTTCGCCCAGCAGACCCTGTTGCAATACCAGCAGTTGCGCCATGCGCTGGGTCAGAAAGGGCCGACGCTCACCGGCGAGCTGCGGCTGTTCTGTTCGGTGACGGCGGCCTACAGCCATCTGCCGCCGATTCTCGATCGCTTCCGCGCCAAATACCCGCTGGTGGAGATCAAGCTGACCACCGGCGATGCCGCCGATGCGGTGCAGAAGGTGCAGTCCAACGAGGCCGACCTCGGCATCGCCGGGCGGCCGGAATCGCTGCCCTCCAGTATCGGCTTTACCAAAATCGGCGAGATCCCGCTGGTGCTGATCGCCCCGGCACTGCCGGGCGCGGTGCGCAGCCAGGCGTCTGAGCCGCAGCCCGACTGGTCAACCATTCCGTTTATCCTGCCGGAACATGGCCCGGCGCGCCGCCGTATCGATTTATGGTTCCGCCGCCACCACATCACCAACCCGCAGATCTACGCCACGGTTTCCGGGCACGAAGCGATTGTGTCGATGGTGGCGCTGGGGTGTGGTATTGCGCTGATCCCCGACGTGGTGCTGGACAACAGTCCGGAACCGGTGCGCAGCCGCATCTCGGTGCTGGACCATATTTCGCTGGTCGCGCCGTTTGAGCTGGGGGTTTGCGTGCAGAAGAAGCGGCTGAGCGAGACGCTGATCGAGGCGTTCTGGGGCTTGTTATAAAAAGAAAAAGGGGTATAAGCCCAAAAAAAACGGGCCGCCTGGGCGACCCGTTTCACGGTTTCCGACTCCGTTAGCCCGCCAGGAAGAAGCGGAAAGAGGGATTATCGGTTTCGTCGTGGCAGTCGTAACCGAGCGCCGTGAGGTGGCGGTCAAATTCCGGCTCCTGCTCACCCAGCTCAAACGCCGCCAGCACCCGGCCATAATCGGTGCCGTGGCTGCGGTAGTGGAACAGCGAGATGTTCCAGTGGGTGCCGAGGGTATGCAGGAATTTCAGCAGCGCGCCCGGCGACTCCGGGAACTCAAAGCTGTAGAGGCGCTCGCGCAGCGGCTTGCTGGGGCGGCCGCCGACCATGTAGCGCACATGCAGCTTGGCCATCTCGTCGTCAGAAAGATCCACCACATGGTAGCCGCCGGCGCGCAGATCGCTGAGGATCTCCTGCCGCTCCAGGTGGCCGCGCGTCAGCCGCACGCCGACAAAGATGCAGGCGTTGTCGGCATCGGCGTAGCGGTAGTTGAACTCGGTTACTGAACGGCCGCCGAGCAGCTGGCAGAAGGTCAGGAAACTGCCTTTCTGCTCCGGGATGGTTACCGCCAGCAGCGCCTCGCGCTGTTCGCCCAGTTCACAACGCTCAGAAACATAGCGCAAACCGTGGAAGTTGAGGTTGGCCCCGGAGAGCACATGCGCCAGCCGTTCGCCCTGAATATTGTGCTGCTGCACATACTTCTTCATCCCGGCCAGCGCCAGTGCGCCGGAAGGCTCGGCGATGGCCCGCACATCCTCAAACAGATCTTTCACTGCGGCGCAGATCGCATCGCTGTCCACGGTGATCACATCGTCGAGGTATTCGCGGCAGAGCCGGAAAGTCTCGTTGCCGATGCGCTTCACCGCCACGCCCTCGGCAAACAGCCCGACGCGCGGCAAATCCACCGGTTCCCCGGCGTCCAGCGCGGCGCGCAGGCAGGCGGAGTCCGCCGCTTCCACGCCGATGACCTGAATCTGCGGCATCAGCTGTTTGATCAGCACCGCCACACCCGCCGCGAGGCCACCGCCGCCCACCGGCACAAAGACCCGGTCGAGGTGCGCGTCCTGTTGCAGCAGCTCCATCGCCAGCGTGCCCTGCCCGGCGATCACCGCCGGGTGGTCAAACGGCGGCACGAAGGTCATGCCCTGCTGCTGCGACAGCTCAATCGCCCGCGCTTTCGCCTCGTCAAAATTCGCGCCGTGCAGCAGCACTTCACCGCCGAAGCTGCGCACTGCGTCCACTTTGATGTCAGCGGTAGCCACCGGCATCACAATCAATGACTTAATGCCGCCGCGCGTGGCGGAGAGCGCCACGCCCTGGGCATGATTACCGGCCGACGCCGTGACCACACCGCGTGCCTTCTGCTCTTCCGTCAGGCCGGCGATCATCGAATAGGCCCCGCGCAGCTTAAAGCTGTGTACCGGCTGGCGATCCTCACGCTTCACCAGCACGGTGTTGCCCAGCCGGGCGGAGATTTTGTCCATCACCTGCAACGGGGTGACCTGCGCGACCTCATACACCGGCGCGCGCAGCACGGCCCTCAGGTATTCCGCGCCGCAGGGGGCGTCGGGCAAAGGGGGTGATACCGCCATGGGTTAGCCTCCCAGCTTGCTCTTATCACGTACCGCGCCTTTGTCGGCGCTGGTGGCCAGCGTGGCATAGGCACGCAGGGCATAAGAAACCTGGCGCTCACGCGCTTTCGGCGTCCAGGCCGCGTCACCGCGGGCGGTCTCTGTCTCACGCCGGGCGGCCAGTTCGCTGTCCGCCACATCCAGGGCGATGCTGCGGCCGGGGATGTCGATGTCGATGATGTCGCCGTCCTGTACCAGCGCAATCAGGCCGCCGCTGGCCGCTTCCGGTGAGACGTGGCCGATGGAGAGGCCGGAGGTGCCGCCGGAGAAGCGGCCGTCGGTGATCAGCGCACAGCTTTTGCCGAGGCCCATCGACTTCAGGTAGGTGGTCGGGTAGAGCATCTCCTGCATCCCCGGCCCGCCTTTCGGCCCCTCGTAGCGGATCACCACCACGTCGCCCGCCACCACTTTGCCGCCAAGGATCGCCTCGACCGCGTCATCCTGGCTTTCATAGACTTTGGCCGGGCCGCGGAAAGTCAGGCTCTCTTTCTCCACCCCGGCGGTCTTCACGATGCAGCCATCTTCGGCCACGTTGCCATACAGCACCGCCAGCCCGCCATCCTGACTGAAAGCGTGTTCGCGGGTGCGGATGCAGCCCTCTTTACGGTCGGTGTCCAGCGTCGGCCAGCGGCAATCCTGTGAGAAGGCCTGCGTCGTGCGGATACCGGCCGGCCCGGCGGCGAACATCTTTTTCACCTCCGGGTTGTCAGTCACCATTACGTCATACTCGGCCAGCGTCTGCGGCAGGGTCTGCATCAGGACGTTATTCACCTCGCGGTTCAGCAGCCCGGCGCGATCCAGCTCGCCGAGAATGCCGATCACGCCACCGGCACGGTGCACATCTTCCATATGGTATTTCGGCGTGCTCGGGGCCACTTTGCAGAGGTGCGGCACTTTGCGTGACAGGCGGTCGATGTCGGTCATGGTGAAGTCGACCTCCCCCTCCTGCGCAGCGGCCAGCAGGTGCAGCACGGTGTTGGTGGAGCCGCCCATCGCGATGTCCAGCGTCATGGCGTTTTCAAACGCGGCTTTATTGGCGATGTTGCGCGGCAGCACGCTCTCATCATCCTGCTCGTAGTAGCGTTTCGCCAGGCTGACGATGCGCTGACCCGCTTTCAGGAACAGCTCTTTGCGGTCGGCGTGGGTCGCCAGCAGCGAGCCGTTGCCCGGCTGCGACAGGCCCAGCGCTTCGGTCAGGCAGTTCATGGAGTTGGCGGTGAACATGCCGGAGCAGGAGCCGCAGGTCGGGCAGGCGGAGCGCTCAATCTGCGCGCTCTCTTCGTCGGAGACTTTCGGGTTCGCGCCCTGAATCATCGCGTCAATCAGGTCCAGCTTGATGATCTTGTCGGAAAGCTTGGTTTTCCCCGCTTCCATCGGGCCGCCGGAGACAAAGATCACCGGGATGTTCAGCCGCAGGGAGGCCATCAGCATCCCCGGGGTAATTTTGTCGCAGTTGGAGATACAGACCATCGCATCCGCGCAGTGGGCGTTGACCATGTACTCCACGGAGTCGGCGATCAGTTCGCGGGAAGGCAGCGAGTAGAGCATGCCGCCGTGGCCCATGGCGATGCCGTCATCCACCGCAATGGTGTTGAACTCTTTGGCCACACCGCCGGAGGCTTCAATCTGTTCTGCCACCAGCTTGCCCAGATCGCGCAGGTGGACGTGGCCCGGCACAAACTGCGTGAAAGAGTTAACCACCGCGATAATCGGCTTGCCGAAATCGGCGTCGGTCATCCCGGTTGCGCGCCACAGCGCGCGGGCACCGGCCATGTTACGGCCGTGGGTTGTGGTAGCGGAACGGTACTTAGGCATGCTCATTTACTCCAGTTATTCTGATAAGCAGGCGGGGAACGGCCGCCTGCCGTTTTGTCTGTCAACGTTACTGCGGGTTGACCGGATCAAGCCAGCCATATTTATCTTCTGTCTCACCGGTGAACAGGCCAAAGAACGCCTGCTGAATGCGTTTGGTCACCGGGCCGCATTTGCCGATGCCGACCTGAATGCCGTCTACGCTGCGCACCGGGGTAATCTCTGCCGCAGTGCCGGACATGAAGACTTCGTCCGCCAGGTAGAGGGACTCACGTGACAACACCTGCTCACGCACTTCGATGCCCAGATCTTTCGCCAGCTTGATAATGGCGTCACGGGTGATGCCCGGCAGCGCTGAGGAGGTGAACGGCGGGGTGAACAGGATGCCGTCTTTCACTTCAAACAGGTTTTCGCCCGCACCTTCAGAGACATAGCCGTGGACGTCCAGCGCGATCCCTTCCTGGTAACCGTGGCGGCGCGCTTCGCTGCCCACCAGCAGGGAGGAGAGGTAGTTGCCGCCCGCTTTCGCGCCGGTCGGGATGGTGTTGGCCGCCACGCGGTTCCAGGAGGAGACCATCGCATCGATGCCCTGATCCAGCGCCTCTTCACCCAGGTAAGCGCCCCACGGGAAGGCCGCGATGATCACGTCCGTCTGGTAGTTGTCCGGCGGGTTGACGCCCATGCCGACATCGCCCACAAACACCAGCGGGCGGATGTAAGCGCTGGTCAGGTTGTTTTTACGCAGGGTGGCGCGGCACGCTTCCATCAGCTCATCCACGCTCTGGGAGACCGGCAGGCGGTAAATTTTGGCGGAGTCACGCAGGCGCTGCATATGTTCACGGTGGCGGAACACCGCCGGACCGTTGTTGGTCTGGTAGCAGCGTACGCCTTCAAAGACTGAGGTGCCGTAGTGCAGCGCATGGGACATCACGTGTACTTTGGCCTCTGCCCAGGGAACCATCTCGCCATTGAACCAAATATAATCCGCTTTCTTGGTCATGCTTCTCTTCCTTCTTACGCGTCAGGCGCGTATTTGTTGTGATGTGTGTTGCTGGATCTCGACGCAGGCGACATCCATCAGTTTGCATAACTGACTAGACAGTAAATCCACCGGACGCTGGCTGGCAACGGTCAATTCGATATTCACGTTGTCGCTGTTGCCGGCCTGGCCCATGTTCATCGCGCAGACCTGAAAACCACGGTGGCGCACCACGCGCAGCACGCGTTCTAACATCTCAGGGCGGAAGCGGGCCTGAATGGATACCTGATGTTGCATCATGACATTTTCTCCAACATAGCTTCGTTACCGGCGCCCGGCGGCACCAGCGGCCAGACGTTCTCATTTTCGTCGATGGAAACCTGGAGCAGATACGGCCCCTCACTGCGGTAGAGGGCATCCAGGGCGGCACCGACCTCTTCTTTACGGCTGATACGCTGGCCGGGAATGCCGAAGGCGGCGGCCAGCATCAGGAAATCGGGGTTATCGGACAAATTGGTCTCGCTGAAGCGGCTCTCAAAGAAAAGCTCCTGCCACTGGCGCACCATGCCTAAACGCTGGTTGTCGATCAGTACGATTTTCAGCGGCAGCTGCTTGCGCTTGATGGTGCCCAGCTCCTGCACATTCATCATGAATGAGCCGTCGCCGGAGACGCAGATGACCGTGTCGTCCGGGCGCGCGACCTGCGCCCCGACCGCCGCCGGGACGCCGAAGCCCATGGTGCCCAGGCCGCTGGAGGTGATGAAATTCTCCGGGCGGTCAAAGGTCATGTGCTGCGCCGCCCACATCTGATGCTGGCCGACGTCGGTGGTGACAATGGTGCCCGCAGGTTTGCGGTCAGAAAGCTGTTTCAGGAACAGCGGCGCGTAGATCGCCTCGCCCGGGTGATCGTAACGCCAGCCGTTGGCGGCTTTCAGCGCCATCACTTCCTGACGCCAGCCGTCGATGGCCAGCGGCTGTTGCAGTGCCGGCAGCAGCGTGTTCAGGTCACCCTGTAAGGCGACGTGGGCCTGGCGCAGCTTGTTCATCTCCGCCGGGTCGATGTCCATGTGGATCACCTTCGCGTGCGGCGCGAACGCATTCAGTTTGCCGGTGACCCGGTCATCGAAGCGCGCGCCCACGGCGATCAGCAGGTCACACGCCTGTACCGCCAGGTTGGCCGCTTTGGTGCCGTGCATCCCCAGCATGCCGAGATAGCACGGGTGACCTGCATCCGGCGCGCCCAGCCCTTTCAGGGTGGCGACCGTCGGGATATTGGTTTCAGCGATAAAGGCGCGCAGCGCCGGGACGGCTTGTGCCATGCCGACCCCACCGCCGACGTACAGCATCGGCTGGCGCGCCTGTGCCAGCATCGCGCGCGCCTGCGCCAGCTCGGCCGCCGGGTGAACGATTTGCTCTTCGACCGGCATCAGGTGCGGGGTCAAATCGCCGACGGCCAGCTGAATATCTTTAGGAATATCAATCAATACCGGGCCGGGGCGGCCGCCCGCGGCAATCGCGAAAGCTTCTGCGATGATGCCTGGCAGGGCCTCCAGCGACTCCACCAAAAAGCTGTGTTTGGTGCAGGCCAGGGAGAGGCCCAGCACGTCGATCTCCTGGAAGGCGTCGGTGCCGATCAGCGCTGAACCCACCTGCCCGGTGATGGCGACCACAGGAACAGAATCAAGCAGCGCATCGGCCAGGCCGGTGATCAGGTTAGTGGCACCGGGGCCGGAAGTGGCAATGCAGACCCCGACTTTACCGGTGGAACGGGCATAACCAATGGCTGCCATCGCAGCACCTTGCTCATGGCGACACAGTAGGTGTTCCACACCGCCGTCATACAGAGCATCGTACACCGGCATGATGGCACCACCGGGGTAGCCGAATACCGTGTCCACTTCCTGTGCGCGTAACGCTTGTACTACCCACTGTGCACCATTCATGGTTATTCCCCCGCCTTACTGCGGGAAGCGCAGAATATTATGCTGTTGTTCATCTTCTGTCCTCGCTTCACTTTTCACCGGCCATAAAAAAACCCCCGGACCTTACGGTGCGGGGGTTCTCTTCAGTTTCAGACTTGTTTTCTAAGCCTTTCTTCGTCCAAGTGCAGCCCCGCACGGTGGGATAATAATCACCACCACGCGAATCACGACTAGGCTGACAACCTGGAAAAGGGCTTTCATATTGGGGTCTGACACTCTTGTCTGTCGAATTAATGTCTACAGAGTTATCACAGGCGATTAAACGATGACAATACTTTTTTTGCGTGACTATTTTCCCACCAGCGATCAGGGCGCGAATAATTAACTTGTAAATCAAGGGGTCACTTCAGGATGCGCGGCCACCAGATTGTAAGTTGAATTTTTTGCAACTTCACGTTTCACCTCTGGTTCACGGAATAATGGGTCAATGCGGCAGTCACGCATTAACAGGGACCCGTCTTTTTTGCGTGCTGCTTCCCAACGCTGTACGTAACCCGCTGCTTTTCCAATTATTTCCGGCAGCCGGGTTCCAATCCACGGCTGTACCAGTAGGAGGAAGCGCGCAGCGGCGCGATGATGGCCTTTTTACAAGGAGGCCTTATGGCACTCGCCGTTGTCGCAACCCGCGCCACGCTGGGCGTGCAGGCACCTGACGTGACCGTTGAAGTGCATATCAGTAACGGACTGCCCGCCCTGACATTGGTGGGCCTGCCGGAAACCACCGTCAAGGAGGCGCGTGACCGGGTGCGCAGCGCCCTGATCAACAGCGGGTTCGCTTTCCCTGCCAGGCGCATTACCGTGAACCTGGCCCCGGCCGATCTGCCCAAAGAGGGCGGCCGTTACGATCTGCCGATCGCGCTGGCGATTCTCGTTGCCTCAGAACAGCTGAAAGCCGACAAACTCGCCCATTATGAGTTCCTTGGGGAGCTGGCGCTCTCCGGCGCATTACGGGGAGTAAACGGTGCCATTCCGGCCGCATTGGAGGCAGTAAAAGCCGGGCGGCAGCTGATTCTGCCTGCCGATAACGCCGCCGAAATGACACTGATTGCCCAGGGAAAGGCGTTGATCGCGCAGGATCTGTTGCATGTTTGCCGCTTTCTGGCAGGCGACCTGACGCTGCCGGCGGTAGAGCCATTACAGGCTGGGGAAACAGAGAGTGACGCCCCCGATCTGAACGATATTATCGGCCAGGAGCAGGCAAAACGGGCGCTGGAAATTGCCGCGGCCGGCGGACATAACCTGCTGCTGTTAGGGCCGCCCGGCACCGGCAAAAGTATGCTGGCCTGCCGCCTGAATGGCCTATTACCTCCCCTGACCGATCAGGAGGCGCTGGAGAGCAGCGCTGTCACCAGTCTGGTGGAAGTGGGCGGCAATGCGCGTGCGTGGCGTGCGCGCCCGTTCCGCGCGCCGCACCATAGCGCGTCGATGTCCGCCCTGGTGGGCGGCGGCTCCCTGCCCCGCCCGGGTGAGATCTCACTGGCGCATAATGGCGTGCTGTTTCTGGATGAGCTGCCGGAGTTTGAGCGCCGGGTGCTGGATGCACTGCGCGAGCCGCTGGAGTCGGGGGAGATTGTGGTCTCCCGCGCACGGGCCAAGATCTGCTTCCCGGCGCGGGTACAGCTGATTGCCGCGATGAACCCCAGCCCCACCGGTCACTATCAGGGCCTCCACCACCGCACCTCGTCCCAGCAGGTGCTGCGCTACCTCAGCCGCCTTTCCGGCCCCTTTCTCGACCGGTTTGACCTGTCGATTGAGGTGCCGCTCCTGCCGCCGGGTACGTTAAGCCGCCAGCGGGCACCGGCAGAATCGAGCCGGGAAGTCCGGCTGCGGGTCATCGCCGCACGGGAAAGGCAGCTCGCGCGGGCAGGGAAAATCAACGCGCAGCTCAGCAGCCACGACATTGACCACTATTGCGCCCTCTCCGCGGAGGACGCGCAATTCCTGGAAGAGGTATTAACCAAACTCGGGCTTTCGGTGCGCGCCTGGCACCGTATCCTGAAAGTGGCAAGAACCATTGCCGATCTGGCAGGCCAGCCGGTACTCCACCGCTCACATCTCGCTGAGGCACTCAGCTATCGCTGCATGGATCGTCTACTCTTAAAACTGCACCAGCAGGGGGCGTAGCCGGGCCAATAAAAAACGGGGCACAGGCCCCGTTGATTATCAGTCGTCGCTTTCGGTGTAATCTTCGACGGTATCCATCTGCGGTTTACCACCGGACAGAGTATGGAAGCGCTTCGGACGGCGGATACGGGTTACGTATTTAGTCCAAACCTTCTCAGCCTCGGTCGTCGGTTCACGATCGCCGCGACATACCGCCAGAAACTGCACCTCTTCATCAGTAACCGGCTCGCGTTTCCCCAGGTCCAGCTCGTTGAACGCGTTGCCGTGGCGCTCTAGCAATTGCGCCTCTTTAATGGTGAAATCGCCGTGGCGGGAGAACCCGCGCGGATAGTGTTTGTTATCAAAAAATCGATTTGTCGTGGTGAAGCTTTCCGCCATCTGACACGCTCCTAATTCATTCATGGCCGTGCTGTTTATGGCGCGGAGTATTAGTTAGGGTTGACATTGTGTAAAACAAAACATTTAAATCTATACGACAAAAAATTTTGGAGATGGGTGTGGACACGGAATTACTGAAAACCTTTCTGGAGGTCAGTAGAACTCGCCATTTTGGTCGCGCGGCGGAATCACTGTATTTGACGCAATCTGCGGTTAGTTTCCGTATCCGGCAACTGGAAAACCAGTTGGGTGCCAACTTGTTCACCCGCCACCGTAATAACATCCGTTTGACGCCCGCCGGTGAGCGGCTGCTGCCCTATGCGGAGAGCCTGATGAGTACCTGGCAGCAGGCGAAGAAAGAGGTGGTGCGCTCGCTGCAACATGCCGAGCTCTCTATTGGAGCGACGGCGTCACTCTGGGAGGCATTTCTCACCCCCTGGTTGCAGACGCTCTACCAGACGCACAGCGCGTTACAGCTCGAGGCGCGGGTCGCCCTGCGCCATTCGCTGGTGAAACAGTTGCATGAGCGGGAGCTGGATCTGCTGATCACCACAGAGCAGCCGAAAATGGATGAGCTGGCCAGCCAGCTGGTGGGTAATTTTTCGTTACGTCTTTTTACCGGCTTGCAGAACGGCCCGCCCTCCCGGAAAAATTATATCCGCCTGGAGTGGGGTGCAGACTTTACCCAGCATGAGAGCCGGATTATCCCGAACGACCAGGAACCGATGTTGACTACCACCTCCGCCTATCTGACCCGTCAGTTAGTGGAAACCACCGGAGGATGTGCCTTCCTGCCCAGCCACTGGGTGCGCCTCTACCCGAAGCTGGAGGTGAACGACGATATCCCTGCCCTCGTCCGCCCCCTGTATGCCGTCTGGCTGCAAAACAGCGATCAGCAGGCGCTGATCCGGCTGTTACTGAAAACCCCGGTACAGACTGACGCTTAAGACGCCGCCGTGTTGGGCCGCGGGTGCCGCAGCCTGGCCCGCCGTGCACTCCAGAAGACGTTCATGCCTTTTTGCATCCCGATAAAGACAAACAGCAAAATCCCGATGACAATTTTGGTCCACCAGGAGCTGAGTGTGCCGTCAAAGGTGATGTAGGTCTGAATCAGGCCCTGAATCATCACGCCGAACAGGCTGCCCAGCACCGTGCCGACCCCACCGCTTAATAAGGTGCCGCCGATGACCACTGCAGCAATGGCGTCCAGCTCCACGCCGCTGGCGGCCAGCGCATACCCGGCTGAGGTGTAGAGCGAAAACACAATGCCGGAAAGCACTGCCAGCGTACTGGAGAGCATGTAGATATAAATCGTGGTTTTGCGCACCGGTACGCCCATCAGACCGGCTGAATGCGCATTACCGCCGATAGCGTAGACGTTATTGCCGAACCGGGTACGGTGCGCCAATACAATGCCCACGCCTACCACCAACAGCATAATCAGCGCCAACAGCGTAAAGCGGCCGCCGCCCGGCATTTTCCAGGCATAGCTGGCCAGCGTGGTATAGACCGGGTGATCGATCGGAATGGACTCCTCAGAGACGATAAAGCTCATGCCGCGGATAAAGAACATGCCTGCCAGGGTAATGATAAAGGCCGGCAGTTTCAGGGTGTCGATGATCCAGCCCATCAGCCCGCCGAACATCGCGCCCATCACCAGCACGATGCCGAATGCGGCAAACGGGTTAATGCCCATGTCGCCAATCAGTGTTGCCAGCAGCACGCCGGTAAAGGCAATCACGGAGCCGACCGAGAGATCGATCCCACCGGAAAGGATGACAAAGGTCATGCCGACCGCAACGATGCCGAGGAATGCATTGTCAGTCAGCAAATCTCCCATGACGCGGGTGGAGGCGAAGCCCGGGAATTGGGTCAGGCAGTAGGCATAGCCCAGGATAAACACCACGATGGTGATTAACAGGGGAAGATTACGTTTCAGCATCAGGGTTTTCTCCGTAACAGGCCATGCAATGAGACGCGCGGCGACTGCACCACCAGAACGGCCAGTACCACTACCGCTTTCAGCACCAGATTAAATTCCGGTTTAAACCCGGAGAGAAGAATGCCGGTGTTCATGCCCTGAATGATCAGTGCACCAATGACCGAGAGCAGCAGGTTAAAGCGGCCGCCCAACAGGGAGCCGCCGCCAATGACCACGGCCAGAATCGCATCCAGTTCCAGCCATAACCCGGCGTTATTGGCGTCCGCCCCCCGGATGTCTGCCGTTACAATCACGCCGGCCACCGCCGCACAGATGCCGCAAATCACATACACGGCGACCAGCACCAGCCGGGTGTTCACGCCCGCATTGTAGGCAGAGCGCAGGTTGATGCCGACGGACTCAATAAATAGCCCGAGCGCGGTTTTGCGGGTCAGTACCCAGACGGCCAGCAGCATCACCGCAGCAATGATGATCGGCATCGGCAGGTAGAAAAGCGCCCCGCTGCCCAGGTGGGAAAAGGCCCCGCCATCAAAGGTGACAATCTGCCCCTGGGTGATCAGCTGGGCGATACCACGGCCGGCGACCATCAGCATCAGGGTGGCAACAATTGGCTGGATCTGTAGAACCGCCACCAGAAAGCCGTTCCACAGCCCGCAGATCGCCCCGACGGCCAGCGCAGCAGGCAGCACCACGGCCAGCGGCTGCCCGGCACTGGTCAGCGTGGCAGCGGTTGCTCCGGCGATGGCCATCACCGCCCCGACGGAAAGGTCAATGCCGCCGGTGGCGATCACCAGCGTCATCCCCAGTGCCAGCAGGGCGACCGGCGCACCACGGTTAAAAATATCGATCAGGCTGCCGAACAGGCGGCCATCCTGAATATGCACAGAGAAAAAATGGGGGGCGACCAGGCTGTCAATCAGCAAAATAATCGCCAGCGCGCCAAACTGCGTGACGCCTTTGGGGAGAACCCAGCGAATCTTGCGGGGGGTGCCTGTCATCGGTACGCTCCTGTGGTTCATGGCGGGCTCCTATTGCACAGCAATGGCTTTCATAATGGCCGGGACGCTGATCTCATCATGCTCAATCGTGGTGATGTGACGCCGGTCGCGCAGTACCACCACGCGATCCGCATAGCCTGCCAGCTCCTCAAGTTCTGATGAGATCACCAGCAGCGCCAGGCCATCAGCACAGAGTTTTTCAATCAGCCGGATAATTTCCGCATGGGCACCGACGTCAATTCCGCGCGTCGGCTCATCCAGGATCAGGAATTTAGGTTGGGTAGCCAGCCAGCGGGAGAGCAGCACTTTTTGCTGGTTGCCGCCGGAGAGGTATTGGATCTCCTGCTCCGACCCGGGAGTACGGATGCCGAGCAGTTTGATAAAGTTTGCCGCGATCTGCTGCTGCTCTTTGAAAGGGATCGGGCGCAGCCAGCCGCGCTGCGCCTGTAGCGCGAGGATAATATTTTCACGGACTGTGGCCGCACCGATGATGCCGTCTGTTTTGCGGTCTTCCGGACAATAACCAAAACCGAGCCTGGCTGCCTTACGGGGAGTGGTGACCTTTACGGCCCGCCCCTGTACCTTCGCCCGGCCGGAATCATATTTTCTGATGCCAAAAATCAGCTGGGCCGTTTCCGTCCTGCCGGAACCGAGCAGCCCCGCCAGCCCGACAATTTCGCCGGGGCGTACGGCCAAATCAAAATTCTCCACCACGCCCCGGCGGCCATAATCGTTAAATTCTACCCACGGCGTACCCTGCGCCGGTGCATGATCGGCCCGTTTCAACAGCGCTTCATCAAAGCTATGGCCCAGCATCATCTGCACCAGTTCCAACCGGGGCAGCTCCGCGGTAGTGCGGGTACCGACCAGCGACCCGTTACGCAGCACTGTAATGCGGTCGCTGATGCGATAGACCTGATCGAGAAAATGGGTGACGAAGATCATGGCGACACCGCGATCCCGCAATTGCGCCAGAATCTCCAGCAGCATGCTGACCTCTTTGGCATCCAGGCTCGCTGTCGGCTCGTCGAGAATCAGCACCTTTGCCGAGAGATCTACCGCCCGGGCGATGGCGACAATCTGCTGGATCGCAATAGAGTAGAGGGACAAAGGCTGGCTGACATCCAGATGCAGCCCATAGCCTTCCAGTAAGGCCTGCGCCTGACGCTCCATCAATGCCTGGTTGACCATGCCGAAGCGGGTAGGCTCCCGGCCAATAAACAGGTTAGCGGCGACAGAGATATTCGGCAGTAAATTTACCTCCTGATACACCGTACCAATGCCAAGTGCCTGCGCCTGGGCCTGGGCAGTGCTGAGGGGATCAATCAGCTGATTCTCCAGCCGGATCGTGCCTTCTGAACGGCGATAGACGCCTGTGAGAGCTTTGATAAGCGTTGATTTACCGGCGCCATTTTCGCCTAACAGCGCCACAATCTCGCCACGGTGCAAAGTAAAATCAACCTGCTGTAATGCTTTTACGCCCGGGAATTCAACGGATAAGCCGCGAATCTCAAGCAAAGGTTCAGTGTGCGGGTTTTCCATCGTTTACCTCTGTGCGCCCTGGTGTCAGTGCAACATGTCGTAAAAAAGCCGGTACCGCACAGGCACCGGCTCAGCACTCAGTAGCCCATATTTTTCTTTTGGTCATACTCTTGTTGTGCCGTATCCGGCAGCATCAGGGTGGAGGCGGTCTGAATGAACTTTGGTGGCTGGGTGCCGTTTTTCTTCATCGCCAATAAGGCATCGAAAGCGGGGCCGGCCATATTTGGCGTCAGCTCAACGGAGGCATTGGCTTCCCCGTTCAGCATGGCTTTGTAGATGTCCGGCACGCCGTCAATCGAGACAATTTTGATTTGCGAGCCGGGTTTCAGGCCGGCTTCTTTAATTGCCTGAATGGCACCGATGGCCATATCGTCGTTATGGGCGTAAACCGCACAGATGTTTTTGCCGTTCTGCTCCGCTTTAATGAAGCTCTCCATAACCTCTTTGCCCTTACTGCGGGTAAAGTCGCCGGATTGGGAACGGATAATTTTTATCCCTGGGGCTGAAGCAATGCCTTCGGCAAACCCTTTCTTACGGTTGATGGCGACGCTCGCCCCTACCGTGCCTTGTAATTCCACTACATTGCATGGCTTACCTGCGGCCTCTTTCACCAGCCATTGGCCTGCGACTTCGCCTTCGTGCACGCTGTCTGACGCGATAGCGGCGGTATAAAGGGAGGGATCGCTGACTTCAATCGTCCGATCGAGCAGGAAGACCGGGATATTGGCCTCTTTCGCTTCGGTTAAGACGGGTGCCCAACCAGTAGCCACCACGGGTGCAATGAAAATGGCATCAACGCCCTGCGCAATGAACGAACGGATCGCTTTGATCTGGTTTTCCTGTTTCTGCTGCGCATCCGCAATTTTCAAGGTGATACCGCGCTTTTCCGCTTCGAGTTTCGACACTTTTGTCTCAGCAGAGCGCCATCCTGATTCTGAACCTATCTGGGAAAATCCTACAACCAACGGGGCAGCCTGCGCCGTTCCACAGAGCGTGGACGCTACGGCAGCAGCTATCAGTAATCGCCTGTACATATTTTTCTCCTCGCGGGTAGTCTTTGGCTACGCTGGTATTGGGGTGTGGGGGTACAGCAGATATGTCATCGCTCAGTGAGGGCCTGGAATAGCAGCTTCAGGCAATATTTAAGCGCCCAGCCCTGTCCGTTTCAAAGGCGCACTGACTCAGGATGATGCTTAGTTGTAGTACATTGGAAAAAATGAATAATGAGCCTGATCACATCCCCATATAACAATTAATTTGTACATATCTTCAGCGAAAATAGCCTGAAAAGGGAACGATTCCGCTCAGAGAATTCATACCGATTCGCCATCGCAGGTGTAAAAAATAAAACCAGGGGACAAAAGAGAATAGAAATACAGCAGGAGAAAGGAGAAAGGAGAAAGGAGAAAGGAGAAAGGAGAAAATAGTGTGCTGATCGACAGACGAAAAAAAACCCTTCGTTTTCACGAAGGGTTTTTATCTGGCAGGGGCGGAGAGACTCGAACTCCCAACACCCGGTTTTGGAGACCGGTGCTCTACCAATTGAACTACGCCCCTAAATAGGGTGGCGGTGCGGACGGGACTCGAACCCGCGACCCCCGGCGTGACAGGCCGGTATTCTAACCGACTGAACTACCGCAC
>NZ_PJZH01000002.1 GCF_002858715.1 Chimaeribacter coloradensis | reverse complement strand
GTGGGTCGTGCAGGATTCGAACCTGCGACCAATTGATTAAAAGTCAACTGCTCTACCAACTGAGCTAACGACCCATCGGGTACTGCGGATTTTCTCTTTTACTACGGTACGTTCTGATGGTGGGTCGTGCAGGATTCGAACCTGCGACCAATTGATTAAAAGTCAACTGCTCTACCAACTGAGCTAACGACCCATCAGATACTGCGTATTTCTTTACTTCTACTTACTTCTACTTACTTCTACATTACCGCCATCTTTAAAATATGGTGGGTCGTGCAGGATTCGAACCTGCGACCAATTGATTAAAAGTCAACTGCTCTACCAACTGAGCTAACGACCCGCTGAGCGGTACTACCGGAATCATGTGCCCAACATCAATGACAAAATGATGGTGGGTCGTGCAGGATGACTCGGCCTCTGGCCTCGCCCTTCGGGCCAACGCTTGCGCGTTGTTATCCTTCACTTCCTTACATCCAACATCTTCTTTGAATGATGGTGGGTCGTGCAGGATTCGAACCTGCGACCAATTGATTAAAAGTCAACTGCTCTACCAACTGAGCTAACGACCCATAATTCCTTGCTGCCTTAACGTTTTACAGTTGTCTTGGCAACGGCGGCATATATTACTAATTTATCTTGGCAGTGCAACCCCTATTTCTGAATAAAAGGGTTAACTGCTTGTTCTTCGCGCGTTCACGCCCAGAAACCATGCGAAATGACCAATTTCTGGGCGCAAAGCGCTAGCCGAGCGTGGAAAGACGCTTTTGCGATTGCTTGGCAGCATCCGTATTCGGGTACTGTTTCTGCACCTGTTGGTACACCGCTTTGGCTTTATCTTTCTGCCCTTTATCCTGCATGATCACGCCGACCTTAAACATCGCATCAGCACTTTTTGGGGATTTAGGGAAGTTTTTTACCACAACGGCGTAATAGTAGGCCGCATCATCCTTCTTACCTTTGTTGTAATACAACTGCCCCAGCCAGTAGTTGGCATTCGGCAGGTAAGTGGAATCGGGGTACTGCTTGATAAACGCCTGGAAGGCGCTGATCGCCTGATCGTACTGTTTCTTCTCCAGCGCCAGTGACACCGCATTGTTGTAATCGGTGTTGGCATCCCCACTGCTGGCCGGCGCAGACGCCGTATCTGCCGCAGAGGATGACGGGGCAGTCGCCGCCGCACCTGCATCAGCAGCCGGTGCAGGCGCTGCTGCGGCACCCTGACTGCTCAGGCTGTCCATCTGCTGGTAGATCTGCTTTTGCCGTTCGACAATCTGATTAAGCTGGTACTGGTTCTCCTGGATCTGGCCACGCAGGGAGTCCACATCACGTTGGGAATCAGCAAGCTGTTGCTGGAGCTGGGTTAAAAGTTGACTGTGAGCGTTGGAGATACGCTCAAGCTGCGTGACGCGGTCTTCCACCGAGCCAGAGCCGACATTACTGATTGGCGCCTGGGCAGTAGCGGCCCAGGGGGCCGCTACGCCAACCAGTAACGCCAGACTTAATAAAGAATGTCTGAAGTTACTGCTCATGCGATTCTCTTAGTATACCAGTACGGCACGACGGTTTTTGGCGTAAGCCGACTCGTCATGGCCCAGTACAGCAGGTTTCTCTTTACCGTAAGAGACGATGGCGATCTGGTCTTCAGACACGCCTTTGCCTTGCAGGTACATTTTCACAGAGTTAGCACGACGCTCACCCAGGGAGATGTTGTATTCCGGCGTACCACGTTCGTCCGCGTGACCTTCGATGGTCACTTTGTAAGACGGGTTACTGCGCAGGAAGGCTGCGTGTGCATCCAGCATTTGAGCGAAGTCAGAACGGATGTCGTACTTGTCCAGGTCGAAGTAAACGATGTTGTTCCGCTGCAGCTCTTGCATCTGGAGACGCGCTTGCTCGTCAGACGACATGTTGCCTGCGCCCGCGCTGCCGTTTTCCATCATACCAGTGCCGCCGGCGCCCATGCCAGATTGGTCATTGTTTGCGCTTTTGTTAGAGCTACATGCAGCGATAGCGATAACCGGTAATGCCAGCATCAGCCCTTTCAGCACTTTATTCAGTTGCATCTCTTTGATCCTTTTATTGTTTGCCATACATATTTACACATGCATCACAGATACGGCGACCAGGCAGGGAATTTGACCTGTCCATCGGTTGCCGGAAGACGCGCTTTGAAACGCCCATCAGTCGAGACCAGCTGTAACACGGAACCCAGCCCTTGCGTGGAGCTGTAAATCACCATGGTGCCATTCGGTGCGATACTAGGCGTCTCATCCAGGAACGTGTCCGTCAACGTTTGGACGGCTCCCGTTTCCAGATCTTGTTTAGCGATGTGTTGCGCGCCACCATTGGAACTCACCATTGCCAGGAATTTGCCGTCACTGCTGACGTCAGCATCCTGATTCTGAGAACCTTCCCAGGTCAGGCGTTGCGGCGCACCGCCATTAATACTTACTTTATACAGCTGCGGACGGCCGCCCTGGTCAGAGGTAAAGGCCAGGCTCTGGCTGTCCGGGAACCAGGTCGGCTCCGTGTTGTTGTTACGCCCGTCGGTCACCTGGCTGATCTGGCCGGAACCGAGGTTCATCACATAAAGATTCAGGCTGCCGCTCTTGGAGAGCGCAAACGCCAGCTTGCTGCCGTCCGGCGAGAAGGCCGGCGCACCGTTGTGGCGCGGGAACGACGCGATCTGTTTGATGGCACCGTTAGACAAGGTCTGGACCACCAGCGCAGAACGGCCGCTTTCAAAGGTCACGTACGCCAGGCGGGTGCCGTCCGGCGACCAGGCCGGGGACATCAGCGGCTGCGGCGAACGGTGAACCACGAACTGGTTGTAACCGTCGTAGTCCGCGACGCGCAGCTCATACGGGAACTGGCCGCCGTTGGTCTGCACGACGTAGGCGATACGGGTGCGGAACGCGCCCTTGATGCCGGTCAGCTTCTCAAAGACTTCATCACTGGCGGTGTGCGCCGCATAGCGCAGCCACTGCTTGGTGACTTTATACTGGTTCTGGGCCAGCACCGTACCCGGCGCACCGGAGGTGTCGACCAGCTGGTAAGAGACCAGGTAGTTGCCGCCTGCATCGGGCTGAATCTGCCCTACGACCACGGCGTCAATACCAAGCGCTGTCCAGGATGCCGGCGTAACTTCCGCCGCGCTGGAAGGCTGTTGCGGCATACGTGACGCATCAATCGGGTTGAATTTGCCGCTGTTGCGCAGATCCGCCCCAACAATCGCCCCGATCTCTTCCGGCGCACTGCCCGGACCGGCCCATTTAAACGGCACGACGCCAATCGGGCGCGCAGAATCCACACCCTGGGTAATCTCAATGCGGACTTCCGCATGGAGAACGGTGGCCCACAACATCAAAAGGCCCATCGCTACTCGAAATGCCTGCTTCATTGTCTCTCCCTTATCTGGACGGTTCTGCCCGCGATAATTTAGCAGAATTTTAACTAACCAACGCACACAAAACTAGAACATTACCCGTGAAACTATAGTAAAAGTCTTAAAACTTGCTGCGTTATGCGCTTAACGTGGCTTGAAGTCCAACGGCGCATTCTTAAATACTTCGTATACATCCTTGCTCGGCGGCTTCGGAATGCGCGCCTGCTTGGCGGCAGCCACGGCCGCCTGGCAGAGTGCCGGGTCGCCCCCTTCCGGTTTAACGTCAATCAACAGGCCATCCGGGGCCAGCTTGATGCGCAGCGTACAGGTACGGCCTTTGTACAGCTGGGCATCATAAAACTTACTCTGGATCGCGGCCTGAATCTGGCTGCCGTAGCTGGCGATGTCCGCCCCCGAGGCCCCGCTGTTCTTGTTCTTGCCCTGCCCTGCCGCCCCGGCAGCACCCGCCGCGTTACCGCTGGCAGCCCCACCCGATTTCGGGGCATTTTTCGATGAGGCCAGCCCGCCGAACAGGTCGTCCACATCATCACTCTGCTTGGCAGCTTCCGCGGCGGCCTTTTTCTTGGCATCGGCTGCGGCTTTCTTCGCGGCAGCGGCTTTTTCAGCAGCCGCCGCTTTCTCTGCCGCCGCTTTTTCGGCGGCTGCTTTTTCAGCTGCGGCCTGTTTGGCCTCTTCCGCCGCTTGTTTTTTGGCTTCGGCCGCCGCCGCTTTCTTCGCTTCGGCCTCTGCGGCTTTCTTCGCTTCGGCTTCCGCGGCTTTTTTGGCCTCAGCTTCTGCCTGTTTTTTCGCTTCTGCGGCGGCTTTCTTCGCCTCTTCTGCGGCCTGTTGCTTCGCCTCGGCCTCAGCCTGTTTCTTCGCTTCCGCAGCGGCTTTCTTCGCCTCGTCTGCTGCCTGCTTTTTAGCCGCGGCAGCCGCCGCGGCGGCCTCTTTCTTCGCCTGCTCAGCCGCCTGTTTCGCGGCATCGGCCTGGGCTTTTGCCTCGGCTTTGGCCTGCGCGGCGGCCGCTTCCGCCTCTGCTTTCGCTTGTGCAGCGGCAGCTTCGGCCTGTTTCTGCTGGGCCTGCGCTTTAGCCGCAGCCGCTTGCGCCTGCTTCTGCTGCTCCGCCAGGGCCTGGGCTTCTTTCTGCTGGGCTTCCTGAGCGGCAAGGCGCTCTTTCTCCAGCGCTTTCAGGCGCTGCTGCTCAGCAGCCTGCTTCTGTTGCAACTCTTCCGCCTGCTGTTCGGCCTTTTTCTGGCGTAACTGGGCCGCACGCTGGGCATCGGTTTGCTGCTGCTGCTGGCGGTTATATTGCTGAACCACGGCACCCGGATCGACCATGACGGCATCAATTGCGCTGCCGCCATCTTCACCGCCGCCACCGCCGCTCATGGACATATCCTCGGTGAGCGAGCCCCAGATCAGCAGGCCAATCAATATGATGTGCAGCACCACCGAAACAATAACGGCGCGTTTTAGCTTATCGTTTTGCTCAGTTGCCTTTACCACAATAGATTCCCAAAACAGGATTACCAAAAAACAAGGTTTTCAACCGCCCTCTCCCTGCGCGTTGAAAACCCGGATAATAAGGGCCGGCACCGGGGCCGGCCTGGTGTTAAATAGGCTGGGTCATTAAACCGACCGAGGTGACACCCGCCTGGTGCAGCATATTCAATGCCTTAATAATTTCATCATACGGCACATCTTTTGCGCCCCCGATCAGGAATACCGTCTTAGGGTTGGTCTTCATCCGATCGGCTGCCTCAGCAATGACCTGCTGCTCCGGCAGTTGCTCCATCCGCTGGTGATCGACCACGATGGTATATTGGCCGACCCCGGAGACTTCCACGATAACCGGCGGATTGTCATTGCTGGAGACGGCTTTGGAATCTGTTGCGTCCGGCAGATCAACTTCCACGCTCTGGGTGATGATGGGTGCCGTCGCCATAAAGATCAGCAACAGCACCAGCAACACGTCGAGCAGGGGAACAATGTTGATTTCCGATTTCAGTTCGCGGCGACCGCGACGACCACGTGCCATGCTCTCCCCCTACCTTATTTGCTGTTTTCGCTGGAGAATGCCTGACGGTGCAGAATAGCGGTGAACTCTTCCGTGAAGTTGTCGTAGTTCTGTTCCAGTTTGTTCACGCGCTGGTTGAGCCGGTTGTAGGCCATGACGGCCGGAATCGCGGCGAACAGGCCGATAGCGGTCGCGATCAGTGCTTCCGCGATCCCCGGGGCGACCATCTGCAGGGTGGCCTGTTTGACTGCGCCAAGCGCGATAAAGGCGTGCATGATGCCCCAAACGGTGCCGAACAGGCCGATATAAGGGCTGATAGAGCCAACCGTGCCGAGGAACGGGATATGGGTTTCCAGCGTCTCCAGCTCGCGGTTCATGGAGATGCGCATCGCACGCGAGGCCCCCTCGATCACCGCTTCCGGTGCGTGGTTATTGGCGCGGTGCAGCCGGGCAAACTCTTTAAAACCTGCGTAGAAAATCTGCTCAGAGCCGGTCAGGGCGTCACGGCGCGTCTGGCTCTCCTGGTACAGGCGGGAAAGCTCAATCCCGGACCAGAATTTATCTTCAAACGCTTCCGCATCGCGGGTGGCCGCATTCAGGATGCGCGTGCGCTGGATGATGATAGCCCAGGAAACCACCGAAAAGCCTATCAAAATCAGCATGATAAGCTTAACCAACAGGCTGGCTTTCAAAAAGAGATCAAGAATGTTCATGTCAGTCACTGCTTAAACTCCGCGACAATAGACTTGGGAAGCGCTATCGGCTTCATTTGGTGTGGGTCGATGCAGGCGATCAGGACTTCTGCACTGCTCAGAAGCGCCCCCTGCGCATCGAAGATTTTTTGAGCAAACGTGAGCGAGGCGCCGCGCAGCGCGATGATTTCACTCTGCACTTCCAGCAAATCATCCAGACGTGCAGGCGCAATGTATTCCACCGTCATACGGCGGACGGCGAACGCGACATGTTCAGCCAACAATTGCTGTTGATGAAAATGGTGTTGGCGCAGCATTTCTGTGCGCGCTCTTTCATAAAAGGCAACGTAGCGAGCGTGATAGACCACGCCACCCGCATCTGTATCTTCGTAGTAGACACGAACCGGCCATCGGAACAACGAATTACTCACTCTACATCCCGTAATGCAATTAAACGCGCTTACTATACGCAATGGGATTCAGGTTGGGAATGGGTTGCCAGAGTTACAGAGAAATAATTATGGGTCCAGTCAGGGCGCTATAAATTAATGTAAATTATTAGCAAAAAAAGTTTATTACCCGGCCGGTTTTAAACGCCGCCCAAAAGCAAAACGGGGCCATAAACGGCCCCTTTTTTTACTTCATCACTCACCGCGTCAGCGGCTGTTTTTGGCCGCGTCCACTGCCTCGTGGTGCTCCAGCGCCAGGGCGGTGATGATGCCGAAGGCGCATGCCAGCAAGGTGCCGAGAATCCAGGCGAAATACCACATCAGCAGACTCCTTAATAGAGGGAATGGGTGTTGTTGTCGATGTAGGCGTTGTCGAGCCGGCCAAACATCTTGTAGTAAGCCCAGCTGGTGTACCCCAGCACGATGGGCACAAAAATGATCGCCACCACTGTCATGACCCGCAGCGTCAGCAGGCTGGAGGTGGCATCCCACATTGTCAGGCTGGCGTTTGGATCGGTCACGGACGGCATCACAAACGGGAACATCGTGACACCGGTGGTGAGGATCACGCAGGCGATGGTCAGGGAGTTACTGACAAACGCCCAGGCGCTGCGGTTCAGTTGCGCCATCCGGATGGTCACCAGCGGCAGCAGCACCCCCAGCAGCGGCAGCGCCCACAGCCCCGGATGCTGGCTGAAGTTCGCCAGCCAGGCCCCCGCCTGGTGGGCGACCTCTTTGCGCAGCGGGTTAGACTCCGCCCCGTGCTCCAGCACCGAGGTCACCACATAGCCGTCAATGCCGTTGACCAGCCAGATCCCCGCCAGCAGGAAGGCCACCATCATCACCAGCGCAGAGAGCTGCGTTGCCGCCCGTGCGCGCAGGTGCAGTTCGCCGGTGGTGCGCATCTGCAGGTAGGCCGCGCCCTGCGTCACCAGCATCGTCAGGCTGACGACGCCCGCCAGCAGGCCGAAGGGGTTGAGCAGCTGGAAGAAGTTGCCGGTATAGAAGAGCCGCAGGTAGGCATCCACATGGAAGGGTACGCCCTGCAACAGGTTGCCGAAGGCCACGCCGAACACCAGCGCCGGCACAAAACTGCCGATAAAGATGCCCCAGTCCCACAGGTTGCGCCAGCGGCGGTCATCCACTTTGGCGCGGTAGTCAAAGCCGAGCGGGCGGAAAAACAGCGCGGCGAGCACCAGGATCATCGCGATGTAGAAACCGGAGAACGCCGCGGCGTAGACCATCGGCCAGGCGGCGAACAGCGCGCCGCCGGCGGTGATCAGCCACACCTGGTTGCCGTCCCAGTGCGGGGCGATGGCGTTAATCATCACCCGGCGCTCGGTGTCTGTGCGGCCCAGGATGCGCAGCAGCACCCCGACCCCCATGTCAAACCCGTCCGTCACGGCGAAGCCGATCAGCAGCACACCGATCAACCCCCACCAGACAACACGCAATACCTCGTAATCAAACATTGTGGCGCTCCTTTACTGAACCTGCGGCTGGGTGGCAATAAGGGTGGGAACCGGCTCGGCGACCGCCGGCTGTTCAAAGTGGTAGCGGCCGGTCTTCAGGCTGCTCGGCCCCAGGCGGGCAAATTTGAACATCAGGTACATTTCAATCACCAGGAACAGGGTGTAAAGGCCGCAGATCAACAGCATCGAGAAAAGAATGTCACCGGCGGTCAGGGAGGAGTTCGCCACCGCGGTCGGCAGCACCTCACCAATCGCCCAGGGCTGGCGGCCATACTCTGCCACAAACCAGCCGGACTCGATGGCGATCCACGGCAGCGGGATGGCGTAGAGCGCGGCGCGGTGCAGCCAGCGCATCCGGCCGATGCGCCCGCGCAGCACGGTAATAAAGGAGACGCCGATCACCAGCAGCATCATCACGCCGCAGGCCACCATAATGCGGAACGAGAAGTAAAGCGGAGCCACCCGTGGGATAGAGTCTTTGGTGGCCTGCGCAATCTGCTCGTCGGTGGCGTCGGTGATGGTGTCGGTATAGCGTTTGAGCAACATGCCGTAGCCGAGATCCTGCTTGCTGCGGTTGAACGCCTCGCGCACTGCCGGGTCGGTGTTACCGGCGCGCAGCGCTTCCAGCAGCGAATAGGCTTTCATCCCGTTACGGATGCGCAGCTCATGCTGGCCCATCAGCTCACGCAGGCCGGTGACCTGCTGATCCACAGAGCGGGTGGCAATGATGCCCAGCAGGTACGGGATCTGGAGGCTGTAGTGGTTCTCCATATTGTCCTGATCCGGCAGGCCGATCAGCGTGAAATTAGCCGGCGCGGGCTGCGTCTCCCACTCCGCTTCAATCGCCGCCAGTTTGACCTTCTGCACATCGCCCATCTCATAGCCGGACTCATCCCCCAGCACAATCACCGAGAGCACCGCCGCCATGCCGAAACTGGCGGCAATGGCGAAGGAACGTTTGGCAAACGCCAGATCGCGCCCTTTCAGCAGGTAATAGGAGCTGATGCCCATGATGAACATCGCGCCGGTGCAGTAACCGGCCGCCACGGTATGCACGAACTTCACCTGCGCTACCGGGTTGAACACCAGGTCGGCGAAGCTGACCATCTCCATACGCATGGTTTCGTAGTTGAACTCCGAGGCGATCGGGTTCTGCATCCAGCCATTGGCGACCAGGATCCAGAGCGCCGAGAGGTTGGAGCCGAGCGCCACCAGCCAGGTCACCGTCATGTGCTGCACTTTACTCAGGCGATCCCAGCCAAAGAAGAACAGGCCCACCAGTGTGGACTCCAGGAAAAAGGCCATCAGCCCTTCAATGGCCAGCGGCGCGCCAAAGATGTCGCCGACGTAGTGGGAAAAGTAGGACCAGTTCGTCCCGAACTGGAACTCCATGGTCAGGCCGGTTGCGACCCCCAGGGCGAAGTTGACCGCAAACAGCTTGCCCCAGAATTTGGTCATATCTTTGTAGATCTGTTTGCCCGACAGCACATACACCGTTTCCATGATCGCCAGCAGAAACGCCATACCGAGCGTCAGCGGGACAAACAGGAAATGGTACATGGCTGTGAGGGCAAACTGTAAACGTGACAGCTCGACAACATCCAACATAATGACTCCTTGCCTCTCGCAGGAAGACTTCAACCCATGGTGCGCAGGCCACCGCAGCGAAACCGGTTAACCCGCAGTGTGTACCCAAAAAAATGCTGCCGGAACGCCCTCCCCTGCCGGCGCGGGAAGCGGAGGACTTTCGGGCAACAAAGACGATATTCAGGGTCATTAAAAACTTACCGTTTTTAACTCTCCTGCTTTTTTAACTCTCCTGCTTTATTAACAGCGCTGTGCTGTTTTTTCTCAGCGGCTTTTAAGCGCGGATATAGTACGCCGCTATACCCTCACAATAAATAGGCCTTTTTGAGGATTGTTTACTTTTTCTGAGCTGATCAAATTCTCGCAAATAAGGCGCATAACGAAACTTGATCTAAATCAATTAAAATCAATTCATTTACTTTTGTGCCACACAAAAAATTGCGTTGTATCAGTTTTGTTGCCAGTTTCATTCTTAACGCTTGAATTTGGTTTTACTTGTTAGAATTGTTAAAAACCGAAACACAATGATAACAACTATATCCCGCATGAGATGGTCAATAAAACCGCTATTCACCCATAAGATAATAAATAGTTCAGGGAAGAGTTCCCAATTATCACGCGGAAAATATCCCAACCCGGCGTATTTACCGGCTATTTATTGACGCTATTATCGGGGGCTTTTAGAATCGCGCCCGTTTATATTCCCCCCGCTCCCTGTTAATTAAAGGTATAACGTTTTATGAATAAATTTACATTGCTGGCTATTCCGCTGCTGGCCATGCTTTGCGGAACAGCACAGGCCCATAAGGATGACGGTTATAGCCATGACTCAAGTTATATGGACTATTCCCGCACCCGCTGGATGAGTGATATTGAAGACAGCACGCCGCTGGGCCGGTTAAGCATTCCCGGCACCCATGATTCCGGCTCCCGGTATGGCGGTGCCGCCATCGCTAACCAGGTGATGACCATCAGCCAGCAGCTGAACGCCGGTATTCGCTACCTGGATATCCGCGTGCGCCACATCGATAACCACTTTGCCATCCACCACGGCTCCGTCTATCAGCATCTGAATTTTGATGATGTGCTCTCGCAAACCACGGCATTCCTCGCGGCTAACCCTAGTGAAACCGTATTTATGCGGATTAAAGAGGAGCATAAGCCGGCTGATAATACCCGCACGATAAATGAAACCCTGGATGCCTATTTCCAAAAATACAATAAGGCCTTTAAATTCCCCCGGACTTTTATGGGAAATAAACAGCCAACCCTGGGAGAGATGCGCGGAAAAATCGTGGTCATTTATGATGGTTTATCCGGGAATGCGCAGGGGTATAATTTTAGCGATATCGCTAAACAAGATGATTACCAGATGAAAACCAACTGGTCTCAATACAGTAAATGGGAAAAGATAAAGGACTTTATTAACAGCAGTAATACGAACAGTAACATTACCATTAACCACCTGAGCGGCTCCGGCGGCTCCTTCCCCTATTTTGTCGCCAGCGGCCACTCCAGCGCCGGCACCTCAGCGGGTCGCCTCGCCACCGGCCTGACCACGCCGGGCTGGAAACATCGCTACCCGGACTTCCCCCGCGTCTCCTGTTTTATCGGTATTTGTACCATCGCTTTTGAAGGCACCAATACGTTAACAAAAAACTACCTTAATAATAACGATAATATTACCGATACCGGGATTATTGCCGCAGACTTCCCCGGCAAAGGGCTGATTCAGTCAATCATCAGTAAAAACCGGGATAACTTTACCCATCATCAATTGTTGCTGAAATCCACCGGCCAGTGCGTAGCCACGCAAGGGAGCACGCCGAATGTGAAAGGGGCAAAAGCGATAGTTGAACGGTGCGGCAGCCCGGTGCCGGAGAAACAGCGCATTCACCTTGAACATGACCAGCTGAAACTTGGCAACCAATGCCTGGACGTTAAAGACGGTAAGAATAAAGAGAATGCGTCGATCATTTTCTGGCCTTGCAGCGGGAGCAACAATCAGAAATGGAGCGGCGATCGCGGCCGGCTGCGCAGCTGGTTGTCCGGCACCCAGCGTTGCCTGACGTTAAGTGACGATAAACTCAGCCTGTCTCTGCGCACCTGCTATGCCCCAGGCGCTGACCAGACTTTTGCGCTGGAGAAAGCCAGCGGTGCGGCGGCCACGGCCTCCGGCCAGAGTGACGGTGACACCCCTGTCATGCCGGCATTGACGGATGCACCTGAAGAGATTATCAGCGCTGCCCAGTCGATCCCGGGCAACTACCTCTCTCACTTTAACATGGTGGTCGATTTCCAGCCGGTGACCAAGCAATCGACCAGCATGGACAGCAACAGCAGCGCCTCCGGCCATGGCAATCTCGCCGCTTATTGACCTGCCCGTGACGTCTGCCCGTACCCCTGCCCCCACCCGGGGGCAGGCCTGCGGCGGCGCTTATCCCTTTATCCCGCTTTTTCTGCCATAAAAAAGGCCACCTTACGGTGGCCTCTGTATCGGGATAACGGGTTATCCTGATGGGTTATGCGCGGGTGCGGCTCAGTTCGGCAGCAGGGATTTCACCGCTTCGCCGATGTCTGCCAGGCTGCGCACGGTTTTCACACCGGCTGCTTCCAGCGCGGCGAATTTGTCATCCGCCGTGCCTTTGCCGCCGGCGATGATCGCACCGGCATGGCCCATGCGTTTGCCTTTCGGCGCGGTCACACCGGCGATGTAGCCGACCACCGGCTTGGTGACGTGCTCTTTGATGTACGCCGCCGCTTCTTCTTCCGCGTTACCGCCGATTTCACCGATCATGACGATCACTTCGGTCTGCGGGTCTTCCTGGAACAGCTTCAGAATGTCGATGAAGTTGGAGCCCGGGATCGGGTCGCCGCCGATACCGACGCAGCTTGACTGGCCGAAACCGTAATCCGTGGTCTGTTTCACCGCTTCATAGGTCAGGGTACCGGAGCGGGAGACGATGCCCACTTTGCCCGGCTTGTGGATGTGGCCCGGCATGATGCCGATTTTGCACTCACCCGGGGTGATCACACCCGGGCAGTTCGGGCCGATCATGCGCGCGTCAGTCTGCTCCAGCTTGGCTTTCACCACCAGCATATCCAGCGTCGGGATGCCTTCGGTGATGCAGATGATCAGCTTAATGCCGGCATCCAGCGCTTCCAGGATAGAGTCTTTACAGAACGGGGCCGGTACGTAGATAACAGACGCGGTGGCACCGGTCTGCTCAACCGCTTCACGCACGGTGTTGAACACCGGCAGGCCGAGGTGCTCGGTGCCGCCTTTGCCCGGCGTGACGCCGCCGACCATTTTGGTTCCGTAGGCGATCGCCTGCTCGGAGTGGAACGTGCCCTGGCTGCCGGTGAAGCCCTGACAGATTACTTTGGTCTCTTTATTGATTAAAATGGACATTATTTCCCCTCCACTGCCGCAACAACGCGCTGCGCCGCATCCGTCAGGCTGGTCGCTGCAATAATATTCAGGCCGCTTTCTGCCAGTTTCTGGGCACCCAGTTCGGCATTGTTCCCTTCCAGACGCACCACTACCGGCACGCTGACACCCACTTCAGAAACCGCACCGATGATGCCGTCTGCGATCAGGTCGCAACGCACGATGCCGCCGAAGATGTTGACGAAGACCGCTTTCACTTTTTCGTCAGAGAGGATGATTTTGAACGCTTCGGTCACGCGCTCTTTGGTCGCGCCGCCGCCGACGTCGAGGAAGTTGGCCGGGTCACCGCCGTGCAGTTTCACGATGTCCATGGTGCCCATCGCCAGACCGGCGCCGTTCACCATACAGCCGATGTTACCGTCCAGCGCCACGTAGTTCAGCTCCCACTGGGCTGCATGGGCTTCACGGGCATCTTCCTGGCTCGGGTCCTGCATTTCACGCAGTTCCGGCTGGCGGAACAGGGCATTGCCGTCCGCGCCCAGTTTGCCGTCGAGGCAGATCAGGTCGCCCTGCTTGGTGATCACCAGCGGGTTGATCTCGATCAGCGCCAGGTCGCGCTCCAGGAAGATATTCGCCAGACCCATAAAGATCTTGGTGAACTGCTGAACCTGTTTGCCGGTCAGGCCGAGTTTGAAGGCCAGCTCGCGGCCCTGGTACGGCTGCGGGCCGGTCAGCGGGTCGAGGGCCATTTTGTGGATCAGGTGCGGGGTCTCTTCCGCCACTTTCTCAATTTCCACGCCGCCTTCAGTTGACGCCATGAACACCACGCGGCGGGAGCTGCGGTCAACCACGGCACCCAGGTACAGCTCTTTTTCGATGTCGGTTGCCGCTTCCACCAGGATCTGGTGAACCGGCTGGCCGTTGGCATCTGTCTGGTAGGTCACCAGTTTTTTGCCCAGCCACTGCTCAGCGAAAGCGCGGATCTCTTCCTTGCTTTTCACGACTTTAACGCCGCCCGCTTTACCGCGGCCGCCGGCATGTACCTGGCACTTTACCACCCACGGGCCGGCACCAATTTTGGAGGCCGCCTCTTCCGCTTCACGCGGGGTCGTGCAGGCATAACCGGTCGGCGCAGGCAGGCCATACCGTGCAAAAAGTTGTTTTGCCTGATACTCGTGTAAGTTCATGATGTTCTATCCATTCAGGTCTGAAAGACTCAGCCGCCCCCCTGACCCACCGCGGACATTCCGCGTACCGGGCCATGGCACGACCATGTGTACGTTATCGGGCACCGCGCACGGTGCCCGGCAATGGCTTAGACGTCCAGCAGCAGGCGGGACGGATCTTCCAGCATCTCTTTGATCGTCACCAGGAAGCCCACGGACTCGCGGCCGTCGATCAGGCGGTGATCGTAAGAGAGCGCCAGATACATCATCGGCAGGATAACCACCTGGCCATTGACCGCCATCGGGCGATCTTTGATGGCGTGCATCCCCAGGATGGCGCTCTGCGGCGGGTTGATGATCGGCGTAGACATCAGTGACCCGAAGACCCCGCCGTTGGTGATGGTGAAGTTACCGCCGGTCAGCTCTTCCACTTTCAGCTTGCCGTCACGCCCTTTCACCGCCAGCTCTTTGATGCTCTTCTCGATGTCTGCCATGCCCAGCGTATCCACATCACGCAGTACCGGGGTGACCAGGCCGCGCGGCGTGGAGACGGCAATACTGATGTCGAAGTAGTTGTGGTAAACCACATCTTCGCCGTCGATCGAGGCGTTGACTTCCGGGAAGCGTTTCAGCGCTTCCACGACCGCTTTCAGGTAGAAGGACATGAAGCCCAGGCGCACGCCGTGGCGTTTTTCAAACGCTTCGCCGTACTGCTTGCGCAGATCCATGATCGGCTTCATGTTGATTTCGTTGAAGGTGGTCAGCATCGCAGTGCTGTTTTTCGCCTCCAGCAGACGCTCGGCCACGCGTTTGCGCAGGCGGGTCATCGGGACGCGTTTTTCACTGCGGCCGCCCAGGGCCGGGGCCGGGCTGGCGGCCGGGGCGCTTTCCGGCGCTTTGGCGGCCGGCTGGTCAGCGCGGGCTTTCGCCAGGAACTGCTCAACGTCTTCACGGGTCAGACGGCCACCGACGCCGCTGCCTTTAATGGCGGAGGCATCGAGGTTATGTTCGGCGATCAGGCGGCGGATGGCCGGGCTGAGGGCGTCGTTGCTCTCCTCTTCCAGGCTTGCCGTCTGGCGCTGGGCCGGGGTCGGCTCCTTGGCCTGGCTCTTCTCTTCGCTCGGCTTGCCGCTGCTGTTGCCCGGGCGCAGGCGCGCCAGGATCTGACGCGAGGTCACGGTGGCGCCTTCATCTTCCAGTACGCTGTCCAGAATGCCCGCCTCAGAGGCCGGCACTTCCAGCACCACTTTATCGGTTTCGATTTCTACCAGCACTTCATCGCGCGCGACGGTATCACCCGGTTTTTTGTGCCAGGTGGCCACGGTAGCATCCGCGACCGATTCAGGGAGGTCAGGAACCAGAATATCTACGCTACTCATTATCTATCCTTATGTATTAATCAACGTTCAGCGCGTCATTAACCAGATCTTGTTGCTGCTTCTGGTGAACGGACATATAGCCCACGGCCGGCGAAGCAGAAGCCGCACGCCCGGCGTAACGTAAAGAAGCCCCGAAAGGAATCACCTCACGGAAGTTGTGCTGGCTGCAGTACCAGGCACCCTGGTTCAGCGGCTCTTCCTGGCACCAGACGAAGTCGTGTACGTGGGCATACTGCGCCAGTACCGCCTGCACTGCCTGATGCGGGAACGGATAGAGCTGCTCGATGCGGATAATCGCCACATCGGTCTGCTCGTTTTTGCGGCGCTGTTCCAGCAGGTCGTAGTAGACCTTCCCGGAGCACATCACCACACGTTTAACCTGTTTCGGGTCGAGCGCATCCACTTCACCGATGGCCGGTTCGAAGGTGCCGTTCGCCAGCTCATCCAGGCTGGAGACCGCCAGCGGGTGGCGCAGCAGGGATTTCGGCGACATCACGATCAGCGGGCGGCGCATCCCGCGCAGCGCCTGGCGACGCAGCATGTGGTAAACCTGTGCCGGGGTTGACGGCACGCACACCTGCATATTCTGCTCAGCGCAGAGCTGGAGGTAGCGCTCGAGGCGTGCGGAGGAGTGCTCCGGCCCCTGCCCTTCGTAGCCGTGCGGCAGCAGCATCACCAGGCCGCACATCCGGCCCCATTTCTGCTCGCCGGAGCTGATGAACTGGTCGATCACCACCTGCGCGCCGTTGGCGAAGTCACCGAACTGCGCTTCCCAGATGGTCAGGGTGCGCGGCTCTGCGGTAGCGTAGCCATATTCAAACGCCAGCACGGCCTCTTCCGACAGCACGGAGTCCCAGACGCGGAATTCGCCCTGGCTGTTGTGGATGTTGGCCAGCGGCACATAGACGGCGCCGTTTTTCTGGTTGTGCACTACCGCATGGCGGTGGAAGAAGGTGCCGCGGCCGCTGTCTTCACCCGACAGGCGCACCGGCACCCCTTCGTCCACCAGCGTGGCGTAAGCCAGGTTCTCCGCGCCGCCCCAGTCAAAAGCTTTGTTGCCTTCGGCCATCTCTTTGCGGTCGTTGTAGATTTTGGCGACGCGCGACTGCACCTCAATCCCTTCCGGGATGGTGCTGATGCGGCGGGCCAGCTCCTGCAGGCGCTTCATCTCAACGGTGCTCGGGTAGGGTTCATCCCACTCGTGGTTGAGGTACGGCGACCAGGTAAAGGAGTGCATGTTCATCGGACGCCACTCTTCCACCACACAGTCGCCGCGGTCCAGCGCGTCACGGTAGAGGTTGATCATTTCCGTGGCATCTTCCAGGCTGGCAACCTGCGTCTCGCTCAGGCGATCCGCATAGAGTTTGCGCGGCGTCGGGTGCTTCTTGATCTTGGCGTACATCAGCGGCTGGGTCGCGCTCGGCTCATCCGCTTCGTTATGGCCGTGGCGGCGGTAGCACACCAGATCGATCATCACGTCACGCTTGAAGGTGTTACGGAAATCCAACGCCAGGCGGGTGACAAAGGCCACCGCTTCCGGGTCATCCGCATTCACGTGGAAAATCGGTGCCTGCACCATTTTCGCGATGTCAGTACAGTATTCGGTGGAGCGCGCATCTTGTGGGTTCGAGGTGGTGAAGCCCACCTGGTTGTTGATCACGATGCGTACCGTGCCGCCCACTTCGTAGCCGCGCGCCTGGGACATGTTCAGGGTTTCCTGAACCACGCCCTGCCCGGCGATGGCGGCGTCACCGTGGATGGTGATCGGCAAGACCATGTTGCTGCGGCCTTCGTCGAGGCGGTCGCGGCGGGCGCGCACAGAGCCCATCACCACCGGGCTGACAATCTCCAGGTGCGACGGGTTGAAGGCCAGGGCGAGGTGCACCATGCCGCCTTCGGTTTCCACGTCGGAGGAGAAGCCCATGTGGTATTTCACGTCACCGGTGCCGAGGTGCTCTTTGTGCTTACCGGCGAACTCGTCAAACAGCTCTTCGGTCTTTTTGCCCAGCACGTTAATCAGCACGTTCAGGCGGCCGCGGTGCGCCATGCCCAGCACCACTTCACGGGTGCCGTTTTTACCGGCGTGGCGGATCATCTCTTTGAGCATCGGCACCAGCGCGTCGCCGCCTTCCAGCGAGAAGCGTTTCGCGCCCGGGAATTTCGCGCCCAGGTAGCGTTCCAGCCCTTCTGCTGCCGTCAGCTCTTTCAGGAAGCGCTTTTTCTCATCGCTGCTGAAGGAGGCGCGGCCCACCGCGGATTCGATGCGCTGCTGGATCCAGCGTTTCTCTTCCGTGTTGGTGATGTGCATATATTCGGCGCCGATCGGGCCGCAATAGGTCTGTTTCAGCGCCTGGTACAGCTCGCCGAGCTGCATGGTCTCTTTGCCGATGGCAAAGGAACCGACGTTGAACGTCTCCTGGAAATCCGCTTCGGTCAGGTTGTGGTAGGCCGGGTCAAGATCCGGCACCTCTTCCCGCGTCCACAGCCCGAGGGGGTCGAGATCAGCCTGCTGATGCCCGCGGAAGCGGAAGGCGTTGATCAGCTGCAACACTTTCACCTGTTTGGCGTCGGTGTCGGGATCGTTGATCGCCGCGGAGTAACGGGAGGCATCCTTCGCCAGACGGCGGAAGTAATCCCGGGTTTTTGAGTGGAGCTGATCGGGTTTGACACCCGCGGTGGGTAGCTGTTGGAAAATAGAACGCCAGCTATCTTCTACGGAGCCCGGATCGGTTAAGAAGTCTTCATAGAGCTGCTCTATGTAAGACTGGTTCGCGCCCGCCAGATAGGAGGAATCCAGCCAGGCCTTCATTGCGCCGTTCTGCATCATGATCCCTTAAGCTTTGTAGCTTTAGTTTTCGCCGTGGTTAACATACATCGTTGTGCCGTATAACGGTGTGCCGGATTACGGTTCATGCGGTACGAGCGGATGGCCCGTAAAGGAACCTTTGAAAACGGTCTGCGCGGCCGCTTTCAAAGGTTTCTGCCGCCTCTGCCGGGCGCGGCCCGGTGCGGTAAAACCGCCGGGAACCCGCAGGCCCCCGGCATCGCGGTGCTTACGCGCCGCGTTGTAACAGCATAGACTTGATATGCCCGATCGCCTTGGTCGGGTTCAGCCCTTTCGGACAAACACTGACACAGTTCATGATGCTGTGGCAGCGGAACACGCTGAAGGCGTCGTCCAGGTCGTCCAGGCGCGCCTGGGTCTCGGTGTCGCGGCTGTCGATCAGGAAGCGGTAAGCCGCCAGCAGACCGGCCGGGCCGACGAACTTGTCCGGGTTCCACCAGAACGACGGGCAGGAGGTCGAGCAGCAGGCGCACAGGATGCACTCGTAGAGGCCATCGAGTTTTTCCCGCTGGTCCGGCGTTTGCAGGTACTCACGCGCCGGCGGATTCTGCCCATCATTCAACAGGTAAGGCTTAATTCTCTCATACTGCTTATAGAATTGTCCCATGTCCACGACCAGATCGCGGATCACCGGCAGGCCGGGCAAAGGGCGGATCACAATCTTCTTGCTGCCGTTGCGCAGCGCGGAGATCGGCGTGATACAGGCCAGGCCGTTTTTGCCGTTCATGTTGAGGCCGTCAGAGCCGCAGACCCCCTCACGGCAGGAGCGGCGGAACGTCAGGGACGGGTCCTGCTCCTTGAGCTGGATCAGCGCGTCCAGCAGCATCATGTCGCGGCCCTCTTCGGCCTCGAGCACGTAGTCTTTCATGTGGGGCGCGGCATCGACGTCCGGGTTGTAGCGGTAAATCGAAAATTCAAGTTTCATCTCTGGCTCCTGCGCAACATGCTGCTGACTAGTAAGTACGCGCTTTCGGCGGGAAGGCCGGGCGCAGTGTCGGCTGCATGTTCACTTGACGACGGGTCATGCTCTCGGTTTGCGGCTCATAGAGCGTGTGGCACAACCAGTTCTCATCATCACGGTCCGGGAAGTCGAAGCGGCTGTGCGCGCCGCGGCTCTCGGTACGGAAATTGGCGGACACGGCAGTGGAGAACGCGGTCTCCATCAGGTTATCCAGCTCCAGGCACTCGATGCGCTGGGTGTTGAATTCGCTGGAGGTGTCGTCGAGGCGCGCATTTTTCAGCCGCTCGCGGATACCCCGCAGCTCTTCCAGCCCTTTCGCCATCGCGTCACCTTCACGGAACACCGAGAAGTTATTCTGCATACAGGCCTGCAGCGCCTTGCGGATCTCCACCGGGTCTTCACCGGAACGGGTGGTGTTCCAGCGGTTGAGGCGCTCAAGGGCGACGTCGATGTCGTCGTTGGTGGCATCGCGCAGCGTGCCCTGCTCCATCAGTGACTCCTGGAGGTGCATCCCGGCCGCACGGCCGAACACCACCAGGTCGAGCAGTGAGTTGCCGCCGAGGCGGTTGGCACCGTGTACCGAGACGCAGGCGATTTCGCCCACCGCGAACAGCCCCGGGATCACCTCATCTTCACCCTTGGCATTCAGGCGCAGCGCCTGGCCGGTGACCTTAGTCGGGATACCGCCCATCATGTAGTGGCAGGTCGGGATCACCGGAATCGGCTCTTTCACCGGGTCAACGTGGGCGAAGGTGCGGGAAAGCTCCAGGATGCCCGGCAGGCGGGACTCCAGCACATCTTTGCCGAGGTGGTCGAGCTTCAGCTTGGCGTGCGGGCCCCACGGGCCGTCACAGCCGCGGCCTTCGCGGATTTCAATCATGATGGAACGCGCCACCACGTCACGGCCGGCCAGGTCTTTGGCATTCGGCGCGTAACGCTCCATAAAGCGCTCGCCATCTTTATTCAGCAGGTAACCGCCTTCGCCGCGGCACCCTTCGGTGACCAGTACCCCGGCCCCGGCGATGCCGGTCGGGTGGAACTGCCACATCTCCATGTCCTGCACCGGCACCCCGGCGCGCAGCGCCATGCCGACGCCGTCACCGGTGTTGATGTGGGCGTTGGTGGTGGACTGGTAGATACGGCCCGCGCCGCCGGTGGCCAGCACCGTGGCTTTCGCCTTGAAGTAGACCACTTCACCGGATTCGATGCAGATGGCGGTACAGCCCAGCACGTCGCCGTCCTGGTTTTTCACCAGATCCAGCGCATACCACTCGGAGAAGATGGTGGTGCCGTTTTTCAGGTTCTGCTGATAAAGGGTATGCAGCAGCGCATGGCCGGTACGGTCAGCGGCCGCCGCGGTACGCGCCGCCTGCTCACCGCCGAAATTCTTGGACTGGCCGCCGAACGGGCGCTGGTAGACGCGGCCGTCATCCAGGCGGGAGAACGGCAGGCCCATGTGTTCCAGCTCCAGAATCGCTTCCGGGCCGGTTTTGCACATATATTCGATGGCGTCCTGGTCACCGATGTAGTCGGAGCCTTTGACGGTGTCATACATGTGCCATTCCCAGTTGTCCTCATGGCTGTTGCCCAGCGCGACAGTAATGCCGCCCTGTGCAGATACCGTGTGGGAGCGGGTTGGGAAGACTTTGGAAACCAGGGCACAGGAGAGGCCCATTTGTGAAATTTGCAGGGCGGCGCGCATACCGGCACCGCCGGCGCCTACCACCACTGCATCAAACGTTCTGACCGGCAGATTCATTTACACTCCCCACACCACGATAGATCCATAAATTAAGTAAGCCAGCAGCGCCACGACCACGGCGAAATGCACCATCAGTCGGTAGGCGAAGGGTTTCATATAGTCCGTTAATACCTGCCACATGCCGATCCAGGCGTGAACCAGGGTCGAAAACAGCGCCAGCAGGGTGAATACTTTCGTGACCGGGGAGGCGAAGAAATCGTGCCAGACGGCAAACGTAATCGGGGGGGCGATGAGCACGAAGCCCAACAGGTAGATGATATACAGGGTGATAATGATGGCTGAGGCACGAATCAGAAGCCAGTCGTGCACGCCGTTGCGCCCTAATGCTGAGACATTGCTTACCATACCAAAACTCCAGCCAGAATTGACAGCACGACGGTCAGCCCTATCGCCACGTAGGCTGAGCGGGTACCGGCGGCCAAACTCTCTTCGATCATGCCAAAATCCATTAACAAGTGACGGATGCCACCGCAGATGTGATAGGCAAGCGCAGTCAGGATTCCCCAAAATATGAATTTAACGAACCCGCTATTCATAATGGCCGCTGCCTGCATAAACCCTTCCTCAGAGGAGAGGGAAATGCCCAGAAGCCAGAGGAGGATACCCACCGCAACGAAGGTGATTACGCCAGAGACTCGGTGTAAAATTGACGCTATCGCAGTAACGGGGAACCGGATCGTTTGCAGATCCAGGTTGACAGGTCTTTGTTTTTTCACGGATTAGCCCACACAGCTCTTATTATTTTCCTTCCTCCGGCCTGGGTGGGATCAGACAGCGTTAAGAGCCTTGGCCCTTCACGTCACGCGCTCAAACATCAACATCCACTGTGCTTAAACGGCGCGGTCTTATTAACGCTGGGTGCTCCTACTTCAGGGTGTTCCGGAGACCTGGCGGCAGTATAGGTCGTTCACATTCTCATTACAATTGCCACACAAACCCTTTGGTCACATTTCCCCAAAACAGTGATCTGCGCCACAAAATTCACAAAAGATACAAAATTAATTATCTAGTTTGACAATAGATCAACATTTCTATTACAAATAGGCATGCCCACTCCCCGACGACATCAGGCTTCTCAGATCGGTACTTCCCTGGGAGCATAAGATATGCAACAGTGTACTTTGCAAAAAGCGGGTAGACTTTGCGAAAATTCGCTTGTTATGTGAAAAACCTGTAGCGGCTGCACTTGATTTAACGGCAGGCGGCGCGATAGGTCATAAGGTGATGCCGTAGGGTGATGAATCCGGTTACCCAAGATCTACCGAGTCGTTAACAACCCGGAATGCAGCTTGTCCGCCTTTTATTGGTCTGTCCTTTTACTGGTCTTTAACAAAGGGCCGCCCCCCAGGCGTAACACCGTAAGCTGCTCGTCATGAACGCTGTACCCTCCTCTTTTACAGCCGCTCATGCTCCGTTGCGGCACGTGGCCGGCATCTGCCGGCGCTGACAGCCCGGTTGTGACAGATTTTAATAATAAGGCGCTAAGGAGACAGTAAAATGGCTGATAAGAAAGCGACACTGACCCTGGAGGGCAGTGACCCGATTGAACTGGACGTGCTTTCCGGCACCCTGGGTCAGGAGGAGATTGATATCCGCAAGCTGGGTTCCCAGGGGCTGTTTACCTTCGATCCTGGTTTCACCTCCACCGCATCCTGTGAATCCAAAATCACCTACATCGACGGCGATGAGGGTGTTCTGCTGCACCGCGGCTTCCCGATTGACCAGCTGGCGCAAGAGTCCAACTATCTGGAAGTGAGCTATATCCTGCTGTACGGCGAAGCGCCGACCAAAGCGCAGTTTGACGAATTCCGTACCACCGTGACCCGCCATACCATGGTGCATGAGCAGATCACCCGCCTGTTCCACGGCTTCCGCCGTGACTCGCACCCGATGGCGGTGCTGTGCGGCGTGACCGGTGCGCTGGCAGCCTTCTACCACGACTCCATCGACGTGGAAAATGAGCGCCACCGTGAGATTGCGGCCTTCCGCCTGCTGTCGAAAATGCCGACCGTGGCCGCGATGTGCTACAAATACTCCATCGGCCAGCCGTTTGTGTACCCGCGTAACGACCTCTCCTACGCCGGTAACTTCCTGCACATGATGTTCGCCACCCCGTGCGAAGAGTACAAGGTGAACCCGGTGCTGGAACGCGCCATGGACCGCATCCTGATCCTGCACGCAGACCATGAGCAGAACGCCTCCACCTCTACCGTGCGTACCGCCGGTTCCAGCGGCGCGAACCCGTTCGCCTGTATCGCGGCGGGCATCGCCTCGCTGTGGGGGCCTGCCCACGGCGGCGCGAACGAAGCCTGCCTGAAGATGCTGGAAGAGATCAACACCGTGGAGCACATCCCGGAATTCGTGCGCCGCGCGAAAGACAAAAACGACTCGTTCCGCCTGATGGGCTTCGGCCACCGCGTCTACAAGAACTACGACCCGCGTGCCACCGTGATGCGTGAAACCTGCCATGAAGTGCTCAACGAGCTGAACATGAAAGACGACCTGCTGGAAGTCGCCATGGAGCTGGAGCACATCGCGCTGAACGACCCGTACTTCATCGAGCGCAAACTCTACCCGAACGTCGATTTCTACTCCGGCATCATCCTGAAAGCGATGAAAATCCCGTCCTCGATGTTCACCGTGATCTTCGCGATGGCACGTACCATCGGCTGGATTGCGCACTGGAACGAAATGCACCAGGACGGCATCAAAATCGCCCGTCCGCGCCAGCTCTACACCGGTTACGATCAGCGCGACTTCAAAAGCCAGCTGAAAAAATAACCGCCTGCACGGCGTACTACCTCAACCGGGATGCTTGGGCATCCCGGTTTTTTTTTCGTCTGGGCAGCGGAAATTAATTATTTTCAGCTCCTCTTTTCCTTTGCATTATTTATATTGTGAATAGAATTTAACTATTCGCGAAATCCATATTTTTCTTAACCATTTCTTATTCAATACCTAAGCCTGACGTTACGTCAGGGAATAAGAAAAGGGTTGAAAACCCCTTCCCGCCCCTCTATTTTCCCGCCTTTTACGCACCCTGCCCGTCGCCCCTTTGCGGTGGGGTGTTTTTTATTCACGCCGGCTTTCAGGAAGAAAAATGCGTAACCGACCCCGCCCCCTGTTTCGTAAAACCGTCATTGCCGGGCTGCTCTGCAGCCTGCCCCCGCTGGCCGCTGCCTGGGCGGAGGATCGCAGCCCGCGCATCATTAATGACGGCGCACCCCATACCCTGAAAGGCGCGGATATTTATAGCGACAGCGGTAATGCCGTCACCCTGAGTAACGGCAGCCAACTCACCCTCACCGACAGCACCCTGACGGTAGACGGAAAAATAGGGAAAGGCATCGCCGCCGACGGGGAAAATAACCTGCCGCCTACCCTGCTGACGGCAGAAAATATCACCATCAATATCAATGCGGAATTAGCCAAAGGCATTGAACTTGCCGGGAATGTCACGGCGGCGCTCACCGGCTCGCTTATTTCGATGCGTGACGGCACTTCGGCACTGCAAATAAAGCGGGGTGCGTCCCTGAGCGCCGACAACCTGCACATCACGGTGGACAACAGCGCGCGCGGCAGCGCCCCGACGATGGAAGTGGTGGATGTGGTCGGCACCCAGGCGCAGTTCAACGGCGGCACGCTGCGGGTCGATACACTGGGTACGGTGGATCTGTTTAACGTCTCGGGCACTGACAGCCAGCAGGGGCAGCTCACGCTGAACGATTTGACCGCCGAGGTCAACGGCGCGGCCGACGGCCAGCCCAGCTACCTGATCAACGCCAGCGGCAACAGCCGGGTCACGGTCAACGGCGGTGACTACCGCATCCGCGCCGGTAACGGTTACGGCGTCTGGCTGGTGGATGACAGCGTACAGATGGATGCCACCGACATGACGCTGACCACCGAAGGCAGCGGCGGGCACGCCATCGATAACCGCGGTCAGCTCAGGATAGAGAACAGCCGCATCACCACGCTGGGGAGCAGTTCACACGCGCTCTACACGGAAGCGACCACTGAGGCGCGCGATCTGCGGCTGAGCACCGCCGGTAAACGCAGCGCCGCCATTGCCGCAGCACGCGGCGGCGACGTGGTAATAAATGGGGCGGCGGCCGCTACCTCCGGCGAAAACAGCAACCTGCTGCTTAACTTTGGCGACAGCCGCATCACGGCAACCGCCCTGACCGGCAGCGCTTCCGGTAACCAGGCTGACGCGATAAAAACCTACGCCAACGCCGCCATCACCCTCACCGACAGCCAGCTTACCGCCGAAGGTGCCGACGCCCACGGCATCACCATGCTCAATGATTCTGCCCTGCGCGCCGCTACCACTGCCGTCACGCTGGATAACAGCCGCCTTCAGAGCGCCCAGGCATCGGCCCTCTTCGCCCTGGGCGGCGGTATCACCGTCAACCTCGCCAACAGCAGCCGGCTTACCGGCGGCAACGGCATCTTGCTGGAGACGTACGTTGCCCAAAATGCGGCGGGCGATCTTGTGCATGATGAGGTCACGCTTAACGCGGACGGCCATTCGCGCCTGACCGGCGATGTGCGGGTTGATCCCCTGGCGGCACAGAACAATGTCGCCCTGCGTCTTACCCACGGGTCAGAGTGGCTGGGCGCTGCCCCGGCGCTTGACCAGCTCACCCTGGACGCCACCAGCCAGTGGGCGGTCACAGACAGCAGCCGCGTCAACCAGCTTGCGCTGAACGGCGGCACGATCGCCATGCAGCACCGCGGCGATCGTTATACGACCCTGCGCGCCCATGACCTGAGCGGCGGCGGCAATCTGGTGCTGAATGCGGCACTGGCCGGTAACGAGACCGCCACCGACCGGCTGGTGGTCACCGGGGAGATGCGCGGCGACTACCGGCTGTTCATCAATAACCGCGGCGGTTCCGGCGGGCTGACCACCGGCGACGGCATCAACGTGATTCAGGTGGACGGCAGCAGCAACGCCACCGTCGCGCTGGGGCAGCGGGTGGCGGTGGACGCCTACGACTATTTCCTCTATCAGGGTGGCGGGCAGGACGCTGACGACTGGTATCTGCGCTCTACGTTTACTGCGGAACCGGTGACGCCGGACGATGTGCCGCCGGATGATACACCCGCAGACGACCCGCTCCCTGCCCCGCAACCCGGCCCCGACGACGTGCCCTGGCGTGAAGAGGTGCCGGGCTACCTGGCGGCACCGGTACTCAACCAGCGCTACCTGTTCGATGCGCTCGGCACCTACCACCAGCGCACCGGCGGTGATGTGGCGCGCCTGGACGGCAGCTGGCTGCGCCTGTTTGACCAGCAGCAGGATTTCGACGCGGGCCGCTTCAGTTATGACAGCGAAACCCGCTATGTGCAGCTGGGCAACGATCTCTATGAAGACCGCAGCGGCTCGGCCACCACCCGCGCCGGGTGGGTGCTGACGCTCGGCAGCCAGCGCACTGACGCCGAAGACCGCCGCCGCGCGCTGAACCCGGCACTCTCGGTGGCCACCGGCCGCATTGAGAGTGAGATTTACAGCCTTGGCGGCTACTACAGCGTACAGGCTGACGATGGCGGCTATGTCGACATCATTGGCCAGCTCAGCACGATCCATAATGACTACTTCAGCGCCGGGCACAGCGCCCAGCATGGGATGGGGGTCGCGGCCTCGGTTGAAGCCGGGAAGCCGTTTGACCTCGGCAACCGGGTAAAACTGGAGCCGCAGTTGCAACTGAAATACCAGTATCTGCACCTGGACGGCTTCCGGGATGAGATCAGCGCCGTCTCCGGCGTGGCGCAGAGCAGCGGCGAAGCGCGCGCCGGGCTGCGCCTCTTCCGTGAGATGGGCAACTGGCAGCCCTACCTGACGCTGGACGCCACCACCTTTATCGGTGATGAACCGGTGGTGCGCGTCGGCTCACAGCAGATCCAGACCGGGTTCAGCAACAGTTATTGGCAAACCGGGCTGGGCGTGGCGGCCACCCTCAGTGACAGCGCCAGCGCCTACGGGGAGTTCCGTTACCAGCAGGCGTTTGACCAACAGAGCGACGGCTATGCCGGGATGATTGGGGTGAAAATCGCCTTCTGATGCCTGCCGGGCTGCCTATCGCTGGCAGGCCGGGCACCAGTAGAACGGCCGGGAGGAGAGCGTGGTTTTCTCGATGATGCCGCCGCAGCGTTCGCACGGCTTCCCGGCGCGGTGGAACACCCGGAAGCGGAACAGCGCGCCGTGGTGTTTGCTCTCTTTGGCTTTGCCGCGCGTGGCGTAAGAGAGGCGCGCGATGCTGAGCACCGCGTCGGCCAGCGCATCACGCTGTTCTTCGCTGAGATCCTGCGGTTTGTGGTGCGGGGCCAGCTGCGCCTGCCAGAGGATCTCCGCCCGCAAATAGTTGCCCAGCCCGGCGATAAACGCCTGATCCAGCAGCGTGCCCGCCAGTTGGCGGCGGCGGAACGCCGGGGACATCAGCCGCTCGCGCACCATGTCGGGCGTCAGGGTCATGTCCAGCACGTCCGGCCCGATGCGCGCCAGGAACGGGTGGGTTTCGATCTCATCAGTGACCCATAACGAGATGTCGGAAGCACTCAGCAGCACCACCGCCTTCTCCGCCGTCTCCAGCCGCACGCGCGGCGAGCGCTTGCCCGCCGGTTCTTCGCCGGGTTTGACCACCCGCCAGACGCCATACAACTGGTTGTGGCTGTAGAGCGTCATGCCGTTGGAAAAGTGGGTCAGCAGCGCTTTGCCGCGGGTTTCAAACCGGGTCACGCGGCAGCCGATCAGGTCAGACTGGTAGGGTTGTAACTGGGGAAACGCGAACCAGACGTAGGTCAGGGGTTTGCCGCCCACCGCTTTTTCAAGCTTATCGGCCGCGCGCCGGATCTCCGGGCCTTCAGGCATGGGTACTGCTCCTTAGCTATCTCAACAGAGAACAGGCGCGCACGCCTGCCCGTCCTATCAACACAGAGGCACGGCGAACCGTGCCTCTTTTTGCCTTGAAGTATAGCCCAAAAGCGTGAAATCAGTGGGTTGCGCCGCCGCCCACCTGCAGATCCCGCTCGGTATTGAGCGCGATGGCGATCGCCAGCTCCAGCGCCGTCAGCACGGTGTCGGCGGCCATGCTGGGGCTGCCGGGGTGGCGCGCCGCCTGCTCCGGCAGGTACGGGATATGGATAAACCCGCCCCGGATACGCGGGTTGCCTTTCTGCTGCAGGTGGTGCAGCAGCCCGTACATCACATGGTTACAGACAAAGGTGCCGGCCGTCTGGGACACCGCCGCCGGGATGCCCGCATCGCGCAACCCCTCGACAATCGCCTTGATCGGCAACAGTGAAAAGTAGGCCGCCGGGCCGCCCGGCACAATCGGCTCATCAATCGGCTGCTGCCCCTGGTTGTCGGGGATGCGCGCATCATCGACGTTAATCGCCACCCGTTCCAGGCTGATCTCCGCCCGGCCGCCCGCCTGCCCTACCGCCAGAATCAGCCGGGGCTGCGTCTCGGCAATTGCCGCCTCCAGCGTTTCCAGCGCATGGTGGAACACGCAGGGCAACTGGCGCGCCACAATGTGCACGCGGCCCAGCTCCATATCGTGCAGCCGCTTCACCACCTCCCAGGAGGGGTTAATGCGCTCACCGTCAAAGGGTTCAAACCCGGTTATCAATACAGTCTGCATCGTTGTTCCTCCCCACTGGCCCTGCTTTCAGCATAGTCAGTGGGCTATAAAAACATCAAAAAGTAGAGCAGGAAAATGTTCACTACCAGCAGCGCCACCCCGGTGGGGATTTGCGCTTTGATCACGGCGTTGCGGTCCGGCAACTCCAGCAGTGCGGCGGGCACGATGTTGAAGTTGGCGGCCATCGGCGTCATCAGCGTGCCGCAGTAGCCGGAGAACATCCCGATCGCTGCCATTACGGCCGGGTTGCCGCCCTGCTGCATCACCAGAATCGGGATGCCGATCCCGGCGGTGACAATCGGGAAGGCGGCGAAGGCGTTGCCCATCACCATCGTCAGCAGCGCCATGCCGATGGCGTACGCCGCCACCGCCACCAGCCGGTGGTCTACCGCCAGGTATTCCTGCGTCAGGTGGGAAATGGCGGTGCCGACCCCGGCGGAGGTGAACAGCAGCCCCAGCGTCGCCAGGATCTGCGGCAGGATAAACGCCCAGCCGATGGAGTCGAGCAGGCGGCGCGTCTCCTGCACCGATTGCAGCGCCGAATCCCGCGTCATCTGCAGCGCCATCAGCAGGCCAATCACGCAGCCGACCAGCATGGAGAAGAGCGTGTTGAGCGTCGGCGGGCTGCCGGCACCAAACACCGTCGAGGCCAGGCCGGGAATATGGTTGAACGCCAGCACCCCCAGCACCGTCACCACCGGGATCGCCAGCGCCGGCAGGAACAGCCGGTTGCCGAGCCGGAGGGCGCTCTCGGTACGCGCCTTTTCACTGCGCTGGTGGTAACTGCCGAGGCGCACGCCGCCGAACCCGGCGATCAGCGCCATCAGCACCACCAGCACGCCCACCGCAATATTCAGGGTGCGCGTCCCTTCCGCCCCGCCATAGGCAGCGGCCCAGTGGCCCGCCCAGTCGCCCAGCAGGAAGATCAGCCCATACAGCCCCCAGAACAGGCCGGTAAACAGGCGGCGCGGGTTGGCGCGGTCACGCAGGGACATCACGCTGACGATCAGCAGTAACACCCCGGCCAGAACATAGAGATAGTGTTGCTGGAACATCAGCGGCCTCCTTTGCGGGACAACGCCGTGCTGTTGAGCGCTGAGAGTTCACGCTTGAGCTGCCGGTCGAGCCGGTTCAGGCGGAACGCGTGGATCAGGAAGGCACACACCGCCGTGGGAATGCCCCACAGCGCGATATGCAGCGGCTCGGTCTGCACCCCGGCGGACTCCAGCATAAAGTTATGCATAAAGATAATGGCCCCGAACGCGACAAAAATATCCTCGCCAAAAAACAGCCCGATGTTATCGGTGGCCGCGGCCATCGCCCGCAGGCGGTGGCGGGTCGCTTCCGGCAGTTCACCATGCCGGGCGGTGGCCGCCCCTTCGGTCATCGGCGCGAGCATCGGCCGCACCATCTGCGGGTGGCCGCCGAGGCTGGTCAGCCCCAGCGCCGCCGTCAGCTCCCGCGCCAGCAGGTAGACCGTCAGCAGCCGCCCGGCGGTGGCGCTGTGGATGGTGGCAATAAACGCCTGCGCCCGCTCTTTCAGCCCGTGGCGCTCCAGCAGGCCGATCACCGCCAGCGGCAGCAGCAGGATCAGCGGCAGGGTACGGGTGCTCATAAAGCCGGCACCGAGCTTCTCCAGAATGGCCGCCACCGGCATCTGCGCGGCCAGCCCGGTAATGATGCCGGCGACAATCACCACCAGCACCGCGTTAAACCGCAGTAAAAAGCCAATCACGATCGCAGCGATGCCGACCAGTGGCCACAAGTTCACAGCCTGTTGCATAGTTCCAGCTCCCTAAGAGGTCAGACACCGGGCAGAACCCGGTGTACAAAATGCCCGCACGGGCGAAAACGTGGGGAAGGTCAGGCGGCGCGAACGGCAATCTGCCGTTGCTCAAAGTTGCGGCGCAGCAGGCGGGCAAACGCCAGCGCATGGGCACCGTCACCGTGCAGACAGACGCTGTCCGCCTGAACCGGCACCGCCTGCCCGTGGCGGCTGATCACCTCCCCCCGCTCCACCATATGCAAGGTTTGCGCCAGCGCCTGCTCGTCGCTCTCGATCAGCGCGTCCGGCTCGTTGCGCGGCACCAGGGTGCCGTCCTCCCGGTAGCGGCGGTCAGCGAACACCTCCTGCCGGGTTTGCAGGCCAAGGCGCTGGCCGGCGCGGATCAGCTCACTGCCCGCCAGCCCCACCAGCCGCAGCGAGCCATCCACCGCCTGCACCGCGCGGGCAATGGCATCCGCCAGCGCGGGGTCTTTCGCCGCCTGGTTGTAAAGCATGCCGTGGGGCTTCACATGCACCAGCGTGCCGCCCTCGGCGCGGGCAATCGCCGCCAGCGCCCCGACCTGATAAAGCACCTGGGCGTAGACCGTCTCCGGCGGGAGCTGCATCGCCGTGCGGCCGAAGTTCTCCCGGTCCGGGAAGCTGGGGTGCGCGCCGATGGCGACGCCGAATTCCAGCGCCCAGCGCACCGACTGCACCATAGTTTGCGCGTCCCCGGCGTGGAAGCCGCAGGCGATATTGGCCGAGCTCACCAGTTGCAGCAGTTCACGATCGTTGGCACAGCCTTCGCCCAGATCCGCATTTAAATCAACGCCCATCTAACCCCCGCTCAACCTGTTGCAGGAAACGCGCCTGCTCCGCCTTGGCCTGATGGGCCTCTTCCAGTGTGCATTTAATAAAGTGGATCGGCTCACCAAGCCGGATTTGCGCCAGGTGGTAGAGATCTGCCTCAATCACGCAGGCGATGCGCGGGTAGCCGCCGGTGGTTTGCGCGTCGGCCAGCAGCACAATCGGCTGGCCGTTGCCCGGCACCTGCACCACCCCCGGCAGCAGGCCGTGCGACAGCATCTCGCGGTCGGTAGTGCGCTCCAGCGCGTGGCCATGCAGCCGGTAGCCCATGCGGTTACTCTGCGGGCTGAGCTGCCACGCCGTGCGCCAGAACGACGCCTGCGCCTCGGGGCTGAACTCCTGGTACTCCGGCCCCGGCAAGGCGCGGATGCGGTTATTGAACAGCAACTGTTTAATGCCGGTGGCGCGCTGCGGCAGGTTCACCGGCTCGCCCAGCGGCAGCAGGTCCCCTTCCTGCAAGCGCCGGCCGTGGAAGCCGCCAATGCCCGCTTTCAGGTCGGTGCTGCGTGAGCCGAGCACCTCCGGCACGTTGATGCCGCCGGAGAGCGCCAGGTAGCTGCGCATCCCGCGTTTCGGCATCCCGAGCACCAGCCGCTGCCCCGGCTGCACCGGGTAGCGCCAGCCGGTCCAGAGCTTCTGGCCGTCCAGCTCGGCATCACACCCGGCACCGGTCAGCGCGATCCAGCCGTCGCGTAAAAATTCAGCCGTGAACTGGCCGAGGGTAATCTCTATCCCGGCGGCACCCGGCGCGTTGCCTACCAGCATATTCGCCAGTTGCAGCGCCGGCTGGTCGAGGGCGCCGGTCTGGCTGATGCCCAGCGCGCGGAAGCCGTGGCGGCCTAAGTCCTGTACGGCGGCGTACATACCGGGGCGGATAATTTTCAGCATACGCCCTCCTGTTGCGGCACAAAGCGCACGTTGTCACCGGGGTGCAGCAGGGTCGGCGGCATCTGGTCAGGCATAAACAGCGCCTGCGGCGTCTGGCCGATCAGCTGCCAGCCGCCGGGCGACGCCAGCGGGTAGATGCCGGTCTGCGCCCCGGCGATGCCGACGGAACCGGCCGGCACCAGCAGGCGCGGCTCGCCGCGGCGTGGGGTCGCCAGTTGCTCCGGCATACCGCCGAAATAGGAGAAGCCCGGCAGGAAGCCGAGGAAGTAGACCACATACTGGGCGGAGGCGTGGGCCTCCACCACCTGTTGCGGCGTCAGCCCGGTATGGCGCGCGACGACCTCCAGGTCAGGGCCGTGGGTGCCGCCGTAGATCACCGGGATGTCGATGTCCCGCGCCTCCGGTACCAGCGCCTCGCTCTCTTCCCACCAGCGTTGCAGCCGCTCGATGGCGTCCAGCGCCACCGCCTGCGGTTCCGCCAGGAAAATGGTGAGGTTATTCATCCCCGGCACCGCCTCCCGGACATCCGCCCGGCCGCGCAACCGCTCCGCCAGCCCCCAGATCCGCTGTTGGCTCTGTAACGTCACCGGCGGCTCCAGCTCGAGAACGACTGCGCGTTCCCCTAACAGATAACAACGTGCTCGCTGCACTTCCCGCCCCTTAGATAAAGAATAATTATCAATTTAACACGCATTGTTATGCAGTAAAGCGGGGGGCGCTGTCAACCTGCCGCCCCCGCCCTGACGCCGCACCTGCTAGTATCAATAGCATAAGGCGGCCCATCCTGCGCCCCTTGGAACTCAAAACTCTGCTCAGGGCTGCGCCTGTTATTTCCGGACGGGATCACAGTTGCCTCCAAAAATCAGCCATAAAATAATGCGTCTGATTAAAAGGAGTGATCATGTCCATACCTCTCTATTTATGGCTTAAAGATGATGGCGGCGTGGATATCAAAGGCGACGTCAATATAAAGGGCAGAGAAAGGAGTATTGAAGTTACCGGTCTTAACCATGATGTTTCTATCCCCACGGATGAGCATTCCGGCAAACTCACCGGCACGCGGATACATGGTGCGTTCTGCTTTGATAAGCAAATTGACGCTTCCAGCCCCTGGCTTTACCAGGCAGCCAGCAGCGGGAAAATGCTTAATTCGGCTGAATTTAAATGGTATCGCATTAACCATAATGGTTGGGAAGAAGAATACTTTAATGTCTTTCTGGAAGGAGTGACCGTATTAGGGGTTACCCCTATTATGTACGATATTAAAATGGCTTATGGCGAAAAACGCCCCCACCTGGAATATGTCGAGTTACGCTATCAACGTATTACCTGGAAATATTTAGACGGCAATATTATTCACTCAGATAGCTGGAATGAACGTACAATAGCGTAAGGAACATGCTATGACATGGATATATCATCAACGAAGTGGCGATTTATATCTTAATGGCGAATTTATCGGCACAGGTTATGCCGGGCGCATGACGAACAAAAATAATCCTGACCGCCAACACGTAAGAGGATTAGGGCCATTACCGCGCGGTACCTATCACTTCGGCCAGATTTCCCGGAAGTTTGGCCCCATGACTGTTCAGCTTGTCCCGGATGCCACCAACACCATGTATGGGCGCAGCCATTTTTATGTTCATGCTGAACGCAGAAACCCACCTTTTGGCTGGGCATCAGAGGGCTGTATTGTGGTGAACGCCACAATCCGCCACCGGCTCGTCAACTCTATTCGAGGCGGCGAGCGTCAGCTTGTTGTGGTTGAATGAAAGGGCTGACTGCAATGCTGATGCTAATACCTTCCCTCTCTGCAGCAGCACCCATTACCCCGTCAGCGTTACTGGCAGATATTCAGACGCGGGGCGTCGATACCGTCATACAGCGAATGACCGATGAGCAGGCACAGCCGGTTTTTGACGGTATCGCGAGGGGCGATCCTGACTGGATCAGGCTAGCCCCTGTGCTGGCACCCGGTCTGGACGGCGGATGGGCAACCTGGTTAGGGGTGTCATTAGCAAGCGCCCTGCCGCGTAATGCGTACGCCGTGTTAGCCATTATTGATGAGGGAAAATATGCACCGATGATGGGCACGTCAACCGTCTGCGGGATGCCGTTTTTTGAAGAACAGCAGGCGTTTTATACCAATTATTATCACGCTGCCCGCCGTGCTCTGCTGGCAACCGGTGAAAAGGGCAAGCGATGCCTTCTTGTGTTGGAACAGGCAAAGCAGCAGGCAGTCACTCTCTCCTCGCCATGATCCTCATCCGTTCTCATTAAAAAGGGGCAATCGCCCCTTTTCACATCATGCCGGATTATCAATATCGATAAAGGTGACATCCAGGCCGTGTTCGGCGGCGAGCCAGTCGCCGAGAGCGCGGACGCCGCCGCGTTCGGTGGCGTGGTGGCCGGCGGCGAAGAAGTGCAGGCCCATTTCACGGGCGATGTGGATGGTCTGCTCCGAGACTTCACCGCTGATAAAGGCATCCACGCCGAAGTCGGCCGCCTGCTGGATAAAGCCCTGGCCGCCGCCGCTGCACCAGGCCACACGTTTGATGGTCTCCGGTGCGCCGATGTCGCTGTGCAGCACGCTGCGGCCGAGCTGCTGCTCAATGCGCAGGCGCAATTCCGCGCCGGTGAGCGGCGTCGCCAGCTCGCCGTACGGCACCAGCGGCATCACCTCGCCCTGTACCTCAATGCCAAATGCCAGCGCCAGTTGCGCGTTGTTGCCCAGCTGCGGGTGGGCGTCCAGCGGCAGGTGGTAACCGTAGAGGTTGATGTCATTAGTCAGCAGGGTTTTCAGCCGGTTGCGCTTCATGCCGCGCACCGCCACCGGCTCGTTTTTCCAGAAGTAGCCGTGGTGCACCACTATCGCATCGGCCTGGTGTTCCACCGCCGCATCCAGCAGCGCCTGGCTGGCGGTGACGCCGGTAACGATGCGCTGCACCGCCTCACGCCCTTCGACCTGTAGCCCGTTGGGGGCGTAGTCTTTGAAGTCGTTGACGCTCAGTTTCTGGTTAATCAGGCGTTCAAGCTCGGTATTGCGCATGGTCTGGTTCTCTTAATCGGGGAAATAACGCGTCACAGGGTAATGCGATCGCCCTGCTGCATAAAGATGAAGTTAACACCGGGGCGGTTTCCTGCCTCAAGTTGCTGCCTGATCTCTGCCGGGGCGTCCCTGCCCGCCTGCAATGAGGGCTTAATGTGGCTGATCAGTACCGGCAGCCCGCGCAGCGCCCCTTCGCCGCCGCTCAGGGCGGCGAGGTTCTCCAGCTCGCTGAGCAGCAGCGCCGGGGTCAGGTGGCCGTAGAGCCGGTCAGTGGGCTGGTCGTTGGCGTAGGAGGTTTCGATCAGGATGCCCTTCAGCCGGTGCGCCTGCACCAGCGGCGCGAGCAACTGCCAGGCGGCGCGCAGGTGTTTCGATTTCTCATTGGCATCGCTGCCGGTATCGCCGAAATAGGCGAACGCCTCCTCGCCGCGCGTTACCAGCAGCATCGACGAGGCGCTGTTGTCATGGCTCAGCGGGAGGATCACGCCGCTGAGGCCGGTGTCGCCGAGGGTGACGCGCTGCCCCAGGGGCGGCGTGTTGATGCGGTAGGTGCCGAGCCGGGTACCGTTGCCGCTGTCACTGAAATTGGGCCAGCTTTTCCAGTTGAAGTAGTGGGTGCGCAGGGTGTTGGCGGTGTCGGTGGTGGTGTAGATCGGTTTGCGGCTGTCGTCCGGCGCGGCCAGCAGCAGCCCGGCGAGGTGGTCGAGGTGGCCGTGGCTGAGGAAATAGGCACCGATCAGCTCCCGCAGCACATAGCCCTGCGGCGTCAGCGGCGCGGCTTTTTCCGGCGTGACCTGGGGGAAGCTCCCTTTTGCCAGCGCCTGCGCAATGCCCGGCAACAGCGTGCCCGCGTCCAGCGCCAGGTAGCGGCTATTATCACCGTTGCGGATCAGATAACTGCTGAGGTTGCCCTCCTCCAGCCCGCCGCGCACGCCCAGCGCCACCACCTCAAACTCTGCGGCGGCTGCCGCTGACCAGAGCGCCAGCGCGGCCGCCACTGCCCGTATGCCTCTCATATCGTTGCTCCATGCCGATCAGTATGGGTTGTCAGCCTCCGTGGCATGGGCATGACGCCGGGCATCCTCGAACGCCTCCAGCGTCTCGCGCCGTGCGGTGGCGTGGTCAACCTGTGGTGCCGGATAGTCTAGCACGCGCTGCTGCTGTCCGGCCCAGCGATGCGGCTGATGGATGGCGCTGCCCGGCACCTCTGCCAGCTCCGGCACCCAGCGGCGGATGAAGTCACCCTGTTTGTCGTAGCGTTCGCCCTGGGTGGTGGGGTTGAAGATGCGGAAATAGGGGGTGGCGTCGGTGCCGGTGGAGGCGGCCCACTGCCAGCCGCCGTTGTTGGCGGCATAGTCGCCGTCAATCAGCTGCGACATAAAGTAGCGCTCGCCCTCGCGCCAGTCGATGCGCAGATCCTTGACCAGATAGCTGGCGGTGATCATCCGCAGCCGGTTGTGCATCCAGCCGGTCTGGTTCATCTGGCGCATCGCCGCATCTACAATCGGGTAGCCGGTGCGCCCCTGTTTCCACGCCTCGAACGCCTCACCCGGCTCGCGCCACGGCACAAAGGCCGTCCAGCGGATAAACGGCTGGTGTTTGCAGAGCATCGGCCAGGTCACCAGCAGGTGGCGGTAGAAGTCGCGCCAGATCAGCTCATTGAGCCAGCCGAACGCGCCGCCGTCACGCTGCTCCAGCATCATGGGGCACTCCGCCTGCAACCGGTTGAAACACTGGCGCGGGGAGAGCACGCCGATGGCCAGATAGGGCGAGAGCTGGCTGGTGCCCTGAATGGCCGGCTGGTCGCGCTGCCGGACGTAGTCCGCTGCCTGCTCGCGGCAGAAGGTGCGCAGCCGCGCCAGCGCCGCCTCTTCGCCCGCCGGGAACAGCGCCTCATCCACCGGCTGTTGCGGGTAGTCGAACGGCGTTAGCGGGTGGTGCACCACCCTGCCCTGACTGCGCGGCCGGGGCGCAGGCAGGGAGCGGGTGTCAGTGGCGGTCAGGCGGCGCAGAAAGGCGTTACGGAACGGCGTGTAGACCTTGTACATCTCGCCGTGGCCGGTGGTGACGCTGCCCGGCGGCAGGAGCAGGCTGTCATCAAATGCCCGGCAGTGAACCTGCCCGGCCAGCGCCTGCTCCAGCGCCGCGTCACGCCGCTGCTCATTCAGCTCATACTGGCGGTTATAGAACAGCTGGTCTGCCTGCTGCTCACGGCAGAAGTCCACCAGCCAGGCATTCCCGGCGGCGAAGTCGTCACACTGGTGGTAGTGGAGTTCAATGCCTTTGGCCGCCAGCGCCGCCTGAAGGTGGTGCAGCGTCTGGTGGATAAAGGTGGCCTGGCGCGGCGCAAGGCTATGCGCCCGCCACTGGCCGGGCGTGGCGATGAACAGGGCCAGCACCCTGGCCGACGGATCTTCGCAGGCGGCGTGCAGCGCCCGGTTATCAAAGGTACGCAGGTCATTCCTGAACCAGACCAGATGGGTGGCCATAAAAAATCCTGTGATGGGAAAACGTCAAAGGGCGGCGCGATGGCCGCCCGGCTCAGTGCCCGTAACGCAGGCAGAGCGCTTCGGGGTACGGTTCGAAATAGCGTTGTTGCGCCAGATAGGCGTCGGGGAACTCCGCCATGTAGTGTTTGAGCAGCGTGATCGGGGCCAGCAGCGGCTGCACGCCCTGCCGGTAGCGGTCAATCAGCTGGGTCAGCTCCTGGCGCTGCGCCGGGTTGAGCTGCTTGCGGAAATAGCCCTGCACATGCATCAGCACATTGGTGTGGTTGCGGCGCGTGGCGCGGTGCGTCATCAGGCTCATCAGGCGGCTGCGGTATTCCACGGCGAACGCCTCCAGCGACTCCCACTGGTCCATCGCAGCGACAAAACGCCCCAGCTCGCGGTACTCCGGCTGGGAGTGCGCCAGCAGCGAGAGCTTGTAGCGGCTGTGGAAGGCCATCAGCCCGCCGCGCGTCAGCCCCTGTTTCCACAAGGCGTTGAGTTCATAGAGGGCAAATACCCGCTCGACGAAGTTTTCGCGCAGCATCGGGTCATGCAGCCGCCCATCTTCTTCGACGGGCAGCCACGGGTAGCGTTTCATCAGTTCGGCGGTATAGAGGCCGACGCCGCTTTTGCGCGCGTCTTTGCCGGTGGGGCTGTAGACCCGCACCCGCTCCATGCCGCAGCTCGGCGACTTGGCGCAGACGATGTAGCCGCAGAGGTGGCCGAGGGAGGCGACACGCTCCGCCGACCAGCGCTGCATGGCGTCGGTGACGTCAACGGACGCATCATTGCTGTAACGCATCGCGGTGCCCTCCCCGGCTTTGACCAGCCGCAGCGCCGGGCGCGGGGTCGGCAGGCCAATCGCCATTTCCGGGCAGATCGGCTCAAAGCGCACATAGGGGGCGAGCTGATCAACCGCAAAGCCAAAACGTTTGTGCCCGCCATCAAAACGGACATTCTCACCTAACAGGCAGGCGCTGATTCCAATAGGAATTTTATCACTCACGGCAACTCCTGGATGAGGTAGGGGATGAGTTAAGTGTAGAAGAGAGGCACCCATATCGCGTACCCAGGGAGGAACAATTTATACAAACAAAGTAATTTGTACAGGTTAGCGTGCAAAAAATTATCAGATAAAGGGGTCCGGCACGGGCCGCCGCCGGGGCGGCCGCCGTTATTGATAGGTGATATTGAACGTCCCGGTAGCTTCGAATGCCCCTGGTTTGACGGGGCTGCCGTCTTCCCGCAATTGCGCAGTGAAGTCGAGCTTAACGGTGCCCGGCATCGCCAGGTTAGTCATTTTCGCGGTGGAGTTCGCGTCATTGGGGCGCAAGGTATTGCTGTAATTATCGCGGATTTGCACACCCACACCGGCGGCAACGTTCTGCCCGGTCAGGCTATTCGCTATCATGTTTCCCCCGCCGTTGACCAGCGCTGTCGTGAGCCGGGTGGTGACGCCGTTCAGCAGCGAGCAGCCGCTTAGCGTAATACTGAACGGTTTTTCCGGCACCCGGCCGCCTGCGGCATCCCCGATGTTGATGTCACCAAAATCAACCGTGTTATTACTGACACTCGTGACCGCGCTGGTGCAGGTTGGGGTGTTGATCGGTATGCCAAAACTGCCTGTAGAAGAATTAATGGTAATGAGTGGCCCGGCTCCCCCAAGGCGGTAATCCCCTAGTTTGGTACTGTACAGGGGATGAACCAGCGTGTTTCCGTTATTGCCCCGGTAGTCGGCATCCTGGTAGATATCGATATAGACACGCCACTTTGTCCCATCCAGCGGTCCGCCCTCGCTATCCATATTGCCTGACATGGCAACAACCTGTTGCCAGTCGCCGCTGGGCGGCAAATAGCCGTCCACTTCTGACGTCGTGACGGGTTTGATATGCACGTTGTAGATAATGCCGGGAATATTGGTCTTAAACTGGACACCATCAACACCGGGCAGCCCTTTGACGTCCTGTTGGTTAGTGCGCGCATGCAGGTTCTGCCCATCCGGCCCGTTACTGCACCCGGATTGAATGTCGGTTCCGTCATACGCCACGAGATCTTTTAGCAGCAACTTAGGTTCGCTGACGGTGCCGGTTACCGGCAGCGGGTTAATGGTTCCGGCGTTCAGGATGACGCTTGCCGCTTTTTTGAAATTGCACTCCCGTGCGGCAAAGGCCGCCGGGGCCAGCAGCGGCAGCAGCGCCAGCAAGCAGGCCCGGCAGGTAAAACGGTTGGTCATTGCACGCTTCCTCTTAGTCATAGATCACGTCCACCCGCACCCGGCTGGTGAGCAGGCCGCTGGTGACCGGCCCCAGCCCCTGGTAACGCGCCGTGAACAGATAATCCTTGAACATATTTGCGCCGGCAGGGAACACCACGTCGGAACTGCCGTCCGCATTCAGCACATTGGTGCCGTGCTGGCGGGAGAAGATCACGATCCCGACGCCCTGCGCGCCGCCGTCAGCGGCGGCGGTTTCATTGGGGAATACCTGGTTCTGTACCGGCAACGCGTAGGGGCTGAAGGCGAAATGCAGCGCCTGCGCCCCGCCCCCGCTGTTTCCCATGCAGTCAGTGACCGTGATGCGAAACGCCTCCCCACCGGTATTCTCCGTGGGGCTGACCCGCGGGTTGCCGTCGCCGTCCACCAGCTCGTTGCGGTGGATGACCGGCAGCCGCATATAGCCGTCGTTGTCCAGGCGGATAGTGCAGGTGTTATCCCGGATCTGGGCGCTGAAGGTCAGATCCGGGCTGCTCCCGGCACCGGCAAAGGCACCGGGCGCGTTCAGGGTGGCAAGCAGCAGCAGTCGGCATACCGAAAAGAGAGGTCGTTTCACGTCATGGCTCACTATGCGGGTTAACGTAAGTTATTCATACGTCACGGCAAAGGTGACGGGAATGCTGGTATCGCCCGTGGTGACATCGCTGATGTTGCGATCAGGGGCAACCACCATGCGGGCGTTCATGTCCACTGACCCGCCACCGCTTTTGACATCAATGTCCTGCTCCGGCGACGTGTTACAGGCCAGTGCGATGCCGCTGTCCTGCTGCCCTTTCCACAGCTCGACCGCCACCGCTTGTGCCGTACCGGTACCGGCAAAGGAGGGGCCGGAACAGCTGGAACCGCTGCTCGGTTTGGCGGTGTATTTCGCTTTCGCCACCCCGCTGCAACTGCTGAAGACCAGCTTGAACGGCTCTACCCGGCTTTTGGCCGACAGATCGGATTTATAGACCGTGCCGAAATCAAGCTCGCTGATGGCGGCCCCCGCGTTGCTCTGGATCTGCGCGGTGCAGGTACCGGCTTCGATAACCGACTCAAAGGTCATTTTGACGCTGTCAGTGCCTGCCAGGGCGGGCGCGGCAATTCCCATGCTTACCATCCAGGCACCGGCAAATAGACTGATGTTTTTCATAGTGGCTCTCGTAACGTTATTCATAAGTAAACGCGAAGGTCGCCGTCGCGCGGAACTGGCCGGGGGTCACCCGGCTGGCATCCGTTTCCACCAGGCGGGCCGTGAGGTTAACTTTTTTGGCCTGGATTTCTGAGGCCGTCCAGACCAGGCGTTCATTGTCATTCAATGAATTGATTTTGAACGGATTATCCAGATCGCTGCTGCGGGCGATGGTGACACCGACATAGTCTGCGCCGCCGTCCGCTTTCGCGACGCCGTTTTTAATGGCAGAGGGTACGATGTTGCTGTTGGAACCGTTTACGGTGGTTTTCAGGCTATCCAGGCTGCTGGGGCACTCCACAACGTCCAGCGAGAAGGTGGCCGTGGCGCTCTGATCGCCCGCGAGCAGTTTATCCAGCCCCACTTTGCCGCCCGGGCCGATTTGCAGGGTGTTATTCAGACCATCGCCGCTGCCGCCGGTGAGCTTCATGGTACAGGTGGTCTCTACAATATTGGCCTTGAAGGTTATATCCACATTCTGGGCCTGCGCCAGGCCGCCGGATACCAGCAGCACCAGCGGTGCCGCCCGGCACGCCATGCGTCGTTTCGTCATCATCATCCTTCCTGTTTGCTGATCTGTTTCAGTTACGGTGTTCATCCAGAGGGTTATTTCACGGCCGCAGCCGCGCCGGTTTCTGCCACCCCGCTTGCTTCCATCACACAGGGCTGGTTGTCGAGGTAGAGGCTGCCCGCCACCACCGGCGCACCGGCGGCGAGGCGGTAGCTCACGCGGCAGCGCTGATCGGCACCGCTGCCCCAGGCCACCTGCAACACGCCGCTGTCCGGAATGCCGCGCACAAACGCCTGCCCCGCCTGCCCGACCACACCCACGGAGCGGCCGTCCAGCAGGACATCCGCCGCCAGCGGAATAAAGCCCTGATCGGTGCGCGTCAGGGCCAGCAGCACCGAGCGCTCGCTGTCGGTTTCAAAATTCACTTTCACCACCGCGCCGCCCGCCGGGATGGCCAGGGTGCTGGTGTTTTTGACCTCCACATCCCGTGACAGGGTGGAGATGTCCAGCGCCACGGTGTTTTCACGGTAAGCGGTCAGCCCGGTGTTGATGGCGTAACCGTCGCCGTTGATGCGGCCCATCGAGGCCACCCCGGCCCCCTCTGCGCCGTGGGCATAGACCAGCGCCAGGGTTTCGTTGTCACTGATGCTGTTCGGGGCCAGCGTGAGGCCGCCGCCGTGCAGCACCATGCCGCCGCTGTAGCTCAGGGAGTACTGGCGATCCGCCTCATCCGACACCGACACCGAGGCGCTCAGCGGCCCATAGGCGCTGTTGTAAGTGCCGTACCCGCTGAGGTCGGCCAGTGACTGCTGATCATCGTGGTTGTAACTGGTGCTGACGCTGTAGCTGAAGCGGTTGTCCTCGCTGTTGCCGTTGGCCGACACGTTGGTGTTGCTGCTGCCGTCACGGTTGAGGTTCATGCCCATGTTCAGGGTGGAGAAGCCGCCCGGTGCCTTGCCGCTTGAGGTAAAGTTCTCCAGCGGCAGCGACAGGTTGAAGTAGATGCTGTCATCTTTGACGCCCAGCTCATCGTAGGTGCGCTGTACGGAGATGCTGTAACTGCCCCAGCGGAAGCTGTTGCTGTAGCCGGCGGAGAATTGCGAGGTGGGTTCATCTTTCGCGCCCCAGTAATCCTGCCAGCTGCCCGTGAGATAGAGCGAGCCGTAGTCCGTGCCGTTAACGCGCACCGGCTGGCTGATGTTGAGCTGAACCTGGTTTTTCATCCGCTGGTAGAGGTTGAAATCGCCGTCCTCCCCGGTGCCGCTGTGCAGCGAGGCGGCGTCCGCCAGGGTCATATAGTGTTCGGTGGAGAAGCGGTAGGCAGCGAAGTTAAACGAGGTGTCGGTGCCGCTGATCGTTTTGTTGTAGGAGAGGCGGTAGCTCTGCCCCTGCAACGCCTCATCGGCCACTTCCGGGTCATCCAGGTAAGAGTGGGTAATGTCAAAGGCGATCGCCCCGAGGCGGGTGTTCATCGCCACCCCCAGCAGGCTGGAGACGTAGCCGATGTCCAGATATTCCACCCCGGCATAGCCGGTAAAGGTGTTGTTAAAGCCGTAGTAGCCGTTGGCCACCATCACCCAGGGGCGCTCAGAGAGATCGCCTTCGTTGTACTGGCCGAGGCCGAGATCCCAGCGCGAGGTGCCCGGCCGCAGCATCTGGGTCACTGACGCATAGGGGATCGAGAAGCTGTTTTTGCTGCCGTCCGCCTCTTCCACGGTGACGTCCAGATCCTGCCCGTAACTCACGGTGGAGAGGTCGGTAATCTCAAACGCGCCGGGCGGCACGGTGGTTTCATACACCTTGTTGCCGTCCTGCGTGACAATCACTTTGGCGTTGGTGCGCGCGACGCCGCGCACCACCGGGGTAAAGGTGGAGAGGCCGCTGGGCTGCATACGCTCATCGTTGTAGAGCCGCACGCCGCGCAGGTTCACCGGGTCAAAGGTGTCGCCGCGGGTGTAGGCATCCCCCAGCAGCAGTTGCGCTTTCAGGCTGGGGATGTCCCGTTGCAGGTAGATGTCGTGGCTGTCGTAGTCGGTGCCGCTGTCGCTGTCCCAGTCCAGGTTGCCGCGCGCGCGAAAGCGCCACGCCCCGAGGTTGACGCCGTAACGCAGCCCGGCATAGGCCGATTCACTGCGGTCATGATCATTCACGCTCTGGTAGGCGTTCAGATCGTAAGAGAGCATCGCCGCCGGGATGCCGTAATCCCACAGCGCCGGGTCCACGTAGCCTGCGGGTTTTTGCAGCACGTAGATTTGCGGCAGGCTGACGTCCAGCACCTGCGAGGAGGGGTCATAATGCAATTGCGCGTTGCTGTAGTAGCGGCTGAGGTCGAGGCAGCGCTGCTCCAGCGGCGGGTCACTTTTTTCCGCCTCCAGCGCCGGCAGCAGCTCATCGGTTTTGACACCGAGCTGCATCAGCTGGCGCAGGGTCAGGCAGGGGGTGGCGACCGGCGTGCCGTTATCCAGAAAGGTGACGTCGCCGTTGAGTTTAGGCACAGCGTTGAGCTGGATCGTCACCGGGTAAGTGCCGGGCAGTACCGGATTGCCGCGGGCGAAACGGTCCAGTTCTACCGGTGCGCCGGTGTTGTAAAGAAACTGCTCATTGAACTCCACGTCGGCCGCGGCATACCCCTGCCTGACGCCCATCAGGCAAGCCACCCAGACACCGGCAGATAAGAGGCGAGAGAATTGTTTTGCTGACACAGTGGCACCCGTCCTTGCCTGAATGTTCCCCTGGCGTGCAGGGCGTTACAGTGGGCTTTCGTACTGATTCAACCCGCCGAAGTCATTGATCGTGTTGAATTTCACCACCCCTTTGCCGGGGGCCGTCAGCCCTTTTACGTCGGCGCTGATGCTGGAGAACGGCGCGACCTGCGCCAGATCCAGCGGGTATGTTTTACCGTTCTGCACCACATCGCCGCTGTGCAGCACCACGTAATAGGGGGAGTCGTTGCGGATAGTCGCCTTCACCTTGCCGTTGCTGTTTTCCAGCGACCATTTAAGGCCCTGCGCGGCCGAGGCGGCGGAGCCTTTCAGCCCCTCAGGGCGGAAGAAGAGTTTGATGCGGGTGCGGAAGGCCAGTTGCAGCAGGCTCTGTTTGTCATCGGCGCTGGGTTTGGGCGGCACTTCCAGCACGTTGAACCAGTAGAGCGTTTCCCTGTCCTGCGCGACCGGCTGCCCCAGGTAGGTGATGCGCACCGTCTGCCCTTTGCCCGGGTCAAGGCGTGACACCGGCGGCGTGACCACAAACGGCAGTTTCAGCGTCTGCGGGTTGGCGTCTTCGCGGCCGTCATCCAGCCAGACCTGCGCCAGCAGGGGGTTGTTGCCTTTATTGGTCAAATTGACCGTGACATTTTTAGCCGACTGGGCATACACGACCCGGGTGCTGGAGAGCACAATATCGGCCTGCGCGCTGTAGCTCGCCGTCAGGGTGGCGGCAAACAGCAGAGAGCGTGCGGCCGGCGTAGAAGTAAAAGAAAACATAGGCATCCCGTCAGTGAATAACGAACAGCCCCGCCACCACCGGCAGCGGGGCCAACCGGTTAAGGCTTATTCATAACTCATGGTAAAGGTGGTGTTGGTGTTCACCTTACCGGCGACGATATCGTTGGTGCCTAAGCCCCAGTCTGCACTCGGCACATAGGAGACCATAAAGGCCAGCATGCCTTCACCCGTCGTGATATCAGCAACCTGGGTAGCGTTCATGTCACCGATTTTGATCTGTGATTGATCGCCGGAGGTGTTATTGAACAACGCCAGGCTGACGTTCTGCGCCGCACCCGCCACCGTTGGGTCTGCTTTCAGCGTGCCGTTGGACAGCTCCGCAAATTGCTGGGAAGTGAAGGTAGCTTTGGCACTGTCATAGGTATCCGGGCAGCCGGTGAGTTTCAGCTCAAACTCTTTGGCACCCACGCCGCGGGTCGCGATCGTGGCGGCTTCCACATCGGCTTTTTTCACCACCGGCAGGCTGATGGTGATGTTGTTCGCTTCAACGCCGTTATTGGTGGTGATTTTGCAGGTGGTATCGGTTACGGCACCGTCAAAGGTGATCAATCCTAAATCGGTATCGCCTGCGTAAGCGGCAGAGGAGCCGAGCGCCAATGCCAGTGCAGAAACTGCAAAGATATTTTTTTTCATTTTCATGTCCGTTTTTAAAAAAAGGGAGGCTAATGAATTTGGGAAAAACCTTAGGAATTAATCCCAATTTCCGGGGGTTATTATGGTTTTGATAGAGAGCAGAGCAATCAATTAGTGCTGAATGATTAATTAATTTATACTTAATTATCAAATGATTACTGTGCTAAAAAGCACAGTGAAATGGCCTTGACGCCATCGCCGTTTTATTTATCGCCTGCCGGGAATATCCCGCGGCCTGCCGCCCTGTCACTGCCCGCCCCCCGCCCGGCGGCGGTTGTTTTTACGCTTTTTTTACACCCTGCCCCGCGCTTTTTTCAGCTTCTTTGCCCCGCGCTCTTTACGCTGCGTCTGTCCCACATTGGAAAAAAATTCCCTTTTTTACAGGAGAGAAACATGAGTCTCGGCGTAATCGCGGGTGCGGTAGTGGTGCTGCTGCTGTTGGTTTACCTGATCTATGCCCTGATCCGGGCGGAGGCCTTCTGATGGCGGCCCAGGGCGCAGGATTGATCGCCGGTTTTATGCTGGTGCTGTTGTTGCTGGCGCGGCCCTTGGGCAGCGGGCTGGCGCAACTGATTGAGGGAACGCCGCGGCCGGGGCTGCGGCGGCTGGAAAACGGCGTCTGGCGGCTGGCGGGCATCACGCCGGACGGCATGAATTGGGTGCAGTATCTGCTGGCGCTGATCGGCTTTAACCTGCTGGGGCTGGTGCTGCTGCTGGCGCTGCTGCTTGGGCAGGGGGCGTTGCCGCTCAACCCGCAGCAGTTGCCGGGGCTGCCGTGGGATCTGGCGCTGAACACCGCCGTGAGCTTTGTCACCAACACCAACTGGCAGGCCTACAGCGGTGAAAGCACCCTGAGCTACTTCAGCCAGATGGCCGGGCTGGGGGTGCAGAACTTCCTCTCCGCGGCCACCGGCATCGCGGTGGCGTTTGCGCTGATCCGCGCCTTTGCCCGCCCCGCAACGGCCACGCTCGGCAACGCCTGGGTGGATCTCACGCGCATCACCCTTTATGTGCTGCTGCCGCTCTCCCTGCTGATGGCGCTGTTCCTGGTGAGCCAGGGGGTGTTGCAGAACCTCGCGCCTTACCAGCATGTCGCCACGCTGGAGGGCGGCGCGCAACTGCTGCCGATGGGGCCGGTGGCCTCGCAGGAAGCGATCAAAATGCTCGGCACCAACGGCGGCGGCTTCTTTGGGGCGAACTCCGCCCACCCGTTTGAGAACCCGTCCGCCCTGAGCAACCTGGTGCAGATGCTGGCGATTTTCCTGATCCCGTGCGCGCTCTGCTTCGCCTTTGGCGAGGCGGTGGGCGACCGCCGCCAGGGCAATGCGCTGGTCTGGGCGATGTCGCTGATTTTCGTGGTCTGCGTGGTGGTGGTGATGTACGCCGAACTCGCCGGTAACCCGCACTTCACGGCGCTGGGCGCAGACAGCACCGCCAACATGGAAGGTAAAGAGACGCGCTTCGGTATTCTCGCCTCCTCGCTGTTTGCGGTGGTGACCACCGCCGCCTCCTGCGGCGCGGTCAATGCGATGCATGACTCCTTTACCGCGCTCGGCGGGCTGGTGCCGCTGTGGCTGATGCAGATTGGCGAGGTGGTGTTCGGCGGCGTCGGCTCCGGCCTCTACGGCATGCTGCTGTTTGTGCTGCTGACGGTGTTTATCGCCGGGCTGATGATTGGCCGCACGCCGGAGTACCTCGGCAAGAAGATCGACGTGCGTGAGATGAAGATGACGGCGCTGGCGATTCTGGTCACCCCTGCGCTGGTGCTGCTCGGCACCGCGCTGGCGCTGGTCACTGAGAGCGGCCGGGCGGGCATCCTGAACCCCGGTGCGCACGGCTTCAGCGAAGTGCTCTACGCCCTCTCCTCGGCCGCCAATAACAACGGCAGCGCCTTTGCCGGGCTGAGCGTCAACACGCCGTTCTATAACCTGCTGCTGTCGGTGGCGATGTTCTTCGGCCGCTTCGGCGTGATCCTGCCGGTGATGGCGATTGCCGGGTCGCTGGCGGCGAAAAAACGCCAGCCGGCCGGGCCGGGCACCCTGCCCACCACCGGGCCGCTGTTTGTCGGCCTGCTGGTCGGCACCGTGCTGCTGGTCGGCGCACTGACCTTTATCCCTGCCCTGGCGCTTGGCCCGGTGGCGGAACACCTGCATATGATCACGGCCCCGCTGAACGCGGCGGCCCACGGATAACGGCGGAGACCCGATCCATGACCGATAAACATTCAGCACCGCGCACCACCGCGTTGCTCAACGGGGCGCTGCTGCGCACCGCCCTGCCGGACGCCCTGAAAAAGCTCGACCCGCGCACCCAGTGGCGTAACCCGGTGATGTTCGTGGTGTGGCTCGGCAGTGTGCTGACCACGCTCATCTGGCTGGAACAGCTGGTGAACCAGCGCGGCGGCAGCGCCTTTACCGGCAGCATCGCCCTGTGGCTCTGGTTTACCGTGCTGTTCGCCAACCTGGCGGAGGCGCTGGCCGAAGGGCGCAGCAAGGCGCAGGCCGCCAGCCTGAAAGGGGTGAAGAAAAGCAACTGGGCGAAGAAATTGTCCGCCCCGCACCCGGACGCCGCGCAGGAGAAGGTCTCTGCCGAGAGCCTGCGCAAAGGTGACTGGGTGCGGGTGGACGCCGGTGAGACCATCCCCTGCGACGGCGAAGTGCTGGAGGGCGGCGCCTCGGTGGATGAGAGCGCCATTACCGGCGAGTCTGCGCCGGTGATCCGCGAGTCAGGCGGGGATTTCGCCTCCGTGACCGGCGGTACGCGGCTGCTGTCAGACTGGCTGGTGATCGAATGCAGCGTTAACCCCGGCGACACCTTCCTCGACCGGATGATCGCGATGGTCGAGGGCGCGAAACGGCGCAAGACGCCGAACGAGATCGCCCTGACCATCCTGCTGATTGCGCTGACGATTGTGTTCCTGCTGGCGACAGCCACCCTCTACCCTTTCTCGCTGTTCAGCGTGATGGCCGGGCAAGGCGGCCTGCCTATCACCGTCACAGTGCTGGTGGCGCTGCTGGTCTGTTTGATCCCGACCACCATCGGCGGGCTGCTGTCGGCGATTGGCGTGGCCGGGATGAGCCGGATGCTGGGGGCGAACGTGATCGCCACCAGCGGCCGGGCGGTGGAAGCCGCCGGGGATGTGGATGTGCTGCTGCTCGACAAAACCGGCACCATCACCCTCGGCAACCGGCAGGCGTCCGATTTCCTGCCTGCGCCGGGCGTCAGCGAACAGGATCTGGCAGACGCGGCGCAACTCGCCTCGCTGGCGGATGAGACGCCGGAGGGGCGCAGCATCGTGGTGCTGGCGAAACAGCGCTTTAACCTGCGCGAACGCTCCCTGGCGGCGCTGAACGCCAGCTTTGTGCCCTTCTCCGCCCAGACAAGGATGAGCGGGGTGAATATCGGCGGGCGGTCGGTGCGCAAAGGCGCGGTGGACGCCATCCGCCGCCATATTGAGGCCAACGGCGGCAGCTTCCCGGCGGCGGTCACCACGCTGGTGGAGGGCGTGGCGCGCCAGGGCGGCACGCCGCTGGTGGTGGCAGACGACAACCGGGTGCTGGGTGTGGTGGCGCTGAAGGACATCGTGAAAGGCGGCATCCGCGAGCGGTTCGCCCAGTTGCGCAAAATGGGCATCAAGACCGTGATGATCACCGGCGACAACCCGCTGACCGCCGCGGCCATCGCCGCCGAGGCCGGGGTGGATGACTTTCTCTCCGAGGCGACGCCGGAAGCCAAGCTGGCGCTGATCCGCCAGTACCAGGCGGAGGGGCGGCTGGTGGCAATGACCGGTGACGGCACCAACGACGCCCCGGCACTGGCGCAGGCGGATGTGGCCGTGGCGATGAACTCCGGCACCCAGGCGGCGAAAGAGGCGGGCAACATGGTAGACCTCGACTCCAACCCCACCAAGCTGATCGAGGTGGTGCATATCGGTAAACAGATGCTGATGACGCGCGGTTCGCTGACTACGTTCAGCATCGCCAATGACGTCGCCAAGTATTTCGCCATTATCCCGGCGGCCTTTGCGGCGACCTATCCGCAGCTCGACGCGCTGAACGTGATGCACCTGCACTCGCCCGCCTCCGCCATTATGTCGGCGGTGATCTTCAACGCGCTGGTGATTGTGTTTCTGATCCCGCTGGCGCTGAAAGGCGTGCGCTACAGCGCGATGGGCGCGGCGGCACTGCTGCGGCGCAACCTCTGGATCTACGGGCTGGGCGGGCTGTTGGTGCCGTTCGTCGGTATCAAGCTGATTGACCTGCTGCTGACCCTGCTGGGCATGGCGTAAATAAAGGAGAGTGATGATGTTACTGTTACGCCCGATGATTGTCGTACTACTGCTGCTCAGCCTGTTGACCGGCATCGCCTACCCGCTGCTGACCACGGCGCTGTCCGGCTGGCTGTTCAGCGCACAGGCCAACGGCTCGCTGCTTTATCGTGACCAACAGGCGGTCGGCTCGGCGCTTATCGGCCAGAATTTTACCCGCGACACCTATTTCTGGGGCCGCCCCTCCGCCACCTCGCCGACGCCTTATGCTACGCTGGCCTCGGCGGGCAGCAACCTGGCCGGGAGTAACCCGGCGCTGGATCAGGCGGTGGCGGCCCGCATCGCCGCGTTACGCACCGCCAACCCGGAAAGCCCGCCCCGGGTGCCGGTGGAGCTGGTGACCGCCTCCGGCAGCGGGCTGGACCCGGAGATCTCACCGGTGGCGGCGCGCTGGCAGATCCCGCGTATTGCCCGCGCGCGGCACCTCTCCGCCCAGACGCTGGAGACGCTGATCGCCGCGCATACCCGCACGCCTTTCCCGGCCTTTATCGGTGAGCCGGGGGTGAACGTGCTGCAACTGAACCGCGCCCTGGATGCGCTCAACCAAGGATAATGCATGGTGAATGAGGTGCCTGCGCGCCCCGACCCCGATGCCCTGCTGGCCCTGGCCAATGCCCGCCCGCGCGGGCAGTTGAAGATCTTCTTCGGTGCCTGCGCCGGGGTGGGGAAAACTTACGCCATGTTGCAGGAGGCGCAACGGCTGCATGCCGCCGGGCTGGATGTGCTGATCGGCGTGGTGGAGACCCACGGCCGCCGGGAAACGGAAGCGCTGCTGGAGGGCATTCCGCGGCTGCCGCTGCGGCGTATCAGCCACCGCGGCCGCCCGCTGCCGGAGTTTGACCTGGATGCCGCGCTGGCGCGCCGCCCGGCGTTGATCCTGATGGATGAGCTGGCGCACAGCAACGTCAGCGGTTCCCGCCACCCCAAACGCTGGCAGGATGTTGACGAGCTGCTGAACGCCGGGATCGACGTGCTGACCACGGTCAATGTGCAGCATCTGGAGAGCCTCAATGACGTGGTCGGTGGGGTGACCGGCATCCGCGTGCGGGAAACGGTGCCGGATCAGATCTTCGATCAGGCCACGGAAGTGGTGCTGGTGGATCTGCCGCCGGACGACCTGCGGCGGCGGCTGAAAGAGGGCAAAGTCTACCTGCCCGGCCAGGCGGAGCGGGCGATTGAGCATTTTTTCCGCAAGGGCAACCTGATTGCGCTGCGGGAACTGGCGCTGCGCCGCACCGCTGACCGGGTCGACGGCCAGATGCGGGAACTGCGGCAGGGGCCGGAGAGCGAGGCACCGCGCCATGCGCGGGATGCGCTGCTGGTCTGCATCGGCCCCGGTGGCGGGCAGGAGAAGCTGGTGCGGGTGGCCGCACGGCTGGCGGCGCGCCTCGGCTGCGACTGGCACGCGGTCTACGCCGAGACGCCGCGCCTGCACCGGCTGCCCGAGGCGCGGCGGCGGGCGATTTTGCAGGCGCTGAAGCTGGCGCAGGCGCTGGGCGCAGAGACGGCCACCCTGGCCGATCCCCAGCCGGAGCAGGCGTTGCTGCGCTATGCGCGCCAGCACAGCCTGGGCAAAATTGTCGCCGGGCGGCCGCCGCAGCCCCGGCGCTGGCGGCGCAGCTTCGGTGAACGGCTGGCGCGGCTGGCCCCGGAGGCAGACCTGCTGCTGGTGCCGCTGGCGGATGTGCCCTTCCCGCCTGCGGCCCCGGAGCCGGCCACCGGGCGCTGGCGGCGGCAGTGGCAGGGGTGCGGGCTGGCGGTGGCGCTCTGCGCGCTGATTACGCTGGTGGCCCAGTGGCTGTTGCCCGGTTTCGACCCCTCTAACCTGGTGATGCTCTACCTGCTCGGCGTGGTGGTGGTGGCGCTGTTCTTCGGCCGCTGGCCGTCGGCGCTGGCGGCGCTGCTGAATGTGGTGAGCTTTGACCTGTTTTTCGTGCAGCCGCGCGGCTCGCTGGCCGTGACGGACATGCAGTATCTGGTAACGTTTGCAGTGATGCTGACGGTGGGGCTGGTGATTGGCAACCTCACCGCCGGGGTGCGGTATCAGGCGCGGGTGGCGCGCTACCGTGAGCAGCGCACCCGCCATCTCTATGAGATCTCCACCGCACTTAGCCAGGCGCTGACGCCGGAAGAGGTGGCGCGCACCGGCTGCCGCGTGGTGGCCAGCGGCTTCCCGGCGCGGGTCAGCGTGTTTCTGCCGGACGATCAGGGCGCGTTGCAGCCGTTCAGTGAAGAGGGGGCCGCGCCCGGCCCGATCGACCCGGCGATTGTCCGCTGGAGTTTTGATACCCGCGCCCCGGCCGGGGCGGGCACCGATACCCTGCCCGGCGTGCCCTATCAGTTATTGCCGCTGACCACCGCGCGCCGGATCTTCGGCCTGCTGGCGGTGGAACCCGCCAGCGCCCGCCAGCTGATGGTGCCGGAGCAGCAGCGGCTGTTGCAGACCTTTACCGTGCTGCTGGCGAATGCGCTGGAGCGGCTCTACCTGGCGGCGCAGGCCGAGCGGGCACGGGTCGACGCCGAGCGCGAGCAGCTGCGCAATTCCCTGCTGGCCGCCCTCTCCCACGACCTGCGCACCCCGCTGACGGTGCTGTTCGGGCAGGCGGAGATCCTGACGCTGGATCTCGCCGCGGCGCACTCCCCCCACGCGCCGCAGGCCAGCCAGATCCGCCAGCAGGTGCTGAGCACCACCCGGCTGGTGAATAACCTGCTGGATATGGCGCGCATCCAGTCCGGCGGCTTCCAGTTGCGTAAAGAGTGGCAGGCGCTGGAGGAGCTGATCGGCAGCGCCTGGCGCTCGCTGGAGCCGACGCTGGACGGCCACAGGCTGCTGCTGAACCTGCCGCCGGATCTGGTGCTGGTTGAATGCGATGCCGGGCTGATTGAGCGGGTGCTGGTCAACCTGCTGGAGAACGCCCACAAATATGCCGGGCCGTCCGCCACCCTCGGCATTGATGCCGTGGTGCAGCCGGGGATGCTGGCGGTCACGGTCTGGGATGACGGCCCCGGCATCCCGCCCGGCACGGAACAGCTGATCTTTGATAAATTCGCCCGCGGGCATAAAGAGTCAGCAATTCCAGGCGTCGGCTTGGGTCTGGCGATTTGTCGTGCCATTATGACGCTCCATGACGGTGATATTCAGGCGATGAACCGCCCTGAAGGCGGCGCGGCATTCTGTTTCCGGCTGCCCCTCACCCCACCGCCGCAACTTGAGATGGATGCCGACGAGGAGAACGCCCCTGAACCCGGTGCAGATTCTGATAGTGGAAGATGAGAAAGAGATCCGCCGCTTTGTGCGTACCGCCCTGGAAGCGGAAGGGTGGCGCGTGCATGACGCCGCCACGCTGCAGCGCGGGCTGATCGAGGCGGCCACCCGCAAGCCGGATCTGATCGTGCTGGATCTCGGCCTGCCGGACGGCGACGGGCTGGATTTCATCCGGGATCTGCGCCACTGGAGCGCGATCCCGGTGATCGTGCTGTCTGCCCGCAGTGAGGAAGAGGACAAGATCGCCGCGCTGGACGCCGGGGCGGATGATTACCTCAGCAAGCCGTTTGGCGTCGGGGAGTTACTGGCCCGGGTGCGCGCCTCGCTGCGCCGCCACGGCAGCAACGGCGGCGGCGAAAGCCCGCTGGTGAGTTTTTCAGAGGTGACGGTGGATCTGCTGAACCGGCAGGTCACGCGGCAGGGGGAGCCGGTGCACCTGACGCCGATCGAGTTCAGGCTGCTGGCGGAGTTGCTGGCGAACCGGGGGAAAGTGCTGACCCAGCGCCAGTTGCTGAGCCGGGTGTGGGGGCCAAATGCGGTGGAGCATAACCACTATCTGCGCATCTACATGGGCCACCTGCGCCAGAAACTGGAAGCCGACCCCGCCCGGCCGCAACATCTGCTGACCGAGACCGGCGTCGGCTACCGTTTTGTCAGTTAATTACGCGGGGCGCATTGTGCCTCAGTAGAAATCCTGAACGGCCAGTTCCGACTGGGCGAGCCACACCGGTTTGTTGCTGGTTTTTTGCCAGACGCGGTACAGGTAGCTGTAAAAACGCGCGCGATCGCGGCGCAGCAGCATCACCGGCAGCGCCAGCACGCCGACGACGACCACCGCCAGGCGGCGTAAGAGAATCTGGTAGCGGGGAAACGCGGTATAGATGGACATGGCTATCTTCCTCAGCAGTAAAATTACGCAGGTAAACAGTCACGCTGTTTATGTAAGTTAGTACAAATATTACTCTGCGTTATGAAACTTTACCACTCATCCGACCACTATTTTTTGCCTTTTTTGCCCGAGTTTACCCTATTTCTGTAATTAGGTTACAGCGGTGTTAAAAATTAACTAAACATTGGTTAATTTAAGGCTATTCACTCCATGGTGTCTATGCACCGGGCGCCCTGCCCGGCCGTCACCGTTACGCACTTTCACCTTTCGCCAGGGTCTGCTCAATCGCCGCGACCGCTGTTTGCAGCGCCTGATTCACTTCAGCGATCTGTGCGGGGGTAAGGTCAGTGCGCATCATGTTGCTGCGCAGGGTATGTTTCAGCGCTTTCATGGTGTCACTGATCCCTTCCGCCAGGTTGCCTTCGCGGTTCTGCGTCACCTGCGCCAGCCGGGCAAAGATGCCGTCCACCGCCACCTGGTGCTGTGCCAGTTCCGCTTCACCCGCTTGCGTCAGGCGGTAGCTTTTGCGGCCGTTGCCGGTCGGCACCGCCTCCAGCAGCTCCTGCTCTTCCAGCAGCGTCAGCGTCGGGTAGATCACGCCCGGGCTGGGCACGTACAGGCCGGAGGAGGCCTCTTCAATCGCTTTGATCAGCTCGTAGCCGTGGCTCGGTTTTTTCGCCACCAGCGCCAGCAGGACGCGCTTCAGGTCACCATGTTCAAACAGGCGGTGCAGTTTTTCGCCGCGGCCGCCGCGACGCCCGCCGCGTTCACCGTGGTGATGCTCATGGTGCCCGCCGCGGCGGATCAGGTTATAGACTTTGTCACGGCGGCGGCCGCCATGTTTACGCGGGGTCATGTGGTCATGAATCATAGATCTCTCCATTAGGTTTAGATATATCGATTTGGTTTCGATATATCTAAAATAGAGAGCGATCAGATTTTGTGCAAGCGCTTTTTAGCAATCCGATATATCTATTTTTCAGACATAAAAAAAGCGCTGTTTTCACAGCGCTTTTTCAGCAGAACCCGGAAGGGAAAGGCCGTTATTTGGCGTTGGCCAGCACTTCACTGACGATGTCGACCGCTTCTTTCTCGATCTTCTCGCGGTGCTCAGCACCCAGGAAGCTCTCGCAGTAGATTTTGTACGCCTCTTCCGTGCCGGACGGACGCGCCGCAAACCAGCCGTTGTCGGTCATCACTTTCAGGCCGCCGATGGACGCCCCGTTGCCCGGTGCCGCCGTCAGGCGGGCGGTGATCTTGTCACCGGCCAGCTGGTCAGCCTGCACCTGCTCCGGGGAGAGTTTGGAGAGCGCCGCTTTCTGCGCATGGCTGGCCGGGGCCTGGATGCGGTTGTAGCTCGGCGCGCCGAAACGCTGCGCCAGCTCATCGTAATGCGCCTGCGGGTTTTTGCCGGTCACGGCGGTGATCTCCGCGGCCAGCAGGCACATGATGATGCCGTCTTTGTCGGTGGACCACGGCGTGCCGTCGAAGCGCAGGAACGAGGCCCCGGCGCTCTCTTCACCACCGAAACCGAAGCTGCCATCATAGAGGCCATCCACGAACCATTTGAAGCCCACCGGCACTTCCACCAGCTTGCGGCCCAGGTCAGCCACCACGCGGTCGATCATCGCGCTGGAGACCAGCGTTTTGCCCACGGCCACATCCTGGCCCCACTGCGGGCGGTGCTGGAACAGGTACTGGATCGCCACCGCCAGGTAATGGTTCGGATTCATCAGCCCTTTCGGGGTGACGATGCCGTGGCGGTCGTAGTCCGGGTCGTTGGCAAAGGCCAGGTCGAACTTGTCACGCAGCGCCAGCAAACCGGCCATCGCCGACTCAGAGGAGCAGTCCATGCGGATGATGCCGTCGTGGTCCAGGTGCATAAAGCGGAAGGTCTGGTCGACTTCGTCATTCACCAGCGTCAGGTCGAGCTTGTAATGCTCGGCGATGCGCTGCCAGTAAGCGATGCCGGAGCCGCCGAGCGGGTCAACGCCCAGCTTCAGGCCCGCACGCTGAATGGCCGGCATGTCGATGATCGAGGTCAGGCCTTCAATGTACGGCTGAACCAGATCTTTCTCATGCAGGTGGCCGCTCTGCCAGGCTTTGTCCAGCGACTGGCGCTGTACACCGTTCAGGCCGTCGGCCAGCAGCGCATTGGCGCGCTTTTCGATCACTGACGTCAGGTTGGTGTCGGCCGGGCCGCCGTTTGGCGGGTTGTATTTGATGCCGCCATCTTCCGGCGGGTTGTGGGACGGCGTAATCACGATGCCGTCCGCCTGCGCGCCGCCGTTCTGGTTGTGCACCAGAATGGCATTGGAGACAGCCGGGGTCGGGGTGAAGCCGTTATCCTGCTGGACGATCACGTCCACGCCGTTGGCGGTCAGCACTTCCAGCACAGAGATGAAGGCCGGCTCTGAGAGCGCGTGCGTATCCTTACCCACGTAGCATGGGCCGGTTGTGCCCTGCTGTTTACGCACTTCCGCAATCGCCTGGGCGATGGCCAGGATGTGCGCTTCATTAAAGCTGTGACGCCCGGCGCTGCCGCGGTGCCCGGACGTCCCGAACTTCACCGCATGGGCCGCATTGCCCGGCTCCGGCCGCAAAACGTAATATTGCGACGTCAACTGTGCCACATTAATCAAATCGCTCTGCTGAGCAGGTTGCCCTGCACGTGGATGATTAGCCACCGGCACTTCTCCCTTTCGCTAAATTAAATGGTGCCGCAAACTTTGTCAGTCAGTTCCACCGGGAACTGCATCGCCTGCATGATGGTTTCGATCATGCTGCGTTTACGGCCGGTATTGGTGTTGGTGATGACCCAGTACGGTGTGCCCGGAACAGGTTTGGGCTTGGTGTGGTTACCGCCCTGGAGCAGGGTTTGCTCGTCGCCGGCAAAGTAGGTGCGCGTGCGGCCGTGCAAGGTTTCCGTTGCCGCCGCGAACTCCTGCGGCGCCAGACTATATAAGGTCGACAACACCAGCATGAAGCGGTTCACCGCTTTGTTCTGCTCGGCGTACTCATCCGACAGCAGCAGCTCACGCATCGCCCGGACTTTGTCACGCGGCTGTTGCGCAGCGGCCGGGGCGGTCACGGAAGGTGCAACCGGCACGGCCTGCTGCGGCTCGGCGCGGGCCTGCATCGACTGGGCAACCGCGGCCGGGGCCGCGCGCACGGCCTGCTGGCCCGGCGTAAACTTCAGCATGCGACGCAGAATGTCGGACGCGCTCTCACCAATATGCTGGGTGTGGCTCGCGATATAACGATAGAGCTCTTCGTCAACCTCAATAGTTTTCATCTTTATCCAGTACTGTTTTTCTACTTAATTCAATCGAAAAGAGTATACAAGCTAATCCGGTTTCGCGAACAGGTTCCTGCGGCCTCAGCCAAAAATGCAGACTATTACCTAATCGCGCCGCCCGGCGGGGGCTTCGTCATCTTTCAATCACGGGAAGATCCAGATTTATATCTCATGATAACCTAAGGAGATTGTCTCTCAGTATGAACTTTGCCATGAAATTAAATTATCGCTTACAAACCGACCACTCACCGGCCGGTGCGCTGCCGGTGGTGTTGATTCACGGGCTGTTCGGCAGCCTGGACAACCTCGGTGTGCTGGCGCGTGACCTGCGCGAACGCCATCCGGTGGTGCAGGTGGATATGCGCAACCACGGGCTGTCGCCGCGCGCGCCGGGCATGACGTACCCGGAGATGGCGGCGGATCTGAAGCAGTTGCTGGACGATCTGGCGATTGAGCGGGCGATTGTTATCGGCCATTCGATGGGCGGCAAAGCGGCGATGGCGCTGACGGCGGTAGCCGGGGAGAAGATCGACAAACTGGTGGTGATTGATGTCGCGCCGGTGGACTACCAGACCCGCCGCCACGATGAGATTTTCGCCGCGATCCGCGCCGTGACCGAAGCCGGGGCAACGGCACGCAGCGCCGCTGCCGCGATCATGCGTGATTACCTGGACGAGGAAGGGGTGATCCAGTTCCTGCTGAAATCCTTCCATGAAGGCGAGTGGCGCTTCAACGTGCCGGTGTTATGGGACCAGTACGCCCACATCACCGGCTGGGAGCCGGTGCCGCCCTGGCCGCACCCGGCGCTGTTTATCCGCGGCGGGCTGTCACCCTATGTGCAGGAGCAGTACCGGGAGGCGATCGCGCGCCAGTTCCCGCAGGCGCGCGCCCATGTGGTGGCCGGCACCGGCCACTGGGTACACGCCGAGAAGCCTGAAGCGGTGCTGCGCGCCATTAACCGTTTCCTTGGCGAGGCGTAACCCTTAATTCAGGGCGTCATCCGGCCAGTATTTGTAGCCGTAGATCATCGCCTGGGCGGAGAGGCCGTTGTCGGTGAGCTGATAGATACGAACGCCGGAGAGGGCGTTGTCCCCGGCGGGCGCGGCGTCCAGCGTGCGGCTGGGGGTCGCGCCGCCCTTGTCTTTATACTTGGCTGAGGCGTGGGTGTCCGCGCTCAGCATCAGGCCATGTTCGGTGAAGTCGCTCAGGCTTTTCGCCGTCGGGAACACCAGCAGAAAACGAACCTGATTGATGCCCAGCCCCACCCCGGTGCCTGCCTGAGCCACTTTCATGTAGGTCTCTTTGCCGCTCTGGTTGTCATGCACCACGCCATAGCCGTTGCCGACCCCCACCACCATGATTTTATTGCTTTGCAGGGCAAAGACGCCGTAACCGGCCGCGCGTTGCAGCGCCTTGCCCGCCTCCGGATAGCGGGCGCGCACCTCGTCCAGCGTGGTTTTTTGCAGGGTGTGGATAGACCGGCGCTGTTCGGCCGGGTTATCGCCTTTGGCCCCGCACCCGGCCACCATCAGCATAAAAATAATCCAGATTAATGATTTAAATTTAACTATATCAAACATTTATCTATAACCCCGAGTGAGAAACCGCGCATTTTGTCAGGTTTTCGGGTGGAATGCGCCGCAAGCCGCGGCCTGCCGCACAAAATGAAAAAGGGGAGTAAAACGCCAACAGATGAGCCGGGACAGGCAGTTAGCCATTGTTCCGGCGGCGCGGGCTGGGGTATTATGGCGCGCTATTGTTTTGCCGCCGTCCGCGCCCTGCTGCGCAACGGGGTAATGTGGGTTTAAGGTTGATTAACCTGAACGTATATTCACCGAGCCATCCGGCTGCGCTGGCGCAGGCAGATGTTTATCCCTTAGTTGTACCGCTACCTATATGGCAAAAGAACAAACGGATCGCACCACGCTGGATCTGTTCGCAGATGACCGTCGCCCGGGCCGCCCCAAAACCAACCCGCTCTCCCGTGATGAACAGCTGAGAATTAATAAGCGGAATCAATTACGGCGCGATAAAGTTCGCGGCTTGCGGCGGGTGGAGTTGAAAATCAATGCGGACGCGGTGGATGCGCTCAATAAGCTCGCTGAGCAGCAGAACATCAGCCGCAGCGAACTGATTGAGCAGATGTTGCTGGAACAGTTGCGCAAACAACAGGCTGAATCCTGACGGCCTGTTGTTTGCGCCCTGCCCCTCCCAAAACCGGTGGTGAACCCTGTTCACCACCGGTTTTGTTTTGGAAGGCCGGTGTCAGCGGCGATTAAAAGGTTTCCCAGTTATCCTGAGCGGACGCCGGGGTGCGGGCGCTGACCGCGGCCACGCTTTTCACCGGCGCAGCGACCGCCGCCGGGGCGCGCACCACGCCGTCACGCAGGGTAAAGGTGGCGACGGTCTGGTTCAGCACCGCGGCCTGCTCCTCCAGGGACAGGGCAGCCTGAGAGGCCTGCTCCACCAGCGCGGCGTTCTGCTGGGTGACGCTGTCCATCTCCGTGACCGCCAGCGCGACCTGGCTGATGCCTTTGCTTTGCTCGTCAGACGCGGAGGCGATCTCCCCCATAATGTTCGTGACGTGGGTAATGGACTGGACGATGTCCCCCATCGTCTGGCCGGCGCTCTCCACCAGTCTGGAGCCGCTGTCCACCCGGGTGACCGATTCGCTGATCAGGTTTTCAATCTCTTTCGCCGCCTGGGCACTGCGCTGCGCCAGGTTGCGCACTTCGCTGGCGACCACGGCAAACCCACGCCCCTGCTCACCGGCACGGGCAGCCTCTACCGCGGCGTTCAGTGCCAGGATGTTGGTCTGGAAGGCGATGCTGTTAATCACGGTGGTGATTTCAGCGATCTTCTTCGAGCTGCCGGAGATCTCCTGCATGGTGCGGACGACGTCAGCCACAATCTGCCCGCCTTTCTGGGCGGTGACAGAGGCGGTGCTGGCCAGCTGGCTGGCGTGGTGCGCGTTGTCGGCGTTGTGTTTCACCGTGGCGGTGAGCTGTTCCATGCTGGCGGCGGTCTCTTCCAGCGCCGAGGCCTGCTCTTCGGTGCGTGAGGAGAGATCGTTGTTGCCCGCAGAGATTTCAGACGCACCCTGATAGATGTTGTCGGAACAGGTGCGGATCGTTGTCACGGTGGTGGCCAGGCTGTTCTGCATGTCGCGCAGCGGCGGGATCAGTTTACCGACGCAGTTGTTGCCGAAATCGTGCAGCTCCTTGCCCAGGTTGCCGTTGGCAATCGCGGCAAACTGTGCCTGCAGGATGCCCAGCGGTTTCACCAGCGCCATCGCCAGATAGCGGTCAGTGGCAAGCAGCAGCAGGATGCCGAAGGTCAGCGCCGTAATCAGGATCACTTTGCTGGTCGAGGCGATGTTGTGGAAATCCACTTTGGAGGCATCGATCTTCGCAGAGGCCTGTTTGGTATAACGGGTGTTGGAGACCGAGAACTGGCGGCTCAGTACCGGGACAGTGACTTTGGCCAGCTGGCGGTAGCCCGCCATGTCGCCGCTTTTCGCCGCCTGATAGAGCGGGCGGACGCCCTGCTCGATCAGCGCTTCCCAATCCTCGGTGACCTGCCTGACCACGTCAGCATCAATGCCGGCATTGCCGATTTTTTTGAAGTCGCTGTAGGCACCCTGCAAATTGGCCAGCGCCTTGGCGGCGGGCTCAAAATCGGGGTTTGGCTCATTGGCGGCCACGCTGTCCACTGCGCGCGCCAGGCGGGTGACAGTACGGAAATATTGATCGTTGCCATGGTTAATCAGATCAATGTTCTGTACCAGTAACGCGCTGGCCTCGGTGGTGTCAGTGAGTTTATTCAGAGAGATGACGGTATAGGCCGCCACCCCGCCCCACAGGACGCAAAATGTACCCAGTACCCACAACAGGGCGGTACGGATGGTGATGTTTTTTAAAAACTGCACATTTCCTCTCTTGAAACAGAGCGTTTCAGGCTGAACAACATGGATCCGGGCAGGTGCTCCCTGATCCAAGGTTGATAAGACAGAAACGGGGGTTCCTGCCGGATAAGGTGAAGGACGCTTCCCCCACTACTTTTCTGGTATCGGCATGGCACGGGTAACGTTTAGCCTTTGTGGCAAATATTCACGCAGGGAAATTACCTGTTAACCGGGGCAGAAATCAGCCGTTTGATAACCCAGGGAAATAACCGTCAGCACACAAAGGCGATAACACCTGCGCTATTTGGCCGATAGAATATTTCCCCATTCTGGCTGTTGCACAGGTTCACCGGGCCCCCGGAACGCGGGCCGGGCGGCGTGATGATGTTCACCCGGCGGTGACTTTGCTATCATCAACGGCATCAGTGCCTGTCAGCGGCAGGTTTATCAATTAAGAACAAGAGGTTAGAGAAGCATATGGCCGTAGTGGGAATCTTCTTCGGGTCCGATACCGGAAACACGGAAAACATCGCCAAAATGATCCAGAAGCAACTGGGCAACGATGTTGCCGAGGTGCACGACATCGCCAAAAGCAGCAAGGAAGATCTGGAAAAGTTCGACATCCTGCTGCTGGGCATCCCGACCTGGTACTACGGCGAAGCGCAATGTGACTGGGATGACTTCTTCCCGACGCTGGAAGAGATCGATTTCGAGGGCAAACTGGTGGCGCTGTTTGGCTGCGGCGACCAGGAAGATTACGCCGAGTATTTCTGTGATGCGATGGGTACCGTGCGTGACATCATCGAACCGCGCGGCGCGGTGCTGGTCGGCCACTGGCCAACCGAAGGCTACCACTTTGAAGCCTCCAAAGGGCTGGCAGATGAGTCCCACTTCATCGGCCTGGCGATTGATGAAGACCGCCAACCGGAACTCACCAACGAACGCGTTGATGCGTGGGTGAAGCAGATTACCCAGGAGCTGAGCCTGGCGGAAATCATCGGTTAATGCCCCCCGGCCCCGGCGGTTGATTTTCAACCAAAAGGGCCCGTTTCCCCCTGCCCGGCACCGAAATATTGGCTACAAGTTTGTAACTTTATCCAGTATCGGGGTACACTGGGCACCGCGTATTTCCTATCCATCAACGTGTTGCAAAAGTAGCCCGCAACGACCACAACGCAAGCAGGGTAAGCAGGCGGCGTTTTCATTTTGAGCGGCTCAGTTCTATAATGAGACGCAACTAAAACCTTTGCGCCGACCGATGTCATAGGCTGTATGCCTTAACGTGAATAGCATAGTAACAGGACAGAATCCGCATGACTGACAATAACACCGCATTAAAAAAGGCCGGCCTGAAAGTCACGCTTCCGCGACTCAAGATCCTGGAAGTGTTACAAGATCCGACCTGCCACCACGTCAGTGCGGAAGACCTTTATAAGAAGCTGATCGACATGGGCGAAGAGATTGGCCTGGCCACGGTTTACCGCGTGCTGAACCAATTTGATGATGCCGGCATTGTCACCCGCCACAACTTTGAAGGCGGCAAGTCTGTTTTCGAACTGACTCAGCAGCACCACCACGATCACCTGATCTGCCTGGATTGCGGAAAAGTGATCGAATTCAGCGATGAATCCATTGAGATCCGTCAGCGTGAGATTGCCAAGAAACACGGTATTAAGCTCACCAACCATAGCCTCTACCTCTATGGCCATTGTGAAGCCGGTGACTGCCGCGAAAACGAAGGATTGCACGAGAAGTAAGGTTGCACGGGGCGCCGGGTGCGCTCCTGACCGCTGACCATAAAACCGCATTGATGCGGTTTTTTTTCGCCTGTTTTCCGGCCCCTTTCCCCTGCCCCGACGAGCCGTGACAAAAAGGCGCGGCGATAAAAAAGCCCCGACTTACCGGGGCTGGGCTGAAGGGATGCGATACGACGGCCGGCCGTTACAGGCTGACCTGCTCGCTGCGGCTGCTGCGTTTGCCGTCCGGGCTGAGGGTGCGTACCCAGACCCCTTTTTCAACGTTCGGTTTGGCCTCTGCCTGATAGTTTTGCCAGGTTACGCCATCCTGCGAGTACTGGATGGTGAGGCCGGGCAGCGCCACGTTCGCCTCCAGCCGGCCGTTGACAATCCGCGCGCCCGGCACCGGCAGGCGATACGCCACGCCCTGCCGGTCAAGCCTGGCGATTTCACGCTGCCCCATCAGGTTGGCGAAGCGCTGCCAGTCTGCGGCCAGCGCGGCGCGGTCAACAAAGGTGGTTTTGCCGCCCTGGTATTCGCGGCCGGGCTGGTAAGGCAACTCCCAGCCCGCGCGGTGCCAGGCGCGCTCCGCCAGCACCATCAGGCGCGGATAGATGCGGTACTCCAGATCGCTGTCGGTGCGGATGGTTTCGCTCCACGCCTGCCCGGAGATCCCGTGCGCGCCCGGCCAGGGGAGATCGCCGCGGGCGGTGAAGGCGTTGCCGTCACGGTCAACGGAGGTTTCGGCATTCTGCGGCAAATTGTCCGGCGCGAAGCTGAAGATCTTGGCCTCGTCACTGAACCGCGTGGCCCAGTAGTAGCCCGGCTCGCGTGCGCTGACCTCATAGGGTTTATCAAAGTAGAGGTAATCGGGGTTGGAGAGCGTGATCTCATAGCCCTTGGCTGCCCACTCCCCGGCGCTCTGCGCGCCGCCCCAGTAGAGGGTGTCCCAGAAGTTGACCCCCACGCGCGGGGTCGCAAAGGCGCGGGCATCTTTCGCATCCTTCAGGCCATCCTGCCACGCCTGCATCCTGTCGATGCCGTGCGCCTTCACTTTCTTGCTCACCTCCACAGCAAAATAGCTGGAGAGATGATCGAAGGCCGTTGCCCCACCCGCTTTCACCAGCGCCTGACAGGCTTTAGATTTTGACCAGGGCAGATCCTCTTTGCTCAGGTCAATCGCCCCTTTTGTCGGGTCTGCCGGTGCGTTGAGATCCTGGTAGCCCGGCCCGAGGCGGATATTTTTCGCCTCATCACCGCCGAAGTGCCAGGTGGTGAGCGGCTGCCCCGCCTCACGGTGCATGGCGGCAATCTCGCCAATCACCTTGTCGACAAAGCGCAGCGACGACGGCATACAGGGGTTGAGGTAACTGCGGCGGTCGTAATACTGCACTGAGGTGGTGTTTGAGGTGTCTGTCGGGTCGAGCAGCCGGTACTCATCGGCGGCCTCCGGTTTCCCGGCCTGTTGCAGCCGCTGGTAACGCGCCTCCATCGAAACCACCGCCGCCCTGGCGTGGGCCGGCATATCAATTTCCGGGATCACGGTAATCTGCCGCGCCTGGGCATACTTCACTATCTCGATGTAGTCCGCCCGGCTGAAATAGCCGCTGCCGTTATTGTTGCTGAAGGGGCCGGAACCCAGTTGCGGCAGCAGGCAACGCGTCTCGGCCAGGTCATGGCAGCGCTTGCTGCCAATCTCTGTCAGCTCCGGCAGGCCGGGGATCTCAAGCCGCCAGCCTTCGTCATCGCTCAGGTGGAACTGGAAGGTATTGAGCTTATAGGCGGCCATCTCATCCAGCAGCCGCAATACGGCTGCTTTACTGTGAAAATTGCGGCCGACATCCATGTGCATGCCGCGGTAGAGGAAGCGCGGCGCATCTTCGGCGGTCAGCCGGGCGATACGTTTTTCGCCTTTGACCGGCAACAGCGACAGCATCGACTGCACGCCGTAGAAAACGCCGCTGTGGTCATAACCCACAACCTCCGCCCCGCGCTCCCCGATGGTCAGCCGGTAAGCGCCGTTAACCGCCAGCGTGCCGCTGAAGGCCGTGTGGTCGATCCGGGTGGTGAGCGGGTAGCCGCCGGGCTGCTCAGGCAGGCCCAGCAGCGCCATGCGCGCCCGCACCGCCTGCTGGGACGCCACCGGCAGTGCCGTGAGATCGGCCTTCAGCCCCTTGTCGAGTACCACATCATTGGGGTGTACCTTCACCTGCAATGGCGTCGGCATAATCTGCCCGCGTAATGCAGAGGCGGGCAACAGCGTAACGTCACGGTTTTTCACAAAGCGGGTGGTGGGGGTCATCGCAATGTTGTTATCGTCCGGCGCGCGCTTCAGGTTCGCCGGGGTGATCTCCGCCATAAACTGCGCGACGTCCTCGGTGTCGGTGTTGCTGATGATTTTCGGCTCCGCGCCCCCGGCCGTTACATACCAGCGCGGCATAATGTCGCTGTTGGCGACCTGCCAGTACTCCAGCACCAGCGGGATCGCCGTGCGGCTGTTGGCCGAAAAGCCCTGGAAAGCAGCCGTCGGCGCCAGCCGGTGGAGATCGCCGGTCAGGCGCGTGACGGTAAAACGCGGATCGTTAACCTGCAGCACCGGGCGGATGCTGCTGAAATAGATCGCCCAGTCACGGGCGTTGACGGCCGCGCCGGGGTTGGTCAGCGTCAGGGTCACGCTGTTGCAGGAGGCCCAGTCCGCGCCGAGCGCGCGGCAGTCGATGCCGTGGCCGTTGGCCTGGTTGTCATTGATTTGGTAATTCAGGGTGAAACGGCTGATCTCATCCACCGTCTGCTGGCTCGCCTGTGACGGTGCGGCGAGCATCAGGGAGGCCACGCTGGCGGCCAGGGTAGTACGCAGGAAACGTGTTTTCATGCTGAACCTCATCCATTGGCGGCAGGCATCCCGCCCGGCAGGGCGATGCGCCACAGCCGCACGGTTAAAATACGGTGAACGGTGCAATCACCATAAATTTGATATCTTTTTCATCCTGGAAAATGTTGCCGTAGCCGCCGCTCCAGCTCGGCAGGTCTGAATGGTTGTTGTACTGGGTGTAATGCAGTTTGATTTGGGTATCTTTTGCGCGGCCCTCCTGTACGGTGTAGACCGCATCCAGGCTCCAGGCGCTCTCTTTCAGCCGCTGGCTCTGGTCATACATGGCGTTGGTGCTGGGCCGGGCATCCCAGGCGTAGACATAAGAGCCGCCCACCGACAGCCCCGGCAGTTGCCATTTTTTCAGGTCAACCATGACTCCCGCATACAGCGCCTTCTCCCCGTTGGCGTTGAAGTCGGAACGGTTATCCCACCAGATGTCTAACCGGCCGTTTGAGGTCGCGTAGGTGGGTGTCATACGTTGCAGGAAGTAGCCCTGATTCCCCTCTGCTTTCACCCAGGTGCCTTCCAGCCGCCAGGTCGCCGGGCCGGTTTCATAGCCGAACGTCAGCCCCTGCAACCAGGCCAGCCCGTCATAGAGGCTGTTTGGATCGTTTTTATCGCTGATACGATCTTCCGCACCGTAAAACTGGTAGCTGGCCGTCAGCGGGCTGCCGGCCACTTCGATCTTGTAAGATCCTTTCAGGAAGTATTGATCGACATAGCCTTCCGCCTGCCCGTAGGCCGCTTCCAGGATGAAATCATTTTTGAAATCATATTTCGCGCCGATGGAGTGCAGGTAATCCACGGCGGTCTTCTGGTCAGCCTGCCGGAAGCCGTCCGTTTCCAGATGCCACGGGGCTTTGTATTCATCCGCCCACATATAGGAGACGCTTAATTCACCGGCCTGCTGAAAATCGTGGCGGTAGCCCGCTTCGAGGCCGCGATAGGTGCCCGGCATAAAGCTCCAGTGTGGGGCCAGCAGCGTCTGCCCTTTCGGCTGGATATAACCGGCCTGCGCCCAGACACCGTGGGATTTGAACTTGGCGGCGGCCCGGTAGAGGCTGACGCCGCTTTTGTCGCCGCGGTAGTCCTCTTCATAGGCGCGGTTGTTGTCCGAGAACGCGATTTCGTTTGGGTGGCCGCTGTCACTGCTTTCCGCCAGCCTAATCGCGGTAAAGGCGGCCAGATCCAAGCCGAACATATCCCAGGCGTAGCCGGAGCTGAAATCGAGGTTAAGGTTGGCCGTGGCGTGTGACAGGTTGGTGGCGTAGCGATCGTAGTCAGGGTTAGTGATGGTGGTGACGCTGCCGTCCGGCTGGGTGGCGGTTTTGGTTGGGCTGAGATCTTTGCGGTCACGTTCACGCTGCCAGTAATAGAGGCCGCCGGACAGCGTGGAATCCTCAATAAACCCCTCTGCGCGCACCCCCGGGGAGTGTCCCCCTGCACTTCCCGCAATCAGACCGGCAATCAGCATTGCCGGCCCGTTACGCTTTCTGGTTGGCGTAACCATAGCAATTCCTCTTTGACGAAAAATAGACATCCGGCGAAACCCAGCCGGTAAACAAGCAGCGATACGGCGTGTCTGAAAGGGCTCAGACATGCCGTAATCTATTTTTCGCAACGCGAATTATCAATACAGATTGTGTGGGAATGTAGAGGTTTATGACAGATGACACAAAAACGGGGAGATCACGCCGCTTTCCGGTGCAGTGCACACTATTCAACTATATGAATGGCTTAAGAACTATAAAGCGTGGAAATGACTAAGCGGGCAATCATAGAGAGGAAAATGTGATCTCACAGGGAAACGGGCATTTTCCCTATCTTAATTTTCGACGAGAATAATGTCAGGCGAAAAAAAAGCGCGGCCTGAGCCACGCTTTTTTGCAGGTTACGACGGTCAGGCTGTGGCTTTTGCCGCCCAGGTATCCCGCAGGCCTACGGTGCGGTTAAACACCAGGTGTTCCGCGCTGGAGTAGCGGCTGTCGGCACAGAAGTAGCCTTCGCGCTCGAACTGATACGCCACTTCCGGTTGCGCCGTGGCCAGTGACGGCTCGACAAACCCGTGGGTAATCACCAGCGATTCCGGGTTAATGGTGGAGAGGAAGTCCTCTGCCAGGCCCGGGTTCGGCTCGTTGAACAGGCGGTCGTAGAGGCGGAATTCCGCCGGTACCGCGTGTGCCGCAGAGACCCAGTGGATCACGCCTTTCACTTTGCGGCCGTCTGCCGGGTCCTTGCTCAGGGTTTCCGGGTCATAGCTGCAGAAAATGGTGGTGACGTTACCTTCTGCATCTTTCTCAATGCGTTCCGCTTTAATCACGTAAGCATTGCGCAGGCGCACTTCCTTGCCCAGTACCAGACGCTTGTACTGTTTGTTGGCTTCTTCGCGGAAGTCAGCCTGATCGATGTAGATTTCACGGCTGAACGGCACGTCACGGCTGCCCATTTCCGGTTTGTTCGGATGGTTCGGCATGGTGACAGGCAGTTCTGCGCCCGCGTCAAAGTTCTCAATGATCACTTTAACCGGGTTGATAACCGCCATCGCGCGCGGCGCATCTTCGTTCAGCTCGTCACGGATGCAGGACTCCAGCGCCATCATCTCGACGTTGTTGGTCTGCTTGGTGACGCCGATACGGCGGCAGAATTCACGCACGGCCGCTGCGGTGTAACCACGGCGGCGCAGGCCGGAGATAGTCGGCATACGCGGGTCATCCCACCCTTCCACGATGTTCTCAGTCACCAGCAGGTTCAGCTTGCGCTTGGACATGATGGCGTACTCAAGGTTGAGACGTGAGAACTCATACTGGCGCGGGTGGCAAGGAATGGTGATGTTGTCCAGCACCCAGTCATACAGGCGGCGGTTGTCCTGGAATTCCAGGGTACACAGCGAGTGCGTAATCCCTTCCAGCGCATCGGAAATGCAGTGGGTAAAGTCATACATCGGGTAGATGCACCACTTTTTGCCGGTCTGGTGGTGTTCGGCAAATTTAATACGGTACAGCACCGGGTCACGCATCACGATGAACGGGGACGCCATGTCGATTTTGGCACGCAGGCAGGCTTTCCCTTCGGCAAAACCACCGTTGCGCATTTTTTCAAACAGCGCCATGTTCTCTTCGACGCTGCGGTCGCGGTAAGGGCTGTTTTTGCCCGGCGACGTCAGCGTGCCGCGGTATTCACGGATCTCATCCGGCGAGAGCTCGTCCACATAGGCCAGCCCTTTGCCGATCAGCTCTACCGCATAAGCGTGCAGCTGGTCGAAATAGTCGGAGGAGTAACGCACCGCGCCGCTCCACTCAAAGCCCAGCCACTGCACGTCACGCTTGATCGACTCCACAAACTCGATGTCTTCTTTGACCGGGTTGGTGTCATCAAAACGCAGGTTGCACTCGCCCTGATAATCTTTCGCAATGCCAAAGTTCAGGCAGATCGACTTGGCGTGGCCGATATGCAGGTAGCCGTTCGGCTCAGGCGGAAAACGGGTATGCACACTGTTGTGTTTACCGGATGCCAGATCTTCGTCAATAATCTGACGAATAAAATTTGTTGGGCGGGCTTCAGCCTCACTCATCTCTCTATTCCTCTATGCGAAAGCACTACTGATAACCGCTTATGTTCCAACAAGCCACGCTGGGACACAACCGTTTGTTGCAGAAAATCCGGCAGGCATGGCCACAGGCAAAAAAAACGGGAGGGGATCGATCCCCTCCCGTTTTCACGCGGTTGAAAAACCGGGTATTTAGTTACCTTGCAGATCAATCAGTTTCGTCTGGCCTGCCACGACCTGGCCTTCTGCCAGCGTGACCACGGCGGAGAACTCATCCGCATTGCTGATCACCACCGGGCTTATCATGGAACGCGCATTGGCATTCAGGTAGGCCAGATCCATCTCCAGCACCGGCTGCCCGGCGGTGACTTCCGTCCCCTCTTCCACCAGGCGGGTAAAGCCTTTACCGCCCAGCGTCACGGTGTCGATGCCCATATGCACCACAATTTCCGCACCGGCCGGGGTTTCAAGGCAGAACGCATGGTTGGTGTTGAAGATTTTCACCACCGTCCCGGCGGCCGGTGAGACCACCGTGCCGGCAGTCGGGCGGATAGCCACCCCCTCACCGACGGCGCCGCTGGCAAAGGCCTCATCCGGCACATCGGATAACGTCACCACCTCGCCGGTAATCGGTGAGACCAGGCTCTCGACAACGGCTTTGAGATTCGGGGCCGCCTGCGGCTGTTTCACCACGTTCACCACCGGCGCGTTACCTGTCGCCCCGCCTGCGGAGGCAGGCACCGGGCCGGCCGCCACCAGGCGTTTCATGCTGTCTGCGATCGATTCCGCTTTCGCGCCCACAATCACCTGAATGCTTTGCTTGTTGAGTTTCACCACGCCGGAGGCACCCAGGCGCTTACATTCCGCGTCATTGACCCGGCCCGCATCTTTCACGCTCAGGCGCAGGCGGGTGATACAGGCGTCAATACCTTTCAGGTTATCTGAGCCGCCAATGGCGCTGATATAGTTGCGGGACAACTCTGTCAGCCCCTCTTCCGTATTGCTGTTGGCCTCCGGGCGGGCCACGGTGGAGGCGTCTTCACGCCCCGGCGTTTTCAGGTTGAACATGCGGATCACCGCGCTGAACACCGCGAAGTAGACCACAAATGCCACCGCGCCCATCACCAGCAGCATCCAGACGTTGCTGCTGGCTGCCGGCAGGTTGTACATCAGCGCGTAGTCGATGGCCCCGGCAGAGAAGGAGAACCCGGCGTGAATGCCCAGCATGGTCGCCACAAACAAACTGATGCCGGTCAGCAGCGCATGGAGCAGATAGAGCAGCGGGGCCAGGAACATGAACAGGAATTCCAGCGGCTCCGTCACCCCGGTCAGGAAGGCGGTCACGGCAACGGACAGCAGCATCCCGCCCACCATCGGGCGGCGCGCTTTAGGGGCCGCCAGGTACATCGCCAGCGCCGCGCCCGGCAGGCCGAACATCATGATCGGGAAGAAGCCGGACATAAACATCCCGGCGGTGGCGTCACCGGCATAGAAGCGGTTGATGTCACCGTGGAACACCGTACCGGCCGCGTTGGTGAAGTCACCAATCTGGAACCAGGCAATGGTGTTCAGCACCTGGTGCAACCCGGTCGGGATCAGCAGGCGGTTAACGAAGCCGAAGATACCGGCACCCAGCGCACCAGCCGACACGATCCACTCCCCGCCTGCGCGGATGGCATCCTGCACCGGCGGCCAGACGTAACCGAAAATCGCTGCCAGAATCAGGCAGAAGAAGCCGGTAGCAATCGGCACAAAGCGTTTACCGCCGAAGAAGCTGAGGAAGTCCGGCAGTTTAATGTCAGCCCAGCGGTTGTAGACCATCCCGCCCACCAGCCCAGTGATGATCCCGGAGAGCACCCCCATATTCACGGCCGGGTTGATGGTCACCATCGCCTTGGTCAAGACAAAATAACCGACCGCACCGGCCAGCGCCGCAGAGCCGGCATTGTCTTTAGACCAGGTGGACGCCACCCCGATGGCGAAAATCAGCGCCAGGTTATCGAAAATTGCCCCGCCCGCCTGGGCGATAAAGGGCATGTTGAGTAAGTCCGGCTGACCGAACCGCAGTAACAGCGCGGCGACCGGCAACACGGCGATAGGTAACTGTAATGACCTGCCTAACCGCTGAAAAAATCCAAGAATATTCACCATTTCCCCCTATATGTCCGCTGCCGGACGATGCAAGCAGTGTCAGCACACAACGACTACTCTTACTCTATTAACGCAACTGCTACGCGGAGTGTAAAAAAATTAATTCGTATCGCAAATTAAAAGCGGAGATTCTGTGATAAAAATCACCAAAAATCACACTACGGCAGGCAAATTGCTGGTCATGTCTGAAAACTTATTTTATTATTAAAAAAATGACTGCAGCCCGAGGCTGTGCCGGTACTGCGGGGCCGGAACCAGGGTATTCCCCTTGCCGTCGCCCGCGGTAGTATATCTTTATTTCAAGCATTTAAGAGGTGAATGATGAGATTAATCCCACTAAAATCAACCGCTGACGTGGGCAAATGGGCGGCACGGCATATTGTTAACCGCATTAACGCGTTCAAGCCGACCGCCGATCGTCCTTTCATTCTCGGCCTGCCTACCGGCGGCACGCCCCTCGAAGCCTACAAACACCTTATCGCCATGCATAAAGCAGGCCAGGTCAGCTTTAAGCACGTGGTGACCTTTAACATGGATGAGTACGTCGGGCTGCCGCAGGAACACCCGGAAAGCTACCACACCTTTATGTACCGCAACTTCTTTGACCACGTTGACATCCCGCACGAAAACATCAACCTGCTCAACGGCAATGCAGACGACGTGGATGCCGAGTGCCGCAATTACGAAGCGAAAATTAAGTCCTACGGCAAAATTAACCTGTTTATGGGCGGCGTCGGCAATGACGGCCATATTGCCTTTAATGAACCGGCTTCGTCACTGGCGTCGCGCACCCGCATCAAAACCCTGACGGAAGAGACGCGTATCGCCAACTCCCGTTTCTTTGGCGGCGATGTCAGCCAGGTGCCGAAATATGCCCTGACCGTGGGCGTCGGTACCCTGCTGGATGCGGAAGAGGTGATGATTCTGGTGACCGGCCACCTGAAAGCCCAGGCGCTTCAGGCCGCCGTTGAAGGCAACATCAACCATATGTGGACCATCAGCTGCCTGCAGCTGCACCCGAAAGCGGTCATGGTGTGTGATGAGCCGTCCACCATGGAACTCAAAGTGAAAACCGTGAAATATTTCCGCGAGCTGGAAGCGGAAAACATGAAAGACCTGTAATCTCTGCGGCGCCCGGCGGGCCATTCCTGCCTGTGGCTGAGCAGATGTTAATCAGTAAAGAGAATGTAATCAGGGGGCACAGATGTACGCGTTAATTCACGGGCGGCTTTATACCGGCCACGATGTTCTTGATGGCCATGCCGTCGTGGTTGAAAACGGGCTGATCAGCAAAATCTGCCCGGAAGCGGAGCTGCCGGCAGGCATTAAGACCCACGATCTGGGCGGCGCGAACCTGGCTCCCGGGTTTATTGACCTGCAGCTCAACGGCTGCGGCGGTGTGCAATTCAATGACTCGCTGGACGCCATCTCCGAAAAGACGCTGGAGATTATGCAGAAAGCCAATGAGCGCTCGGGCTGCACCAGCTTCCTGCCGACCCTCATCACCTGCAGTGATGACTATATGAAGCACGGTATCGCCGTGATGCGCGCTTACCTGCAAACCCACCAGAATCAGGCGCTGGGCCTGCATCTGGAAGGGCCGTACCTTAACCCGCTGAAAAAAGGTACGCACAACCCGGACTTCATCCGCACCCCGGATGACGCCATGATCGATTACCTGTGTGACAACGCCGACGTGATCACCAAAGTCACCCTGGCCCCGGAACGGGTCGATGACGCCGTGATCCGCCGCCTGACTGCCGCCGGCATTGTGGTTTCCGCCGGGCACTCCAACGCCACCTATGACGAGGCGCGCCGGGGCTTTGCCGCGGGCGTCAGCTTCTCGACCCACCTCTACAACGCGATGCCGTACCTGACCGGCCGCGAGCCGGGCCTGATGGGGGCGATTTTCGACACGCCGGAGGTCTACAGCGGCATTATCGCTGACGGGCTGCATGTGGCGTGGGCCAGCATCCGCAATGCCAAACGCCTGAAAGGTGACAAACTGGTGCTGGTCACCGACGCCACCGCCCCGGCGGGCGGCAACATTGATCAGTTCATTTTTGCCGGTAAAACAATATACTATCGCGATGGGCTGTGCGTGGATGACAACGGTACGCTGAGCGGATCGGCACTGACCATGATCGAAGCGGTACAGAACAGCGTCGAACATGTGGGTATCCCCCTGGATGAAGCGTTGCGTATGGCAACCCTCTATCCGGCACGGGCTATTGGCATGGCGTCTGCGCTGGGCTCGCTGGAGGTCGGCAAGGTCGCCAACCTGACAGCCTTTGACCGTGATTTCCATATCACCAACACTTTCGTCAACGGCAACGAAGTGTAACCATGAGCGGGTAATGTGTAGATGACCACCGGCGGACAGACACAAATCGGGAATGTTGATCTGGTTAAGCAGTTGAATGGCGCCGCGGTCTACCGCCTGATCGACCAGCAAGGGCCGATTTCACGCATCCAGATTGCGGAACTGAGCCAGCTGGCCCCGGCCAGCGTCACGAAAATTACCCGCCAGCTGCTGGAGCGCGGGCTGATCCGCGAAGTGGATCAGCAAGCCTCCACCGGCGGCCGCCGCGCCATCTCCATCATTACCGAAACCCGCCACTTCCATACCCTGGCTGTGCGGCTGGGCCGCCACGATGCCACCCTGACCCTGTATGACATGAGCGGCAAGGCGCTGGGTGAGGAGCACTCTCCCCTGCCCCAGCGCACCCAGGAAACGCTGGAAAACGCCCTGTGTGAGGCCATCGCCGCCTTTATTGAACGTTACCAGCGTAAAATGCGCGAGCTGATCGCCATCGCGGTGATCCTGCCCGGCCTGGTTGACCCGGATAAGGGCGTGGTGCGCTATATGCCGCACATCAGCGTCGATAACTGGCGGCTGGTGGACACGCTGCAACAGCGGTTTAACGTCACCAGCTTTGTGGGCCATGATATTCGCAGCCTGGCGCTGGCTGAGCACTACTTTGGTGCAACGCGCGACTGCGATGACTCTATTCTGGTTCGTTTGCATCGCGGTACCGGCGCAGGCATTCTGGTGAACGGCCAGATCTTTCTCGGCAGTAACGGTAACGTGGGCGAAATCGGCCATATTCAGGTTGACCCGCTCGGCGAACGCTGCCATTGCGGCAACTTTGGCTGCCTGGAGACCATTGCGGCCAACGCCGCGATTGAGAACCGGGTGCGCCATCTCCTGACCCAGGGTTACCCCAGCAAGCTGACGCTGGACGATTACAGCATCAGCGCTATCTGCAAAGCCGCCAACCGCGGCGACCCGCTGGCCACCGAAGTGATTGAGAATGTGGGCCGCTATCTGGGCAAAGCGATCGCCATTGCCATCAATCTCTTCAATCCACAAAAAGTGGTGATTGCCGGGGAAATTACCGAGGCCCAAAAGGTGTTGCTGCCGGCGATTCAGGCCTGTATCACCACCCAGGTGCTGAAAGATTTCCGCAAAAATTTACCGGTAGTGACCTCTGAACTGAATCATCGCTCCTCGATCGGTGCGTTCGCGCTGGCAAAACGCGCCATGCTGAATGGCGTGTTGCTGCAGCGCCTGCTGGAATCCTGACCCTCCCGGACGCAACGCTGGCCTATACTGTTGACCTCCGGCACGGCTGACCCGCCGTGTATGGGCCGCTTTGCTTTCAACCCAACGTGAGTATGCAAGCCAATGACGATAAAAAACGTGATTTGTGATATTGACGGCGTGTTGATGCACGACAACACCGCCGTCCCCGGTGCCGACCTCTTCCTGGCGCGCGTACAAGAGCAGGGCATGCCGCTGGTGATCCTGACGAACTACCCGTCGCAGACCGCCCAGGACCTGGCGAACCGTTTTCTGGCCGCTGGTATCGAGGTGCCTGAGAGCGCCTTCTTCACCTCTGCGATGGCAACGGCCGATTTCCTGCGCCGTCAGGAGGGCAAAAAAGCCTTTGTGATTGGCGAAGGGGCCCTGATTCATGAGCTCTATAAAGCAGGCTTCACCATTACTGACATCAATCCCGATTTTGTGATTGTCGGTGAAACGCGCTCCTATAATTTCGACATGATCCACAAGGCCGCCTATTTCGTCTCCCAGGGCGCACGCTTCATCGCCACCAACCCCGATACCCACGGGCGCGGTTTTTTCCCGGCCTGCGGCGCACTCTGCGCGCCGATTGAAAAAATCACCGGCCGTCAGCCTTTTTACGTGGGGAAACCCAGCCCGTGGATTATCCGCTCCGCCCTGAACAAGATGCAGGCGCACTCCGAGGAGACGGTGATCGTCGGCGATAACCTGCGTACCGATATTCTGGCCGGTTTTCAGGCCGGGCTGGAGACGATTCTGGTGCTCTCCGGCGTCTCTACCTTGAGCGATATCGATGCGATGCCGTTCCGGCCGACCTGGATTTACCCGTCGGTCGCCGAAATTGATGTGATTTGACAGCAGGGTCTGGCGTCCGCCAGGCCCTTTTTTTATCCCGCTGCGTTTTTATGGCTTCCCCGGCCAACCCGTTAAAAATTGCATAATCGATAATTTATCTGCCTTAAAAATAGTGATCCGCTAAAAATTCAGGGTGGCCGATGAACTATTTTTCCCGGCGGCGTTAAACCTCTTGCATCACCTGCGGCTTTTGGCGCATGTTCTTTATCAGACCCGCAGCCAGGGTGATGGCCACGCCGCCTCCCCTGCTTTACCCGCTGCGTCACCCCATTGTTACCGTCCGAGAAATGCGTTAGGGAGAGTTATATGTGTTCTATTTTTGGTGTGCTCGATATCAAGACAGACGCGGCTGAACTGCGTAAAAAAGCGCTGGAGCTGTCCCGTCTGATGCGCCACCGCGGCCCGGACTGGTCCGGCGTGTATGCGGGTGAGAAAGCCATTCTGGCGCATGAGCGTCTCTCGATTGTGGACGTCAACACCGGCGCACAACCTCTCTATAACGCGGCACATACCCATGTTCTGGCCGTTAACGGCGAGATCTATAACCATCAGGCACTGCGTCAGGAGCTGGGCGACCGTTACGCGTTCCAGACCGGTTCTGACTGTGAAGTCATCCTGGCGCTGTATCAGGAAAAGGGGCCGGACTTCCTGGATGAACTCCAGGGCATGTTCGCCTTTATCCTGTATGACACAGAGAAAGACGCCTACCTGGTCGGCCGCGATCACCTGGGCATCATCCCGCTCTATATGGGCCATGACGAGCACGGCAACCTGTTTGTCGCGTCAGAGATGAAATCCCTGGTGCCGGTCTGCAAAACCATTCAGGAATTCCCGGCCGGCAGCTACCTGTGGAGCCAGAACGGCAAGGTGCAGGAGTACTATCGCCGTGACTGGTTCGACTATGACAACGTTAAAGACAACGCAACGGATGCCGCGGCCCTGCGCAACGCGCTGGAAGAGTCGGTAAAAAGCCACCTGATGTCTGACGTGCCGTACGGCGTGCTGCTCTCCGGCGGCCTGGACTCCTCCATCATCTCGGCCATCACCAAGAAATTCGCCGGCCGCCGGGTGGAAGATGATAACCGCAGCGAAGCCTGGTGGCCGCAGTTGCACTCCTTCGCCGTGGGCCTGGAAGGCTCGCCGGATCTGCGCGCCGCCAAAGAGGTGGCCGGCCACCTGGGCACGGTTCACCACGAGATCCACTTCACCGTGCAGGAAGGGCTGGATGCGATCCGGGATGTGATTTATCACATTGAAACTTATGACGTCACTACCATCCGCGCGTCCACGCCGATGTACCTGATGTCACGCAAGATCAAGGCGATGGGCATCAAAATGGTGCTCTCGGGTGAAGGGGCGGATGAAGTGTTCGGCGGCTATCTCTACTTCCATAAAGCGCCGAACGCCAAAGAGTTCCACGAAGAGACCGTGCGCAAACTGCTGGCCCTGCATATGTATGACTGCGCCCGTGCCAACAAGGCGATGTCCGCCTGGGGTGTCGAAGCGCGTGTACCGTTCCTGGACAAAAAATTCCTGGACGTGGCCATGCGTATCAACCCGAAAGACAAGATGTGCGGCAACGGCAAGATGGAGAAGCACATTCTGCGTGAGTGTTTCGAATCTTACCTGCCGGAGAGCGTGGCCTGGCGGCAGAAAGAGCAGTTCTCGGACGGCGTCGGTTACAGCTGGATCGACACACTGAAAGAGGTGGCGGCGCAACAGGTCACCGATCAACAGCTGGAAACCGCCCGCTTCCGCTTCCCGTACAACACGCCGGTTTCCAAAGAGGCGTACCTGTACCGCACGATCTTTGAAGAGCTGTTCCCGGTGCCGAGCGCCGCGGAGTGTGTGCCGGGCGGCCCGTCAGTGGCCTGTTCGTCAGCCAAGGCGATTGAATGGGATGAATCCTTCAAAAAGATGGATGATCCTTCCGGCCGTGCCGTGGGCGTGCACCAGTCCGCCTATTAAGGTCTCACTGAGGCAGGTTTTCCCGATAACGGGCCGCGCGCGGCCCGTTTTTTATGGCACAATTGCGTGATAAATGACACTTTTTGCCGATTTTCTCCGCAGACTGTTCATAAGCCAGACAAACAGTCACAGAGGGCCCTTTTTTCGGTAAAAAACTTGTTGACGCACTTCGGTCATATCCGCATAATGCGCCCCGCAACGCCGACGAAGGTAACGCGAAAAAAGATGGCTACGTAGCTCAGCTGGTTAGAGCACAGCACTCATAATGCTGGGGTCACAGGTTCGAATCCCGTCGTAGCCACCATCTTTTTTGCGGGAGTGGCGAAATTGGTAGACGCACCAGATTTAGGTTCTGGCGCCGCAAGGTGTGCGAGTTCAAGTCTCGCCTCCCGCACCATTTCTATCCAGGCGTTGTAACGGATGGGGTATCGCCAAGCGGTAAGGCACCGGTTTTTGATACCGGCATTCCCTGGTTCGAATCCAGGTACCCCAGCCAGTTTTTTCTGCGGAAAGAACAGCTCTTCGAAAGAAGAACGTGTTGGTGTTAAGAAAGAGAGTTTGTGTTGTTGATTCCCGTTGGGGTATCGCCAAGCGGTAAGGCACCGGTTTTTGATACCGGCATTCCCTGGTTCGAATCCAGGTACCCCAGCCAAACAACACTTGCAATCGACACGCAGTTATGCAATATTAAGTCGTTGTTATCTAATAGGTAGTTGTTAATCACTGTTACCTGTCAGGCACTATCAACGCAGAACGAAACATCGCAATACAATTTGGCTACGTAGCTCAGCTGGTTAGAGCACAGCACTCATAATGCTGGGGTCACAGGTTCGATTCCCGTCGTAGCCACCAAATTATTGGGGTATCGCCAAGCGGTAAGGCACCGGATTCTGATTCCGGCATTCCCAGGTTCGAATCCTGGTACCCCAGCCAAAAAAAGTAAAAAGCTCGCTCAGGCGGGCTTTTTGCTTTTCTGCCGTTTGGCCTTATCAGCAACCTCTGTATCCGCACATGGCCCGGCCGCCGGAATCCAGGCCGGGTGGTCTGCCCGGCCTGCCCTACTTACAGCCCTAATGCATAACGTAACGCACGCACTTTCAGGTTGCCGCCACGCTGCGCCACCATCAGCGCAGCATTGCGCAGCATCCGTACCGGTGCCAGGTCGTTACTGAACGCGGTATAGAACAGATCCATACCGCTCTGCATCATCAGGTTATCGGGTTTGCGGCGGCGCTGATAACGCATCAACACCTCCTGGCTTGCCCACGCCTCCCCGCGCTCACGGGCGGCGGCCAGCACCTCAATCAGGGCGTCCACATCCCGGTAACCCAGATTGACGCCCTGCCCGGCCAGCGGGTTAATGGTGTGCGCTGCATCGCCAATTAATGCCACACCGGGCCGGACATAGTGCTGCGCATGGCGGCGTACCAGCGGGAAGGCACCGGCCGCCAGCGCAGTGACGGGCCCCACCCGGGCCGGGAATGCCTGTTCAATCTCGCGGCTGAGCTGGGCCATCGGCAATGACTGTAAATAACGGATGCGGGCCGGGCTGTCATACCAGACCAGCGACGCGTAGTGGCCGAACAGCGGCAGAAAGGCACGCGGGCCGCTGGGGAAAAATTGCTGCCAGGTGACGTCCTGATCCGGCGTGTCAGTTTTCACACTGATCAACATGCAGGACTGGCGGTACTGCCAGCCATTAATACCGATCCCCGCCAGTTGACGTACCTGTGAATTGGCACCATCAGCCCCGATGACCAGTTGCGTTGTCAGCGTCTGCCCATCCTGAAGCGTCAGGCTCCAGCCCTGCGGCGTGTGCGTCATATTTTTCAGCACCGCCGGGCAATGCAACCGGATAGCCGGCTGCTGCTCAACCTGCTGCCAGAGCGCCCGTTGCAGCACCGGGTTTTCCACCATATAGCCCAGCTCCGGCAGGCCGAGCGCCGCCGCATCAAACATCACTTCCGAGCCGGGCATCTCCCAGGTCTCTAACCGGCGGTACGGGGCGCGGCGCATCTGTTCAACCCCCTGCCAGGCACCGAGCCGGGTCAGCAGCTCAACAGAGGTGCAGCCCAGCGCAGAGATTCGCAGATCGGGCGCGCGTTGCGGGTCAAACTCAGGCGGTGCGGCGTGCTCCAGCAGGGCCACGGTAAAACCTTGCCCTGCCAGCCCGAGCGCGGCTGCCGCGCCGACCATGCCGCCGCCGACAACCGCAATGTCTGAATGCTTATCTGAATTATTCATAAAGGCCAACTACCCGTTTGTGATCGCGTCTGGACGAAGTGTACCGGAATTTTCTGTTAGCATCAGGCGCAAGGCGGTTTTCCCCCACTGGTCACCACCGCAGCGAGCGTTTACACTATGCGCCCTGCACACCGAGCTTATTTTGAAGCTTTTTCTTCTGCATTGAGTAATGGCACGTCAATGACAAAAAAACTGCATATAAAAACCTGGGGCTGTCAGATGAATGAGTACGATTCATCCAAGATGGCTGACCTGTTGGGAAGCACTCATGGTTATGAGCTGACAGAGAACGCCGAAGAGGCCGATCTTCTGCTGCTGAATACCTGTTCCATCCGTGAAAAGGCGCAGGAAAAAGTCTTCAACCTTCTCGGCCGCTGGAAATTGCTGAAAGAAGCCAATCCAGACCTGATTATCGGCGTGGGCGGCTGCGTGGCCTCGCAGGAGGGGGAACTGCTCCGCCAGCGTGCGCGCTGCGTTGACATCGTTTTCGGCCCGCAGACCCTGCACCGCCTGCCGGAGATGATTAACCATGTGAGCAGCACCCGCAGCCCGATCGTGGACATCAGCTTCCCGGAAATTGAAAAATTTGACCGCCTGCCGGAACCGCGTGCCGACGGCCCCACCGCGTTTGTCTCCATCATGGAAGGGTGCAACAAATATTGCAGCTTCTGTGTGGTGCCTTACACCCGTGGCGAAGAGGTGAGCCGCCCGAGTGACGACGTGCTGTTCGAAGTGGCCCAGCTGGCGGCCCAGGGCGTGCGTGAGGTCAACCTGCTGGGGCAGAACGTCAATGCCTACCGCGGGCTGAATTATGACGGCTCCGTCTGCAGCTTTGCTGAATTACTGCGCCTGGTCGCCGCAATTGACGGCATCGACCGGCTGCGTTTTACCACCAGCCACCCGATCGAATTCACCGATGACATCATTGAGGTCTACCGTGACACCCCGGAGCTGGCCAGCTTCCTGCATCTGCCGGTACAGAGCGGCTCTGACCGGGTGCTGATGATGATGAAGCGCGCGCACACCGTCCTGGAATATAAAGCAACCATCCGCAAACTGCGCCAGGCGCGGCCGGACATCCACCTCAGTTCCGACTTTATCGTTGGTTTCCCGGGTGAGACGCAGGCTGACTTTGAGCAGACCATGAAGCTGATTGCTGAAATCAATTTTGATATGAGCTACAGCTTTATCTACTCCGCCCGCCCCGGCACCCCGGCGGCAGATATGGTGGATGACGTCAGCGACGAAGAGAAAAAGCAGCGCCTCTACATTTTGCAGGATCGCATCAACCAACAGGTGATGCAGTTCAGCCGCCAGATGGTCGGCACCGTGCAGCGTATTCTGGTCGAGGGCACGTCGCGCAAAAGCATTATGGAGCTGACCGGCCGCACAGAGAATAACCGGGTCGTTAACTTTGAAGGCACCCCGGATATGATCGGTAAATTCGTTGACGTCGAGATTGTCGATGTCTATGCCAACTCACTGCGCGGCGTGGTGGTACGCACCGAAGCACAGATGGACCTGCGTACCCACGAATCCCCATCAGCGGTCATTGCCCGCACCCGCAAGGAAAATGCACTGGGTGTCGGCCTCTACCAGCCCTGATCCGCTGCTTTTTTACTCTACAGGGCGCTGAGGCGCCCTTTGTTTTTAAACCGTTAGCTGATGCCTCTTCCCCAGCGATGAAACTATCTTGCATACGGCCATTTAATTTTTCGATTTGGGCCGCATATTCCTATTCCGGGTACGCTGCAGCGCTTGCCATAAAGAGGAAGAAGCGGACAATCGCATGTATGCTTACGGTATGCCGCCCTTTTACGGCCAGGTGCCATGACGAACAGCACCGTTACGTCAACGTTTGATGACGACAACGTCTATCTTATCGCTCTCAACAGGCCCTATGTGACCCAGAGGAACAGTTTGAACGTCGAGACTCACGAAATCCTGCTAGAACCCGCCGACAACCAGCGCTTACTGAGCCTGTGCGGGCCGTTTGATGACAATATCAAACACCTTGAACGCCGGTTAGGTATTGAGATTAACCGCCGCGACAACCACTTTAAGCTGGTCGGCAAGAGCCTGATTGTAAAGGCTGCCGCCGACATTCTGCGCCATCTCTATGTAGACACGGCGCCGCTTCGCGGTGAGATCGCCGATATCGATCCGGAACAGATCCATTTAGCCATTAAAGAGAGCCACGTGCTCGAACAGTCGGCCGAAAGCGTGCCCGACTATGGCAAGGCAGTCACCATCCGCACCAAGCGCGGCACGGTCAAGCCCCGCACGCCTAACCAGGCGCAGTACATCGCCAATATTCTTGACCATGACATCACCTTCGGCATCGGCCCGGCCGGTACCGGGAAGACCTACCTGGCCGTCGCGACCGCGGTAGATGCCCTGGAGCGCCAGGAAGTCCGCCGCATTATGCTGACCCGCCCGGCGGTGGAAGCGGGTGAGAAGCTCGGCTTCCTGCCGGGTGACCTCAGCCAGAAAGTTGACCCATACCTGCGCCCGCTGTATGACGCGCTGTTTGAAATGCTGGGCTTTGAGCGGGTAGAGAAGCTGATTGAACGCAACGTGATTGAGGTGGCCCCGCTGGCCTACATGCGCGGCCGCACCCTGAATGACGCGTTTATCATCCTGGATGAGAGCCAGAACACCACCATCGAGCAGATGAAGATGTTCCTGACCCGTATCGGCTTCAACTCCAAGGCGGTGATTACCGGTGACGTCACGCAGATTGACCTGCCGCGTAACCAGAAATCCGGCCTGCGCCACGCCATTGAAGTGCTGTCGGGCGTCGACGAGATCAGCTTTAACTTCTTCCACAGTGAAGACGTGGTGCGTCACCCGGTGGTGGCCCGCATCGTCGTGGCCTATGAGGCCTGGGAAGCGGAAGAGCAGAAGCGCAAAGACGCCGTGGCAGAGCAACGTAAACGCGAGGCCCTGCAACAGGCCGCCTCTGCCCCACAGGAGGCACCGTGAGTAACGTGATCCTTGATTTGCAGATCGCCTGTGAAGCGCCGTCCGGGCTGCCGTCCGAGGCGGACTTCCAGCGCTGGCTGGATCATGTACTGCCGCAGTTCCAGGAAGAGTCAGAAGTGACGATCCGTCTGGTGGACGAAGCCGAAAGCCATGATCTGAATCTCACTTACCGCGGCATGGACAAGCCGACCAACGTGCTGTCGTTCCCGTTTGAAGCCCCGCCGGGCATGGAGATGCCGCTGCTGGGTGATTTGATCATCTGCCGTCAGGTGGTGGAGCGCGAAGCCGGTGAACAAGGCAAACCCCTGATGGCCCACTGGGCACATATGGTTGTTCACGGCAGCCTCCATCTGCTAGGGTACGATCATATTGTTGACGAAGAAGCCGAAGAGATGGAATCTTTGGAAACAGACATCATGCAGGGGATGGGTTATCCTGACCCTTATCTTTCTGAGAAAGATGACCTCTGACGTTAGCTGATGATCTGCGGTAATTTTCTGTGGCCTTGCCCGAAGGGAAGGCCGCGACAAATGCCGCAGCATCACTGATACTATCCATTCCTCCCAATACGAGTAATTTTAACCAGACCGCCATGAGCGACGACCATTCACAAAGTAATGACAGCCCCAGTCCCAAGAAGGGCTTTTTCTCCCTTATCCTCAGCCAACTGTTCCACGGTGAGCCTAAAAACCGTGGCGATCTGGTCGAGCTGATCCGCGACTCCGAACAGAATGACCTGATTGATCCCGATACCCGTGACATGCTGGAAGGCGTGATGGATATCGCCGATCAGCGTGTGCGTGACATCATGATCCCGCGCTCGCAGATGGTGACGCTGAAGCGGAACCAGCCGCTGGAAGAGTGCCTGGATGTGATTATCGAATCCGCCCACTCCCGCTTCCCGGTGATCAGCGAAGACAAGGATCATATTGAAGGCATCCTGATGGCCAAAGACCTGCTGCCGTTTATGCGCACCACGTCTGAGCCGTTCAGCATCGACAAAGTGCTGCGCCCTGCGGTGGTGGTGCCGGAAAGCAAACGGGTCGACCGGATGCTGAAGGAGTTCCGCTCCCAGCGCTACCACATGGCGATTGTCATTGATGAGTTTGGCGGCGTGTCCGGCCTGGTTACCATCGAGGATATTCTGGAGCTGATTGTGGGTGAAATCGAGGACGAGTATGACGATGAAGAAGATCGTGACGTCCGCCAGCTCAGCCGCCACACCTATACCGTGCGGGCGCTGACGCCGATTGAAGACTTCAATGAGGTGTTCCAGACCCATTACAGTGATGAAGAGGTCGACACCATCGGCGGCCTGGTGATGCAGGCGTTTGGTCACCTGCCGGCCCGGGGTGAAACCATCGAAATTGACGGTTACGTATTTAAAGTTGCGATGGCAGATAGCCGACGTATTATCCAGGTCCATGTCAAAATTCCGGATGACGCACCGCAACCTACACTGGAACTGGAAGAATAAACGATCCATGACCCCTGCCCTGCTTCTGCAACGCCAGCGGCTACGCCTGCCGCTGGCGCTCTTGTTGGGTGCCTGCGGCACCCTGGCGTTCTCCCCTTATGACTTCTGGCCTGCGGCGATTGTGTCGTTATGCGGCCTTCAGGCGCTGACGCTTAACCGCACTGCCGGCCAGTCTGCCTGGGTGGGCTTCTTCTGGGGGCTGGGGCTGTTCGGCAGCGGGGTCAACTGGGTTTATGTCAGTATCGCCCAGTTTGGCGGCATGCCGGAGCCGGTGAACCTGTTCCTGGTGGTGCTGCTGGCGGCCTACCTTTCGCTCTACACCATGCTGTTCGCCGGGGTACTGACGCGGCTCTGGCCGCGCCTCTCCCTGTGGCGGGTAGCGCTGGCGGCCCCGGCGCTCTGGCAGGTCACCGAGTTCCTGCGCGGCTGGGTGCTGACCGGCTTCCCGTGGCTGCAATTCGGTTACAGCCAGATTGACGGCCCGCTGAAGGGTATCGCGCCGCTGCTGGGCGTTGACACCATTACCTTTATCCTGATGTCACTGAGCGGGCTGCTGGTCTATGCGCTGCGGCAGCGCAAGGTGGTGCCGGCCCTGGTTGCCCTGGCGATGTTGCTGCTGCCGTGGCCGCTGCGCCAGCTCACCTGGTTTACGCCGCAGCCGCAAAACGCCGTCAATGTGGCGATGGTTCAGGGCAATATTCCGCAGTCGATGAAATGGGATCCAAAAGTCCTGGAACAGACGCTGCAAATCTACCTGGACGAGAGCCGCCCTTATGCCGGTAAAGCCTCGCTGATCATCTGGCCTGAGTCTGCGATTCCGGACATTGAGCGCGATCAGCAACCTTTCCTCGGCATGATGGATGACCTGATGCGCGCGCACCACAGCAGCCTGATCACCGGCATTGTGGACGCACGCCAGACCCAGCAGGGGTATGACTACTACAACAGCGTGATTGTGCTGGGTGAACAGGCCCCCTACCACTACCTGAACCAGGACCGCTATAACAAGCACCATCTGGTGCCGTTCGGCGAATTTGTGCCGCTGGAAAGCCTGTTGCGCCCGCTGGCCCCGTTCTTCGATCTGCCGATGTCCTCATTTAGCCGCGGCGGCTATGTGCAGCCGCCGCTGCATGCCGCCGGGCTTAATCTTACAGCGGCCATCTGCTATGAGATTGTGCTGGGTGAACAGGTGCGGGCGAACCTCCGGCCGGATACTGACTTCTTGCTGACCATCTCTAATGACGCCTGGTTCGGCCACTCTATCGGCCCGTGGCAGCATTTCCAGATGGCCCGTATGCGCGCTCTGGAGCTGGGCCGCCCGCTGCTGCGCAGCACCAATAACGGCATCACCGCAGCGGTGGATGCCAAAGGTGACGTGATTAAGCAGATCCCGCAGTTCACCCGTCAGGTGCTGGATGTGCAGGTAACGCCGACTACCGGGCTGACGCCTTATGCCCGCCTCGGCTCCCTGCCGCTGTGGATTATTACGCTGCTGACCGGAGGCATTGCCCTTATCGTCTCTCTGCGCCGTCCGCGCGCAGCCTGATCCGCTCCACCCTTCTTTAAAGCTGGGAGATCTCTCCCGGCTTTTTCTTTTTATGCATTTTCTGGCACAGCTCTTGCTTGATATTGCTGGGATTTAGCTGAAAACGTAACCCACCCGGGCATTTCGCGATAAACCGCACCGCCTTTGCGCATCCAATGCACAACAAACGTGCAGGGCACATTTTTTGCCTTTATTTGGTGCGGCGTTGGTCGCAAAAAAGAAACGTTCTGGTATCAATATATTTACATTCAGCTATGTTCAGACAGGCCTCCGGGCCTCTTTCCGCATCCTGGTGCGGTCTCTTTTTGATTTCGGCGTTTCGCGTCAGAATCACAACAACAGCAAGGAGTAGGACCATGCAAATGCGCAAACTGGCGTTATCGCTGCTGCTCGCCGGCATTGCCACCGGGGCCGCCCACGCGGCCCAGCCCACCGCGGCTGCGGCAGGCAGCCAGACCACCCCGGACACGTTGCAAAAAATCAAACAAAACGGCGTGATCGTGGTGGGCCACCGTGAATCTTCGGTGCCGTTCTCCTATTACGACAACACCCAGAAAGTCGTGGGTTACTCGCAGGACTACTCCAACCTGATTGTCGAGGCGATCAAGAAACAGCTGAACGCCCCGGACCTGAAGGTAAAACTGCTGCCGATCACCTCGCAGAACCGTATTCCCCTGCTGCAAAACGGCACCTTTGATTTCGAATGCGGCTCCACCACCAATAATGCGGAGCGCCAGCAACAGGCGGCGTTCTCCAACAGCATCTTTGTGGTCGGCACCCGCCTGCTGGTGAAAAAAGGCTCACCGGTCAAAGACTTCCCGGACCTGAAAGGCAAGACTGTGGTCGTGACCTCGGGTACCACCTCTGAAGTGCTGCTGAACAAGCTCAATGAAGAGAAGAAGATGGAGATGCGTATCATCAGCGCCAAGGATCACGGGGACTCCTTCCGTACCCTGGAGAGCGGCCGTGCCGTGGCCTTTATGATGGATGATGCCCTGCTGGCCGGCGAACGCGCCAAGGCGAAAAAACCGGATCAGTGGGAGATTGTCGGCACGCCGCAGTCCCACGAGGCTTACGGCTGCATGTTGCCGAGAGGCGACGCGGCCTTTAAGAAGCTGATGGATGACACCATCGCCCAGGCCCAGACCTCCGGTGAAGCCGCGAAATGGTATGAGAACTGGTTCCAGAAGCCGATTCCGCCGAAAAACCTCAACATGAATTTTGCATTGTCAGATGACATGAAAGCCCTGTTCAAGGCACCTAACGATAAGCCGTAATCGCCGGGCATCCCTGCCCGGATAACGGCAACACGCCAGGACAGACAGGAAGCGGGGTGGCCGTTCCCCACCCCGCTTTTTTCATGGTGTGCCGCGCCTGCGGGCGCTTTCTCCCGGGTCTGCGCCACCCGTTGTATGGAGTTGTTTATGTCAATAAACTGGAACTGGGGCATTTTTCTGCAAGAGGCCCCGTTTGGTAACACCACCTACCTTGGCTGGATCTGGTCCGGTTTTCAGGTCACGGTCGCCCTCTCATTTTGTGCCTGGATTATCGCGTTTTGTGTGGGCTCCCTGTTCGGTATTCTGCGCACGGTGCCGAACCGCTGGCTCGCCGGCATCGGCACCTGTTACGTTGAGCTGTTCCGCAATGTGCCGCTGATCGTCCAGTTTTTCATCTGGTATCTGGTGGTGCCGGAGCTGCTGCCGGAAGATCTCGGTATGTGGTTTAAGTCCGAGCTGGACCCGAACATCCAGTTCTTCCTCTCCTCCATGATCTGCCTCGGGCTGTTTACCGCGGCCCGCGTCTGTGAGCAGGTGCGGGCCGCAATTCAATCCCTGCCGCGCGGCCAGAAGGCGGCCGGGCTGGCGATGGGGCTGACGCTGCCGCAAACCTACCGCTATGTGCTGCTGCCGAATGCCTACCGGGTGATTGTGCCGCCGATGACCTCAGAGATGCTGAACCTGGTGAAAAACTCAGCGATTGCCTCCACCATCGGACTGGTGGACATGGCCGCGCAGGCGGGCAAATTGCTCGACTACTCAGCCCACGCCTATGAGTCTTTCACCGCCATTACACTGGCTTACATTCTGATTAATGCGGTGATTATGGCGATCATGCGTCTGGTGGAAGCCAGGGTCCGGCTGCCCGGCCATTCGGGAGGTAAATAATGTACGAATTTGACTGGAGTTCCATTCCGCCCAGCTTCCCCTACCTGCTGGACGGCCTGGCGATCACGCTCAAAATTACCCTGACGGCAATTGTGTTCGGCATCCTGTGGGGCACGCTGCTGGCGGTGATGCGCTTGTCGAGCGTCAAGGTGATCAGCTGGTTTGCCACGCTGTATGTCAACCTGTTCCGCTCGGTGCCGCTGGTCATGGTGCTGCTGTGGTTCTACCTGGTGGTGCCGGGCCTGTTGCAAAAAGGGCTGGGCCTCTCCCCGCACACCGACATCCGCCTGATCTCCGCGATGGTGGCGTTTTCGCTGTTTGAAGCGGCCTACTACTCGGAAATTATCCGTGCCGGCATCCTCAGCGTGGCCCGCGGCCAGGGCGCGGCAGCGCTGGCGCTGGGCATGACGCCGTGGCAGTCGATGAAACTGGTGATCCTGCCGCAGGCATTCCGGGCGATGATCCCGCTGCTGCTGACCCAGGGCATTGTGCTGTTCCAGGACACCTCATTGGTCTATGTCCTGAGCCTGGCGGACTTTTTCCGCACCGCCACCACCATTGGTGAGCGCGACGGCACCCAGGTTGAAATGGTGCTGTTTGCCGGGCTGGTTTATTTTGTCATTAGCATCGCGGCCTCGTTAGTGGTCAGCGTATTGAAGAAAAGGACCGTTTCATGATCTCCCTGAAGAGTATTTCCAAGTGGTATGGGCATTTCCAGGTGTTAACGGAGTGCAGCACTGAAGTGAAAAAAGGGGAAGTTGTGGTGGTATGCGGCCCCTCCGGCTCCGGCAAATCCACCCTGATTAAAACCGTTAACGGCCTGGAGCCGATCCAGAAAGGCCAGATTATCGTCAACGGCATCCCGGTGAATGACCGGAAAACCAACCTGGCCCAGCTGCGCGCCAAAGTGGGCATGGTGTTCCAGCATTTCGAACTGTTCCCGCACCTCTCCATCGTCGATAACCTGACGCTGGCCCAGATTAAAGTGCTGAAGCGTGACAAGGCCGCTGCGCGGGAAAAGGGGCTGAAACTGCTGGAGCGCGTGGGCTTGTCTGCCCATGCCAACAAATTCCCCGGCCAGCTCTCCGGTGGGCAGCAGCAGCGCGTCGCCATTGCCCGCGCCCTGTGCATGGACCCGGTCGCGATGCTGTTTGACGAGCCGACCTCCGCGCTGGACCCGGAAATGATCAACGAAGTGCTGGATGTGATGGTAGAACTGGCCCAGGAAGGGATGACGATGATGGTGGTGACCCACGAGATGGGCTTTGCCCGCAAAGTGGCGAACCGTGTCATCTTTATGGATGAGGGGAAAATTGTGGAAGACCGTGAGAAAGACGCGTTTTTCAACAACCCGCAATCTGAGCGCGCGCGCGACTTCCTGGCAAAAATCCTGCACTGACAGGGCTGCGCCGCCCGGTGGGCGGCGCACTGCGTCAGCACTCAGGGCTGGAAAGGCTGGCGGTTAAACTGGTCATGCCCGCATTTCGGGCAGAGCGGCAGAATTTCCGGCGTGTAGACCGCCATCGGCGCATGGCATTTTTCGCAGATCAGGTTGCCCAGCCCCACTACCTCGCCGCTGTGGTAGACCCCGTGGTGCGTCACATCCTTGAACACTTCCCGCCACTCAAGCTGGGTTTTGTCGGTAATATCCGCCAGCTCCTGCCACAAACTCTCTTTGATCACCCGCATAAACACGCTGTCGGTGATGTCATCCTGCTCCTGGTAGCTGCGGGCGAACTCTTCCAGATCGCGCCGCACCGCTACTGTCACCTGCCGGATTTCCGCATCCGTCAGGTCACCGGCAGTTTTCAGCCGCGCCTGGGCGCTGCGCACCAGCGCGTCAATGTCGTGATCGCCGGCCCGGATGCGTTCGGTCAGGGTGGCAACCAGCTCACGGTAATAGTCTGCAACGTTACTCATACAATCCTCGCAATGCGCTGATGTGGTCATACGGCCTGCCGCCCGGCACTGCCGTTACGGCGCTCCATTTTTTCAGGCTGTCCCTTTGAGTTTAGCCCTAAATCACTGATGTGATTTAGGGAATAGTCCGGCTTTGCGTAACCTTACGCAAAATTCACCCCGCAGCCCGGAGAAATACGCCCGCTGCGGGCGCTGGGTGTTGTTGCCTCAGGCGCTTATCAGCTATGCTATGCGGATCTCTTTATATGAATCAGAAAAGGCTACAGGCGTAGCTGTTTTTCACTATAGGACCACCGGCCGCCATGCAAGAGCAATACCGCCCAGAAGATATAGAGTCAAACGTCCAGCTTCACTGGCAAGAGAAGCAAACTTTCAAGGTGACTGAAGATGCCGGCAAGGAGAAGTACTACTGCCTTTCCATGCTGCCTTACCCGTCAGGCCGCCTCCATATGGGCCACGTGCGCAACTACACCATCGGCGATGTGATCTCCCGCTACCAGCGTATGCTGGGCAAAAATGTGCTGCAGCCTATCGGCTGGGATGCGTTTGGCCTGCCGGCTGAAGGTGCCGCGGTAAAAAACAATACCGCGCCCGCGCCCTGGACCTACGAAAATATTGAATACATGAAGAACCAGCTGAAACTGCTGGGCTTCGGCTATGACTGGGATCGCGAAATCGCGACCTGTGACCCTGACTACTACCGCTGGGAGCAGTGGTTCTTCACCAAGCTGTATGAAAAAGGCCTGGTTTATAAGAAGACCTCCGCAGTGAACTGGTGCCCGCATGACCAGACGGTGCTGGCCAACGAGCAGGTTATTGAAGGCTGCTGCTGGCGCTGTGACACCAAAGTTGAACGCAAAGAGATTCCGCAGTGGTTTATCAAAATCACCGCGTATGCTGACCAGCTGCTGAACGATCTGGACACGCTGGAGAGCTGGCCTGAGCAGGTCAAAACCATGCAGCGTAACTGGATCGGCCGCTCTGAAGGGGTGGAAATCACCTTTGACGTCAAAGAGAGCGAAGAGACGCTGACGGTCTACACCACCCGCCCGGACACCTTTATGGGCGTGACTTATGTGGCCGTTGCCGCCGGTCACCCGCTGTCGTTGCAGGCCGCGGCCGGCAACCCGGCGCTGGCGGATTTCATCGCCGAATGCCGTAACACCAAAGTGGCCGAAGCGGACATGGCCACCATGGAGAAAAAAGGCATGGACACCGGCCTGGTAGCGGTTCACCCGCTGACCGGGGAAAGCGTGCCGGTCTGGGTCGCCAACTTTGTGCTGATGGAGTACGGCACCGGTGCGGTGATGGCCGTGCCGGGGCACGACCAGCGCGACTGGGAGTTCGCCACCAAATATAACCTGCCGATCCAGCCGGTGATCCTGAACGCTGACGGCACCGAGCCGGATCTCAGCGCCCAGGCGATGACGGAAAAAGGCGTGCTGTTCAACTCCGGCGAGTTCGACGGCCTCGATTTCCAGGCGGGCTTTAACGCCATTGCGGACAAACTGGTGGCCCTCGGCCGCGGCCAGCGCAAAGTGAACTACCGTCTGCGCGACTGGGGTGTCTCGCGCCAGCGCTACTGGGGTGCCCCGATCCCGATGGTTACCCTGGAAGACGGCACCGTTATCCCGACGCCGGAAGACCAGCTGCCGGTTGTCCTGCCGGAAGATGTCGTGATGGACGGCATCACCAGCCCGATCAAGGCTGACCCGGAGTGGGCCAAAACCACCGTCAACGGCCAGCCGGCGCTGCGCGAAACCGACACCTTCGACACCTTTATGGAGTCCTCCTGGTACTATGCGCGCTACACCTGCCCGCAGTATGACCAGGGGATGCTGGACCCGGCCGCAGCCAACTACTGGCTGCCGGTGGACCAGTATGTTGGCGGTATTGAACACGCCATCATGCACCTGATGTATTTCCGCTTCTTCCACAAACTGATGCGTGATGCGGGCCTGGTCAACTCTGATGAACCGGCCAAACGCCTGCTGTGCCAGGGCATGGTGCTGGCTGACGCCTTCTACTACAGCGGCGCGAACGGCGAACGTAACTGGGTCTCCCCGGTTGACGTGACCGTTGAGCGTGATGAAAAAGGCCGTATTACCAAAGCCACCGACCCGCAGGGCCGCGAGCTGGTCTATGCCGGCATGAGCAAGATGTCGAAGTCGAAAAACAACGGCATCGACCCGCAGGTCATGGTTGAGAAATATGGCGCGGACACCGTGCGCCTGTTCATGATGTTCGCTTCACCGGCAGAGATGACGCTGGAGTGGCAGGAGTCCGGCGTAGAGGGCGCGAACCGCTTCCTGAAACGCGTCTGGAAACTGGCCTTCGAGCACCGTGAGAAAGGGGCTGCCCAGCCGCTGGACATCAGCGCGCTGAATGACGCGCAAAAAGAGCTGCGCCGCGACCTGCACAAAACCATCGCCAAAGTTACTGATGATATCGGCCGCCGCCAGACCTTCAACACCGCGATTGCCGCCGTGATGGAGCTGATGAACAAACTGGCCCGTGCCCCACAGGAGACGGAACAGGATCGCGCGCTGCTGCAGGAAGCCCTGCTGGCCGTGGTGCGGATGCTCTACCCGTTCACCCCGCACGTCTGCTTTGCCCTGTGGCAGGCCCTGGGCGGCGAAGGTGACATCGACACCGCGCCGTGGCCGGTGGCGGATGAAGCCGCAATGGTGGAAGAGTCTAAACTGGTGGTGGTACAGGTAAACGGCAAAGTGCGCGGTAAAATCACTGTGCCGGCCGATGCGACTGAAGAGCAGGTGCGCGAGCGCGCCGGTCAGGAGTATCTGGTTGCCAAATACCTGGATGGCGTCACCATCCGTAAAGTGATCTATGTGCCCGGAAAACTGCTTAACCTGGTAGTGGGTTGAGACAAGGAGGCGTTGTGCGACATCGTTTGATGATGCTGCTGCTGGGGGTCGCCGTGATGGTGACCTCGGGATGCGGCTTTCACCTTCGCGGCACCACTCAGGTGCCGGAAGAACTGAAAACCATGATGCTGGACAGCTACGATCCCTACGGCCCGCTGACGCGGGCAGTACGTCAGCAGTTGCGGTTGAACAATGTGAACGTGGTAGAGAAGTCAGCCCGCAAGGATCTGCCTTCACTGCGCATTGTCAGCGCGACCCAGGGTCAGGATACTGTCTCGATCTTCCAGGACGGTAAAACCGCAGAGTATCAGCTGGTGATGGTAGTCAATGCCCAGGTGCTGTTGCCGGGCCATGACCTCTACCCGGTGCAGGCTAAAGTGTTCCGCTCTTTCTTTGACAACCCGCTGACGGCGTTGGCCAAAGATGCTGAGCAGGACATCATTGTACAGGAGATGCGTGAGCAGGCTGCCCAACAGCTGGTGCGCAAACTGCTGACGGTTCATGCCTCTGAAGAGGGCAAAAAGCCGCAGGTGAGCCTGAGTGATGACGGCGCGGAAAGTACCCCGCCGCTGACCACCACCGGTGCAATCCAGCCGGCCAGCGTCAACGCACAATGATTCGTCTCTATCCTGAACAACTTGCCGCGCAGCTCCGTGAGGGGCTGCGCGCTTGTTATTTATTATGCGGCAATGATCCCCTGCTGCTGCAGGAGAGTCAGGATCATATCCGTGCGGCGGCCCAGCAGGCGGGGTTCAGCGAGCACTACAGTTTTACGCTGGACAACCACACCGAATGGGACGCCATCTTCAGTATTTGCCAGGCGCTGAGCCTGTTTGCCAGCCGTCAGACGCTGATGCTGATTCTGCCTGATAACGGCCCCAACGCCGCCATCAGTGAGCAACTGCTGAAACTGACCAGCCTGCTTCACCCCGATATTCTGCTGATTCTGCGCGCCCAGCGTCTGACCAAGGGGCAGGAAAACGCCGCCTGGTTCAAAGCGCTGAGCAAAACCGGCGTCTGGGTCACCTGCCAGACACCTGAGCAGGCGCACCTGCCGCGCTGGGTGGCACAACGGGCGGCGTCCCTGAAACTGACGCTGGATGAGCCGGCCAATCAGCTGCTCTGCTACTGCTATGAGGGTAACCTGCTGGCGCTGGCACAGGCGCTTGAACGGCTTTCGCTGCTCTTCCCGGACGGCAAACTCACCCTGCCGCGTGTGGAACAGGCCGTGAACGATGCGGCCCACTTTACGCCTTACCACTGGCTGGATGCCCTGCTGGCCGGTAAGAGCAAACGTGCCTTGCATATTCTCCACCAGTTGCGGCTTGAAGAGAGCGAACCGGTGATCCTGCTACGTACGGTACAACGGGAATTGCTGTTGCTGCTGACCCTGAAACGGGCCGGTGCCTCGCAACCGCTGCGCACGCTGTTTGATCAGCATAAAGTCTGGCAGAACCGTCGCCCGCTGCTGACCCAGGCCCTGCAACGCCTCTCCCTGCCCCAGCTTCATCAGGCGGTTCAGTTACTGACCCGCGCCGAGCTGACGCTGAAGCAGGATTATGGCCAGTCAGTGTGGCCGGAGCTGGAAAGTCTCTCTCTGCTGCTGTGCGGTAAAGCCCTGCCTGCTATCTTTTATTAACTATCTTTTACTGACTGCTTTTTCGCCTGGAGACGGGTTCCCTATGCCGGACACACTCGCTGCACGCCACCTTACCTCTGTCGATGCTTTTTTTGGCGGTACTTTTGACCCGGTGCACTACGGGCACCTGAAACCTGTGGAGGCGCTGGCGCAACAGGTTGGGCTGGGCAGCGTCACGCTGCTGCCCAATAATGTTCCGCCTCACCGCCCGCAACCAGAGGCAACAGCACAGCAGCGGCTGGCGATGGTGCAACTGGCGATTGCGGATAATCCGCTTTTCCGGGTCGATGACCGGGAGCTTCAGCGCGAGACGCCCTCCTACACCATCGAGACTCTTGAAACGTTGCGTAAAGAACGTGGCGCTCATGCATCATTGGCGTTTATCATTGGTCAAGATTCATTACTTAATCTTTATAAGTGGCACCGCTGGGAGTCGCTGCTGTCTGTCTGCCATCTGCTGGTCTGCGCCCGGCCCGGTTATCGCCGGCAACTGGATACCCCGCAACTTCAGGCCTGGTTTGAGGAACATGTGGTGACCCGCGCCGCGCGGCTGGGCGAAAAGCCGGCGGGCTTTATCTATCTGGCTGATACCCCGCTGGTCAATGTCTCTGCCACCGAGATCCGGGCGCGCCGCCATGCCGGACTGGATTGCGATCATCTGCTGCCGGTGGCCGTACAACGTTATATCGATTCACAGGGTTTATATCGCGAGTAGAACACCCATGTTATACTGCGCCGCTTAATTTCGGGTGTCCGCTCAGCCAGCCTGTCTTTTTAATCAAGCTGTTGATTCCAGGGATATTTTTTGCCTGCCAACGCCCGGCCAAACACTGTCACGGCACGGGGGAAACCATCAGCCGCCGCCTTCAGGCTGCCGCGATGTGAACCCTGTCCCAAACCAACCATACCCGAGGGGGAACCTTTGCAAGGTAAAGCGCTCCAAGATTTTGTTATTGATAAAATTGATGATTTGAAAGGCCAGGACATTATCGCCCTGGATGTCACCGGCAAGTCCAGCATCACTGACTGTATGATCATCTGTACCGGCACCTCCAGCCGCCATGTGATGTCGATTGCCGGCCACGTGGTCGAAGAAGTCAAAGCTGCCGGCCTGCACACTCTGGGCGTCAAAGGCGTTAACGATGCTGACTGGGTGGTGGTTGACCTGGGTGAAGTGATTGTCCATATCATGCAGGAAGAGAGCCGCGCGCTGTACGAACTCGAAAAGCTCTGGGGCTAAAGGGTGAAGCTGCAACTGGTAGCGGTCGGCACAAAAATGCCGGACTGGGTGCAGACCGGGTTTATGGATTACCTGCGCCGTTTCCCGAAAGATATGCCGTTTGAACTGGTGGAGATCCCGGCGGGAAAACGCGGGAAAAACGCCGACATCAAGCGCATTCTGGAAAAAGAGGGCGAGCAGATGCTGGCGGCCGTCGGCAAAGGCAACCGTGTGGTGACCCTGGATATCCCCGGCACGCCGTGGGAAACCCCGCACCTGGCGCAGCAGCTGGAGCGCTGGAAGCAGGATGGCCGCGATGTCAGCCTGCTGATCGGCGGCCCGGAGGGGCTGGCACCCGCCTGCAAGGCGGCGGCGGAACAGAGCTGGTCGCTCTCACCGCTGACGTTGCCGCACCCGCTGGTCAGGGTGCTGGTGGCGGAGAGCCTCTACCGCGCCTGGAGCATTACCACCAATCATCCTTACCACCGCGAGTAAACGGTCGGTGAATGTCAGCAGAATGAACCATAAGTAGTGGGATGAAAATAGACCGTAACCCTTTTCGCGACTATTCGGCTGAATCAGCTCTGTTTGTCCGCCGCGCATTGGTGGCATTCGCAGGCATTCTGCTCCTCAGCGGCATTCTGGTCGCCAACCTCTATAATCTGCAAATCATGCGGTTTGAAGATTACCGTACCCGATCCAACGAAAACCGTATCAAGCTGGTGCCGATTGCGCCCAGCCGCGGCATTATTTATGACCGCAACGGCGTACCGCTGGCCCTGAACCGCACCATCTACCAGCTGGAGCTGGTGCCGGAAAAGGTGGATGATTTGCAGGCGGTGCTGGAACAGCTCCGCCCGGTGGTGGATCTCACGGATGAGGACATCGCCAACTTCCAGAAAGAGCGCAAGCGCTCGCGCCGCTTCACCTCCATCGCCGTTAAACCGGCGCTGACCGAGGTGCAGGTGGCCCGCTTTGCCGTGAACCAGTTCCGTTTCCCGGGCGTGGAAGTCAAAGGCTACCAGCGCCGCTACTACCCCTATAATTCTGCCCTGACCCATGTCATCGGCTATGTGTCGAAAATTAACGATCGTGACGTTGAACGGCTGGATAAAGCCGGCATTTTGCCGAACTACGCCGCCACGCATGACATCGGTAAACTCGGCATTGAACGCTATTATGAAGATGTGCTGCACGGTAAAACCGGCTATGAAGAGGTTGAGGTCAACAACCGCGGCCGGGTGATCCGCCAGTTACATGAACAGGCACCGCAGGCGGGTAAAGACATCTACCTGACGCTGGATCTGAGCCTGCAAACCTATATCGAAAAGCTGCTGGCCGGCAGCCGTGCCGCCGTGGTGGTGACCGACCCGCGTGACGGCGGCATCCGCGCGCTGGTCTCCAACCCCAGCTACGACCCGAACCTGTTTGTCGACGGCATCTCCAGCAAAGATTACAAAGCCCTGCTGGAAGACCCGAACAAACCGCTGATCAACCGTGCCACGCAGGGCGTTTACCCCCCGGCGTCAACGGTTAAACCCTATATTGCCGTGTCGGCCCTGACGGCAGGCGTGATTACCCGCAATACCAGCCTGTTTGACCCCGGCTGGTGGCAACTGCCCGGTTCAGAAAAACGCTTCCGTGACTGGAAAAAGTGGGGCCACGGCCGCCTGAATGTGACCCGCTCGCTGGAGGAGTCCGCGGACACCTTCTTCTACCAGGTCGCGTACGATATGGGCATCGACCGTCTCTCCGAGTGGATGACCAAATTCGGTTACGGCCACTACAGCGGCATCGACCTCTCCGAAGAGCGTGCCGGTAACATGCCGAACCGTGAATGGAAGTTTAAACGCTTTAAAAAACCGTGGTATCAGGGCGATACCATCCCGGTCGGCATCGGCCAGGGCTACTGGACCGCCACCCCGGTGCAGATGATCAAAGCGATGATGATCCTGATTAACGACGGTACCATCAAAACCCCGCACCTGCTGCAAAGCACCCAGGTGGACGGCAAGCAGGTGCCTTATGTGCAGGAAGAGAACGGCCATATTGGTGACATTCACTCCGGCTACTGGGAAATTGCCAAAGACGGTATGTACGGCGTCGCCAACCGGCCAAACGGCACGGCGCGTAAAAGCTTCGCGGACGCCCCTTACCGGGCGGCGGCCAAGTCCGGTACGGCACAGGTGTTCGGCCTGCGCGAAAACGAGACCTATAACGCCCATAAAATTGCCGAGCGGCTGCGTGACCATAAGCTGATGACCGCGTTTGCCCCGTATGACAAGCCGACGGTCGCGGTGATCGTCATTCTGGAGAACGGCGGGGCCGGGCCGGCCGTGGGGACCATTACCCGCCAGATCCTCGACCACATCCTGCTGGGTGATAACAATACAGAGTTGCCGGATGCCGCCCCGCTGCCGCCCGGCACAGAAGGTGAATAAGGTAAACCATGACTGAGAGCCAACAAAAAGGCGCCTGGTGGACGAAGTTCCACATCGACATGCCGCTGCTGCTGGTGATCATGGCGCTGCTGGCCTACAGCGCGTTCGTGATCTGGAGCGCCAGCGGCCAGGACATGGGCATGATGGAGCGAAAAATCGGCCAGATTGCCATGGGCCTGGTCATCATGCTGGTCATGGCGCAGATTCCGCCGCGCGTGTACGAAAGCTGGGCCCCCTACCTCTATTTTGTCTGTGTGATTTTGCTGGTGATGGTGGATGCCTTCGGCCAGATCAGTAAAGGCGCACAGCGCTGGCTCGACCTGGGGGTGATACGTTTCCAGCCCTCGGAGATCGCCAAAATCGCCGTGCCGCTGATGGTGGCCCGCTTTATTAACCGTGATGTCTGCCCGCCCTCTCTGAAAAATACCGGCATTGCGCTGGTGCTGATCTTCCTGCCGACGCTGCTGGTGGCGGCCCAGCCAGACCTGGGCACCGCGATCCTGATCGCGGCATCCGGCCTGTTTGTGCTGTTCCTCTCCGGCATGAGCTGGAAACTGATTGGTGTGGCAGCGGTGCTGGTGGCGGCCTTTATCCCGGTGCTCTGGTTCTTCCTGATGCACGACTACCAGCGTGACCGCGTCATGATGCTGCTTGACCCGGAATCCGACCCGCTTGGGGCCGGGTACCATATCATCCAGTCAAAAATCGCCATCGGCTCGGGCGGGTTATCAGGGAAAGGCTGGCTGCACGGCACCCAGTCGCAGCTTGAGTTTCTGCCGGAGCGCCACACCGACTTTATTTTTGCCGTGCTGGCCGAGGAGCTGGGGCTGGTGGGCGTGCTGGTGCTGCTGGCCCTCTACCTCTGCCTGATCATGCGCGGGCTGGTGATTGCCGCCAAAGCGCAGACCACCTTTGGCCGGGTCATGGCCGGCGGGCTGATGCTGATTCTGTTTGTCTATGTATTCGTTAATATCGGCATGGTGAGTGGTATTCTGCCGGTGGTCGGCGTGCCGTTGCCGCTGGTGAGTTATGGCGGGTCGGCGCTAATTGTTCTGATGGCCGGGTTTGGTATCGTGATGTCGATACATACTCATCGCAAAATGTTGTCTAAAAATTTATAAGAGGTGAGCAATGCGTAAACAGTGGCTATGGGTAGGCATCACGGGGGCGCTGTTAAGCGCCTGTACGCTGGAAGCCCCCCAACAGCAGGCGGTGCCGCAGCAACAGCCGGCCTATTCCGGCCCGGTCGAAGAGATCGGCGGGGCGGAGCCGCAGTATGAACCGTACAGCGCCACCGCCAATCAGGATTACAACGTCAACGGCAAAAACTACGCCATTGAGCGCAATCCGCAAAACTTCAGCCAGACCGGGCTGGCCATCGCCTATGACGCCGAAGCGAACGGCAATACCACGGCCACCGGGGAAACCTTTGACCCGAACGCGCTGAGCGCGGCCCACCCTACCCTGCCGATCCCAAGTTATGTGCGGGTGACTAACCTCAGCAACGGGCGGCGCATCGTCGTGCGCATCAACGATCGCGGCCCGTTCCAGCAGGGCCGGGTGATCGGCCTCTCCAGGGCAGCCGCGGAACGTCTGAACATCTCCAACAACACCAAAGTGAAAGTCGACTTCATCAACGTCGCGCAGGACGGCACGCTGTCTGGGCCGGGCACTATCGGCACCACCATCGCCAAACAGAGCTACGCCCTGCCGACGCGCCCTGACCTCGGCACCAGCGGCCTTGGTACGCCGGTGCAAGGCACCACGGCCCCGGTCGACGCCCCGGTGCGGGCGATCGACAACAGCGCCCTGAGTGACGGTAATATGGCCGGCGGCACCAGCTCCCCGGGCAACGCCCGCGGGGGGTTCCTGAACGCACCGGGCCCGGTGCCGCAAGGGATTCTGGAGAGTGATGAACCGGCAGTGCCGGTGGCCGCTGCGGTCAGTGCCCCGGCGGTGGTCAGCGCGCCGGCGGCAGTCTCCGCCCCCGCTACGCAAGGCGGCGGTTATATGGTACAGGTAGGGGCGCTGAGCGACGCCGCACGGGCGCAGAGTTTCCAGCAGAGCCTGAGTCAGCGCTTCGGCGTGCCGGGCAAAGTCAGCCCCGGCAGCGGGGTTTACCGGGTGCAGCTCGGCCCCTTCAGCAGCCGCCAGCAGGCCGGTATGATCCAACAGCGGCTGGCGAGTGAAGCGCAACAACAGTCGTTTATTACTGCGTTGCCCGCCGGGCAATAGCCTCTGCGGCCCGGCGTTTAATCAGGATTAACCTGGCTTTATCTATAAGGTAAATCTATGTAAACGCCGGTCACCCTCTTGATTGGCTGATGCCTGAAGATCTTGCATCTGCTATAGTGTGGCACGTTTTTTAACTTACTTTCACGGATGTTGTAGTCCCGATCATGAAACCTGTAACTACCTCGCGTTTACTGAAGAGCATTACTCTCGGCACCGTCCTGGCACTTGGCGTGACCTCCGTCGCCAAAGCCGACGACGTTAATCTCAAGACGATGATCCCTGGCGTGCCGCAGATTGATGCGGAAGCCTACGTCCTGATCGACTACAACTCCGGGAAAGTGCTGGCGGAAATGAACGCCGATGCCCGCCGCAACCCGGCCAGCCTGACCAAAATGATGACCAGTTATGTCATCGGCCAGGCGATCAAGGCAGGCAAAATTACGCCGACCGATGTGGTCACCATCGGCAAAGATGCCTGGGCTACCGGTAACCCGGAGTTCAAAGGCTCCTCCCTGATGTTCCTGAAGCCGGGCGACCGCGTGCCGGTGTCCGAGCTGAACCGCGGCATTATTCTGCAATCCGGCAATGACGCCTGTGTGGCGATGGCGGATTACGTAGCCGGCAGCCAGGACGCCTTCGTCGGCCTGATGAACAACTACGTGAAGGCGCTCGGCCTGCAAAATACCCAGTTCAAGACCGTACACGGCCTGGACGCTGACGGCCAGTTCAGCTCTGCGCGTGACATGGCGCTGATTGGCCAGGCCCTGATCCGTGACGTGCCGGACGAATACGCGACCTATCACGAAAAAGAGTTCACCTTTAACAAAATCCGCCAGGTTAACCGTAATGGCCTGCTGTGGGACACCAGCCTGAATGTGGACGGCATTAAAACCGGCCACACCGACGCCGCAGGCTATAACCTGGTGGCTTCCGCGACGGAAGGCCAGATGCGCCTGATCTCCGCCGTGCTGGGCGGCCATACCTATAAAGGCCGTGAAACCGAAAGTAAAAAACTGCTGACCTGGGGCTTCCGCTTCTTCGAGACCGTCTCGCCTCTGAAAGCGGGCAAAGAGTTTGCGTCAGAACCGGTCTGGTTCGGTGATACCGACCGCGTAGAGCTGGGCGTAGACAAAGATCTCTACCTGACCATTCCCCGTGGCCGCATGAAAGATCTGAAAGCCAGCTATGTGCTGACTACCCCGGAAATCCATGCGCCGCTGGCGAAAAACCAGGTCGTGGGCAGCATCAATTTCCAGCTTGACGGCAAAACCATCGACCAGCGCCCGCTGGTGGTACTGAATGAAGTGAAAGAAGGCGGGTTCGTCGGCCGCCTGATCGATTACATCAAGCTGATGTTCCATCACTGGTTCGGCTAAGCCCTTGCAAGCGGGCCTCTTGCCCCCATATTATGTTCAATCGTTAACTCCCGCCGCGGCGGGAGTTATACTTTCTACTCCCTTCCGATTTTTCTGGAGCACACATGAAAACCAAACTGAACGAACTGCTCGAATTCCCCTGCTCATTCACCTACAAAGTGATGGGCCTGGCGCAACCCGAGCTGGTTGACCAGGTGATTGAAGTGGTGCAACGCCATGCTCCGGGCGACTATTCACCGCAGGTGAAGCCGAGCAGCAAAGGTAACTACCACTCCGTCTCTATCACCATTACCGCGACCCACATTGACCAGGTGGAAACGCTGTATGAAGAGCTGGGCAATATCGAGATTGTCCGGATGGTGCTGTAACCCCCGCCACAGAATGGAATCAGCATGGCTGGCAGGTGCGCAGGCCGCTGGTTATACTACTGCAATAATTTCTTTACTTTGTGATGACTGATTTGCAACACAATAACCTGATCGTACGGCAGCTCGGCCTGCAACCCTACCCGCTGGTCTCAGAAGCCATGCATACGTTTACGAATCGCCGCGATGACGGCAGCGCGGATGAAGTCTGGCTGGTGGAACACCCCCCGGTTTTTACTCAGGGGCAGGCCGGTAAGGCGGAACATGTGCTGATGCCGGGCGACATTCCGGTCATCCAGAGCGATCGCGGCGGCCAGGTGACCTACCACGGGCCGGGCCAGCAGGTGATGTATGTGCTGCTGGATATCAAGCGCAATAAAATGGGCGTGCGCCAGCTGGTCACGGCCCTTGAAGAGACCGTTGTTCAGACGCTGGCGCATTTTGATGTGGCAGCCCATGCCCGGCCTGATGCACCTGGGGTCTATGTCGGTGAGCAGAAGATCTGTTCACTGGGTTTGAGAATCCGTAAAGGGTGCTCTTTTCATGGCCTGGCGCTGAATATTGCGATGGATCTTGCGCCGTTCCTGCGTATTAACCCCTGTGGGTATGCCGGTATGCAGATGACCCAACTCAGCGCGCTTCGCCCGGGTGTGACCGTAGCCGATGTACAGCCGGTATTGTTACGCCGCTTTGCCGATCTCACCGGATATAACACGCTGGATCAACAGCAGTGGGATGCTAATAATTACCTTTAAATATCAATAAAAAGAAAAAATATATAACACCTGTCAATATAAAATGGCGATCACGAATTAAATCGCCACTTTATACTAAATTAAGTTATAGTTAACCCTGTAAGCGTGCTTACGGGGTACGCCTACAAGGAATAGCACCGGTGAGACAAAACAGCACTTAACACTTAATAGTGAGATGATTTTATGGATGAAAACAATATATCTGCCAGCCTTAATAAATTAAGAAACATTGACCTCAACTTGTTAACAGTTTTTGAGGCGGTTTATTTACATAAAGGTATTGTTAATGCCGCCAAGGCGTTAAATCTCACCCCGTCTTCGATTAGCCAATCTATCCAGAAGCTTCGTAATACCTTTCCTGACCCTTTGTTTATCCGCTCCGGCAAAGGGATAACCCCTACCGCCTACGCGAAGAACCTGCATAACCACATCAGCGAGGGGCTGGGCGCAATCATCACCGGGCTGGATTTCAGTCAGGACATCCATAAAACACGCTTTATCACGGTCAGCTGCCGCCCGCATATCGGCTGTGAAGTGCTCCCGCGCATTTATCAGGAGCTGGTCAAGGCCAACCCTAATTACGTCCTCAAACATCAGGATATGCAGGATAATTACGACGCGTTAAACCAGTTCAATGCGGATATTGTGATTGATGCCAAAGCGATATATAGCAAATCTATTGTTGGCGTTAAAATATTCTCGGAGAAAATTGTTTGTATCTGCCATCGCCACCATCCGCGCATCACAGACTATTTATCATTAGAAAATGCTGTTCAGGAGAAATTTACTTTCCTGGAGATTAACGATCTTTTACTCCGGCAGCAGAAGCAGTCTCTCGACATGAACGAATTTAACCGTAATTTTGCATTTACTACTTACAGCTCTCTGAACATTCTTAACATCGTGGCCGGCAGCGAGCTGGTTGGCTTTGTTCCTGAAAGCCTGTATGAGATGTATAAACGCGCCTACCCTGTTAAAAAAGTACAGAGTGAATTTACGTTCGGCAATCTGGATATTTACCTTTACTACAACCGGGCCTCGAAAAAAGATAAGACGCTGATGCAGCTCATCAACACCATCATCACGTCATTCAGCGGTGACAACATCACCTACCTTGAGCCGCCGTCAGAAGCCACCCTGTAAGTGGGGCTTTTTTTTGCCGATAGCGTGGGCGAGTGGGCAAAGCACGAATAAATAACATTTTTACAACACAATTTTCCGCCTCGCCCATGCCGCTATCCATCTGATTTAACATGATAAACAAGCCAATCTTTCTGTTTTCCTTTCCAAAACTCTATTAAAATGCCTAAAAATCCACCAACCCAGCCTCTCAAAAACGATTCAAGGGCTGAATGCCTTAAGGTAAAAGTGATATAATTTTGGAATAATTTTCAAATTTATTTGATTAAAAATGTAGTTCGTTGAATTCACTGGCCTTCCTGCCTGGAAAGCGTCAAAACTGGAACCTGCACGACTATGAGTAAACCAATTCAGATGGAACGCGGTGTCAAATACCGTGATGCGGACAAGATGGCCCTGATTCCGGTGAAAACAGTGGTCACCGAACGCCAGGAGCTGTTGCGCAAACCCGAGTGGATGAAAATCAAACTTCCTGCGGATTCCAGCCGGATACAGGGCATTAAAGCCGCCATGCGTAAAAATGGCCTGCACTCCGTGTGTGAGGAGGCGTCCTGCCCGAACCTGTCAGAATGCTTCAACCACGGCACGGCGACCTTTATGATCCTGGGTGCCATCTGTACCCGCCGCTGCCCGTTCTGTGACGTGGCCCACGGCCGCCCCTTGACGCCGGATGCCAATGAACCGGCGAAACTGGCCCAGACCATTGCCGACATGGGCTTGCGCTATGTGGTCATCACGTCGGTAGACCGTGACGACCTGCGTGACGGCGGCGCTCAGCATTTTGCGGACTGTATCAGCGCGATCCGTGAGAAAAACCCGACCATTAAAATTGAGACATTGGTGCCGGACTTCCGCGGCCGGATGGATCGCGCACTGGAGATCCTGAACGCGACCCCGCCGGATGTGTTCAACCATAACCTCGAAAACGTGCCGCGCGTCTACCGCCAGGTACGCCCGGGTGCGAACTATGAGTGGTCACTTAAACTGCTGGAGCAGTTCAAAGCGCTCCACCCGGAGATCCCGACCAAATCGGGGCTGATGGTGGGCCTGGGTGAAACCAACGCGGAAATCGTTGAAGTGATGCGTGATTTGCGTCGCCACGGGGTTACGATGCTGACGCTCGGCCAATATCTGCAGCCAAGCCGCCACCATTTACCGGTACAGCGTTACGTCAGCCCGGCCGAATTTGATGAGATGAAAGAAGAAGCGCTGGCGATGGGCTTTACCCACGCCGCTTGCGGGCCGTTCGTCCGCTCTTCTTATCATGCGGACTTGCAGGCAAAAGGTATCGAAGTGAAGTAACCGCTTTTCCCGCAGGGGAAAAGAAACACTTTGTTACTTAATTATCGCTGGACACACGAAAAACGGATGTTCTCACGAGCATCCGTTTTTTTACGTACCTGTCGCCGCACGCCGGTGGCTGCGGCAGGCAACGTTACTCTTTGCTTTCTACACGCGGTGCGGCGGTGCTCTCTTCAGCGGTCGCTTTTGCCGGCGCAGTGTCGTCACTCATGGCTTTTTTGAAGCCTTTCAACGCTGCACCTAAATCGCCACCCAAAGTACGCAGTTTACTGGTGCCGAACAGCAGCACAATAAGAACGCCCACCACCAACAATTTCGTAATACTGATACCTTCCATACACACCTTCTCATTTATCTAACATGCTGCGTGAATCAGCAGAAAACAGCGATGGCCCATTTACTGTCATTCCGGGCGGCAACTCAATGACAATATGTAACAGATTAAGATTTTCTCAGACTTTCCACTCATCCACCAACAGCGGCCGGACGAAACGTTGATTCTCCAGCACCGGCAGGATCTGGCGTACCTGCGCCAGCCGTGCCCTGTCCAGCTCGGCAAAGATCAGGGCCGGCTCCTCCGCCGCGTGGGCTATCGCCATGCCCATGGGGTCAACCACCAGGCTGTTGCCGATATTACGCCCGCCGCAGGCGCTGACCCCGATCAGATAACAGGTATTTTCCAGCGCCCGCGTGGTGGTCAGCATTTCCCAATGTTTCTCTTTCAACGGGCCTTTGACCCAGGCTGACGGGGCCACCAGCACCTCTGCGCCATCCATCACCAGCCGGCGCGCCATATCGGGAAACCGTAAGTCGTAGCAGGTCATCAGCCCCACCTTAAACCCTGCCACGTCCAGCAACGGAGGCACCTCATTGCCCGGCTTAACATTTTTCGACTCTTTCATTTCCCAGGCATCGTACAGGTGGAGCTTATGATAATGCGCAACCAGCTCGCCATCGCGTATCACCACCAGCACGTTGTAGACCAGCCCATCGCCGCTGGGAATATGCATGCCGGCAACGGTAGTCAGCGTTGTGCCGCGGCTGGCCGACAACAGCCGGTTAACAAAGGGGCCATCCAGCGGCTGGGCAAGACGCAGCACGGCGTCAGCCTGGCTGCCGTCCTGGGCCATGCAGGCCTCCGGTAACACCAGTAACGCGGCCCCGGCCTGCACTGACCGGGCCATCAGGATCTGGCAGGTTTCGGCATTGTTCTGCCATTGAGGAGAGATGACGAACTGACCCAGGGCAACCTTCATGTTTTACTCCTTTCTGGAACGGACAGGATGGCAGCGTACTGATGCGCTTACCCGCTACGCCACATTGCCTCACACGGGCGCTTAAGTATAAGAACAGATCCTGGGGCCCCTGCAAAGTACGCGCTTTTTTATGCAGTAAGATGACGGGCCGGATGAAAATAGGCTACGCTTGCGCACGATCGACCGTACGACTTGCTGCACGCTTTGCCGCAGTGTGGAGATGGCATTCCTCCTTAACCGCCCCCAGGGCTGATGATGCCTGCGCCACGGCTTAGCCGGTGCGTGGGATCACGCCTGCTACGCCCCTTTTTCTTTTATTCAGACAGGTTTCTTATGTTCGCAACACTTCTTGCCGTATTTATTGGTGGTGGCCTTGGCAGTGTCACACGCTGGTACGTCAGTATGAAAATGAACCCCCTCTCTGCCGTGCTGCCGCTCGGTACCTTGACCGTGAATCTGGTGGGGGCGTTTATCATCGGGTTGGGCATCGCGGCCTTTGCCCGGCTGACGCACATTGACCCGGTATGGAAAATGTTAATTACCACCGGTTTTTGCGGCGGCTTGACCACCTTCTCAACCTTCTCGCTGGAAGTGGTCTATCAGCTGCAAGAGGGCAGGCTGGCCGCCGCCGGCCTGAACCTGCTGCTTAATCTGGCCGGTTCGCTGCTGATGACCAGCCTGGCCTTTCTGATCGTCAGCGGGTACAGCGCGCGCTGACCGGCGGAAGGAGAAGAGCCTTAATGTTTCCTTCATCTTGGTTGAGGATAATCAGCCTGCATACGTTCTTATGGAGACGCTGATGATGTTCACCCTGCCAAAAAATCCCGTTGAATGCCTGACCCTGATGTTTTGTCTGGCAGTGGTCGCCGGCTTTCTCTATCAATACCTCTATTAACTGCCCCTGTGCACTTGCCGGCGGCACCGCTTTTCCGGTGTGCCGGCACGGCGCTTCCTGCCTCCCCTGCCCGCCCCCGCCCGTGTATAACCGGTAATTTGTTATTTCCCTGTGTAATTTAATGGCATACAATTCACTGTGAACGTTCGTTCTCATTTGCCTGCAAATGTTGCCCCGGCATGAGAGTACCTTGCCACTTTTGACCCGGAACATGTGATGAATCAGCCGCTTAATAAAGAAGAGCGTGCCCGTTTACGGCGCGATCAAATTATTACTGCTGCACGCATTTGCTTTCGCAATCATGGTTTTCATGGGGCGGGCATGGCGGAGATCGCTCAGATGTCAGCCCTGAGCGTGGGGCAAATCTACCGTTATTTCACCAATAAAGATGCCATTATCGAAGAGATCGTCCGCCGCATTGTGGAAACGAAAGTGAACCATATGCAGTTTAAAAAAGGCGATCTACAGGAGACGGCGGCCATGCTGTCACACCGGTTAATGGCAGGTGACCCACAGGAACAGGAAATTGACCACGCACTGATGCTGGAAGTGGCCGCAGAAGCCACCCGCAATCCCACGGTCGCCCGCATCCTGCGGGAGGCAGATGACAAACTCTTTGGTGAAGCAATGGATATGCTGACCGGAATACGGCCTGACCTGAACCAGGCGCAGCTCGCCGTGTGGGTTGAATTTATGGCGGTGATGTGTGAAGGCACGGCGTTTCGCAGGCTGAACCATCAGAAAGCCAATCCTTCGTTACTTAATACGTTTTATCTGGCGCTATTTACTACACATTTACCTGCTTCGGAAGACTCATGAGTAAACACATCGCCCGCCAGCGCTTAGGTTATGCGCTGGCTTTAGGATCCCTGGCCGCCCTCGGCCCTCTGTGTACCGATCTTTACCTGCCAGCCCTGCCGCAACTCTCCGTTGAACTGCACAGTGCCACCGCGCTGACCCAGCTGAGCCTGACCGCAGGCCTGTTTGGGCTGGGGCTGGGGCAGCTGATCTTCGGCCCCCTGAGTGACACCCTGGGCCGGATGCGGCCACTGCTGTTCTCTCTGCTATTGTTGCTTTGTGCATCAGTCTGGTGCGCCCTCGCGCCGGACATCCACCAGCTGATTGCCGCCCGCCTGTTGCAGGGGCTGGCAGGGGCCGGGGGGGCGGTGCTCTCCCGGGCCATCGCCCGCGATCTCTATGCCGGGCATGAGCTCACCCGTTTCTTTGCACTGCTTATGCTGGTGAATGGGCTCGCCCCCATTCTGGCACCGGTGCTGGGCGGCGGGCTGATGAGCATCATGGACTGGCGCGGGATCTTTGTGGTACTGGCAGCGGTGGCCGCGGCTCTGATGATTGTTGCACGCTGGCGATTGCATGAAACGCTGCCGGCAGAGCGCCGTGCCCAGGGTGGGGTGGGCTCCCTGCTGAGGAACCTGGGCCAGTTGCTGTGTCAGCGCCAGTTTATGGGCCTCTGCCTGACGCAAGGGTGTGTGACTGCGGGCATGTTTGCCTATATCGGTGCGTCTCCTTTTGTCCTGCAAGAGATCTACCACCTCACGCCACAGATGTTCAGTTTTTGCTTTGCGCTTAACGGCATTGGGCTGGTCATTGCCGCCCAGCTATCTACCCGCCTGAGCCTGGTCTGGGGTGAACTGAAGGTCGTGAAACTGGGCCTGACAATTGCAGCCACCTCTTCCCTGTTGTTGATGATTGCCGGTTACCTTCACGCACCGTTATTTATGTTGCTGGTGCCCCTGTTCTTCTCCGTATTTACCATTGGGGTAGTCGGGCCGAACGCCTCATCTCTGGCGATGCAGTCGCAGGGTAAAAGCGCCGGCAGTGCCTCTGCGTTAATTGGCATGACGATGTTTACCCTGGGCGCGATCAGCGTGCCGCTCACCGGGTTAAACGGAACGTCAGCCTTTTCAATGGCGTACACCATATTCGGCTGTTACCTGCTGGCGATCCTCTGTTTTACGCTGTTGGTGCGCAAACCCGCCGCATGACGGCCAGCGCGAACTTACAGACATAAAAAAACCCGCCGAGGCGGGTTTTTTCAGAATTGGGGCGATTAGATCGCAACAACGTTAGCGGCTGACGGGCCTTTGGCACCGTTAGTGATTTCGAACTCTACACGCTGACCTTCAGCGAGGGTTTTGAAACCATTGCTGGAGATAGCGGAGAAGTGTACGAATACATCTTTACTGCCATCTTCAGGAGTAATGAAACCAAAGCCTTTGGACTCATTGAACCACTTAACGTTACCTTTAATCTTAGACATCAAACTTACCTTTACGTGAATGAAAGACACAAAACGTGTGTCGGGTAACAGTACAGCAATTAGGCGGAGGTTTGTCCAGCGGCAGAAGTGGATAAAGCGATAAATGTCGCAAATTTCTACTTTAGCCCTTTTTTAATACAAAAAACGCTGGACGGTAGTGCTTCTCTATTGGCGCTTTTTATAAACAGGCTATATTCCTCTTCTGGCGCAAAACACTTGTTTTTTTACGTTATTTTCTGCAGTTAACTCTTTGTAATAGCTGAGTTATTATTTTATTGCTATGCATTCTGCCTTTTCACCCCCCTTTTATTGCCTGTATTAATCACTGTCAATTGTTGAGCATGCAAATACATAACAAGCTAATCATTTAAATTCTATATATTTCTTTTTTCAGAAAAGCTTTTTTCACACATTTCTTTAATCGACTACATCTATCACTTTTATTGACCAATTTTTACATTCCTTGAGCGCCTCTCTCTGTGCATTTTTTTGCAAAAAACAGCCTTTCTCTGAGGGAATCCGATATGTGATCCCCGTCACCTCTCCGCCAGCCTTAAATATACGCCGCATAAATTGATTATAAATCAATTCATTACCAAATAATCCACGAGTAACCTCCAAAACTACTGGTTGCTAAACCACTATTATTGATGGATAGGACTATTCTTAGAAGAAATTACATTCTTTAATCTCATTTTTTAGAATGCATTATCAGTTTGTATAGTTTATATTCACGCTCCGTTACGCCATCGTGTACGATTAATCCTAATTTTCATTGCGAGACTGAGCATCATGAATAGCCATCAGCACGTTATCAAGCAACAGCAGCAGCAGCCCGTTTTCAACGTCGACTCTGTCAGCCGCCCTGTCGCCTGGAAATTGATCCTGGGTGGGTGTGCACTGTTCTGGGTCGCAGTGATTGCCCTGTTCTGCCAGATTTTCTGACACGTCAGCGCAGACGTGTCGTTCAGGCTGCTCCGTTTTCTTTAGCCTGCCCTGAAAGGTGATGCACCTTTGCCTGGGGAAATGAAAAACAGCCTGCTTATGCTGAGCCCTGGCCACCACGCCTCTTTGTGCCGCCTTCAGCCGCAGCAGTAACAGGAGCATTACTGGGTTTGATGTTTTTCCCGGTAGAATCTCTCTTCTCCTCCCGCAGTCCGTCGTGACAACACTGTTAAGATATAACCCTTTGTATTATAAAAATTAATACAAGGGCGGGCCTGTATTTAGCCGAAATGTGTCTCAATATTCAGATTTGCGTTAGCAGAGAAAAGGTTGCGTAAAGCGCCTTGAGCGCTTCTGTGAGAACGCGTTTGATAAGGGGGCCGGGCGATGTTGCGCGGTTATGGAGGTTATTATGAAAAAGATCTGTTTAACGGCTGCCGGCCTGCTGGCACTGGCTCTTTCTGCATCCAGCCTCTCTGCCCAGGCCGCCCCCACAGAAAATGCGCATGATGCGCCGCCCTCTGTGATGGAAGGAAAAGGGCCGCGGGGCGGTTTCCCAGGTAGTTTGCCCCCTGGTGCGATGCCGCCCCCGATGATCCCGCTTTATCAGGCGTCGATGCAAACAGACAACCCGGCAGAAGGCCTGAATAAATTGCTCTCGGCCATGCCGCAAAAAAGCGGCGGCCATTATGAAGTCCGGGTCGCCGTGGTTGAACTGCCCCCTGCCCCCGCGCCGGCCGCTGCACATTGATCTCAAGCCCCGCAAGGGGCTTTTTACTTTTATCCTGCCCTATACGATAACCACATGCATACCGCGCTGGGCTAATGCCTGGTGATCGTCACTGCCGATGCCGCTGTCTGTAATCACGGTATCGATCTGCGCCAGAGGCAGTACCTGGTTAAACCCGCGCCGGCCAAATTTTGAGGCATCCGTTACCGCAATGACCCGCGCGGCCGCTTTTGCCATCACGCCGCTGATAGAGTAACCCTCGTTGAAGGTCGTAATACCATTCACGGCATCCAGGCCATCCGCGCCCACAAACATCAGGTTTGCTGAAATCCCCTGTAATGCTGACTCCGCCACGGTACCGTGCATTGACCGGGTTTTATGCCGCAGCGTTCCGCCACAGATCACCAGCGTAATATCCTTGTTTTCCGACAGCACAAACGCCGCAGGCAGGTTGTTGGTAATAATGGTGATGTCTTCCCGGTTTACCAGCTCTTCAGCAATCAGCATCGTGGTGCTGCCGCTGTCGAGAATGACCGTATCCCCCGCCCTGACCATCGCGGCGGCAGCCTGGGCAATGCGCTTTTTAGGGTCCTTCGCCAGCCGGTAACGATCTTCAAGCACCACCTCAACGGCCTCCTTGCCTGCCTCATTCAGCAGGTTGTCCACGGCATCCCCCGGTCTGGCTGCGCCACCGTGAAAACGCAGCACCATGCCCCGCTCCTCCAGCAAGCGAAGATCCGAGCGGATCGTCACCTCTGACACATCGAAAGCGTCTGAAAGCTCAGCGACCAGCACGGTGCCCTGCTGATTGACCAGGTCAACTATTTTATGGCGTCTTTCATAAGAATTCATAATATCCAGCCTGATTTTCCATAGTCCCGCTAGTGTAAACAAACAGCATATGAAAGGGGAGAAAAATTTTTACGCCCCTGTTACTGCGCTCTTCATCCCCCTTTTACCAAAACCTCACCGTCGAAAAATCCACTTCTATTTTCTTTAAAATCAAAACATAAACCTGAGTGATATGAGTAAAGCATTTATTCATCAGCCTTTTGATTTAACCCGGCTCTCCAAGGGGTATCATGCGGAGCAGTTCGAAAATAGCCCGTGTAAAAGAAAGAAAACGCAAAAATAAATACGATCCTCATCACGAATCAAACAGGGCAGGATTGCGGAGAATACGAAATAAACCGATTGTTATTCGAAAACAAACGGAGAATAACAATGAAAGATATTATCCAGCAACACAAGCAGGGCGACGCAGTCGGGATCTGTTCCGTCTGCTCTGCACACCCGTGGGTTATTGAAGCCGCGCTGCGTTTTGATCTTACCAGCCATCGTAAAGTGCTGATCGAAGCCACCTCTAATCAGGTTAACCAGTTCGGCGGCTACACCGGCATGACGCCCGGGGCGTTCCGTGATGCGGTGCTGACGCAGGCCCGGCAGATCGGTTTTCCGGCATCACGGCTGATTCTCGGTGGTGATCACCTTGGCCCGAACTGCTGGCAGCATGAACCTGCCGAAACAGCGATGCAGAAAGCGGAAGCGCTGATAGCCGCCTATGTGAGTGCCGGGTTCAGCAAGATCCATCTCGATGCCTCCATGTCCTGCGCGGATGATCCGGTCCCCTTACCTCCTGCCGTGGTGGCGGAACGCGCGGCCCGGCTCTGTCGTGCAGCCGAAGCCGCAGCAACCCCGGCACAGCAACAGGCGCTGACCTATGTCATCGGCACGGAAGTGCCGGTGCCGGGAGGTGAAGCCACCGCCATTGAACAGGTGCATATCACAACCCCGGAAGATGCCGCCGACACCCTGCGGCTGCACTATCAGGCATTTGAACGGGCCGGCCTTCAGGCGGCGCTTCCCCGCATCATCGCCCTGGTGGTGCAACCGGGCGTGGAATTCGATCACACCCGGGTAGTGCATTACCAGCCTGAGGCAGCCCGGGCGCTGACGCATTTTATTACCACTACCCCCCTGGTCTACGAGGCGCACTCCACCGATTACCAGACGCCGCACGCCTACCGGCAGTTGGTTCAGGATCATTACGCCATCCTGAAAGTAGGCCCGGCACTGACGTTTACCCTGCGTGAGGCGGTATTTGCGCTGGCCGCCATGGAGCAGACCCTGGTTGCCGCGGAATCACGCAGCCAGATTCTGGCGGTGGTTGACGGCGTCATGCTGGATGAACCGCATTATTGGAAAAAATACTATCACCCAACTTTCAGCCGGGCGCTGGTTGACCTGCATTTCAGCCTGTCAGACCGCATCCGTTACTACTGGACCCATCCGCGTATTCAGGCCGCACTGGAGACGCTGCTTACCAACCTGGAGCAGACCGAGATCCCACTTGGCCTGCTCAGCCAGTACCTGCCGGTGCAGTTCCAGCGCGTATTGTCCGGCGATCTCACCGCCGCCCCCCATGCCCTGATTATTGACAAAATCCAGGACGTCCTCCGCGCCTACCGTTTTGGCTGTGCGCCGGGCAGCGCCCTGAATGAGGAGAGCCGTCATGCAGCCGTTTGACCTCTTCGTAAAGTCCGGCCTTCATTTTGCTGATGCCACCCAGGCGCTGGAGCATATCGGGCAGGAAATGCTCGCCCGCGGCGTGGTCAATGCGGGTTACCCCGCTGCGTTGCTGGCGCGTGAAGCCCAGTTCCCGACCGGCATTGCATTAGACAAACACGCCGTCGCCATTCCGCACTGCGGCGCAGAACATGCCTGCCGCCCGGCCCTTTACCTGATTCGCCCGGCACAGCCGGTGCCGTTCCAGCAGGCGGATGACGAAGGTTCCCTCGCCGTCTCCCTGATTATCGCGCTGATTGTGACAGACCCTCAGCAGCAGCTGGTTTTGCTGCGCACGCTGTTTGGCCAGTTACAGGACCCCGATTTTCTGGATGCGTTATTAGCCGCCCCGGATGAGGCACTGGGCGAGCTGTTCCGCCAGCGGCTGTTTTCACAGCCCGCCTCACCAGCTTCTTCACATCAACAACAGCAAGGAGTTCCTTCATGAAAAGAAAAATTATTGTGGCCTGTGGCGGCGCGGTAGCGACATCGACGCTGGCCGCTGAAGAGATCAAAGAGTTATGCGCAGCGCACCATATTCAGCTTGATCTGGTGCAGTGCCGGGTAACGGAGATCGAAACCTATATGGACGGGGCCGATCTGATCTGTACCACCGCCAAAGTAGATCGTCAGTTCGGTACCATTCCGGTGGTACACGGTATGCCCTTTGTGTCAGGTGTCGGTATTGACGCACTGAAACAGAAGATCTTGATGCTGCTGCAGGAGTAATCGCCATGTTTACGGACATCATGCGCTACATCCTCGATCTCGGCCCGACCGTGATGCTGCCTATTGTGATCATCATTTTCTCCCTGCTGCTGGGCATGAAGCTGGGCGAGGCGTTCAAATCCGGCATCCATATTGGTATCGGGTTTGTGGGCATCGGGCTGGTGATCGGCCTCATGCTCGACTCCATCGGCCCGGCGGCGAAAGCCATGGCCGAGCACTTTGAAATTAACCTCCAGGTGGTGGACATCGGCTGGCCCGGCTCCTCCCCGATGACCTGGGCCTCACAGATTGCGCTGGTCGCGATCCCGGTGGCGATTCTGGTCAATATTCTGATGCTGGTCACCCGTATGACGCGGGTCGTCAACGTCGATATCTGGAATATCTGGCACATGACCTTTACCGGTGCGCTGGTGCATATTGCGACCGGCTCCTACTGGCTGGCGATCCTGGGCGTGGTGGTGCACGCCGCCTTTATCTACAAACTGGGGGACTGGTTTGCCAAAGACACGCGTGACTATTTTGGCCTGGAAGGGATCGCGATCCCACACGGCTCTTCCGCCTATCTGGGGCCAATTGCGGTGCTGGTTGATACCGTCATCGGGAAAATCCCCGGCCTCAATAAGATTCATTTCAGCGCGGACGATGTCCAGCGGCGTTTCGGCCCCTTTGGCGAGCCGGTGACCGTAGGTTTTATCATGGGTTTGCTGATTGGCTACCTGGCCGGTTATGACGCTAAAAGCGTCCTGCAACTGGCGGTCAAAACGGCTGCGGTGATGCTGCTGATGCCCAGGGTGATCAAGCCGATTATGGATGGCCTGACGCCGATAGCGCGCCATGCCCGTACGAAGCTGCAAGCGAAGTTTGGCGGCCAGGAGTTCCTGATTGGCCTCGATCCGGCCCTGCTGCTGGGGCACACCTCGGTGGTCTCCGCCAGCCTGATCTTTATCCCGCTGACTATCCTGATTGCTGTCCTCGTACCGGGCAACCAGGTTCTGCCGTTCGGCGATCTGGCTACCATCGGTTTCTTTGTGGCGATTGCGGTGGCCGTGCATCAGGGCAACCTGTTCCGCACCCTGATCTCCGGCACCCTCATCATGAGTATCACCCTGTGGATAGCGACCCAGACCATCGGCCTGCATACCCAACTGGCGGCCAACGCCGGTACGCTGAAACAGAGCGGTGGGCTGGTGGCCTCACTGGATCAGGGCGGCTCCCCTGTTACCTACCTGCTGATTGAACTGCTGACCTGGCAGAACGTGACCGGCCTGCTGGTGATTGGGGTGATCTATGCCCTCGGTGTGTTCCTGACCTGGCGGCGCGCCCGCGGCTTTATCCGGGCACAAGCAGAGGCTGCGGCGCTGAATAAATCTGAAGCCCTCTAATTTCACGGGGGCGCAGGCCCCCTTTCAGGAGCTGGTTATGAAATCTGTTGTTATACACGCAAACGGCGAGGTGGCGGTGGAAGAGCGGCCGCGCCCCTCGGTGACTCAACCGGATGAGGTGCTGGTGCGCATCGCCTATTCAGGGCTATGCGGTTCGGACATCCCGCGTATTTTTGCCAAGGGCGCCCACTACTACCCTATCACCCTGGGCCACGAATTCAGTGGCGAGGTCGTGGCCTGTGGTGACGGCATCACGGATCTGGCCGCAGGCGATCGCGTGGCCTGTGTGCCGTTGCAGCCCTGCTTTACCTGTGAGGAGTGCCGGCGGCAGCTCTATTCGCAATGTAAGCGCTACCAGTTTATCGGCTCACGCTCCGGGGGCGGCCATGCGGAGTATATCGTGGTCAGGCGTACTGCCCTGTTCAAACTTCCGGCAGACGCCTCCCTATTACAGGGTGCCTTCTTTGAGCCGGTCACCGTGGGCCTCCATGCACTGCATCTGGCAGGCGGCTGCACGAACAAACATGTGGTGGTGATTGGCGCGGGCACGATTGGCCAACTGGTGATTCAATGCGCCCGCGCACTGGGTGCAGCCTCTGTGACCGCACTGGACATTAACGCCGAACGGCTGACGCTGGCTCAGCAAACCGGCGCAACCCGGGTCTTTAACAGTGCGGCATTGAGTGCGCAAGAGATCGCGGCCCAGTTGCACGATCAGCGTTTTGACCAGCTCATCCTTGAAACCGCTGGCACACCGCAAACTATCGCCCTGGCGATTGAGATTGCCGGGCCGCGTGCGCAACTGGCGTTGATCGGTACCCTGCATAACGATCTGACCCTGACCGCGCCGGTATTCAGCCAGATATTACGCAAAGAACTCACGCTGCTGGGCAGTTGGATGAACTACTCCGACAGCTGGCCGGGCGTGGAGTGGCAGCAGGCAGAGGCCCTGTTCAGTCAAGGGGCCATTACCCTGGCACCCTTGATAGCTCAGATTGGTGATGCCCCGCAGTTTGCCGCAGCAGTGAGCGCCCTGAAAGGGCAGCCGATGCAGGGCAAATTGCTGCTTAATTTTGCAGCCCACTAACCTTTCCGGCAGCCGCCGGGCCATCAACGCCGGGCGGCTGCGATCATGCAGAGAAAAGAGAATGTATCTGATATCAACACGGGAAATGCTGCGTAAAGCCCAGCGTGAAGGCTACGCTGTGCCCGCATTTAACATCCATAACCTGGAAACCGTGCAGGTCGTGGCGGAGACCGCGGCCCGCATGGGGTCGCCGGTCATTCTGGCGGGCACGCCCGGCACATTTCACTACGCCGGGGTGGATTATCTGGTCGCCATTTGCCGCGAGGCCGCACGCGCCACCCAGCGGCCGCTGGCCTTACACCTTGACCACCACGACGACGCTGCCGACATCGCGCATAAAGTGTGCGCCGGCGTCCGTTCAGTGATGATTGATGCTTCCCTCGCCCCTTTTGAGCAGAATATTGAGAAAGTGGCCGGGGTGGTGCAATTCTGCCACCGTTATGATGCCAGCGTCGAAGCGGAGCTGGGCCGGTTAGGCGGCCAGGAAGATGATCGGGTCGTGTCGGAAAAAGAGCAGTTCTTCACCGACCCGCTCAGCGTCGCGGCCTTTATCAACCGGACCGGGATCGACTCGCTGGCAGTGGCGATTGGCTCAGCGCATGGGCTGTATGAGGGAGAACCCCAGCTTGATTTTGCGCGGCTGGTGCAGATTCGCGGCCGCACAGAGATCCCGCTGGTGCTGCACGGCGCATCCGGGCTGCCGGAAGCGATGGTGAAACGGGCGATCGTCTCCGGCATCTGTAAGGTCAACGTCGCCACAGAATTGAAGATTGCATTTGCCGATGCAGTAAAAGGCTATTTTAACCAACACCCGGAAGCCAACGATCCGCGCCATTACATCCTTCCCGGCAAAGAGGCGATGCGTAAGGTGGTTGAGGAGAAAATTCTGATGTGCGGCAGTGCAGATAAGCTTTGAGGTTTATCGCCATCGTGCAGACGCCTCGCGGCCATGTACGATGGCGGATAAGCCAGGCGGCAAAATTGTGCTGATAAGAAGTAGGTTGTAACTAAACAACATATGCGCATTATAGGGTTGCTACCTCGCCCAAATAATTCTGCTGACCTGGCTTAATTAAAAAGTGCGCAAGAAAGAAGCAGCGTTATTTCCTTTATTGCCAAATGAGAACTATTGTTATTAACGAACAGTCTGCGCTGTTACAAATAGCGCAGATAACAACGTGCCAATAAAAATTTTATAACCTGGCTGTTTTTAACATCGTAAGGGAATAACAGGGCGCAGCCTCTCTCTGTTTCTCTGCGTTGGGTACTGTTTTATTTCTATGGCGTGATTTACCCGGTTTATCACCCGGCGCAAACGCACAGTTCATATTTTAAGCATGAATGTAACAATATCTTTCACGCTGTGAACAATGTTAGTTGCTGCTCTTAGGAAATTTTTTAGTTACTATTAGGAAAAAGCTAATTATAGGTAACACATGGAACTCAGGCATCTTCATTACTTCGTGGTACTGGCGGAAAAGCTGCATTTTAGTGCGGCAGCTGAGAAATTAGGCATCGCCGCCCCTACCCTTTCCGTACAGATCAAGCAGCTGGAAGAGTCCATTGGCGTTGAGTTATTTACCCGCACCAAGCGCAGCGTCAGCCTGACTCAGGCCGGTGCCCTGTTCCTGATAGAGGCCAACGCCACCCTGGCACAGGCAGAGCGGGCCAGGGAGATTGGCCGTTTAGCCAGCCGCGGAGAGGTGGGGCACCTGGGGTTAGGCTATGTCAGCTCGGCGCTGTGGTCAGGAATTTTGAGTAAGTTATTGTCCCAGTTCAGGAAGCAGAACCTTAACGTCACTATCACCCCGCGCGAATACCCGATGAATGAACTGCCGGTTATGGTCAGCGAAGGAAAGCTGGATATTGCCTTTATCCGCAGCCCGATACGCCTGCCGGATGACATAAAAAGCCTGCATATTCAGCAAGATATATTCTGTGTCGCCCTGCCTGCGGCCCACCCTCTGGCGGGGCGCGAGCAGCCGGTAGAGCCGTTTGAGCTGCGTAATGAGAAATTTATTCTTCCGGAGCAACCGCACGGCACCGTAGAGGTAGCACGCCGGGGCGGTTTTAAGGTGAAACGGAGTGAAAGCCCCGGCAGCCTGGTGGATGTCCTTTCCCGCGTCTCGTTTAATGAGGGCGTCGCGGTGGTGCCGGATGTGTTATCCAACACGGTTTTCCTGCCGGAAGTGGTCTATCGCCCGCTGGCTGCCCCGGCGATCCCCTCTGAAATTAACATTATCTACCGGAAATGGGAGCGCTCGCCCACGGTGCTTAACTTTATCGATTTTACCCGTGACCTGTTTGCCTCCTGAGACGCGCCCCCTCTTTTCCTGCTGACCTGCCCCCCGCCCTAAGGGATTAGGGCGATATTTACCGTTGCATTAAGGCAAATCAGCAGCCGATCATTCTGGTTCGGCTTTTTAATTTCTATTTCAACATAGCCACATAAAATACACTATTTTCACATCTTATTATCATTACCCGATAAACACGCAACATTGAAACAAAGTCTAAATAACCTGCATCAGAAACAATTCATATCAATAATCGTAACCGCCATGATGCAGATCAATATTATTGTGCTTGCCCTTTCACCCGCTTCGGTTTTGCGATCGAAGAAGGAAAGAAATCCGCAGTTAATTATCTGAACCGCACGAAAATGTAGCTCACCTGTTAATTGCTGGTAAATAAAAAATAAACGAGGATGCTATGCTAGATCGAGGTAAGCAATGTTTGGATTAGACGCCTTTCATCTCGCCAGGATACAGTTCGCCTTTACTGTCTCCTTCCATATTATTTTCCCGGCTATCACCATCGGGCTGGCCAGTTTCCTGGCCGTGCTGGAAGGGCTGTGGCTGAAGTCAAAGAACGAGGTTTACCGCGATCTTTACCACTTCTGGTCGAAAATCTTTGCCGTAAACTTCGGTATGGGCGTGGTGTCCGGCCTGGTGATGGCCTATCAGTTCGGTACCAACTGGAGCGGTTTCTCCCAGTTTGCCGGCAGCATCACCGGCCCGCTGCTGACTTATGAAGTGCTGACCGCCTTCTTCCTCGAAGCCGGCTTCCTCGGCGTTATGCTGTTTGGCTGGAACCGCGTGGGCCGTGGCCTGCACTTCTTCGCCACCTGCATGGTCGCACTCGGCACCATCATCTCCACCTTCTGGATCCTGGCGTCCAACAGCTGGATGCAGACCCCGCAGGGCTTTGAGCTGAAAGACGGCATGGTGATCCCGGTTGACTGGATGGCGATCGTCTTTAACCCGTCCTTCCCGTTCCGCCTGATGCACATGGCCACTGCCGCCTTCCTGGCGAGCGCCTTCTTTGTCGGTGCGTCTGCGGCCTGGCACCTGCTGCGCAAAAATGACACCCCGGCAATCCGCAAGATGTTCTCTATGGCACTGTGGATGGCGCTGATTGTGTCGCCGATCCAGGCGATGCTGGGTGACATGCACGGCCTGAACACCCTGCACCATCAGCCGGCGAAAATCGCCGCGATTGAAGGGCACTGGGAAAACCCGCCGAATGAGCCGACCCCGCTGATCCTGTTCGGTATCCCGGACATGGAGCAGGAGAAGACCAAATACGCCCTGGAGATCCCGTATCTCGGCAGCCTGATCCTGACGCACAGCCTGCATGACCAGGTCCCGGCGCTGAAGTCGTTCCCGAAAGAAGATCGCCCGAACTCCACCATCGTGTTCTGGTCGTTCCGCATCATGGCCGGCCTCGGCATGCTGATGGTGCTGATGGGGGTTATCAGTCTGTGGCTGCGGTTTAAAGATCGCCTCTACAGCTCGCGCGCCTTCCTGTGGTTCACCCTGCTGATGGGCCCGTCCGGCCTGATCGCCATTCTCGCAGGCTGGTTCACCACGGAGATTGGCCGCCAGCCGTGGGTGGTCTATGGCCTGCTGCGCACCAAAGATGCCGTATCGGCACACGGTGACCTGCAGATGAGCATCAGCCTGATCGCCTTTATCGTGGTGTACAGCTCGGTGTTCGGTGTGGGTTACACCTACCTGTTCCACCTGATCAAGAAAGGCCCGCAGATGGGTGAAGGCGACCATACGCCAGAAGGCGGCCCGGGGACCAAACACACCCCTGCCCGTCCGCTCTCCGCGGTAAAAGAACCGTTAAACCATTCGGAAGAGGGTAAATAACGTGGGTATCGATCTCTCTATTATCTGGTTCACCATCATCGTCTTCTCCACGCTGATGTATATCGTGATGGACGGCTTTGACCTGGGGATCGGCCTCCTGTTCCCGTTCAACAAAGATGCCGTTGAGCGTGACATGATGGTTAACACCGTTGCCCCGGTCTGGGACGGCAACGAAACCTGGCTGGTGCTGGGCGGCGCGGCGCTGTACGGCGCGTTCCCGCTGGCCTACGCCGTCATCGCTGACGCGCTGGCGATTCCGCTGACCATCATGCTGATTGGCCTGATTTTCCGTGGCGTGGCGTTTGAGTTCCGCTTCAAGGCAACCGAAGGGCACCGCGCCTTCTGGGACAAGTCCTTCATCGCCGGTTCTCTGGTCGCGACCTTCAGCCAGGGTATGGTGGTGGGTGCCTTCATCAACGGCTTCCCGGTTGAAGGCCGCACCTTCGCCGGCGGCCCGATGGACTGGCTGACGCCGTTCACCGTGTTCTGCGGCTTTGGCCTGATGATCGCTTACGCGCTGCTGGGCTGTACCTGGCTTATCATGAAAACCGACCACGCGCTGCACCGCAAAATGTCTGCGCTGGCGAAGCCGCTGGTGGTGCTGCTGCTGGTTGCTATCGTGGTGCTGAGTATCTGGACTCCGCTGCAACACGCAGCCATTGCGTCCCGCTGGTTCACCCTGCCGAACCTGTTCTACTTCCTGCCGGTTCCGGTACTGGTGGTGGCAGCGGCCTGGGGCCTGCTGCGCAGCGTGAAACGCCATGCGCACTACTCGCCGTTCCTGCTGACGCTGGCACTGGTGTTCCTGGGCTTCACCGGCCTCGGCATCAGCATCTGGCCGAACATTATCCCACCTGCCATCAGCATCTGGGACGCGGCCTCCCCGCCGCAGAGCCAGGGCTTCATGCTGGTAGGCGGCCTGCTGATCATTCCGATCATTCTGGTCTACACCTTCTGGAGCTACTACGTGTTCCGCGGGAAGATCAGCCCGGATGAAGGCTACCACTGATAATCCCCCTTGTTGGCATAACTGAGGAAGAAAAGATGATTGAGACGACCCAAACTCAGGCACCTTCCCCGCTGTGGAAACGCGTGCTGTGGCTGGTGGCGATTTACGCGGGCAGCGTGCTGGCCCTGGGCTGCGTAGCGACGGTATTCCGGCTGATGATGACCGCAGCCGGTATGCGCTCCCACTAATCTCACCCGGGCGCCCGACCTGCGGCGCGCCTTACCCAGAGCGGATACGTTTACGCTGACACCATCAAGCCATCTCCCCGGAGATGGCTTTTTTATTGCCCCCTCCCCTTACGCAAAGCTTACGGTTAGCCGTTACACTGATCTCTCTGCCCACCGGGCGCGTTTCCCTTACCGTCACCGTTTTTCCTGCAACAAGGAGACCCCATGAGTTCACTCTTTTCGCCGTTGTCCCTGAAAGGGCTGACGCTGCGCAACCGCATCGCCGTCTCACCGATGTGCCAGTACATGGCTGAAGATGGGCTGGTCACCGACTGGCACGGCCCGCACTACGCCTCGCTGGCACGCGGCGGCGCGGCGCTGGTGGTGGTGGAAGCCACCGCGGTGTCGCCGGAGGGGCGCATCACCCCGGCTGACCTCGGCATCTGGAACGATGAACAGGCCAACCGGCTGGTGCCGATTGTGCGCGACATCAAAGCCGCCGGGGCGGTGGCCGGCATCCAGATCGCCCATGCCGGGCGCAAGGCCAGCGCCAACCGCCCCTGGGAGGGGGATGACCACATCCCGGACGGCGACCCGCGCGGCTGGGAGACCCTCGCCCCGTCGGCGCTGCCGTTTGGTGCCAACCTGACGAAGGTGCCGCATGCCGTCACGCCGGAGGAGATCGGCCGGATAAAAGCGGATTTCGTCAGCGCCGCCGCCCGCGCCCGGGATGCCGGCTTTGAGTGGCTGGTGCTGCACTTTGCCCACGGCTATTTAGGCCAGAGCTTCTTCTCTGAGCACTCCAACCAGCGTGATGATGAGTATGGCGGCAGTGCCGAAAAGCGCGGGCGCTTCCTGCTGGAGACGCTGGAAGCGGTGCGCCAGGTCTGGCCGTCGCACCTGCCGCTGACTGCCCGCTTCGGGGTGATTGAGTTTGACGGGCGCGACGAGCAGACCACCGCCGACGCCATCGCGCTGATTAAAAAATTCAAGGAGACAGGGCTGGACTTCATTGACGTCAGCATGGGCTTCTCCACGCCGGAGGCTAACATCCCGTGGGGGGCGAATATGCTGGCGGATCTCACCGCCCGGGTGCGTACGGAAACCGGCCTGCCCTGCGCCACCAGCTGGAACATCAGCAAGCCGGAAGAGGCGGATGCGATGATCCGTAACGGCCAACTGGACATGGTGATGCTGGCGCGCCCGATGCTGGCTGACCCGCACTGGCCTTACATGGCGGCCCGCCGCCTCGGCATTGAAAACCCCTCCTGGGTGATGCCGCCGCCCTACGCCCACTGGCTGGAGCGCTACCGCGGCGAATAAAATTCCCGCGCTGTAAATGCACAGCGTGCCGCAGAACGGCACGCTGTTTTTTTCATCTCTTTTTACGTCAGCACGTTTTTAATGCCGGCGCGCCTTAGTGGCTGGCGGCCGGTGTGGTGGTTGCCCGTGACGGGCGCACCACAAACAGCACCAGCACCGCCCCCAGCGCGGCCACTGCCCCGGCCAGGATAAAGGCGCTGTCAAACTTGCCGGTGTTCTGCACGATATAACCGGTGACCACCGGGCCGATAATGCCGGAGACGCTGCCAATCAGGTGGATAAAGCCGCTGGCACCGCCGATGCGGGAGGTATGCACCACATCCTGGATGATCGCCCAGTAGATGGAGCCGGTGACATAGAGGAAGAAGATCGACACCGACATCAGCAGCACCGCCGGCACCACCTGGCTGACCGTACCTGCCAGCGCCACACAGGCTGCCGCCGCCAGCAAACAGACCACCAGCACAATCTTACGGGACAGCAGCAGCTTGCCGGTGAGGCGGAAGATCGCATCGGAGATGATGCCGCCCAGCGCCAGGCCGACGAAGCCGACAATCCACGGGATCATGGTGGTAATGCTCATCTCTTTGATGTTCAGCCCATGCGCCTGCACCAGGTAGGAGGGGAACCAGCTCAGGAAGAAGAACAGGATGTAGTTGTAGCAGAAGAAGGCGAACGCCGTGACCAGGATAATCGGCTGGCGCAGGTAGAACATCAGCGAATGGCCCGGCTGCTGGTTGGCTTCGTCGCTGCCCTGATCGGCGGCTTTCAGCTCGCGGATCAGCGTGCGCTCTGCATCACTGGCGCGGCGGCTCTTCTCCGGCGAATCCGCCACCACAAAGAACCAGACCAGCATCCAGACGATGCCCACCGCACAGATGATCATAAAGGCGGGCCGCCAGCCAAACGCCAGCGCCAGGTAACCGACAATCGGCCCGGCCACCGCGCCGCCCAACGGGGAACCGGCACTCAACAGGCCCATGGCGGTCGCTGCCTGTTTACGCGGGAACCAGCCGTTAATCATCTTGTTGGCCGAGGAGCAGATCGGCCCCTCCGCCATGCCGAACAGCACGCGCAGGATCAGCATCGAGTAGAAGCCGGTGGCCAGCGCCGTCATGCCGCAGAAAATTGACCACAGCCCCACCGCCACGCCGAGCACCATCATCGGGCCGAACCGGTCTACTGCCAGCCCGCCTACGAAGTTAAACAGCGCATAGCCGAAGAAGAAGCTGCCGAAAATGATGCCGAACTGTTCGGCGTTCAGGGTGAGATCCTGTTCAATCATCGGCAGGGTGATCGACAACGCCACCCGGTCGAGGTAGTTAATCATATAGACCAGGAACAGCAAGAAGACGATTGTCCAACGCAAGTTCTTAACCATACGTACTCCATGCACTCTTTGTAGGGTAACGGGGTGCACCGGCGGCCGGGAAGCGTGGCCGCCGGTTGTTTATGTCAACGTGTGTTTTATGCCGGTGTCAGGCAGGCGCTACTCGCCGAACGTCAGCAGCACTTTGCAGCAGGTTTTCTGGTTCTGTTCAAACAGCGTCAGGGCGTCGGTAACGTGGTCAAGCGGGAAGTGATGGGTAATCAGCTTCTCCGGCCGGATGCGCTGTTCCTCCATCCAGCTGATCACCTGCGGGAAGCGCACGCTGTTAAGGCGTGAACTGAAGATCGACAGCTCTTTGCCGGTGATCGCCTGCTGGCTGATCGTGCAGGGTTCCGCAGAAAAACCCATGATGCCGATGCGCGCCGCCGGGGAGGCCAGCGTAATCGCCTCCGGCAGAATCGCCGGGTGGCAGGCGGCATCGACAATCAGCGTCGGGCGGAGGGCCTCTGCCTGAAGGGCTGCGGCGAGATCCTGTTCCCCGTTATGGATAACGCGGTCCGCGCCGTTTTCCTGCGCCATCGCCAGCCGCTCCGGGATGCGATCGGTGACGATAATCTGCTTCACGCCATACACGCCGCGCAGCACCTGGATGACCGTCAGCCCCATCGGCCCGGCACCGTAAATCAGCGCCACATCCTGCGGCGTGGGTTGCAGTTGCGCGCAGATGTTGGCCGCAATGCTGAACGGCTCAATCATCGTCGCCTCGCGATCCGGGATGCCCTCCGGCACCCGGTAGGCATTACCGGCCGGGGCGCAGGCGTACTCACTGAAGCCGCCGTCGCGGTGCACGCCAATCACCTGCAACGAGGTGCAGACATTGGGGCGGCCCACTGAACAGGGGTAGCAGTGGCCGCAGCTCACCACCGGGTCAACCACCACCCGCTCGCCCAGGCGCGCCGGGTCCACGCCCTCACCCACCGCATCAATCCGGCCGAAAAACTCATGGCCGATGACGCGCGGGTATTTCGCAAAGGGGTTATGGCCGCGGAAGATATGCACGTCAGAGCCGCAGATACCGGCGCTCACCACCCGCATCCGCACCTCGCCCGCCTGCGGCTGCGGCTGTGGGCGTTCCTCAATCACCAGCTGTTCCGGCTGTTGGATGACAACACTTTTCATGATCGTATCCTCGGTTACCAGTTCCACAGGGTGCCGTCTTCCAGGCGGGCAACCGGCAGGTTAGCCGGCTCAAACGGGTATTTTGCCGCCAGTTTCTCATCAAATTCGATGCCGATACCCGGTTTATCACCCGGGTGCATCATGCCGCGATCGAACGTCCAGTGATGGGGGAAGACTTCCAGCATCTGTTCGGAGTAGCCCATATACTCCTGCACGCCGAAGTTCGGCACCCAGAGGTCAAAGTGAAGCGCCGCCGCCATGCAGATGGGTGACAGGTCGGACGGGCCGTGTGAGCCGGTACGCACCTGGTAGAGCGCGGCGAAATCGGCAATGCGGCGCATACCGGTGATGCCGCCCGCGTGGGTCAGCGTGGTGCGGATGTAGTCGATCAGCTGCTCTTCAATCAGCTGTTTACAGTCCCAGATGCTGTTGAACACCTCACCCACCGCGATCGGCGTCACCGTATGCTGGCGGATCAGGCGGAAGCAGGCCTGGTTTTCCGCAGGGGTCGGGTCTTCCATCCAGAACAGGCGGTGCTGCTCAACGCTTTTGCCGAAGCGCGCGGCTTCAATCGGCGTCAGGCGGTGGTGCATGTCATGCAGCAGGTGTTCGTCAAAGCCAAATTTGCTGCGCACTGCGTCGAACAGTTTCGGCGTGAAATCGAGGTATTTTTCCGTTGACCAGAGCTGCTCCTCCGGCCAGTTGCCCTTGGTGGCCGGTTCATACGCCAGCCCTTTGCCCTTTGACATGCCGTAGGTGGTTTTCATGCCCGGCACGCCGCACTGCACGCGGATCGCCTTGAAGCCCATCTCTTTGTGTTTCGCGTAGTCGTCCAGCACTTCATCAATCGAATGGCCGGTGGTATGGCAGTAAACCATCACCGCATCCCGCGAGGCGCCGCCCAGCAGCTGATAGAGCGGCATATTGGCTGCCTTGGCTTTGATGTCCCACAGCGCCATATCGATGGCGGAAATGGCCGACATCGTCACCGGCCCGCGCCGCCAGTAGGCCCCTTTGTAGAAGAACTGCCAGATGTCTTCGATGCGGTGCGCATCGCGCCCCACCAGCTGCGGGCAGAGATGATCCTGAAGATAGGAGGCCACCGACAGTTCCCGGCCATTCAGCGTGGCATCGCCCAGGCCGGTCAGCCCCTCATCCGTGGTGAGTTTCAGGGTCACGAAATTCCGCCCTGGGCACGTTACGAACACTTCCGCCTTTACAATTTTCATCATCGCTTCCTTATCAGCCCGCGCTCTGTCAGCGCACATCATGCCGTGACTCTAAATCTGACATAACTACCATACAAGTATGACGTTCAAAAAGTGGACGGTTGATCACGGAATCTGTGTGGGCCGGAATTAACACCTTTACCGCTGCTTTGTGACGATCTGCCTCCTTTGCATAACAATTCAGCAACCTATAGGAGACACAACCTATGCTATACAACAGGAACAGGCCTGCCGGTGCGCCGCACCCAGGTTTTACCCGGTGCCTTGCCCCGGCACCGTCATCCGGCTGCAAAATGTGGAGAAGAGAATGAGCATAAAGTCAGGGATTGGGTGCGCCGTGGGGCTAGTGCTGCCCCTGTTTGCGGCCGCGCATGATTTTGTTGAGGGGCAGCGGGTGCCGCCGGTAGGCATCGCTGACCGGGGCGAGGTGGTCCGGCAGCAGGAGGAGAGCCGCTACCAGCCGTGGAACAGCGCCCGCCTGACCGGGAAAGTGCGGGTAATGCTGCACATCGCCGGCCGCCTGTCGGCCAAAGAGCAGAATGCCGCGCTGACGGAGGCGATAAGCCGCGCCGGTTTACCGGCCGATCGCTACCAGACCACCACCCTGATTAACACCGATGATGCGGTGATCGGCAGCGCGCCCTTTGTCCGGCACAGTATTGAGGCGAGTAAAAAAGCGTTCCCGCAGGCGCAATTTATTATCGACAGCCGGGGCGCGGCAAAACGTGCCTGGCAGCTCAAGGATGGCGGCTCCGCCGTGGTGGTGCTTGACCCCACCGGCACAGTGCGCTTTGCCAAAGACGGCGCGCTGACGCCGTCTGAAGTGCAGCAGGTGATGGCGCTGCTGCACCACCTGTTAAAAACTGCCTGATTTTATTGCCGTTTACCGGTTGATAACCGCCCGCGGGCAGGCGGGAAAGCCGGGGAAAAATGCGATTGTTCGCCCTGCCCGCAGGCATTTTTTAAATAATAAACTATCATGATCAAAAGGGATTTTTCGCCAGATTTGATAGAACAATCAATCGTATGATTCACCAGAAACGCCTTTTCAGGCCGGCGTCGCCGTACAGCAGTGCCCGACGCCCGATGACGGCAACCGCCGTGTTTTTTGGTGACCGACCATCACGCCGGCCATTGCAGGCAAACAGGGACAGCTATCATGACAGCCTACGCCGATAAACCCTTAAGCCTGGACAGTGAGCTGCCGGCGCTGATCGCCGCGCTCGAAACCCGCCTCGATCAGCTGCTGCCGGAGAGCAGCGAGCGCGACCGGGTCAACGTCGCGATGCGCGAAGGCACGCTGGCACCGGGGAAGCGCATCCGCCCCCTGCTGCTGATGCTGGCCGCCCAGGATCTGGGCTGCGACACAGCCCAGGCCGGTCTGCTCGATCTCGCCTGCGCCGTGGAGATGATCCACGCTGCCTCACTGATGCTCGATGACATCCCCTGTATGGACAACGCGCTGCTGCGGCGCGGCCGCCCCACTATTCACCGCCAGTTCGGCGAAAACGTGGCGATTCTGGCCGCCGTCGCGCTGCTCAGCAAAGCGTTCGGGGTGGTGGCCGCCGCGCAGGATCTGCCGAGCCACGCCCGCACGCAGGCGGTGGCGGAGCTCTCCAGCGCCGTGGGGTTGCAGGGGCTGGTACAGGGGCAATACCAGGATCTCACCGAAGGCAACGACGCCCGCAGCGCCGATGCCATCTTTACCACCAATGAGCTTAAAACCAGCATGCTGTTCGGTGCCACCCTGCAAATGGCGGCCATTGCGGCCGGGGCACCGGCAGACGTCCGCCAGAAATTGCGCTGCTTTGCGCTGGATCTCGGGCAGGCGTTCCAGCTGCTCGACGATCTGGTCGATGGCCTGGCCGGTACCGGCAAAGACCGGCACAAGGATGAGGGGAAATCCACGCTGGTGGCGATGCTCGGCAGCGAGGCGGTCCACCAGCGCCTGCACCACCACCTCCGCCGCGCTGATGAACATCTGGCCTGCGCCTGCGATCAGGGCATGGCAACCCGGCGCTTTATGCACGCCTGGTTCGGCCAGAAACTGGCCCTGATCAGCTGACTGCCCGGCCCATGCGGCGTGACCTGCCGCGGGCCGGATGCCCCTGACAACGGATGTTTCCCGACAGCTTTACTTACCGGAGTGTCAATGAAGGACGCGGAGCTCATCAAACGTAAGAACGACCATCTGGACATTGTGCTGCACCCGGCGCAGGCCGTAAGCCGCGTCACCACCGGCTTTGAACGCTTTCGCTTCGAGCACTGCGCCCTGCCGGAACTGGACCTCGACAGCGTTGACCTGCGCACCTCCCTCTTTGGCCGCCCCCTGAACGCCCCGCTGCTGATCAGCTCCATGACCGGCGGGGCCAGCCGTGCCTGCGACATTAACCGCCACCTGGCAGAAGCCGCCCAGGCGCTGGGGCTGGCGATGGGCGTCGGCTCCCAGCGGGTGGCGCTGGAGAGCAGCCATAACTTTGGGCTGACGCGCGAACTGCGTGACCTCGCCCCGGATGTGCCGCTGCTGGCGAACCTGGGGGCGGCGCAGATTATCGGCCAGCCCGGCGTGGATTTTGCGCGCCGCGCGGTAGAGATGATTGACGCGGACGCGCTGATCGTCCACCTCAACCCGTTGCAGGAAGCACTGCAAACCGGCGGTGACCGCGACTGGCGCGGCGTGCTGGCGGCCATTGAGCAGGTGGTCACGGCGTTGCCGGTGCCGGTGGTGGTCAAAGAAGTTGGTGCCGGGCTCTCCCCGGCGGTGGCGCAACGGCTGGCGGAGGCGGGCGTCACGATGCTGGATGTCGCCGGGGCGGGCGGCACCAGCTGGGCGGCGGTGGAAGGCGAGCGCGCCGCCACGCCGCAGGCGCGCGCCGTGGCGATGGCGTTCGCGGATTGGGGCATCCCGACCGCCGAGGCGCTGCGCGGGTTGCGGAAACAGCTGCCGGCGATGCCGCTGATCGCCTCCGGCGGCATCCGTGACGGCATTGACGCCGCCAAAGCGCTGCGCCTCGGGGCCGATCTGGTCGGCCAGGCGGCTGCGGTGCTCGGCAGCGCCACCACCTCCACCGAGGCGGTGGCTGCCCATTTCCAGACGGTGATCGACCAGCTGCGCGTCGTCTGTTTCTGTACCGGCAGCGCTAACCTCACCCGGCTGAAAGCCGCCCCTTTACTGAGCGCTGAGGCCGGGGCATGAGCCACTATGCCGTGGTGGCCCCGCCGCTCTACAGCCACGTTCAGGCGTTGCAGGCGCTGTCGCAGGCGCTGATTGCGCGCGGCCACCGCATCACCTTTATCCAGCAGCCGGACGCAGCCGGGCTGCTCACCGACACCCGCATCGCTTTCCACCCGGTGGGGGCCGACAGCCACCCGCCGGGCCGCCTCGCCCATACTCTGCAGCTGGCGGCCAACCCGGCCGGGCTGGCAATCCTCCGCCTGATCGGGGACATGGCGGCTACCACGGATATGCTCTGCCGCGAGTTGCCTGCGGCGTTCAACCAGCTGGCGGTGGATGGCGTCATCGCCGATCAGATGGAACCGGCCGGAGGGCTGGTGGCGGAGGCACTGGGGCTGCCGTTTGTCTCGGTGGCCTGTGCCTTGCCGCTGAACCGCGAACCGGGCCTGCCGCTGCCGGTGATGCCGTTTGATTACGCCACCGATGAGCGCGCGCAGACCCTCTACGCCTCCAGCCAGCGGGTATATGACTGGATGATGCGCCGTCACGGCCGGGTGATTGCCCGCCATGCCCGGCGGTTCGGCCTGCCGCCGCGCCAGTCGCTGCATGAGTGCCTCTCGCCGCGGGCGCAGATCAGCCAGACCCTGCCGGGGCTGGACTTTCCGCGCCGGGCGCTGCCTGCACATTTCCACGCCGTGGGGCCGCTGCGTGCGCCCGCCCCGGCTGAACACGCCCCGCCGGGCTGGTCGGTCGATCCGTCACGGCCGCTGGTCTATGCCTCCCTGGGGACATTACAGGGGCACCGTTACGGCCTGTTCCGCACGCTGGCCCGGGCCTGTCAGAGCCTGGACGCGCAACTGCTGGTGGCCCACTGCGGCGGCCTCACCGCCCGGCAGGCAGAGAGCCTCTACGCCTGCGGCGCCAGCTATGTCACGGATTTCACCGACCAACCCGCCGCGCTGCATCAGGCGCAGGCGGTGATCACCCACGGCGGGCTGAATACCGTGATGGATGCCGTCAGCAGCGGCACGCCGATCCTCGCTATCCCCATCGCCTTCGACCAGCCGGGCGTGGCCGCCCGTGTCGCTTATCAGGGCATCGGCCGCCGGGTCTCCCGCTTTGCCTGCCGCCGCACCCTGGCGCGAAACCTGCGCCGGTTGCTGGAGGATGATCGCTACCGGCAGCGTATGGCCCCGCTGAGCGCCCAGCTTCAGCAGGCCGGGGGCGCAGCGCGCGCGGCCGAGATTGTGGAGCGCGCGCTCTATGCCCGCTGGCCGGCGGAGGCGGTATTGTGAACCACGCTTATGACCTGATTCTGGTGGGCGGCGGGCTGGCGAACGGGCTTATCGCCCTGCGGCTGCGCCAGTGTCAGCCGGATCTCAATCTGTTGATGATCGAGGCCGCGCCGCACCCCGGCGGTAACCACACCTGGTCGTTCCATCAGGATGACCTGACCGACGCCCAGCACCAGTGGGTCGCCCCGCTGGTGGCGCACCGCTGGCAGGGGTATGACGTCCGCTTCCCGCACCTCACCCGTACCCTGCCCGGCGGCTACCTGAGCGTCACGGCGGAGCACTTTGCGGCGGTGGTCACGCAGGCGCTGGGCGACCGCCTGCTGACCCACACCCCCGTGACTGCCGTGACGCCCACACAGGTGCAGCTGGCCGACGGCCGGACCCTGACCGCCGCCGCGGTGATTGACGGCTGCGGCTACCAGCCCGGCCCGCATCTGGCGGTAGGCTTCCAGGCTTTTCTCGGCCAGCAGTGGCAGTTGTCCCGCCCGCATGGGCTGACGCGCCCGATCCTGATGGATGCCACCGTTGACCAGCAGGCAGGTTACCGCTTCGTCTATACCCTGCCGCTCTCCGCGGACACGCTGCTGATCGAGGATACCCACTACATCGATCATGCTGCGCTGGAGCCCGACCGGGCGCGGCAGAACATCGCCGCCTACGCCGCCGCCCAGGGCTGGGCCTTGCATACCCTGCTGCGTGAAGAACAGGGCAACCTGCCGATTACGCTGGCCGGCCACCCCGCCGCCTTCTGGCAGCAGCGGCAAGGCCAGCCCTGCGCCGGGCTGCGCGCCGGGCTGTTCCACCCCACCACCGGCTATTCCCTGCCGCAGGCGGTGGCGCTGGCTGAGCTGATTGCAGCCCAGCCCGCCCCGGCGCACGACGCGCTGTTTACCCTGATTCATTGTTATGCCGCCCGGCAGTGGCGGCGGCAACGCTTTTTCCGCCTGCTTAACCGCATGTTATTTCTGGCCGGTCACCCGGCGCAGCGCTGGCAGGTTATGCAACGTTTTTACGGTTTAGGGGAAGGTCTGATTGCCCGGTTTTATGCCGGCCGCCTGACCCCGGCCGACATGGCACGGATCCTGACGGGCAAACCACCGGTGCCGGTGGGGGAAGCCCTGAAAGCCGTGCTCAAACATACTCCCCGGCTGCGAGCTTTTTAATGAAACGAACGATTGTAATTGGTGCCGGTTTCGGTGGCCTGGCCCTCGCTATCCGCCTGCAGGCGGCGGGCATCCCCACCCTGCTGCTGGAACAGCGCGATAAGCCAGGCGGCCGCGCTTATGTCTATGAGGATCAGGGGTTTACCTTTGATGCCGGGCCGACGGTCATTACCGACCCGAGCGCCATTGAGGAGCTGTTCACGCTGGCGGGTAAACGCATGGCCGATTATGTCGACCTGATGCCGGTAACCCCCTTCTACCGCCTCTGCTGGGAGTCCGGCCGGGTCTTCGATTATGACAACGATCAGGCGGCCCTTGAGCGCCAGATCCAGCAGTTTAACCCGCGGGATGTCGAGGGTTACCGGCGTTTCCTCGACTACTCGCGTGCGGTGTTTAAAGAGGGCTACCTGAAGCTCGGCGCGGTGCCGTTCCTCTCTTTCCGCGATATGCTGCGCGCCGGGCCGCAGCTGGCACGGTTGCAGGCGTGGCGCAGCGTCTATGGCGTGGTGTCGCGCTTTATTGAAGATGATTACCTGCGGCAGGCGTTCTCGTTCCACTCGCTGCTGGTGGGCGGCAACCCGTTTGCCACCTCGTCTATCTATACGCTGATCCATGCGCTGGAGCGCGAATGGGGCGTCTGGTTTGCGCGCGGCGGCACCGGCGCGCTGGTGCAGGGGCTGGTACGGCTGTTCCAGGATCTCGGCGGCGAGCTGGAACTGAATGCGAAAGTCAGCCGCATGGAGACCACCGGCTCGCGCATCAGCCGCGTGGAGCTGGCCGATGGCCGCCGCTTCGACACCCCGGCAGTGGCCTCGAATGCCGACGTGGTGCACACCTATGAAAAGCTGCTCGGCCACCACCCGGCGGGCGCGGCGCGGGCCGGGGCGCTGAAACGCAAGCGGATGAGCAACTCGCTGTTTGTGCTCTATTTCGGGCTGAACAAACAGCATACCCAGCTTGCGCACCACACCGTCTGTTTCGGCCCGCGCTACCGAGAGCTGATTGAGGATATTTTCAACCGCGACACCCTCTCCGAGGATTTCTCCCTCTACCTGCACGCCCCGTGCGTCACCGACCCGTCCCTCGCGCCGCCGGGGTGCGGCAGCTATTACGTGCTGGCCCCGGTGCCGCACCTCGGCACGGCCGATCTGGACTGGGCGGTCGAGGGGCCGCGCCTGCGCGACCGTATTTTCGCCTATCTGGAGCAGCACTATATGCCGGGGCTGCGCGACCAGCTGGTGACGCACCGGATGTTCACGCCGTTTGATTTCCGGGACGAGCTGGGCGCGCACCTCGGCTCGGCGTTCTCTATCGAACCGCTGCTGACCCAGAGCGCCTGGTTCCGGCCGCACAACCGCGACGACCGTATCCCGAACCTCTACCTGGTGGGCGCGGGCACCCACCCCGGCGCCGGGGTGCCGGGGGTCATCGGCTCGGCCAAAGCCACGGCGGGCCTGATGCTGGAGGATCTCGCCCCATGAACCAGCCCCTGCTGAACCACGCTACCCAGACCATGGCGGTTGGCTCCAAAAGTTTCGCCACCGCCTCTAAACTGTTTGATGCCGGCACCCGGCGCAGCGCGCTGATGCTCTACGCCTGGTGCCGCCACTGTGACGACGTGATTGATGACCAGACGCTGGGCTTTGCCTCGCCCGGCCACCAGCCTGACAGCCCTGAACAGCGGCTGACGCTGCTGAAGGCCCTGACGCGCCGCGCCTATGCCGGCATGCCGATGGAAGACCCGGCATTCGCCGCGTTTCAGGAAGTGGCGCTGGCCCATGCGATCCCGCAGCAGCAGGCGTTTGACCATCTTGAAGGGTTCGCGATGGACGTGCGCGGTGAGCGTTACGAGACCTTTGGCGACACGCTGCGTTACTGCTACCACGTGGCGGGGGTAGTCGGGCTGATGATGGCGCGGGTCATGGGGGTGCGGGACGAGGCAGTGCTGGACCGTGCCTGCGATCTTGGGCTGGCGTTCCAGCTCACCAACATCGCGCGGGACATTGTCGAGGATGCGCAGGTGGGGCGCTGCTATCTGCCTGCCGAGTGGCTGGCCGCGGCGGGCATTCCCCCGGCCGAGGTCGCAGACCCGGCCCACCGTGCTGCCCTGGTGCCGCTTGCCGCGCGGCTGGTGGCGGAAGCCGAGCCCTATTACGCCTCTGCGCGGGCGGGCCTGGCGGGCCTGCCGCTGCGCTCAGCCTGGGCGATTGCTACTGCACGCGGGGTTTACCGGGAGATTGGGATTAAGGTCGATCGCGCCGGGGAGCGCGCCTGGGACCGGCGGCAAGGCACCAGCAAGCTGGAGAAACTCGGCCTGCTGGTCACCGGTGCCGGGCTGGCTATTCGTTCCCGGCTCGCCCCGCCCCCGGCCGCCCGTCCTTCCGGCCTTTGGCAACGTCCACGTTAGCCTGGTTTTTTTGCTCGCGCAGGATCGCCTGTAATTTGGCGACCGGCGGCGCATACAGGAAGCCAAAGGAGACGCAGCCCTCCCGCCCACGCACCGCATGGTGCAGCCGGTGCGCCAGATACAAGCGTTTCAGGTAGCCGCGCCGCGGGATGTAACGGAACGGCCAGCGCTGGTGCACCAGCCCGTCATGCACGATGAAATAGAGCAACCCGTACAGCGTCATGCCCGCCCCTATCCACTGCAACGGCCAATACCCGGCCGTCCCCAGTGCGATCAGCACAATCGCCAGCACCGCAAACAGCACCGCATAAAGATCATTCAGTTCAAACCAGGACGTATGCGGCGCATGGTGCGAATGGTGCCACCCCCACCCCCAGCCATGCATGATGTACTTATGAGACAACGCCGCGATGATCTCCATCGCCACCACCGTTAACAACACAATTCCGCTATTCCAAAGCACAAGCATACTCTCTCCTGGGTGTTCCCGGCCGCCGGAAAATCTCCTGCCCTTCCAACAAGATTGGCGCAGGAAAGTATAGCAGTGATGGGGGAGATGGGGCGGATAAGGCACTCAGAACGGAACGTATATGAAACAACGATAATGCAGGGGAAGTGATTCAGGGGGCACAAAATGGTACGCCCTACAGGGCTCGAACCTGTGACCTACGGCTTAGAAGATGCTAACCATTTTAATTCTTATCGGCTTTTTTACGTAACTTTATTATGCAATAATAAATGGAATGAATAATTTTCTCTAAAAACAAAAGAAAGCATAATGATTAGGTGAATGATTTGATAATTCACCTTCAGATAAAGTGCTATGGATATTATTTTATTCATGCAAAAGATCGACTAGAGCTAGAAATATTTACAGAGCTAACGTATTGTATGGGAAATGCGGTAAACATAATGAAGCTTACTGTAACCCTAAAGAAAATCACCTTTATTAAAGTAGAAAGTAACATTCAGATATCTTATTTTATTTTTTATAAAAACCTCGAAAAAATGTTAAGGAGGTGTTATTTACTTGAGAAAGCAGGTTATTAATTAGATTAATAAAAAGATTAAAAATAGTTAACTAAATTCGTGCCGAGAAAATAACCAACATTATTAAGTTAATCGTTAAGAAATGTGGGAACATAAAAAGAATATTTTTCTTCTTTACGTTTTTATTTCACATATGAACTTATATGGGGTTGTTTATCGCCAAACTGGTTTTCCTGTATGACTACTGAGTAGTATAAAAAGATGTAATTGGGCAACTTATTTGCTCCATCTCCTCTTATCCACAGTCTCTTCAGCAGCATACAGATAACTGGCGTTAATGTTCTCGACTTATATATTGACAAGGCATATATCGGAAAGAATCATCATTCGATATGTTTATAAAATAAAAAAGGCAAGATAATGAATAACATTAACATTAATAAAACCAACTATGCAATACCTTTTTTATTTGCATTAACAAGCTGTATTATTGCATACGGATTTGAGCTAGCAAACCATACCATATCCATTGATGTCGATGTAATTGATAATTATCTTCACACCATAGATTTGGGAAGATGGGGACATGCATTACTCAAAAAGTATATATTCCATGAGCCATGGGTTCCTTTTTTTTCTATTGCATTTTCGCTTATGACTGTCTCCGCATCAAGTTTAGTTGCAAGTATCTATTTAAAACTAAACCTGGAAGAATCAATTGTTTTTTCAATACTATTCGTTACTTTTCCGCAAATGGCTTATCAGCTACAATTCAGCAATCAAGCTGAAACTGTAGGATTAGCACTTCTCTTCTGTATGTATAGCATGATATTTTTTCATAAAAATGGATTGGTTGGAAAATTATTATTTGTTTTAATTAACGTCTTTGTTATATCTATATATCAGTCTTTAGTATTTTTACCTGTAACTCTCGTATCTCTTTACTCGTTCAAGAGAATATCAGAGGGCGAGTTTAAACTAGGTGGCTGGTTCAAAGAATCAGTTATGATTTCATTATTAACTATAATCTCGGTGATTATCTATTTTGTTATATCAAAGCAGTTGAAATCTCATTATCAGATTACCGACGTGAGCTATTTTTCTCAGCTTATTGCTTGGAACAAGATGGGAGTAGCAGACGCTATTATTTCCGTCTTTAAATTTATTCTTTACAACTGCTATACGGTCACATGGTATGGCTTCGAATTTTATTTTTTAACATTAGGCTCTGTTTTATTAGTCACAACTACTTCTATTAAGTTCGGTGCTCGCGCCCTATTAATTTCACTATTTATTTCTTTTATTGTCATACTGTCACCCTTCATATTGAATATATTAATCGGGTCAGGAACCCCGGCCAGGACGCTAAGTCAAATGCCAATGGTTTTTGCCCTAACTGTATCTGCTGGATTAATGAAAATTAAATTAAAACCTGTAAAAATCGCCATAATATTATATATCGCACTCTCATCCTGTGCTTATATAAACATCTTATTCTACTCAGATAAGATAGCTGAAGACCAAACTAAATTTTTATCTCAGCAAATAATTTTTGATATATACCATACATATCCAGAAAAAACCCAAAGTGATATACCTATTTATTTTTATGGGAAAATTAAGGTTAATAACCCTTGGCGCCAAAATAGAGCTGATGAGTTTGGCATTTCCTTTTATGAGCGTGGGGAGTCAGATAGGATTGGTAACTATATAAGAAATACTGGAATAGCGAACATTATTCAAGTAAGTAAACATAGTATTAGCAGCAAGCACAAGAGAGAACTTACATCTATGCCCTCTTGGCCTGCGACGGGGTCAATAAAAGATGTATCAGGAACTATTTTAGTTAAACTTTCAGATTAAATTAAGCCCCATAAGGGGCTTAATTAATTTAACCACATTTATTATACCCATTTTAATCTGCTGCTCTCACTAAAGAATGCTGCCTTTATATATTACTACCAGATGATTTGAAATTAACAAAACGCACAAACATGAATGTTTTCTTCATCAGCTTGCAGCTTTATACATCAAAATATTTTATTTTTTCAAAAAAGGATGAATAGGATAAGGAATAGTAATCGCCTGATACTGAATGGCACGCCCTACAGGGCTCGAACCTGTGACCTACGGCTTAGAAGGCCGTTGCTCTATCCAACTGAGCTAAGGGCGCATTGGGGGATGCGGCTGCCGGTGCGCGGCAGTGGGCTCGAATTATACGCACCCTCCCCGGTGAGTCAACGAAATCACACCGTTATCCCGCCGGGCGCTGAATCCATGTACAACTCAATGGGATATGGCACCTTTTGCGGCGCGGCCTCCGTGGCTTGCGGCGATTTTATCTCGACACAGCGCCTGACAGCGCGCCCCGCTTCTGACAAAATAGCACCATTCCCCTGCATAATTACTTTTGATGGACTCTCCCACTGATGGCAGCAACAATTATTGATGGTAAAACGATTGCGCAGCAGGTTCGAAGCGAAGTTGCAGCGCGTGTGAAACAGCGTCTGGCGGACGGCAAACGTGCGCCGGGGCTGGCAGTTGTCCTGGTGGGTGAGAACCCCGCCTCGCAAATTTATGTCGGCAGCAAGCGCCGCGCCTGCGAGGAGGTGGGGTTCCTCTCCCGCTCCTACGATCTGCCGGCCAGCACCTCCGAGGCAGAGCTGTTAACGCTGATCGATACGCTGAATAACGACGGCGACATCGACGGCATTCTGGTGCAGTTACCGCTGCCGGCCGGCATCGATAATGTGAAAGTGCTGGAGCGCATCCACCCGGACAAAGACGTCGACGGCTTCCACCCTTATAACGTCGGCCGCCTCTGCCAGCGTGCGCCGAAGCTGCGCCCCTGCACCCCGCGCGGCATCGTGACGCTGCTGGAGCGCTATAATATCGATACCTTCGGCCTGAATGCCGTGGTGATCGGCGCATCCAATATCGTCGGCCGCCCGATGAGCATGGAACTGCTGCTGGCAGGCTGCACCACCACCGTGACCCACCGTTTTACCAAAAACCTGCGCCACCATGTGGAGAACGCCGACCTGCTGGTCGTGGCAGTCGGCAAGCCGAATTTCATTCCGGGTGACTGGATCAAACCGGGCGCCATCGTGATCGATGTCGGCATCAACCGGCTGGAGAGCGGCAAAGTGGTCGGCGACGTCGATTATGAGGCCGCTTTTGAGCGCGCGGCCTTTATTACGCCGGTGCCGGGCGGCGTTGGCCCGATGACGGTCGCTACCCTGATCCAAAATACCTTGCAGGCCTGCGAGGAATACCACGACAATAACGTCGGTTAAGCCTTATGCGGCCGCCCACAGGGCGGCGCACCCATGTATTTTTTACGCGCCAGGCGCGTTAAGTCAGGAACACGATGGACATTTTTAATCTCGACAACCACCCGCACGTTGAACTGTGCGATCTGCTGAAATTCCAGGGCTGGTGCGAAAGCGGCGCCGCGGCAAAAGCGGTGATCGCCGACGGGCTGGTGAAAGTAGATGGCCGGGTAGAAACCCGCAAACGCTGCAAAATCCTGGCGGATCAGCAGGTTGAGTTTGACGGCGCGACTGTGGTGGTCAAACCCTGACCCGTGGCTTCTGCCATAAAAAAGGCGACGCTTCTGCGTCGCCTTTTTTTGTGCCGGTTTTTTGCCGGTCACAATAAGTGTTACTTACGGCGCCAGCTGGTGCCCTGCGGGCCATCTTCCAGAATGATGCCGAGGGCGTTGAGCTGGTCGCGGGCGGAGTCCGCCATTGCCCAGTCCTTCGCCGCACGCGCGTCATTACGCTGTTTGATCAGCGCTTCGATCTGCGCCACGTCATCATCCCCCGCCTGCGCCCCGCCCTGCAGGAACTGCTCCGGCTCCTGCGCCAGCAGGCCCAGCACGCCCGCCAGGTGGCGCAGCTCTGCCGCCAGCCCATTGGCCGCCGCCATCTCTTCCGCTTTCAGACGGTTCACTTCACGCGCCATATCAAACAGCACGGAATAGGCTTCCGGCGTGTTGAAGTCATCATCCATCGCCTCGCGGAAACGGGCGACAAACGCCTCGCCCCCGGCCGGTGCGGCGGAGGCATCGGTGCCGCGCAGCGCGGTGTAGAGGCGCTCCAGCGAAGTGCGTGCCTGTTTCAGGTTCTCTTCGCTGTAGTTGAGCTGGCTGCGGTAGTGGCCGGACATCAGGAAGTAGCGCACGGTTTCGGCGTCGTAATAGGCCAGCACGTCGCGCACGGTGAAGAAGTTGCCCAGTGATTTGGACATCTTTTCGCGGTCTACCATCACCATGCCGGAGTGCATCCAGTAATTGACGTAGGGGCCGTCATGGGCGCAGGTGGACTGGGCGATCTCATTCTCATGGTGCGGGAACATCAGATCGGAGCCGCCGCCGTGGATGTCAAAGTGGTGGCCGAGCTGTTTGCTGTTCATCGCCGAGCACTCAATGTGCCAGCCCGGGCGCCCCTCACCCCACGGCGACGGCCAGCTCGGCTCGCCCGGCTTGGACATCTTCCACAGCACAAAGTCCATCGGGTTGCGCTTGACATCAGCGACTTCCACGCGCGCGCCGGCCTGCAACTGCTCCAGATCCTGGCGTGACAGCAGGCCGTAATCCGGGTCGCTGTCGACGGCAAACATCACATCGCCGTTGGCGGCGACATAGGCGTGGTCACGCGCGATCAGCTGTGCCACCAGCTCAATAATCTCCGCGATATGGCGGGTGGCGCGCGGCTCTTCGTCCGGGCGCAGAATGTTCAGCGCGTCGAAATCGGCGTGCATTTCGGCGATCATCCGGGTGGTCAGGGCGTCGCTGGTTTCGCCGTTCTCATTCGCGCGTTTGATGATCTTGTCATCAATGTCCGTGACGTTACGCACATACTTCAGGCGGTAGCCGCTGTAACGCAGGTAGCGCGCCACCACGTCAAAGGCAACGAACGTCCGGCCATGGCCGATGTGACAGAGGTCGTAAACGGTAATACCACACACGTACATGCCGACGGTTCCGGCATGAATAGGCTTGAATTCCTCTTTTTGGCGACTCAGGGTGTTATATATCTTCAGCATCAGGTCATTCCATGGTTTACATGTGTGGTTGGTAAACAAAGGGTGAGAAAATCCCGCGGATCCTCACCGAAAGGCGTATTGAACCCTGAACGCCGGGTGTTTGCAACAACCGGCCGGTCTCCCTTGCATAAGCATATCAGCAAACCTGCTTAACCTCCCGCTGCTGACGCCCGCCGCCGGTTTATGTTATAAAAGCCCTCTATTGTGCGGGCCGCCTCGCGGCGCACACCTCTCATTAAGCAGGATGGATTATTATGGTTACTTTTCACACTAATCACGGTGACATCGTCATCAACACCTTCGCAGACAAAGCGCCGGCTACCGTTGAAAACTTCCTGAACTACTGCCGTAAAGGGTTTTACGACAACACCATCTTCCACCGCGTCATTAACGGCTTTATGGTTCAGGGCGGCGGCTTTGAGCCGGGCATGAAGCAGAAAGCGACCGATGCGCCGATCAATAACGAAGCCAACAACGGCCTGAAAAACACCCGCGGCACCCTGGCGATGGCCCGTACCAACGACCCGCACTCCGCCACTGCCCAGTTCTTCATCAACGTTGTGGACAACGACTTCCTGAACTTCCGCGGTGAAAACGCGCAGGGCTGGGGCTACTGTGTGTTCGCTGAAGTGGTGGAAGGTCTGGACGTGGTTGACAAGATCAAAGCAGTACCGACCGGCCGCAGCGGCATGCACCAGGATGTGCCGAAAGAAGATGTGGTGATCACCAGCGTTACCGTCAGCGAGTAAGGTTAGCCCTGCGGCATGACCACCCTCTTTATCGCTGATTTACATCTGAGCGAACAGGAACCGGCAATTACTGCCGGTTTTCTGCGTTTTCTGGCCGGTGAAGCGCGCCGGGCCGACGCCCTCTACATTCTGGGCGACCTGTTTGAGGCCTGGATCGGGGACGACGACCCGCAACCGCTGCACGCGGAGATCGCCGCCGCGCTGAAGGCGCTGTCAGCGAGCGGCGTGCCCTGCTACTTCATTCACGGCAACCGCGATTTCCTGCTTGGCCGCCGTTTTGCCCGCGCCAGCGGCATGACGCTGCTGCCCGAAGAGCAGGTGCTGGACCTGTACGGCCGCCGGGTGCTGATTATGCACGGCGACACCCTTTGCACCGATGACGAAGGCTACCAGCGTTTCCGCAAAAAAGTGCGCAACCCGCTGATACAGAAAATCTTCCTGGCGTTACCGCTGCGCCTGCGGCTGAAGATTGCCGGGAAAATGCGCGCCGACAGCCAACAGGCGAACCAGCAGAAATCGCTGGCGATCATGGACGTCAACCCGCTGGCCGTGTCGGACACGATGCGCCGCCATCAGGTGCGCTGGCTGATCCACGGCCACACCCACCGCCCGGCGATCCACACCCTCGCCCTGTTGGGCGGCGACGCGCACCGCGCGGTGCTGGGAGCCTGGCATCAGGAAGGATCGATGGTGGCCGTCAACGCCCACGGGGTGGATCTCATCACCTTCCCGTTCTGACTCAGGCCGGTACGCCGCTGTGGAAGCGGAACTGCTCATCCGGCGCCATAATCAGCTCCGCTTCAATCCGCCCCAGCTCCTCGACCCGCTCCGTAATCGCCTCCCCGGCATACTGTTGCGCCAGTGACAGGTAATCCTGATAGTGGCGCGCTTCTGATCGCAGCAGCGAGAGGTAGAAACGCCGCAGCTCCTCATCCAGATGCGGGGCGATCGCGGCGAAACGCTCGCAGGAGCGCGCTTCGATATAGGCCCCGATGATCAGCCTGTCCACCAGCAGCCCGCGCTCATCCTGATGGCGCACATGTTTCAGCAGCCCGTTGGCGTAGCGCGACGGCGACAGCACCGTATAGGCCACATTGCGCCGGGTCATGATCTCCACCACCTGCTCGAAGTGGTGCAGCTCCTCACGCGCCAGCCGGGCGGCGCAGATCAGCAGCTCGGTGCGGTCGAGGTAGCGGGTCATCAGCGCCATGGCGGAAGCGGCGGCTTTCTTTTCGCAGTTGGCGTGGTCAATCAGCAAAATATCCTGCTGGGTCAGCGCCACGTCGATCCAGCGCGCCGGGGTGGTGCAGTGTAAAAAGGCGTGGATCGGGGCCAGAAGGTTCTCATACATAACGTCGTGTCCTGCGTAAGGGTTTTGGGGCGAGTATACCTGTTCCCCGCGGTTTTCCCCGCATCCGGCACCGACGCAACCGTTTTCCTTGCGGGTTTGCCATGCTATTATTTGCGCCCTCTCCGCCAGATACAACCGCTCTGGCGACGCCAGCATATTCACAGGAGCATTACAGGCATGTCATCCAACCTTTCCCCGGCAAAAATCGCCCTCGTCATGGGGTCCAAGAGTGACTGGGCTACCATGCAGTTTGCCGCTGAAATCCTCACCACGTTGAATGTCGCGTTTCACGTTGAAGTGGTCTCGGCCCACCGCACACCGGACAAGCTGTTCAGCTTTGCAGAGCAGGCGGCCGCCAACGGGTTTGACGTGATCATCGCCGGCGCGGGCGGCGCGGCGCACCTGCCGGGGATGCTGGCGGCGAAAACGCTGGTGCCGGTGCTGGGTGTGCCGGTGCAGAGCGCGGCGCTGAGCGGCGTAGACAGCCTCTACTCCATTGTGCAGATGCCGCGCGGCATCCCGGTCGGCACGCTGGCGATCGGCAAGGCCGGGGCCGCTAATGCCGCCCTGCTGGCGGCGCAGATCCTGGCGCTGCATGATGCGGAACTGGCGGCGCGCCTGGCGGCGTGGCGTCAGGCGCAGACCGACGACGTGCTGAACAACCCTGACCCGCGGGAGGAGGCATGAAGCCGGTTTGTGTATTGGGCAACGGCCAGCTGGGCCGGATGCTGCGCCAGGCCGGGGAGCCGCTGGGCATTGCGGTTTACCCGGTGGGGCTGGACGCCGAGCCGGAAGCAGTGCCGTTCCGCCAGAGCGTGATCACCGCCGAAATTGAGCGCTGGCCGGAGACGGCACTGACCCGTGAACTGGCCGGGCACCCGGCGTTTGTTAACCGCGACATCTTCCCGCGCCTTGCCGACCGGCTGACGCAGAAGCAGCTGCTGGACCAGCTCGGCCTGGCCACTGCGCCGTGGCAGCTGCTGGCCGCCGCAGAGGAGTGGCCGCAGGTGTTTGCGACCTTGGGTGAGCTGGCGATCGTCAAACGCCGCGTCGGCGGCTATGACGGCCGCGGCCAGTGGCGGTTGCGTGCCGACGAGGCGCATACCCTGCCGGACGAATGCTACGGCGAGTGCATCGTCGAGCAGGGGATCAACTTCTCAGGTGAGGTGTCACTGGTGGGCGCACGCGGCCATGACGGCCGCATGGTGTTCTACCCGCTGACGCATAACCTGCATCAGGAGGGCATCCTGCGTACCAGCGTGGCGCTGCCGGTGCCGGATGCCGCCCGGCAACAGCAGGCCGAGGCGATGCTCTCGGCGATCATGCAGGAGCTGGGGTATGTCGGCGTGATGGCGATGGAGTGCTTTGTGGTGGAAGACGGGTTGCTGATCAACGAACTCGCGCCACGCGTCCACAACAGCGGCCACTGGACGCAGAACGGCGCGTCGATCAGCCAGTTTGAGCTGCACCTGCGGGCCATCCTCGGCCTGCCGCTGCCGGTGCCGGTGGTGAGCACGCCGTCGGTCATGGTGAACCTGATCGGCACGGAACTGAACACGCACTGGCTCAGCCTGCCGCTGGTCAACCTGCACTGGTATGAGAAAGAGGTACGCCCGGCGCGTAAAGTTGGCCACCTCAACCTCAGCGATCCAGACCCGGCGCTGATCGCGCAGACGCTGGCTGACCTGATCCCGCTGCTGCCGGAAGAGTACCACAGCGGCATTGCGTGGGCGCAGGCCAAACTATGACGGGCCGCGCCCCGGCTTCCCTGTGATGCGGAAGCCGGGGCGCGCCATTTCCTTACGGTTTACCCCTCATAGCGCCGGAACAGCGCCCTGCCCCGCAGCAGCCGCACGCCCAGCCAGCCCCCGCACAGTGACAGCAGCAGCGCACCGAGCAGCGGCAACAGCCACCAGAGCATGACATCCGGCTCCCACGGGAAGTCGAACACCTGCGTCTGCAACAGCCACAGGGCCGCTTCCGCGCCGACCGCCGCCGCCACGCCCGCCACCAGCCCCAGCACCGCGAACTCGCACCAGAGCGTGCCGCGCAGCAGCCGTTTGCCCGCGCCTAATGTGCGGTAGACCACCAGCTCCTGCCGCCGCTGGCGCATCCCGACCTGAATCTGCGCCAGCAGCAGCAAGGTGCCGCACACCATCACCAGCACCACCATCACCTCCAGCGCCCGGCTCACCTGGGAGAGCACCTGCCCGACCTGCTTGAGGATCGCGCCGATGTCCAGCAGGCTCAGGGTCGGGAACTGGCGGTTAAGCTGGGTCAGCATCCGGCTGTCGCCGTGGTAGCGGAAGCTGGTCAGCCAGGTCTGCGGCTGCGCATCCAGCGCGCCCGGCGGGAAGATAAAGTAGAAATTGGGGCGCAGGCTCTCCCAGTCCACTTTGCGGATGCTGCTGATGGTGGCGGAGAAGTCCTGGGTGTCGCCGCTGAAGGTGACGCGGTCGCCCAGCGTCAGCCCGAGCCGGTCAGCCACGCCCTGCTCAATCGAGACTTCATCCGCTTTCGGCGGCCACTGCCCGGCCACCAGCGGATTATGCGCCGGCAGATCTTTCTGCCAGGTGAGGTTCAGCTCGCGGCTCACCGCCTCGCCGCCCGGGTCGCTCTCTTTCACCCGCTCCGTCGCCACCTCGTCGTTGATTTTGGTCAGCCGCACCCGTACCACCGGGTAGAAGGTGGAGGGCTGCACCTGATGCTGTTGCAGGAAGGCGGTGACCGGGGGGAGCTGATCCTGCGTCATGTTCAGCAGGAAGAAGTTGGGGCTTTCCGGCGGCAGTTGCTGTTGCCAGCGATCCAGCAGATCGCCGCGCATCACCAGCAGCAGCGCCAGCAGCATAAAGGACATCGAAAAGGCGGCGAGCTGGCTCAGCGTCACCCACGGCTGGCGCAGCAGGCGGTTCACCGCCAGCCGCAGCGCCAGTTGCCGCACCGTGAGGCGCTTAAGCAGCAGCAGCCCGCCCCAGCCAATCACGCCCAGCAGCAGCGCCAGCACCAGGATGCCCGCCAGCAGCGACCAGAGCAGGCGGCTGCCGCCGACCAACAGCGCCAGCAGGCCCACCACCACCGCCAGCACCGCCGGGAGATAATATTTCAGCGGCCAGACGTTGGAGACCGCATCCCGCCGCAGCACCCGCAGCGGCTGGGTCGCCAGCAGTTGCCGGTAGGGCCGCAGGCCGATCAACAGGGAGATCATCACCAGCGCGCCCAGCGCCCAGAGCCACGGCCAGCCGCCCGCCGCCGGGAGTTGCGCCGGCAGCACGGGGGCCAGCGCCCGCAGCAGCCCCAGCTCAAACAGCTTGCCGATGGCACTGCCCGCCAGCGCCGCCAGCAGCAGCACCGAGACCCACTGCCCGACGATCAGTTTTTGCAGCGCGCGCCGCCCCGCCCCCAGGGTTTTCAGCACCGCGATCAGGTCATAGCGGCTGCGGCAATAGTGGCCCATCGCCACCGCCACCGCCGCCACTGAGAGCAGCAGCGTCAGCAGGGCTGACAGCAGCAGGAATTGCTGGGAGCGTTGCAGGGATTTGCTCAGCGCCCCCTCCGACTCCTCCAGCCCGTACCAGCGCTGGTCCGGCTTGAGCTGCGGCTTCAGGGCGTCGCCGTAGCGTTCTAAATCAGGCGGGCTTCCGGCGAACAGGTAACGGTAGGTCAGGCGGCTGCCGGGCTGGATCGCGCCGGTTTTCGCCACGTCGCTGATGTCCATGATAAGCCTTGGTGCCATCTGGAACGGGTTAAAGCCCGCGTCCGGCTCCTGCACAATCACCCCGGCGATGCGCAGGGTGGCATCCCCCACGTCCAGCGCATCCCCGACTTTCTTATCCAGCAGCGCCAGCAGCCGCGGCGCGACCAGCACCGACCCGGGCGTCACCCGCAGCCCCGGCGGGTCAGTCTGGAGGGTGCCGTAGAGCGGGTAAGCGCCGTCAGTGGCCTTCACCGAGGCCAGCTGCGGCCGGTCACCGGCGTAGGTCATGGTCATAAAGGTCATCTGCTGGCTGAGGGTCAGCCCCTGCTGGCGCGCTTCCAGCAGCCAGCCCTCCGGCACCGGGTGGGCGCTGCGCAGCACCCGGTCAGCCGCCAGGAAATCACGGCTCTGCTGGCTGAGCCCTTTCTCCATCCGGTCGCTGAGGGTGCCGAGCGACAGCACACAGGCCACCGCCAGCGTCAGTGCCAGCCAGACGATCAGCAGCGAGGGGGAGCGCCATTCGCGCCAGAACCAGCGCCAGATCATGCTTCCTCCTGCAATTTGCCGTCACGCAGCCGTAACCGCCGCTGGCAGCGTGCCGCCAGCTGGGCGTCATGGGTCACCAGAATCAGCGTGGTGGCGTAGTCGCGGTTCAGGGAGAAGAGCAGATCGGCGATGCGGTCGCCGGTCTGGCGGTCGAGGTTGCCGGTCGGCTCATCGGCAAACAGCACTTTCGGGTGGCCGATAAAGGCACGCGCCAGCGCCACCCGCTGCTGCTCGCCGCCGGAGAGCTGCGCCGGCAGGTGGGTCAGCCGCTGCCCCAGTCCCAGTTGCTCCAGCAATTGCACCGCCTGTTCGCGGCTTTTTGCCTCGCTGTCACCGCGTAACAGCGCCGGAAGTTGCACGTTCTCCAGCGCATTCAGCGTCGGCACCAGCATAAAGGACTGGAACACAAAGCCGACATTCTGCGCCCGCAGCGCGGCCCGCCCCTCCTCCCCCAGCGAGGAGAGGGAGTGGCCCAGCAGCCGCACATCTCCCTCGCTGCCGTCATCCAGCCCGGCCAGGATGCCGAGCAGCGTTGACTTGCCGGAGCCGGACTCGCCGATCAGTGCCAGGGTCTGCGCGGGTTTGACAAGCAGGTCAACTCCGGTAAGGATGGAAAGCCTGTGCTCACCCTGACCGACGTGTTTACTAAGATGATGAACTTCAAGAACGTTTTCCGCTGGCATCTTCCCTTCCTTTTGCTGTTGGGCGTATTCAGTGTACGGGCAGCCGCTGCCGATACCCTGTTGATTTTAGGCGATAGTTTAAGCGCCGGTTACCGCATTCCGCTGGAGCGCGCCTGGCCGTCGCTGCTGGCTGACCAGTGGCGCGCCTCTCCTGGCGCGCCGGACGTGGTGAACGGCAGCATCAGCGGCGACACCGCCGCCCAGGGGCTGGCGCGCCTGCCTGCCCTGCTGAAACAGCACCGGCCGCGCTGGGTGTTGATTGAGCTGGGCGCAAATGATGGCCTGCGCGGCTTTGCCCCGCAGGATATTCAGCAGACCCTGAGCAAAATCATTACCCTGGTGAAACAGGCGGATGCCCAGCCGTTGCTGATGCAGATCCGCCTGCCCCCCAACTATGGGCGTCGTTATGGCGATGCGTTTTACGCGATCTACCCGGCGCTGGCGGCGCAATACAAAGTGCCGCTGCTGCCGTTTTTCATGGAACAGGTCGCGATCAAGCCGCAATGGATGCAGGAGGACGGCCTCCACCCGAACCGGGATGCCCAACCCTTTATCGCCGGTTGGATGGCTGAACGCCTGAATCCTTTAGTAAATCATGCGTCTTGAGAAATAGGGCCTTTTGACAGGTAAAGTTATGCAAAAAGCGGTTTTGATTACCGGCTGCTCCAGCGGCATCGGCCTGATTGCAGCCCAGGAGTTACGCAACCGCGGCTACCGGGTGCTGGCGGCCTGCCGGAAAGAGGAGGATGTCGGCAACCTGCGCCAGCTCGGTTTTGAGAGCCTGGCGCTGGATCTGGATGACCCGGCGAGTGTGGACCACGCTGCTGATGAGGTGATTGCGCTGACCGGCAACCGGCTCTACGGCCTGTTCAACAACGCCGGGTTCGGCGTCTACGGCCCGCTGAATACCCTGAGCCGCCGCCAGCTCGAGGGGCAGTTTGCCAGCAACCTGTTTGGCGTCCACCAGCTTACCATGCGCCTGCTGCCGGCGATGCTGCCGCACGGCGAGGGGCGCATCATCCAGACCAGTTCAGTGATGGGGCTGGTCAGCACCCCGGGGCGCGGGGCCTATGCCGCCAGCAAATATGCCCTGGAGGCGTGGTCTGACACTTTACGCATGGAGCTGCACGGCACCGGCATTCAGGTCAGCCTGATTGAGCCCGGCCCGCTGAGCACCCGCTTCACCCAGAACGTCAACCAGTCGCAACACGATAAGCCGGTCAAAAATCCGGGCATTGCCGCACGTTTCACCCTGCCGCCGGAGGCGGTATTGCCCAAATTGCGCCATGCTTTAGAGAGCCCGTCAGCCCGCCTGCGCTACCCGGTGACCCTGGTGGCGTATGCGCTCGGCGTCCTGCGCCGGGTGCTGCCGGGGCGGATGCTGGATGTGCTGCTGCGCGGCAGCGGCGGCTAAATCACCGGACCGGGGGGTTGAAGTGCCACAGGCCGCCCCCATCTACCGTTAAAACGGATGAGAGAGAATGCCATGCTAGCACAAGCCACAGTTGTAGAGATTACCGAAGCCAACCTGCACCAGACGCTGGAACAGTCGATGTCTGTCCCGGTGCTGTTCTATTTCTGGTCTGAACGCAGCCAGCACTGCCAGCAACTTACCCCGCTGCTCGACCGGCTGGCCGCCGAGTACGCCGGGCAGTTTGTGCTGGCAAAAGTGGACTGTGATGCGCAACAGATGGTCGCTTCGCAGTTTGGCCTGCGCTCCATCCCGACGGTCTATCTGTTCAAAGAGGGCCAGCCGGTAGACGGCTTCCAGGGGCCGCAGCCGGAAGAGGCGGTGCGCGCGCTGCTGGAAAAAGTGCTGCCGAAGCCGGAAGAGCTGAAGGCCGCCGAAGCGGCGGAGCTGATGCAGGAGGGCCGTTACAACGAGGCGCTGCCGCTGCTGAAAGAGGCGTGGCAGCTCAGCAACCAGAACAGCGAGATCGGCTTCCTGCTGGCGGAAACCCAGTTACAGCTGAACCGCAGTGATGAGGCGGAAGCGGTGCTGGCGGTGGTGCCGTTGCAGGACCGCGACACCCGTTACCAGGGGCTGGTGGCGCAGATTGAGCTGCTGAAACAGGCCGCGGACACCCCGGAGATCCAGCTGCTGCAACAGCAGATGGCCGACACCCCGGACGACGCCGACCTGGCGCTGAAACTGGCGCTGCAACTGCATCAGGTCGGGCGCAATGAAGAGGCGCTGGAGCTGCTGATGGGCTTCCTGAAGAAAGATCTGGCGGCGGCCAACGGCGGCGCACGCAAAACGCTGATGGACATCCTTGCGGCGCTGGGCACCGGTGACGCGCTGGCTGCCAAATACCGCCGCCAGCTCTATTCACTGCTTTACTGATTCTGCCCCGGTCTATTATCCCGGAGCCGGCTGTTCTGGCCGGCTCCCCCCTTTCCTTCCCTTTTCTTATGCACTTTTTCTGCTTTTTCCACCTCCCCCTGCGGGTTTCTTGCCCCTTATTCCTATCAGGTTCATGATCCGCCGGTTAAGGCGAAAGGGGTTCGCCTTCGATTCTCAGGACTGACGTACAGGAGTTAATTATGTTTACCGTGATTCCGATTATTGTGGTGCTGGCGCTGGTGATTGTGTTTGCCGGGGTGAAAACCGTGCCGCAGGGCTACCAGTGGACGGTGGAGCGGTTTGGCCGCTACACCAAAACGCTGATGCCCGGCCTGAACCTGGTGGTGCCGTTTATGGACCGCATCGGCCGTAAGATCAACATGATGGAACAGGTGCTGGACATTCCTTCGCAGGAGATCATTTCGCGCGACAACGCCAACGTCTCGATTGACGCCGTCTGCTTTATTCAGGTGATCGACCCGGCGCGTGCCGCCTATGAGGTGAGCAACCTGGAGCTGGCGATTGTGAACCTGACGATGACCAACATCCGCACCGTGCTCGGCTCGATGGAGCTGGACGAAATGCTCTCCCAGCGTGACAACATCAACACCCGCCTGTTGCAGATTGTGGATGAGGCCACCAACCCGTGGGGCATCAAGATCACCCGTATCGAAATCCGCGACGTGCGCCCACCGGCGGAGCTGATCGACTCCATGAACGCGCAGATGAAGGCGGAACGCACCAAACGCGCCTATATTCTGGAGGCGGAAGGGGTGCGGCAGGCGGCGATCCTGCGTGCTGAAGGGGACAAGCAGTCCCAGATCCTGAAAGCCGAAGGGGAGCGCCAGTCCGCCTTCTTACAGGCGGAAGCGCGTGAACGTGCGGCGCTGGCGGAAGCGCAGGCGACCCAGCTGGTCTCTGACGCCATCGCCGCCGGGAATATTCAGGCGGTGAATTACTTCGTGGCACAGAAATACACCGATGCGCTGCAACAGATTGGCTCAGCGCCGAACAGCAAAGTGATCATGATGCCGGTGGATGCCACCAGCCTGATGGGCTCAATTGGCGGCATCGCGGAGTTACTGGGCGAAACCAAAGGAAAATAACCATGTGGCAGACGCTGGTGATTCACCCCCATTGGGTCTGGCTGTCGCTGGGCGGCCTGCTGCTGGTGGCGGAGATGCTCGGAGCGGGCGGTTACCTGCTCTGGAGCGGCATGGCCGCGATGCTGACCGGGCTGCTGGTGTGGCTGCTGCCGCTGGGCTGGGAGTCACAGGCGCTGCTCTTCGCCCTGCTGACCCTGCTGGCGGCCGGCGGCTGGTGGTACTGGCTTTCGCGCCGCCCGGCGGGCTACCCGGCCCGGCGGCTTAACCGGCGCGGTGAGCAGCTGATCGGCACCCGCGCCACCCTGCATGCGCCTTTGCAGGACGGCTATGGCCGTATCCGCATCGGTGACAGCAGCTGGCGGATGCATTGCGCCCAGCCGTTGCAGCCGGGCGATGAGGTCGAAGTGGTGGCAGTGGAGGGCATCACGCTCGAGGTGCGCCCGGTCATGCCGCGCTGACCACTCTGTAGGTGCCGCTGCGCGGCGCATCACGCCCGGGGTGCTGGGTGGCAACAGCCGGTCAGGTTATCGATGATCGGGCAGTTCGCCCCCGCGTCCCCCGGGCATTGCGCCGCCAGATCCAGCAGCCTTGTCTGCATCTCCTGCAATGCCTCAATGTGCCGCCCAATCTCGGCGGCTTTCTCCAGCGTTTTGGCTTTGACATCCGCACTGTGGCGATCCGGGTTATGGAACAGCGCCAGCAGCTCGCGGCACTCGTCCAGCGTAAAGCCCACCTGCCGCGCCTGGCGCAGCAGCGTCAATTCCTCGATATGTTTTACACTGTAACTGCGGTAGCCGTTCTCACTGCGCGCCGGCAGGGTCACCAGCCCTTTCTCTTCGTAGAACCGGATCGCCTTGCTGGTCAGGCCGGTTTTTTTCGCCACGTCACTGATGTTCATTCTGCTGCCCCTTGACCTTCCTGTTACTGGAAGGTTTATTCTGTCACACGTCGGAATACCCGTACACTTATCATACCGGCCCCCGGCCGGTGAGAGGAGGAGATGATGTCAACCACTACCCTGCTCGCCCTGAACGGGCTGAGCTGCCAGCACTGCGTGAAGCGGGTGCAGGGCACACTGGATGCGCTGCCGGAGGTCACCAAGGCCGACGTCGGGCTGCATTATGCCCGCGTCAGCGGCACCGCCCCGGCGGAGCAACTGATTCAGAGCATCGAACAGGCGGGCTACCAGGCCACGCTGGCTGACCACCCCGACACCGAGCTGACGCTCAGCGACCTGAGCTGCGGCCACTGTATTAACGCCGTCCAGAAAGCGCTGTCGGCAGTGCCGGGCGTGGAGATGGCTGACGTGACGCTGGAACGCGCGCGGGTGTTCGGCAAAGCTGACCCGGCCGTGCTGATCGCCGCCGTGACGGAAGCGGGTTATCAGGCCGCGGAGGCTGGTCACCCAAAAACTGAGCCGCTGCGCGATGCTGACCACCCTCTGCCGGAACCTGCGGCGGCGGCTCAGAATGATGTTCCGGCCCCGGCCCTTCCCCGCGCGGAGGCGCAGCAAGGCCGGGAACGTCACAGCCAACAGCTGCTGATTGAGGGCATGAGCTGTGCCAGCTGCGTCAGCAAGGTGCAGAAGGCGCTGCAACAGGTGCCCGGCGTGGATCAGGCGCGGGTGAACCTCGCCGATCGCAGCGCGCTGGTCACCGGTGAGGCAGACGCGGCGGCGCTGGTCGCGGCGGTCTCGGCGGCAGGGTACGGCGCGGAGATGATTGAAAACGAGGCCGAACGGCGCGAACGCCAGCAACAGACCGGCCGCGCCGCCTTCCGGCGTTTCAGCTGGCAGGCAGCGCTGGCCCTGGCGCTGGGTATCCCGCTGATTGCCTGGGGGCTGTTCGGCGGCAGCATGATGGTGACCGCCCAGACCCAGGGTGCCTGGCTGGGCGTTGGCCTCGCGACGCTGCTGGTAATGGTCGTCGCCGGTGGGCACTTCTACCGCAACGCCTGGGTGAGCCTGACCCACCGCAGCGCCACCATGGATACGCTGATCGCACTGGGCACCGGCGCGGCCTGGATCTACTCGATTATCGTCAACCTCTGGCCGCAGCACTTCCCGCCGCAGGCGCGCCACCTCTATTACGAAGCCAGCGTGATGATCATCGGCCTGATTAACCTCGGCCATGCGCTGGAGCAGCGCGCGCGCCAGCGCTCGTCCCAGGCGCTGGAACGGCTGCTGGACCTGACCCCACCCACCGCCCGCGTGGTGGATGAGCAGGGCGAGCGCACGCTGCCGTTGGCGGAGGTGCAGCCCGGCATGGCGCTGCGGCTTACCCCCGGCGACCGGGTGCCGGTGGACGGCGAGATCCTGCGCGGCGAAGCCTGGGTGGATGAGGCGATGCTCACCGGGGAACCGGTGGCGCAACACAAAGCCCCCGGTAGCCGGCTGCACGCCGGGACGCAGGTCACCGACGGCAGTGTGGTGTTCCGCGCGGACGCCATCGGCAACCAGACCATGCTGGCGCGCATTATCCAGCTGGTGCGGCAGGCGCAGAGCAGCAAACCGGCCATTGGGCAACTGGCAGACAAGATCTCGGCGGTGTTTGTGCCGGTGGTGGTGCTGATCGCCCTGTTCAGCGCACTCATCTGGTACCTGTTCGGCCCTGCGCCGCAGGGCATCTATACGCTGGTGGTCGCCACCACGGTGCTGATCATCGCCTGCCCCTGTGCGCTGGGGCTGGCGACGCCGATGTCGATCATCGCCGGGGTGGGCCGTGCGGCGGAACTGGGAGTTCTGATCCGCGATGCGGACGCCCTGCAGAAAGCCAGCACCCTTGATACGCTGGTGTTTGACAAGACCGGCACCCTGACGCAGGGGCAGCCGGTGATCACGGAGATTGAGACGGTGGCGGGCGTGGACGCGCCGCAGGCGCTGCGCTGGGCGGCAGCGCTGGAGCAGGGTTCGCACCACCCGCTGGCGCAGGCCATCGTGGCGCGCGCCGGGGAACAAACGCTGCCGGAAGCCACCGGTTTCCGCACGCTGGGCGGCCTCGGGTTGCAGGGCTCGGTAGAAGGCCGGGCGCTGCTGCTCGGCAACCCGGCGCTGATGGCGCAGCACCAGGTGGACATCGCCGCGCTGGAGCCGGCGCTGCAACAGTACACAACGCAGGGGGCCACCCCGGTGCTGCTGGCGGTGGATGGCCGGGCGGTGGCGCTGTTTGCCCTGCGTGACCCGCTGCGCGCCGATAGCCAACGCGCCCTGCAACGCCTCCATCAGCAGGGCTACCAACTGGTGATGCTGACCGGGGATAACCCGCACACCGCCGCCGCCATTGCGCACGAAGCGGGGATCGATCAGGTGATCGCCGGGGTGCTGCCGGACGGCAAAGCCGCGGCCATTTCACGCCTGCAACAGGCGGGGCACCGGGTGGCGATGATCGGGGACGGCATCAACGACGCCCCGGCGCTGGCCCAGGCAGAGGTCGGCATTGCGATGGGCGGCGGCAGTGACGTGGCGATAGAGACCGCCGCCATGACCCTGATGCGCCCGTCACTGGAAGGCGTCGCGGACGCGATTGCGTTGTCGCGCGCCACACTGCGCAATATGAAGCAGAACCTGCTTGGGGCCTTTATCTATAACAGCCTCGGGATTCCGGTGGCGGCCGGGGTGCTCTACCCGTTCACCGGTTCGCTGCTCAGCCCGGTGATCGCTGGGGCAGCGATGGCGCTCTCCTCCATCACCGTGGTTGCCAACGCCAACCGGCTGCTGCGCTTTACCCCGGAAACGCACACCCCACGCTAAGACACCGGCCGGGCGCTCTGCCCGGCCGGCCTGTGAATTCAGTCTATTCCCCCTACACCTGCGCGGCGCGAGCGGGTAGCATGGAACCCTTGTTTATTGGGAGTTTTGTCGTATGCGAACCGTGCTGCACCGCCTCGCCACCTTTCTTGGCCTGATTTCGCCGGTGGCTTACGCCTACCCGGCCATTGACCTCAGTCTGCCGGGCGACCGCCATCTGCATCTGGTGGGCAGCATCCATATGGGCACCATGGATATGGCCCCGCTGCCGGAGACGCTGCTCGCGCGGCTGGCCGGGGCGGATGCGCTGATTGTGGAGGCGGACATCAGCGGCAATGAGTCGCCGTTTGGCGAGCCGCCGCCGCAACCGCCGCTGGCGGAGCGTTTGCCCCCTGCGCAGTACCAGCGCTTTCTCGCCCTGTGTGACACCCTCTCCGCCAATGAGGCGCAGCTGGAGCCGCTGCCCGCCTGGCAGGTGGCGCTGATGCTGCAGGCGCGGCAGGCGCAGCAGCTGGGCCTGCGGCCTGAGTACGGCATCGACTACCAGTTAATCGCCGCGGCGCACACGCAGCAGAAACGGATCATTGAGCTGGAGGGGCCACAGCAGCAGGTTGAGCTGCTGCTGCAACTGCCGCAGGATGGCCTGATGCTGCTGGAAGACACCCTGACCCACTGGCACACCAATGCCCGCCTATTGCAGACCATGATGGGCTGGTGGATGGATAACTCCCCAAAAGCGCTGAAGAAAGCGCTGCCCTCGACCTTCAGCAACGATCTCTATGACGTGCTGATGCATCAGCGGAACCAGCGCTGGCAGCAGCAATTGGCGGTGTTACCGCCCGGCCGCTATGTGGTGGCGGTGGGGGCGCTGCACCTCTATGGCGAGGGGAATTTGCCGGACTTGCTGAGAGCAGGCAGCGGCGCGCAATAAAAAAAGGCCAATATCGCTATTGGCCGTCAAAGAGGAATGACTATTTTATTGATTATGAGCTTCAGCCCGCCCTGAGGGCGGTACCGGCGGCGCTAGGGTACCAACCTGATGAACAGGTTGGCAACCGCCATCCGGTGCTTTGCGGCGCGGCCGCAGCTGAAATAACGATTTCCGGCAGCGAATCAACCCATTACGCCGGGCACTTTTTTGTAACCTGTACCGGGCTGCGCATCCTGTGCGGCCACGGCAACCCTTCAGGCGGCGAACATGACACCAGCCATTAAATTTCTTGAGAAACAAAAAGTTAAATTTACGCTTCACCCCTATGAGCATGACAGCAACGACACGAATTTTGGTGATGAAGCGGTGCGCAAACTGGGGCTGGATGCCCGGCAGGTCTATAAAACGCTGCTTGTGGCGCTGAATGGCGAGGCCAAAGCGCTGGCGGTGGCGGTGACGCCGGTGGCCGGCCAGCTCGATTTAAAGAAAGTGGCGAAAGCGCTGGGGGCGAAAAAAGCGGAAATGGCTGACCCGGAGCTGGCGCAGCGTACCACCGGCTACCTGCTGGGCGGCATCAGCCCGCTGGGGCAGAAAAAGCGGCTGCCGACGGTGATCGACAGCCCGGCGCAGCAGTTTGCCACCATCTATGTCTCCGGCGGCAAACGCGGGCTGGACATCGAGCTGGCCCCGCAGGATCTCCAGCGGCTTTTGGACGGCGTGTTCGCCGACATCGCCCGGGTCGCCTCCTGACCCGCCCTGATAAACCGGCCTGCCTGCGCAGGCCGGGCAGCTTATTTATAGAGAATGTCGCCTTTCGGCTGGTAGGCGGCGGCATCCAGCGGTGAGTGGGTCTGGATGTACTGTTTCAGCACTTCCGCATCCACAAAGCCGGTGTTGACGTAGCTGGGGTGATCGCTGATTTTCGGGTAGCCGTCACCGCCGGTGGCGTTAAAGCTGAGGGTGGCCATGCGGTAGGTTTTGTCCGTCTGTAACGGCTGGCCGTTGATGGTGACATCACTCACACCGGTGCCGTCCGCCGTCAGACCGACGTCATAAAACTGCGCATAGGCCCCGGAATCGACTTTCATATTGGCGACGGCCGCCAGATAGCGCTCGACCTCGCTGCCTTTGAGATCGACATACACCAGCGTATTGCCGAAAGGCTGTACTTTCAGCACATCTTTGTAGGTGATGTCCCCGGCCTCAATCGAGTCACGGACGCCGCCGCCGCTCATCACCGCGAAGTCCGCCCCGGCCCGCTCTTTCTGCGCTGCCAGCAGCAGGTGCGCCAGGTTGGTCTGCACAAAGCGCACCTTGCTGCGGTCGCCCTCGAGGTGGCCGTTGACGCTGCCGACTTTCACCTCCAGCTGTGCCTTGCCCTGGTTTTCAAACGGCGTCAGCAGCTTGAGCATATCGCTGTTCTCTGCGATCTCCTGGGTGTAGTAGACGCGCTCACTGCTGCCGTCCGCTTTCTCGACCTTTTTCTTCAGGTTGACCGGGATCAGCTGATAATGCTTAAGGGTAAATTCGCCGTTGCGGAAGGTGAAATCGGCCCGGCCGACATATTTGCCCCACTCATGCGCCTGCACAATCCAGGTGCCGTTCTGCCGGTCGGGCGCGCAGGGGGTGCCGGGCACATAATCGACCTGTTTTTTGTTTTCGCCCGCCATGCAGACCGGGTCCTGCGAGTGGCCGCCGACAATCATGTCGAGATAGCCGGGCGGCAGGCTGCGCGCCATCTCCACATCACCCGGCGCGTTGGAGCCGTGGTTGCCGTTGTCGTAATGGCCCATGTGGGTGGCGGCGATGATCACGTCCGGCTTTTCGGTTTTGCGCAGCTCCTCCACCACCACTTTGGCCTCGTCAGCCGGTTTGTGGAACACGATATCGGTGAAGTTTTCCGGGTTGCCGATTTTGGCGGTGTCATCGGTGGTCAGGCCGATCACCGCAATCTTCAGCCCCTGCGGCTGGAAAATCGCATAGGGCTGGAACAGCCGGGTGTTGGTGCTTTTCTGGTAGATGTTGGCAGAGAGCAGCGGGAACCCGGCCCACTTCTGCTGCTGGCGCAGCACGCTCAGCGGGTTGTCGAACTCATGGTTGCCGATGGCCATCGCGTCATAGCCGATCATCTTCATGCCGCGGAAATCGGGCTCGGCGTCCTGAAGGTCAGACTCCGGCACCCCGGTGTTGATGTCGCCGCCGGAGAGCAGCAGCACGCTGCCGCCCTGCTCTGCCACCTCTTTGCGGATCGCATCCACCAGGGTTTTCTGCGCCGACAGCCCATATTCGCCGTACTGGTTCTGCCAGAAGTGGCCGTGGTGATCGTTGGTATGCAGGATGGTGATGTCGTAGGTTTTGTCTTTTTCCCAGGCATAACTGATGGCAGGCTGGCCCGCCAGCGTCGCCGCCATGACTGCGGCCGCCGTAATAGTCAATGAACGCATGAACAACTCCCTGATGATAAGTGAATGGAACTGTCTCAGGGGCACGTTGCACGCCCCTTTTCTGCCTCGCCGTTTACCGGGGCGAGGGTAGCACTGCTGATGTCCGGAGATTGCCAATCACGTCAAAATATGTCCGATGTAGTATTCATGCAAGGCACTGATTAAGATAACGGTGATTTTTCCATCAGCCGGGCGGCCCCTGCACCGCCCGGAATAACAAAAATAAGGATGACCCAGCATGACCGAGCAAACCGGGGTGACAGGCAAGGCACCCACCGGCGACGCTATCAAGCGCACCGCATTTTCGATTCTCGCGGCGATCAGCGTGTCGCACCTGCTGAATGACATGATTCAGTCGCTGATTCTGGCGATCTACCCGCTGCTGCAACATGAGTTCGCCCTCAGCTTCACCCAGATTGGGCTGATTACCCTCACCTACCAGCTTACCGCCTCCTTGTTACAGCCGGTGATCGGCCTCTATACCGACAAGCACCCGCAGCCGTGGTCCCTGCCGATCGGCATGGGCTTTACCCTGTGCGGGCTGCTGCTGATGGCGGCGGCGCACAGTTTCGGCATGGTGTTGCTGGCGGCCGCGCTGGTGGGCACCGGTTCCTCGGTGTTCCACCCGGAGTCCTCGCGGGTGGCGCGCATGGCCTCCGGCGGGCGGCACGGGCTGGCGCAGTCGCTGTTTCAGGTCGGCGGGAATTTCGGCAGCTCGCTGGGGCCGTTGCTGGCCGCGCTGGTGATCGCGCCTTACGGCAAAGGGCATGTGGCCTGGTTCTCGCTGGCGGCGCTGCTGGCGATAGTGGTGCTGTTGCAGATCAGCCGCTGGTATCAGCAGCAGCACCGCGTCAGCAAGGCGCGCCCGGCTCCGGCCGCTACGCGGCTGCCGGGGCGCACCGTGGCCTTTGCCATGCTGATCCTGATGGTGCTGGTGTTCTCCAAGTATTTCTACCTCACCAGCCTGAGCAGCTATTACACCTTCTACCTGATGCATAAGTTCGGGCTGTCGGTGCAGAATGCCCAGTACCACCTGTTCGCGTTTCTGCTGGCCGTGGCGGCCGGGACCATTATCGGCGGGCCGGTGGGTGACCGGATTGGCCGCAAGCGGGTTATCTGGGCCTCAATCCTCGGCGTGGCCCCCTTTACGCTGGTACTGCCCTACGCCAACCTGCAATGGACCGGCATCCTGACGGTGATTATCGGCCTGATTCTGGCCTCGGCCTTCTCGGCAATCCTGGTCTATGCCCAGGAGCTGATCCCCGGCAAGGTCGGAATGGTTTCCGGGCTGTTCTTTGGGCTGGCGTTCGGCATGGGCGGCCTGGGCGCGGCGGTGCTGGGCTACGTGGCGGATCACACCAGCATTGAGCTGGTCTACCAACTCTGCGCCTTCCTGCCGTTGCTCGGCATCCTGACGCTGTTTTTACCGAATACCGATCTTAAGTCGCGCTAAAACCCCGCTTACCTGCGGCCGGAACCCGGTTCCCGGCCGCGTTTTTCCCTTCTGTACCAATGCCTTTCTTAAAATTATGTAATAAATTCGCGGCAGGGATCATCTTGTGCCTAAACGTGTTATTTTGTTACTGAATATATTTTATTAATTCATCGACCATACTTATCCCTGATACGTGCCCTTTTTCCCCAGTGCAGACAAGAAGGAGCCTGGATGCATCATTCTACGCCGCTGATTACCACCCTTGTGGGAGGCCTGGTTCTGGCCTTTCTGTTAGGGATGCTGGCTAACCGCCTGCGCATCTCCCCGCTGGTCGGCTACCTGACCGCCGGGGTGCTGGCCGGCCCCTTTACCCCCGGGTTTGTGGCGGATACCTCGCTGGCCCCGGAGCTGGCGGAGATCGGCGTCATTCTGCTGATGTTTGGCGTCGGGCTGCACTTTTCGCTGAAAGATCTGCTGGCGGTGAAGTCAATCGCCATTCCCGGCGCGGTGGCGCAAATCGCGGTGGCGACGCTGCTGGGCATCGGGCTGTCCCAGCTGTTGGGGTGGGATCTGGAAGCCGGGCTGGTGTTCGGCCTCTGCCTCTCGACCGCCAGTACCGTGGTGCTGCTGCGGGCGCTGGAGGAGCGGCAACTGATTGAGAGCCAGCGCGGGCAGATCGCGATTGGCTGGCTGATTGTTGAAGATCTGGCGATGGTGCTGACGCTGGTGCTGCTGCCGGCGTTCAGCAATATGATCGATAACCACCACGCCAGTTTTCAGGAGCTGGCGATTGAGCTGGCGGTGACCCTCGGCAAGGTGATCGCCTTTATCACCCTGATGATTGTGGTCGGCCGCCGCCTGGTGCCGTGGATCCTGGCGAAAACCGCCAGCACCGGGTCACGCGAGCTGTTTACCCTGGCGGTGCTGGCGCTGGCGCTGGGCATCGCCTATGGCGCGGTGAAGCTGTTTGACGTCTCCTTTGCACTGGGCGCGTTCTTCGCCGGAATGGTGCTGAATGAGTCGGAGCTGAGCCAGCGCGCCGCCCATGACACCCTGCCGCTGCGCGACGCCTTTGCGGTGCTGTTCTTTGTGTCGGTAGGGATGCTGTTTGACCCGATGATCCTGCTGAATGAGCCGCTGACGGTGCTGGCGACGGTGGCGATCATCCTGTTCGGCAAATCGGCGGCCGCGTTCCTGCTGGTGAAACTTTTTGGCCACTCTACGCGCACGGCCCTGACGATCTCAGCGAGCCTGGCGCAGATCGGCGAGTTTGCCTTTATCCTCGCCGGGCTGGGCATTTCGCTGGGGCTGCTGTCGGAGCATGGGCGCAATCTGGTGCTGGCCGGGGCGATCCTCTCCATCATGATTAACCCGCTGCTGTTCAGCCTGCTGGAGAAATTCCTGGCACGCACCGAAACCCAGGACGAGCAAAACCGGGAGACGCCGCCGGAAGAGGCGTCCCAGTTACGGCTGGAGATGTGCAACCATGCGCTGCTGGTGGGCTATGGCCGGGTCGGCAGCCTGCTGGGCGGCAAGTTGCAGGCCGCCGGGGTGCCGATGGTGGTGATTGAGAATGCCCGCCCGCGGGTGGAGGCGCTGCGCGAACAGGGGATCAGCGCCATTCTCGGCAACGCCGCCAACCCGGAGATTCTCGACCTGGCGCGGCTGGACTGCGCCCGCTGGCTGCTGCTGACCATCCCGAACGGCTATGAGGCCGGGGAGATTGTGGCGGCTGCCCGGGCGCGCCGCCCGGACATGATCATCATCGCCCGCGCCCACTATGACGACGAAGTGAGCTACATCCTTGACCGTGGGGCCAACCAGGTGGTGATGGGGGAACGGGAGATCGCCAACAACATGATGACGATGCTGGAAACCCCGGCCGCCGCAGAGGACGAACCGCTGGCTGCCCCCCTGCGCTGACCTGCGCGGCGGGCTTCGCCGGGTAAAAAAAGGGCACCCTTCAGGGTGCCCTTCTGCTGTCAGCGGCTGCGGATTACCGCTCCCAGTACGCCTCTTCCAGGCTGTCTTCCCGCTCCGGCAGGCCACGCGTCAGGCGCGGCGAGTGCTGGTTCAGCACCTGATAGCTGACGCGGTTGGCATATTTGCACACCTGCGCCAGTGAGGAGTAGGTCAGGAAGCTGCGCGCATGTTTGCTGGAGTTCGGCACGTTGTTGCGGTGGTAACCGTTGGCCGCAATGTCATGCAGCACGGCGGAGAGCGCGCCGTCACCCGCTCCGTTGGTGTTCATGATCTTCTCCGGCCCGCCCATGTACGGCGCGATGTGGGAGTAGATGCGGAACGGCGTCTCGCAGTGCTGGCGGCGCATCGCCCGGCTGAACTCATAGAGGTTGAATTCGGCAATCGCCCCCGGCAGCAGCGGGTGCTGGGTCTGGCGGCGGCTGGACTCTTCGGTGTAGCCCGCCATGTAGAGGCCGTTCGGCCCGGCGGTGCAGAGCACCAGATCGACCCACTCCAGAGCCATGTCGGAGGCGAGCAGCGGATCGCTCAGGCCCGTCAGCGCTTCAGCCTCTTCTTCGTTCATCGCCAGAATTGAGACATGGTCACGCAGGAACTCGCGCCACCCTTCCGGGTTGTCGGCAATCACATACTTGGTACCGAGCGTCAGCACCACCGGCACTTCATGCTTTTTGGCGTAGGCGATCGCCTGCATGGTGGCGTCCGGCATCGGCTCGCCCGGCTTGCAGCGCACCAGGTAGGCGGTCAGCACCAGCGCGGAGGCCCCGGCGATCACCGCTTCCGGGATGCTCTCCGGGCGGAGCTGATTCATCTGGCCCGGGCTGATGGCAAAGGTACGCTCGCCATGCTCGCCGATCAGGGTGAAGCAGCGGCCAATCGCGCCGTCCACGCCCTGCAAATAGTTAAGGTCGGTACGGCTGGAGGTGTTGCAGAGGTAGCGGTAGGCGTAGCCACCGATCTGCACGTTGTTGCACATCACGCCCAGCAGCACGGAGCGGTCATCCGCCAGCACCGAGTAGTTATGCAGGGTATTGCCGATGGTGCCGCCGGCAAACTGGTGGGTAATCAGGTTGCCGCTCATCAGCTCCTGATACATCGCATCCGCGACATCATCCTCAATCACCAGCGAGTGGCCGACGCTCAGCCCATAACGCTGGATAAAGTCATCATCCACTTTAGCTTCAATGTCCACCAGCGTCTGATCGATGCCTACCACGTAGGAACGGGCAGTTTCACTTTCGGTTTGCGCCGGTTGCAGCAGCGGGTCACGCGCATTGACGGGAAAATAGTGTTTGGATTTACGTTTGCCTGGGAATTTCATCGGGATTGGCACAGCTTGGGAAACAGGCGGGCGATAGTAGCATAACTTTCACGCTGAAAAACTTTCTGCGTAACATCTTGCCGCCGCCTACCGCCGCGTTGGCATCCGGCCACCGGGCGGCGGCCGGAAACGGCGCGGGATCAGGCGTAGGTTTTCACCAGTTGCTCGAGCAGGTCAATATGGGCCGGTTCATCATTCAGGCAGTCGATGTATTCGAACTTCTCACCGCCCGCCTCCATGAAGATTTCCCGGTTCTGCTCTTTGATCTCTTCCAGGGTTTCGAGGCAGTCCGCGGCAAAGCCGGGGCAGATCAGCTGCACATGCTTCACGCCCTGCGACGGCAACCCTTTCATGGTTTCGTCGGTGTATGGGGTCAGCCACGGCTCCCGGCCAAAGCGGGACTGGAAGGTCATCATGCCGACGCCCGGCGGCAGATCCAGCGCGGCAAACAGCGCGCGGGCGGTATCTTCACAGCGTATGCGGTAGTCGTCGCCCTGGTCGGCGTAGCGCTGCGGGATGCCGTGGAACGACAGCAGCAGCCGGTCCGGCATGCCGTGCAGGGCAAAGGAGCGCTCCACCGTCTGTTTCAGCGCCGCGATATATTGCGGATGCTCCGCGTAGTCGCGGATAAAGTGCAGCGACGGCAGGCGGCGGTATTGCGTCAGGTGACGGGCCACGGCGTCAAACACCGCGGCGCTGGTGGAGCAGGAGTACTGCGGGTAGAGCGGCAGCAGCACCAGCCGGGTCACGCCCTGCGCCAGCAGTTTCTCAATGGCGTCCGGCAGGCTCGGCTTGCCGTAGCTCATGCCCAGCTCTACCGGCACCCCCGGCAGGCGGGCGGCCAGCGCTTTTTCCTGGCGGCGGCTGAAGACCATCAGCGGCGAGCCCTCTTCCATCCAGACGGACTGGTAGAGTTTGGCCACGCGCGGCGAACGGAACGGCAGGATCGCCCCGTTAAGGATCGGCCACCAGAGCCAGCGCGCGGTGTCCACCACCCGGCGGTCACCGAGGAACTCGGCCAGATAACGTTTCACCGCCTGCGGGGTCGGTGCCTCAGGCGTACCGAGGTTCACCATCAGAACCCCTACTTTTTCTTGCCCCATGAACCTTTCCTTCTGTAAAACCGCCCCTGTGATGCCGCGATAGCGTCAGGGGAACAGGTTAAAAATTTGCTGAGTATTGTAACCAAAATGGGACGTCCCGGCACCGATAGCAGCAACAGGCAGCGGCTACGCATACCGCCAGGGAGAATAAGGGTAAAAAAAAGCCGGGCAGATGCCCGGCCTGACATTCAGCAGCGCGCTTACCCGAGCAGGGAAGCCAGCTCCTGACGCACTTCCGCCACGCTGCGGGTGCCGTCGATTTTGTGGTACTGGGTGTTGCCCGCGTCCGCTTCGTTACGGTAATAAGCGATCAGCGGCTCGGTCAGGGTATGGTACTCGACCAGGCGCTTGCGCACGGTCTCTTCCTGATCGTCTTTACGGGTGATCAGCGCTTCGCCGGTCACGTCGTCTTTGTCTTCCTGCTGCGGCGGGTTGAATTTGACGTGGTAGACGCGGCCGGAGCCCGGGTGCACGCGGCGGCCGACGATGCGGTCAACGATCAGCTCGTCCGGCACGTCAAACTCCAGTACGCAATCCACCTTGATGCCCGCCTCTTTCATGGCGTCAGCCTGCGGAATGGTGCGTGGGAAGCCGTCCAGCAGGAAACCGTTGCGGCAGTCTTCCTGCGCAATGCGCTCCTTCACCAGCGCGATCACCAGCTCATCGGTGACCAGCTTGCCGGCGTCCATAATCTCTTTGGCTTTTTTGCCCAGCTCTGAGCCCGCTTTGACAGCGGCGCGCAACATGTCACCCGTGGAAATTTGCGGAATCCCGTACTTCTCCATGATGAATTGAGCCTGAGTACCTTTACCAGCGCCCGGAGCGCCCAGCAGAATGATACGCATTGCGTAAATCCCCTTGCTATGTAGTTTTTATAAAATGGCGAAAACGCTCAACCATACCATCGCAGGCCCCGCGGCTCAAGGAAGCGGCGGCAATAGCAGACTTTTGCCCAGCCGGGGCGGCGGCGCTTTTATCCATAAAAAAGCCTGTATTGCACAGGCAATACAGGCTTTTAAGGTCAGTGCGGCAATCAGGCCAGCAGCAGCTGGTTCATGCGGCGGATAAACTGGTTCGGATCTTCCAGCGTACCGCGCTCGGCCAGCAAGGCCTGATCAAGCAGCAACTCGACCCACTCGGCAAAATGTTCGTCTTCGCTCACGGCGGAGGCGCGTTTGACCAGAGAGTGATCCGGGTTCAGCTCGAAGATGTATTTCACTTCCGGTGCCTGCTGGCCGGCCGCGGCGAACAGTTTCGCCATCTGGGTGGTCATCTCATCGGCACCGGTGGTGACAATCGCCGGGGTGTCGGTGAGGCGGTGGGTCAGGCGGACTTCTTTCACGCGGTCACCCAGCAGGGTTTTGACGCGATCCACGAACGGCTCCAGCGCCTTTTCGGCCTCTTTCTGCTGTTCGTTCTCTTCGTCGGCCAGCTTGTCCAGCGCTTCATCTGCTTTGCTGACGGATTGCAGCGGCTTGCCGTCAAACTCGGTCAGGTAGCTCATCATCCACTCGTCGATACGGTCGGAGAGCAGCAGCACTTCGATGCCTTTTTTGCGGAACAGCTCCAGGTGTGGGCTGCTCTTCGCGGCGGCGTAGCTGTCAGCGGTGATGTAGTAGATCTTCTCCTGCCCTTCCACCATGCGGCTGACGTACTCTTCCAGCGAGACCGTCTGGGCGGCGCTGTCGCTCTGGGTGGTGGCGAAGCGCAGCAGTTTGGCGATGCTCTCTTTGTTCGCGCTGTCTTCCGCCGGGCCCTCTTTCAGCACCAGGCCGAACTGCTGCCAGAATGTCTGGTAGGCCTCGGCGTCATCTTTCGCCAGTTTCTCCAGCATCTGCAGCACACGCTTGGTCAGCGCGCCGCGCAGGTTCTGGGTGATGCGGCTGTCCTGCAGGATCTCACGGGAAACGTTCAGCGGCAGGTCGTTGGAGTCGATCAGGCCGCGCACGAAGCGCAGGTAGTTCGGCATGAACTGCTCGGCGTCGTCCATGATGAAGACGCGCTGCACATAGAGCTTCAGGCCGTGCTTGTGATCGCGGTTCCACATGTCCCACGGTGCCTGTGCCGGGATGTAGAGCAGGCTGGTGTACTCCTGCTTGCCCTCAACGCGGTTGTGGCTCCAGGTCAGCGGGTCGGTGAAGTCATGGGCGATGTGTTTGTAGAACGCTTTATACTCGTCCTCGGTCACCTCGGATTTGCTGCGGGTCCACAGGGCCTGCGCCTTGTTGATCTTCTCCCAGCTCTCGGTGCTGCCTTCGTCGCCTTCCCCTTCGGTGCGGCTCAGGATCTCAACCGGCAGCGCGATATGGTCGGAGTATTTGCCGATGATCGAACGCAGACGCCAGTCGTCGAGGAACTCATCTTCGCCTTCGCGCAGATGCAGGGTAATTTCGGTGCCGCGCTCCGCTTTGGTAATGTCCGCGATGGTGTAGTCGCCTTCACCAGCGGACTCCCAGAATACGCCTTCGTCGGCGGAAGCGCCGGCCGCGCGGGTGCGTACGGTGACTTTGTCCGCCACGATGAACGCGGAGTAGAAGCCGACGCCGAACTGGCCGATCAGCTGGCTGTCTTTGGCCTGGTCAGAACCCAGGGACTCCAGGAAAGATTTGGTGCCGGATTTGGCGATGGTGCCGAGGTTATCAATCACCTCGTCGCGGCGCATACCGATGCCGTTATCGCTGAGGGTCAAGGTGCGCTTCTCTTTGTCGCTGGAGAGGCGCACGCGCAGTTCGCCGTCGCCCTCATACAGCTCCGGGGCAGACAGGGCGCGGAAGCGCAGCTTGTCGGCGGCATCGGAGGCGTTGGAGATCAGCTCACGCAGGAAAATTTCCTTATTCGAATAGAGCGAGTGGATCATCAGGTGAAGCAGTTGTTTCACTTCAGACTGGAACCCGCGGGTTTCTTGACCTTTCATACTCATGTTCTACCTCAATCCTAAAAAAACAGTGTTTGGGCTGAATGGGGCGGGATGAACCCGGCAATGGTGAGGAGATGGGGACAGGGCAGGAAAAATTCAACAGGAAAAATGCACGAGTGGCGTTAAAACGAACAAAGGCGCGGTTGCCCGCGCCTTTTGGTCTCAGAACTTGATCGGGTGCCGCCCGGCCAGAGAGTGGGACAGCGTGGTGCCGTCCACCATCTCCAGCTCGCCGCCCACCGGTACACCGTGCGCGATGCGGCTGGCGGCTACGCCATACTGCCCGCACATGGCACCGATGTAGTTGGCGGTCGCCTCCCCCTCTACCGTGGGGTTGGTCGCCAGGATCAGCTCCTGGATCGTCTCTGAGGCCAGCCGCTCCTCGAGACGGTCGAGGCCGATGTCGTCCGGCCCGATACCGTCCAGCGGCGAGAGGTGGCCCATCAGCACAAAGTAACGGCCGGAGAACTGCCCGGTCTGTTCAATGGCATGAATGTCCGCCGGGCTCTCCACCACGCAGATCTGGCCATTCTGGCGGCGACGCGGGTTCGCGCAGATGGTGCAGATCTCCTGCTCGGTAAAGGTGCGGCAATCGGCACAGTGGCCGATTTCAGACATGGCGCGGGTCAGCGCCTGCGCCAGACGCATCCCGCCGCTGCGGTCACGCTGCAGCAGCTGGAATGCCATGCGCTGGGCCGATTTCGGGCCAACGCCCGGCAGGCAGCGCAGCGCCTCCATCAGGGTTTCGAGAAGCGGACTGGTCTGCATCAGAACGGCATCTTAAAGCCCGGCGGCAGTTGCATGCCGCTGGAAACCGAGGACATTTTCTCTTTGGACGCTTCGTCAATACGGCGGGCCGCATCGTTGAACGCAGCCGCGACCAGATCTTCCAGCATGTCCTTGTCATCTTCCATCAGGCTCGGATCGATCTCGATACGGCGGCAGTTGTGCGCGCCGTTGATGGTGACTTTAACCAGGCCAGCGCCGGATTCGCCGGTTACTTCCATCTTGGCGACTTCTTCCTGCATCTGCTGCATCTTTTCTTGCATCTGCTGGGCTTGTTTCATCAAGTTACCCAGACCGCCTTTACCAAACATAGTCATCTCTCTTTGCGCTGGGCCGCGTTTTGCATTATGCACCGCGGCAGTTAAAGGGGGCGGATACTGTCTTCATCCAGATCCGCGTCGAAGAAGCGGCGCAGGGTCTGGATATTATTATCCGCGACAATCGACTGACGCGCCTGCGCCAGTTTTTCTTCATAAATTGCCTGACGCCACTCCAGCGGCGTTCGCACCGCCGGATTATCGTCTTCAATCACTGTCAATTCAACCGGATGCCCTTCACAGGCGGAGATCGCCTCGGCCAGCGCCTTCTGGGCTGACGGTGAATTCAGGTGGCGCTGCGCCGGGCGCAGGTGCAGCCGCAGCTCTGACGGCCCCACCACTTCACGGAAGGCGTTCAGTGCCAGCTGCTGCACCAGCTTCGGCAGCGGCAACTGCTGCACATAGGCAGCCCAGTCATCACGTTCCAGCGCCTCTTCAGCCAGCTTAGCTGACAATTCCGGGGTTTTCTCATGTTCCAGCGCCGAACGCAGCGCTTTTGGCGTCGCCAGCGGGGCCTGTTCGGCGGCATCCGGCTGGGTTTGCGCTTTCCAGCGGTACGCCTCCGGTTTGGCCGGGGCTTCCGGCACCGCCGGGCGCGCGGCCAGCCGCTGCTGGGTACGCTCGGTCACTGAAGCGAGCCGCTCCAGCGCTGAGGTGGCCGGCCGCGCACCAGGCGCCGCCGGCTCAGCTTTTTTTGGGCTGTGGTTCCCCTGTTGCCGCAGCAGCTGGGTACGTGCCTGGAGGAGTTTCGCGGTATCGGAAATGCCGCCCGGTGCCGCGGCGGCCGGTTCCGGCTGGGGTGCCGGCGCCTGGGGCGGCGCGGCCTGCGGCATGGCAGATTGCGGCCGCGCAGGCGCAGCGGGCTGCGGCTGCACAGGGGCTACGGGCTGCGGCTGCACAGGGGCGGCGGGTTGCGGTTGCGGCGCAGCCGCCATGGCCGGCGCGTGAGACGGCATACGCGGCGGCGCGGCCTGAACCTGAGGCTGAGGCTGAACCGGAGCCACCTGCTGGGTCGGCATAACCGGCTCGGCAATCACCGCTTTCGGGTGGAAAGCCAGCGCGCGCAGCAGCGTCATCTCCACGCCCATGCGGCGATCGGGCGCGAACGCCAGCTCTTTGCGGCCAATCAGCAGCGTCTGGTAATAAAGCTGCACGTCGGTGGGCGGCACAGCCCGCGCCAGTTCGCGCAAGCGCTGTTCCACCACCGCGTAGTGGTCATCCAGCGCGCCCGGCAGCAGTTGCAGCATCGCGATGCGGTGCAGCAGCGTCAGGGTCTCCACCAGCAGCGCTTCCCAGTCCACGCCGCGGGACGCAGCCTGTTCTACCTGGGCCATCACCCGCTCACCGTCGGCGCTCACCAGCGCTTCAATGATTGCCAGGGGCTGTTCATCATCCAGCGTGCCGAGCATCCGGCTCACGGTGTCAGTGCCGACCTCCCCCTGCCCCATGGCGATCGCCTGATCGGCCAGGCTCAGGGCATCACGCATACTGCCGTCCGCGGCGCGGGCCAGCAGCTGCAACGCCCGCGGCTCTGCCGCAATCTGCTCGGCGTGGAGCACCGTTTCCAGTTGCTGGCGGATCTGCTCAGGGTCAAGCGCTTTCAGGTGGAATTGCAGGCAGCGCGACAGAATCGTGACCGGCAATTTCTGCGGATCGGTGGTCGCCAGCAGGAATTTCACATGCGACGGCGGCTCCTCCAGCGTTTTCAGCAGGGCATTGAAGCTGTGGCGGGAGAGCATGTGCACTTCGTCGATCAGGTAGACCTTGAAGCGGCCGCGCGCCGGGGCGTATTGGACGTTGTCCAGCAGTTCACGCGTGTCTTCCACTTTGGTGCGCGAGGCGGCGTCAATCTCGATCAGATCGACAAAGCGCCCCTGCTCAATCTCCCGGCAGTTGTCGCACTTGCCGCACGGGGTGGCGGTGATCCCGGTTTCGCAGTTCAGCCCTTTCGCCAGCAGGCGGGCAATGGTGGTTTTCCCCACGCCGCGCGTACCGGAAAACAGGTAGGCATGGTGAATCCGCCCCAGTGAGAGGCCATTGGCCAGCGCGGTCAGGACATGTTCCTGGCCGACAACATCAGCGAAGGTTTGCGGGCGCCACTTACGGGCAAGAACCTGATAGCTCATTAATACCGGAGAAGTTGGGAAATCTGGAGGGTAATGCTAACACAGCCTCGCCAGAGCGGCGAGGCTGAATGCTGCTGTCAGTGGCCGCCGAAAGAGACCAGGCTGAAGCAGTTGATGCCCTGGCGGGTCAGGCGCTGTTCGCCGCCCAGCTCCGGCAGATCGATGATGAAGGCCGCATCGCTGACCTCGCCGCCCAGGGCGCGGATCAGCTTCACCGTGGCTTCAATGGTGCCGCCGGTGGCCAGCAGGTCATCGATCACCAGCACTTTGTCACCCGGCTGGATGGCATCGGTGTGGATTTCGAGTTTGTCGGTGCCGTATTCCAGCTCGTAGCTTTCGCTGAGGGTGGCACGCGGCAGTTTGCCGGGCTTGCGCACCGGCACAAAGCCCACGCCCAGCACCAGCGCAACCGGTGCGCCAAACAGGAAACCTCGGGCTTCAGTCCCGACCACTTTGGTAACGCCTTTATCACGGTAGCGGCTGGCCAGCATCTCAATACTGGCGGCATAGGCTTTCGGATCTTCCAGCAGGCTGGTGACGTCACGGAACAGTATGCCCGGCTTCGGGTAGTCGGGGATGGTCTTGATACTGTCTTTAATTAACTGAAGCTGCTGTGCAGTAGCGATCATAATGTGTGCCTGAAAAAGCGGTGTTCTGACTTAAACGCAGGCCGTCTGATACCCCTGCCCCGCCACCGCAGTGACGTGCATATGCCTTTAGGAGAAGGACGATAAGGGGAAAGAGGAGATGACCCACGCACGAAAACGCCCAAATTTATGCAAACTCCAGTGAAATTGCAACCGAAGCCCGCCGCTGGGGCCTATTTTATTGCGTCCGGTCAACGACCGGCAGACGCCACATGATGGCGAGCAGCACCAGCATCAGGATAAACAGCATCACCCTCAGCCATAAAATCTTGATAAAAAAGAGCGAGATGCTGAGGGAAAACACGATAAACAGCATCGCTTTCCATTTGGTGTTCGGCGGCAGCGCCCGGTGCGCCTGCCAGTGGCGCAGGTAACTGCCAAACCAGGAGCGGTGGAGCAGCCAGTGGTGGAAACGCGGCGAAGATTGGGAGAAACACCAGGCGGCCAGCAACAGGAACGGGGTGGTCGGCAGCAGCGGCAGCACCGCGCCCAGTGCCGCCAGCACCACAGAGAGCCAGCCCATCACGATCAGTACCCAGCGCCACAGCGCGCTTTTCATTCTTCCCTGCTCCTCTCTCCGCCCTGCCAGGGCGCCATAGTAGCCTTCAATCCCGGTCTGACACAATGAAACCGGCTTGTCAGCCCGGCGTTTCAGCGGCAAGCTACCGGGGAGACCCGCCGGAGAGACAATGTGACAACGCAAAAAGTTTTACAGACGCTGGAGCAGCAGATTAATGCGCTGGCCGCCGAGATCGAGCCAATCGGCCATGTGCCGGCGCAACAGGCGCGTTTTGACGCCGGGCTGTTCCATACCCACGGTACCCGGCTGCGTGATTACCTGGCCGAAGTGCGGCAGAACCTGGCGCAGCTCCGGCTGGTGGTGGCGGAGCGGCGCACGGTGCAGGTCGCCTTTGTGGCTGACCGGCTGGTGATGCAGATTGGTGCGTTACAGCGGGAGCTGGCGACCCAGGCGCTGCGCAAACAGCATTCCCGCCCACAGGGTGAGAGCAAAGAGGATATTTACCACCGGCTGGCCCAGCACCAGGATTTCGAGCGCCGGCTTATCGCCATGATCCGCGATCGCGAAAGCCTGCTTGGCCGTCAGGAGTCGCTGGCGCAGCAGCGCAAAATCCAGCAGGAGCTGGCGGCACTGGAGGGGCGGCTGCAACGTTGCCGCCAGGCCCTGGCGCGGATTGAACGGGCGGTGGAGCGAAAAGAAAACGGTTTTTGAATGTTTATCACAATTTTTTAAAGCGCCGGCCTTACAGCATTAACAATTATCTATACTATAGGGATGTCCTGGCGGGAGAACATTATGGGCCTGATTTCATGGATCATTCTGGGGCTGGCAGTCGGGCTGCTGGCAAAAGTGTTCTTGCCGGGCAAAGAAGGCGGCAGCGTGATTTTATGGGTAGTGCTGGCCATCAGCGGCGCGCTGGTGGGCGGGTATATCAGCACCTATCTGGAGTCAGGTTCGCTCGCCGGGTTCAGTTTCAGAAGCTTGCTTATCGCACTGACGGGCGCAATCCTGATTCTGTTTGTTTATCGCAAACGCACCTATTGAGTTGGCCTTATGTCAGTTGAAAATGCCTCACCGGAACTGCAGTTGGCGGTCGATCTGATCTACCTGCTGGAATGCAATGAAATTGCGCCGGATATCGCGCTGGCGGCCCTGGAGATTGTCGCGCGTGACTACCGGGAAAAGTTGCGGCTGGGGGGAGACAACCCGCTCAGCGCCTGAGAAGGCGTTATCGCCCGGAAAACAGCGGGGCCGTTCAGCCAGCCCCGCTGTTTTCCGGGTCGGCTGTTTTTCGGGTCGGCTATTGTACCGGGCCGGCTGTTATACGGGCCGGTGCCGTTAGCGGGACAGGCGCCTGACAAGCGGCATCGCGCAGAGATGAGGTCAGTTCTTCCCCGGGAGTGGCCCCTGGCTTTCCCCTTCCGGTGCCGCGCCCTCCCGCCGCAAATGCGGGCTGAGGGTTAACATATCGATATAAATATCGGCGTAATTCGCCGCCTGCCCTTTGAGATCAAACCCTTCCGGCATAAACAGCCAGTTCTCCATCAGCCCGCTGATATAAGAGCGCAGCACCACGGCGGCGCGGCGGGTATGGAGGTCGGCAGGCAATAACTTGCGATCGACACAGTTTTTTAAAACAGTTTCTATTTTCTCGTAACTTTCCAGATACAGAATCTTGTGCGCCTGCTGCAGGGACATCAGCTCCCCCACAAACTCACACTTATGAAAAATGATCTCCATCAAGGCACGGCGGCGTGGATCGTCTACCGTGGCGCAGAGCACATAGATAAGGATTTCACGCAGGACGCGCAGTGGATTATTGGGGTACTTTGCCTGATACTCTATTTCGAGATCGTCTATTTTTGACTCAGAGATGGCCCAGACTTCGTTAAACAGGTCTACCTTGTTTTTGAAGTGCCAATAGATAGCACCCCGCGTTACGCCGGCCGCGGTGGCAATATCCGTCAGTGACGTCGCAGACACTCCACGTTCTGAAAATTCCCTCACCGCGGCGTCCAGAATTTGTTGGCGGGTTTCAAGTGCTTGTTGTTTGGTTTTTCGTGCCATGGCAATTGGTTTTCACAAAGAGATGTCTTACATACATTCGCGTATGTATGTACGATGGTACGCACATATCTAAAATGCAGCAATGGGTTTTATGGCTTGTGATCCATTGATCAATTTGAAATCGGACACTTGAGGTTTATCTATGAACAAAAACAGAGGGTTAACGCCTCTGGCGGCCGTTCTGATGCTTTCAGGCAGCTTAGTTCTCGCAGGATGTAATGATAAGGAGTCCTCACAGGGAGCCCAGCAACAGCAGGCACCGGAAGTGGGCATCGTGACGCTGAAAACCGCGCCGCTGAATATCACCACTGAATTGCCCGGCCGTACCACTGCTTTCCGCGTGGCAGAGGTCCGCCCCCAGGTCAGCGGCATTATTCTTAAGCGCAACTTTGTTGAAGGCAGTGATATTCAGGCAGGCACCTCCCTTTATCAGATCGATCCTGCAACGTATCAGGCTTCCTATAACAGTGCCAAAGGCGATCTGGCCAAGGCCGAGGCCACTGCCCAAATCGCCCGTGTGACACTGAACCGTTATAAGCCCCTGCTCGGGACTAACTACATCAGTAAACAGGATTACGATCAGGCGCAGGCCGACGCCAGCTCCGCCGATGCCTCGGTGCTCGCTGCCAAAGCCGCCGTGGAAACCGCGCGTATCAACCTGGCTTACACCAAAGTCACCTCCCCTATCAGCGGCCGTATCGGCAAATCCAGCGTCACCGAAGGCGCGCTGGTCACCAGCGGGCAGACCAATGCCCTGGCCACCGTACAGCAGCTTGACCCGATCTATGTTGACGTTACCCAGTCCAGCACCGATTTCCTGCGTCTACAGCAGGAGATGGCGGAAGGGTCGCTGAAGCAGCAGAACGGCAAAGCCAAAGTGACGCTGCTGATGGAAAACGGCAGCCAGTACAAACAGGAAGGGACGCTGGAGTTCTCTGACGTGACCGTGGACGAAACCACCGGTTCCATCACCCTGCGTGCCGTGTTCCCGAACCCGGACCATATCCTGCTGCCGGGGATGTTTGTGCGTGCGCGGTTGGATGAGGGCGTGAATGAAAATGCGCTGCTGGTGCCGCAACAGGGCATTACCCGCAACCCGCGTGGTGAAGCCACCGCGATGGTGGTAGGTGCCGGTGACAAAGTTGAGAACCGTACCCTGAAGACCTCCCAGGCGATTGGGGATAAATGGCTGGTCACCGAGGGCCTGAAAGCGGGTGACCGCGTCATCGTGACCGGCCTGCAGAAGGTGAAGCCGGGCGCGCAGGTGAAGGTACAGGAAGTGAGCGCTGATGCGCCGGCGCAACCCGCAGGTGAACAGCAGCAGGCATCGTCCGACAACGCCTCGAAGTCTTAATAGGAGCCGGTAATACATGGCTAAGTTCTTTATAGATCGCCCCATTTTTGCGTGGGTTATCGCCATCATTATTATGCTGGCGGGCGGCCTGTCGATATTAAAGCTGCCGATTGCGCAATATCCGACGGTTGCGCCTCCGGCGATTGAAATTTCCGCCAACTACCCGGGTGCTGACGCGCAGACGGTGCAGGATACCGTGACGCAGGTTATCGAGCAGAACATGAACGGCATCGATAACCTGATGTACATGGCCTCCTCCAGTGACTCGTCCGGCAGTGTGACCCTGACGCTGACCTTCGCCTCCGGCACGGATGCTGACATCGCCCAAGTGCAGGTGCAGAACAAGCTGCAGCTGGCGATGCCGCTGCTGCCGCAGGAAGTGCAGCAACAGGGGATCAAGGTACAGAAGTCGAGCAGCAGCTTCCTGATGGTGGCCGGTTTCGTGAATAACAACGGCACCATGACGCAGGAAGATATTGCGGACTATGTGGCGTCGAATATTCAGGACCCGATCAGCCGTACCAGCGGTGTGGGTGACGTGCAGCTGTTTGGTTCCCAGTATGCGATGCGCATCTGGATGGACCCGAACAAGCTGACCAACTTTGCGCTCACCCCGGTGGACGTGATTAACGCCATTACGGTGCAGAATAACCAGGTGGCCGCCGGTCAGCTGGGCGGGACGCCGCCGGTAAAAGGGCAGCAGCTGAACTCCTCCATCATTGCGCAGACGCGCCTTACCTCGACGGAAGAGTTCGGTAAAATCCTGCTGAAAGTGAACCCGGACGGCTCCCAGGTGCGCCTGCGTGACGTGGCAACCATTGAGCTGGGCGGTGAAAACTACAGCGTGGTGGCACGCTTCAACGGCCAGCCGGCTGCCGGCCTCGGCATCAAACTGGCGACCGGTGCCAACGCCCTGGACACCTCCAAAGCAGTAAAAGCCACGCTGGACAAACTCAAACCCTTCTTCCCGAATGGGATGCAGGTGGTTTACCCGTACGACACCACGCCTTTCGTCCAGATCTCGATTAACGAAGTGGTGAAAACGCTGTTCGAAGCGATCGTGCTGGTGTTCCTGGTGATGTACCTCTTCCTGCAAAACTTCCGTGCGACGCTGATTCCGACCATTGCGGTACCGGTCGTATTGCTCGGGACCTTTGCGGTCATCGCTGCCTTCGGCTACTCGATCAACACCCTGACGATGTTCGGTATGGTGCTGGCGATCGGCCTGCTGGTGGATGACGCCATCGTCGTGGTGGAGAACGTCGAGCGTGTGATGGTCGAAGAGGGCCTGCCGCCGAAAGAGGCCACCAAAAAATCGATGGAGCAGATCCAGGGCGCGCTGGTGGGGATTGCGCTGGTGCTCTCTGCGGTGTTTATCCCGATGGCCTTCTTTGGCGGCTCGACCGGGGTAATCTACCGTCAGTTCTCGATCACTATCGTGTCCGCGATGGTGCTGTCGGTGATTGTCGCACTGATCCTGACCCCGGCACTCTGTGCCACCCTGCTGAAGCCGGTGCCGAAAGGCCACCATGATGACAAGAAAGGCTTCTTCGGCTGGTTCAACCGGATGTTCGAAAGCAGCACCAACCACTACACCGACAGCGTGGGCAATATCCTGCGCAGCACCGGCCGCTATCTGCTGGTCTACCTGGTGATTGTGGTCGGGATGGCGCTGCTGTTCGTCCGCCTGCCGACCTCCTTCCTGCCGGAAGAGGATCAGGGGGTGTTCCTGACCATGGTTCAGCTGCCGGCCGGGGCCACCCAGGAGCGGACGCAAAAAGTGCTGGATGAGGTAACCAACTACTATCTGGAGAAAGAGAAAGCCAACGTGAACTCGGTGTTTGCGGTTAACGGCTTCGGTTTCTCCGGCCAGGGCCAGAACACCGGTATCGCCTTCGTCAGCCTGAAAGACTGGTCTGAACGCAGCGGTGAAGAGAATAAAGTACCGGCGATTGCCGGGCGGGCGATGGGCACCTTCTCCGCCATTAAAGATGCCATGGTCTTCCCGTTCAACCTCCCGGCGATTGTTGAGCTGGGTACGGCTACCGGCTTCGATTTCCAGCTGATTGACCAGGCTAACCTGGGCCACAACAAACTCACCGAAGCGCGTAACCAGCTGCTCGGCATGATTGCCCAGCACAGTGACCTGCTGGTGGGTGTGCGCCCGAACGGCCTGGAGGATACCCCGCAGTTCAAACTGGAAATCGATCAGGAGAAAGCGGAAGCCCTGGGTGTCTCTATCTCCGACATCAACACCACGCTGGGCTCTGCCTGGGGCGGCAGCTACGTGAATGACTTTATTGACCGCGGCCGCGTGAAGAAAGTCTACGTGCAGTCGCAGGCGCAATACCGCATGTTGCCGAGCGATCTCAACAACTGGTATGTGCGCGGCAGCAATGGCCAGATGGTGCCGTTCTCCTCCTTCTCCACCTCCCATTGGGAGCACGGTTCGCCGCGCCTTGAACGCTATAACGGCTTGCCGTCTATGGAGTTGCTGGGCCAGCCTGCGCCCGGTAAGAGTAGTGGTGAAGCCATGGCGATGATGGAGTCACTGGCGGCGAAACTGCCGACCGGTATCGGCTACGACTGGACGGGTATGTCTTATCAGGAGCGGCTCTCGGGTAACCAGGCCCCTGCCCTGTATGCCATCTCGCTGATTGTGGTGTTCCTCTGCCTGGCGGCGCTGTATGAAAGCTGGTCGATTCCGTTCTCCGTTATGCTGGTGGTGCCGCTCGGGGTGATCGGGGCGCTGCTTGCCGCGACCTTCCGTGGCCTGAGCAACGACGTCTACTTCCAGGTAGGGCTGTTGACCACCATTGGTCTGTCGGCGAAGAACGCCATCCTGATTGTGGAATTCGCCAAGGATCTGATGGACAAAGAGGGCAAAGGGCTGATTGAAGCGACCCTGGAAGCGGTGCGGATGCGTCTTCGCCCGATCCTGATGACCTCGCTGGCCTTTATCCTGGGTGTGTTACCGCTGGTTATCTCGACCGGTGCCGGTTCCGGCGCGCAAAATGCGGTAGGTACCGGGGTAATGGGCGGGATGGTGACCGCCACCATCCTGGCGATCTTCTTCGTGCCGGTCTTCTTTGTGGTGGTTCGCCGCCGCTTCAGCAAAAAATCAGACGATGTGGAGCATAGCCACACCCCTGACGTTTCGTTGAACAAGCACTAACCCACGCTTTTTGAACTTAAAAGCCGCGCACTGCGCGGCTTTTTTTTGCCTGCGGTTTACTGCCGGGCCGCAATGGGCTTGCTATCCGCCCTGCTTTGCGCAATACTGGGCACATCAATTGTTATGTTATAACATACCCAAAAGGAGAGCATGATGCGCACCGGCATTCATCCCGATTACCGTACCGTGGTGTTTCACGACACCAGCAGCGATACCTACTTTGCCGTAGGGTCAACGATGCGTACTGACCGCACCATTGAGTGGGAAGGCCGCGAAATGCCCTACGTGGCAATTGAAATCTCTTCTGCCTCCCATCCCTACTACACCGGGAAACAGAAAGAGTTTTCCAAAGAGGGCAGCACCGCACGCTTCCAGCAGCGGTTTGGCCGTTTCCTGACGCCTAAATCTGCCTGAGGAGGACACCATGCAGGTACTCAGTTCATTGCGTTCAGCCAAGCTTCGCCATAAAGATTGCAAAGTGGTCCGCCGCCACGGCCGTGTGTATGTCATCTGTAAAAGCAACCCACGCTTCAAAGCAGTGCAAGGCCGGAAAAAACGCCGCTAAGCTGTTCTGATTAAGCCATTCTGATAACGTAAAAAGCCCCGCGGCTGCCCAGCGGGGCTTTTTTATGTGCCGATAACGTCATCCCGCCGCGGCATACGCGACGGGATCATCCTTATTTCATGCTGCTGACCAGGGCGGTCACATTATGCTGAAATGCCCGGACATAGGTAGGGGCCGGGCCATTGGAAGGTGACAACGCCTCCGGATAGAGTTCCCCGCCAGGCTGCGCGCCGCTGGCCGCGGCAATCTGTTTCACCAGCCGCGGATCGGTCTGGTTTTCAATAAAATAGGCCGAAACATGCTGCTGCCTGATCTGCCCGATCAATGCCGCGACGTCACTGGCGCTGGCTTGTGCCTCAGTGGAGAAGCCCACCGGGGCCATAAAGGTGACGCCATACTCGCGCCCCATATAGCCAAACGCATCATGGCTCGTCAGTACCTTGCGTTTTTCTGCCGGTACCTGGGCAAACTGCTGTTTGGCCCACTGGTCAAGCTGCTGTAACTGCGTGATATAAGCCGTGCCGTGCTGCCGGAAATAGTCCGCATCCTGCGGGTCAGCGGCGATCAGCGCATCCATAATATGCCGGGCGTAGAGGATGCCGTTTTGCATACTGTTCCAGGCATGGGGATCGGTGATGGTTTTCCCGTCCTCTTCCATCTGACGGGTATTCACGCCTGCCGAAGCCACCACCGGATGCCCGTGATACCCGGAGGCCCCGATCAGGCGATCCATCCACCCTTCCAGCCCCAGCCCGCTGACAAAGACCAGATCCGCCTTGGCCAGCGCCTGGCTGTCCTGCGGGCGGGGTTCATAGCTGTGCGGATCGCCGTCCGGCCCGACCAGGGTCGTGACGTGCACATGTTCCCCGCCGATGTGCTGCACCATATCACCCAGAATGGAAAAACTGGCCACGGTCTCCACGGTTTTTGCCATCGCTGAGGGGGCAGACAACAGGGCAGCCGTAGTCAACACCACCGGTAAATACTTCATGAAATCTCCTTATCTGACACACTATAACGACCGGGCAGCGGCGAAAAAACCGCCGCACCGGCCAAATAAAACTGAGATAAAAAACAGCAGAGCGGCACTCAGCACAATGGCCGGGCCGGCGGGGATCGAGGCGTAATAGGACCAGAGCAACCCGGCCAGGCTGGCGGCCATGCCAAACGCGATAGCCGTCAGCAGGGTTGCCGGCAAAGTGCGCGCCCATAGCCGGGCGGCGGCAGCCGGTAACATCAGCAGCCCCACGGACATCAGGGTGCCGAGGATCTGGAAGCCGGCCACCAGATTAATCACCACCAGCGCCAGAAATGCCGCGTGAGTCACCGGCAGCCAGCGCCCGGCACTGAGCTGTAGAAAAGTTTTATCGAAAGATTCGATCACCAGCGCGCGGTAAAGCACCGCCAGCACCAGCAGAGAGAGCGAAGCAATCGCCCCCACCAGCAACAGGGCATGGGCATCCACTGCCAGGATAGAGCCAAACAGCACATGCAGCAGATCCATACTGGAGCCGCGCAGGGAGACCAGCGTCACCCCCAACGCCAGCGATCCAAGATAGAAACCGGCAAAACTCGCATCTTCTTTTAAGGCCGTATGGCGGCTGACCCAGCCGGAAAGCATGGCAACAGCCAGACCGGCAATAAAACCGCCGATGCCCATCGCCACCAGAGACATGCCGGAAAGCAAATAACCTATCGCCGCGCCGGGCAGCACCGCATGGGAAAGGGCATCCCCCACCAGGCTCATGCGCCGCAACAGCAAAAAAACGCCCAGCGGCGCAGCGCTGAGTGACAGGGCCAGACAGGCAACCAGCGCACGGCGCATAAACCCGAAGGTCAGGAAAGGGTCGCTCAGCAGATGCAACGTCATAAGGCGGCCTCCCCCCACGACAGCCTCTTCCCGGCAACAGGCCCGTTTTCAACCGGGGGTTCAGCGGCCCGGCCATGCTGCTGAACCAGCACCTGCGCCGTATTCCCCCAGGCGTTACCCTGCGGGTGAAGCAGGAGCGTCTGTGGAAAACAGGCGCTGACCATCTCAATATCGTGTAATACGGCGATCACGGTACGCTGCTGCGTGTGCCACCCGGCGATAAGATCCAGCAACAGCCGGACCGTTGCGGCATCGATGCCGGTAAAGGGCTCATCCAGCAGGATTAACGGTGCCTGTTGCACCAGCAGGCGGGCAAACAGCACACGTTGGAATTGCCCGCCAGAAAGCCTGCCTATCGGCTCACGGGCAAACCCGGCCATGCCCACCTGCCCCAACGCCTGCACAACCTGCTGCCGGTGGTGACGGGTAAACCGCCCGAATACGCCGCGGTGCCGTAATAGCCCCATTGCCACCACATCCTCCACCAGCAAAGGAAACTGGCGGTCGAGATCGGCCTGCTGCGGCAGAAAAGCGAGCTGACGACGCTCGCTGCGGGCCAGCTGCACCGCCCCGGAAACCGGGGGCTGCAACCCGGCCAGCGTTTTAAGCAGTGTGGATTTGCCGCTGCCGTTAGCGCCGATCACGGCCGTCAGCGATCCGGGCCGGAAAACACCGTTAAGCGGAAGGGTCACAGGCTGCCGCCCGTACCCGGCAGTGAGGTGGCGGAGGGTAATCATGGCAAGAGGTTCGCCCAGTAAATGGCGGCCCACAGCAGCGCCAACAGCAAAACCGCGGCCAGGCCGCGCGCCGGGGCAGAGGCCATCAGCCAGTTCAGGCGGTCAGGCGAAACATGGAAAAGAGTCATAACGAATCCGGCATCAGTAATTGTTATATTATAACATCACAAAAACTTGCCCGATTCAACGATGAGAAAGATCAAAAGCCGTGAGGCAACACCAGCGCACCCTGGCCGGAATCTGAAAATTTGTTATTGGTGATGCAGAAACCGGCAATTAAAGAGTAATTTTTTATGTCCTGCCAATAAAACCGCTAATTTTCAGTAGGATAAGAAAGCAGGTGCCGGCAAAAAAGTCCCGGTTCCGCGCTGACAAAAGGTTCAGGAGTGTGCAATACTACAAATACGCATCAATAAAACATGATGAATAAATGCAACGGTGTATTTCTTTACCCTCTGACGAGGCAGCACTTTCTGTTTCTGACATCCAAAAAATAGTCGACGCGCATATTTCTCAGCTTGAAGATACGCTGGTCGGGAATTTGAGCTATTATTCAGATAATGCCCGGTATGAACCCGGCAGTCTGAGGGTTACCCAGATAGTGCCCCTTTCCGGCTCAGATTATTCAATGACTTATCACTACCGCTGGACAATTTTTAACGGCTGCCTGGATATTGACGCCGTTGAGCATAAGGAAGAAAGAATCACCTTTACACATTCAGGCTCCCAGCTCTGTTTCAATATCATTGATAACAGCCGCCCGTCACCTTCCGATGAATTGTAATTTTGAGTAATTCTTCCTCCCACGATACTGGAAAATGTTTTATATTTATTCGTAAGGACATCAGCCATCACAGATTAAAATGATCTCTCATCTGTCGGTTATTAAATTACTCACTTAGTGTTATCAACATGAATAACGACCTAACGGAGGAGATGATATGGATGAGTATTCGCCTAAACGTCATGACGTGGCCCAACTGAAGTTCTTGTGTGAAAATCTGTATGACGAAGGAATTGCCACCCTGGGGGACAGCCACCATGGCTGGGTAAATGACCCGACTTCTGAGGTTAATCTGCAACTGAACGAACTCATTGAACATATTGCTTCTTTCGTCATGAGTTTTAAAATAAAATATCAGGATGAACTTACGCTGGCTGACCGGGTCGAAGAGTATCTTGATGACACTTACACGCTGTTTGGTAATTATGGCGTCAGTACCGCCGATTTAAAGCGGTGGCAAAAAACGAAAAGACGATTATTCGGAATGTTCTCAGAAGAGAATATCTGTACCCTGATCAGAACTTAATAGATAATTCCTACCATCTACTTATATAAGATTAGAACCATTATGACTATGATGAAAAAGATCGATTACCTGATGCGTTTACGTAAATGCACAACAATAGACACATTAGAGCGTGTTATTGAAAAGAATAAGTATGAACTTTCCGATGACGAGCTTGAGATGTTTTATTCCGCGGCCGATCACCGCCTCGCTGAGCTGACCATGAATAAACTCTACGACAAAGTTCCGACCTCTGTCTGGAAGTATGTCCGTTAATTGCCGCTTAGCGTTCCGTTAAGATAAATAACGTTGAGCCGATACTTCTATCGGCTTCAATCACTTAGCGCAGAGCCTTTCACTACCTTCCTGATCTCTGGCTTATTCCTTTCTTCTCTTTTCCTGCCTTTTCATGGCGTCGCCCCGCGTTCGCTTTTTCTGAGTAAATATGGCAAGCAGGCCACGCGTTGTCTGCTAACATTATTTCCCTGCGAGTAAACATGCCCTGCTTATGCACTTACATTAATAAAACTGATTAATTCCGCACATAAAAGCGGCAAAACGGGCTATTTTTAGAAAAATGCATTACAGGCATGTCACAGAACAGCCGGGCGCAGTCATCTTTATTTTCTGGAAAAGGGTAAAGGCGTGGCGATATGCGCGCAGAATGCATCGCATAATAAAAAAAGCAGAGGAATATCAGAAGGAAGAATAATGAGGCAGTGCAGAATTGGGTGGAGGCCCTGCCAGCTACATCCCGGCACACACGACGCCTGCTGCGGCTGCTTCCTTCCGGACCTGACCGAGTTCACAAGTTAGTGTTGCGGGAGAACCAACAGGGCCTCCATTGACGGCTCCAATACTCTGGAGCGGGGAGCATTATCAGGGAACCCCCCTGCAAAAGCAACCCATTACCGGCCGACCGTTGCTTTCTTAAACGATCGGCCGGCAGCCCCTCCCCCGCCGGCGGCGGCCGGCAGGGTATTTCTGCCTGATCCACCCTTTTCTGCCCCTCTGTTTTACTTTTAAATAGCGGCTCACCTTTTTACCCCCTTTTTCAGGAGCAGAGATGAACGAACCGGGTAATTTTAACCAGCGTGTTTACCACATTGTTGCCGCTATTCCTGAGGGGCGGGTCACCACCTATGGTGAGGTTGCGCGTCTGGCCGGCTCACCGCGGGCGGCGCGCCAGGTGGGGGGCGTATTACGGCGGTTGCCTGAAGGAAGCCGCCTGCCCTGGCACCGGGTGGTGAACCGCCATGGCGGGATTTCATTACAAGGGGAAGATTTCCAGCGCCAGCGGCAGGCCCTGTTGTCAGAAGGCATCCTGTTTGGGCCGGACAGTGCGATCGATTTAAGCCGGTTTGGCTGGAAAGGATAAGGCCGGCAGGCGCTGCTGCCGGCCGGGCCCTTATGGCATCGGTGACGGTGCCGGGTTCAGGCTGGAAGGCACAGGGTTATTTGGCGAGGTATCCAACGGCCCCAGAGTAGACGGCTTGGCGGTCATCGGCACAGAGGCCAGCGGAACCAGCTTCAGCGCAATCTGCGCGGCTTTGCCGTTATTGATGACTTCCTGAATAGAATCCGTCATAAACATCATCTGGCCATTGCTCTGGGTAATGGCTGCACTCAGGATCAGGTGGGCATCGGGTTTAATATCGCGTGGGTTATACGGCAGCACAAAGGGGAAAGGTGCCTGTTTACCTTCCGTACGTGCCACGCTCTGCGCGATGACTTTCGACGGCGCGTCCGATGTGGAGGCATCAGAAAGTGTTACGGTCAGCACCGCATCGGGCGGCAGCGTCACGCGCTGGCTGATATTAATTGTCCCGTTGACGGAAGGCTGTTGAATCGCAGCGGTCGACGGGGCGCCATTACCCGGCGGCGGTGACGGCGGCGGTGCCGACTGAGACGCACATCCGGCCAGGGTCAAAGACAGCGCGGTTCCACCTACAATCTGCCAAAGTTTCATCAATTGCACTCCTTGTTATGATTACCTCTTTGCCGGCAGCTGACGCCGGCGTCGGGATAGTGGCATTAACCACTTTACCCAATAATTGTGGCACATAACCCTGAAAAATTCCTGCGGCCCCCTGCCCGCCACCCTTCTTCACCCCCGCTAAATCCACTACTATGCTAATGGAAGACTGTGGCTGATAACGGGCTATGTCTGTTAAAGGGCACGCGTGGCGGCGGAAAATGCCGGCCCCATGCCCACGTTATTCCAACCTGAATGAGATCCCCCCATGAGTCAGGCATTGAAAAATTTACTGGATCTGCTCGATCTGGAAAAAATCGAAGAGGGGCTGTTCCGCGGCCAGAGTGAAGATCTGGGCCTGCGTCAGGTATTTGGCGGCCAGGTTGTGGGTCAGGCGCTGTATGCGGCTAAACAGACCGTCCCCGCGGAGCGCGGTATCCACTCTTTCCACAGCTATTTTTTGCGCCCCGGTGACAGCAGCAAACCGATTATTTATGACGTCGAGATCCTGCGCGACGGCAACAGCTTCAGCGCCCGGCGGGTCAAAGCGGTGCAGAACGGCAAACCTATCTTTTATATGACGGCCTCCTTCCAGTGCCAGGAGGCGGGGTTTGAGCACCAGAACACCATGCCGGAAGTGCCGCCCCCGGAGGCGCTGATGTCCGAGACGGAGATTGCGCAGAAATTTGCCCACCTGATCCCGGAGAAAGTGCGGGACAAGTTCATCGGGCAGCGGCCGATTGAGATGCGGCCGGTGGCGTTTCATAACCCGTTGCAGGGTAAGGTGGCAGAACCTGAGCGCCATGTCTGGTTCCGTGCCAATGGCGAAATGCCGGACGATCTTCGCACCCACCAGTATCTGCTGGGGTACGCCTCTGATTTCAACTTCCTGCCGACCGCCCTGCAACCGCACGGGGTAGGCTTCCTGGAACCGGGGATGCAGGTCGCCACCATTGACCACTCCATGTGGTTCCACCGCCCGTTCCGGCTGGATGACTGGCTGCTCTACGCGGTAGAGAGCACCTCCGCCTCCGGCGCGCGTGGGTTTGTGCGCGGCCAGTTCTACACCCGTGACGGCGTGCTGGTCGCCTCTACGGTGCAGGAAGGCGTGATCCGCCGCCGCAGCTGATCCCCAGGCCAGGCTGACAGGCATAAAAAAAGGGCGGTGGATTGCGCCACCGCCCCTCTATCATCATTATTATTGCTTCACACTCTGTGATGTTTTTGCATGTTGTCCGGTGCCTTTTACCCGGCACCGTGTGGGAATCTCACGCTGTGCCGGTGCCACCTGTTTTTCTTGTTTTTAGCGCACTGCCCTGTCTATCCCGCCGCCATTACTGGTTGTAGGCGTTCTCGCCGTGGCTGTTTACATCCAGCCCTTCGCGCTCCTGATCTTCCGGAACACGCAGCCCTACCACCATATCAGCAATTTTGTAGCCGATAAAGGCCACCACGCCGGACCAGACCAGCGTCAGGCCGACGCTGAACAGCTGGACCCAGACCTGATGCGCCATACTGACACCCTCGGCATAGCCCACACCGCCCAGTGAGGAGGAGGTGAAGACCCCGGTCAGAATACAGCCGGTAATGCCGCACACGCCGTGCACACCGAAGACGTCGCAGGTGTCATCCGCGTGCAGCCAGCGTTTGAGCATGACCACGCCCCACAGGCCGGCCACACCGCCCACCAGCCCGATAATCAGGGCACCGCCGACGCCCACATAACCGGCGGCCGGGGTAATCGCCACCAGCCCGGCGATGCAGCCGGAGCAGGCACCCAGCAGGGAAGGCTTGCCGCGCACCATCCACTCCACCAGAATCCAGGAGAGAATCGCCCCTGCCGTTGCCATCACGGTATTGACGAATGCCAGCGCGGCGATGCCGTTGGCCGCACTGGCGGAACCGGCATTGAAGCCGAACCAGCCGACATAGAGGATGCTTGCGCCGGTGAAGACCATCGGCAGGTTGTGGGGTTTAAACGCTTCCTTGCCGAAACCGGCGCGTTTACCCAACAGATATGCCCCGACCAGGCCGGCAATCGCGGCGTTGATGTGCACCACGGTGCCGCCGGCGAAGTCCAGCGCGCCGTCAGCGGCCAGGAAGCCGCCGCCCCATACCATATGGGCAATCGGCAGGTAGGAGAAGGTCAGCCAGATCACGGTGAAAATCAGTACCGCCGAGAACCGGACACGTTCCGCGAAACCGCCGACAATCAGCGCCACGGTGATGCAGGCGAACGAGCACTGGAAAGCGACATGAATGAACTGGGCAAACGTCCCGCTGAGGCTATCAACGGTAATGCCTTTCAGCAGCGCCGTCTGGAAGCCGCCAAAGAAGGCGTTGCCTTCGCTGAAAGCCAGGCTGTAGCCGTAGAGCATCCACAGCACACACACCAGCGCGAAGGTCACCATTACCTGCGTCAGCATCGACAGCACGTTTTTGGAACGCAACAGGCCGCCGTAAAACAGCGCCACGCCCGGCACCGTCATGAACAACACCAGCGCCGTGCAGATCATCATAAAGGCGTTGTCTGCTTTATCAGCGACGGCCGGCGGTGCGGCCATTGCCAGTGACGGCAGCATGGCCGCAGCGCCAAGGCCCATTATGGATAAACGTTTTTTCATTATAAACCCATCCCCTTATTCACTCATCCGAGCCTGAAATTACAATGCTGCTTCGTCGGTTTCGCCGGTACGAATACGAATCACACGCTGCAACTCTGCAACGAAAATTTTGCCGTCACCGATTTTTCCGGTGTAGGCAGCTTTGCTGATCACATCAATCACTTCATCCAGCTGGTCGTCAGCAATGGCAATATCAATTTTGACTTTTGGCAGGAAGTTAACGCTGTATTCCGCCCCGCGATAAAGCTCCGCATGGCCTTTCTGGCGACCGAAGCCTTTGACTTCCGTCACGGTCAGCCCCTGAATGCCGACAGAAGAGAGCGCTTCACGCACATCTTCCAGTTTGAATGGTTTGATCACCACGGTAACCAGCTTCATATTGCCACTCCTCAAATTAAGAGCCCTGTCGCGTTAAACATGCGCCCGATGGCTTGTTTAAAGCAAAGGGTGTGCCATAAATGATTTCGTCTGTGAATAGAGGGGATGGGGGGCACTGTCCGCCCTTTCCCGGCCGGCCGGGCCGGGTAATTTGACTTAAGTCACCCCAAGGAAAGCATAGACCCGCCTCCTTTTAGTGCAATGCGCTTTAGAAGTGTGCAAGGGTACCGGTTTGGCGTGGATCACTGCCTGATAATGGTGCGAAAGCGAGGGGAAGCGACGCAAGGGAGGGCAAAAAAGAAGGCGGCAGTGCCCGCAGAAGCAGGCACTGCCGGAAGGCATCAGAGGGAGACCGGCTCCTGCGGGGCGTTGGCGGCAGCAGGTTGCCCGGCATCCGCTTCCAGCTGCTCACCCACCAGTTGCATCTGGTACATCTGCGCATAACGGCCCTGTTGTGCCAGGAGCTGCGCATGGGTGCCCCTCTCCACCGCATGGCCGCGGTGTAATACCAGAATGGTGTCAGCATCCACCACGGTAGAGAGGCGGTGGGCGATCACCACCAGCGTGGTGCGCTCACGGATGGCGCGCAACGCGCGCTGGATCGCCTGTTCCGTCCCGGAGTCGATGTTGGCGGTCGCCTCATCCAGAATCAGGATCTGCGGGGCCTGCACCAGTACCCGTGCCATTGCCAGCAGTTGCTTCTGGCCTACGGAGAGATTGTTCCCCTGCTCGCCCAGCCGCGTGTGAATGCCTTCCGGCATATCACGGACAAGCTCCGCCAGTTGCACGGTTTCCAGGGCCAGCCACACCTCCTGCTCATCGATCTCACGCCCCAGGGTGACGTTGGCGTACACCGACTCCGCCAGCACCACCGGGTCTTGCTGCACCATTGCCACACCCTGGCGCAGCGCCCGGTGTGACAAGGAGGAGAGCGGCCGGCCATCCAGCCGGATCTGCCCGTGGCTCAGCGGGTAGTACCCCATCAGCAGGTTCGCCAGCGTACTTTTGCCGCTGCCGGTATGCCCCACCAGCGCCACAAACCCGCGTGACGGTACCCCCAGCGAGATCTGCTCCAGTACGTTTTTATTATCCCGGTAGGCGAAGCTGACGTTATCAATCTCAATGCAGCCGCTGGTCAGCGGCCGGTCATCGCCGCCATACTGCTGCTGCACCCGGTCCATCAGCTCAAAGATGCGCTCCCCGGCCACCACCGCCTGTTGCAGGATCGACTGCTGGGAGGTGAGCTCAATCAGCGGCTCATTCAGCCGCCCCAGGTAGTTGATGAAGGCGTAAAGCACCCCCACGCCCACGCTGCCGACGGCGCTGAAGCCAAACAGCATCAGCAGGCCGCACAGCACCAGGGTGGAAAACAGGCTCAACAGCGGGCGCAGCAGGAAACCCTCAATCCGCAGCGTCTGCATCCGCGCATGGTAATGCGCCCAGCTGGCCGCGCTCAGGCGCTCCGCGAAGCGCGCCTGCTGGCGGAACTGCTGGATCACGCCCATGCCGTTGATCACTTCATTAAAGCCGTCATTGATGTCCGCCAGATAGCCGCGCACCCGGCGGGCAATCGGCGTGCTGTAACGCTGGTAGACCACCATCACCACCAGTACTGCCGGGAAGATGCAGACCGCCACCGACGCCATGCGCCAGTCCAGGCTGTACATCGCCACCAGCATGGCGCTGATCAGGGCCACGCTGCGCAGCACCGTGGAGACCACGGTGACATAGAGGTCGCGGATCACTTCGGTGTCATTGGTGACGCGCGAAATAAGCTGGCCCACCGGCTGAATATCAAATTCACTCAGCGGCTGCCGCAGGGCGGCGTCCATCACGTCAATGCGCAGTGTCTGTACCACGCCGACCGCAGCCCGGTTAAACAGGATCGACTGGAAATAGTGCAGTGCCGCCGCCAGCAGGTTCAGCAGGATATAACCGGCAGCCAGGCCGGAAACCAGCCCCAGCGGCAAGCTGCCGCGGGCGACGACATGATCAATGAAATAGCTGATCAGCAGCGGCCCGCCCACTTCGGCGGCGGCCGCCACCCATAACATCAGCACGCCCAGAATCAGCGGCTTACGGTAGGGGGAGCCGTAGGCCAGCAGGCGTTTCAGGGTCGGCCACATGGACTGGAACTTAGGCATCATGCGCCTCCTGCTGATCGGCCGGTTCATCCAGAGCCGCTTCAAGTTGTTGATAACGGTACATATCGCGGTACCAGCCGGGCTGGGCTGCCAGCGTCTCATGATCGCCGCGCTGCATCACGGTGCCCTGGTTGAATACCAGAATTTCGCTGGCCTCGGTCAATGCTGAGAGGCGGTGCGCGCTGATGATCACCGTGCGGTTACTGCCCCACTGCCGCAGATTGCTGAGAATCTCATGTTCGGTGCGGCCATCCACTGCGGAGAGCGCATCGTCCAGGATCAGGATCTCCGCCTCCAGCAGCAGCGCCCGCGCAATGGCAATCCGCTGCTTCTGGCCGCCGGAGAGCATCACCCCGCGCTCGCCCACTTCTGTTTCATAACCCTGCGGCAGGCGCAGAATATCCTCATGCACGCTGGCCAGCCGGGCGGCCTGCTCAATCTGCGCCGGGGTCGCCTCCGGGCGGCCCAGGGCAATGTTTTGCGCGACGCTGTCGGAGAAGAGGAACGGCGTCTGGCTGACGACCGCCAGCCGCCCGCGCCACGCATCCAGTTTAATGGTCTGCAACGCAAGCCCGTGATACCGGATCTCCCCTTCGCTGACGTCAAACTGGCGCTGTACCAGCCCCAGCAGGGTACTTTTCCCGGCCCCGGTCGGGCCGCACAGGCCGAGCATCTGCCCCGGCTGCAGGCGGAAACTGACATCATGCAGCGCCGCATGGCTGTTTTCCGGGTAGTGGAAACGCGCAATCTCAACCTGCAACTCGCCCCGCCCCGCCGGCAGCGGCTGGTCGCCGTCCTTCACCGACGGTGCCTCCCTCAGCAAGCCACGGATACGGCTGTAAGCGGCACTGCCGCGCTCGACAATATTGAACATCCAGGCCAGCGCCAGCATCGGCCAGATCATCAGCCCCAGATACATCACAAAACTGGTCAGTTGGCCGAGTGTCAGCGTGCCGTTTACCACCAGCCAGCTGCCGCCGCCAATCGCCAGCAGGTTAGCCATGCCGATGGCGATATAGATGGTCGGGTCGAAGCGGGCATCCACCCGCGCCACCCGCAGGTTTTTCGCCCCGGCATCGGCGGCCACGCGCGCGAACTGACCGGACTGGTGATCCTCCAGCCCAAACGCCTTGATCATCCTGATGCTGGTCAGGCTCTCCTGCGTCTGGTCATTCAGTGACGAGAAGGCCGCCTGGGCCGCTTTGAAACGGTGATGCAACTGATCGCCGTAGCGTTTGATCACCATCGCCATGATCGGCATCGGCACCAGTGACAACAGTGTGAGCTGCCAGCTGATCTGGGTGCTCATTACCACCAGCACCGCACAGCCCATCACCAGCGAGTCCACCAGCGTCAGCACCCCCTCCCCGGCAGCAAATACCACCCGGTCCACATCATTGGTGGCGCGGGCAATCAGGTCACCGGTGCGATGGCGCAGGTAGAAGGCCGGGTGCTGGCGGCTGAGCTGGCGGTAGAACCGCTCGCGCAGCTCCACCGCCAGTTGGTAAGAGGCACCAAACAGCAGCACACGCCATACATAACGCAGCAGATAAACCACCACGGACGTCATCAGAATCACGCCAATCCACCCCAGCACCGCTGCCGTGGAGAGCCGTTTCTGGGTGATGCCGTCCACAATCACGCCCACCAGTTTTGGCGGCAGCAGTTGCAGCCCTGCGATAATAATCAGCAGTGCAATCGCACCGAGATAGCGACGCCACTCCCGGCGAAAATACCAGCCTAGTTGTGCAAACAATCTCACAAGATGTTATTCCCAAAAAATGAAGCGTCCCTGCATCAGACCCTTTCCCCCCAGCAGCATAGAAGAAGCGGGGAAAAAAGCGATGTGGTGCCGGTTATTCCGGCAGCGGCAGGGCCGTGGTGTATTTAATCCTTTCCATCGCAAAACTGGAGGTCACCTCAATCAGCCCGGGCACCCCGTTTACCAGTTTTTTATAGAAAATGTCGTAGCTTTTCATGTCAGCCACCTGGATTTGCAGCAGGTAATCATACTCGCCGGTCATCCGGTAGAAGGCCAGCACCTCCGGCATCTGCTCCGTCTGGCTGACAAAATGCTGATACCACTCGCGGTTGTGCTGCTGGGTTTTGACCAGCATAAACGCTGTCAGCCCCAGGCCCAGTTTCTCCCCGTCGAGTAATGCCACCCGCCCACGGATATACCCGTTGTCCTCCAGCCTTTTCAGCCGTTTCCAGCAGGGTGTGGCCGTCAGGTTGACCGACTCGGCCAGCGCCTGAAGCGATAACGTGCAGTCCTGTTGCAGCCGGCGCAACAGCGTACGATCGATTTTATCTAACATACGGGGCCTCCTGAGAAAAATTTTCTCCTATGTCGCCATTTCACAGGCAAGATAGCAACCCTTTTTTCCCGCTAACCGCGTACCCTTAGCTACCCTCAATTCACTGCCCTTGCCGGGAGATGTTATGACTGCTTCCTGGGTCAGACGCGCCATTCACGAAATTGACGCCGATTTCCAGCGCTCTGCCGACACTCACCTGATCCGCCTGCCGCTGCCGGATTTCCCGGGGATTGCCCTCTACCTGAAAGATGAGAGCACACACCCCAGCGGCAGCCTGAAGCACCGCCTGGCGCGCTCGCTGTTTCTCTATGCGCTTTGCAATGGCTGGCTGCGTGAAAACACCCCGGTAATTGAGGCCTCTTCCGGCAGCACTGCCATCTCTGAAGCCTATTTTGCCCGGCTGCTGGGGCTGCCGTTTATCGCGGTGATGCCCGCGGGGACGGCCCGCCGTAAAATCGAGCAGATTGAATTTTATGGCGGCCGCTGCCACTTTGTGGAGCACACCGGGCAGATCTACGCCGCTTCTGAACATCTGGCCCACGATCTGGGCGGCCACTATATGGATCAGTTTACCTATGCGGAACGGGCTACTGACTGGCGCGGCAACAATAACATCGCCGACAGCATTTACCGCCAGATGTCACGCGAGCCTTTTCCCATCCCACGTTATGTGGTGATGGGGGCCGGCACCGGCGGAACGTCCGCCACCCTCGGGCGCTATATCCGTTATCAGGGCCATGACACTCAACTGGTGGTGGTAGACCCGGAAAACTCAGTGTTTTTCGACTACTTCCACCAGCGCAATCCCCAGCTTACCCGCGCCTGCGGCAGCCGGATTGAAGGCATCGGCCGCCCGCGCGTGGAACCGTCCTTCATCCCTGACGTCATTGACCGGATGATTCAGGTGCCGGACGCTGCCAGCATGGCGGCGCTGACCTGGCTGACGCGCATGCTGGGGCGGCGGGCCGGGGCGTCAACCGGTACCAACCTCTATGGCGCGCTGCTGCTGGCCACTGAGATGCGGGCGCGCGGTGAGCAAGGCTCGATTGTGACCCTGCTGTGTGACAGCGGTGAACGTTACCCGGACACCTACTACAACGATGAATGGGTCAGCGCCCATATCGGCGACACCACACCCTTTTTGCAGCGCCTGATACCGGGTATTGCCGGCGGTTAAGCCGCCCGCCGCCGCACAGCTGTTCAAACCACACCGGGGAAAGTACCCTATAGTGATTGATACCCGGCAGAACCCCAGCCGGGCTTGCATGATAAAAAGGTAAGCATGACATGAAACGAGCAGTAGTGGTGTTCAGTGGCGGCCAGGACTCGACCACCTGCCTGATCCAGGCGCTGGCGCAGTATGATGAAGTACACTGCATCACCTTCGACTACGGGCAGCGGCACCGGGCAGAAATCGAGGTGGCGCAAACCCTCTCGGCAGCACTGGGCGCGCGCGCGCATAAGGTGCTGGATGTCGGCCTGTTAAATGAACTGGCCATCAGCAGCCTCACGCGGGATAACATCCCGGTCCCCAGCTATGGCAGCGAAGCCGCCGGTGCGTTGCCCAGCACCTTTGTGCCGGGGCGCAATATCCTGTTCCTGACGCTGGCCTCTATTTACGCCTACCAGATTGAGGCGGAAGCCGTGATTACCGGCGTCTGCGAAACGGACTTCTCCGGCTACCCGGATTGCCGGGACGAATTCGTCAAAGCGCTGAACCAGGCCGTTTCCCTCGGCCTGGCGCGGGATGTCCGGTTTGAAACGCCGCTGATGTGGCTGAACAAAGCGGAAACCTGGGCGCTGGCCGACTACTACGGGCAGCTGGAGCGCATTCGCCGCGATACCCTTACCTGTTACAACGGCATTCAGGGTGACGGCTGCGGTGAATGCGCCGCCTGCCACCTGCGGGCGAACGGCCTGGCGGTTTATCAGCAAGACCGTGCCGGTGTCATGGCTAGCCTGAAACATAAAAGCGGCCTGCAGTAACCGGGTTCGCCCCCTCTTTCTGATACCGATCACGCCCCGCGCCGGGGTGTGATCATTACCGCGTGTAGTGGATCTTCCCTTCCTGATAAAGATCGGGCCGCAGAGAGACGATCGCGGCACAATGCCGGTCAGCCCGCAGGCAGGTCTCTGTCCTGCTGTTCAAGCTGGCGTAACTTCTCCAGCAACTCCCCTTCCAGCGGCAGCGCTTTCTGGGTTTTCAGATCAATACAGACGAAGGTCAGTGCGGCATCGGCAATGGCGTCCCCGTTGCGCGTCACCACCTGGCTGACCACCCCGCTGCGCCCGTTGAGGCGTTCCAGCCGGCTGTCGATCTGCAACAGGTCACCCAGCACCGCAGGCAGCCGATAGTTAATATTGATGTTCACCACGATAAAGGCGATCTGGCGCGCTTTCATCCATTGAAACCCCTCCAGCGCTGACAGCCACTCCCAGCGGGCTTCCTCCAGAAACTCAAGATAGCGGGCATTGTTAACGTGCTGGTAAACATCAATATGAAATCCCCGGACTTTAATAAAGGTCTGCATAGCGGCTCTTTCTCTCCTGACATAAACGGTGGACGCGGCATCGCGATAAAGCCTGACACCGGCGTAAAGTGCGCCCGCAGGCGCACTGGTCGGATCACTTACTGAGCGTAGCAGAAAGCCTCATCCGGTGAAGAAAAGCGTAAGGCAACGCGAAGCGCCTCACAAAACCATCCGGTCACGGTTGCGCTCCACCAGGGACGGCCCGATGCCGGGGACTTCCTGCAACTGATCCACCGCGGTGAACGGCCCGGACTCCTCACGGTAACGGACGATGGCCTCCGCTTTTTTCAGGCCAACGCCGTTTAACCCGTCAGAGAGCGCCTGCGCATCTGCGGTATTGAGGTTGACCTTCTCCTCCTGGGGCGCTGCCGCGGCCCTGGCTTCAGGGGCTTTTTCCGCTTTTTTAGCCGGTGCCGCAGCCGTGGTGGTTTCGCTGTTGGGGGCGGCATGGAGCATCACCGGCAGGGTAGACAGCCCCAATGCCAGGGCGAGGGACAGTGAGGTAATACCTAATTTTTTCATGCTGTTTCTCCTTGTGTTGTTCAGCACGCACACCATGCCGAAAAGCAGAAACAGATACAAAGACCAGATAATAGATGTGGAAAAGGCCGCGAAAGCGGCCTTTGTGTGTTGCAACGGATTACATTTTTCTGGAAGCGCTACTGCACTTGTGCCGCGCTGCCCATTTTGATTTTGGCAGACTGACGCAGGCCGGCAATCAGCGCATCAAAGGTGATGTTGGTGGCACCCTCTTTGATCTGGCCGGAGAAGTTCGCCACTTCATCCGCCGGCAGCTTGCCTGGGTTGACGGCATCCAGGGCGACGATCACCACGTTGCCTTTTTCATCCTGGGTCACGCCGTAGTTCGGCTTGCCTGCTTGCGGGTGCGGCAGGGCATAGATGCTCTGCTCAAACGCGGAAGGCTGCTGGGAACGCAACACTTTCTGCGTGGTGCCAAAGCTCAGGCCGGCAGCTTTCAGCGCCTCATCCCCTTTGCCCTGCTTCAGCTCAGCCAGCACTTTTTGTGCCTCAGCCTGCGCCTGCGCCTGGGCTTTCTGATGTTTCACCTGAGCCACCACGGCGTCACGCACTTCCGCGAACGGCTTCACGCCCTGTGGTTTGTGCGCATCCACCCGCACGACAAAGGCGCGGTCGCCATCTGTGGTGATGACGTTGGAGTTGCTGCCCGGAGAACCGCCCTCGCCCAACAGCGAGCCATCAAACAGGGCATCCACTACCGGCTTGCTGTTCAGCGCCTGCGGCAGGGTCTGCTGGGTGAACCAGTCAGTGTGAACCGCTTTAATGCCGGACACCTCTTCCGCCGAGGCCAGGGACTCGTTGTCATTGGTGGCGGCTTCGCTGACTTTCTGTTGCAGCGTGTAGTAAGCGTCCAGCGCTTTCTCCTGCTTCAGCTTGGCCAGCACATCATTGCGCACTTCATCCAACGGCTTCAGCTTTGCCGGCTCCAGATCGTTCAAACGCAGGATCAGGTAGCCCGAAGAGGACTTAATCACGCCGGAAATCTGGCCTTTTTCCGTCAGGTTGGCGTTTTTAAAATCGTCCAGCGTGGTTTCCGGCTCCATCCAGTCCAGTTCACCGCCGCGTTTGCCGGTAAAAGTATCGGTGGATTTGGTTTTGGCGAGCGCCGCAAAATCTTCGCCTTTCTTCAGCTCAGCCAGTACGGCCTCTGCGTCAGCCTGGGACTTCAGGACAATCACCGCAAACTTCTTGCGCTCCGGCTGGCCAAAGCTGCTTTTATGCTGATCGTAGTAGGCGGCCACGTCGGCATCCGTGACGGTTACCTTGTCCTGCAGGGCCGCGGCGTCCATCTCCAGGTAGCTGACTTTCAGCTGCTGCGGGGCGATGAATTCATTCTGGTGCTGATCGTAGTAACCTTTCAGCTCCTCGTCGGTTGCCGTCTGTTTGGCAGCCAGGGCGTCGGTATCAAACGCGGCCACGCGGACATCCCGCTCCTGCAACACCAGCGCAGCCAGGCTGTCGGTTTCGCCCGGCAACACAAATTCGCTGCCGCCGTACACCTGGTTCAGCTGTTGTGCCTGCAACTGGCGGCGCACAACCTGTGCGTAGCCGTCCGGCGTGTAGCCGCTGCCGCGCACCATTGCCAGGTATTTCTCGTTATCGAACTGGTTATTGGTCTGGAAGGCGGGCGTCTTCAGGATGCTCTGCCTGACCTGCCCGTCACTGATGGCGATGCCCAGTTTTTTGGCGTACTGGTCAATCAGGGTAACGTCGATCAGCTGGTTCAGCACCTGCTGGCGCAACTGCTGCATATATTGCTCGTTGCCGGCCAGTACGGAAAATTGCTCACCCAGTTGCTGCTGCATACGGGCACGTTCATTCTGGAAGGCCTGCTCAAACTGGGCGCGGGTAATCTCCTGGCCGTTCACCTTCGCGGCGTAGTCGCCGGAGCCACCGATCAGGTAGTTGCCCACCCCGGTCAGAACAAAGGACAGGATAATGAGAGCCAGGATGATCTTGAGCACGACATGGTTAGAGGCCGCGCGTAAATTGTCCATCATAGTGTGACAACACTCCGCTGTAGTAGAGATTAACAACCCTGCGCAGGCATTGATGCCCGGCGCATCCTGCGCCGCTGCGCGGTAGCGCGAAAGGTCAGGTAAACCGGGTTAAAACCCGCATCCTGCCTGTGCTGCAAATAAAAAAAGCGCATCGTTTTTGATGCGCCTTGTATCTTACCTTACCAGGCAAGTGACGTCAGGTGATAGTTTGAGGCAAACCGCGCCTGTCACACAAACACCCTGCCGCTGATTAGTTTACTGAATCTTTCAACGCTTTACCTGCACGGAAACCCGGGACTTTTGCCGCTGGAATCGCGATCTCTTTCCCGGTCTGCGGGTTGCGCCCGGTACGGGCTGCCCGCTCACGTACGGCAAAGGTGCCGAACCCTACCAGCGCCACATCCTCGCCCTGCTTCAGGCTGTCGGTCACCGCCTCGATAATGGCATCCAGAACACGTCCTGCCGCGGCTTTAGAAATGTCAGCCCCTGCGGCAATGTTGTCGATCAGTTGTGATTTATTCACTTATTCATCCCCTTTTAAAATCTTTAGCCGCGCTGAAAAGTCCTGGATGCGCGGCTGCGCTGCTTTTATATCAAGCCTGCCGGGCCTATGCAAGCCGCCGCCGCCCGCCCTGCCGGCGCGCGTCTGCCGGGTAAAAGGCATAAAAAAAGCGGGCAGATCATACTGACCTGCCCGCTTCTGATCACGCTTATGGCATCGGAACTTATTTAGCCGCGACCGGCTGTGCGCCAAATGCCGGGTTTTGCAGCGCCAGGTTCAGCACATCATCGATGCGCTTAACCGGGTGGATCTCCAGATCGGCAATCACGTTATCCGGAATCTCTTCCAGATCGCGACGGTTCTCATCCGGGATCAGCACCACTTTGATGCCGCCGCGATGGGCAGCCAGCAGCTTCTCTTTCAGGCCGCCAATCGGCAGTACCTGACCGCGCAGGGTGATTTCACCGGTCATGGCGACGTCGGCACGCACCGGGTTCCCTGTCAGGCAGGAGACCAGCGCAGTACACATGGCGATACCGGCGCTTGGGCCATCCTTCGGCGTCGCGCCTTCCGGCACATGCACGTGGATGTCGCGTTTTTCGTAGAAGTCCGGGTTGATACCCAGCTTATCCGCACGCGCACGCACCACCGTCAGGGCAGCCTGGATCGACTCCTGCATCACTTCACCCAGCGAACCGGTGTAGGTCAGTTTGCCTTTGCCCGGCACACAGGCGGTTTCGATAGTCAGCAGGTCACCGCCCACTTCCGTCCAGGCGAGGCCCGTTACCTGACCAACGCGGTTTTCCGTGTCGGCCCGGCCGTAATCCACGCGCTGCACCCCGAGGTAATCCTTCAGGTTGTCGCCGGAAATGGTGATGTGCTTGAGGGTTTTATCCATCAGCAGCTGTTTCACTGCCTTGCGGCAGAGTTTGGAGATTTCACGCTCCAGGCTACGTACCCCGGCTTCACGGGTGTAGTAACGGATAATGCCGACAATGGCACTGTCCTCCACCGTGATTTCGCTTTTCTTCAACGCGTTACGCTCAATCTGCTTCGGCAGCAGGTGCTGCTTGGCAATGTTGAGCTTCTCATCTTCGGTATAACCGGAGAGACGAATCACTTCCATACGGTCCAGCAGCGGAGCCGGGATGTTCATGGAGTTTGAGGTCGCCACAAACATCACATCGGAGAGATCGTAATCCACTTCCAGATAGTGGTCGTTAAACGCCACGTTCTGTTCCGGGTCCAGCACTTCCAGCAGGGCAGACGCCGGGTCGCCGCGCATGTCCGAGGACATCTTGTCGATCTCATCCAGCAGGAACAGCGGGTTACGCACCCCGACTTTCGCCATTTTCTGGATCAGTTTGCCCGGCATGGAGCCGATGTAAGTACGGCGGTGACCGCGGATTTCCGCCTCATCACGCACGCCGCCCAGCGCCATACGCACATACTGGCGGCCGGTGGCCCGTGCAATGGACTGGCCCAGGGAGGTCTTACCTACCCCCGGCGGCCCCACCAGGCAAAGGATCGGGCCTTTGATTTTGCTGACGCGGCTCTGCACGGCGAGGTACTCAAGGATGCGATCCTTGACCCGCTCCAGGCCGTAGTGATCGGTATCGAGCACTTCCTGCGCCTTGACCAGATCTTTTTTCACCTTGCTGCGGGCATTCCACGGCACCTGCAACATCCAGTCGATGTAGCTGCGCACCACCGTGGCCTCAGCGGACATCGGCGACATCATTTTCAGCTTCTGCAGCTCAGCTTCGGTTTTTTCCTTGGCCTCTTTCGGCATTTTGGCCGCGTCAATTTTGCGTTTCAGCGCTTCGTTTTCATCCGGCGCGTCATCCATTTCGCCAAGCTCTTTCTGAATCGCCTTCATCTGCTCATTCAGATAGTACTCACGCTGGCTCTTTTCCATCTGTTTTTTGACGCGGTTGCGGATGCGTTTCTCCACCTGCAACAGATCGATCTCAGATTCCATCATCGCCATCAGGTACTCCAGACGTTCGGTAATGTCGAACATCTCCAGTACAGACTGCTTGTCAGCCAGTTTCAGCGGCATATGGGCGGCGATGGTGTCAGCCAGGCGGGCGGCATCGTCAATGCTGTTCAGGGAGGTCAGCACTTCCGGCGGAATTTTTTTATTGAGCTTGATGTAGCCTTCAAACTGATTGATGGCCGTGCGCACCAGGACTTCCTGCTCACGCTCATCAATGGCCGGCGAGTCCAGGTACTCCGCTTCGGCGGCAAAGTGCTCGCCGTTATCGGAAAGCGTGGTAATACGCGCACGCTGCAACCCTTCAACCAGCACTTTTACCGTGCCGTCCGGCAGCTTCAGCATTTGCAGAATAGACGCTACCGTACCGACAGAAAACAGATCGTTGACGCCAGGTTCATCCGTTGAGGCCTCTTTTTGCGCCACCAGCATGATCTTCTTATCGTGATCCATTGCGGCTTCAAGGCACCGTATCGATTTTTCCCGGCCAACAAACAACGGGATCACCATGTGCGGATAGACCACCACATCGCGCAGAGGCAATACGGGGATTTCTATGCGTTCGGAACGCTCAGGATTCATAGAGCTCTCTCTTAGTTTAGCTTCCGCCAGGTTAAAGAAATCTCGTGAAACACCAGATTCCCGGGTTTCAGCAAGTAGGATACTGAGTATATGGGGATGAATATCTGACATTCAACGACAAGAATGCGAGGAAAAAAAAATGGGGGATGATTTCCCCCATTTGATGTTTAACATGCTGAATGTTTGGCTAATTACTCGCCGGAAGCCTGTTGGGCCTCATGCTTACCGTAGATCAGCATCGGTTCAGACTGGCCGGCAATTACCGACTCATCAATCACCACTTTGTCAACGCTGTCCATAGAAGGCAGGTCATACATGGTGTCCAGCAGTGCGCCTTCAACGATAGAGCGCAGGCCGCGGGCACCGGTTTTACGGGCCATCGCTTTCTTGGCAATCGCGTTCAGGGCCTCATCGCGGAACTCCAGCTCCACCCCTTCGAGATTGAACAACGCCTGGTACTGTTTGGTCAGGGCGTTTTTCGGCTCTTTCAGGATCTGAATCAGCGCGTCTTCGCTCAGCTCGCTCAGGGTCGCAACCACCGGCAGACGACCGATGAACTCAGGAATCAGACCAAACTTGATCAGATCTTCTGGTTCAGCCTGGGCCAGCAGCTCGCCTTCTGTCGCTTTTTCAGATTTACCCTTCACTTCCGCACCGAAGCCAATCCCGGTCCCGGTATTGATACGCTGACCGATCACCTTATCCAGCCCGGCGAAAGCGCCGCCACAGATAAACAGGATTTTCGACGTATCGACCTGCAGGAACTCCTGCTGCGGATGTTTGCGCCCGCCCTGTGGCGGAACAGCTGCCACGGTGCCTTCGATCAGTTTCAGCAGCGCCTGCTGCACACCTTCACCGGAGACGTCGCGGGTAATGGACGGGTTGTCTGACTTGCGGGAGATCTTGTCGATCTCATCGATGTAGACAATGCCGCGTTGTGCTTTCTGCACGTCGTAGTCGCACTTCTGCAACAGTTTCTGGATGATGTTTTCCACATCCTCACCCACGTAACCGGCTTCGGTCAGGGTGGTAGCGTCCGCCATGGTGAACGGCACATCCAGGAAACGGGCCAGCGTCTCAGCCAGCAGGGTTTTACCGCTGCCGGTCGGGCCGATCAGCAGAATGTTACTTTTACCCAGCTCGATGCCATTGCTGGAATCGCCGTTACGCAGACGTTTGTAGTGGTTGTATACCGCCACCGCCAGCACTTTTTTCGCCTGTTCCTGGCCAATGACGTAGTCATCCAGGTGGTTGCGGATTTCGTGCGGGGTCGGGAGTGCGCTGCGCTCACGGTGGGGCGCAACTTCTTTAATCTCTTCGCGAATAATGTCGTTACACAGATCAACACATTCATCGCAGATATACACTGACGGCCCGGCAATCAGCTTACGCACTTCATGCTGGCTTTTGCCGCAAAAAGAGCAGTACAGCAGCTTTCCTGAACCGTCTTTGCGCTTATCTGTCATCAGTAAACCTCTTCTCTAGTATCTGTCCTGCCGCAACACACGGCAGAAGCATGACCAGTTAACGAACCTCTCCGCTGCTGGCCGCCGATGCGTTAACTGCGAAAAAACACAGTAGCTTCACCCAGTATAGCGCATCGGTTCGTACTCATTAGCGTCAGACGCGATGGGTCAATACCGAATCGACCAGGCCATACTCTACAGATTGTTCTGCAGACATGAAACGGTCGCGCTCAGTGTCACGCTCTATCACTTCAAGAGACTGGCCCGTATGTTTCGCCATCAGCTCATTCATGCGCGCTTTGACTTTCAGGATCTCTTTGGCATGGATTTCAATGTCTGATGCCTGGCCCTGGAAACCGCCCAGCGGCTGGTGAATCATCACCCGCGAGTTCGGCAGGCAGAAACGCTTGCCTTTGGCACCGGCGGCCAGCAGGAAGGAGCCCATTGAGCACGCCTGGCCCATACAGATGGTGCTGACGTCCGGCTTGATGAATTGCATGGTGTCATAAATTGACATGCCGGCCGTGATAACGCCACCCGGGGAGTTAATGTACAGGAAGATGTCTTTTTCCGGGTTTTCCGCTTCCAGGAACAGCATCTGCGCCACAATCAGGTTAGCCATGTGATCTTCCACCTGACCGGTCAGGAAGATGACGCGCTCCTTCAACAGGCGGGAGTAGATATCGTATGAACGCTCACCGCGGGAAGTCTGCTCTACCACCATTGGTACCAGAGCCATGTTAGGTGCTAATTGATCTCGTTCGCCACTGTATGACATCACCGTCTCCTAGAAATAATTCACTTTGGCGCCATTAAAACCGATTCTACTTGAGTTGGCCGCTGAAGACCATGCTCAAGCGCCCGGCCGCCCCTGCCGAAAACGGTGGTCGTCCCCTCATGCAGATCGATGGAAACCGTACCCCTAAGCAGTGGGGGCTAAGGCTGCGCTTTTCAAGCACGCCAATGAAATTTGCCCGCCGCATACTGCCCCTGCCCTTTCTCTTCCTGCACAGCTGACCCGGTCGCCGGCAACCGGCGTATTGTGCGGGCAGGCATACCAACATATTGAATATAGTGTAAATCGGGGCAAAAGGAATGAGAAATTTAGTGACAAGGCTGCGGGCAAAAAAGAAAGCCCACGGGATTCCGTGGGCCTGGCAGAGAGAACCGGGCAGAACCCGGTTCAGCGATTCACTCAGGCAGACGCCTGGTTCATCAGGTCAGTGAAAGAGGTCTCTTTTTCAGTGACTTTTGCTTTGGCCAGCAGGGTTTCAACCGCCTGCTCTTCCAGTGCGACGTTACGCATGTTGTTCATCAGTTCTTTGTTCTTGCCGTAGAACTCAATCACTTCCTGCGGATCTTCGTACGCGGAGGCCATCTCTTCGATCAGTGCTTTCACACGATCTTCATCTGCCTTCAGTTCGTTTTTGCTGATCACTTCACCCAGCAGCAGGCCAACCACAACGCGGCGTTTAGCTTGCTCTTCGAACAGCTCACGCGGCAGTTCCAGCGCCTGTTTCTCGTTGCCGCCGAAACGCTGAGCAGCCTGACGACGCAGCACGTCGATTTCGCCGTCAACCAGGGCAGCCGGCACGTCGATCGGGTTGGCGTTAACCAGGCCGTCGATCGCCTGAGTTTTAACACGGTTACGCACGGCGCCTTTCAGCTCGCGCTCCATGTTTTTACGCACTTCAGCACGCAGGCCTTCCAGAGAACCATCAGCCACGCCGAAACGTTTGATGAAATCTTCGGTCAGCTCCGGCAGTTCACGCTGTTCAACTTTCTTCAGCACGATAGCGAACTGTGCAGCTTTCCCTTTCAGGTTTTCCGCGTGGTAGTCTTCCGGGAAGTTCACGTCGATGGTGAACTCTTCGCCCGCTTTGTGGCCAACCAGACCCTCTTCGAAGCCCGGGATCATACGGCCCTGGCCCATCGCCAGCACGAAGTCAGAGGCTTTGCCGCCGTCAAACTCTTCGCCGTCGATAGAACCGTTGAAGTCAACGGTCACGCGGTCTTCTGCCTGGGCAGCGGCGTCGGTCTCTTTCCACTCAGCCTGTTGCTTGCGCAGGGTTTCCAGCATGGCGTCAACGTCGGTTTCTTTCACGTCAACAACCGGCTTCTCGATCTCGATGCCTTCCAGATCTTTCAGTTCCACTTCCGGGTAGACTTCAAACTCTACCGCGAAGGTGAAATCTTCACCTTCTTTATACTCGCCCGGCACATAGTTCGGTGCGCCGGCCGGGTTAATCTTCTCTTTGATGATCGCGTCAACAAAATTGCGCTGCATCAGATCGCCCAGCACGTCCTGGCGGACAGAGGCGCCATAGCGCTGTTCTACGATGTTCATCGGCACTTTGCCTTTGCGGAAACCGTCGATACGGACGTTTTTCGCTGCGTTGATCAGCTCTTTTTTTACTGCCTGATTGATAACATCAGCCGGTACAGTAATAGAGAGACGGCGCCCAAGGCCTTGAGTGGTTTCTACTGAAACTTGCATCTTGTTACCTCAAAAAAATCAAAGTGCTCGGTCAACTCCAGAAGCCGTTCTCAAAATGAGAGCCCAGGGACTGCTTACTTTGAAAACGGCTTCTAAGAACCAGGACGGCCGCTTTACAGAACCCATTCCCTGTCTTCAGAAGCGTCCCGAAACCATTCCGGAAAATAAGACGCAGCATTATAGCGGCGCAAGCCGTGCGAGTCGAGGAGGGGACGGCGCCCATCACGCGCTAAATCTCACACTTCCGGCGTTTTACTCGCCAATTTGCCCGTCACCGCGTTACCGGCCTGTTATCCGCGCAAACGTCATGAAACAAAAACGGCCCGCAGGCCGTTTTATCGAGTCGACTCTATTAATACCCTATTTGCGGTGAAAAGTTCCAGCCACAACGTGTGAGCCGGGGCACCAATGGGTAAACCGCCTGCGGCCGCTAAGCCAGCGTACCGGCTCCCCGGCACGGCGGTGAAGCGGGAACGGTGTCCTGTAACCCTTCCCACTCTTTCAGCGTATAAGTATGGAGCGCCAGGGCATGAACCCCGTCAGAGAGCTCCTCTGACAATACGCCATAAATGGCCCGGTGCCGGGTGAGGAAACGCTCACCCACGAACCGGTCTGAGACCATGATGACTTTAAAATGGCTCTCAGACCCGGCCGGCACATTATGGCGATAGCTTTCATCCACCACTTCCAGATGAACAGGTTCAAACGCCGCCCTTAATTTTGCTTCAATTTGCTCGCGAATCATTAAGTTCTCCTTATTATACCCGCAGAGAGCTGCGCCCTATCTGTTTCAATATTAGCCGTTTTTAAACCGTTAGCGCTCCGGTTGTGTAAATTTGTTACCGATCACGCTGAAAAAGCCCCTGCCCGCCCCCGGCAAGGGGGGCGGCCGGGGTCAGCATAACCACTTATGCGGTTGAAAAGGCAAAAATTGGCGCGCGGACTCACCGGAATGCGTAAAAAAAGCGCGGAGAGGTGCAAAACTGTCCGCCGGGATCTTCCCCCACTGAACGGCGATGTTATGATGTCGGCCAGTGCGCATTGCCCATCCTTAATAACGAACGAGATGTGACCATGATTAAAAAAATGATCTTTCCTTTGCTGGCAGTCCTGATGCTGGCCGGCTGCGCGACCAGCACCAATACCCTTAACGTCACGCCGAAAATGGTGTTGCCGACCCAGGACCCGACCCTGATGGGCGTGACCGTCAGCATCAACGGTGCAGACCAGCGCCAGGATCAGGCCCTGGCGAAGGTCAACCGTGACGGCCAGCTGGTGACGCTGACCCCCTCCCGCGATCTGCGCTTCCTGCTGCAGGAAGTGCTGGAGAAGCAGATGAGCGCACGTGGCTACATGATTGGTGCCGACGGCGCGGTTGACCTGCAGATCGTGGTCAACAACCTGTTTGCCGATGTCCAGGAAGGTAACCTGCGCTACAACATCACCACCAAGGCGGACATCTCCATCATCGCCACGGCGAAAAACGGCAGCAAGCAGGTGAAAAACTACCGCTCTACCTATAACGTCCAGGGGGCGTTTACCGCCACCAATGACAAGATCACCAATGCGGTGAACACCGTACTGGGTGACGTCATCGCCGACATGGCACAGGACACCAGCGTCAGCGAGTTCATCAAACAGAACGCCCGCTGATCCGCGTCAGGCCGGTGGCCCCCCCCTGGGCTGCCGGCCTGCTCTAAGGGACAGGGTGCGTATCGCGCCTGCGCGGCCTGCCCTTACCCCCAGCGGCTGATGCCGCCCTCTCTTTCCTTTATCTGCCAGCCTGCGGAACCCAGCCATGCTCAGCCGAACCCTCAGCCTTTTCACCCAACGTAACAGCATCGTGATGCTGCTGCTCGGCTTCGCCTCCGGCCTGCCGCTGGCCCTGACCTCCGGCACCCTGCAGGCGTGGATGACGGTGGAGAACGTTGACCTCAAAACCATCGGCTTCTTTTCGCTGGTCGGCCAGGCGTATGTCTTTAAGTTCTTCTGGTCGCCGTTGATGGACCGCTACACGCCGCCGTTTTTAGGGCGGCGGCGCGGCTGGCTGTTGCTGACCCAGCTTCTGCTGATTGGGGCGATCTTCGCGATGGGCTTTATGCAGCCCTCCAGGGATCTCTGGTGGCTGGCGGCGCTGGCGGTGGCGGTGGCGTTTCTCTCCGCCTCGCAGGATATCGTGTTCGACGCCTACAAAACTGATCTGCTCAATGCAGAGCAGCGGGGCGCGGGCGCGGCGGTGTCGGTGCTGGGCTACCGGCTGGCGATGCTGGTTTCCGGCGGGCTGGCGCTGTGGCTGGCCGACCGCTATGCCGGCTGGCAGGCGACCTACTGGCTGATGGCGGCCCTGATGCTGGTAGGCGTGGTCACCACCCTGCGGGCACCGGAGCCGGAGACTCACGCCGGGGTGCCGCGCACGCTGGAACAGGCGGTGATGGCCCCGCTGCGCGATTTCTTCGGCCGCAACAATGCCTGGCTGATCCTCTGCCTGATTGTGCTCTACAAGATGGGCGATGCCTTCGCCGGCAGCCTGAGCACCACCTTTCTGATCCGTGGCGTCGGGTTTGAGGCGGGCGATGTGGGGCTGATCAATAAAACCCTGGGGCTGGCAGCGACCATTGTCGGCGCGCTCTATGGCGGCGCGCTGATGCAGCGGCTGTCGCTGTTCCGTGCCCTGCTGATCTTCGGCCTGTTGCAGGCGGTGTCGAATGCCGGTTACTGGCTGCTGGCCGTTACCGATAAACACCTGCTCAGCATGGCGGTGGCGATTTTCTTTGAAAACCTGTGTGGCGGCATGGGCACCGCAGCCTTTGTGGCGCTGCTGATGGCGCTGTGCAACAAGTCGTTTTCCGCCACCCAGTTTGCCCTGCTCTCGGCGTTGTCAGCGGTAGGCCGCGTCTATGTCGGCCCGGTGGCGGGCTGGTTTGTGGAGGCGCATGGCTGGCCGCTGTTCTACCTCTTCTCCATTGTGGCCGCGGTGCCGGGGCTGCTGCTGCTGATCGCCTGCCGCAGCACGCTGGAGTACGCGCAACACCATGAAGATGCCATCCCCCGCACCCATTTTGCGCAGGCATACCGCTGGGCCTTCCGTCTGTTTGCCCTGGGCTGTGGGGTGCTGCTGCTGTGGCTGGCCGGGCTGGCGGTATCGGCCCTGGCTGGCCTCGCCATGGGGACGCTGCTGACCGGGTTATTTGAAGCGGGCATGGCGCTCGGCCTGGGTGGTATTCTCTGGGGGGCAGGGCTGGATTATGCCGCGCAGCGACGGCCTGCGGCAGTGACGTAATTTTGCCCGGCGTCGCAAGTTCAAAAAATGAACAAATAACAGAGAAAGAAACGTGCAGGTTGCTATTTCTGTGCTAGCCCGCGAAAAACGCGCCTGCCCTACGCCTTTCTAATTAACCCGGGTGTTTCCGGGTTCTGCTTTTTTTCGGTATCAGATTTATTTTATTTTTCACCTTAATTACACAAGTTGTTTACATAATTTAAACCTCGAATTTCTAAACATTTCTGGTTGGCGAAATAATCGCGGCCTTTAGCCGTTATTTTTTCAGCAAATAGATTAAAAATCCGCAGCTTAGTTGTCACAACGCGTTGTTGCCATTAGGAAATCATCACCTACTGTTACAGGTGTGACTATGTTAACATAAAGTGTCAACACCTTGCTGACACTCGCTTAAGCGTGTTTACAGTGTTGCAACCTTCCCGTAAAATGCCCGCACACATGAAACGACAATAGAGCCCTTGTAATTGAGGTCGTTAGATGAGACTTGAGAAATACAATAAAAGTATTGGGATGTTGTCTTTATTTGCTTCCACGGTAATGCTTAGTGGTTGCAATACGGCATTAATGGATCCCAAGGGAGCAATTGGACATGAGCAACGAACACTGATTCTGACTGCAATCGGCTTAATGCTGATCGTGGTTATTCCAGTGATCATTATGGCTTTCGCCTTTGCCTGGAAGTATCGCGCTTCCAACAAAGACGCTAAGTACAGTCCAAACTGGTCCCACTCCAACAAGATCGAAGCTGTGGTCTGGACCGTTCCAATCATTATCATTGCCATCCTGGCAACGATAACCTGGAAAACCACCCACTCTTTGGACCCCTTCAAACCGATTGAAAGCGACCAAAAACCGCTGACAATTGAAGTGGTCGCCCTGGACTGGAAATGGCTGTTTATCTATCCGGAACAAGGTATCGCCACCGTCAATGAGATCGCTATCCCGAAAAACGTGCCTGTGCAGTTCAAGGTTACGTCTGACACGGTAATGAACTCATTCTTTATTCCCCAACTGGGCGGACAAATCTACGCGATGGCCGGTATGCAGACTCAGCTGCATCTGATCGCTAATGAAGCAGGAACCTATAAAGGGATCTCCTCCAACTTCAGCGGTCGCGGTTTCTCCGGGATGAAGTTCAATGCTATCGCTACGCCAAACCAGCAAGAGTTTGATAACTGGGTGGCAAAAGTGAAGCAGGCGCCTAACACCCTGAACAGCACTGATGAGTTCAACAAACTGGCTGCGCCGAGCGAAGCACATCCGGTTGAGTACTTCTCCAGCGTGAAATCAGGTCTGTTCCAGGAAGTCATTGGTAAATTTATGGGCGAGATGAAATCGCACAAAGATATCGATGCCATGCCGGACGGTATGGACATGAGCAAAGGCATGGACATGGGTGAGCACGCAAAAGCCGGAGCCGAGGAATAAAAGATGTTCGGAAAATTAACGCTTGATGCGGTTCCTTATCACGAACCCATCATTATGATTACCCTTGCTGTTGTGGCGGTTCTTGGGGCCGGCCTTGTCGGTGCCATCACCTACTTCGGCAAATGGAAGTACCTGTGGACGGAATGGCTGACCTCCGTTGACCACAAAAAACTCGGTATCATGTATGTCATCCTGGCGTTCGTCATGCTGCTGCGTGGCTTTGCCGACGCCATCATGATGCGTGGCCAGCAAGCGCTCTCCTCTGCCGGGGAAGCGGGCTTCCTGCCGCCTCATCACTTTGACCAAATCTTCACCGCGCACGGCGTGATCATGATCTTCTTCATGGCGATGCCGTTCGTTATTGGTCTGATGAACATCGTCGTGCCGTTGCAGATTGGTGCACGCGACGTGGCCTTCCCGTTCCTGAACAACGTCAGCTTCTGGTTCACCGCTGCCGCTGTGGTGCTGATCAACATCTCTCTGGGTGTGGGTGAGTTCGCGCAGACCGGCTGGCTGGCCTACCCGCCGCTGTCCGGTAAGGAATTCAGCCCCGGCGTCGGTGTTGACTACTGGATCTGGAGTTTGCAGATTTCCGGTATCGGTACCCTGCTGACAGGTGTTAACTTCTTCGCGACTATCCTGCGTATGCGTGCGCCGGGTATGCCGCTGATGAAAATGCCGGTCTTTACCTGGGCGGCACTCTGCACCAACATCCTGATCATCGTCTCCTTCCCGATCCTGACTGTGACCATCGCGCTGTTGACGATGGACCGTTATCTGGGCACCCATTTCTTCACCAATGATATGGGCGGCAACATGATGATGTATGTCAACCTGATTTGGGCATGGGGCCACCCGGAAGTGTACATCCTGGTTCTGCCGGTGTTTGGTGTGTTCTCGGAAGTGACCGCGACCTTCTCCAAGAAGCGTCTGTTCGGTTACACCTCCCTGGTATGGGCAACCATCGCGATTACCGTTCTGTCGTTCATCGTCTGGCTGCACCACTTCTTCACCATGGGGTCCGGCGCGAACGTTAACGCCTTCTTCGGTATCGCCACCATGATTATTTCCATCCCGACCGGGGTGAAAATCTTCAACTGGCTGTTCACCATGTATCAGGGCCGTATCCAGTTCAACTCCGCGATGCTGTGGACCGTTGGCTTCATCATCACCTTCTCCATCGGTGGGATGACCGGCGTGCTGCTGGCCGTACCGGGTGCGGACTTCGTGCTGCACAACAGCCTGTTCCTGATTGCCCACTTCCACAACGTTATCATCGGTGGTGTGGTGTTCGGTTGCTTCGCCGGCCTGACTTACTGGTTCCCGAAATCCTTCGGCTTCATGCTGAATGAGAAATGGGCGGTCCGCTCCTTCTGGTTCTGGATCATCGGTTTCTTCGTGGCCTTTATGCCGCTGTACGTGCTGGGCTTCATGGGGATGACCCGTCGTCTGAGCCAGAACATCGACCCGGAATTCCACCCGATGCTGATGGTGGCGGCGTTTGGTGCGGCACTGATTGCCTGCGGTATCCTCTGCCAGCTGATCATGCTCTTCGTCTCGGTACGTGACCGTGACCAGAACCGTGACCTGACCGGTGACCCGTGGGGCGCGCGTACCCTGGAGTGGGCGACCTCTTCCCCGCCGCCGTTCTATAACTTCGCTGTGGTACCGGATGTTCACGACCGTGACGCATTCTGGGACATGAAAGAAAAAGGCGAAGCGTATAAGAAGCCGGCCAAGTATGAAGAGATCCACATGCCGAAAAACTCCGGTATGGGTATCGTCATTGCCTTCGGCAGCCTGGTATTCGGTTTCGCCGCTATCTGGGACATCTGGTGGCTGGCTATCGTGGGCTTCCTGATGATGGTTGTGGCCTGGATCGCGAAAAGCTTCGACAACGATGTTGACTACTATGTGCCGGTTGCCGAAATCGAGCGTATTGAGAACCAACATTTTGAACAAATCAGCAAAGCAGGCGTGAAACATGTCAACTGATACTCTGACTAACCACAACGTAGCCCATGCGGAGCATGGGCACCACGATGCAGGTGGGACCAAAGTCTTTGGCTTCTGGATCTACCTGATGAGCGACTGCGTACTGTTCGCGAGCTTGTTCGCGACGTATGCGGTACTGGTAAACGGGACCGCAGGCGGTCCCTCTGGTAAAGACATTTTCGAACTGCCGTTCGTTCTGGTCGAAACCTTCTGCCTGCTGTTCAGTAGTATCACCTACGGCATGGCCATGCTGGCCATGAACAAAGGTAACAAAAGCGGCGTCAACACCTGGTTGTTCCTGACCTTCCTGTTCGGCCTCGGCTTCATCTGCATGGAAATCTATGAATTCCATCACCTGATCGCCGAAGGCTTCGGGCCGGGCCGCAGCGCCTTCCTCTCTGCCTTCTTTACCCTGGTAGGGACGCACGGCCTGCACGTGACCACCGGTCTTATCTGGATCATCGTGATGATGATTCAGGTGAAAAACCGCGGCCTGACCTCAGTGAACAAAACCCGCCTGATGTGCCTGAGCCTGTTCTGGCACTTCCTGGACGTTGTTTGGATCTGTGTATTTACCGTTGTCTATCTGATGGGGGCCATGTAATGAGTCATTCTTCTACAGGGCACGGCGGCGCCAGCCACGGCAGCATGAAGAGCTACCTGATTGGGTTCGTCCTCTCTGTCATCCTGACGATCATTCCGTTCTGGATGGTGATGAACGGCACTGCCTCTCATGCCACCATCCTCGGCACGGTTGTCGCGATGGCGGTGATCCAGATTGTGGTGCACCTGGTGTACTTCCTGCACATGAACACGTCGTCGGAAGAGCGCTGGAACCTGGTGGCGTTCCTGTTCACCGCTATGATCATTCTCATCGTCGTTGTGGGCTCACTCTGGATTATGTACAACCTCAACCTCAATATGATGGTCAGTTAACGAGCCGAGTTGCACGATGATTAAGCAATACCTGCAAGTAACAAAACCAGGAATTATTTTCGGTAATTTAATTTCTGTCGTCGGGGGGTTCCTCCTTGCTTCCAAAGGGAACATTGATTACCCCCTCTTCCTCGCTACCCTGGTGGGCGTCTCGTTGGTTGTCGCGTCGGGCTGTGTATTTAACAACTACATTGACCGCGACATCGACAAGAAAATGGAGAGAACGAAGAACCGGGTCCTGGTGAAGGGCCTTATTCAGCCGAAAATCAGCCTGGTGTATGCGACCTTGTTGGGTATTGCCGGCGGCGCGTTGCTCTATTTCGCAGCCAATGCGCTGTCCATGTGGCTGGCGCTGGCAGGGTTCATCATTTATGTCGGGGTGTATAGCCTCTACATGAAGCGTAACTCTGTGTACGGCACGCTGATTGGCAGCCTCTCCGGCGCTGCGCCGCCGGTGATTGGTTACTGCGCGGTGAGCAATGAGTTTGATGCCGGTGCGTTGATTCTGCTGCTGATTTTCAGCCTCTGGCAGATGCCGCACTCCTACGCGATCGCGATTTTCCGCTTCAAGGATTATCAGGCTGCCAACATCCCGGTTCTGCCGGTGGTGAAAGGCATCTCGGTCGCGAAGAACCACATCACGCTCTATATCCTGGCGTTTATGGTGGCAACCGTGATGCTCTCGCTGGGTGGCTACGCCGGGTATAAATACCTGGTGGTGGCAGCCGCGGTGAGCGTCTGGTGGCTGGGCATGGCCCTGCGTGGGTACAAAACCTCTAACGATAAAGTCTGGGCGCGCAAACTGTTCGTCTTCTCTATCGTGGCGATTACCTCGCTGAGCGTCATGATGTCCGTGGACTTCAATGTCCCGGCGACCGGCACCCTGCTGACGTACGTCTGGTAACCTGCGCCGCCGCGCATCTGATCAAGTGAAGTGCCCCGGCACTTCACTTTTTTTTTGCCCCCCTCCCCTGCCCTCTCCGCCCTTCCTCTCTGTTTTTTCTGCCTGCTTGCCTTGATGGTTTCAGGAGCAACCTGACGGTAATATCTGCTAAACATCCGGCGATTTACCGCAATGCCTTAACAACACTACAATGACGCAGTTTGTCATTTTGAGGTGGTAATGAAAGATAACCAAATGACCCCGCTGGAAAGCCGGGCGACATGGGGATTAGGGACAGTATTCTCTTTACGGATGCTCGGCATGTTTATGGTACTGCCGGTGCTGACGACCTACGGCATGGCGCTCTCCGGTGCCAGCGAAGCGCTGATCGGTATCGCGATCGGCATTTACGGGCTGGCACAGGCGATTTTCCAGATCCCGTTTGGCCTGCTTTCTGACCGCATCGGCCGCAAGCCGCTGATTGTGTTCGGCTTAGGCATTTTTGCATTCGGCAGCGTGATCGCCGCCGTGACGGACTCCATCTGGGGCGTGATCCTGGGCCGCGCCCTGCAAGGCTCCGGCGCGATTGCCGCCGCCGTGATGGCCCTGCTCTCAGACCTGACGCGTGAACAGAACCGTACCAAAGCGATGGCGTTTATCGGCATCAGCTTCGGCATCACCTTTGCGATTGCGATGGTGCTTGGGCCGATCATTACCCACGCGCTGGGCCTGCACGCCCTGTTCTGGATGATCGCCCTGCTGGCGCTGTGCGGCATCGCCATTACGCTGATGGTGGTGCCCAACGCCTCCCGCCATGTGCTGAACCGCGAATCCAGCATGGTCAAAGGGAGTTTCACCAAGGTGCTGGGCAACCGCAAACTGCTGAAGCTCAACTTCGGCATCATGTGCCTGCACATTCTGCTGATGTCCAGCTTTGTGGTGCTGCCGCGGGTGATGGAACAGGCCGGTTTCCCGCCCAGCGAACACTGGAAGGTCTACCTGGTGACGATGCTGACCTCGTTCGTCGCGGTGATCCCGTTCATCATCTACGCCGAAAAGAAACGCCGCATGAAGCAGGTGTTTATGAGCTGTGTGGCGGTGCTGCTGCTGGCCGAGCTGGTGCTCTGGTCTGCCGGCGGCCATCACCTCTGGGTGATTATCGCAGGCATCCAGCTCTTCTTCCTCGCCTTTAACCTGATGGAAGCGATCCTGCCGTCATTGATCAGCAAAGAGTCCCCGGCCGGTTACAAAGGCACGGCGATGGGCGTTTACTCCACCAGCCAGTTTATCGGCGTGGCGATCGGCGGCAGTTTAGGCGGCTGGATCTTCGGCCTGGCCGGGGCCGGCGCAGTGTTTATGGCCTGTGCGGCGATCGCCCTGGTCTGGTTCCTGGTCAGCGCGACCATGCAGGAGCCGCCCTACGTCAGCAGCCTGCGCATCATGCTTTCTGACCTGGCCGTGAATGATGCAGCGCTGGCTTCCCGGCTGCGTGCACAGCCGGGCGTGGCCGATGTGGTGGTGGTGCCGGAAGAGCGCAGCGCCTACATTAAAATCGACAGCAAAATCACCAACCGGCAAACGCTGGAGCAGCTGGTCGACGTGGCCTGAGCCGCCCGTTGGGCATAAAAAAAGAGCCGCTGATGCGGCTCTTTTTCGTTACGGTGTCGCGATCAGTCGCGGAAATTCTTAAACTGGAACGGCTGGCCCAGATCGGAGCCGCGCACCAGCTGCATCACGCTCTGCAAATCATCACGTGCTTTGCCGGTGACCCGCACCTCTTCACCCTGCACCTGCACCTGGACTTTCAGCTTGCTGTCTTTGATCAGTTTCACGATCTTTTTCGCCAGCGCCGCTTCAATCCCGGAGTGCAGTTTCGCCTCCACGCTGTAGGTTTTGCCGCTGTGATCCATCTGCTCCGGGATCTCCAGCGCGCCGCCCTCAATCCCGCGCTTGCTCAGCTTTTCACGCAGAATATCAATCAGCTGGTTGACCTGGAAGTCAGACTCGCTGGCGACTTTAATCGACTCGTTCTTCTCGTTCAGCTCAAAGCTGGCCGGCACATTCCGGAAATCCCAGCGGTTGGTCAGCTCACGGCTGGCATTTTCCACCGCATTGCGGACTTCCTGCATATCAATTTCAGACACAATATCGAAAGATGGCATTGTCATTTCTCCCTTAACCCGACATGGCGAGCATGATAACCGCTTCCCCGCCGGATGCAAAATCGCGGCTGCCTCTGGCATGGCGGCAGCGCAGGCGGCATACTGCCCGCGCCAGTGGCAGGAAAGTCTATACTCCCGGATAGGCGGGCCTGCCGGAAGAGCCGCACCGGTTGCCGCTCATGGCCAAGGGAGGAAACATGAAAATCACCGTACTGGGTTGTGGCGCGCTGGGGCAGGTCTGGCTCTCCGCCCTCTGCCGCCAGGGGCATGATGTCCAGGGCTGGTTGCGGGTGCCCCAGCCCTTCTGCCTGGTCAACGTCATCGACGAAGACGGCACCGCCCATAACCACACCCTGCCTGCCAATGACCCGGTGCATCTGGCAGAGAGCGAACTGCTGCTGGTGACGCTCAAGGCGTGGCAGGTCTCCGGCGCACTGATCCCGCTGCTGCCGCAGCTCCACCCCGACTGCACCCTGCTGCTGCTGCACAACGGCATGGGCACGCAGGATGAACTGCCCGCCAATACCCTGCCGATTCTGCAGGGGGTGACGACCCACGCCGCCCGGCGCGACGGCAACACCATCCTGCATGTGGCGCGGGGCATAACCCACATCGGCCCCTCCTCGCCGCGCGGGCGGGCGATGAGCCACCTGGCAGAGACGCTGCACCACGCCCTGCCGGATGTCGCCTGGCACGATGCGATTGCCGCCGCCAACTGGAAAAAGCTGGTGGTGAATTGCGTGATTAACCCGCTTACCGCCATTTACGGCTGCCCCAACGGCGGGCTGACCGCCTACCCGGAACAGATCGAGCGCCTCTGCCGGGAGGCGGCGCAGGTGATGGTGTTTGAGGGGTTCCATACCGCCACCGACACCCTGCTGGCCTATGTCTATGACGTGATTGAGCGCACCGCCGCCAACCACTCCTCAATGCTGCAGGATGTCCGCGCCCAGCGCCACACTGAGATCGATTATATTACCGGTTACCTGCTGCGCCGCGCCCGTCGCCACGGCCTGCACCTGCCGGAGAACACCCGGTTATTCGAACACATTAAACAGAAGGAAAGTGAGTATGAGCGTAACCGTTCTGGTCTGTCTGGCACCTGGTAGCGAAGAGATTGAGGCCGTCACGGTGATTGACCTGCTGGTGCGCGCCGGGGCCAGGGTGGTCACCGCCAGCGTCGCCGGGGATGGCGCACGCGAGATCGTCTGTTCACGCGGGGTGCGCCTGCTGGCGGACACCACGCTGGTGGCGGTGGCGGATGACCCGCACGACGCCATTGTGCTGCCCGGCGGCACGCCCGGCGCAGAATGCTTCCGCGACAGCCCGCTGCTGGTGGAAAAGGTGCGCCAGATGCACACCAGCGGCAAACTGGTGGCGGCGATCTGCGCGGCTCCGGCGCTGGTGCTGGAGCACCACCAGCTCTTCCCGATCGCCAACATCACCGGCTTCCCGGCGCTGAAAGAGAAGATCAGCCCGGAGAAGTGGATGGACAAACGCGTGGTTTACGACCCGCGCGTGAAGCTGTTGACCAGCCAGGGGCCGGGCACCGCGATGGATTTCTCCCTGAAGCTGATTGACCTGCTGCTGGGGAAAGCGAAGGCGGCGGAAGTGGCGGCCCAGCTGGTGCTGGCACCGGGCATCTACGATTACCAGGATCACCTGCCTGCCCAGGCGTGATCGTCCCCATAAAAAAACCGGGTGCCTTACGGCAACCCGGTTTTTTTACCCTGCCCGGTGCGTTACGGGCGGTAGACTTTCACGTTGCCGAAGCCCTGCTCGCGCAGGTAAAGCGCCTGCAAACGGCTCATCACGCCGCGATCGCAATAGAGCAGGTAGGTTTTGCTCTGGTCGAGATCGCCGAACTGGGTGCTGAGTTTGTAGAACGGCAGCGGTTTTACCTCGACGTCGCTCACGGCCAGCGGGCGGTCATCCTGCTCATCCGGGGAGCGGATGTCCAGCAGCACGTCGGTCGGCGCGAAGGCCGCGACGGTTTCCACCTCTTCCACCTGCTCCTGGGTCTGCTCAGCGATTTCGCGGATATCCACGTTTTTCGCCTCGCTCACCACCCGGTCAAGGATCTCGAAGTTGAACAGCGCCTCTTCCGCCTCGATCTTGCCTTTCACCGCTTTCACCGTCGGGCTTTTGGAGATCACGCCGCAGTACTCCGGCATGGTCTTGGCAAAATCTTCGGTGCCGATCTCACGCGCAATCTTGATGATGTGCTCTTTGTCGTGGGCGATCAGCGGGCGCAGGATCAGGGTATCACTGGCGTTGTCGATCAGGCGCAGGTTGGTCAGGGTCTGGCTGGAAACCTGCCCCAGCGCCTCACCGGTCACCAGCGCCTGCACGCCGTAGCGCTCCGCTACCTGCGACGCGGCGCGCACCATCATGCGCTTGAGCACCACGCCCATCTGGCCGTCATCCACTTTCTCCAGGATCTCACCCACCACCGGCTCGAAATCAATCGCCACAAAACGGACGCGGTGCGAGCTGCCGAAACGGTTCCACAGGTAGTGCGCCACCTGCTTCACGCCAATCTCATGGGCCGCGCCGCCGAGATTGAAGAAGCAGTAGTGGACGCGGCAGCCGCGGCGCATCAGCATGTAGCTGGAGACGCCGGAGTCAAACCCGCCGGAAATCAGGGACATCACATCTTCCTGCGTGCCGATCGGGTAGCCCGCCAGGCCGGTGTGGCGCGCCTTGATCAGCACCAGTTTGTCATCATTGACCTCCAGCTTCACCGTGATTTCCGGCTGCGTCAGGTTCACGCGCGCGGAGTCGATGTGCTGGTTCAGGCCGCCGCCGACGTAACGCTCCACGTCGCCGGAGGTAAACTCGTGCTTGCCGCGGCGCTTCACGCGCACGCAAAAGGTTTTCCCTTCCAGCTCAGCCCGGTACGCCTCCAGCGTCTGCTCAAAGATGTTGTGCAGATCGGTGTAGTTACGCTCTTCCACTTCCAGCACATGGTGGATACCCGGGATACGGGTCAGGGCGTCACAGAGGAGATCACGCTTGCTTTCATCTTTGCTGCGGACTTCGATATTATCCCAGTGGCGCACCACCGCCAGCGTCTCATCCAGGTCCTTCAGCACGTTGCGGATGTTGCTGGCAAGAATCTTAATGAAGCGCAAACGCACTGATTGACTCTTGATGGTGATTTCCGGGAACAATTTAATGATAAACTTCATGGCGGTCTTTCATTTAAGGTGTGAATGAGTAGGTCGTCAGTGTGTGAATAACGATCTAAAATCAGAAAGTGAGTCATAGCGGGCGGGCCCTGTGCCGTACCCCTACTGTTCAAGCCGCGCAGTATATCATCATTACAGGATAGGCTGCGCGCAAAACCATGCACTTTATGCGATCAATAATACCCATGCCTGCGCCCTGCGCTGAGCGCGGTGTGATGCCACCGGCCGCGCCGCCCAACTTATGACAGTAAAAGAGAACTATGCCAAAAAAAGCCGTACCACCCGCCAATTTTGAAGCCGCCCTCGGCGAGCTGGAGCAGATCGTTACCCGTCTTGAGTCTGGTGATCTGCCGCTGGAAGAGGCGCTGAACGAATTCGAACGCGGCGTGCAACTGGCACGTCAGGGGCAGCAAACCCTGCAACAGGCCGAACAGCGGGTACAGATCCTGCTGGAGAACGATAACGATCCTGACGCCCCGCTGGCCCCCTTTACCCCGGAAGCTGAGTAACTTTTATGGACCACGACGACTCACAGGCGGCTGTGACCGATTTCCCTGCGCGCCTTCAGGCGTGCCAGCAACGTATTGATCAGGCGCTGGACGGCTACATCGCCGCGCGCCACAGCCCCGATCCCGAGCTGACCGCGGCGATGCGCTACGGTGCGCTGCTGGGCGGCAAACGCCTGCGCCCTTACCTGGTCTACGCGACGGGTGAGATGTTCGGGCTGAGGGCCGACGCGCTGGATGCGCCCGCTGCGGCCGTGGAGTCTATCCACGCCTACTCCCTGATCCATGACGATCTGCCGGCGATGGATGACGACGACCTGCGCCGCGGCCAGCCCACCTGCCATAAGAAGTTTGGTGAGGCGTGTGCCATCCTGGCCGGTGATTCGCTGCAAACCCTGGCATTTTCCATTCTGGCCGATGCGCCGATGCCGGGCGTGGCTATCCATGATAGATTAAGTATGTTTTCTGAACTGGCGACCGCCAGCGGTGCCGCCGGGATGGCCGGCGGGCAGGCGCTTGACCTGGCCGCCGAGGGCCAACAGGTGGGCCTGGCAGCGCTGGAGCAGATCCACCGCCATAAAACCGGCGCCCTGATCCGCGCGGCTGTCCGGTTAGGGGCCTACGCCGCCGGTGAGCCGGGCCGCCGGGCGCTGCCGCTGCTGGACCGTTATGCCCAGGCCATCGGCCTCGCCTTCCAGGTGCAGGACGATATTCTGGATGTGATTGGCGATACCGATAAGATCGGCAAGCGGCAGGGCGCTGACCAGCAACTGGGCAAAAGCACCTACCCTGCCCTGCTGGGGCTGGAACAGGCACAGACCAAAGCCTGGGACCTGTATCAGGATGCCCTCGCCGCCCTGGCCCCGCTCGCGGCCGAATCGTATAACACTGCCCCTTTACAGGCGCTGGCCAGTTTTATTATTGAACGCGATAACTGATGAGTATCGTAAACCCTCTGATACGAGTATCTGATGAGTCTTAATCTCGCTAATTACCCGACACTGGCCCTGGTGCACACTCCCGAAGAGCTGCGCCTGTTGCCGAAAGAAAGTTTGCCCAAGCTGTGTGATGAGCTTCGTCAGTACCTGCTCGACAGCGTCAGCCAGTCCAGCGGCCACTTCGCCTCCGGCCTCGGCACCGTGGAACTCACGGTGGCGCTGCATTACGTCTATAACACGCCGTTCGACCACCTGGTGTGGGACGTGGGCCATCAGGCTTACCCGCACAAGATCCTGACCGGCCGCCGTGACCGCATCAACACCATCCGCCAGAAAGGCGGGCTGCACCCCTTCCCGTGGCGCGATGAAAGCGACTATGACGTGCTCTCCGTGGGCCACTCCTCTACCTCCATCAGCGCCGGGCTGGGCATGGCGGTGGCGGCGGAGCGCGAAGGCAAAGGCCGCCGCACCGTCTGCGTGATTGGTGACGGGGCGATCACCGCCGGGATGGCGTTCGAGGCGATGAACCATGCCGGGGACATCAACTCCGACATGCTCGTTATCCTGAACGACAACGAGATGTCGATCTCTGAAAACGTCGGCGCGCTGAACAACCACCTGGCGCAGCTGCTCTCCGGCAAACTCTATTCACGCCTGCGTGAAGGCAGCAAAAAGGTGCTTTCCGGCCTGCCGCCGATCAAAGAGCTGATGCGCCGCACCGAAGAGCACCTGAAAGGCATGGTGGTGCCGGGCACGCTGTTTGAGGAGCTGGGCTTTAACTACATCGGCCCGGTGGACGGGCACGACGTGCAGGCGCTGGCGCAGACGCTGAAAAACATGCGCGGCCTGAAAGGCCCGCAGCTGCTGCACATCATGACCAAAAAGGGCAGAGGCTACGCCCCGGCGGAAAATGACCCGATCAGCTGGCATGCGGTGCCGAAGTTTGACCCGGCCACCGGTACCCTGCCGAAAAGCGCGGGCGGCCTGCCCACCTACTCCAAAATCTTTGGTGACTGGCTGTGCGAAACCGCCGCGCAGGACAACACGCTGATGGCGATCACCCCGGCGATGCGCGAAGGCTCCGGCATGGTGAAATTCTCCCGCGAGTACCCGGCGCAATATTTCGATGTGGCGATTGCCGAACAGCACGCGGTGACCTTTGCCGCCGGGCTGGCGATTGGCGGCTACAAGCCGGTGGTGGCGATCTACTCCACCTTCCTGCAACGCGCCTACGACCAGGTGATCCACGACGTGGCGATCCAGAAGCTGCCGGTGCTGTTCGCCATTGACCGCGGCGGCATTGTCGGCGCTGACGGCCAGACCCACCAGGGGGCGTTTGACCTCTCCTTCCTGCGCTGCATCCCGAACATGGTGATCATGACCCCCAGCGATGAGAACGAATGCCGCCAGATGCTGCACACCGGCTACCATTACGCTGACGGGCCGGTGGCGGTACGCTACCCGCGCGGCAACGGCACCGGGGCGGTCTGCGAGCCGCTGACGATGCTGCCGATCGGCAAAGGCGTGGTGCGCCGTGAAGGCGAAAAAGTGGCGATCCTCAACTTCGGCACCCTGCTGCCGGAGGCGCAGAAAGCCGCGGAGGCGCTGAATGCCACGCTGGTGGACATGCGCTTCGTCAAGCCGCTGGATGAGGCGCTGGTGCTGGAGATGGCCGCCAGCCATGAGGTGCTGGTGACGCTGGAAGAGAACGCCATCATGGGCGGCGCGGGCAGCGGGGTGATTGAACTGCTGATGGCAAAACGCTGCCTGGTGCCGGTGCTGACCCTCGGCCTGCCGGATGAGTTCATCCCGCAGGGTACGCAGGAAGAGGTGCGCGCGGACTACGGCCTGGATGCCGCTGGTATTGAGCGCCGCATCCAGGACTGGCTGGCCTGATGATGTTTGCGGGCGCGCGCCCTGTGCGCCCGTTTTTCCTTTTTTGTTACCTTTCCCGGTTCGCTATCCCCGCCCAGGCCAACTAAAGTTAGGCAATCGCCCTGATTTGTTTACCTATCCCGGAGATCACCATGAAATACACCACGCTGGGCAGCACCGGCCTGAAGGTGTCACGCCTGTGCCTCGGCTGCATGACGTATGGGGAGCCGTCCCGCGGTAACCACCCCTGGACACTGCCGGAGGCGCAGAGCCGCCCGCTGCTGAAACAGGCCATCGAGGCGGGCATCACCTTTTTTGATACCGCCAACAGCTACTCCGACGGCAGCAGCGAAGAGATTGTCGGCCGCGCGCTGCGTGATTTCGCCCGGCGCGAGGAGATCGTGCTGGCAACCAAAGTCTTTTTCCCCCTCAGCAACCTCAAAGGCGGCCTGTCCCGTGCGGCGATCCTGCAATCGGTGGATGACAGCCTGACGCGCCTCGGCACCGACTATATCGACCTGTTGCAGATCCACCGCTGGGATTACGACACGCCGATTGAAGAGACGCTGGCGGCGCTGGATGAGGTGGTCAGGGCGGGCAAAGTCCGCTTTATCGGCGCGTCGTCGATGCATGCCTCCCAGTTCCGCCAGGCGCTGGATCTCTCACGCAAACAGGGCTGGGCGCGCTTCGTCTCGATGCAGGATCAGTATAATTTGCTGCAACGCGAAGAGGAGAAGGAGATGCACCCGCTCTGCGCGGAGGAAGGCATCGCGGTGCTGCCCTGGAGCCCGCTGGCACGCGGCCGCCTGACCCGCCCCTGGGGCGAAACCACCGCCCGTTCAGAAACCGACGAGTACGGCAAAAGCCTTTACGCTGCCACGGACGCGGCGGATGCGGAGATCGCGGCCCAGGTGGCCGCCATTGCTGAAACGCGGGGCGTGCCGCGCGCGCAGGTCGCGCTGGCCTGGCTGCTGAGCAAGCCGGTGGTCACAGCGCCGATTATCGGTGCCTCACGGCCGGGGCACCTGGAGGATGCGGTCGCCGCGCTGGATCTGTCGCTGACGGCGGACGAGATCGCGGCGCTTGAGCGCGCCTACCAGCCCCATGCGGTGACCGGGTTCAAGTGACCCCGTTCCACGGCCATAAAAAAACGGGCGCAGGCGCCCGTTTTCTTTTTCTCACCGGTCAGAACGGCCAGTGGTGGCCAATCAGGTAGATGACCAGCGCGGAAATCACCCCGGCGATCACATCATCTATCATGATGCCCATGCCGCCATGAATATTCCGGTCAAACCAGCGGATCGGCCAGGGCTTCCAGATGTCGAAAATCCGGAACACCACAAACCCGGCCAGCACCCACTGCCAGCTCCGCACCGGGATCGCCATCAGCGTGATCCACATGCCGACGAACTCATCCCAGACAATGCTGCCGTGGTCGTGCACGCCCATATCTTTCGCGGTCTGGTGGCAGAGGTAAACGCCGATGCAGATGCTGAACATCACCACCATCGAGTAGACCTGCCACGGCAGGTAAGTCAGTACTATCCAGCACGGGATCGCCGCCACTGACCCCGCCGTGCCCGGCCCCCACGGGAACAGGCCGCTGCCGAACCCGGTCGCCAGCAGGTGCCACGGGTTGCGCATCCGCAGCCGCTTTTTCGCCGCGTCCATCTGGTCAATGGCGTCGTCCAACGCCTGTTCCGTCGCCTGCAGCGACGCTTTCATCGGTTTTGCCATGACTATTGGTCCATAAAGTGATCGAAACCATGCCAGTCCAGCTCAACCGGCCGGTGATCACGCAGGTACTGGATGCCCTCAGACTGCGGGGCCAGCTGGCCGATGCAGGTAAAAGGCGCACCGGTGTGGTGGAGGGCCACATCCAGCGCCCCGCGGTTAATCTCCGGCACGGTAAAGCAGAGCTCGTAATCCTCGCCGCCGGTCAGCGCCCATTTCAGCGCCTGCTCCGGATCTACCTGCCGCCGCATGGCGTCAGAGTAAGGGATCGCATCCAGGTCAATGCGCGCGCCGCAGGCGCTGGCGTTGAGGATGTGCCCGAGGTCAGAGATCAGGCCGTCGGAAATATCGATGGCGGCGTTGGCGAGATCGCGCAGCGCCTGCCCCTGCAACACCCGCGGCTGGGGGCGCAGGTGGCGTGCCAGCAGCGCCCGGCGGTCGGCGTCGTCGCTGACCGTGAGGCGGTTTTGCAGCAGCGCCAGCCCGGCGGCGCTGTCGCCCAGGGTGCCGCTGACGTAGATCCAGTCCCCTACCCGCGCGCCGCTGCGCGTCAGGGCGCGCCCGGCGGGCACCAGGCCGTGTACCGTCAGGGTCAGGCTCAGGTTGCCGCGGGTGGTGTCGCCGCCGATCAGCTGCATCCCGTAGTAGTTGATCTGCTCGAACAGGCTGTCACTGAAGGCGGCCAGCCACGGCTCATCCACCTTCGGCAACGTCAGCGCCAGCGACAACCAGGCCGGATCGGCCCCCATCGCCGCCAGATCGCTGACGTTTACCGCCAGTGCTTTATAGGCGAGATCGGCCGGATCGATAGAGGGCAGGAAATGCGTCCCTTCCACCAGCGTGTCGGTGCTGATCGCCAGCACCTGTTTCTCCGCTACCGTCAGCAGGGCACAATCATCACCAATGCCCAGCTGCACATCCCGGCGGCTATGCTTAAACCGGTCAAAGTAACGGGCAATGACGTCAAATTCACCGTTTGCCATCGTCAATTCCAACGCGTGAGATAAATAAGAAAGGCCGGATAACCGGCCTTGTGGCGTTCAGATAATCAGCAGGAAACCTGCGGGCTCGTCAGCGTTTTTTACGCACTGTCGGGGCGACTTTATCCAGCACGCCGTTAACAAACTTGTGGCTCTCTTCGGCACCGAAGGTTTTCGCCAGTTCGATCGCTTCGTTGATCGCCACTTTGTAGGGGACGTCTTCACGCTTGCTCAGCTCGAACAGCGCAATACGCAGTACCGCGCGCTCCACCTGGCCCAGCTCTTCCAGCTGGCGGGACAACACCGGTGCCATCAGGGCATCCAGGCTGGCCGCGTTAACTGCCACGCCGGACAACAGCTCACGGAAATAGGCAATGTCGACATCTTTGACATCCTGCTCAGCCAGGAACTGTAATTCAACGTCGGCAATGTCATTTTTAGACACTTGCCAGGAGTAAAGTGCCTGGACGGCACATTCACGGGCGCGGCGGCGGGCTGCAGGTTTCACGGAAATCCCCTTAACTAAATTCAGGCCTTGATGGCCTTGATGACATTGATCATTTCAAGTGCGGTCAGGGCAGCTTCTGCCCCTTTGTTACCCGCTTTGGTTCCAGCGCGCTCGATGGCCTGTTCGATGCTTTCGGTGGTCAGCACGCCAAAGGTCACTGGAATTTCGCTGGTCATGGCAACGCTTGCCAGACCGGAACTGCATTCACCGGCCACATATTCGAAGTGGGCAGTGCCCCCGCGGATCACCGTGCCGAGCGCGATAATCGCGTCATAACGCTGGGTATTGGCCAGCGTGCGGGCAGCCAGCGGCAGCTCATAAGCACCGGGGACCCAAACGATGGTGATATTGTCTTCAGAAACCTGACCGATGCGTTTCAGGGCATCAACGGCGCCGTCCAGCAAGCTGTCATTGATGAAATTATTAAAACGGGCGATGGCAATCGCCACACGTGCGCCAGGCGTCGCAACAGCACCTTCGATAACGTTCATACGTTTTCCTTAATTTGGGTTCAATATCCCGCAGGGGGGCGGATTCTATCACACTCTTTCCTTGCCTGCGCAGGGGCTTTTCATTTCCCCTGCCGGGCAAACGATTTCTTCGCGGTGGTTTGGCGCAGGCAAAGCCAGGATGTCACACCGGTTTCAGCCGCAGCCGCAGGTCGGGGCCGACCTGGCGCACTTCACTGAAGGCGAAGGGCGGCGCATCCGCCAGCGCGGTCAGCCCCGGCAGCGTACAGAGGCCGCGCGCGCTGTCGCCCAACAGCGTCGGCGCAAGGTAGACGATCAGCTCATCCACCAGGCCGGCCTGCAACAGCGCCCCGGCCAGCCCGGCCCCCGCCTCGACCCACACCGAATTCACCTGGCGCTTTGCCAGTTGCATCATCAGCAGCACCAGATCAACGCGCCCGTCGCGCGCCGGCACCTGCCACTGCTCCACACGCTCCGGCCAGGGCTGCTCATCGGCCTGAAGGCGGGCCAGCAGGGTGTGGCCCGGCTGGCTGACCAGCCGGTGCTGCGGCGTCACGCGGTTCTGGCTGTCGATAATCACCCGCAGCGGCTGGCGCAGGTCGGCGGCCTCTGCCGGGTGCGCCGCAGAGAGCTGGGCAGCGTTCGGCGAGGGGTAACGCCGGCGGAGCGTACTGCTTAACTCCTCCCAGCGCACCGTCAGTGACGGGTCGTCGGCCAGCACGGTGGCGCTGCTGCTGAGGATGGCGGAACTCTCCGCGCGCAAGCGCTGCACATCACGCCGGGCTTCCGGCGAGGTGATCCACTGGCTTTCGCCTGAGGCCATCGCGGTGCGGCCATCCAGCGACGCGCCCATCTTCAATTGGACATAAGGGAAGCCGGTGCGCATCCGCTTCAGGAAGCCGCGGTTCACCGCTTCCGCCTCCTCCAGCATCAGGTTATGGCGCACCTCAATCCCGGCCTGTTTCAGTCGGTAGAGGCCGCGGCCTGCGACCTCGGGGTTCGGGTCCTGCATCGCGGCCACCACCCGGCTGACCCCGGCGGCGATCAGCGCGTCACAGCAGGGCGGCGTACGCCCGTGGTGGCTGCAGGGTTCCAGCGTCACATAGGCGGTGGCACCGCGCGCCTTATCACCCGCCATGCGCAGGGCATGGACTTCCGCGTGCGGCTCCCCGGCGCGCAGGTGGTAGCCTTCGCCGACAATCTCACCGTCGCGCACGAGAACACAGCCTACGTTAGGGTTCGGGGTGGTGGTAAATCGCCCCAGACGTGCCAGCTCAAAGGCCCGCGCCATGTAAAATTCATCGTGCTGCATAGGCTTCCTTAATCTTGCAGGCGGGCGATCTCTTCGCCAAATTCGCGGACATCCTCGAAACTGCGGTAGACCGAGGCAAAACGGATATAGGCTACTTTATCGAGCCGCTTCAGCGCGTCCATCACCAGGCCGCCCACCATTTTGGCCGGGACTTCACGCTCGCCGGTGGCGCGTAACTGGGATTTAAGGTGGCTTATCGCCATCTCTACGTCGTCGGAGCTGACCGGGCGTTTTTCCAGCGCCTTCAGCATACCGTTACGCAACTTATCCTCATTAAAGGGTTCGCGCACATCGTTGCTTTTAATCACCCGCGGCATCACCAGTTCCGCCACTTCAAAGGTGGTAAAACGTTCGCTGCAAACCAGACACTGGCGACGGCGGCGCACCTGCGAGCCATCCCCAACCAGGCGTGAATCGATCACTTTCGTATCAACGGCGGCACAAAATGGACAGTGCATGGAACTTCCTGCTTAGCATTACTGACTGGTGAACAGTTTACCGCGAACTCTGCGGACTACAAAGGCTGATGCCCATTTGTTGAGGCGTGGTTATTTTTTGTATTAACCGGCGGCGGCAGCGCAGGCGTTTTGCATGACTTTCCCCGCCGGGCGGGCTACGCTGTAAGGAGTGGATCTGGAAAAGGAAATTACCATGATGACAATCAGTTACCTTGTGCGCCGCCCCCGCCCGTGGGGCCGCGTTGCCCTGCTGGCCTCTGCGGTTATGTTAAGCGCCTGTGCACAAAACCCGCAGGTGCCGAAGCTGAAATCGGAGGTGGTGCAGCTTAACCAGAAGCTTCAGGCGCTGACCGATGAGGCGACCGCGCTGGAACAGCAGAGCCAGCTGAACCGCACCTCCACCGATGGCGTCTATCTGCTGCCGGCGGCCAACAGCCCCGCTGCGCTGAAAAGCGCCGCAGGCGAAATCAGCATCTCCCTGAGCCACATCGCGCCGGAAGCCAGCGGGACGCAGGCGTTGATGCACATCCGTGCGCGATCCGGCACCGCCCTGCCCGCGTTTACCGCCACCGTGGACTGGGGCCAGCTTGACCCGACCACCGGCAAGCCGCTGCTGGTGGATATGCTCTCCCAGCCGGTGAGCGTCACCCCTTCCCTGCTGCCGAAAACCGAACAGACGATTGAACTGCGGTTCAGCGGCCAGGCCCCGGAACAGCTGGGCTTTGTCCGGCTGCGGGATGTGGTGCTTGCCCCGGCTTCTGCCTCAGCCCCGCCGGAAAACGCGCCGCCTGCCCCATAACGCCCATAAAAAAACCCCGCAGCGCGGGGTTTTTAACAGGGAGCACGTGTGGATCAGCGCAGGATAGTCGGCTGATCGGCCCCTTCCTTCTCTACTTTCTGTTGCAGCATGTGCTCACGCTTCATGCCAAGCTTCAGCGCCAGCGCCGAGGCCACATAGATCGAAGAGACGGTACCGATCGATACACCGATCAGCATGGTCAGGGAGAAGCCTTCCAGCAGCGCGCCGCCGAAGATGTAGAGCATCAGCACCACCACCAGCGTGGTGGCGGAAGTCATGATGGTACGGCTCAGGGTCTGGGTCAGTGACACGTTGGTAATTTCGTAAGCGTTGCCGCGACGGATCTTGCGGAAATTCTCACGGATACGGTCAGAGACCACGATGCTGTCGTTCAGCGAGTAACCGATAACCGACATCAGCGAGGCGATGATGGTCAGGTCAATCTCGATACGGAACAGAGACAGGATCCCCATGGTGATGATGACGTCGTGCGCCAGCGCCAGAACCGCACCCAGTGCCAGCCGCCACTCAAAGCGGAAGCCGACATAGATCAGGATGGAGATCAGCGCCACCAGCAGCGCCATGCCGCCGGCCTGCGCCAGATCGTTCCCCACGCTCGGGCCGACGAACTCAATGCGCTTAACCGAGGCACTTTTGTCAATCTGGCTGTTTACCAGCGAGATCACCTTGTTACCCAGCTCCTGCCCGGCATTGCCGGTGACCGGCGGCATCCGCACAATCACGTCACGGCTGCTGCCGAAGTTCTGCACCACCGGCTCAGCAAAGCCCGCTTTCTCCAGCGATTCACGCAGGGTATCGAGGTTTGCCGGCTGGCTGAGGCTGATCTCAATCACGGTCCCGCCGGTGAAATCCAGGCCCCAGTTGAACCCGCGCACGCCCATGATAACCACCGACAGAATCAACAGCAGGCCGGAGATACAGAACGCCACGTTGTCCCAGCGCATAAAGTCATAGACTTTACGGCCGTAATTCAGTTGTTCAACAGTATATTGTTGTGCCACAACGCACTCCTCAGATAGACAGCTTGTTGATGCGTTTGCCGCCGTAAAGCAGGTTGACGATGGCACGGGTTCCGACGATGGATGTAAACATCGAGGTCGCCACACCGATAGCGGTGGTGATAGCAAACCCTTTGATCGACCCGGTGCCGACCGCATAAAGAATGATGGCGGTGATAAGCGTCGTCACGTTGGCATCAATAATACTGGAGAACGCGCCTTTATAGCCCTCATGGATCGCCTGCTGAACGGAACGCCCGTTCTTCAGCTCTTCCTTGATACGCTCATTAATCAGTACGTTCGCATCCACGGCAACCGCCAGCGTCAGCACCACCCCGGCAATACCCGGCATGGTCAGGGTCGCCCCCGGCAGCAGGGACATAATGCCGACAATCAGGATCAGGTTGGCAATCAGCGCGGTCGTCGCAATCACACCAAACTTACGGTAGTAAACCACCATAAAGACGATGGACGCGACCAGGCCCCACAGGCACGCCTGCAGCCCCTGCTGGATGTTCTGCATCCCCAGGGTCGGGCCGATGGTGCGCTCTTCCACGATCTGGATCGGCGCAATCAGCGCCCCGGCGCGCAGCAGCAGCGAGAGCTGGCGGGCTTCATTCGCATCGTCAATGCCGGTGATCTGGAAGCGGTTACCCAGGCGGGACTGGATCGTCGCCACGTTGATGACTTCTTCCTGCTTGATCAGGATGCCGCGGCCGTTGGCGTCTTTCTTGCCGCTGTCTTTGTACTCCACGAACAGGGTCGCCATCGGCTTGCCGATATTGTCCTTGGTGAAGTTAGACATGGCCGAACCGCCTGCGCTGTCCAGCGAGATGTCGACCTGCGGCTGGTTGTACTCACCCATGCTGGAGGTGGAGTCGGTGATGTGGTCACCGGTCAGCACCACACGCTTGTAGAGCACAACCGGGCGGCCTTCACGGGTGTTTTTCACCTCGCTGTCGCCCGGTACGCGGCCGGAAGCAGCAGCGGTGGCGTCAACGTTGGTGTTCACCAGGCGGAATTCCAGTGAGGCGGTCGCGCCCAGGATCTCCTTGGCACGCGCGGTGTCCTGGATGCCCGGCAGTTCAACCACGATGCGGTCAGCGCCCTGGCGCTGTACCAGTGGCTCGGCCACGCCCAGCTGGTTCACACGGTTGCGCAGGATGTTGATGTTCTGCTGCACCGCGTCTTCACGCGACTGGCGCAGGCGCTCATCCGTCATCACTACGCGCACGGCGTTGTCACCGGAGGCGTTCAGCACCAGGTCACGGTGGCGCGGCGTCAGGTAGCTGATGGCGTTGTCACGGGTGGCGGCATCACGGAAGCGCACTTCCACGGCGTTATTGTCCAGCTTGCGGACGGTGGCGTAAGGGATGCTTTTATCACGCAGGTCGCTGCGCAGGGAGTCCATCGTCTGTTCCTGCAGCTTGCCCATGGCCGTTTCCATATCCACTTCCATCAGGAAGTGAACGCCGCCGCGCAGGTCGAGGCCGAGTTTCATCGGTTCCGCTGCGATGGCAGAGAGCCAGGTTGGGGTTGCCGGCGCCAGGTTCAGCGCGATGACATAGTTGTCGCCCAGCACGCTGGTCAGCACTTCACGTGCACGCAGCTGAACGTCGGTATCTTTGAAGCGCGCAAGGATAGCGCCGTTTTCCAGGGCGATCGACTTGCTCGCGATCTGGTCTTTCTCTAGTGCACTTTTGACTTGGTCCAGCGTGGCCATACTGGCGTCGGAGCCCCGAGCGCCAGTAATCTGCACAGCCGGATCCTCACCATAAAGGTTGGGAAGCGCATAAAGCAAACCGATGAGGATCACGACGATCAACATCAGATACTTCCACAAAGGATATCGGTTTAACACGGCAGTTCCCTTAGGGAAATTTAATTACAGAGCCTTCATCGTACCTTTCGGCAGAACGGCGGTTACATAGTCACGCTTAATCGTCACTTCTGTGGTGTCATTCAGCGCAATCACGATATAGCCGGTTTCAGACACTTTGGCCACGCGGCCGATCAGCCCGCCATTGGTCAGCACTTCATCACCTTTGCCGATCGACTCCATCAGCTTTCTGTGTTCTTTGCTGCGCTTTTGTTGCGGGCGCAGGATCATGAAGTAGAAGATCAGGCCGAACACCACCAGCATAATGACCAGTGAGTACGGGCTTGACTGTCCGGCCGGCGCTCCTGCTGCGGCTACAGCATCAGAAATGAACAGACTCATTAAAATTCCCTCATTGTTATCGAAATCAGTTTTTTGAAATCAGGCATCCAGCGGCGGAACGGGCTTGCCGATGCGCTGATAAAAGTCAGTGACAAACTGCGCTAACTTACCTTCATCAATAGCCTGGCGTAAACCCGCCATGACGCGCTGGTAATAACGCAGGTTATGGATGGTATTCAGACGCGCACCGAGTATTTCGTTGCAACGGTCCAGATGATGCAAGTAGGCACGGCTGTAATTGCGACACGTGTAGCAATCACATTCCGGATCCAGCGGCGAGGTGTCCTCTTTATGCTTGGCATTGCGGATTTTCACCACCCCATCGGTGACGAACAGGTGGCCGTTACGCGCGTTGCGCGTCGGCATAACGCAGTCGAACATATCAATGCCGCGGCGCACGCCTTCCACCAGATCTTCCGGTTTGCCGACCCCCATCAGGTAGCGCGGTTTGTCCTCAGGGATCTGCGGGCAAACGTGCTCCAGGATGCGGTGCATATCCTCTTTCGGCTCACCGACCGCCAGGCCGCCCACAGCGTAACCATCAAAGCCGATCTCTACCAGCCCTTTTACGGAGACATCTCGTAAATCTTCGTAAACGCTGCCCTGAATAATGCCGAACAACGCATTGTTATTATTCAGTTCGTCAAAACGCTTACGGCTGCGGGCCGCCCAGCGCAGTGACATCTCCATCGAGCGTTTGGCGTAGTCCCAGTCGGCCGGGTACGGGGTGCACTCATCGAAGATCATCACGATGTCGGAGCCGAGGTCGTACTGGATTTCCATCGACTTCTCGGGGCTGAGGAACACCGGGTCGCCGTTGATCGGGTTACGGAAGTAAACGCCCTCTTCCTTGATTTTACGCATCGCCCCCAGGCTGAAGACCTGGAAACCGCCGGAGTCGGTGAGGATCGGGCCGTGCCACTGCATAAAGTCATGCAGGTCGCCGTGCAGCTTCATGATCTCCTGCCCCGGGCGCAGCCAAAGGTGGAAGGTATTGCCGAGCAGGATCTGCGCGCCGGACTCTTTGACTTCTTCCGGCGTCATGCCTTTGACGGTGCCGTAGGTGCCGACCGGCATAAAGGCCGGGGTCTCGACCACGCCGCGCTCAAACACCAGACGGCCGCGGCGGGCGCGGCCCTCTTTCTTGATTAATTCGTACTTCACAGTGCCTCCGGCATCAGAGAAACAGTCTGATGAGGTTGACTCCGGGGCGGACAGCCCCGGAAAGAGTAAGCCCGGCACAGGGTGCGCCGGGCCGGGTATTACCGGCCTGCCGCCTGTTGCGCGGCCAGTGGGTTACGGGTGATGAACATCGCATCGCCGTAACTGAAGAAACGGTACTGCTCCGCTACCGCGGTATGGTACGCGTTCATGGTCTGGGTATAGCCGGCGAACGCCGACACCAGCATAATCAGCGTCGATTCCGGCAGGTGGAAGTTGGTGATCAGGGCGTCAATCACCTGATACTCATAGCCCGGGTAGATAAAGATTTTGGTGTCGCCGAAGAACGGCGCGATCAGGCCGTCCTGCGCGGCCTGGGCGGCGCTCTCCAGCGAACGCACCGACGTGGTGCCCACAGCCACCACGCGTTTGCCGCGCGCCTTACAGTCCAGCACCGCATCCACCACCTCTTGCGGCACTTCCGCATATTCGGCGTGCATGATGTGGTCTTCAATGCTCTCTACCCGCACCGGCTGGAAAGTACCGGCCCCGACATGCAGGGTCACGAAGGCCATCTCAATGCCCTTCTCTTTCAGCGCGGCCAGCAGCGGCTCATCAAAGTGCAGCCCGGCAGTGGGGGCCGCCACCGCGCCCGGTTTGGCGCTGTAGACGGTCTGGTAGAGCTCGCGATCCGCCTCATCATCCGGGCGGTCGATGTAGGGCGGCAGCGGCATATGGCCTGCGGCGTTCAGCACGCTGAACACGTCGCGCTCATCGTTGAAGCGCAGCTCAAACAGCGCATCGTGGCGCGCCACCATGGTGGCGGAGATGCTTTCATCATCGCCCAGCAGCAGCTCAGCGCCCGGCTTCGGGGCTTTGGAGGCGCGCACATGCGCCAGCACGCGGTGGTCATCCAGCACGCGCTCCACCAGCACTTCAATTTTACCGCCGCTGACCTTGCGCCCGAACATCCGCGCCGGGATCACACGGGTATTGTTGAATACCAGCAGGTCGCCCGCTTCCAGCGTCTCCAGCAGGTCAGTGAAGACGCCGTGCGTCAGGTCACCGCTGGGGCCGTCCAGCGAGAGCAGCCGGCAGCCGCTGCGCTGGGCTTGCGGGTAGCGGGCAATCAGGGATTCAGGGAGTTCAAACGAAAAATCAGCGACGCGCATAGCATTCTACTTCACGTGAAAAACAGGCGGCTTAGTCTAGAGCCAGCACCGCCCGGCTGCAACAATTAAGGGCACCCGCCGCCTGAAATGGTTATACTGGCGGAATGAATTTTCTCGCCCATCTGCATCTGGCCCACCTGGCCAACAGCTCACTGCCCGGTAACCTGGCCGCTGACTTCGTCCGCGGGGACCCTGCGCACCTTTATGATCCCCAGGTGGTGGAGGGCATCCGTATGCACCGCCGGGTGGACTCACTCACCGACAGCCTGCCCGCCGTTAAAGAGGCGCGCCGTCTGTTCAGCGAGGAGTACCGCCGCGTCGCCCCGATTACTATGGATGTGCTGTGGGACCACTTTCTGGCGCTGCATTGGCAAAAACTGGAGGCGGATTATACGCTGCCGGCGTTCGTCAGTTATGCGCAAGGTCAAATTTTACCCAGTTTACCGGCGATGCCGGCAGGTTTTCAGCAGCTCAACCGGGTGCTCTGGCCGGAACGCTGGCTGGAGCGCTATGCCGGGCTGCCGTTTATCGAAAATGTGCTGGCGCGGATGGCCGCCCGCCGCCCGCGCCTGCATCAACTGGCCGGCTCATTTGTTGACATTGAGCGCAATTACCCGCAGTTTGAAACGATCTTCTTTGATTTTTATCCGCAGATGATGGAAACCGCGCGCCGCAGGGAACTGTGATCAGGCACGCTTAAGGCAGGATTTTTCAGGGGTTATTGTTAAAGCAGGATAGATTTTACAACTTGCATCAATAGCCGGAAGCTATCTGAATGATTGGTCTTTTACCCTTTATTCACCCTGCCTAAATCCCTATACTGCCCTCGTCTTATTCATAAACCGTCCTTTAACTTGATATTACAGGAGTAATTATGGTCCTGGTAACTCGTCCAGCCCCAGACTTTACCGCTGCTGCCGTGCTGGGCAGTGGTGAAATCGTTGAGAACTTCAACTTCAAAAAACACACTGCTGGCAAACCTACCGTTGTCTTCTTCTGGCCAATGGACTTCACCTTTGTTTGCCCGTCTGAGCTGATCGCTTTCGACAACCGTTACGCTGAATTCCAGAGCCGTGGCGTAGAAGTCGTCGGTATCTCCTTCGACTCCGAGTTCGTCCACAACGCATGGCGTAAAACCCCGGTTGATAAAGGCGGCATCGGCGAAGTGAAATACGCGATGGTGGCTGACGTTAAGCGTGAAATCCAGAAAGCGTACGGTATCGAGCACCCGGACGCAGGCGTTGCACTGCGCGGCTCCTTCCTGATCGACAAAGACGGCATCGTGCGTCACCAGGTGGTTAACGACCTGCCGCTGGGCCGTAACATCGACGAAATGCTGCGCATGGTTGACGCGCTGCAATTCCACGAAGAGCACGGCGAAGTGTGCCCGGCTCAGTGGGAAAAAGGGAAAGTTGGCATGGGCGCATCTCCGGACGGCGTCGCCAAGTACCTGTCTGAAAACGCCATCAACCTGTAATCTGCCTGCCGCCGGGTTCTGCCCGGCTGCTGCACCACAGGACAAAAACCGGCCGGCTCTGCCCGCCGGTTTTTTTACGCCTGCCCTTTTTCGGGTCAGCATTGCCCCGCCATAATGCCGCCCGGCCCGGCAAAATGAATATTTTTCCTCTGTTTTCTGTCACTTCCGTCTCCATTTGCCGCTACGCTGGTAACGCACGCGGGCTGCCGCCACTCTGGCGCGCGCTTTGCAGTGCTTCTGAGGGCGGGCAACGGCCTGCCGCCAATAACGATAAGATCGGCACAGACAGGAGGGAATATGAAGTTAACAAAATGGACGGCACCGCTGAGTGCGCTGGCGTTACTGGTGAGCGGCAACCTGTATGCCGCGTCGATGCCTGCCGTCGAGGCGCAGCACGGGATGGTGGTCTCCTCGCAATATCTGGCCTCCCAGATTGGCGTGGATATACTCAAAATGGGCGGGAACGCGGTGGATGCGGCCGTGGCGGTGGGCTACGCGCAGGCGGTGGTCAACCCCTGCTGCGGTAACATCGGCGGTGGCGGGTTTATGACGATTCACCTCGCCGACGGCAAAGACACCTTTATCAACTTCCGTGAAACGGCCCCAGCGGCCGCCAGCGCCGACATGTACCTGGATGCCCAGGGCAAAGTCCGCAAAGACGCCTCATTGTATGGCTACCTGGCCGCCGGGGTGCCCGGCACGGTGCTGGGGCTGGACACCGCCCAGCGTGAACATGGCAAGCTGACGCGCCGCCAGGTGATGGAACCGGCGATCAAACTGGCACGCCAGGGCTTTGTGCTGACCCGCGCCGATACCGACGTGCTGGACACCACCGTCAAACGCTTCCGTGATGACCCGGAAGCCGCGCGCATTTTCCTGCGCCCGGACGGCAGCGCCCTGCAACCCGGTGACCGGCTGGTGCAGAAAGATCTGGCCAACACGCTGGAGGCGATCGCCCAGCGCGGGCCGGACGCCTTCTATAAAGGGCATATCCCGGCCGCGGTGGAAGCCGCCGCGAAAAAAGGCGGCGGATTGCTGACCGCCAAAGACTTCGCCGATTACCGCATCAGCGAAACCGCCCCGCTCACCTGCAGCTACCGCGGCTATAAGTTTGTCTCCTCGCCGCCGCCCAGCTCCGGCGGCACCACGCTGTGCCAGACCCTCAATATCCTCGAGGGTTACAACCTGAAAGAGATGGGCTTCAACTCCGCCGCCTCGATCCATGTACTGACGGAGGCGATGCGCCACGCCTACATGGACCGCAACACCTACCTCGGCGACCCGGCGTTCGTGACCAACCCGATCGGCCGCCTGACCAGCAAGAGTTACGCCGGCGAGATCCGCAAGCAGATCGACCCGCTGCGCGCCACGCCGTCGGAGAAGGTGCAGCCGGGCATGATGCCGCATGAGAAGCCGGAAACCACCCACTACTCGATCGTGGACCAGCAGGGTAACGCCGTCTCCACCACCTATACGGTGAACGGCCGCTTCGGCGCAGTGGTGATCGCCCCCGGCACCGGCTTCTTCCTCAATGATGAAATGGACGACTTCACCACCAAAGTCGGCGAGCAGAACCTCTACGGGCTGGTACAGGGCAGCCGCAACGCCATCGCCCCGGGTAAGCGCCCACTCTCCTCGATGAGCCCGTCACTGGTGACCAAAGACGGAAAAATCTTCCTGGTGCTCGGTTCGCCGGGCGGGTCACGCATCATCAGCATTACCCTCCAGGCCGCCATCAACATCATCGATTACGGCATGGCCCCGCAGGAAGCGGTGGATGCGCCGCGTATCCACCACCAGTGGCTACCGGATGAGGTCTATTACGAGCAGCGCGGCGTCTCGGCGGACACCCTGGCCCTGCTGGCAGAGCGCGGCTATAAGATGGTGGAGCAGACCCCGTGGGGTGCGGCTGAGCTGATCATGGTCGGCCTGCCGGGCGCGGCAGGCGTCACCCCGGCCAACTCCGGCAACGACTCGGCCGTGTCCGGCAAAGTGCGCGAAGGCTATCTGTACGGGGCCAACGATGTGCGCCGCCCGGCGGGAGCTGCCATCGGCTACTGATTGCAACGCAGAGGAAGAGAAGCGGGCCGGTGCAGGCCCGCTTTTTTTATGGCATGACGTTTTACGGCGATAAAGGCTCAGCCATTGTTGTGGCTGCGCCAGAGCGTCACGCTCTCCGCCGGCAGGGCCAGCCCAAGCTGTTCCGGCTCTGAAGTAAGTACTCCCTTACCTTCCAGCACCTGCCACTCCGCGGCCTGCAACAACGGCGACAGCGGCAGACTCAGGGTTCCGGCCGCACCGCGTTGCAGCGCCACCAGCACCTGCTCCTGCTGGTAAACCCGCAGGAACACCAGCGTATCCCCCTGGGCAAACAGCACCTGACAGCCGCCATAGCGCAGTGCCTCACTCTCCCGGCGCAACGCCGCCATACGGGTATAGAGCGCCAGCAGGTCGCTGTTCCAGCGCGCTTTCTGCCAGGGGAAGGTTTTGCGGCAGTAAGGGTCATTGCCGCCCTCCAGCCCGATTTCATCGCCGTAATAGATGCAGGGCACGCCAATCCAGCTGAACTGCCACACCACCGCCATCGCCATGCGCGCCAGATCGCCGTTGAGCAGGGTGAGGAAACGCGCGGTGTCATGGCTGTCGAGCTGGTTAAACTGGCGCAACTGCACCTGATGCGGCAACCCGGCTCGGTAGGCCTCCATCCACTGCGCGCACGCCTGCGCCGTCAGGGCGATTGGGTGGCCGGCGTTGTCGATGCTGGCCAGGAAGGCGCGCGCCGGCACGGCAAAACCGCGGTAGTTCATCGCGCCATCTTCCACCCCGGCGTGCAGCCAGTCACGCGCATCATCAAAGTGTTCGCCAAGGATATAAGCCTCCGGGTTCTCCTCGCGGATCGCCTGTTTGATCCCGGCCAGGTGGTGGAGGTTGTTTTTCGCGCCGCCCTCCTCCCCCAGCATGTGGATCACATCCAGCCGCCAGCCGTCGATGCTGTAAGGCGGGCGCAGCCAGTGGCGCGCCACGCTCTCCGGCCCCTGGTAGATCTGCGCCACTACCCCGGCGCTGGCGTAGTTGAGCTTGGGCAGGGTGCTGAAGCCTTTCCAGTCACGGGTGCTGCCGTCCGGCCAGAAGCTGTACCAGTCACGGTAGGGGGAATCTTTGTGGTGGCAGGCACCGTCAGTGTGCTGCTGGTGGCGGTCAAACCAGGCGCAGGAGTCACCGGTATGGTTGAACACGCCGTCCAGCAGCAGCCGCATCCCGCGTTCGCGCGTCTCTTCACGCAGCCGCACCAGCGCCGCGTTGCCGCCAAAACAGGGGTCAACCTGGTAGTAATCCTCTGTGTCATATTTATGCACGCTGGGCGCAGTGAACACCGGGTTCAGGTAGAGCGCGGTGACCCCGAGTTGCTGCAGGTAGGGCAGTTTGCTGGTGATGCCGTCCAGATCGCCGCCATAAAAGGCCGAGGGGGAGCCTTCCGGTTCGATCGGGTCGTCCCAGCCACAGCGGCGCACCGCCCGTTTTTCCGCATGGTGGTAGTAGCTGCCGTCCTGTACCAGGTGGTCACCGCCGCTGCTGGCGAAACGGTCAGGGAAAATCTGGTAGAAAACCTGATCGCTGACCCAGCCGGGGCCGTCATCGGGCACATTCAGGGAGAACTGTTCCAGCGCGCCCGGTTGCAGGGTGCTGACCCCCAGCGGGCCGACCCAGCTCTGCCGGTCGGCCCAGAGCAGTTTGAAGCAGTAGCGGCGCGCGGGCTGCCCCTCGTTCAGCGCCAGCACCGCATGGTAACGTTGGTATTTCCCTATCCGGCGTGACTCCATGACCTGCAACCACTCTTCGTTGTCCGGTTCGGCGCGCAACAACACCCGCTCAGGGAGCGTGTCGCCTTCCAGCCAGAGGGTCAGGTAGAGGAAATCACCGCGGAGGGCGGCAAAAGGGGGGACCGGCAGGTGCCAGGCATTGAGCATAATCTCTCCAGATTGGTAAGCACATCACTGCGCTCACCATGCCATGCCGGGCGGGTTCCGCCCTCCTCTGACCGGCAAAAATTCCGGGGAGGAGAGCGGGGGCGGAGACGGTTAAAACCGGTCAGGCATCATGGCGCGTCTGCGCCGCGACCCGGCGCTGGAATTTCACTTTCCACGCATAGCCCAGCAGCAGCAGCGCCACCCAGACCAGGCCCGCATAGAGGGAGATGCGGGTATCCGGGAAGTAGCCGATCAGCCCGATGATGAACACCAGGAAAATAATCGCCACCACCGAGGTCGCGATGCCGCCGCGCAGCGGGAAGGCCAGCGCCGAGACCTGCTCTTTGGTCAGGCTGCGGCGGAAGGCGATCTGCGAGAAGAGAATCATGATCCAGACCCACACCGTGGCAAAGGTCGCCAGGGAAGCGATCACCAGGAAGACATTCTCCGGCATGATGTAGTTAAGGTAGACCGCCACCAGCATCGCCAGCATCATCACCACCACCGTGACCCACGGAATGCCGCGCTTCGAGACTTTGGCAAACATTTTCGGCGCGTGGCCCTGCTCTGCCATGCCGTGCAGCATCCGCCCGACGCCGAACACGTCACTGTTAATGGCAGAGAGCGACGCGGTGATCACCACGAAATTCAGGATGCCCGCCGCAATGGTGATGCCCATATGCTGGAAGGTCAGCACAAACGGGCTGCCCTGCGTACCCACCTGGTTCCACGGGTAGATCGACATAATCACGAACAGCGTGCCGACGTAAAACACCAGGATGCGCCACGGCACGGAGTTGATCGCTTTCGGGATAGAGGTTTTCGGGTCATTGGCCTCACCGGCGGTGATGCCGATAATCTCAATGCCGCCGTAGGCGAACATCACCAGTTGCAGCGACAGGATCATCCCCATAATGCCGTTACTGAAGAAGCCGCCGTGGCTCCACAGGTTATGGATGCCGGTCGGCTGGCCACCGTTGCCGATGCCCCAGACGATGATGCCGATGCCCGCCACAATCATGATGATGATGGTCAGCACCTTGAAGAAGGAGAACCAGAACTCCAGCTCGCCGAACACCTTCACGCTCATCAGGTTGATGCCGCCGATGATCAGCACCACGCTCAGCACCCAGATCCAGTGCGGCACGTCCGGGAACCAGACCCCCATATAGATGCCGAACGCCGTGACGTCGGCAATCGCCACGATCAGAATCTCGAAGCAGTAAGTCCAGCCGGTGATGTAACCGGAGAGCGGGCCGAGGTAATCCTGGGCGTAACGGGAGAAGGAGCTGGCCTGCGGGTTATTGACGGACATCTCGCCCAGCGCGCGCATAATGATAAAGGCGATCACCCCGCCAATCAGGTAAGCCAGCAGCACGCTCGGCCCGGCCATTTTGATGGCATCGGCCGACCCATAAAACAGCCCGGTACCGATGGCAGAGCCCAGGGCCATAAAACGAATATGCCGGGTGCTCAGGCCTCGCTTAAGCTTGTTAGCTGGTTGTTCCATGTACTTTTAAACCTGTAAGTGAACCAAAAACAAAAGGTGAAAACGGCCCGGTCGCCGGAAATGCGCCGGATCGTTAACGCAAAAATGCCACGGGAGGGCCCGTGGCATCAAAAGGGTTACGCAGACATCATCACATCATTGATGGGCAGTGACGTTGCGCTCACCGGCGGCACGATCATACACCCCGGCCAGCACCAGCATCAGCAGCGATGGCGGCAACCACGCCAGCCCCTGGGACGCCAGCGGCAGGTGTTCTGTCCAGGCCGGCAAGGCCACCGTCAGGGCAGAGGCTTTGATGGCGTCGATAATACCAAAGATCAGGCTGACCAGCATCACCGGTGCCACAATGCGTGTGGTGCGGTTCCACATACGCAGGGTGAAGCTCAGGACAATCAGCACGATGCACGGCGGGTAGATGGCCGTCAGCACCGGGATGGAGATCTGAATCAACTGGCTCAGGCCGAGGTTGGAGACCACCATCGAGAACAGGCCCAGCGCAAACACCAGCGTCCGGTAGGAGAACGGCAGGTATTGGGCAAAGAACTCCGCACAGGCGCAGGTCAGGCCCACCGCCGTGACCATACAGGCCAGGAAGATCAGCGCCGCCAGGAAGGTGCTGCCGATGCCGCCGAAGGTGTTCTGCACATAGGCATGCAGGATCACCGCGCCGTTTTGCGCGTCCGGCACCAGCACGCCACTGCCCGCGCCGAGTTTGAACAGGCAGAGGTAGACCAGCGTCAGGCCGACACCGGCAATCAGCCCGGCAAAAATGGTGTAACGGGTCAGCAGGCCGGCATCTTTCACCCCGCGCGATTTCGCGGCGTTAACGATAACAATCCCGAAGACCAGTGCGCCCAGCGTGTCCATGGTGAGGTAGCCATTGACGAAGCCGGTGGAGAACGGCACATGCTGGTAGATCTCGGTAGCCGGGATTGGCTGACCTGCCGGCCACAGCACGGCGGCGATGCCCAGGATCGCCAGCGCCACCATCTTCAGCGGGGCCAGCACATGGCCGACGGTGTCCAGCAGTTTGCCCGGATAGAGGGAAACGGCGATCACCAGCGCGAAGTAGATCAGGCTATAAACCAGCAGCGGCATCGCGCCATCGCCGGTCAGCGGGGCGATGCCCACTTCAAAGGAGACGGTCGCAGTACGCGGGGTGGCAAACAGCGGGCCCACGGCCAGGTAGCAAATGGTCGCCAGCAGCAGGCCGGCTTTGCGGCCGATCGGCGTGCTCAGGGCATCAATGCCGCCGCCGACACGGGCCAGCGCCACTACCGTGACCACCGGCAAGCCAACGGCTGTGATCAGGAAGCCCAGGGCAGCCCACCAGACATGTTCGCCGGACTGCAACCCCACCATCGGCGGAAAGATGATATTTCCTGCGCCGACAAACAGCGCGAAGGTCATGAAGCCCAGCGCCAGAATATCTTTACTTGCTAAACGATGACTCATTTGTGTCGTGTTGCCTGTTCAAAGGAAAAAAGAGATACCCTGTTGCCGCGGGCTGTGGGCCAGGCAAAAGCCGGGCTTCAGCATCCGTCTGCCAAAATTATTTTTATCGTCATAGGTCTATGCGATACGTTGGCTGCATCTTGCAGCGGCTCTCCATGCTGGAAGCGACCACGCACCGGTAAGGGCGGAAAATTGACGTATTGCAGGTGGTGTAGCGCGACAACGGGGGCTAAGTTAAACGTTTATAGCGTAGAAAGACAAGACGGGATCAAAAAAGCAGAGTCATTGACTGTATAAAATTTCATAAGCAGATAATCGTGCGCTTTAAGCTCTGATCCACCCTACATGATTTGTATATTATTTACACAAGCAGCACACAAACTGTGTCTGTTTGCCTGCGGATATGCATGAAATCGCCGCCATAAGGGCCTTCAATACACGATCCGCAGGCAGAATCAGTGGGTTACCAGACGCGGGCGGCGGTATCGACCACCAGCTTCAGCTTTTTCCACTGCTCTTCTTCGGTGAGGCTGTTGCCCTCTTCCGTGGAGGCAAAACCGCACTGGGTGCTCAGGCAGAGCTGTTCCAGCGGCACATACTCCGCCGCTTCGCGGATGCGCTGCTCAATCACCGCCGGATCTTCCAGTTCGCCATTTTTGGTGGTTACCAGCCCCAGTACCGCCTGCTGTTTGCCCGGCTTCAGGAAGCGCAGCGGCTCAAAGCCGCCGGAGCGCTCGTTGTCATACTCCAGGAAGAAAGCGTCGATGTTGACGGTGCCGAACAGCAGTTCCGCCACCGGCTCATAACCGCCCTCTGAAATCCAGGTCGAGCGGAAGTTACCGCGGCAGACATGCAGCCCGATGGTGAGATCGTCCGGCTTGCCGGCAATCGCTTTGTTCAGCACATCGGCGTAGGTCTGGGCGAGCTGCACCGGGTCGTCCCCGCGCTCACGCATCTGCTGTTTCTGGTCATCGGAGCAAAGGTAGGCCCAGACGGTATCATCCAGTTGCAGATAACGGCAGCCTGCGTCATAGAAGGCCTTGATCGCGTCACGGTAGGTCTGCGCCAGGTCGTCGAAATAGACCGCCAGATCCGGGTAGACCTCATGGCTGATCGCTTTACGGCCGCCGCGGAAATGCAGCACGCTCGGGCTTGGGATAGTCATCTTCGCCACTGCATCCCCGGCGATGCTGTTCAGGAAGCGGAAATCCTCCAGCATCGGGTGGTTGCTGAAACCGAGTTTGCCGGTGACTTTGATGCTGCGGGCTTTGGTCTGCACGCCGTTGAACTGGATGCCCTGATCGGCTTCGTAAGGCTCCACGCCGTCCAGCCCTTCGAAGAAGTCAAAGTGCCACCAGGCGCGGCGGAATTCCCCGTCCGTCACCACTTTCAGGCCCAGCTCGCGCTGCTTCGCCACCACATGGCGGATTTCGTCATCTTCTACCTGGCGCAGTTGGGCGGCATCAATCTCACCGGCCTGGAATTTCAGGCGTGCCTCTTTCAGGGCAGCCGGGCGCAGCAGGCTGCCGACAACGTCAGCGGAAAAAGCAGGGGTAGTATTTGGCATCTCTGGCTCCTGAATAGTGCTGCCCGGCAGCAATAATCACATCATCGTTTTCGTAAATAATTTATTAAGATAACTATTTCTACTATTGATTATCATCAATGAGAATAGTTGCTCTCAGTGACATCAGACTTCTGGACGTCTATATGGCTTGAAGGCCAATTTGTCATGAGTTCTGTTCAACCGCAAACGAGAATTTTTCATGTCACATGAAAGAAATTCATGTTGATACCGATCTGGCTGGTTTTCCCCCCGCCCTGTTCGATTACGTTCTGATTTATGCCGCGCACCTGAAGCAGGATCACCCGCAGATTTACCTTGTGATGCGTTTCACACCGCAGGGCCGCGAAGCGCCCTGATTGCGCAGAATGGCGGGTTAATCGCGTTAACCGCGCTTCCAATATCAGGTTAATCGATTAATCTGCCCGCCATAACAGGCCGCATAAACAGACACCACCACATAGCCGCACCGCGCGTCAGGGGGAGGTATGTTATTAAGCAGCATCACCAGTGAGAAACTGATTTTATTGGATAAACCGTGGCAGCAGCGCGCGGTTATCCTGGAGAACCTCTGCCGGTTGCTGGCTGAACAGGGCATGGTCAGCGATGAAAAGGCGTTTCTGGAGGCGGTCTGGCAGCGGGAAAACCTCTCGGAAACCGGCTTTGAGCAGGGCATCGCCCTTCCCCACGGCAAATCGGCCACGGTCATCAGACCGGCTTTTGCTGCTGTCCGGCTGGCCCGGCCGGTAACGGACTGGCCGACGCTGGATGGCGAGGATAACGTTGAGCTGGTGTTTCTGCTGGCCGTGCCCGACGGCGACCCTAACGCCCACCTGCGGCTGCTCTCCTCCCTGAGCCTGTTGCTGATGGAGGAAACCAACGTCGCCGCGCTGAAAGCAGCGGCTACCCCGGCGGCGTTTCTGGCGATCCTGGATCGCCCTGCCGGGGCGGATACCCCCCGCGTGCCCCCCGCGCCGCAGACGAGCCTGATAGTAATCACCTCCTGCCCGGCCGGTATCGCCCACACCTATATGTCGGCCGAGGCGCTGGAAAAAGCCGGGGCGGCGCGCGGCATCCGGGTATGGAGCGAGAAACAGGGGGCAAACGGCGTAGAGGATGAGGTCACTCCGGCACAGATCCAACAGGCGGACGGCGTCATCTTCGCCGCGACGCTGCCGCCCAAAGGCAAGGCGCGGTTCCACGGCAAAAAATATGTCGCGACCACCGTCTCTGAACCGTTAAGGAATGCTGACGGCCTGATTGACCGCGTATTACACCACCCAGACGGTATTCTGGCCGCAGACGCCCCCGCCGCACCGCCCGGTGCCACCGGCCTCTCCTTTCCTGCCAGGCTCTATCAGGGCGTCTCCAGCGGCATCTCCTATATGATCCCGGTTATCGTCGCCGCCGGGCTGATGATCGGCATCGGGCAGGTCGGGGCCAGTCTGGGTGGCGTGGTGAATATCAGTGACGCCGCCTATGCCAGCGATCCGCGCCCGTTATTGGTGGTTCTCCACGCGCTGACGCTGTACGGGAATATGATCATGAAATTCATGTACCCGGTCTTTGCCGCGTATATGGCGTACAGCCTGGCCGACCGGCCCGGCCTGGTGCCGGGGTTTATCGGCGGTGCTTTTGCCGGTGGCCTGCACTTTATTTTCTGGTCATCCGGCGGCGGGGTGCCTTCCGGGTTTCTCGGTGCGCTGATACTGGGTCTGGTGGCCGGTGTGGTGGCGGATTACCTCAATAAACATATCCGGCTGCATAAAAACCTCCAGGCGATGAAACCGATGCTGATCGTGCCGGGGCTGACGGTGCTGGTGATTTTCTTTATTAACCTCTGGCTCGTCGATCCGGTATTCGGCGGCATTAATCACTTTCTTCAGCAGGCGATAATTGCCCACGGGAATTCCGGTGCGTTGATGCTGGCGGTGATTATCGCCTCCCTCACCGCCTTTGATTTAGGCGGGCCGGTGAATAAGTCCGCGGGGGCGATCGCCATTGGCCTAGCGGCCGACCATATCTACCCCCTGACCGCCCGGGTGCTGGGGATTGTTATTCCGCCCATCGGCATCGGGCTGGCGACCCTGCTGGATAAATACCTGGTCAGGCAGCGGGTCTTTGATGAAAACCAGCGCGTCACCGGCACCACGTCATTAATTCTCGGCTTTCTGGCCATCGGGGAGGGCGCGATCCCTTTTATGCTGAAAAACCCGCTGATTACCATCCCGATTAATATCGCCGGCGCGGTGATCGGTGCCGTCACGGCCATCTGCTTAGGGTCGGTACAGTGGTACCCGCTGCCGGCCGTCTGGGGCTGGCCGCTGGTGGAGAACCTGCCCGCCTACCTTATTGGGCTGGTGGCCGGCGTAGTGTTTATCGCGTTCGCCAACGTTTTTGTCCGCTATGCCCTGATCAAGACCGGGAAAATACGTATGGAAAACCAGGAGTAACCGATGGCGAAAAAAGAGGTTTATGTCGTTCCGCACTCCCACTGGGATGCAGAGTGGTATTTCACCTGTGAGGATTCCCATATTCTGCTGATCGAGAATATGGATTACCTGATCGCGCTGCTGGAGAACGACCCCACCTTCCCCAGTTATACCTTTGATGGCCTCGCCTCTGTGCTCGACGATTATCTGGCGGTCAGGCCGGAAAATGCGGCCCGGCTGGAAGCGTTAATTACCCGGCGGCGGTTGCTGGCCGGCCCCTGGTATACCCAGTGTGACACCCTGTTAATCCGCACCGAATCCCTGATCCGTAACCTGCTTTACGGCACCCGCCTTGCCGGGCGCTTTGGCCACAGCATGAATATCGGCTACCTGCCCGATGTCTTCGGCCAGCACGCCTGGCTGCCCGCCTTTTTCACCGATCTGGGCATTCAATATTGTGTGGTACAACGGGGGATCTACACCGACCAGCTACAGGGTGACCTCAATTTTTACTGGCGCGCGCCCAACCAGAAAACGATCGCCACGCACTACCTCTATTTTGGTTATGGCCCGGGGAAATTTTTAAGCGCGCAGCCTGACTACCTTGAACAGCGATTATTACCGATCCTTGACCAGCTGGCCGCGATGAGCCAACGCACCCCTAACCTGCTGCTGCCCGCAGGCGGCGATCAGGTGCTGGCGAATGCGGATTTCCCGGCCACGGTGGCGGCGCTGAACCAATGCCAGACCGCGTATCACTTCACACTGGCCGACTACGAAACCTATATGGCAGAGACCTGGGCAGACACGGACTTCCCGCATGTGATCGACGGCGAACTGGTCGCCTGCCAGAAATCGCGTATCCACCGCACCTGCCACTCCACCCGTTACGACATCAAACGGCAGAACTGGGAGACCGAGCACCTGCTGCTGGATCAGCTTGAACCGCTGGCCGCGCTGGCCTCGCTGTACGGCATCACCTGCCCGCCGCGCCTGATGAGCCGCCTGTGGAAAACGCTGTTCGCCGCCCATGCCCACAACGGCATTGAGGCCACCAACGCCGACCCGGTTAACCACGACATTAAACAGCGGCTGATCAGCGTTGAGCGTTCCGCCCTGAGCCTGATTAATCTGCTGAAAAAGAAACTCAGCCATCAGGTGACCCGCCAGCTGGGCCGGGAAAACATCCTGATGGTATTCAATAACACCCCCCACCCGCTCGACCCGCTGGTCAGCGCCGTGGTCTTTACCCGCAGCCCGCACTTCACCTTGCGGCATCACGGCGAACCGGTGGCCTGCACCCTGCTCCGGCAGGACGCGATAGACGGCGGAAAAAAGGTGATCGTCACGGCGCAGGGCGAAAAACTGGAACCGGCAGAGAACTACTACCGCAGCGAGATCCTGTTTACGCCCTTCCGCACGCCGGGGCTGGGCTATCAGGCGTATGATCTGGAAGAACAGCACCCGGAGGAGCATGGCGGGGCGGCAGGCAGCGCCCCCGCCCCGCTTGTCACCACCCAGGCGACCCGGATCGAAAACCGCCATTTTCGGGTTACCCTCCAGAACGGCACGCTGTCACTGGAGAATCTGCGCCTTAACCAGCGGATCGATAACCTGCTCACCTTTGTGGATGAAGGGGATGATGGCGACGAATTCGATTTCTCGCCGCTGGAAAGTGAGTCCCCACTTCGCTTCCATCACTTCCGGCTTATCGCCACCGAAACCGGCCCGTTAATCTCCCGCATGACGCTGGAGTCGGTGTTGCTGCTGCCGGAAGCGATCGCCCGGCGCACAGCAAACCAGCGGGATCAGCCGGTGACCCTCCGCACCCTGATCCAGTTGCGCCATGATGAGCCGATGGTACGAATACAGCATGAGCTGGTGAACAGCGTGACCGGACACCGCCTGCGGGTGCAGGTCAACACGCCGGTGGTACGGCCCGCCAGTTCCTATGCCGATCAGGGCTACGCGATCCTCCGGCGTGAGACGGCCGGGCGCTACCTGCCGGGCTGGCGGGAGGCGGGCTTTGTCGAAAAGCCGGTGCCGATCCACACCCTGGAAAACGTGGTCTATGTAAAAGACCGGCGCTGCCTTTTCGGCATCATCACCCGGGGCATCAAAGAGTATGAGGTGTTGCCGGAGGAGAACAGCATCGCCCTGACCCTGTTCCGCAGCGTGGGGCTGCTGGGAAAAGATGACACCCTGTGGCGGCCCGGACGGGCCTCCGGCATCAACAATAAGGTGGTTCACACGCCGGATGCGCTGATGCGGCAAAAAATGACGTTTGATTACGCCCTGATATTTGAGGATGCCGGCATGGATGAGGCGGCGGTCTATCATGCAGTGAACCGTTACCGCGGGCATCACCTGACCTACCAGGTGCAGCACCTGAACACCTTTGAAGAGCGGCTGGAACGTTTTGCGATCCCGTTGCCTGACCGGCCTGCCCCGGCCGCCGCGATGAAACTGGCGATCGATAACCCGCGGGTCATGATGAGCATGTGCAAACCGGGCCCGGATAACGCGTTAATCATCCGTGTATTCAACCCTACCGACGCGCCCGAGACCTTTACTGTCATCAGCGACGGCGGCCATCAGATCTCCCGCCTGAGCCTCAATGAGACGCCGCAAGAAACGCTTACCGGCGCGATCGCGCTGGCAGGCAAAGCGTACCTGACGCTGGCAATTTATCTCAGCGGCCCCCACTGAGCCGCGCGTGCCGCCCCGTTACTCCGGCAATGCCAGCAGCGCGCGCACCTCGCGCAGGGTATCCGGCGGCAGCGGCAGGTAGCCGTCACGGGTGATCACCCGCTGCCCCGCCTCTGAGAGTACATGGCTGAAGAAGGCGGCCGTCAGCGGCTCCAGCGGCTGGCCCGGCACTTTATTGACATAGATATAGAGGAAACGGGTCAGCGGATAGCGGCCATTGCGCACGTTGTCCGCCGTCGGCTGGATGAACGTCCGCCCGTCTTCGGCCAGCGACAGCGCCTTCACCCCGCTGGTGTGGAACCCGATGCTGGCGTAACCGATGCTGTCCAGTGACCCGGCCACCGCCTGCGCCACCGACGAGGAGCCGGGCAGTTCGTTGACCTGCGGCAGGAAATCGCCGCCGCACAGCGCACGAAGCTTAAAGTAGCCGTACGTCCCGGAAGCGGAGTTACGGCCATAGCGGGAAAAGGTGCGCCCGGCCCAGCTGCCGCCGAGGCCGACATCCCCCCAGCGCCGCACCGGCTCCGTCTCACCGCAGCGGTGCGTCACGGAAAAGATGGCATCGAGCTGGTCCCAGGTCAGCCCGGTTAACGGGTTATCCTGATTCACCAGTACCACCAGCGCATCCACGGCCACCGGCACCGCCAGCGGCAAATAACCATAACGCTGGCGGAAAGAGGCCAGCTCCGAGTTTTTCATCGGCCGGCTCATCGGCCCCAGTTGCGCCGCCCCGGCCGCCAGCGCGGTGGGGGCGGTGGAGGAGCCGGCGGCCTGAATCTGTAGGTTCACCCCCGGGTAGCGGCGGGAGAAGCCCTCGCCCCACAGCGTCATCAGGGTGGCGAGCGTATCAGACCCGACGCTGGAAAGGTTGCCGGAGAGCATCCGGTTGACGGGGGGCGCGGCATGGTCGCTCACCTGTGGGGCCGCCGCAGCCGGCAGGCTGGGCAACGCGGCCGGCAACAGAAACAGGAGGCAGGCCAGGGCCTGCCGGCAATGCCGTGAAATCATGGGTTGTGTGGCTCAAGAGGGCTGAAGCGGGTAATTATGTCTGTGTCGCGTCCTGAGTCAATGTATCCGGCACAATCAGCCGTTTCGGCAGGGTAAACAGGAAACGCGTGCCTTCCCCCGGTTCACTCAGCACCTCCAGCCGGGCATCGTGGTGGTTAAGCGCATGTTTGACGATCGCCAGCCCCAGCCCGCTGCCGCCGGTCTGGCGCGAGCGCGCCTTGTCGACCCGGTAGAAGCGTTCCGTCAGGCGCGGCAGGTGCTCCGCGGCGATGCCCGGCCCGTTGTCGCTGACCTGGAACTGCGCGCCGTGGGCAGTGCGCTGCCAGGAGACCTCAATACGCGTGCCGGCGGGGGTGTGGTTAACGGCGTTATAGACCAGGTTGGAGACGGCGCTGCGCAACTGGTCCTCATTGCCGAACACCTTCAGCGCGTCATTGACCCGGAACTCAATCTGGTGCTGGTTATTGCTCAGCGCCTGCGCCTCCGGCTGCAACTGCCGCAGCATCCGCGGAATATCCACCCGCTCCTGCATATCGGGCGGTGGCGCGGCCTCAATTTTCGACAGGGTCAGCAGCTGCTTCACCAGCCCGTCCATGCGGCGGGTCTGCGCCTGCATGGTATGCAGCGCCTTGCTGCGCAGCGGCTCCTCCAGCGTCTCTTCGCCCATCATCTCCAGATAGCCCTGCAACACCGTCAGCGGCGTGCGCAGCTCGTGGCTGACGTTGGCGAAGAAGTTGCGCCGTGCCCCTTCCAGCTGGCGCATCTGGGTCACGTCCCGCGCGACCATCAGCAACTGCCCCTCGGAATAGGGCATCGCCCGGAACTCCACATGGTGGCCGTTGTTCAGCACCAGCGTCAGCGGGCGGGTAAAGGTCTCGCCCTGCAAATAGCGGGTAAACTCCGGGTAACGCAGCAGGTTAAGGATGTTCTGGCCGTTGTCTTCCGGCCAGCGCAGCCCCAGCAGTTGCTGGGCCAGCCCGTTACACCAGAAGATCATCCCCTCTTCCGTGGTCAGCACCACGGCATCGGGCAACGACTCCGCGCCGCTGCGGAAGCGCTTAATCAGCAGCGCCAGCTCACGCCGCCGCCGCCGGTTGCGCAGCTGCATCTGGTAGAGGCCGTAGAAGATCGGCTCCCAGCTCCAGCGGCCGGTGGGCGGCGTCATGCTGCGGTCCAGCCAGAGCCAGTAGGAGAGCCGGAGCTGGTTGTAGTAGTTCCAGCCCAGCGCGCCCAGCACGCTCGCCAGCAGCCACCAGGGCAGGCCGCCCGCCAGCAGCCCCAGCAGCAGGCCGGGCAGGCAGAACAGCGCCAGCTCCAGCACCAGCCCCTTCCAGGATAGACGTTCCAGCACGTTATGATCTCCGCCGCGGCATCAGTAGCGCGTTGAGAATCGGTAGCCCGTCCCACGCACGGTCTGCACCATGCGATCATGCCCGCTGCTCTCCAGCGCCTTGCGCAGGCGGCGGATATGCACGTCTACCGTCCGGTCTTCCACATACACATTGGTGCCCCAGACATGGTTCAGCAGCTGCTCACGGCTGTAGACCCGCTCGGAATGGGTCATAAAGAAGTGCAGCAGCCGGAACTCCGTCGGCCCCATCTCCAGCGGGGACTCATTCGCCATCACCCGGTGCGAGGAGGGGTCAAGGCTCAGCCCCTGCATCTCAATCATCTCTTCCAGCGCCATCGGCGAGATGCGCCGCATCACCGCTTTAATGCGCGCCACCAGCTCCTTGGGGGAAAACGGCTTGGTGATGTAGTCATCCGCGCCTACCTCCAGCCCGCGCACCCGGTCTTCCTCCTCGCCGCGCGCGGTCAGCATCATCACCGGGATGTCACGCGTCATCGCTTCGCGCTTCATGTGCTTGATAAATTGCAGCCCGGTGCCGCCCGGCAACATCCAGTCAAGCAAAACCAGATCGGGGAAAGGTTCCGCCAGGCGGTTTAACGCGCTGTCAAAATCTTCCGCTTCCAGCGGCTGGTAACCATTCTGTTCCAGAACAAAACAGACCATCTCCCGGATCGGGGCTTCATCCTCAACCACCAAAATACGTCTTGCCATCGTCAATCCTGCCAATAGGTTAGCGATCACGTTTGTGTGCGGCCGCCATTATGCGTCAGTTTTATGACACATTTATGAATAACTTTGCCGCGTCCATTCAGCGCGGGAATTGGTCATACCTTACCGCTAATTGTAGCCGGGCAAGCAAGAAAATGACGGAGTTGGAAAGTGCCTCGCAAACCCCGGCCGGTTTCCCCCACGACATCGCGCCGCGACGGCGTTTATAATCCCCCTCCTCCGCCCCACGGGGCAGGCAATAAGAAGCGAGAGTGTTATGCGCCTGATTCATACATCTGACTGGCATCTTGGCCAGGTCTTTTTCACCAAGAGCCGCGCAGCGGAGCACCAGGCGTTCCTGACCTGGCTGATTGAACAGGTTGAGGCCCACCAGGTCGATGCGGTGGTGGTCGCCGGGGATATTTTTGATACCGGCGCGCCGCCGAGCTACGCCCGCCAGCTCTACAACCACTTTGTGGTGGCGCTGCAGCGCACCCGCTGCCAGCTGATTGTGCTGGGCGGCAACCACGACTCGGTGGCCACGCTGAACGAATCGCGGGAGCTGCTCGCCTGCCTGAACACCACGGTGATCGCCAATGTGAAGGCCGATCACCGCCCGCAGCTCTGCGTGCTGAACCGGCATGACGGCACCCCCGGCGCGCTGCTTTGCGCCATCCCGTTCCTGCGCCCGCGTGACCTGCTGCTGAGCCGCGCCGGGCAGTCCGGCAGTGAGAAACAGCTGGCGCTGCAGGAGGCGATCGCCGCCCACTACCACGACCTGCATCAGGCCGCGCTGGCGAAGCGCGACGAACTCGGCCTGCCGTTGCCGATTATCGCCACCGGCCACCTGACCACGGTGGGCGTCACCACCTCCGACTCCGTGCGGGACATCTACATCGGCACGCTGGACGCCTTCCCGGCCCAGGCGTTCCCGCCGGTGGACTACATCGCCCTCGGCCATATCCACCGCGCCCAGTGCGTGGCGAAAAGCAACCATATCCGTTACAGCGGCTCGCCGATCCCGCTGAGCTTTGACGAAGCCGGCAACAACAAAAGCGTCTACCTGCTGGAATTTGACGGCGCAACGCTGGCCTCGGTGGAGACGCTGCCGGTGCCGGTGCACCAGCCGATGGCGATCGTCAAAGGCTCGCTGGCTGAGATTGAACAGCAGCTGCAGGCGTTTAGCGACGCCGACCCGGCCCGCCCGGTCTGGCTCGATATTGAAGTCGCCACCCAGGACTACCTGAGCGATATCCAGCGCCGCATCCAGCAACTCACCGAGCCGCTGCCGGTGGAGGTGGTGTTGCTGCGCCGCAACAAAGCCCAGCGCCAGAGCGCCCTGGCCCGGCAGGCTAAAGAGACGCTGACCGAGCTCTCTGTTGCAGAGGTGTTTGACCGGCGCATGGCGCTGGAAACAGACGCAGACGAGGCGCAGTGCGACACCCTGCGCCGCCTGTTCCGCAACGTGGTGGAAGAGGTGCGCGAAGCCAATGAAGGGGTGCAATCCGCATGAAAATCCTGAGCCTCCGGCTGAAAAACCTCAACTCGCTGCAAGGCGAATGGAAAATCGACTTTACCCAGGAGCCGTTCGCCAGCAACGGCCTGTTTGCCATCACCGGCCCCACCGGTGCCGGGAAAACCACCCTGCTGGACGCCATCTGTCTGGCGCTCTACCACCAGACGCCGCGCCTCACGGTGACGCCCAGCCACAATGAGCTGATGACACGCCACACTGCCGAATCACTGGCGGAGGTGGAGTTTGAGGTCAAAGGGGTGGCGTACCGCGCCTTCTGGAGCCAGCGCCGTGCCAAAAATGCCCCCGACGGCAACCTGCAGGCACCGAAAGTGGAGCTGGCGCGGGTCGCGGACGGCAAAATCCTCGCGGACAAAGTGCGCGACAAGCTGGAGTCGGTGGCGCAGATCACCGGGCTGGATTTCGGCCGCTTCACCAAGTCGATGATGCTCTCCCAGGGGCAGTTCGCCGCCTTCCTGAACGCCGATGCCAATGACCGCGCCGAGCTGCTGGAGGAGCTGACCGGCACCGAGATTTATGGTCAGCTCTCGGAGCGGGTGTTTGAGCAGCACAAACAGGCGCGCATCGACCTCGACGCCCTGCACCAGCGCGCCGCCGGCATCGAACTGATGACGGAAGAGCAGCAGCAGGCGTTAACCCGGCAACTGGCTGACCTCACGGCGCAGGAGGCGCAGCAGGCCGGGCAGGCCGCCGATCTGCAAAAAGCGATCGCCTGGCTGACCCAGGACCAGGCGCACCAGCAGGCGCTGGCGCAGTGCCGCCGTCAGCAGCAGCAGGCGGAGGAGGCGTGGCAACAGGCGCAGCCCGATCTGCTGCGGCTGGCGCGCAATGAACCGGCTGAAAAGTTGCGCCCGCTCCAGCGGGAGCGCGATCAGGCCCGCGCCGACCGCCTCCAGCACCAGGCCACGCTGGCCGCCCTGCTCGCCCGCCAACAGGCGCAGCAACAGGCGCTGATGCCGCTGCTCGCCCGGCATGAGCAGGCGCGTCAACAGGCCGACGCCCTGCAACAGCAGCAGACCCAACAGGAAGCGCTGATCGCGCAGGTCGCCCCGCTGGATACGCAGCTCGCCCAACTGGCCCGCCAGCAGGGGGAATTACAGCAGGCGCATCAGGCGCAGCAACAACAGGAGGCGGAGCGCCGCCGCCAGTTACAGCTGACCCAGCAGCAGCTGGAACAGGGCAGCGGGCGGCTGGCGGCGCTGGAACATTATGGCCGTGACCATGCGCACCACGCCCAGTGGGGCGAGCACCTGCCGCTGTGGCGTACCCAGTTCCAGCAGCAGGCGGCCTACCAACAGGCACAACACGCGGCCCGGCAGGATCTGGACACCGCCCGGCAGCAGCTCGCCCGCCTGACCCAGGAGCGCGAAACGCTGGCGCAACAGCAACCGGCCGCCGATCAGGCACTGCAACAGGCCGGGGCGCAAGCCGCCGTGCATCAGCAGGCGTGGCAGGCGCACGAGCAGCAGCACCCGGAGGCGGCCTTGCGCAGCGCCCTCACTGCCCTGCGCGAGCAGCGGCCGGTGCGCAGCCAGCTCGCCGCCCTCGCCCCGCTGGCACGCCAGACCCGCCAGCAGATCGCCCACCTGCAGCAGCAACAGCAGGAGAACCAGCAGCAACTGGCGCTGGCCGGGCAGCAGCTGGCGGAGAAGCGCCGGCAGTACCAGCAGCAGAAACAGCACCTGGCCGACCTGAAAACGCTGCACCAGCGCGAAGAGCAGATCGTGAGTTTCGAAGCGCACCGCGCGGCGCTGCAACCCGGCGATGCCTGCCCGCTGTGCGGGGCCACCGAGCACCCGGCCATCGCCGGTTATCAGCGCATTGTGCTGTCTGAAACGGCACAACGGCTGGCCGCGCTGGAACAGCAGGTGGATGCGATAAAAACCGCCGGTATTGAGCTGGGCGCGCGGGTGAAATCCCTGCAGGAGCGCGAGGCGCAGTTACAGCAGGAGCAGCTTCGCGCCGGTGAGGCGCAGGCGGAACAGCAGCAGCGCTGGCAACAGTTAAGCGCGCCGCTGGCGCTCACCTTTGATCTCACGGATGACGCCGCCCTGAACGCCTGGCTGGCCGATCAGGAGCAGCAGGAAACGCAGCACCAGCAGCAGTGGCAGCAGCGTGAAACCCTGCAACAGGCGCACCGCACCGCGCAGGAGGCGTTGAACAGCGCCCGGCAGGCGCACCAGCAGCTGCTTCACCAATTGGCGCTGCTGGATGAGCGCCGCCAGGAGCAGCAGAAACAGTGGGCGCAGCACGAGGCACGCCTGGCGCAGGAGGCACAGGCCCACGCCGACGAGGCGCAGCGCATCGCCGCCGCCCTGGGCGAACTGGGGCTGACGCCGCCGGCAGCCGGGGAGCACGACAGCTGGCTGGCGGCACGGCAGCAGGAGTGGCAGCAGTGGCAGCAGCACCAGCAGGAACAACAGGCGCTCACGCTGGCGCTGAAGCAGGCCGAGGCGCGGCGCGAAGGGGAGCAGCAGCGCCTGGGTGACGCCACCGCGCGCCTGGCGGAACTGGAGGCACAGTGCCGCGCGCTGGCTGAGCAACAGGCGCAGGCGCAACAGCAGCGCCGTGACCTGTTTGGTGACCGTGACGTGGCGGCAGCGCGCGACACCTTACAGCGCGAGGTACAGGCCGCCGCGCAGGCCGTGCAACTGGCTGAAACGGCGTGCCGGGAGGCGCAGCACGCCCTGAGCCGCCTGGGCGGGGAGATCGCCGGGCTGGAACAGCAACAGCAGCAGCTGGCCGGGCGTGAACAGCAGAGCGAACAGCAGTTTACCGCCGCGCTGGCGGCCAGTGCGTTTACGGATGAAACCGCACTGAATGAGGCGCTGCTGGAGGAGGCGCAGCGGGACGCGTTGCAGCAGCAGAAAGCGTCGCTGCTTCAGCAGCAGCAGCAGGCACACACGCTGCTGACACAGGCGCAGGCCACCTGGGAGCGCCACCAGCAGCAGCGCCCGGCGGGCCTGAGCGCCCAGGCGGACGGCGATATGCTTGAGGCGTCACTCAGCGCCCTGCAACAGGCGCTGCGGCTCTGCGCCCAGCGGCAGGGAGAGCTGCGCCAGCAACTGGAGAGCGACCGCCAGCGCCGCGCCAACCAGCAGCAGCTGTTTGCCCAGATCGCCGACAGCCAGCAGCAGTTCCGGGACTGGAGCGCGCTCAACGCGCTGATCGGTTCCAGTGACGGGGCCAAGTTCCGCCGTTTTGCCCAGAGCCTGACGCTGGATCATCTGGTCTATCTCGCCAACCAGCAGCTGGAGCGGCTGCACGGCCGCTACCTGTTGCAGCGCAAACAGAGCGATGCGCTGGAGCTTCAGGTGGTGGACACCTGGCAGGCGGATGCCCTGCGCGACACCCGCACCCTGTCCGGCGGCGAGAGTTTCCTGGTCAGCCTGGCGCTGGCGCTGGCGCTTTCCGATCTGGTCAGCCACAAAACCAGCATCGACTCGCTGTTCCTGGATGAGGGGTTCGGCACGCTGGATGCCGACACGCTGGATACGGCGCTGGACGCGCTGGACAACCTCAACGCCTCCGGCAAAACCATCGGCGTGATCAGCCACGTGGATGCGATGAAAGAGCGCATCCCGGTGCAGATCCGGGTGAAAAAGGTCAACGGGCTGGGCGTCAGCCGCCTGGGCAAAGAGTTTGCGGTGCCCTGAACGGGTGACAAGGGGTGAGCGGCTGCCACAGCGAAGTAAGCGGGGCCGGGGCCTGCCGCACGGCGGTTTTAAGCCTGCCGTGCGGCAGGTGAGCGGCGGCCGGAAGGCGGCCGCTCACGCCCGGGTTGTGGTGTTCAGCACGCAGGCTCAGGCTGCTGCGTTCAACGTGTACGCTCAGGCCGTTGCGTTCAGCGCCCAGGTTCAGGCTGTGGCGTTCTGCGCGTCACCTTAGCTGCGCTGCCCCTGCGGCCAGAGCCAGGCGGCACCGCGCACGCCGCTGGCATCGCCATGTTTTGCCTTCAGCACCGGGGTTTCGCATTCACCGCCGAACACCCACTGCTTCAGCAGCAACGGCACGGTCTGGTAGAGGCGATCGACGTTGCTCATGCCGCCGCCCAGCACAATCACATCCGGGTCGAGCAGGTTGACCACGTGCGCCAGGGATTTTGCCAGCCGCAGCTCATAACGGCTGAGCGCCAGCTCCGCCACCGGGTCGCCCTCGCCGGCCAGCGCGATGATCTGCGCGCCTTTCAGCGCCTGGCCGCTCAGCCGCTGGTAGTCCTGCGCGAAGCCGGTGCCGGAGATAAAGGTCTCAATGCAGCCCGGTTTGCCGCAGTAACAGGCCACTTCACGCGCATAACGCAGCTCATCATCATCCTGCCACGGCAGCGGGTTATGCCCCCACTCACCGCCGATGCCGTTGCCGCCGGCGTGCACTTCGCTGTTGATGGCAATGCCCGCGCCGCAGCCGGTGCCGATAATCACCGCAAACACCGTATGCTTGCCCGCCCCGGCACCGTCAGTGGCTTCCGACACCGCCAGGCAGTTGGCATCATTGGCGACCCGCACCTGCCGTTGCAGTATCCGTGACAGATCGCTGTCAAACGGCTGGCCGTTGAGCCACACCGAGTTGGCATTTTTCACCAGCCCGGTATAGGGCGACAGGGTGCCGGGAATGCCGATCCCCACGCTGCCCCGTTCGCCGGTGGCTTTTTCCGCCTCCGTCACCAGCCCGACAATCGCTTCCAGCGTTTTGTCGTAGTCATGGCGCGGCGTGTCGATCCGTTTACGGAAATATTCACGCCCATCATCGGCCAGTGCCACGGCCTCTATTTTGGTACCGCCCAAATCAATCCCAATTCGCACGATCTTCTCTCCGGCGCTGTCTGTCGTCATGATAGTGAGGAACTATAGTCGCTGCCGCGGTAGCACACCGGCAACCCCGACCAGTCTGATTCTTCTGCCCGCCCCGCCCGGCGGCGCGGGTGTTAACCGGTATACCTTGTAAGAAAAAACGCCCCGCCGGGGAGAGTTTGCTCACAGTTCCGGTGCCCGGCGGTTAACGGCACAGACGCATCGGTTACACTGGTTTTAACCTTTCTTTAACACCCCTGCGCGGTTTGCGGTGCCTGCTCAACCGGCCCCGTAACGTTGTCTGCGTCGGCACCCCGCAAGGAGCCTTACCATGAAACCCGCCATTCTGGTCGTGGATGATGACCCGGCCATCTGCGACCTGCTGCATGATGTGCTGAGTGAACATGTGTTTACCGTGCGCCGTTGCCACCGGGGCGAGGAGGCGCTGCTCCAGGTGGCGCAACAGGAGGACATCGCGCTGGTGCTGCTGGATCTGATCCTGCCTGACATCAACGGCCTGCTGGTGTTGCAACAGCTGCGCCGCCTGCGGCCCGACCTGCCGGTGATGATGCTGACCGGCCTCGGCGCGGAGTCCGATATTGTGGTGGGGCTGGAGATGGGCGCGGATGACTACATCGCCAAGCCGTTCAATACCCGGGTGGTGGTGGCGCGCGCCAAGGCGGTGTTGCGCCGCAGCGGCGCGCTGACCGTGGCAGCCCCCGCCGCGCCCGCCTGCGGCTGGGGGTTCAACGGCTGGCGGCTCGACGAGCAGCGCTGCACCCTGCACAACCCGCAGCGCGAGGAAGTATTCCTGACGCAGGGCGAATATGCGCTGCTGCTGGCGATGGTAAAACATGCCCGCCAGGTGCTGACGCGCGATCAGCTGCTGGAGCTGACCCACAGCGAAACGCTGGATGTGTTCGATCGCACCGTCGATGTGTTGATCATGCGTCTGCGCCGCAAGATCGAGGTGAATCCTCACCAGCCGATGCTGATCCGCACGATCCGCGGGCTGGGCTATGTGTTCGCCGCCGATGTGCAGCGCCCGGCGACGGCGGTGGCACCGCGCCATATCGCCTGACGCTCAGGCCGCACCGGCACTGCGCCGGTACTCGGTGCAGAGCAGCCAGCGCGGCGGCTCATCCTCCTCCAGCGGGGTGAAACGGGCCAGCGGCGTCAGGAAGCAGTTATCGTGCTGGTCGTCGTTGGTCATCGACACCTCGCCCACCAGCACATCACCGTAACCCTCTTCGCCCCAGAAGCTGTGGTACATGCCGGGCGGCAGCGTCACGCTCTCACCGGGTGCCAGCCGGATACGGCTGCCGGGCGGCAGCGTCTGGCGGTAGCCGTCGGTGACCACCTCCACCGGCGTATTGGCCAGCCCCGGCGGCGACTCAAGCGTCGCGCCCGTGGGGTCTTCCGCGTTATACAGCTCGATAATCAGGTTGCCGCCGCTGCGGTTGATGATGTCCTCGCGCTTGCGCCAGTGGAAATGCATCGGCGTCACCTGCCCTTCGCGGCAGTGCATCACCTTTTCCGCGTAATTTTTGGCGTAGGGCTGCCCCGACGGGGAGCCGTTGCGCAGGGTGAACAGCGTCAGGCCGCGCTGGTAGAAATCGGTGGAGCCGAAACAGGTCACATCCCAGCCGAGGGCCAGGTCAAACACCTCCTGCCACGCCTCCTGCGGCTGTTGCGCCCAGGCCTCGGGGCTGAAGTGAGCAAATGGCGGCAGGTGCAGATCCTGCCGGGCGAAAAACTGCCGGGTCTCCTGAAGGATCTGGTTGACCTGCGAGCGGGCCATGCGGTGTGCGGCGTTTGGATCAGGCATCATCATTCCCTCCTGCGGGTAAACAGGGCCGGTACCTGCGTACCGGCCTTTGCTTAGCGCACTGTCCAGCCTTTGTAGTTGCTGACGCTGTTACGGTCGATCAGGGTCACCGGGATCAGCACCGGCGCGGTGGGCGCGGGTTTGCCCTGGAGAATGTCATAGCCGATCTCCACCGCTTTCGACGCCATGACCTGCGGGTCTTGCGCCGGGGTCGCGACAAACAGGGAATTTTTGCGTTTCAGCGCCTCTTCGCCGTCCGGCGATCCATCCACGCCCACGATGAAGAATTCGCTGCGTTGCGCCTGTTTCGCCGCCAGATCGGCCCCGATCGCCGTGGGATCGTTGATGGCGAACACGCCGTCAATGTGCGGGTTGGCGGACAGCAGCGAGGTCATGACCTCCAGCCCGCCTTCGCGGCTGCCTTTGGCGTTCTGGTTATAGGAGAGCAGCTTGATTTCAGGGTGCTGTTTCAGCTCGGTCATGCAGCCCTCCACGCGGTTCTGCACTGCTGAAACCGGCGGCCCGTTGATGATCACCACATTGCCCTTCTCTTTCAGGCGGTCTGCGATGTATTTACAGGCGATCTGCCCCGCCTGGGTGTTGTCGGAGGTGATGGTGGCATCCGCCCCTTCGGCGGCGACGTCCACTGCCACCACCACGATCCCGGCCTCTTTGGCGCGTTTCACCGCCGGGCCGATGCCTTTGGAGTCGGCGGCGTTCAGGATGATCATGTCTACTTTCGCGGCGATAAAGTTATCAATCTGGCCGACCTGCTGGCCGAGATCGTACCCGCTTGAGACCAGCGTGACGTTAACACCGTCCCCCGCCAGCTCGCGCGCCTTTTTCTCCGCGCCTTTGGTGATCTGCACAAAGAACGGGTTGGCGAGATCGCCGACCGTCACCCCAATCGATTTCAGTTCTTTTGCCTGCGCCAGCGGCGCAGAGAGCAGCACGCCTGCGGTCAGCAGCGCGCCCATCACAGCGTTGAAGCGGTTTTTCATCGGGTTTTCCTTGTTGTTCTCGGATCAATGTTATCGGGTACAGGGTAAACGTCAGGCCGTCTGGTGGTGGCGCGTGCGGTATTTGTCGATCAGCACCGCGATAATGATCACCGCGCCCTTGATCACCAGTTGCCAGAAGTAGGAGACGCCCATCAGCGTCATGCCGTTGTTGAGCGTGGCGATGATCAGCGCCCCCACCAGCGTGCCGGTGATGGTGCCGATGCCGCCGACAAAGCTGGTGCCGCCGAGGATCACCGCGGCAATCGCATCCAGTTCATAGCCGACGCCGAGGTTGCCGTTGGCGCTGTAGAGGCGCGAGGCGCTCATCAGCCCGCCCAGCCCGGAGAGCAGCCCGCTCATCGCATAGACGAACAGCAGCACCACGCCGACTTTGATGCCGGTGAGCCGCGCCGCCTGCATATTGCCGCCCACCGCGTAGATGTGTACGCCGAGGGTGGTGCGCCGCAGGATGAACCAGCAGACGGCGATCACCGCAAAGGCGATGATGATCAGCCACGGCACCGGCCCGAGGTAGCCGTTGCCGATCCATTCGAAACTGATGTCGGAGTTGATCACCGTGGTGCCGTCGGCGAACAGGTAGGCTGCGCCGCGCAGCGCGGTGTAGGTGCCGAGGGTGACGATAAACGGCGGCAGCCCGGCCCAGGCCACCAGCGCGCCGTTGAACAGCCCCATCAGCAGCCCGGCCAGCAGCGCCAGCGGCACCGCAAAGGCAGCCAGCGCCGGGTTCAGCGAGGTGACCATCGCCACCACCGCCGTGGCCCCGAGCATCGACCCGACCGAGAGGTCGATGCCGCCGGTGAGGATGATAAAGGTCATGCCCGCCGCCAGCACGATGTTGATCGACGCCTGCCGGGTAATGTTCAGCAGGTTGGCATCCGTGAAGAAGTTCGGGGCGATAAAGCCAAATACCGCCACAATCAGAATCAATATCGGCAAAATGCCGACGGTTTGCATCAGGTCACCCAGCAGCGCCCGTTTCAGCGCCGGGGTTTTGCCGGTGGCGGTCTCTGTTTTGCTCATGGTTCTGCGTCCTTAGGAGGAAGTTTCCTGGGGAAGGGCAACGCCGGTGGCCAGCGTCATAATGTTCTCCTGCGAGATGTCGCTGCCCGCCAGCTCGCCGGCCAGCGCGCCTTCGCGCATCACGTAGACCCGGTCGCTCATGCCGACGATTTCCGGCAGTTCGCTGGAGATCATCAGAATCGCCACGCCCTGTTGGGCCATCTGGTTCATCATGCGGTAGATCTCGCTCTTGGCACCGACATCCACGCCGCGCGTCGGCTCGTCGAGCAGCAGGATGCGCGGGCCGATCGCCACCCAGCGCGAAATCAGCAATTTCTGCTGGTTGCCGCCCGACAGCCCCCCGGCGCGCACCTGCGCATGGGGCACGCGGATATTCAGGGTTTTGATCGCCTCCCCGGCGATTTCGCGCCCTTTGCCGCGGTTAATCATGCCGTAGTGGGCGTCACGCCCCAGGGTCGCCATCACGATGTTTTCATGGGCCGCCAGCTCCAGGAACAGCCCCTGCTCTTTGCGGTTTTCCGTCAGAAAGCCGATGCCGAGGGCGATCGCCTCGCGCGGGGAGCGGATAGTCACCGGCTTGCCGTCAATCAGGATCTGCCCGCCGGTGGCCGGGTGAACGCCGAAAATCAGCGAGGCCAGCTCAGAGCGCCCCGCCCCCACCAGCCCGGCCAGCCCGACGATCTCCCCGGCGCGCACGTTCAGCGTACAAGGGTGGACTTTTTCGCCGTCGGTGAGCGCCTCCACCGCCAGCCGCACCGCGCCCACCTTGCTCTCCAGCGCCTCTTTGTTGAACAGGTCGCTGAGCGGGCGGCCCACCATCATCCGCACCAGTTCGGTGGCGTTGAGGTTGTCGCGCGTCAGGCTGCCGACGTACTGGCCGTCACGCAGCACGCTGACCCGGTCAGAGAGCGCATAAATTTCGGCCATGCGGTGGCTGATGTAGATGATCGCCATCCCCTCGCCGCGCAGCCGTTTAATCAGGCCAAACAGGTGGTCGGTCTCACGGCTGGAGAGCGCGGCGGTGGGTTCGTCCATTACCAGGATGCGGCTGTTGCGGTGCAGCGCGCGGGCGATCTCCACCTGCTGCTGCTCGGCGATGCTGAGCGTCATTACCCGGTCGGTGGCGCGGAAGCGTGCGCCGAGCCGGTCAATAACCCGCTGCGCCTCTTCGGCCATCTGCCCGCGCCGCACCAGCCCGCCGCGGTGCAGCTCGCTGCCGAGGAAGATGTTCTCCGCCACCGTCAGGTTAGGTGCCAGGTTAATCTCCTGATAGATAAGGGTAATGCCCGCCGCCAGCGCATCTTTCGGCCCGCGGATCGGGTGCGGCCTGCCGTCGATCAGGATCTCGCCGCTGCTGGCGGTGTAGGCCCCGGCGAGGATTTTCATCAGGGTACTTTTGCCCGCGCCGTTTTCGCCCATCAGCGCATGGACTTCACCGGGGTAGACCGTCAGGCTGACATCCTTCAGCGCATAGAACTGCCCGAAGCGCCGCGAGATATGTTGCATTTCCAGAATCGGGGTAACGGCCATCGGCCTCTCCTGTCAGGTCGGGATAGGCGCAGTTGACCACGGCCAGATAAACGCCGCATGTCAGCCGCCGTTCATCTTTGTCATAGTGTGAATGCCCAGGCCGTTTATGATGGTGGCCTCCCTTTCCCTGCTGACCCAGGAGCATTATGGCTGGTTCCTCCCCGCGTCTGCTGGCGGGCGCCCGCGGGCGTCTGCTGATGTTTAACCTGCTGGTGATGGCGGTAACGCTCGCCGTCAGCGCCGTGGCGATTGTCGGCTTCCACCGGGCCGGGCAGCGCCAGGAGCAGGCGCAGGCACAGACACTCACCGAGATGAGCGGCAGCCTGGCGCTGGCGCGGGACACGGCGAACGTCGCTACCGCCGCGGTGCGGCTGTCGCAGGTGGTGGGCGCGCTGGAGTACCAGAGCGAGTCGGCGCGGCTGAAGCAGACACAGCTCGCCTTGCAGCACTCCCTGCGCGGGCTGGCCGCCGCCCCGCTGGCGCAGCGTGAACCGGCGCTGGTGGCGCGCCTCACTGAACGCAGCACCCGGCTGCAACAGAGCGTCAGCCGGCTGCTGCTGCTCGGCCACCAGCGGCATATGCAGCGCAACCAGCTGCTCAGCGCGCTCTATCAGGATCAGTCCACGCTGCACCATATTCTGGCGATCGCCGTCCGGCAGCCGCCCTCGCCGCTGCCTGCCGATCTGGCGATTGAGCTGAACCGGCTGCTGACCCTCGCCATCCAGATCCCGGCGCCGCAGGCGGTCACCGAGCAGATCGACCGGGTGATGGTGAACTGGCCCAGCGCCCCGGATGACGCATTACAGGCGCAAAAAATGGCGCAGTTCCGTGAGACCACCGCGCGCCTCACCCCGCTGGCCGGGGCGCTGGCGCAGAGCGATCTCGCCATCGCCTACCACACCTACCAGATCAAGGCGCTGGTGGAGATGCTCAACCAGGACATCAACCACTATGTGCAGAAGGTGGCGGATGCCTCCGCGCAGCGCAGCCGCCAGACCCACCGGGAGCTCAGCTCCGCCATCGGCTTTATCAGTGTGTTTGCGCTGCTGGCGCTGGTGATCACCGGCTTCGCCGGGTTGTACATCTACCGCAACCTCGGCTCCCACCTTACGGCGATTGCCGGGGCGATGACGCGGCTGGCGCGGGGCGAGCGGGATGTCAGCGTCCCGGCGCTGCAACGGCGGGATGAGCTGGGCGATCTGGCGCGGGCGTTCAACGTTTTCGCGCGCAATACCGCCTCGCTGGAGCACGCCTCGCGGCTGTTAAAAGAGAAAAGCACCCAGCTCGAAACCACCTTTCTGGCGATGCGCGACGGCTTCGCGCTGTTTGACAACAGCGGCCACCTGGTGGTGTGGAACCCGCAATACCCGCTGCTGCTGGGGCTGGACGAGCACTCGCTGCACCGCGGCCAGCACTACCATACGCTGCTGCAACGCGTCAGTTTGCCGCCTGACCAGATCCGGGAAGAGGCGCTCGCGCACCTGACGCGCCGGTTGCCGGCCCCGCAGGAGGTGCAGCTGAACGATGGCCGGGTGATTGAGCTGCGTTTCAGCCCGCTGCCGGACCGCGGCATGGTCAACGTGGTGCTGGAGCGCACCGAGCGCAAGGCGCTGGAGCAGGCGCTGCTCCACAGCCAGAAGATGAAAGCGGTGGGCCAGCTCACCGGCGGGCTGGCGCACGACTTCAACAACCTGCTGGCGGTGATCATCGGCAGCCTGGATCTGGCGCAACAACAGCCGCTGGATGCGCAAACTGCGGCGCGCATCAGCCGATCGCTCAAGGCGGCAGAGCGCGGCGCGCAGCTCACCCAGCGGCTGCTGGCCTTCTCACGCAAGCAGTCCCTGCAACCGCAGGCGGTGGATCTGGCGCAACTGGTCGGCAACCTGCGCGAACTTTTGCAGCACGCCCTGCCCGCCGGGCTGACGCTGAACATTGAAACCGCCCCCGGCCTGTGGCCGGTCTGGATCGACGCCAACCAGCTGGAGAACGCGCTGCTGAACCTGGTGATGAACGCGCGTGACGCCATGAACGGGCGCAGCGGCGGGATCCTGATCCGGCTGGTTAACCAGCAGGTGGCGCGCACCGGCGGGCGGGTGCAGGCGATGGTGGCGCTGGAGGTGGAAGACAGCGGCTGCGGCATGTCAGACGAGGTGCGGGCGCAGGTGTTCGAGCCGTTCTTCACCACCAAAGGAGTCGGCCAGGGCAGCGGGCTGGGGCTGTCGATGGTGTATGGCTTTATCCGCCAGTCCGGCGGCCGGGTGCAGATTGAGAGCCGCGTCGGCCACGGCACGCGGGTGCGGCTGCAACTGCCGCGCGCGCCCGAGGCGGTGGCCCCGCCCGCGCCGGTTCCCGACGAGGAGAGCGGCGCGCCGGATGATCAGCTGGTGCTGGTGCTGGAAGATGAAGAGGACGTGCGCCAGACGCTGTGCGAGCAACTCCACCAGCTCGGCTACCTGACGCTGGCGTGCAGCCGCGGCGAACAGGCGCTGGCGCTGCTGGCGCAAACGCCGGACATCACGCTGTTTATCAGCGACCTGATGCTGCCCGGCGAGAGCGGCGCAGAGGTGGTGCGCCGCGCCCGGGCGCTCAACCCGGCGCTCGCCACTCTGCTGGTGAGCGGGCAGGATCAGCGGCAGGCGGGCCATGACCCGCTGCCCGGTGTCACGCTGTTGCGCAAACCCTATACCCAGCGCCAGCTGGCCGCGGCGCTGCGGCAGGCCCGGCAGCCGCCGCGCTGATCCTGCGTTCACCGGCCGCCGCGGCGCGGGATTTTTCTTAAGGACTGAGGCCCGCCAATTGGGTATCATGCCGCCCTGCTTGTGATTAACCGCGCGCCCGTTGCGCGCCCGGACAGGGATAAGACGATGTTGTGGTTTAAGAATTTGATGGTTTACCGTTTGAGCCGTGAGGTGACCCTCTCTGCGGACGAGATGGAAAAACAGCTCAGTGCCTTCACCTTTACCCCGTGCGGCAGCCAGGATATGGCGAAAACCGGCTGGGTCTCGCCGATGGGCGGCCACAGTGAGGATCTGACGCACAGCGCCAACGGCCAGATCCTGATCTGCGCCCGCAAAGAGGAGAAGATCCTGCCGTCGCCGGTGGTGAAGCAGGCGTTGGAAGCCAAAATCAGCAAGCTGGAAGCGGAACAGCACCGCAAGCTGAAGAAGACCGAAAAAGACTCGCTGAAGGATGAGGTGCTGCACACCCTGCTGCCGCGCGCGTTCAGCCGTTTCAGCCAGACTTTCCTCTGGATCGACACCGTTAACGGCCTGATCATGATCGATTGCGCCAGCGCCAAAAAAGCGGAAGACACCCTGGCGCTGTTGCGCAAAAGCCTCGGCTCGCTGCCGGTGGTGCCGCTGACCCTGGAAAAACCGATCGAACTGACGCTGACCGAGTGGGTGCGTGCAGGCGAGCTGCCGGCCGGGTTCACGCTGATGGAAGAGGCGGAGCTGAAAGCGCTGCTGGAAGATGGCGGCGTGATCCGCTGCAAGAAGCAGGAGCTGGTGACCGACGAAATCGCCGTGCATATCGAAGCGGGGAAAATGGTCACCAAACTGGCGCTGGACTGGCAGGAGCGCGTGCAGCTGCTGCTGGCCGATGACGGCAGCCTTAAGCGCCTGAAGTTCGCCGATGCGCTGCGTGACCAGAATGATGACATCGACCGGGACGACCCGGCCGCCCGCTTTGATGCGGACTTCATCCTGATGACCAGCGAACTCGCGGCGCTGATCGCCAACGTGATTGAGGCGTTAGGTGGGGAAGCCCAGCGCTGATCCCCTGCCCTGTCCGTCATAAAAAAGCCGCCCTTTATCGGGGCGGCTTTTTTTCTGCATTCACCGGCGTTATTTGCTCAGGTATTTACACAGATAGGCGGTGGTGTCAGAGACCTGGAGGTTGAATTCGCTGTGGGCGGGCACGTAGAAGGTTTCACCCGGCATAAAGACCTGCCAGTCCGGCGAGCCGGGGATCAGCACGCGCAGTGCGCCGGTGATCACCGTCATCTCTTCAGCCTGCTTGGTGCCGAAGGTGTATTCGCCGACTTCCATCACCCCGACGCTGGCGCTGCCGATGGTGCCGCTCTCATACCCGATGGACTTCACTTTCCCTGAAAAATAGTCGTTAACATTCAACATAGTCTGGCTCCACGGCTGGAAAATTGAAATGCCATAGTAGAGTCAGTGGCGGCACGCTGTCACTGATTATTCACACCCGGCGCAGATTATTGCCGCATAACGCGATCCGGCACGCAATCGCCCCGGCATGCGGCTGGCCGGCATAAAAAAACGGTATGAAAAAGCCGGCGTCGGGGCCGGCTTTTTCGCATCACGGTAATCCACTAGTCAATCTTTTCGTCTTCGTAGCGCCGCTTGGAGTCAAGGGCTTCCGATTCTGTCTCATGCTCACTGATCAGGGTGTCCGGTTTCGGGTGGTCGGCCCGCAACTCGTACCAGGTCACGGTGTTACCGGGTTCGCCCTTCTCAACAGGGACGATGCGCGCTTCGCGCGGATAGGGAGGATGTCCAGGCATGGTTAATTCCTTTCGTTATGCACCGAAAGGTAAGTATAGACAAGATTAGGGCGGGAGGTGGCAGCAACGGCTCGGAAGTCTCTGAAAACCGGGCCGAACACGGCCCGGTGCTGCCCTATTCCAGCGCGCCGGCGTTCAGGCTGCGCTGGATGGCCGCGACGATCTCCTCCGGGCTGGCGGTGGCGTCCAGCACGTGGTGGGCAACGTCCTGGTAGAGCGCCTCACGCGCGGCCAGCACTTCCACCATCTCCTCGGCGATGGGTTTGCCCGTCAGGGTCGGGCGCTGGGCGTCCAGCGGGTACTCCTCCAGCCGGTGCGCCAGCGTGCCTGCCGGGGCACGCAGGTAGATCACCTGCCCGGCCGCGCGCATAAAGGCGCGGTTTTCTGCTGACAGCACCGCGCCGCCGCCGGTCGCGACCACGGTGCGCGGGGCGGTCACCGCTTTCAGCGCGTCACTCTCACGCTGGCGGAACCCGGCCCAGCCTTCGCGCGCGACGACCTCTGCCACGCTCAGGCCGGTGGTCTGCTGCATAAACACATCCGTATCCGTGAACTGGTAGCCGAGTGCACGGGCCAGCGCCTTACCGACCGTGGTTTTGCCTGCGCCGCGGGCACCGACCATAAAAATAGGTTGTGTCATTGCTGTCCTTTCCTGCCGCAAGCCTCTCCGGCCGGGGCAACACCCGGCGTGGCGGCACGCTGTCATTATCTTAAGAGAAGCGGAATCATACCTGTTACCCACGCAGACGCAATGATTGATCGCGCCGCGCCCGGGGGGCGTGACACGCGCGGCAAAACGGCACGCCGGGGCGGGGAGCGCGGGCAGGCTTTTCAGAATTTTCCAGGAAAAAGAAGAAAATAGTCAAACCCCGCCGGAACAGGGTATCCGGCAGGCCGGTAAGGTGGCGGTATAATCCAGATGAAACCCGCAGAGTAACCCCGGGGCATACTGCCCCGGAAAGTTATCACGGCCTTTTATTACGCTATTTATGGCTATTTTATAAAAATAATCTACGCCATTTTAATTCACCTGCTTACCTGCGGGTGAATTAATTCCCGGCACGCAGGGAAATAAGTTAATTATTTCCCCGTTACGACCCCCGGTATTCAGAATGGCGGCTCACCGCATTGAAAAATCAGCGGTAAAGTTCGGCGTTAACGCGTTGCTGGCTGGAATCACTCGGGGTATCGATGCCGATAATGCGGAAATGGCTGGCCCCTTCTTCCATCGCTTTTTGCTGCATGGCGCTGACGGCATCTTCCGGCGAGCCGGTGATGTTGCTGACGGTGGCGGTGCCCATGCTTTGCAGGCCGGAGGCCTCACTGCGGTTGACTTCGGTGGCCGACAGGGCGGAGAACGAGGCAGCCGTCAACAGCGCAGCGGTAATCACAGGTAACAGTTTCATGACACTCTCCTCATACTTTTGCAGATGATAACTTCACAGGTGTGTTATTTCGCGGGGCGGGGAATTCCCCGTCACGTTTATTTCCCGCTGTGGTTTTTCCACGGCGATCTATTCAGGAGCAGTAATTATGGTTCACCCGGTGAAAAAAAGAGGTCAACGGGTGTAAAGAAGTTCAAGTATCGTGGAGGAAATAAGGAGAGCATGAGCAACGCGTGCTTTTTACCGTAAACCTTCAGTTAATTTGCTTTTATTCTCTTGGCTAAGACAATTATTTTGTTGCGGCCACGCGGCGGGCCGCGCTCTTATATAAATTCCTGGTCAGTGCAGGCAAGGTCGCCGCTTTTTTCCATAACCGGTTTTTACCGGGGGGTTAACCGGGCGAAAAGCGACACCAGCGCCTATCTTTAAGGGGACGCCCGGTCACAGGGCGGGTCAGCGACACACGCGCCGGGTAATTTCTTGTTACTCCCTGTTTTTGTTACTATCCGGCAAATTGAACAACTGAACCGAAAGGAAAAAGACAATGGCGGGAACCAGCCTGTTGGCGTTAATTGATGATATTGCCTCGATTTTGGACGATGTGGCCGCGATGAGTAAGGTCGCCGCCCGGAAAACCGCCAGCGTACTGGGGGACGACCTCGCCCTGAATGCCCAGCAGGTCAGCGGGGTTAAAGCGGACCGCGAGCTGCCGGTGGTGTGGGCGGTGGCGAAAGGCTCCCTGCTGAACAAAGCGATTCTGGTGCCGCTGGCGCTGCTGATCAGCGCCTTTATCCCGTGGGCGATCACCCCGCTGCTGATGGTTGGCGGTGCTTACCTCTGTTACGAAGGTTTTGAGAAAATCGCCGAGAAGTTTCTCCATGGCAAAGAGGGCGAACACAAGGCCGCGCCGCGCGCCAACGCGCCGAAAACCCAGGAGGAGTTGCTGGCCCTGGAGAAGAAAAAAGTCAAAGGTGCGGTGCGCACGGACTTTATTCTCTCTGCTGAGATTATTGTGATTTCGCTGAACACCGTGGCCCACGTCCGCTTTGTGGATCAGGTGATGGTGATGGTGCTGATTGCGGTGGTGATGACGCTGGGCGTTTACGGCCTGGTGGCCGGGATTGTGCGGATGGACGACGTCGGTTTTTACCTGCGCAAGCGCGAAGGCAATGGCCTGTTCACCCGTATGCTGCGCGGGCTGGGCAGCGGCATTCTGCGCGCCGCCCCGCTGCTGATGAAGACGCTGTCGATTGTCGGCACCATCGCGATGTTCCTGGTAGGCGGCAGCATCCTGAGCCACGGTTTCCCTTTCATGCACAGCCTGATTGACGTGCTGAACCACGGCAGCACCGGGTTTGTCAGCACGCTGATCACCGGCGCGATTGACCTGGTGGTGGGGTTGATCGCCGGGGCGATTGTGCTTGGGGTGGTGTTACTGGGTAAGAAGATGTTTGGGAAGAAGGAAGCGGCTTAAGCGGCCGCCGCGCTTTCAGGGATAATGGGGTTTAAGAGGGGGTGCCGGGAAACCGGCGTCCTTTTTTTATTTCATTTTTTATTGCCGTGGGCGTGGTTGGGTTGCTTGGGTAGGCGGGTGGCCGGGCAGCCGGTCAGGCAGGGTTAAAGGGGGATCGAGGTGGTTGCGTTGGCATACGCCCGCACGCTTTCTGCGGCCCCGCTGCCGCCACCGCGCAAGGGGCGCGTAGGCGCGCGCCCCTTGCATCCCCGCGCCTTGGGTGATCCGGCTGAATCATTGCACGCTCCCGCGTGTCCCCTCGTTGCGCCTCCGGGCTTTTCGGGCCGCCGCAGACACGCTCCCAGCGTGGCTGCGACTCTCGCACACATCCCTGTGTGCTCGCCCGGCCCTGCGTCTCCACTCGGCAATGATTTTTACGCCCCCACCCCCTCTGCAAACCTGTGGGTATGTAAGGAAAAAGTAGGTGGGGAATTTGTGGGCGTTTGGTGGGTTTACTCGCTTCTGCTGATTTATGCGGCAATGGGTTGTTGGTGGGAATTTTTGGGCGTTCGGTGGGGTTACTCGCTTCTGCTGGTTTATGCGGCAATGGGTTTTAGATGGGGAATTTTTGGGTATTTGGCGGGGTTACTGGCTTCTGCTGATTTATGCAGCAATGGGTTGTATGTAAGGGGTTTGTAGTCGTTTGATGGGGTTACTCAACTATGCGGTTTTATGCAGTAATAGGTTTTAGCGCCCGCTGTTCCTATAAGCCGAAAATCTGTCTGGAAATAGCTGCGGTAAAATTCAGAAGACGAGGCCTGTCCACCCAACCTTATAGCCCCATGCATCAGCACGCATAAAGCCCACACAGTCATTACAAAGGCCTTATCTACTCTTTCCTTACATACCCACGGGTTTGCAGAGGAGGTGGGGGCATTAAATTATTGCCGACGAGGACGCAGGGCCGGGTGAGCGGGCATGGACAAATTGGCCGGGAGCCAATTTGAACAACGCGAAGCGTTGGCCCCGAAGGGGTGAGCCCCAGGGATGGGGCGAATCTCCCCCGCGAAAGGTACAGCCACGCCGGGAGCGTGTCTGTACCGGCCCGAACAGCCCGGAGGACGCTGGAGGGAACCCGCGGAGCGGGCAATAATTCTGCCGGGGCACCGAATGCGCGCGGGTGCAGGGCCGGCGCGCCGGCAGGCCCTGCTCGGTTGAGGCAATGAGAGTCGGGTAGACAACGACACATGAACAACCGAAACATGCCACCCTACCCATAATACCGGCTGCGGAATCGCAGAAAGACGCCAGCCGTATGCCCATACCGGCTCCCCTGGTATGAAATACCGCTTACTCCGCTGGGGCCACCAACCATGTCCCCGCCCGGTCAATCTTCAGCGCCTGCATCCCGCGCCGCTGGCCGTTTTCCCGGATCTCCAGCTGGTAGTCACCGGCGGCCAGGCTCAGCATCGCAAACCCGCTGGTGCTGATTTTCACCGTCTGCGGTTTGCCGTCCAGCAGCACCTGCTCGTTGGGGCTGAGGCGGAAGTAGACCTGCGCCACCGGCGCGCCCGGCACCGGGGCAGCGGCGTCTGCGGCGGCTCCGGCATCCGGGTCGGCCACGGCGGGGGCAGGGGCGCTCTCCGGCGTATTATTGGCGACAGTGTGCGTGCTCTCCCGGTCGCCGGGGCCGGTGGAGAGCCAGACCACCACGCCCAGCACCGCCGCCACGGCCACGGCGGCCAGCGCCAGCACCGGGCGGCTCACAGGCTTCTGCCCGGCGGTTACGCTATCGGCTACCGGCGCGGCGGCGGCCGGGTTGGCCGCTACCAGCACCGCGCCAGGCGCGGCCATCGGCGAACTGATAATCTCGCTCACATCCGACACCGGCAACTGCAACTCCGCCGCCAGCTGCTCAATCGACTGCGGCCGGTCTTCCGGCTTCAGCGCCAGCGCATGATCCACCACCTGCAACAGCGCCGGCGAATACCCGGCAGGGCGGCGCTGCACCAGCGGCACGTAACTGTCCTCAATACTGCGCACCACGCTCACCGGCGGCGGCGTGCCGGTAATCAGCGTGTGCAGCACCGCGCCCAGCGCGTAGATGTCCGTCCACGGCCCCTGTTCGCCGTCGCTGTTCTCCATATACTGCTCAATCGGCGCGAACCCCGGCTTCAGCATAATCTCGGTCTCGTCCGACAGGTTACCGATCTCCTTGCGGGCGGAACCGAAATCGAGCAGCACCGGCAACTGGCTCTCCTGAATCTGGATATTGTCCAGGGAGATGTCGCGGTGCAGATACCCCTCCTGATGGATGGTATGGATCGCGCTGAACAGCGGCGGCAGCAGGTTGCGGATCCACGCCTCGTCAATCAGTTCCGGCTGCGACAGCTTCAGGTTCTTCAGCGTATTGCCGGTGTAAAACTGGGTGCCCATATAGGCGGTGCCGTTCTCCTCCCAGAAGCGCAGCACATGCAGCAGGCCGGGGTGGGAGAAGCGCGCCAGCAGCCGCGCCTCCTGGATGAAGCTGTGCAGCCCGGCCTGGAAGGTTTTGGTGAAACGGTCACTGCGCACGCCGACGCTCAAATCCTCATTGCGCTGCGCCAGTTTGGTCGGCATGTACTCCTTGATGGCGATGGTGCGCTCAAGCTGGTGATCGTAGGCACGGTACACAATGCCGAAGCCCCCTTCGCCAATCACCTCCAGGATCTCAAATTCCCGGAAACGGTAACCCACCGGCAGGCTGTTGGAGGTGGGATGACGCTGTTCAATTCCCGACATAGTGGCTTCTCTGTTAATTGACCGTGCGGTAAGCCGCGGCGGCCGGGTCAGTCTCAGGGCTGACCTTTTCCACCAGCAGGAAGGTCAGGGCGGTGCTGGCGGCGGGCAGCAGCGGCAGGTAGGCCGCCTGTGCCTGTTCAATCGCCTGTTTCAGGGCCGCGGCCCTGGCCGCCTCACCCTTGCCGATCTGTAAAATCACCCGGCCGTCGAAACGCCAGGCGTGGAGCGTGCGGTCAAACGGCAGCAGCAGGTAGCTGTCCGGCGCTTTGTCGCGGTTACTCAGCAGCATCTGGCGCTCATCCGCGCTCACCACCGCCAGCGCGGCGCTGGTCGGGTTGAGGTTGGCGATCGGGAAGCCGCGGTAGAAGGTCAGGGCCGTGGGGGCGGCGCTGGCGGACGGCGTCACGCTCACGTCGCTGCGGTCGGTGACCCAGCCGTCCGGCGTGCAGGTCACGCTGTCGCCGCTCGGCACAAACAGCGCGCTGCCGTCCCGCGCGGCGTCCCAGTAGGTGCGGAAATGGCAGCCGTTGGGCAGGGAGAAGGTGGTGGGCTTACCGCTGCCCGCCTGCTCCGGGGCCAGCGGCACGGCCGGGCCGTCGGCGGTCACCGGCGGCGGGGCGTCGGGCAGCACGGTCGGCTGCCAATGGGTGCTTTTCAGCGCCTCGCCCTGTAACAGCTTCGCCCCCTGCTTGTCCGTGAGGGTAAACGGCAGCCGGGTAGTGGTGTCGCACTGCTTCTCGATCAGGCTGCCGACCCGCGGCAGGAAGGTGCTGAGCACCGCCGGGTCATGCTCCCCGCCGGCCACAATGCGCAGCGGCAGGGTATCACGGCACCAGTCTTCCGGCTGGCTGCTTTTGACGTCATCAATATAAATCTCAAGCTTCAGGCTGGGGGAGTAGGCCAGGCGGTAATTCTGTGCCTGTGCGGCAGGCACCGCCAACAACGCAAGAAGTCCGGACATCCATATTTTCATAGCGTACCTTGTGTGCGTAAAAGTAGACATCAGCCTCAGCCCAGTTTAGACGGCATAAAACGCCCGGCATCCGGCAAGGAGTGCATCAGGGTGGTCTCCTGGGGAGAGCCGACCCACACGGCAATCGCGCTGTAGTTATCAACGCTGTAGTTATCAATACTACGGTTATCAACACTACGGTTATCAACGCTGCGGTTATCAACACCGCGGTTCTTCACGGTGTTGCTTTCAGCAGGGGCCTCCTGGTTCAGCCAGGCCCGCTCCATCAGGGCGATCCACTCGCCCGGCGAATTCACCATATGCAAAGACTGCTCCAGCTCCGCCTCGCTGAAGCTGTGCCAGAAGCCGTCGGTGCAGAGCAGGAAGACGTCCCCGTCCTCAAGTTGCAGCACGTCGCTGTAACTGGCGTCGCGCGCCTCATTCAGCCCCAGCGCAAAATAGAGCAGGTTGCTGTTGATGCCCTGGGTGGAAAACCCGGCATCTTTCATCTGCTGCACCAGGCTGTGATCGGTGGTGACGTCAAACAGGTAGCCGCGGCGGAACAGGTAGAGGCGGCTGTCCCCGGCGTGCGCCCAGTAGGCCAGCGAGTAGTCGCGGTCGATAAACAGGCTCACCATCGTGGTGCCCATTTTCGCCAGTTCCGCCTCCTCCCGCTGACGCGCGCGGATCGCCGCATTCGCCCCGGTCACATAGCGGCGGATGCTCTGGGCATCGAGGTGCTGCTCGCCGTCGAAGTTTTCCAGGATGGTGTCACGCGCAATTTTTGCCGCCACCTCGCCCCCCGGCAGCCCGGCGATGCCGTCGCAGACCACGAAACAGGCTGACCGGCGGCCGATGATCTCGCCGGTCTGGTCCTGGTTGGTGGCGCGGGTGCCCTGGTGGGAGGTGGTGGCAATGGTAATATTCATTATTCGTCCGGTTTGATTTGCGAATCTTTGTACTGATTGACTTCGGCATCATAGGCGCGCAGGAACGCCTCACCGAACAGGGTATGGAAATCGTTCTCCACTTCACCGGCGGTCTTCTGGTAGGTTTTGGCGAAGTGGTCCCACAGCGCGGCCTTGCGGTTGGAGGAGAGCGAGAAGCGCGGGGCGTTGCCCTCACGGCGCGCCTCTTCCTCCAGCCGGTCGGGGTTAAAGGATTGCAGCATCGCCGAGATGATGGCGCGGATGCCGGCGATCATCCCGAGCTGGTGCGCCTGCAAATCGATCAGCGCGTCACGCACCGCCTGCTCCGGCGGCATAAAGCCCGGCATCTTGCTGCCGAACATCTGCATCAATACCGTTTTACCGGAGGGCAGCAGCTTGAACGGGTTGTTGGCCTCGTCGAGGATCATGGTCATCTCCGCTTTCACCCCACGCTTGAGGATCGAACGTGACGAGAGCAGCGCCACCGTGCCCTGGGAGAAGAGGCTCAGCAGGCGGCCGACTTCGCGCAGCTGGTGTTCATCAAAGCGCGGCGGCGGCTGGAGGTCATTCAGGCCGATCCCCTCCAGCAGCGCGTCCAGCATGTTGCCGTCCAGCGCCTGCGGGCTGCCGTGCAGCAGGTTACTATGGCGCGGCACCGGCGGCGCGGTGTAGCCCACCGGGTCGATGCCGAGACGCCCGGAACGGGCGGCCGGGCGCGGCGGCTCCGGCGGGGTCAGCGGCAGGGGCTGCGGGTCAGCGGCGGGGGCCGGGGCGGCCTGCGGCTGTTCCGCCGGTTGCAGCGGCGCATCCTGGATCGCCTGCTGGCGCATCAGCAGCGCCTGCTCGGCCCGCTGCTGGGCCTGGGCGTCATAGGGGGCGGCAGGCTGCACAAAGGCGGCCTGATCCGCGGCGTAAGCCTGCGGGGCGCTCTGGGGCTGAGCCTGCGGCGCCGGGGTGATGATCGCGGCGGCCGGCTCCACGTGCCCGGTGCGCGGCACCTCGGCCAGGCGAAGCACGCCTGCCGGGCGGGCCGGTTCTGCGGGGCGCGGCATCTCCGTGACCCGCGCCGCTTCCGGCGGGGTGGTGTAGGAGGGCGGCGGCGCGGACTGGCTCAGGTCGGTGACCTGCAACTGGTAGTCATCAATGCCGAGCAGGTCACCGTCCTGCAACTCCACCTGCCGCCCGCGTTCCAGCGGAATATCATTGAGCACCACGCGCGTGACGTTGCCGCGGTTGGTTATCCGGCACTCACCGTCTGCCGAAATATGCACGATGGCCTGGAGGCGTGAGATTGCCCGATCTTCATCCGGCAACACCAGGTTATTGTCCACGCTGCGGCCGATGGTCCCGCCGGGAGGCAGGAAATCGAAGCTGCTTTGCGGGGGAAAATGGCCCTGTTTACTCTTAACAATCGTGAATCGCATAACGTATTCCTGCAATGGTTTCCGACGCCCAGGCCCGGCGCGTCCCGGCCGGGCGGGTGCTGCGGCACCGCGGCGAACGGCCGGTTACGGGTTACTGGTCTTCAAGCTGAGCGGCAAAGCGGTCAAACAGGCGGCGGGCCTCTCCACTTTGATAAAGGTCGATACAGGCAACGGTGTGATAGCTGCCCTCCACCGGCCCCTGGAACGGGCGGTCAAGGAAGCGATCAATCAGGGCATCGCCGGCGGTAAAGGCTTCTGCCGGCAGCCGGCTTTTTCCGGCATAGAGGGCGGCAGCCCGGTGGGCATCCGCCGGGAGCGCGCCGATATTGTCAGCGCGGGCAATGCAGCGGCTGAGCAGCCAATCACGGAACAGCGCTTCCTGAACCGGTTGTGCAGGGTGGATCGCGAGCGTCGCTGCGTTGCCTGACGCCCCGGCAACCGGGGCAAAATGTATCGCCAGTAGGACCACTAACGATTTTAAACAATTACCAATAGAGATTTTACTGCTTTTCATTAGAATTTTTACTTATTCACAAAATAACGTGGTTTTTTAACCGGTAAGGCGGGTGCACCAGGGGCGGCACCCGGCCGCCCCCTGTGCCGGATCAGTCGATGATCCAGGTTTCAGAGGCGGCATCCTTGCAGGCTTTGCTGTCACCGCCCACCGCCACGCAGTCGCTTTTGGCTTTGGCGCGGCGCGGCCGGTCCTGGCGCAGCGTCTGCAGGTACTGGCTGCTCGGTACGCCCGCATTGTACGGCACATAGCCGACCAGGTTGCCCTCTTTTTCTTCACTGATGGCGAGCCAGCGGTTATTCGGCTGGCCGATCACATAGAAGGGTTTGGCATTGGTGAGGTGGCCCACCAGGTTGCCGCTGTAGTCCGGGCGGGTCATGATGCTGGCCGCATACAGACTGGTGTATTGCTGGTTAATGGGCTTCAGGCTCTCCGGCGCCTCAACGGCGCGGCGGTGTTTCAACGTCAGTTCCCCAACCTGGCTGGTGATAATATCATCCGGGCCATCCTTATGCAGCGGGCCGGATTTACAGGCGCTCAGCGCCAGCGTCGTCAGCAGTACCAGCATGATGCGTATTTTCACAATGTCCTCTTTGCTTTCCGGGTATCAATTCTTGAACAGAACTATTTAGCGTTAAAATAGCGCCGTTGTGAATCCATAGAGCAAAATAATGTTTGCTCATTTTGCTGATTGTACTGGAAAAAAGCCGCAAGGTTAAAAACTCAGATTCCCTTTAGTGCTGAAAAGCATAAGCCCGGCCATTTTCTTCTTTTGCATTCGCGCTTTTCCCCCGTATCTATAAAGCTATCTGAATGAGATATAAGGAGATAAGCCGATGAACTTTCAGCAGCTGAAAATTATCCGTGAGTCGGCCCGCTGCCGCTTTAACCTCACAGACGTCGCCAACGCGCTCTACACCTCGCAGTCGGGCGTGTCGCGCCACATCCGCGAGCTGGAAGAGGAGCTGGGGATTGAGATTTTCATCCGGCGCGGCAAACGCCTGTTAGGGATGACGGAGCCGGGCAAAGAGCTGCTGGTGGTGGCCGAGCGCATCCTCAACGATGCCGGCAACATCCGCCGCCTGGCGGACGTCTTCAGCAACAACGACAACGGCGAGCTGCACATCGCCACCACCCATACCCAGGCGCGCTACAGCCTGCCGCGCGTCATCAAGGAGTTCCGCGCCCTCTACCCGCGCGTGCGCCTGACCCTGAACCAGGCCAGCCCCGAGGAGATCGTTGCCATGCTGCACAGCGGCGAGGCGGACATCGGCATCGCCAGCGAACGGCTGATGAGCGACGACGCCGTGGCGGCGTTTCCCTATTTCCGCTGGCACCATGCGGTCGTCGTCCCTGCCGGGCACCCGCTGGCGGCGCAACCGGCGCCGGTGACGCTGGAGCAGCTGAGCACGCTGCCGCTGATCACCTACCGCCACGGCATCACCGGCCGCGGCAAGATCGACACCGCCTTCCAGCAGGCCGGGCTGACGCCGGACATCACCCTCAGCGCGCAGGACTCCGACGTGATCAAAACCTATGTCGAGCTGGGGCTGGGCGTCGGGCTGGTGGCGGACATGTCCGAAGACCGGCGCGACCCGGGGCTGGTCTACCTGAACGCCGAGCACCTGTTCGAGGCCAACACCGTGTGGCTCGGCCTGAAGCGCAGCCAGTTGCAGCGCAACTTCGCCTGGCAGTTTATCCAGCTCTGCAACCCGGCGCTCTCCCTGACGGAGATCAAAGAGAAGGTGTTCGCCGCCCAGCTGGAAACCGTGGACGACTACCAGATCTGATCCGGTACGCTTTTTGCAACAGAGCCTCTTTCCCCCGGAAAGAGGCATGGCGATGAGCACTTCCCCCGTGGGCCACCCCCCGGCCCGGTTGCGGGCGCAGGATTTTATCCTCGCCTCCCGACAGAGCGAAATCGCCGGTTTGCAGCAGCTGTTGCACACCGGCGAACTGGTGACCGCGGTCAGCGCACTGGTGCATTGCCTGCAACGTGAACGCGGCCTCAGCAACATCCTGCTCTCCAACCGGGCCAGCCCCCCGGCGCGCGGCCTGCCGCACGCCCTCACTGACACTGACGCCGCGCTGGCGGCACTGCACCTCCCGCTGGCGCAGCTCGACCGGGCGCACCCGCAGGCCGGGAACCTCAGCCGCCTGTTCAACCGCGTAGCCGGGGCGCTGCACGCGCTGGAAGAGCTGGCCGCCCTGCGGGAGGCGAACCGCGGCCCCACCGCCGACCGTGCCGCCTCCATGCGCCGCTACAGTGACATCATCGCGCGGCTGCTGGGGGTGGTGTTTGAGGCGGCAGACGGCTGCGGCAACCCGGCGATCTCCAGGGCGCTGATCGTGTTGTTCAGCGTCATGCAGGGCAAAGAGCTGGCGGGGCAGGAGCGGGCAATCGGCGCGGCCGGGTTCGCCGCCGGCACACTGGACGACGACGCGCACCGGCAACTGCTGGATCTGATCGACGGCCAGGAGCGCTGCGCCCAGACGTTCCTGACCTTTGCCGGCCCCGCCTTACAGGCGGCCTGGCACGCCGGGCCGGGGCAGGGTAACCCGGCGTTTGAGCGGCTGCGGCGCATTCTCTGCGCCGGGCGGTTGCCGCCGGAGGGCGATGCGGTGCAGGCGTGGTTTGACATCACCAGCGCACGCATTGACGCCATAAGAGGTGTGGAAGACCACGCCGCGGCGGCGCTCAACGCCTGCTGCCGGGCGGCGCTGGCCGGAGCGCAGCAGGCGCTGGCGGCCCAGCAGCTCAGCCTCGCCCCGGCAGAGGAGGCGGGCTACACCGTGCTGCTCGCCACCACGCCGGGCGGCGAGGAGGCCCGCTACAGCACCGGCCCCCTCGGCGCGCCGCTGGGCCGGGCGATCCTCGACGTCATCCAGCAGCAGGCACAGCACCTGCAACAGCTCTCGGCGGAACTGACTACCCTGCGCGCCAGCCTCAGCGAGCGCCGGGAGATCGAGCGCGCCAAAGCGCTGCTGATGCAGCACCGCGGCCTGAGCGAGCCGGAGGCGCACAAGGCGCTGCGGTCGCTCGCCATGGCGCAGAACAAAAAGCTGATTGAGATCGCCCACGCGCTGCTGGCGGTGGAGACGGTGCTGGCCGTGCGCGGGGAGGATGCCCGCTAATTGGGCAACCCCTGCTGCCTGATGGGGCAATAGCCCGCTTCCTGACAGGGAATTTACCGCGCTGCCCCCCGTACACTGCCTGAAACTAGGGTTTTTGGTTTCTGGCATACCCCTTGCATTATTTCCCCTGTCCCATTCGCCAACGGCGGCGAACACGAGGCATCCCGGATAAAGGCGTCCGTTACTGCACAGCGAAGGTTGTGCATTAACCGGACGCCTTTTTTGTTTTTGTCCCTTGAGAAGGAAGCACCATGACGCGAGAGAGTTCCCGCCCCGGCCAGATGTCGCGCCGCCGTTTTTTACTCGGCAGCGCCGCGCTCGGCAGCAGCCTGCTGATCCCCGGCCTGATGAACCGCGCCTGGGCGGCGGGCAGTGACGCGCCGGAGCAGCGCGACATCCGCGTCGGCTTTATCCCGCTCACCGACTGCGCACCGGTGGTGATCGCCTCGGTAAAAGGGTTCGACAAGAAATACGGCATCAACCTGATCCCGAGCAAAGAGGCGGGCTGGGCCGGGGTGCGGGACAAGCTGGTCTCCGGCGAGCTGGATGCCGCCCACGTGCTCTACGGCCTGCTCTACGGGTTGCAGCTCGGCATTGCCGGGCCGCGCCACCCGATGGCGGTGCTGATGACCCTGAACCAGAACGGCCAGGCGATCACCCTCTCCAGCCAGTTGCAGGAGGCGGGCATCACCGACGCGGCGGCGCTGAAAAAGCACATCGTCAGCAGCGAAAAGGGCAGCGTCACCTTTGCCCACACCTTCCCGACCGGCACCCACGCCATGTGGCTCTACTACTGGCTGGCGGAGGCGGGCATCCACCCGTTTAACGACGTGCGCACCGTCGTGGTGCCGCCGCCGCAGATGGTGATGAACCTGCGCATCGGCAACATGAGCGGCTTCTGCGTCGGCGAGCCGTGGAACCAGCGCGCCATCAGCGACCGCCTCGGCTTCACCGCCGCCACCAGCCAGCAGATCTGGCCGGATCACCCGGAGAAAGTGCTCGGCAGCCGCGATGAGTGGGTCAGCGCCCACCCCAACAGCGCCCGCGCCCTGACCGCCGCAGTGCTGGAGGCGGCGCGCTGGATCGACGCCTCCGACGCCAACCGCCGGGAAACCGCCGCCATCCTCGCCGGGCGCGCTTACCTCAACACCCGCCTTGACCGCATCGAAGGGCGGATGCTCGGCCAGTACCAGGACGGCCTCGGCAAGCAGTGGCAGGACGCCCACGCCATGCGCTTCTTTGGCGACGGCGAAGTGAACTACCCGTGGCTCTCGGACGGGATGTGGTTCCTGACCCAGTTCCGCCGCTGGGGGTTGGCGAAAACCGAGCCGGATTACGCCGCCGTGGCGCGGCAGATCAACCGCGCCGCGCTCTACCGCGAGGCCGCCGCTGCCGCCCACGTCAGCGTGCCTGCCGGCGAGATGCGCCGCAGCACCCTGATGGGCGGCAGCGTCTGGGACGGCAGCAACCCGTCAGCCTATGCCAACAGTTTCCTCCTCAAACGATAGGGGTTCCCGATGAAAACTAACCTGAAAACCCAGCCCGCCACGGCACCGGTGACCCCGGCCACCGTTATCCCGCTGAACACGGTGCCGGTGCGCCGCCGCTTCACGCCGCCCCGCCTGCGGCCGCTGCTGCAACGGGTGATCCCCGGTTTGCTTGGCCTTGCCGTGCTGCTGGTGGTCTGGCAGGTGGCGGCGCTCAACAGCCGCGGCTTCCCGACGCCGCTCACCACCTGGGAGGCGGCGAAAGTGGTGTTCGCCGAGCCGTTCTACAACGCCGGGCCGAACGATCAGGGCATCGGCTGGAATGTGCTGGCCTCGCTCCAGCGCGTCGCCACCGGTTTCGGGCTGGCGGCGCTGGTGGGCATCCCGGCCGGGTTCCTGATCGGCCGCTTCACCTTCCTGGCGCGGATGCTCAACCCGGTGATCTCACTGCTGCGCCCGGTCAGCCCGCTGGCCTGGCTGCCGATCGGCCTGCTGCTGTTCCAGCGCGCCGAACCCGCCTCAACCTGGACGATCTTTATCTGCTCGATCTGGCCGATGATCCTCAACACCGCCGAAGGGGTGATGCGCATCCCGCAGGACTACCTCAACGTGGCGCGGGTGCTGAAGCTCAGTGAATTTACCGTGATGCGCCGCATCCTGTTCCCGGCGGTGCTGCCCCATGTGCTCACCGGCGTGCGCCTCTCCATCGGCATCGCCTGGCTGGTGATTGTCGCCGCCGAGATGCTCACCGGCGGGGTCGGCATCGGCTTCTGGATCTGGAACGAGTGGAACAACCTGAATGTGGAAAACATCATCATCGCCATCGGCGTGATTGGGGTGGTCGGCCTGCTGCTGGAGCAGGCACTGATGGCCATCGCCCGCCGCTTTACCTATGACGCCCGCTGAGGAGCCGACCATGCCTGCCCATCCGTTAATTGCCGTACAGAACGTCAGCCAGCGCTTCACCACGCCGCAGGGCAGTTTCCTGGCGCTGGACAACGTCAGCTTTACCATTGCCGCCGGGGAGACGGTCAGCCTGATCGGCCACTCCGGCTGCGGCAAGTCAACGCTGCTGAACCTGATCGCCGGGCTGACGCGCCCCAGCGAAGGGGTGCTGCTGTGCGATAACCGCGAAATCGACGGCCCCGGCCCGGAGCGCGGCGTGGTGTTCCAGAACCATTCGCTGCTGCCGTGGCTCACCTGCTACGACAACGTGGCGCTGGCGGTGGATCAGGTGTTCCGCCGCGAGATGGGCAAGGGCGAGCGCCGCGACTGGATCGAGCACAACCTGGCGCTGGTGCAGATGAGCCACGCCCGCGACAAGCGGCCGGGGGAGATCTCCGGCGGCATGAAGCAGCGCATCGGCATCGCCCGCGCGCTGGCGATGAAACCCAAAGTGCTGCTGATGGATGAGCCGTTCGGCGCGCTCGACGCCCTGACCCGCGCCCACCTGCAGGATGCGGTGATGGCGATCCAGCAGCGGCTGCACACCACCATTGTGCTGATCACCCATGACGTGGATGAGGCGGTGCTGCTCTCCGACCGGGTGCTGATGATGACCAACGGCCCGGCGGCCCATGTCGGCCAGATCCTGCCGGTGCCGCTGGATCGGCCGCGCAACCGCGTGGCGCTGGCGCAGGATCCGGTTTACAGCCACTGCCGCCAGCAGATTCTGCATTTCCTGTATGCCAAGCAGCCCAGCGCGGCCTGAGAAAGGGGAGAGGGTGATGACACAACGGCTGGTGGTGGTCGGGAACGGGCTGGCAGCACGGCACCTTGTCGAGACGCTGTGCCGCACAGCGCCGGGGCGTTTTGCCGTCAGCGTCATCGGCGCGGAGCCGCACGGCAGCTATAACCGCATCCTGCTCTCCCCGGTGCTGGCGGGCGAGCAGCGGCCGGAAGAGACGTTGCTGCCGGACATGTCTCATGGTGACAACGTCACTTTTTATCACGGTGAAACCGCGCTGCGCATCGACCGGGCGCGCCGCCTGCTGTACACCAGCCAACGCTGCCTGCCCTATGACCAGCTGGTGCTGGCCACCGGTGCACAGCCGCTGCTGCCTGCGGTGCCGGGCGCGGATCTCAGCGGCGTGCTCGGCTTCCGCACCCTGGCGGACGTCGGCCGGATGCTGGCGCATTGCCGCCCCGGCGCCCCGGCGCTGGTGATCGGCGGCGGCATTCTGGGGATTGAAGCGGCCACCGCACTGGCGCAGCGCGGGATGGCGGTAACGTTGTTACACCGTCACGCCGGGCTGATGGAGCGCCAGCTTGATGAACGCGCCGGGCAACTGCTGAGGGCGGATCTTGAGCAGCGTGGCCTGCATATCCTCACCGGCTGCGAAGTGGCGGCGTTCCACGGCAACAGCGCGCTGGAGGCGGTAACGCTGAGCAGCGGCGCGCGGCGGCCTGCGGTGCTGGCGGTGGCCTGCATCGGCACCCGGCCGGAAACGGCGCTGGCTGCGGCGGCCGGGCTGGCGTGCGACCGCGGCATCCTGGTGGATGGCGGGCTTTCGACCGCCGACCCGGCGATCTCGGCGGTGGGCGAGTGCGCGCAGGTCGGCCGCTTCACCGCCGGGCTGGTCGCCCCGTGCCGCGGCCAGGCAGAGGTGCTGGCGCAACGGCTGGCCGGGCAGGCCGGGGCGGCGTGGCAGCCGTCGCTGCTGCCGACCCGGCTGAAAGTCACCGGCATCGCCGCGTTCTCCGCCGGGGAGGTGCAGGCCGCCCCGCACGATGAGGTCCACCATACCTTTGACCCGCTGGCCGGCCACTACCGCCGCCTGCTGCTGCGTGACGGCCGTTTGCGCGGCGTGATCTTTTACGGCGACACCAGTGATGCCGCCGCCTACAGCCACCTGCTGGGGCAACCGGTCAGCGATGACCTGCTGCTCGGCCCACATTCTGAACAACCGGGGGCGGCAGCGGCCGCGCCCCAGAGGAGCACCACGATGAACGATGCACTTTTCCCCGGCGTCCGCCCGGTTCTGCTGGTGGCTGGCCACGGCATGGTCGGCCACTACTTTCTGGAACAGCTGGTGGAGCGCAACCTGCACCGGCGCTACCAGATCATCGTCTGCGCCGAAGAGCCGGTGGCGGCCTACGACCGCGTCCACCTCTCTGAATTCTTCGGCGGCCGCACGGCAGGCTCCCTGAGCCTGGTCACCGACGGCTTTTTCGAGCGCCACGGCATCGAGCTGCGCCTCGGCTGCACGCTGACGGCGATTGACCGCACGCGCCGCTGCGCCGTGGACAGCCTCGGCCGCGAAACCCCCTATGACCAGCTGGTGCTGGCCACCGGCTCCGCCCCTTTTGTGCCGCCGATCCCCGGTGCCGACCGTGCGCACTGTCTGGTCTACCGCACCCTGAGCGACCTGGAGGCGATTGCCGCCAGCGCAGCCGGGGCCGCGCGCGGCGTGGTGATTGGCGGCGGCCTGCTGGGGCTGGAAGCGGCACACGCCCTGAAACAGCTCGGGCTGGAGACCCACGTAGTGGAGTTCGCGCCGCGCCTGATGGCGGTGCAGCTCGATGACGGCGGGGCCGCGATGCTGCGCCGCAAAATCGACGCCCTCGGCGTGACGGTACACACCAGCCATGAGACCAAAAGCATCACCGACGGCAGCGGCGCGCGCCACTGCCTGACCTTCGCTGACGGCAGCACGCTGGAGAGCGATCTGGTGCTGTTCTCCGCCGGTATCCGCCCGCGTGACGCGCTGGCGCGGGAGAGCGACATCGCCGTTGGCCCGCGTGGCGGCATTGTGATCGACAACCAGTGCCGCACCTCCGACCCGGCGGTGTTCGCCATCGGCGAGTGCGCTTTATGGGAGGGCCGCATCTTCGGGCTGGTGGCCCCCGGCTACCAGATGGCACGCACGCTGGCCGCCACGCTGGCGGGCGAGGAGGCGGCCTTTACCGGCGCGGACATGAGCACCAAACTCAAGCTGCTCGGCGTGGAGGTGGCCTCGCTCGGTGACGCCCACGGCAGCACCCCCGGCAGCCAGAGCTACCGCTGGGAAGATGGCCCGTCTGAGGTTTATAAGAAGATCGTGGTCTCCGGGGACGGCAAACGGCTGCTCGGCGCGGTGCTGGTGGGGGACAGCAGCGACTACCCGACGCTGCACCAGATGATGCTGAACGACCTGCCGCTGCCCGCCCAGCCCGCGGGCCTGATCCTTCCGGCTGCCGCCGGTGCCGCCCCGGCGCCTGGCGTCGCTGCGCTGCCCGACAGTGCGCAGGTCTGCTCCTGCCATAACGTCAGCAAAGGGGCGATTCTGGCGGCAGTGGGGAACGGCTGCACCGACATGGCAGGCATCAAGTCCTGCACCAAAGCGGCCACCGGCTGCGGCGGCTGCGCGGCGCTGGTAAAACAGGTGATGGAAACCGGGCTGGCTGCGCAGGGCGTGGAGGTGAAGCGCGACGTCTGCGAGCATTTTGCGTATTCCCGCCAGGAACTTTACCTGCTGATCCGCGCGGGCAACATCCGTACCTTCCACCAACTGCTGGCGCAGCATGGCCGCGGCCACGGCTGTGAGATCTGCAAGCCGCTGGTGGGCTCGCTGCTCGCCTCCTGCTGGAATGACTATCTGCTGGAACCGGCGCACCGCCCGTTGCAGGACACCAACGACCGCTACTTCGCCAACATCCAGAAAGACGGCACTTACTCGGTGGTGCCGCGCATCCCGGCCGGGGAGATCACCCCGGACGGCCTGCTGGCAATCGGTGCGGTGGCCAAAGCGTTCAACCTCTACACCAAAATCACCGGCGGCCAGCGCGTTGACCTGTTTGGCGCGCGGCTGGAGCAGTTGCCCGCGATCTGGCAGCGGCTGGTGGACGCCGGGTTTGAGACCGGCCACGCTTACGGCAAATCCCTGCGCACGGTGAAATCCTGCGTCGGCTCCACCTGGTGCCGCTACGGCGTGCAGGACTCCACCGGCCTGGCGATTGAACTGGAGCACCGCTACAAGGGGCTGCGCTCGCCGCACAAAATCAAGATGGCGGTCTCCGGCTGTACCCGCGAATGCGCCGAGGCGCAGAGCAAAGATGTCGGGGTGATCGCCACCGACAAGGGCTGGAACCTCTACGTCTGCGGCAACGGCGGCATGAAGCCGCGCCACGCCGAGCTGCTGGCAGCTGACCTCGACCGCGAGACGCTGATCCGCACCATCGACCGCTTTTTAATGTTCTACATCCGCACCGCCGACCGGCTGCAGCGCACCAGCGTCTGGCGCGACAACCTGGAGGGCGGGCTGGAGATGCTGCGCGACGTGGTGCTGAACGACTCCCTCGGCCTCGGCGCGGCGCTGGAGCAGGAGATGCAGGCGATTGTCGCGAGCTACCAGTGTGAATGGCAGACCACGCTCGCCTCCCCGGCGCAGCAGGCGCTGTTCCGCCCGTTCCTCAACAGTGACCGGCCGGACGAGGCGGTGGTGCAGGTGCTGGAGCGCGGCCAGCCGCGCCCGGCCGACCTGCCGCCGCCTGAACGCCACGCGCCGGTGGGCGACGGGTGGGAGGAGATCGGCGCGCTGGCGGCGATCCCGGCGGAGAGCGGGCTGGCGGCGCGGCTCGGCGACCAACAGATTGCGTTGTTCCACCTGCCGCAGACCCCGGAGAAGGTCTTCGCCCTGGAGAACCGCGAACCGGGCAGCCACGCCAATGTGCTGGCGCGCGGCCTCACCGGCGACGTGAACGGCGAGCCGGTGGTGATCTCCCCGCTTTATAAGCAGCGTTTCCGCCTGCGGGACGGCCAGAGCCTCGACAAACCGGGCGAGCGCCTGCTCTGCTGGCCGGTGCGGGTGGAAAAAGGGCGCATCTGGGTCTGCCGCCAGCCGGTGACCGACGCGGTGCCGGAGGCGGTATCATGACGGCCGCCAACCCCACTATCACCCATACGACCTGCCCCTATTGCGGCGTCGGCTGCGGCGTGCGTGCGGAGATGCAGGGCGACGCCGTGACCCTCAGCGGCGACCCGCAGCACCCGGCCAACCTCGGGCGGCTCTGCATCAAGGGCAGCCGCCTCGGCGAGACGCTGGATCTCAGCGGGCGGCTGCTGCACCCGGTGCTGGGCGCAGCGCGCGTCAGCTGGGAAAAGGCGCTGGACGCGGTGGCCGACGGGCTGCAACAGGCAATCCGCGAGCATGGGCCGCAGTCGGTGGCGTTCTACGGCTCCGGCCAGTTGCTCACCGAGGATTACTACGTCGCCAACAAACTGATGAAGGGCTTTATCGGCGCGGGCAACATGGACACCAACTCGCGCCTCTGCATGGCCTCGGCGGTGGCCGGCTACAAGCGGGCGCTGGGGGCGGACTGGGTGCCGTGCCGCTACCGCGACCTGGAGCAGACCGATCTGGTGCTGCTGGTGGGCTCCAACGCTGCCTGGGCGCACCCGGTGCTCTACCAGCGGCTGGCTGAGGCGAAACGGCAGCGGCCGCAGATGCAGGTGGTGCTGATTGACCCGCGCGCCACCGCCAGCGCCGATCTGGCTGACCTCCACCTGGCGCTGCGGCCGGGCAGCGACATCGCGCTGTTCAACGGCCTGCTGCACTGGCTGCACCAGCAGAACGCGCTGGATCAGGCGTTTTTGCAGCAGCACACCACCGGCGCAGAGGCGGCGCTGGCCGCGGCGGCGGGCTGGGACCCGGCGCGGGTCAGCGCAGAGACCGGGATTGACCGCGATACCCTGACGGCGTTTTTCCACCAGGTGGCGCAGGCACCGCGCATGATGACGCTGTTCTCGATGGGGATTAACCAGTCCTCGGCGGGCACCGATCAGGTCAATGCCATCACCAACCTGCACCTCGCCACCGGGCGCATCAACACGCCGGGCAACGGGCCGTTCTCCCTGACCGGCCAGCCGAATGCGATGGGCGGGCGCGAAGTCGGCGGGCTGGCGAACCAGCTGGCGGCGCACATGGGTTTCAGCGCGGAGGAGGTGGATCGCGTCGGCCGTTTCTGGGGCAGTGACAACGTCACGCCCGCGCCGGGGCTGAACGCCACCGACCTGTTTGACGCGCTGGCCGACGGCCGCATCAAGGCCCTCTGGATCATGGGCACCAACCCGCTGGTCTCCCTGCCGGATGCCGACCGGGCGCGGCAGGCGCTGGCGCGCTGCCCGCTGGTGATCGTCTCCGAGGTGATGCAGGAGACCGACACCGCCGCGCTGGCGCACATCCGCTTACCGGCGCTGGCCTGGGGCGAGAAAGAGGGCACCGTGACCAACTCCGAACGCATGATCTCCCGCCAGCGGGCGTTTCTGCCGCCGCCGGGCGAGGCGCGCGGCGACTGGTGGATCATCAGCCAGGTGGCGCAGCGGCTCGGCGTTGGCGCGGCCTTTGATTACGCCCACCCGCATCAGATTTTCTGCGAACATGCGGCGCTCTCCGGTTTTGAGAACCACGGCCAACGCGCCTTTGACATCAGCGCGCTGGCGACGCTGACGCAAGAGCAGTATCAACAGCTCACCCCGCAGCGCTGGCCGCTGCCCGCGGTGCCGCGCAGTGAACGCGCCTTCTGGCACCCGGACAACAAAGCGCGGCTGCTGGCGGTTAACCCGCCGGTCTTGCCAGAGGCGGCAGGCTACCCGCTGACCATGAACAGCGGGCGTATCCGCGACCAGTGGCACACCATGACCCGCACCGGCAAAGCCGCCGCGCTGATGCGCCACACGCCGGAGCCGGTCTGCGTGCTCCACCCGGCGGATATGGGGGAGATGGCGGAGGGCGACATCGTCTGCGTCACCTCGCCGCGCGGCTGGCTGCTGGCGCGGGCGAAAGCTGACCCCGGCCAGCCGTGCGGCACGGTGTTTGTGCCGATGCACTGGAATGCGCAGTTCAGCGCGCAGGCGCGGGTCAATGCGCTGGTGGAGGCGCGGGTCGACCCGGTTTCCGGCCAGCCGCAGAGCAAACAGACGCCGGTGCGCGTCGCGCGCTGGCCCGCCGCCTGGCAGGGCGAGCTGTTTCTGCGCGGCACAGAGGCCGCACCGCCCGCGGTGGGTTACTGGAGCCGCGTGACTCAGCCGGGCGTCAGTGACTTTATCCTGGCTGACCGCACCCCGCTGGCGGAGGCGGAGGCCTGGCTGCAACGCCTGTGCGGCGGCGGGCTGCTCATCCAGCAGGCGATGATGGGCGCGGCGCACCACCTGCTCGGCTGGCGCGACGGCGCATTGCAGGCGGCGCTCTACCTGCACCCGCAGCGGGTGCCGGTGCTCGATCGCGAAGCGATTGTCGCTGCCTTCACCTCACCACCGCCGGATGCCGCTGCCCGGCGGGCGCTGCTGGCCGGGCGCGCCGCCGGGGAACAGGTGGCGCGCGGCACCCTTATCTGCAGCTGTTTCGGCATCGGCGAGCTGGAGATCCAGCGGGCGGTGGCGGGCGGCTGTGATTCCGTTGAGGCGCTGGGCACAGCGCTGAAATGCGGCACCCAGTGCGGCTCCTGCCGCCCGGAGCTGAAAAAACTGATCCACTCTGCGGCGCAACAGCCCGCGTAGGAGCCTGACCATGAGCTATGCAAAGATGACCGATAACGCGGCCCGTATGGCCGCCCTGTTGGGCGCGGTGTGCCGCAGCCGGGCAGAGGCGGGTGAGGTGTGGCTGGTAGGGGCCGGGCCGGGGGATGTGGAGCTGCTGACGCTGAAAGCGGTGCGGGTGCTGCAACAGGCGGAGGTGGTGGTGTATGACCGGCTGGTCTCGGACGAGATCATGGCGCTGGTGCCGCCGGGGGCGCTGAAGATCGACGTCGGCAAAACGCCGCACCACCACACCCTGCCGCAGCCGGAGATCAACGCCCTGCTGGTGGCACTGGCGCAGGCCGGGCAGCGGGTGGTGCGGCTCAAGGGCGGCGACCCCTTTGTGTTCGGCCGCGGCGGCGAGGAGCAGCAGGCGTTGCAGCAGGCGGGGCTGCCCTGCCGGGTGGTGCCCGGCATCACCGCCGCGCTGGGCTGCGCCGCCGCAACCGGCATCCCGCTGACCCACCGCGCCTGCGCCCAGTCGGTGCGGCTGGTGACCGGCCATAGCCGGAACGGCGAGCCGGATCTCGACTGGCCCGCGCTGGTGGCCGACGGCCAGACACTGGTGTTCTACATGGGGCTGACCCACTGCGCCGCGCTGAGCCAACAGCTTATCGCCCACGGCATGGCGGCCTCGATGCCTGCGGCGGTGATCGCCCGCGGCACCCGCGCCGACCAGCAGGTTTTCCCCTGTACGCTGGCGACGCTGGCTGACACCGTCGCCCGTGAAAAACCGGCCGCCCCCAGCCTGCTGATCATCGGCGAGGTGGTGCAGTTTTACCGCGCTGACAGCACAGAAATGAGCCGGCAGCAAGCGCTGCCGGTGGCGTAGTTTACTGCCCGAAACGGCCGATAAGCCCGGCGGCCGAGATGGCGTGGCCTTCGAGTTTTTCCAGCAGCGCTTCGCGCGTCAGCCCGGCGGGCAGGGCGTCGGGCGGGAGATCGGTGGCGATCAGGGTGAAGGTGTAGTGGTGGTAACCGGAGCCGGGCGGCGGGCAGGGGCCGTGCCACATCTGCGTGCCAGGGCTGTTTTTGCCGCCGGTGAACCCTTTGCCCTGCGACAGGTCGCCCTGCGCAAAGCCGGTGGCGGTCGGCGGGATGTTATAAGCCACTAGGTGGCTCACCCCCAGCCCTTTGCGGCCTTCCGGGTCAAACACCAGCAGCACCAGGCTTTTGGTGCCGGGCGGCACGTTGCGCCAGCGCAGCGTGGGGGAGAGATTTTCACCGGTGCAGGCGGCGTTGCCCTGCATCGCACCGGCAAATTTCTTCGCCAGCAGCCGGTTATCATCAAAATCCGGGGAGGTCAGGGCAAAGGGGGCTGCTACCGCAGGCACAGCGGCCACCGCCGCCACAAACAACCCGGCCAGCAGGCCGCGCCGGAACATCACAGGCATAGTCTCTCCTTACATCAGGGCTGGGAAAAAAATCAGGTACGCATCAAAAGCATAGGCGAGATTGGCGGGAAGCGGGGGACGGAAAAGGCGGGCACCGGAAAACGCCGCGGCCGGGGCCGCGGCGGCAGGGTTACCGGCGCAGCGGTTCGCGCAGGTCTTTGACATCATCCGGCCCGACCGGCGCGGCAGCGTTGTTCCAGCTGTTACGCACGTAGGTCAGCACGTTGGCGATGTCCTGATCGCTGAGGTAGCGGTCAAACGACGGCATCGACGGCGCGGTCGGTGCCGCGCCGGTCGCCCCGGCGCGTGACCCGGCCAGCACCACGCGGATCATCGAGGTGGCGTTGTCGCTGTTGACCAGCGGCGCATCCGCCAGCCGCGGGAAGAGGCCGGGGATGCCCTGGCCGTCCGGCGTGTGGCAGGCGGAGCAGCGATCTGCGTAGATCGCCCGGCCCGCCACCATGCGCGCGTCGTCCGGTTTCAGCGGCGCGGGGGCCTTCTCCCGGCTGCTCTTCAGCCCGCTCTGTTTCAGGTAGACCGCCACCGCTTTCAGGTCTGCCTCTGTCCAGTGGCGCGACGAGTGATCCACTTCTTCGGCCATCGGCCCGGAGGCGATGTCATAACGGTTGGCTCCGGTTTTCAGGTAGTCCATCAGCTCCTGCTCCGTCCAGCGGCCGATGCCGGTGCGCGGGTCGGGGGTGATGTCCGGTGCCATCCACTCCTGCACCACCGCGCCCTGCAATGCCCGGTCAGTTTTATCGCCGCCGATCAGGTTCTTCGGCGTGTGGCAGGTGCCGCAGTGCCCCAGCCCCTCGACGATATAGGCCCCGCGGTTCCACTCCGCCGATTTATCCAGCCGCGGGCGGTATTCGCCCTTGTCGAAATTCAGCCAGTTCCAGCCAATCAGGCTGGCGCGCTGGTTAAACGGGAAGGGGAGCTGGTTGGTTTCTACCTCACTGTGGATCGGTTGCAGCGTCTGGAGGTAGGCCCAGAGCGCCCGGTTGTCGTCACGCGTGACGCGGGTAAAGGCGGTAAACGGCATCGCGCCGTAGAGGTGGACGCCGCCCTTGCCGATGCCCTCCGACATGGCGCGGTCAAACTCCTCGAACGTCCAGGTGCCGATGCCGGTCTCGCGATCCGGCGTGATGTTGGCCCCCACCAGCCGCCCGAACGGCGTCTCGATCGGCACGCCCCCGGCGTAGGGCTGGTCAGCTTTGGCGGTGTGGCAGGCGGCGCAGTCACCCAGCACCGCCAGGTAGCGCCCTTTTTCCACGGTTTCAAAGGAGCCGTCACCGGCGGCGTGGCATGCCCCGGCACCCAGCAGGCTGAGGCCGGTGCAGAGGGAGAGTAAGGTTTTCATGCGGTGATCATCTCCCCGGGTTTTTTCAGGTAGTAGTGGCGGATGGCGTGTGCCGCCTTGAAGGCCAGCGCGCCCACGGTGCCGGTGGGGTTATAGCCGGGGTTCTGCGGGAAGGCCGAGGCACCGACCACAAACAGGTTCGGGACGCCCCACACCTGCAGATGTTTGTTTACCGAGCTGGTGGTTGGGTCTGCGCCCATCACAAAGCCGCCCACCACGTGTGAGGACTGGTAAGGCGTGCCGTTCCAGTGGCCGTGCATCGGCTGTTCGACCAGCTGGCGTGGGTTCATGCTGCGGGCGATCTCCGCCACCTTGCCGGTGCAGTATTGCGCCATCTTCAGATCGTTGGCCGGGAAGTCGAAGGTGACGCGCAGCAGCGGCCGCCCCAGCCGGTCTTTGTAGGTCGGGTCGAGGGAGAGGTAGTTGGTGCGGGTGGCATAGCTGCTCGCCTCGCAGCCGATCGACATGGTGCTGAGGTAGTTCTCCACCGTGGCTTTCTTCCAGGCGCTGCCCCATTTCGGCGTGCCGGGCGGCACCGGGCGCGAGTTGATCGGTGCCGCGCCAATCGGCGTGACGCGGATGCTGCCGCCGCCGAAGAAGCCGAGGCCGCTGTGGTCGAAGTTGTCGTTGTTGTACTCGTCGATCCCCATGCCGACCGCCCCGGCTCCGATAAAGGTGTTGAAGTTTTTGTCATTGAAAAACATCTGCACGCTGTTGGCGGTCTGGTAGGCGTAGTTGCGGCCGGTGGTGCCCTGGCGGGTCACCGGGTCATACGGCGTGCCGATGCGCGACAGCAGCATCAGGCGCACATTCTCAAAGGTGAAGGCGCTGACAATCACCAGATCGGCCGGTTGCTCCCACTCGTCGCCGGAGGAGTCGATATAGCGCACGCCGGTGGCGCGGCCGCCGCTGCTGTCGGTCAGCACTTCCAGCACTTCGCAGCTGGTGCGCGCCTCAAACCCCTCTTTGCGGATCAGCGCCGGCAACACGGTGGTGATGGCGCTGGCTTTGGAGTAGTTGGCGCAGCCGAAGTTGGTGCAGAAGCCGCAGAAGGTGCATGGCCCCATAGTGACGCCGAGCGGGTTGGTGTAAGCCTGCGAGAGCAGGGCGGAAGGCACCGGGAAGGGTTTGTAGCCGAGGTTGCGTGCCGCCCCGGCAAACAGCGTCGGCGCGTAGGGCTGCGCCATCGGCGGCGTCGGGTATTCGGTGGAGCGCATCCCCTCGAACGGGTTGCCGCCCTCGTGGTGCTCGCCGTTCACATTGGCAGCCTTGCCGGAGATCCCCGCCAGCCGCTCAAACGCGGCGTAGTGCGGCTCCATCTCCGCCCAGTCGGTGCCCCAGTCCTGTAACGTCAGCTCCGGCGGCATCGCGTCTGCGCCGTAACGCTCCAGCAGGTGGCTGCGCAGGCGGAACTCGTGCGGCTGGAAGCGGAAGGTGATGCCCGCCCAGTGGTTACCGGCCCCGCCGGTGCCGTTGCCGGGGTGGAAAGAGCCCCAGCTGCGCATCGGCAGCGCCGTCTGGGAGGGGTTGTTGCGGATGGTGATGGTGTTCTGCGCGGTGCGCAGCATCAGCTCCTGACGTGAGACGTAACGCAGCTCATCGGGCACGGTGGCGACGTTAAAGTCGCGGGCGGTGTCACGCCACGGGCCGCGTTCAATGCCCACCACGTTCAGCCCTTCGTCCACCAGCTCATTGGCGATAATGGCCCCCGCCCAGCCAAGCCCGATCACTACCACATCTGTCCTGGGTAATTTCTTTGCCATACTCACCTGTCCCTTAGCTTTTTATTTTCCATGCGGCACTGCCCTGAATGCTCAACGGCACCAGATCCAGCTTCTGATTATGTTTGCTGACGTAATCGCGGTAGTCGTAACGCGCGCCGGGGAAGCCGAGCATCTTCCACGACACCATGTCGCGGTTGCCGCCGTAGATCGGGTCGGCAAAGAAGCCCTCCATGGTGTTTTGCAGCACCGTAGTGAAAAACAGCGTGGCGTCGATGCCGTCGAGGGTGATTTTCCCGCCCTCCAGATCGTGCAGCACGGCATCCTGTTGGGCGGCCTCCAGCGCGCGGAACGGCTTCTGGTGCTGCGCCCGGCAGTGGGCGTCCAGCGCCGCCAGCCCGAGGCGGTAGCGCTGCTGCGGCACCAGCGGCGACTGGTCGCCCTGTTCCGGCGTGCCCGGCTGGAACGGCCCCTGCATGTAGAGGCGGGCAAAGGTGCCGTAGAAGCCTGCCAGCTGGCGGTCGATAAATACCGCGCAGCCCGCCTCTTTGCCGCCGATGCTCAGGGCATCGGCCGGGATCAGGCGGTCGGCTATCGCTTCCACAGTGGCGGCTTCGTCATCGGTGAAAAAGGCCCAGCCCTGGGTGTCAATGGTGGGCGGGGGGCTGTCATCAAACGGCGACCAGGCAGGCGTGTCCTGTAAGGTCACGGCCCCGGCGACCCGGGCGGCCGCCAGCCCGGCGGAGGCAGCAGTAAAGGTGAGGAGTTGCCGGCGCGTGACGCCGGGCAAGGTTTTCTTGCTCATCAAGGTTCCCTTTTATAAGCACAGCAAGTGTGCGGGCGCAGGCGTCATGCCGGGGGTAGAGAGGCGGGGCGGAGGCAGACGCAAAAAGGCAAAAAGCAGGCCGCAGGGAGCAGGGCACCCGGCGACGCGCCCCCTGAGAGTAGCCACAGAACAGGCAGGGTTGAAATTAAAAAATTCTTAACAAATGTTAAGGGAATTGTTAATTAATTGTTTTAATTGCGTTATTTATACACATCTTGACTGAAAATTGACACTTTTTGACACAACAGCCCCCTGTAAAGAACTGTGATGACTGTCACAGCAATAGTTGTTTTTTTGCTCACTTACGGTAGGATACTTAGCGTGTTGATGATGAAGACTGCAATGAATTTCCTGCCTGCCCCCCTCTCTGGCCGTTACCTGGCCCTGTTGCTCCTGACTTATGCCGGAAGCGCCGCTGCGCTGACGGTAACGTCCCAGCAGCCCGCTGCCCATGCCGATGAGACGGCCCCGGCCGGGGAGAGCAACTCACCTTTTAATACCCTGCCGGCCACCTCGATGGAGAGCAACCTGCCGGAGCTGGGCAGCGCAGCCTCCACGCCGCGCTACACCGAAAAACAGCTGGCCACGCTGGCCAAAACCTTCGGCGAGCAGTACAGCGACAGCAGCAACCAGTCGCTGGGCGAGCAGGCGGGTAACCTGGCGCTGACGCAGGCGGCCAAGCTGGTGCAGAAAGATGCGCAGAGTATGCTGTCGCCCCTCGGCACCGCCAATATCGGCCTGACGGTCAGCGACGGCCGCTTTACCGGCACCAACAGCCAGCTCTTCAGCCCGCTGAATGAGAGCGGCGACCGGCTTACCTACAGCCAGGTCGGGGTGATCGACCAGCCCGACCTCACGCTGGGCAATATCGGAGTCGGGCAGCGCTGGGCCAGAGGCCGCTGGCTGTTCGGCTACAACGCCTTCCTGGACCGCGATTTCGAGCAGGACCAGATGCGCGCCAGCGTCGGGGCCGAGGCCTGGACGGATTACCTGCACCTCTCGGCCAACTACTACCACCCGCTCTCCAGCATGGTGGCCGTGGCGGACAGCGCCACCGAGTTCCGCGGCATGGCGCGCGGCTATGACATCACCACCAAAGGCTACCTGCCGTTCTACCGCCAGCTTGGGGCCTCCCTGAGCTATGAGCAGTACCTCGGCGACAATGTGGATCTGCTGGGCGACGGCGCGCGGCAGTCCAACCCGGTGGCGGTCTCCGTGGGCGTGAACTACACGCCGGTGCCGCTGGTGACCCTGACCGCCTCCCATAAAGAGGGCGAAAGCGGTGAAAATCAGGATCAGGTCGGGCTGTCGCTGAACTACCGGCTGGGCGTGCCGCTGAAACAGCAGCTCTCACCGGCCTATGTGGACGAGGCGCACTCGCTGCGCGGCAGCCGGTTTGATGCGGTAGAGCGTAACAGCACGCCGGTGCTGGAGTTCGAGCAGCGCAAAACCCTGAGTGTGTTCCTCGCCACGCCGCCCTGGACGCTGCATCCCGGCGAAACCCTGCCGCTGAAACTGCAGATCCGCGCGGACTATCGCATCACCGGGCTGAGCTGGCAGGGCGATACCCAGGCGCTGAGCCTGACGCCCCCGGCAGACAATGATGACCCGCACGGCTGGAGCCTCATTATGCCCGCCTGGGACAACACCCCCGGGGCGACCAACAGCTACCGCCTCTCCGTGACGTTACAGGATGAGAAGCAGCAGCGCGTCACCTCGAACTGGATCACCCTGACCGTGGCCCCGCCGCTGACCGCCAACGCGGCACCCCCGACGTTTCCCACCTTCTGATCTTCCCCCCTGATGGGCTTCTGACACGCGCGTGGGCTGACAGCCCACGCCGCCTTTCCGCAATCACCTGTTTTTTATAGGGCTTTTTTCAGCATAAAGCAGAGGTGAACAGGTGAAATTCCAAAATGAAATCTCTCATTTCACCACTATTTCATCCCGTCTTAAGTGAAGTTGCATGGAATTTACCCTTTAAGTTTCGGGCAAGACGTGAGTCTGTTTTGAACTGCGGTCAGCTATTTTACTTCCGGAATAATCGCATTACCCTGTAAGGGCGCTGTGTGACATAGCCGTCCGGCTGGTCACACCAAAAACAGTGAATGTGTGTATCTGAGCGGATACAAAGGGGCCGGACATGCCCGCGCAAGCCCGTCTTCCCCAAATCCGAAAGTTATACAACGCCGGATTGCGATACACATTCCTGCTGTTTTTTATGGCATTATGCCGGACGAAACCTACTAAAAATCCTAAATCCGACGGGCATCTATGACAGCTAAAGTCTTTGATTCGTGGAAGAAGGGTGATGTGGTCAATCTGGCGCTGGCGATCCCGGCCGGGGTTGTCGCGGCACTGGTAACTGTTCTGTTCCGTGAGGCTATCGCCGCCATCGACGGTATGCTGTTTACCAATGGTACCGATATCACCCGCGCTTTTCTGGCGTACCCGCGCTGGGTCTGGCCGCTGATTACCGGCACCGGCGGGGTGGTGGCCGGGGTACTGCTGTGGCAGGCGCAGCGGGTGGAGGCGCGCCGGGGCGCGGCGCCGGACTACCTGGACGTGATCGACAAACGGCTGCCGGGCATTCCGCCGGGCAGCACCCTGTTGCGCGGGCTGTCGTCCCTGGCAAGTATTGCCAGCGGCGGCTCCATCGGCCGCGAAGGGGCGATGGTGCAGCTCTCCGCCCTGAGCGGCAGCCTGCTGGCGCAGGGCGCACGCCTGCCCACCGTGCGGCGCGGCGACATTATCGCCATGGCCGCTGCCGGGGGGCTGGCCGCCGTCTACCATGCGCCGCTGGCCGGGGCGCTGTTTGTCGCGGAGATCGCCTTTGGCGTCACGGCAGTGCAGCGGCTGATCCCGCTGTTTATCTCGGCGGCGGTGGCGGTGTTGACAGTACGCTCCATCAGCGGGGACGCGCCGCTCTACCTTTATGCCGACGCCACCTTTACGCCGGGGGCCGGGGCGCTGGCCACGGTGCTGCTGATCGGCATTGCGGCCGGCATCGCCGGGCCGCTGTTTCTGCAGGCGATCGCCCTGGCACGGCGCGCCTTCAGCCCTATTACGCACCCGGCGTGGCGGCTGGGGCTGGGCGGGGTGCTGGTAGGCCTGGTGGCGATGGTCTCGCCGCTGGTGCTGGGGAACGGGTTTGAGGTGATTGACCTGCTGCTGAACAACGGCGACCTGCACACCTCTTTAGTTGTGTTGTTGCTGCTGAAGGTGCTGGCCACGGCGCTGACCGTCGGCTCCGGCGCGGTGGGCGGGCTGTTTACCCCCTCTTTATTGGTGGGCGCGGCCGCCGGTGCACTGGTCTGTACCTGTCTGCAGGCGATGGGGCTGGACCCCGGCCCGGTGGGGCTGTATGCCGCCCTCGGCATGAGCGCCATGCTGGCCGCCACCAGCCATGCGCCGCTGATGTCAATCATGATGGCCTTTGAGATGACGCTGAACAGTTCGCTGCTGTTCCCGCTGATGCTGGCCACCGCCATCTCTTATGTGGTCGCCAGCACGTTTAAGGCGGCAGGGACCTACCCGGTGCTGAACCGGCACCAGGCGCGCTTTGTGGCGAAAAATGAGTTTGAGACCGGTACCATCGCGCCGCTGATTATACGCAACTGCTCCTACGTCACTGACCGCGCCACCGCAGCGGAAGCGATGCAGGAAGGGCTGAAACAGCGGACGCGCTTTGTGTATGTGGTGAACGGGGAGGGGCGCTTCCTCGGGGTGGTTGCCACCAACGATCTGGCATCCGGGATTATCAATGGGCAGCTCGCTGCCGGGGCGGCCATTACGCCGTTTATCACCACGGAGTTCGCCACCGTCTATCAGGATGCGCCCTATGAGCAGGCGTGGGAGGTCTTGTCCTCTTCCCCGCTGGAACGGCTGCCGGTTCTGGACAATGCCGATAATCGCCACTTATTAGGCGTAATTACCAAAGCGTCACTGCTGCACAAAGCGAAAGAATTTCTCTGAATTGATAATTACTCTCTTTTACAAGGGCCTGACACCATTCGCCTATTTAGTGTGGGGGTATACGGGCCGGGTGTAGCCTATATCTAAAATTAGCGGGGCTAATATCTTCTAATATGTGAAATCAAATTTACCTGATTTCACTTGAATAAAATTATTTCACTTATGAAGTGAATTAAAAAAGTGAGGTAAATCAAGAAGAAACATAAGCTAAGGTAATGACTTCATTTAAGTTTCACAACAAGGTTCCGCCAATCAACCACACTTTGGATTTATAAATCCCGGTTAACTAACCGCTGCGGAGGTTAATTATTTTAAATTATTGCGATTTCGCTTAGTGGGATAAATCCTATTTATGAAAGGGGCGTTTTACATTAGGAACCATTCGGATAGTATCTGATTTGTGAACAGATTGTTGTTTCCAGCACGTCATAAATTCCGATATTGGTAAATGCGCAGACAGAATGCGACTTTTCCCATGTCAGATAATTATCAGTACGCTATTACTGTTGCATATAACTATTTTAATGAATTATCAGTAATTCGGGTGAAAACGCTCAAAAAGGAAGCAGAAAACAGCAGCGCCGCTAACCATTTTATTTCGACACACACCAGAGCCCACAAGGGATTGGGTACGGAAATGACACTATATTTCTTAAGCTTACAGGATTTGAGCAAAGATGAAGGAAGAGAACATGAGTGACTATAATAAATTAACCATAAAGAATCTGGATGTATTCATCCCGCCGAATGAAATTTCTCATTTGCGCTGGAAAGAATACCAGATCCTTTCACTATTATTTTCCCGATCTCCGGAACTGGTTACCCGCACGGAAATCATTGAAAATATTTGGAAAGGGACCTACTGCTCTGACTCCACCATTAACCAGACCATTAAGTCGATCCGCCAGAAAATCGGTGATGATGATCACGTATTGATCAAGACCATCCCACGGGTTGGTTATAAGATAGATCGGAAAGAGTTATTTCACTTCCTGAATGAAGATGAAGCGCTGGATTTTAATACTAAACCGGTTACCAATAAAAAAGACGCCCCGGCGGTGCAGCCGGCTGTTATTTCCGTAACAGAGAAAACGGCCCAAAAAGCGGCTGAAAATGGCTATGAAACCGGGTTACCTGTTATTAACGAGCCGGTTCCGGCGACCGCACCGCCTGTTGAAGCGCATGTGGAATCGCCGGTTGAGAACACCGGGAACAATGAGCCTGATGTGCAACAAGCACACACCGCCGCTGCCGACGCTGCGCCGGATGTCAAAAAAGGGCCGTTTACCCGGATGCGTGATTTGATTAACTTCGGCGCAAGCTGGAGATACCTCACGCTGGTTGCGTTGTCTTTGATCATTGTTGGTCAGCTTTTTTATGAAACTACACACACGTCCGGATCTGAAAGTAACGGTAAAAATGTTGTTCTGATTTTGCGCATGAACCCGTCCACCATCGGGTTACTGGTGAACCGCGAGGCGAACCAGGCGCACAGCCTCCGCCAGCCCGCCCACCCGGGCAGTGTGATCTGCATGGTCAATATTCCTGACCAGCACTCCCTGACCCCGGTCTGGCTGATGGATCATGTAAAAAAAGGGTGCCTGATGAACCAGGAATCCTCGGCCCTGACCGTGGATCCGGGCATTCCGCTGTAACCTGAAGGCACCATAACGGATTTCATTTTTTCACCTGGTTGTTTTATTAATTGTTATTTGCAATGAAGGTATGACCTGTTGATGATGAATTTGCGTTAAGAGGCAGATAACCCTACGGGTTTTCGGCCTCTCAGGAATGGATGCCGGCTGGAAAAATAGCGATGACTCTGGATATTATCCGGCCCATCCCGCCGGATAATATCTTTCGCTAAATCAAGTGACTGCCAATAATTGGCGTGGCGTGACTTCCGTTAGGAAAAGACATGAAGCCTGTAATCATTAATGCGTGTTGGCTAATCGCGGAACGAGTGTTGTTTGGCTTCTCGGGTGTATTTATTTCCATTTATGTGGCGCGTTATTTGCAACCGGCACAATTTGGGACAATCAGTTATTTACTCTCTATTGTCGCCATTACCGTTCCCCTGATTCAGATGGGTGCCGACAATATCCTCTTTAACCGCATTGCGCGTAACCCGCAAAGCGGCATCCGGCTGATGCTGGCCTCAGCACGCCTGCGCGCACGCTGGTTTACCGTCACCAGCGCCATCCTGCTGGTGTGGGGCTGGTGGTACCTGGAAACGACCCCTTTCATCATGCTGGTACTGGTGCTGATAAGCTCCTATTTCCAGATTCAGGACGTCTTTAAGATCTACTACGACGCCACGCTGAACTCCAAACGCAATACCTTTATCAATAACGGTGTGCTGCTGCTGGCGATTCTGGTGCGGGTGGCGATGGTGAAGTTTGAGATGTCGCTGGTGTGGTTCGTGATGCCTTACATCCTCAGCAGCGCGGTGCCGTACCTGATCCGCCGCCGGATGTTTATGCGTGAACACCCGGCCCCGGCGCAGATGCCGGCCTCACGTGCGCTCACTGACCGCTACTCCCGCTACCTGATGGTGGTGGGGCTGCCGCTGTCGCTGTCGGCGCTGTCGATTGTCATCTATACCCGGATTGACCAGGTGATGCTGGAGAACATGGTGGGGGCGCACGCCGTGGGCCTCTACAGCGCGGCGACCACCCTCTGCTACGCCTGGACCTTCGTGCCGATGGCGCTGATCACCTCGCTGATGGCAACGGTGGTGGGTGCGCGCAATGCGGATGAGCAGGCGGACATGATCCGGATGCTTTTCCTGATTATTCTGATCGTCATGCTGCCGATTGTCGGGTTCTATTTACTCTTCGGCGGGCAGCTGCTGACCATGCTGTTCGGCGCGGGCTTCAGCGAGGCCTCCGCCATTGTGCCGCTCTGTACGTTTACCGCGCTCTGCTCGGTACTGGGGACCTTGTCGATGCGGGTCATGGTGCTTTATTCGGGTTACCGTTTTATCGCGTTTAAGATGCCGCTGGTAGCGCTGGTCAATATTGTACTCAACTGGATGCTGATTCCACGTTATGGCATCGCCGGGGCGGCGATGTCGACGCTGGTTGCGGAATTTTTATCGTTCTTTTTGTTTAATATCTTCTTCCGTAAAGGGAAAATTACTGTACTGCAGCTGACGTGCTACCAAAGTATTCCTGTAGTAAACAGAAAGGTGAAAAGTTATGTTAAGAAATTTAGCTAAGAGAATTTATCGCAATCTGCCTGACCCGATTTTTCACCAGCTGAATTATGCGCGGGTGTTTAAGAAGCAGGCCAACATAACGCGTCCGGAACTGTTTAGTGAAAAGATTCTGATTCGGAATATCTGGCCGAAGAAGATTTATACCTTGCTGGCCGACAAAATTAAGGTGCGTGATTATATCTCCGCGGTATTGGGGGAGCAGTACCTGATCCCGGTCTATGCCACCACCACAGAGATGACGTACGAGCTGTATAAAAGCCTGCCGAACTCCTTTGTGATGAAAGCGAACCACGGCTGCGGCTTCAACAGTATCGTGTTCGACAAAAGCAAGATCACCTACGAAACCCTGTATGAGCAGGCCTCAACCTGGATGGATTCCAACTGGTATCTCTCCAACAAAGAGCGCCACTACCAGGGCATCAAGCCGGGGCTGATCTTCGAGGAGCTGTTACAGGTGGACGGCCAGGTGCCGAACGACCTGAAGTTCCACTGCTTCAATAAAGATGGCGAGATGCGCATCTTCATCCAGGTGGATTACCAGCGCTACGGCCTGCACCGCCGCGATGTGTTTGACGCCGAGTGGAACCGCACCGAGATCCGCATGGGGCTGAAAAACAACCCGGAGCCGATGCCGCGCCCGGAGAAGCTCGATGAGATGCTGGTGCTGGCCAAAACCATCGCCAGCCAGTTCTCTTATGTCCGTATCGATTTCTATTCCGTCGGCAGCAAGATCTATTTCGGCGAGCTGACGTTTACACCGGGGGCGGGCCTGTGCCGTATCTGGCCGCGCACAGTCCAACGTGAATGGGGGAGTTATTTCACTGATTAAAAAGAGGTGTGGGGGGTTGAAACATAACAGATAACAAAAAACCGTTTCAAATTAAACCAGATAACTGACGGCGTATAACCAAGGGCAGGGTGACTGTGACGCCCGCCCGGGGGCAGGTTGGTGTCGTTATCAGGTCAAAAGTGAGGATATATGGAAAAAGTATCAGTGGTAATGCCTGCCTTTAACACAGCAGATTATATTGAATACGCGATCGCCAGCGTATTGTCCCAGACTTATACCAATTTTCATCTTTATATTATTGATGATGCGTCGACTGACGCGACCGGGGAGATAGTTCAGCGTTTTACCGACGATCCACGCGTCACGTATTACCGGAATGAGCGCCGCCTTGGCCGTGCTGAAACGATTAATATGGGTATTGATATGGCCGCAGGGGAATTTATCGCCTTCTGCGACAGCGATGCCCTGTGGGAAAAGAACAAGCTGTTCACCCAGGTCAATATCCTGCAGACCAAACGCTATGACATGGTGTGCTCACACTACGCCACCTTCCTCACCAGCGTGACCAAACTGGCCAAAACCTATAAAAGCCAGGAGATTATTACCTACCGCGACCTGCTGCGGGGCCACCGCATTGCCGACATTACCGGCATGTATAACCAGGCCAAACTGGGTAAAGTCTATCTGGAGAACGTTCCGCACCAGGAGTACCTGATGTGGCTCTCCCTGCTGAAACGTGCCAAGGGCACCATGGCCTACTGCGTGCCGGAAACCCTGGCCTATTGCCGTATTTCACCGCGCCAGAGCTTTCTCAGCAAAAGCACGTTTACTGGCTGGCAATGGCGGATTTACCGTGACTACCTGCGTCTGCCTTATTATAAGTCTTTTTATTACTACCTCTCTTCTCTGGCTCATGCCATGAAGCGCAGCGTCTGACTGCCTGACCGGCAGCCCGGCTGCCGCAAAAAACGCCCCGCAGGCTGATACCTCCGGGGCGTTTTTTATGGCGCGGCGCGGCCGGGCGCGGCGCAGGCCCGGCACGCAGGCATAAAAAAACCGGGCATGTTGCCATGCCCGGCGCGCGGAAGGGGCCGCCAACACGGCCGCCCCGTTAAACCGCTTACTCTGCTGTGGTGTGAGTCTTTGCCTGGTCGTGTGCTGCGGCGCGCTGGGCGTGGCGTTCAGCCATTTTTTCAGCGCGTTTCTGGTAGTTCTCATTGAACTGCTTTTTCTGCTCCGGGGTCAGCAGGTTGTACATCTGGTTCTCAACGCGCATCCGCGACAGCATCTGGTCAGCGTGCGCTTTGGTCAGGGCGTCGACTTCCGCTTTGGCTTTGGCTTCGTCGAAGCTGTCAGAGGCCACCAGCTTATGCAGCTGCTCTCTGTGTTCTTTGCCTTCACCGCGTGGGTGCGCCGCGCGCTCCTGCTTCATCAGGTCACGCATCTGGGTGCGCTGCTGCTCGGTCAGGTTCAGGCCGGCAAACGGGTCAGCGTGGCGGCCCGGGCCTTTATGCTGCAACATCTTACCGTGCTCCACCGGAGCGGCCGGGGCGGTGGTTGTGTCAGCCGCGAATGCCAGGGAAACAGAGCCAAAAGCCAGGGTAGACGCTAATGCCAGGGCAGTAAGTTTACGCATAATTTATACCTCATTTATTGTTCGGTCGGCGGGTCAGCGCCGTTGTGTTGACGAAGGTAAGTCTACGCGCCTGAATGCATAGTACTGCGAGTTACTGTAAAACTGTTAAAGCGGAAAAGGCAAAAAGTGAACGAAAATGAAGGGATTATGGAGGAAGCGCTAACAGAGTGTGAAGAACGCGGGCCGGGCGGCGTGATTATGGAGAAAGCGTGGAGAAGGGCGGCGCAACTTTACCACGTGCGCCGCCGGGCAGGAAGGGCAATCAGTGGCTGCGCATCCCGGCGGCCGTCATCAGCAGCCGGAACAGCGACGCCACCACAAACAGCGCCAGCACACTGCCGCCCCAGATCAGCACCAGCCACATTACCCGCCGCCACAGCGGCTGCGGCGGGCTTTTTTCGGTCATGCGTTCAATTCTCGGCATAAACGCTCCTCAGTGATAGCCATGTTCCGGTTTGATCTTGCCGCGGAACACGTAGTAGCTCCAGAAGGTGTACACCAGGATCAGCGGGATAATAAACAGCGCCCCCACCAGCATAAAGCCCTGGCTCTGCGGCGGGGAGGCCGCCTCGCGGAAACTGATGGCCGGCGGGATCAGGTTCGGCCAGATGCTGATGCCAAGGCCGCTGAAGCCGATGAACACCAGCGCCAGCGTCAGGATAAAGGGCGCGTAGTGGGCGTCCGGGTTGTGGGCGGTGTGCCACAGCCCCCAGGCCGCCAGCACCACCAGCACCGGCACCGGCAGGAAGAAGAAGAGATCCGGCAGCGTGAACCAGCGTTCGGAGATGGCCGGGTAGCTCAGCGGCGTCCAGATACTGACAATCGCGATCACCACCAGCAGCGCCACCAGCAGCGGCCTGGAGAGGCGGCGCATGGTGCCGAGCAGCGGCCCCTCGGTTTTGATAATCAGCCAGCTGCACCCCAGCAGCGCATAGGCCACCACCAGCCCCACGCCGCAGAACAGCGAGAAGGGGGTGATCCAGTCAAACACGCTGCCGACCCAGGTGCGGTTCTCCACCGGGAAGCCGTTCAGGAACGCCCCCAGCACCACCCCCTGTGAGAAGGTGGCGATAAAGGAGCCGGCGATAAAGGATTTGTCCCAGAAGGCGCGGTGTGATTCTGACGCCTTAAAGCGGAACTCAAACGCCACGCCGCGGAAAATCAGCCCGATCAGCATAATCGTCAGCGGAATCGCCAGCGCATCCAGGATCACCGCATAGGCCAGCGGGAACGCGCCGAACAGCCCGGCACCGCCCATCACCAGCCAGGTTTCGTTGCCGTCCCACACCGGGGCCACGGTGTTCATCATCACGTCCCGGTCATGGCTGGCCGGCACCATCGGGTAGAGCAGGCCGATGCCGAGGTCAAACCCATCCATCACCACATACATCAGGATGCTGAAGACGATGATCACAAACCAGATCAAAGAGAGATCGATACCCATTATTTGTTCCTCCGCAGGGCGTCTTTGGTAGGGTGTTCCAGTGACTCATCCGCTGCTGACAACGGGCGTGCCGGGGTACGCGGCTGGCCCGGGCCGCCTTCGGGCGGTGTATGGGCAACAAACGGCTGCGGCCCGCGGGCAATCAGCTTCATCAGGTAGACCAGCCCGATGCCGAACACCGAACAGTAGACCAGCAGGAAGGCCAGCAGGCTCAGGGACATATGCAGCGTGCCGTGGTTGGAGACGGCATCACGGGTGCGCAGCAGGCCATACACCACCCACGGCTGGCGGCCGATCTCGGTGGTAAACCAGCCGGCGATAATCGCAATCAGCCCCGACGGCCCCAGCAGCAGCGCAAAGCGGTGGAACATGCGGTTAAGGAACAGCTTGCCGCGCCAGCGCAGCCAGAGGCTCCAGACCCCGGCGGTGATCATCAGCAGCCCCATCGCCACCATGATGCGGAATGACCAGAAAATAATGGTGGAGTTGGGGCGCAGGTCAGGCGGGAAGGATTTCAGCGCCGGGATCTGCTCGGTCAGGCTATGGGTCAAAATCAGGCTGCCGAGGTAGGGGATCTCCACCGCATATTTGGTGCGTTCCTCTTCCATGTCCGGCAGGCCGAACAGGATCAGCGGCGTTGCCTCATCTTTCGGGTTCTCCCAGTGCCCCTCAATCGCGGCGATTTTCGCCGGCTGGTGCTCCAGGGTATTCAGCCCGTGGGCATCCCCGATCACCGCCTGGATTGGCGCGACGATCAGCGCCATCCACATCGCCATCGAGAACATTTTGCGCACTGTGGGGGTGTTGTTGCCGCGCAGCAGGTGCCACGCGCCGGACGCGCCGACAAAGAACGCCGAGGCGAGGAAGGCCGCCGTCGCCATATGCAGCAGACGGTAAGGGAACGACGGGTTGAACACCACTTTGAACCAGTCCACCGGGATCAGCTGGCCGTCCACAATCTCATAGCCCTGTGGCGTATGCATAAAGCTGTTGGAGGCGAGGATCCAGAACGTGGACATCAGCGTGCCGAGCGCCACCATGCAGGTGGAGAAGAAGTGCAGCCCCGGGCCGACGCGGTTCCAGCCGAACATCATCACCCCGAGGAAGCCCGCTTCCAGGAAGAAGGCGGTGAGCACCTCATAGGTGAGCAGCGGCCCGGTGATGCTGCCGGCAAACGCCGAGAAGCCGCTCCAGTTGGTACCGAACTGGTAGGCCATCACCAGCCCCGAGACCACGCCCATGCCGAAGTTAACGGCAAAAATCTTCAGCCAGAAGTGGTAAAGATCGCGGTAGGTCGTGTTATGGGTCTTCAGCCAGCAGGCTTCCAGCACAGCCAGGAAACTGGCCAGCCCGATGGTGATCGCCGGAAAAATTATATGGAATGATACGGTGAACGCGAACTGGATCCGGGCCAGTTCAAATGCATCTAAACCCAACATAGCCACCTCATATTGCCCAACAACAATGCCTGAAAACCGGAACCGCTGCCCGTGCAAGGGGGCTGTGCGGCGCACCGGCAAACCGTCCGGCGTGATAACCGGCGTGAGAGTGCAAAAACATGTGAAAACGGGGCGATCTCCCCGCAAATGGCATAGTTAATCTCCGCTAACCTGCAAAAGGTATAGCACACCAAATGGGTTTTTGCGGTAAAGCGGGCTACCGGCTGTGATCGCGGTAAAGGCAGTAAAACAGAACAGGGGTAACTATAATAGTCACAGTTTGATAACATGATCCTATAACAGTTTGCCTGTCCCGTTCCCAGGATGCCGCCATGACCCGCTATGAAGAGCTCGCCCAACGCCTGCGCCGCCAGATCCAGTCCCAGGTCTGGCTGCCGGGTGACAAACTCCCCTCACTGCGCGAGAGCTGCAAACAGTCCGGCCTGAGCCTGATGACGGTGCTGCAGGCGTACCAGTTGCTGGAGAGCCAGGGCTGGGTGGTGGCACGGCCGCAGTCCGGCTATTACGTGGCGAACAGCCCGAGCGCGCTGCCGGAGAGCGGCGGGGCGCTGCACCTCTCCGAGCAGGTCGACATTAATGACGCGATTTTCGACATCCTGCAGGCAGCGAAAGACCCGACCATCGTGCCGTTCGGCTCCGCCTTCCCGGATGCCTCGCTCTTCCCGCAGCCGCGGCTGGCACGCTCGCTGGCCAGCGCGGTGCGCCGCATGTCCGCCTCCAGCGCCGTCGCCAACCTGCCGCCCGGCAATGAGGATCTGCGCCGCAGCATCGCCCAGCGCTACGCCCAGCAGGGGATTGCGGTGGCCCCGGATGACATTGTGATCACGTCCGGGGCGATGGAGTCGCTGGGGCTGAGTTTGCAGGCGGTGACCGAGCCGGGTGACTGGGTGGCGATTGAGTCACCGGCGTTTTACGGCGTCTTGCAGGCGATTGAGCGGCGGCAGCTGAAAGCGGTGGCGATCCCGACGGATGTGCAGACCGGCATCGACCTCGACGCGCTGGCGGATGCGCTGGCGCGTTACCCGATCCGCGCCTGCTGGCTGATGTCCAATTTCCAGAACCCGCTGGGGGCGACCCTGCCGCGCGCCAGGAAGCAGCAGCTGGTGGCGATGCTGGCGGCACGGGGCATCGCGCTGATTGAGGATGATGTCTACAGCGAACTTTACTTCGGCCCGGCGCGCCCGCCCGCGCTGCGCGCCTTCGACCGCGACGGCAGCACGGTGCTGCACTGCTCCTCCTTCTCCAAGTGCCTGGCACCCGGTTTCCGCGTCGGCTGGGTGGCGGCCGGGCCTTATGCCGCCAAAATCCAGCGGCTGCAACTGATGAGCACGCTCTCCGCCAGCGTGCCGACCCAGCTGGCGCTGGCGGACTACCTGCACCAGAGCGGTTTTGAACCCCACCTGCGGCGGCTGCGGCGGCAACTGGAGCTGCGCCAGCTGGCGATGTACCGCGGCATCCAGCAGGCGTTCCCGGCCGGGGTGAGCATCAGCCGCCCGGAGGGCGGTTACTTCCTCTGGCTGACGCTCGGCCAAGGCCGCGACGCCCGCACCCTCTACCGCCGGGCGCTGGCACAGGGCATCAGCATCGCCCCGGGGCATATGTTCACCACCGGTGACCAGTTCCGCGACGGCGTGCGCCTCAACAGCTCCTTCCCCTGGGACGCCCGCCACCAGCAGGCGATCGAGACGCTGGGGGAATTAGTGCGCGGGCTTTGACCGCTGGGCCGCTTGCCGGTGGCTGGAACGCCAGGCGCGCGGGGGGCACCCCGGCTCAGCCGTGGCGGCCGCGGCTGTCCGTGGGGGCCTGAGCGCGCGCCGTCTTGCCGTAGTCGCGCTGTACCTCCGCCACACGCAGCCGGTAATCGGCCAGCAGCGAGTGCCGCCCGGCGGCCTGCGCCTGCCGGTGCGCCTCAAGATTACGCCACTGCCGCACCGCCTCCTCATCCCGCCAGAATGAGAGCGCCAGCAGTTTGTCAGGGTCAGCAAGGCTCTGGAACCGTTCGATAGAGATAAACCCGTCAATCTCCGCCAGCAGGGGTTTCAGTGCGGCGGCCCGCTGCAGGTAGGCATCAGCCTTGCCCGGCATGGCGTAGAGTTCAAAGATCACGGCAATCATGGTTCATCTCCTGGTGAAATAAATTCCGGCACCCGCGCATTGGCGGAAACCCGCCAGCGATACGCCGTTGTATGTGACTGCTGTGCCGGGCAGGCCAGCAGATGTGCCACCGCCACCTCTGCGATCGCCACCGCCCATTGTCTGCCGGGGCAGGCGTGCGGCCCTGCACCAAATGCCAGGGTGCCTGCGGCGTCCGGTGCGCCCAGCACCACCAGCACCTGCCCGCCTTTTGCCAGCGGGCAGCCGCCGAGGTCAGTATCAGCCTGCGCCACCCGCCGGGTGTTCTGGATCGGCGGGGTCTCCCGCAGCACCTGTGCCACCCGTGCGGCGGGTGCGCCCTCTGCCAGAAGGCTCTGGCCAATCAGCCCGGCGGTGCCTTCGCATGCCTGAAACAGCAGCCCGATCAGGTTAAGCGGAACCAGTGATTTGTCTGTGAGCCCCTCCTGTTCACAGGCGGCGTCCAGCGCCCGCCACAGCGGGCCGGGCGTGGCACGTTCAACACGCGCCAGCAGCGTCTCCGCCGCCCGGCTTCCTGCTGTTAGTTGCGCTGGCGTGCCGCCCGGCGCAATGCAGCGCACCAGCGCCAGCACCTCATCCACCAGCACCGGCCGGTGTTCCGGCGGCAGGCCGATAAAATCCGCAATCACACAGATCGGCAGGGCATAACAGAACCGGGTCAGGGCCGCGGGCAGCAACGGGCGATCGGCGGCCAGTTGATTGGCCAGCCGGGCCGCCGTGGCCGTGACCTGTGACGGCGGGAGACTCTCCAGCGCGGTACGCAGCGCCGATTTTAAAGGGCGGTGAGCAACGCCGTCGCGCATTCTGACTAAGGCCGCAAACACCGTACCGGCTGCGGTGCCCTGTAAAGCGGGCGGCACCGGCGCTTCCGGCGGGCGCACGCCAAGCAGCGGGTGGTTCAGGGCCGCCGCGGCCAGTGCGGGTGACAGTGTCACCGCGGCATAGGGCGGCAGGGCGATCAAGGGCCCTGCCACGGCGAGTTGCCGGTAGACAAGGCGCGGGTCCGGCAGTGTTACCGCCGCAACCGGATCGGGTGAGGAGAAAGGGCAACATAACATGATGATTTCCATTGGTCAGCAGAGAGGTGACCAGCGTAAAGTAAGCCTCCTCACCATACTTCGTCAGGAACCGAACTATGCCCCATGACATGTTGCCTTGCCTTTCTGCCCCGCCGGATGAGGCGCCGCCGCTGGAACACCATTTGGCGTCGCTGGCCGCTGCCGTGGCCGACCGCGGCCGTGCCGCGATGCTCTGCCTGCTGATGGATGGCCGCGCTTACACCGCAACCGAGCTCGGCACCGTGGCCGGGGTGGCAGCCTCTACCGCCAGCGCACACCTGGCGCGGCTCACGGAACAGCAACTGGTCGTCATGATAAAGCAGGGGCGTTACCGCTATTTCCGGCTGGCCGGTGCACCGGTAGCGCAGATGCTGGAGGGGCTGATGGGGCTGACCCGCGGCGGCACGGCAGTGCGCTCCTCAACGCCGCCCGCGCTGCGCTTTGCCCGCACCTGTTACAACCATATGGCCGGCACCCTGGCGGTGCATCTGCACGATCGGTTTCTGGCGCTGGGCTGGCTGACCGGGGAGGGGCACTATCAGCTGAGCGGGGCCGGGCAGACCGGGTTACAGCAGATGGGCCTCAGCCTGACGCCCGCCCAACCCGCGGCGGGCTGTTACTGCCTGGACTGGAGTGAGCGCCGCGGCCACCTGGCGGGCGCATTAGGTGCGCAATTACTGCAACTTTTTGAGCGCCGCCACTGGGTCGAACGCCACCTCGACAGCCGGGCGCTGACGCTGACTCCCGCCGGGCGGCAGGCGGTGGCACGCCACCTGGGCGCACTGCCGCCGGCGGAGCGCCGTTAACCCGCCTGGTTATCCGTGATCGGGTCGCGCACGATAAACAAGTAGGAGAGCGCACCGAGCACCGTGACCCCGGCGCAGATGCTGAGGGCCAGGCTGAAGGAGTGGGTGGTGTCGAGGATCCAGCCGGTCACCACCGGGGCAAACGAGGCGAAGATAAAGCTGGCGAAGTTCTGGATGCTGCCCACCGAGGCGGTCATGCGCGAGGAGACCGCGACATGGATCAGCCCCCAGCAGGAAGTGCCGGCGAAGTGGATGCAGAACAGCGCCATGCCGATCAGCACCACCGCCACGCCGGTGGTCTCCGCCTGTACCACCACCGCCGTAAACGCGGCGGAGAGGAACATGCCGGAGGCGATGCAGATTTTCCGGCTCTTCACCGGGGCCATGCCGCGCCGCACCAGAAAATCGGTGACCACGCCGTTGCATAGCATCCCGGCCGCGCCGAACAGGAACGGAATGGCGGCATACAACCCGGTGCTTTTCAAATCGAGCTGGTAGGTGTTCTGCAGGTAGCCCGGCAGCCAGGCGAGGTAGAGCCAGGCGGTGTAGTTGATGCCGCTGAAGCCGAGCATCATGCCCCACATGGTGCGGTTGCGGAACAGCCCGCGCCACTCGGCCATGCTCAGCGGGTCCTGCCGGGCGCTGACGCTGCCGTCATTGAGGTACGCCTGCTCGTCAGCCGTGAGGGACACCGACGGGCGGTTGCGGTAGAGCATGTACCAGCCCACGGAGAGCGCAATCCCCAGCACGCCGATGGTGATAAACATCCCGCGCCAGCCGATCAGCAACATCATCGCGGCGAGGATCGGCGGGCTTATCGCCAGCCCGATGGTGGAGGCGGCGTTAAAGATGCCCATCGGCGTGCCGCGGTGGCGGATGTTGAACCAGTCATTGATCACTTTTACGCCGCACGGGTTCATCGGCGCTTCACCGATCCCCAGCCCGATGCGCACCAGCACAAAGTGGGTGAAGCTGTTGACCAGCCCGGAGAGCGCCTGAAACAGCGACCAGACAAACATCCCCAGCCCCAGCATAATGCGCGGCCCTTTGCGATCCAGCAGCGGGCCGCACGGCAGTTGCGCCAGCCCGTACGCCAGCGAAAAGGCGGAGAGCAGGATGCCGATCTCGGTGCCGCTCAGCCCCATCTCGCCACGGATGGTCATGTTCGCCACCGACAGGGAGCTGCGGTCGAGGTAGTTGATCACCGCGGCCAGAAACAGCAGCACCATCGCGGTGGTCTGGATGCGTTTAATGCGGGTGCTGCGCGGCGGGGCGGCGGCATCCAGCGGCGGCAGGGTGATCACCGGGCGCGCACCGCGCGCCGTCTCACCGGTAAACTCACGGGTTTTTTCCATTGCAGGCTCCTGGGGAAACGCTGCCCGGTCAGGCAGCAGACCTCCTCAGCCTAGCCAGCGCCGCGCACAGGCCGCTGCGGTTTGGTGCCAAACCGTGCGGCGGGTAAACGTTTTCGGCATTTAATTGGGTTTTATCCACCCTGAGGTCACTTCTCCCGCTGGCCGCGGATCGCCTCGTTCATGGTGCGGCGGGCAGTGGCGAGGTGGGCGCGCAGCTCACGCATCGCTTCCTGGTCATTGCGGCAGATCAGCGCCAGCAGCAGCGCCATATGCTCCTCGGTGGCGACGATATTGCGCTGCTTCAGGTGGTGCTCATCCCACTGGTAGTGGAAGTGGAAAATCACCGAGATGATCTCCAGCGTCTGGTTAAAGAAGGGGTTATCGGCAGCGGACATGATCAGCGCATGCAGTTCGCGGTCCAGCCCGGCAAAGCGGCGGTAGTGGTCGTCCATCATGGTGTGGAGCTGGCGGTGGCGGGTCAGCAGGTCGCGCGCCCTGACCCAGCGCGGGTCGTCGGCCGGTAAAGTCAGGAAGCGTTGCAGCGCATGGGTCTCCAGCATCTCCCGCAGTTCAAACAGGTTCTCCGCATAGACCTCATCAAATGGCTTCATCAGCCACTCGCCGCGCCCGGCAGCCTCCAGCAGCCCGTAGCGGCTGAACCGCAGCAGAAAATCGTGCACCGCCCCGGCGCTCACCCCGGCGTTTTTCGCCAGCTGCACCTCGCTGAAGGCGTCCCCCGGCCGCAACTGCCGCTGGCGGATCAGCTCATGGAATGCGGTCTCCACCTGCCCGGCCTGCGCCGCATCGGGCAGCGGCCCCGGTAAGAAGCCCTCATCCCCGGCCGGGGCGCGCGCAATGCAGAACTGCCCGGCGCGGCGCGCCAGAATGCCGCGCTGTTGCAGGTAGTCCAGCGTGTGGCGCACGGTGGTGCGGCTGATGTTGTAGAGTTCGGCCAGCGCCGCCTGGGAAGGCAGCGGGGAGGGCAGGTGGCCCTTGGTGATGCCGTCTAGCATCTGGTTGATGACACTCTGTCGCAGGTGTTGGGGTCGGCTCATGGCGGCACCTCTGTGCAGGGTACGGCTGCCCATTAAAACCCACTTTAAAACACAATAGTCGGCGCTAATTCACATTTGCAGCGCTTATGTAACAAAATTGTTCTGTTTTTAACTAGAAAGTTACATAAAACGTTGTAACGGAGAGAGAGACCATGCGCCAGATGACCACCCTAATTTGCCCGGAGCCGCGGGCGTTACGTACCATCACGCGGGACGTGCCGCACCCCGCGCCCCATGAGGCGCTGCTGCGGGTACAGGCCGTGGGGATCTGCGGCACGGACATCCATGCCTGGGCGGGCAACCAGCCGTTTTTCAGCTACCCGCGGGTGCTGGGCCATGAGGTGTGCGGGGAGATCGCTGCCCTGGGTGACAACGTCACAGAATTTGCCGTCGGCCAGCGTGTGGCGCTGATCCCTTACCTCGCTTGCGGTGCCTGCCCGGCGTGTGACAGCGGCAAACCCAACTGCTGCGAGCACATCTCGGTGATCGGGGTGCATCAGGACGGCGCGTTCTGTGAATTTCTGCGTGTGCCGGTGAGCAACCTGCTGCCGGTGGGCGACCTCGACCCGGAAGCGGCGGCGCTGCTGGAGCCATTCGCCATCAGCGCCCACGCGGTGCGCCGCGCGGCCCTGCAACCGGGGCAGGCGGTGCTGGTCAGCGGGGCGGGGCCGATAGGGCTGGGGGTAGCGGCGATTGCCGACGCCGACGGCGCGCAGGTGGTGGTGAGTGACACCAGTGCCGGGCGACGGGCGCACGTTACGCAGGTGCTCGGCCTGCCGGCACTCGACCCGGCCGCGCCGGGCTTTGGTGAGCAGTTACGCGCTGCGTTTGGCGGCCTGCTGCCGGAGACGGTGATCGATGCCACCGGCAACGCCCAAGCGATGAACGCGGCCGTGACGCTGCTGCGCCACGGCGGCACCGTGGTGTTTGTCGGGTTACATAAGGGGATGCTGGAGATCGCCGACCCGGAATTCCATAAGCGGGAAGCGACGGTGATGGGCAGCCGCAACGCCACGCGGGAGGATTTCGCCAAAGTCAGTGCGCTGATGGCGGCCGGCACGCTGCACCCCGGCATCATGCTGACCCACCATTTTCAGTTTTCGACGCTGGCCGACGAGTTTGAGGCGCGGGTGATCAATAACCGCGCGTTGATTAAAGGCATCGTGCGCTTTTAGGCGGGCTAGCCGCCCCAGCCGAGCTGCTGCCGGATCGCCCGCCGGTAAGGGGTGTCGATCTGCGGCGGCACCTGCTCGATGTAGTTCATGGCGTGGTCGCGCGTTTCGCCCGTCAGGCTGCTGAGGTAGGCGAGCGCCTCCTGCTGCGACGGGATGCGCCCCTCGCTGTTCTCCACTTTCGGCGGCAGCGCCGTCCAGATCACCGCGTCGATGCCGCGCGCTGCCGCCCAGGCGGGCAGCAGCCCCTCCGCGTCCCCGGCGGTCAGCATCAGCCCGATGCCGTCGTGCCGCTCAGGCGGGATCTGCTCCCGTTGTTTCAGCGCCTCGCACGCCTCTGTCAGCGACGGGGTGGCGAGCAGCGCCCAGAACACCGGCACCGGCGGGGCGTTAAAACAGATCGCCGTCGCCAGTTCGCCGCCATCCCCCACCCGTGAAAACTCAACCGGCACGCACGGGCCATCGGCGTACCACTCGCCTGCGACCGGCAGCGGGCCCGGTTTCCATATCAGCGATCCCCAACCCAGACAGGCAATATTCATTTATCCCACTCCTGATAAGTGTCACATCCACCGGATCAAGAGTAGTTGAATTTCTGCCGCTTCGGTTAGTCAGCGGCGGTCAGCCAGCGCAGCATATTGGTGAACAGCGGCGCATAACCGGGCCAGTCAATGAACGACTGCGGCAGCCAGTGCGGGCTGACGTCCGACGTCCAGGCCAGGGTGCGGCCCTGTCCGTAATGGCCGGTCACCAGCAGCGGGTGGCCGCCCTGATCGTCCGGCAGGCGTGCCAGCACCTCTGCGCCCGGCTTCACCTCAACCTCATTGGCCCCCAGCAGCAGCGGCCACTCAGCAGGCAGGCCCGCCAGGATCGGGTGGTCTTCCGCACCCGGTACCGGCACCGCAACAAAGCCTTCGGGCACTTCCAGCCGGTCGTCATAGGGCAGGCAGGTCACCGGCAACACCTCCTCCACCGGGGTGCGCCGCCAGCGCGCTTTGCCGTCGATGCCCTGGAAGCTCAAATAGCCGCCGAACATCGCCAGCGCGCCGCCCTGTTCCACGTAGCCGCGCAGCAGTTTCAGCCGGTCAGCAACCGGTTTACCGTGCAGCCAGACGTCGGGGTGAAGTTGCAGCGAGCTGGCCCCGATGTCTGACAGCAGGATCGCGTCATAGGCCGCTAACCCCTCTGCCGTGAACGGCAGCGCCTCCACCGCCTGGTGGGCGGGCAGGTGCGTAAGCTGGAACTCGGTCTCTGCCAGCGCAGCGGTCAATGGCCCCGCGCCGCTGTGAAAGGTCACGCTGCCGAACTGATCAAATCCTTTATAGTGCGTGGCCGCACTGACCCACGTTTCACCGACCAGCAATACCTGTTTGGTTTTTTCCACCCTTTCTCTCCCTCCGGGATCGCCCGGCCAAGTGTCTGAATAATGCACATTGCTTGACAGGGTAAATAATAGACAAAGTTGAACCGTTTCAACGGGAAAAAATGTGTCATTAATCGCCTATGCATTCAACAAATAAATAATATTTATGTAACTTATTGACATAATTCATCAAACCGTTTCACTATCTGCGGATTGCTGATAATTCGTGCGGTGGAGTTGGCTTCGCGCGTGGCGGAAAAACACGGGGTGATGCCCCTTTTATTCACTTAGGCAAATGGAGAATATGATGCAACGACGTTCAATCCTGAAAGGGGCACTGCTGGCCGGTGCTGTGGCACTGGCACCCTGGCTGGGTGCCGGTATGGTGACCCCGCAGGCACAGGCTGCCGAACTGACCAAAATTACCTTTGTTCAGGAGTGGCCGGTGGCGGACGGCTTCTGGATTCCGTGGATCCTGGGGAAAGAGAAGGGCTTCTACGCCGCTGAGGGCATTGACCTGAACATCGTGGCACCGCCGACCGTGGCCGACACCATGAAATTCCTCGGCACCGGCCGCGCTGACCTCGCCTTCACCACCGTGATGGACATCATCTTCGCCAAAGAGCAGGGCGCGCCGGTCACCGCCATCGGCCGTTACGGCCAGGGCAACAACTGGGGCATCGTCTCCCGCCAGGGGGAGAAATTCACCGTCGCGGAGCTGAAAGGCAAAACCATCGGCATCTACAACGACGCCTGGACCAAAGCGCAGCTGGCACTGATGCTGAAAAGCGCCAACCTGACGCTGAAAGACATCACCATGGTGGCCGCAGCCGATGACACCGTGCCGCTGCTGCTGCAAAAACGCGTTGACGCCATCACCGGCATCACCAACGCCGAAGGCACCGGGGTGGTCACCACCGGCAAACAGAAGCCGGAATTCCTGCCTGCCGTGGAGCACGGCGTGCCGAACACCCCGATCTTTATGCTGGCCGGGAATGAGCGCTGGCTGAAAGCCAACCCGGAGAAGGCCAAAGCCTTTATGCGCGCCACTCAGAAGAGCATCGCCTACGCCATCGCCCACCCGGACGAAGGCACCGCGGCCTTCACCAAACTCTACAGCAAGGCCTATGACCCGGCCTTTATCAAACAGCAGTGGGCCGACACCATCACCCTGCTGGGCAACCCGAGTGCCGATCAGCTGAAACTCAGCGACACCGCCTGGAATGACCTGCTGAACGCCGTGAAAGCGGAAGGGATTGTGAAACAGACCCTGCCGGCGAACCAGTACTACACCAACGATTACCTGCCGCAGGGGAACTGAGGATGAGCGCACGCGAACCGGGCACCCGCTGGGTGCCGGAGTGGAGCTACAAACCCGGCCCGGACGTCGCCTATGAGGCACCGGCCGGGCTTCGCGAGGCGCAGGCGATGGCGAAAGCCGTCGCCGCCGCCGGGCTGGCCGCCGCTGCGCCGGGCGTCACCGAGCAGCAGATTGAGCTGGCAGTGTGTGACGCGCTGGAGCAGCAGGGCGCGGCAGGCATCTGGACCATCACCACCGTGGGGCTGGGGGAGAATGCCCGCATCTGCTTCCCGACCCACGCGCCGACCACCCGCGCGGCCGCCGCGCAGGATGTGCTGATGATTGATGTCCACCCGATTACCCGGCAGGGCTTCTGGGGCGACGTCACCCGCTGCAAAGTGATCGGCGACCATCCGCTCGCCACCGAGGCGCTGCGCGACCTCGAGGCGCTTCACTACGAGGTGCTGGCGAAGTGCCGCCCCGGCATGCCCGCCAACGAGCTGTTCGGCCTCTGCCATGACCGCCTGGAGGCCGAGGGCTTTGTGCTGCTCGACCTGCTGGCGAACATCGGCCACTCCCTGACCCCCGGCGCGGCCTACCTGCACAAGTTTATTGATGCCGGTAACGACACGCCGATGTGGGGCGCCTGGGCGGTGGAACCGTTCGCCGCGCGCGGGGATATCGCCGTGAAAGTAGAAGATCTGGTCTGGTTTGGCCGCGAGCGGTGCGAAATCCTGTAACGCCCGCGTTGATGAAAGGAATACCCGATGTCTCAAGCAAAACTCAGGATCGAGCAGGTCTCGCGCCGGTTTGGTGATCTGACCGCGCTGGCCCCCACCGATCTTCAGGTCGCCGAAGGGGAGTTCATTTCTGTGGTCGGCCCGTCCGGCTGCGGCAAAAGTACCTTGTTTAACCTCATCTCCGGCGTGCTTGCGCCGAGTTCAGGCCGCATCCTGATCGACAACACCGACGTGACCGGCCAGACCGGGCACGTCGGCTATATGCTGCAAAAAGATCTGCTGTTGCCGTGGCTCACGGTGATCGACAACATCGTGCTGGGGGCGACCCTCAAAGGGCGTGCCACCGCCGAACAGCGCCGCGCCGGGGTCGAACTGGCGCGCCGTTACGGCATCGGTGAGTTTATCAACCACTACCCGGCGGCGCTCTCGGGCGGGATGCGCCAGCGCGTGGCGCTGATGCGCACGCTGGCGATGCAGCATGACGTGATGCTGCTGGATGAACCGTTCGGCGCGCTCGACTCCCAGACCCGCCTGTCGATGCAGCAGTGGCTGCTCACGGTGTGGCAGGAGCAGAAGCGCACCGTGGTGTTCGTGACCCACGACATCGACGAGGCGATCTTCCTGGCTGACCGCGTGGTGGTGATGACCCCGCGCCCCGGCCGGGTCAATGCCATCTTCCCGGTGGAGCTGGCGCGCCCGCGCCCGCTCTCCTGCCTGACCAGCGCGCCGTTTATGGCGCTGAAACAGCAGATCCTCAGCCTGATTTATCAGGATGACGCGCAACTCTCGGCGGCGGAGAAGGCCCATGTACACTGAACCTTTTGGCTGGCGCGGCTGGCTGCTGCGTTTAGGCGGCCCGGTGGTGGCGCTGGTGCTGGTGATCCTCGCCTGGGATCTGGCGGTGCGCTGGTTCGACATCCCCGCCTATGTGCTGCCCTCGCCGGAGCGCACCCTGGAACACACGCTCTCCGACTGGGACACCCTGTGGGAAGGGTTCCGCATCACCTTCCTGACCTTCCTGATGGGCTTTCTGCTGGGTGCGGTCAGCGGCTTCGCCTTCGCGGTGCTGATGGATATGTCCGGCTGGGTGCGCAGCGTGCTCTACCCGATCCTGATCGCCAGCCAGGCGGTGCCGGTGATCGCCATCTCAGCGGCGCTGACCATCTGGCTCGGCTTCGGGCTGGCCCCGAAACTGGTGATCGTGGCGCTGGTGGTCTTCTTCCCGGTGGTGGTGAACGTGCTCGACGGCCTCAACTCGGTGGACCGCGACATGCTCAACCTGGTGAAGTCGATGGGCGCATCGCGCGCCAAAATCTTCCGCTATGTGAAGCTGCCCGCGACCTACACGCCGCTGTTTTCAGCACTCAAACTCTCCGCGACCTTCAGCGTCACCGGCGCGGTGATCGGCGAGTGGACCGCCTCCACCAGCGGCGGGTTGGGGGCCTACCTGTTGCAGGCCAACTCCCGCCTCAACACCGCCGGCACCTTCTCGGCGATTGTGTTCCTGGCACTGCTGGGGGTAGTCAGTTTCCTGCTGGTGGTAGCAGCCGAGTACCTGATGACGCCGTGGCGCAGCGGGTCGAAGGCGCGCCGCTGGTCACGCCGCTACTGGCGTGATGATGCCGCTCCCGGCCGGAAGCCATGAGTCCCAAAGCGTCACCACGCCCGACCATCCGGGATGTGGCGCGCCGCGCTGAGGTGTCGATCGGCACCGTCAGCGCGGTGATCAACAACAGCGGGCGGCCGGTGGCGGCCCGCACCCGCGAACGGGTGTTGCAGGTGATTGCCGATCTCGGCTTTGAGCCGAGCAACGCCGCCCGCAGCCTCAAGAGCCGCCGCATCTCCTCGATTGGGTTTATCGTGCCGGATCTCGGCAACGCCTTTTTTGCCGACGTCGCTGAGGGCATCCAGCTGGTGCTCGATCAGGCCGATTTCCTGCTGGTGCTCTGCCTGACCTGGTCAGATACCGCCCGCGAGGAGCACTACGCGCAGGTGCTGCGCACGCAGCGGCTGGATGGCGTGATCTACCTCTCCGGCACCGGCCGCCCCAGCCCGTCGTTGCAGGCGCTGGCGAGCCGCGGCGCGATGGTGTTTGTGGATGAGTGCCTGCCGACCATTTCCGCCCCGTTTATCAGCGCGCAGAACCGGCAGGGCGCGGCGGCGGTGGCGCGCCATGTGCTGGCCTGCGGCCACCGGCAACTGCTGCTGCTCGGCGGCCCGCCGGGGCTGTGGACCAGCGAACAGCGGCTGGCCGGTTACCATGACGCCTGCCGTGAACAGGGGCTGGAGCCGGCGCAGTTGCCGCTGATCGAGGGGGATTATACCGAGCGCAGCGGTGAGCGGGCGGCGCAGCAGATCCTGGCGCTGCCGCGCCGCCAGCGGCCGACGGCGGTGCTCTGCGCCAATGACCTGATGGCCATTGGGCTTATCCGCGCCTGCCAGCAGCAGGGCGTCGCGGTGCCGGGGGATCTCAGCGTCACCGGCTTCGACGACATTCCGGCCGCTGCCCGTATTTCGCCGCCGCTCACCACCGTGCGCCAGCCGGGGCACGATATGGGGGCCGCCGCCGCCCACCTGCTGCTGCACCGGCTCGGCTATCTGGCTGCGCCGCCGGCGCAGGAGGCGTTCCCGGCGACGGTGAAGGTGAGGGGAAGTGTCAGGGAGATTTGATCCCCGGCGGGGGGATTAGGCCGTGGGGCCAGAGCGACTACTGGCGCAAGCGGTGTTTAAAGGAGAACGAGGTAAGTTGCGTTGGCATACGCCCGGCGTCTTTCTGCGGCCCCGCTGCCGCCACCGCGCAAGGGGCGCGTAGGCGCGCGCCCCTTGCATCCCCGCGCCCTGGTGCCCCGGCTGAATCATTGCACGCTCTCGCGTGTCCCCTCGCTCCGCCTCCGGGCTTTTCGGGCCGCCGCTAATGACAGTCCCTGTCATGGGCGTCTTTCGCGGACATCCATGTCCGCTCACCCGGCCCTGCGTCTCCACTCGGCAATGATTTTTACGCCCCCACCATCTCTGCAAATTTGTGAGTATGTAAGGAAATGGTAGGGGTGATTCATTTCGCTGAAGGCGGAGGGTGATGGCCTGCGTCTCCACTCGGTAATGATTTTTATGCCCCCGCCATTTCTGCAAATTTGTGGGTATGTAAGGAAATGGTAGGGGTGATTCATTTCGCTGAAGGCGGAGGGTGATGGCCTGCGTCTCCGTTCGGTAATGATTTTTATGCCTCTGCTACCTCTGTTACCTCTGCAATCCTTTGAATATATAAGGAAAGAGCAGGGGATATTTTATTGCACGAGTGTCGCGGCGTGGGCTTGGGCGGCGGCGAGGGCGTTATCATCGAAAATCGGCTGTTCATAGCCATCGCTGAGGTTTCTGACCCGGTAGAGTTTCCAGCGGCCCTGTTCGTGCCGGAGGTAGACGCGCAGGTGCTGCGTGTTGCCAGCTTCCCGGCCGAGCCGGACGTCCAGCATTTTGCCGCCCAGATAGTCAGTGGCCGGCCCCACCTGTAATCCGGCGATCCATTCCGGGACGTAGTCCTGACCATAGATAAAATAATCGGAACCGACGATCTGCTGCTCCCCGATCTTTTCAATGGTGATCAACCGGCTCAATGTCTCTGCCGCCACGTAGCGGCGCATAATGGGGGAGTTATAGGCGTCCTCGCCGCTGTCGCTGACAAACGCGTTCAGATAGAAACGGTAAAACGCATCAACCTGCTGCTCAGGCGTGGCCGTAGACGCAGCACAGCCGGATAACAGCAAAACGAACAGGAAAAGTATGCGCATCAGTGCTTCCTGTAAATTTTATACGCGGGCTGAGCTGAACGGTAACCCGGCCCGCCCCACATGTCGCGCTGACGAAAATCGGAATACCAGTGTTGCCCGTCATATATCGCCATATGCCCACTTTCGTTACCGCCCCGGTAAGGCTGGATAACCACAACATCACCCTCTTGCGGGGCTTCCCCTGTACCAATAACCGTGAAACCTGCGTTATTGAGTAAGCGGCCATACTCTTTTGCATGTAACGTCTGACCAATGTCTATACCGCCTGCATTGATAGCGCGGCGGGTAAAGGCCGCACACCTTCTTTGTGACGTTGACCCCGCATGTTGCCTGGCGTAGATCGCCGCGGCATGTTTATTCCATCCCATTGTGTTTTCCTTTAAGTAAATACGTGGCGGCGGCTATTCCAGCACGTGGGAGAGGAGGCGGGTAGACAAAATGGGCTATAGAAAATTGATATAGTTTACTGATTTAAAAGATAAATTATTGATGGCTGGCGGGGCGGATGCTGCATGAACCGCAGCATCCGGGAGGCTCGCTTACTTCGGCAGCTCCTGCCGGAAGCCGACGCCGATCAAACGGCCGAACAGGAAGGGGAGCCAGGGGCGGTCGCGCAGCCAGCGGCCGAGGGCGCGGATCGGGGCCGGGGGGCGTTTGTTGCCGCCGGCGCGGCGCGTCATCATCACCTGCAAAAATTGCGTGGCCCGGGTGGGGAAGGTGCGGCGGCGCTGCACGCGGGTGAGCTGGCGCAGGGTCGGCACGCCCTGCTGTAACGGCGCGGCCAGCAGGTTGGCGGTGGCAACGGCGTCCTGAATCGCCAGGTTTACCCCGACGCCGCCAATCGGTGACATGGCGTGTGCCGCGTCGCCGATACAGAGCAGCCCCGGCCGCGCCCAGTGGTCGAGCCGGTCGATGCGGATACTCAGCAGCTTCACCTGATCCCAGTCCGTGATGGCCGAGGCGAGCCGGGCGGCGTCAAAGGGGGCGCTGGCCGCCACCTGCTGCAAAAAGGCCGGCAGCCCCGCCGCCTGCAACGCGGGCAGGGTGCCCTTGTCGATCGACACGCCGCACTGCCAGTAGTCGCCGCGATCGATCATGATGAAGTTCTTGCGCGGCCCGCGGTGGCCGGTCGACCACGCCGGGTCATCGGGCTGTTTCGGGATCTTCAGCCATAGCACATCACGCGGCGCGCCGAAACTCCGGCTGCTCAGCCCGGCCAGCGCCCGCACCGTGGAGTGGCGGCCGTCACAGCCCACTACCAGATCGCTCTCAATCTGTAACGCGCCCTGCGGCGTCATCGCCTCCACACCGGTCACGCGTTGCGCGGTATCCATCCGCAGGGCGGTGACGCGCGTCTCCATCAGCAGCGTAAAGTTCGGCAGCAGCAGCGCCTTGCGCTGGAGAAAATCGAGGAAATCCCACTGCGGCATAAACGCCATAAATTTGCAGCGGGTCGGCAGGCGGGTGAAATCGGCAATTGTCATCTCCCGGCCGCCCATCTCCGCCTGGAGCCGCTCCATCCGCTGGTGTGGCAGTTGCAGGAACTCCTCCAGCCAGCCGAGCTGGTGGATTATCTCCAGCGTCGAAGGGTGCAGCGTGTCGCCCCGGAAGTCGCGCAGGAAATCCGCGTGTTTCTCCAGCACCACAACCTCAATGCCGCGGCGCGCCAGCAGGTAACCGAGCATCATGCCCGCCGGGCCGCCGCCGGCGATGCAGCATTGCACCCGGCGCAGGGTAGGGGTATCTGTCATCAGCATCCCTTATCGAGTCAATAAAAGTGATAACGATTATCATCTACGCAGCGGGGGAGTCAAACTATCGCTGCTATCTGAGCTTTTTTACGGCGGTAAACCGGCCTGAAAGGCAGCCGGAAAGCGGGGGAACAGGCAGGCCGACAGTTGAAAAATAAGGCAAAAACGTTACGGAAAACCAGGCCGCCGGTCGCGGGTTTTCTGGGTGATTAAACAACAAGGTTGTAAAATAATGTAACGCCTCCAGCCGTCCGGATGTTCAGACGGCGCAATGCACCGGCCACCGCTCAGGGCGGGTGAGCCGTGCGCCTGCGCGTTGCATAAGGCGTGTGCAGGCAAGCCGCAGGCGGGCGGGGCGCTGCCACATTTTGGCACATTTCCCTGCGCTGAAAACTTGATGTGAGGTGCCGCAGGCTTTAGGGTTCGCCCCCTTCAAAAACGGGGATTCCAATGAAACGATCTTTTGGCTACGCCGCCCAGAGCGCGCAGACTGCGCTGGCACCTTTCCACTTTGACCGCCGGGACACCGGCCCGGATGACGTCCGGATTGAGATCGCGTTTTGTGGCGTCTGCCACTCCGATCTGCATATGGCCCGTAATGAGTGGAACATGAGCCGCTACCCGCTGGTGCCGGGCCATGAGATTATCGGCCACGTCACCGAAACCGGCGCGAACGTCAGCCGTTTCCAGGTCGGCCAGCGCGTCGGCGTTGGTGTGATGGTTGGCTCCTGCGGGCAGTGCAGCGCCTGCCGTGAAGGAGACGAGCAGTACTGTGACGAGGGCTTCACCGCCACCTATAACGGCGACGAACCGGCTACCGGCACCACCACCTTTGGCGGCTACGCCACCGACATCGTGGTCGCGCAGGACTTTGTGGTGCGCGTGCCCGAACAGCTCGACCCGGCCGCCGTGGCCCCGCTGCTCTGTGCCGGTGTCACCACCTGGTCACCGCTGAAACACTGGCAGGTGCAGCCGGGCCAGCGCGTCGGCGTGGTCGGCCTCGGCGGGCTGGGCCATATGGCGGTGAAACTCGCCACCGCCATGGGCGCGGAGGTGGTGCTGTTTACCACCTCGCCGGGCAAAGGCGAAGACGCGCTGCGCCTCGGCGCAAAAGAGGTGGTGGTCTCCACCGATGCCGCACAGATGGCGGCGCAGGCGAACCGCCTGGACCTGATCCTCAACTGTGTGGCGGCTCCGCATGACCTCAACCCCTATCTGTCGACGCTGAAAAGCAACGGCAAACTGATCCTGGTCGGCATCCCTGACCAACCGCATCAGGCCCCGGACATCACCCCGATGGTGTTCAAACGCCTGAGCATTGCCGGCACCTCGATCGGCAGCATGAAAGAAACACAGGAAATGCTCGATTTTTGTGGGGAACATGGCATCACTGCTGATGTCGAAGTAATTCGCATGGATGAAATTGAGCAGGCGTTCGCCCGCATGAGCCGCGGCGACGTCAAATACCGTTTTGTGATCGATATGAACTCCCTCCGGGCAGAGTAACTCTGCCCACTCCGTCGTAGCCCTCCCGCCTCCGGTGCAATGCCGGGGCGGACAGGCGGACGGTTGCTGATTCCCCCTTTCCGTACGCAATGCCCTGTTTTTCCAAGAGTGACTTTCGTTTTTAACCATGTTTGAATAGTGGCCTCGGCGGCAATGTCAGCACATTGCCCCCTTTTTGCCCATAGTTGGCCCCACCAGGAAATGAGAGTGTTATGCAACCGCCTGCCAAACCTTCCGATGAGCAACACCGCCTGTCTACCCTCCGCGCCTACAATATCCTCGATACCCTGCCGGAAGAGCGCTTTGACCGCCTGACCCGGCTGGCACGGCGGCTGTTCAATGTGCCGATTGCCGTGGTGTCGCTGGTGGACATGAACCGCCAGTGGTTCAAGTCCTGCCAGGGGCTGGCGGTGCAGGAAACGCCGCGGGATGTCTCCTTCTGCGGCCACGCCATTCTGGAAGACGGCATCATGGAGGTGCCGGATGCGCAGCATGACGCCCGCTTCCACGACAATCCGCTGGTCGTGGGTGAGCCGGGCATCCGGTTTTATGCCGGTTGCCCGCTGGTGGTGCCGGACGGTGTCAAACTCGGCACGCTCTGTTTGCTGGACACGGTGCCGCACCGGCTGAATGAGGAAGACCGGATGCTGCTGCGTGACCTGGCCGCGATGGCGGAGCAGGAGATCACCGCCATGCAACTGGCGACCATGGATGCGCTGACGCAGATCTCCAACCGCCGCGGGTTTGAGGCGCTGGGCCAGCACGCGCTGGAGGTGTGCCACCGGCTGGGGCTGCCCGCCTCGCTGCTGTTTTTCGACATGAACGGCTTTAAAGAGATCAATGACACTTTCGGCCATGCCGAGGGCGACCGGGCGCTGAAAACCTTTGCGGCGCTGATCCGCGAGAGCCTGCGTGACAGCGATGTGGTGGCGCGGCTGGGGGGCGATGAGTTCGCGGTGCTGCTGACCAATGCCGGGAAACACGAGACGCAGCAGGCGGTGGCACGGTTGCTGGCGCGGGTGGCAGCCCACAATGCGGAGAGCGGGCGCGGCTACGCGCTCTGTTACAGCGTAGGGCAGATAGATTATGACGGCGCGCAACCGGTGGAGGTGGCGGCGTTGCTGGCGCAGGCGGACGCGCTGATGTACGCGCAGAAGCGCAGCAGCCGTTCGCCCGCTGTCTGAGTCTGCCCAGCCATAAAAAAAGAGCCATCCCGGCTCTTTTTTTATGGGCGGCGATCAGTGGGTGTGAATCGCGATCTGCTCGCCCACCGCCACCTGATGGTAGACCTGCTGCGGCACTTCCACCTGGTAGCAGCGGCCGTTATGCGTCACTTCCAGCACGTAGCGCTCGCACTCAAACGACTCAATCGGGATAAAGCCGAAGAAGCCTTCCGCCACGCTGAACGTCCGCGAGGAGGGCAGGGCATAACGGCGGACGACCCGGGCATCCAGCGGGGCCTGTTGCCCCGTCAGGGTGCGCCAGGTCTGGGAGACCGGCACCAGCAGGGAGGCGCGCAGCGTGGCGGAGAACAGCGTAACCTGTGCGGCCAGGCCCTTCAACGACGCAGAGACGCGGGCAGACGTGCTCGTTTTCATGATCGTTACCTCGTGGTCAAAGTCAGCCCGCATCACAGGGAAATCGTTTGCGGGGTCGGCTCCATATTTATAGTTATAACCGGGTAAGATCAAACTCTTTTTCTGTATAAGCAAATGCAAAAGCGCAGCCCGCTGAGGGCTAACGCTTTTTTTCTGCTCAGACGGTGGCGGGGCGGCGGCGTTTTTCCGCCAGCAGCAGCGGGCAGGAGGGGCACATCTCATGGTCGCACAGTTCATACCGCAGGCAGCACTGGCGGCGGAACGAGGGGCTGGCAGCATCGGTCGGGATTTCACGGCGCGTCGGTTCGAACAGCGCGTTTTTGCTGCCGTCGCACAGGGTGCGGGCGGTCAGCAGCGCCTGGCCGGGGGTGACATCGGCGTTGATCAGTTCCGCCTGCTCAATGCCCCACTGGATACGTACGGCGGCATTGTTCCAGAAGATGCCCGGCTTCAGCCCGGCGAGGTCCGCCAGGATCTGGCAGACCGGCGCAATGTGCTGCACCATGCCGGCAAAACGCACCAGCGGGTCGGTCTCGGTGACCGGCTCGCCGTCGCCCTGCAACATAAATTGCAGCGGCAGGCCATCCTCATTGAGCTGGAACCAGACGCGGTCAGCGCTGATCGGCAGTTGCCACTGGTGGGAGAGGTTCACAATCACCCACACCGGCAGCAGGCGGGCAAAATACCACTGTGACCACATCGAGACGCGGGCGCGGTGCTCGGCGGCGTCATGGGCGGCGAGATAAGCGGAGAGCAGGTCACGCGCACCTTCCGGCGTCAGCAGGCGGCCGGCAGGCACCACCCGTTCTGCATCCGCATCGTAAGGGACGAACATGGTTTTGACCCAGTCCAGCGGGCCATCGGCAAAGGAGTCTAAAATTGTCAGCATCGTCATGCGTCTGGCACCAGAAATCTTGTCATCAGTCCTCCCGCCCGGGTAAAGATTCCGGCACGGCCTCTGTGACTCAGTGTAAGCGAGCATGATAGGAAATGGTAATGATTTCGATTTGTATTATGATCTAAACGTGCGCGGGAGGGGGAGGTGCCTGTCTGCGCGGATGACTAACGCGCACGCCCTGCTCAACGGAACAGGGCGTCACTGGGTGTGTGATCAGCCAATCATGCCGCTCAGGCGCAGCACCTCCCGTACCACCTGGCGCTTCTCCTCACTCAATGGCTGTGCCGGTTGCAGGGAGTGGACGGGGATGTCCACGCCCACCTGGCTGATCGCCTCTTTCACCACGTTATAGAAGGGCAAATCCAGGCTGTAGAGCTGGGGAATGTGCGACAGCCGCTGCTGCAGGCCGATGATGGTTCCAAATTCCTGCGCCTGCCACGCGCGGTAGATGCCGCAGGTCAGTTCCGGGGCGAAGTTGGCGCTGGCCGGGATGCAGCCGTCACCGCCCAGGATCAGGGTGCCGAACAGGTACTCGTCATACCCGGCGAACACCGCGAAATCCGGCCGCACCGGTTTCACCGCCTGGATGGTTTCCCGCAGGTGGCTGAGGGTGTCCACCGTGTCTTTCAGGCCGACGATGTTCGGGCAGCGCTCCGCCAGGGTTTTAATCAGTGAGACCGGGATGTTCTGGCCGGTCAGCGCCGGGAAGTTGTAGAGCAGAATCGGCAGCGGCGAGGCGTCGGCCAGGGTCTGGTAGTAGCGGCCGAGATTCTCCTCCGAGAGCGGGTTGTAATAGGGGTTCACCACCACCACGCCATCCGCGCCGCAGCCGTGGGCGTGGGTAATCAGCGCCTGCGTTTCACGCGTGCCGGGGTGCGCCGCGCCAATCAGCACCGGCACCCGGCCGGCCACATGCGCGGTGCAGAACTCCGCCACCTCATGCCGTAAGGCGCTGCCCATGTGCGCGAACTCCCCGGCGCTGCCGAGAAAGAACACGCCGTTCACGCCGCCTTCGATGACATGGTCAATCAGCCGCGCCATCCCGGGGCGGTCGAGTTGTTCATCGGCGGTTAAAATCGTGGGCACCGGGGGGATGACGCCGGAAAAGATCGGGGTAGCCATTGGAAGTCTCCATGTCAAAGGGCGGGCCGCGGGCGGCAGAAAAGTCGGAACAGCGTTTTAGTTATAAGCGATGTGGCGGCGAAAACCTGCGCGCTGTTTAACATTGCAGTAACTTACGCTGAAAAGTGGCGGCGCGGTCACATCCGGCAGGAGGCGGGGAATCCGCTGAACGGCTTTTTGTTACAACATACTTAAAGGGCAGCACGGCGGGGAAAGCATCGGCAAAGGGAAAAGGGCGCAGGCAGGGAGGAGGAGCAGAAATTGGAAAGCGGGAAACAGGGCGCAGGCAGGGAGGAGGAGCAGAAATTGGAAAGCGGGAAACAGGGCGCAGGAGGGAGGAGGAGCAGAAATTGGAAAGCGGAAAACGGGTGCAGGCAGAGAGGAGAAGCAGAAAACGGAAAGCAGTCACGCACGGGCTGGAGGAAAAGCAGGGCATTCGCCCTGCTTCTCAGTACGGCGGGAAAATCAGACGTTGAACAGGAAGTTCATCACATCGCCATCTTTCACGATGTAGTCTTTGCCTTCGGAGCGCATTTTGCCGGCTTCTTTGGCACCTTGCTCACCTTTGTAGGTGATGAAGTCATCAAAGGCGATGGTCTGGGCGCGGATAAAGCCTTTTTCGAAATCGGTGTGGATTTTACCGGCCGCCTGCGGGGCGGTGGCACCCACCGGAATCGTCCAGGCGCGCACTTCTTTCACACCGGCGGTGAAGTAGGTCTGCAGGTTCAGCAGCTGGTAACCGGCGCGGATCACGCGATTCAGGCCCGGCTCTTCCAGGCCCAGCTCCGCCATGAACTCGGCGCGGTCTTCATCTTCCAGCTCAGCGATGTCCGACTCCACCGCCGCACACACGGCCACCACCACGGAGCCTTCGGCCGCGGCGATTTCACGCACTTTGTCGAGGTACGGGTTGTTTTCGAAACCGTCTTCATTGACGTTGGCGATGTACATGGTCGGCTTCAGCGTCAGGAAGCTCAGGTAACGGATCGCGGCCTTGTCTTCGGCGCTCAGGTCAAGCGCGCGCAGCATACCGGCGTTTTCCAGCTGCGGCAGGCATTTCTCCAGCGCTGCCAGCTCGGCCTTGGCGTCTTTGTCGCCGCCTTTGGCTTTCTTCTGCACACGCTGAATGGCGCGTTCGCAGGTGTCGAGGTCAGAGAGCGCCAGCTCGGTGTTGATCACGTCAATGTCATCGGCCGGGTCAACTTTGTTGTTCACGTGGATGATATTGTCATTCTCGAAGCAGCGCACCACGTGGCCGATCGCCTCGGTCTCACGGATGTTGGTCAGGAACTGGTTGCCCAGGCCTTCACCTTTGGACGCGCCTTTCACCAGGCCGGCAATGTCGACGAATTCCATGGTGGTCGGCACCACACGCTGAGGCTTGACGATCTCGCACAGCTGGTCCAGACGCGGATCCGGCATCGGCACCACACCGGTGTTGGGTTCTATGGTGCAGAACGGAAAGTTCGCCGCCTCAATGCCCGCTTTGGTCAGGGCGTTGAACAGCGTAGATTTACCCACGTTCGGCAGGCCGACGATACCGCATTTGAATCCCATGTTTTTCTCACCTTAATCGCTTAAATATCATGCGGTTAATCTGGGCCGCATGAATGAATTGCACACTTATCCCTTATTATACACGGAAAGCGTGTTTATCTCGATCCGCATCTGGCCGTTGCCTTGCGGCTTGCCTTTCACGCAGGCTTTACCGATACTGCTACCACTTTTTAACTGACAGGAAACGCGCCGGATGTATTTTCTGCCTAGTCCACCCTGAGCTTTACCCCTCCTCCGCAGCCTGATGCGCTGCACTCCACCGTGCCTGCGGTGATCTCATATTCCCCCTGAGGGAAGCGGTTGTGCTGTTCAAAATAAAAGATGGAATTCCTTATGTCTGGAATGAATAACGCCAGGCTGGCCGGCGTCAAAAATGACGTGCTGGCCGGCTGTGTCGTGGCGGTGTCTATGGTGCCGGAAGCGGTCGGGTTTTCACTGGTGGCGGGGCTGTCACCGATTGTCGGCCTGCATACCGCCTTTATTATCGGGCTGGTGACGGCGCTGTTCGGCGGCAAGCCGGGCATGGTCTCCGGCGCGGCCGGGTCGATTGTGGTGGTGCTGATGAGCCTCGCCAGTGAGCACGGCATGGATTACGTGCTGTGGGCGACGATTTTCGCCGGGGTTATCCAGATCGCCATCGGTGTGCTGCGCCTGGGCAAGTTTATCCGGTTGGTGCCGCTGCCGGCGGTACACGGCTTTGTGAACGGGCTGGCGATTGTGATTATGCTGGCGCAGCTGCATATGATCGCCGGGCAGGGGCCGATGATGTACGCCCTGGTGCTGCTGGCGATCCTGGTGGTCTGCCTGTTCCCGAAACTCACCAAAGTGATTCCCTCCTCGCTGGCAGCGCTGATTGTGGTATCGGCGGTGGCCATCGGCTTTAACCTGCACACCCTGCGGGTAGGCGACATGGCGGACATCTCCGGCACGCTGCCGAGCTTCCACCTGCCGGCCGCGCCGCTGAATCTGGAAACGCTGCGCATTGTGCTGCCTTATGCGGTGGTGATTGCGCTGGTGGGGCTGATTGAGTCGCTGCTGACCATGACCGTGCTGGACGAAATGGGCAACAAGAAAGGCAACGGTAATCGTGAAAGCATCGCCCAGGGGGCAGGCAACGCCCTGTGCGGCATGTTCGGCTGCTTTGCCGGCTGCGCGATGATCGGCCAGTCGATCATTAACTTCACCTCCGGCGGCCGCGGGCGGCTCTCCGGCACTGTCGGCGCGCTGCTGCTGATCCTGTTCGTGGTGAGTTTGTCAGGCTATATCGGCCTGCTGCCGGTGGCGGCGCTGGCCGGGATTATGCTGGTGGTCTGCTATAACACCTTTGAGTGGAGCTCGCTGCGCCGCCTGCGCCGGATGCCGAAAGCGGACGTGCTGGTGATGCTGGTGGTGACGCTGATTACCATCTTTACCGATCTGGCGATGGCGGTGATCAGCGGCGTGATTATCTCCGCGCTGGTCTTTGCCTGGCAACATGCGCGCATCAGCGTGCGCCGCCGCCAGCAGAAAGGGGATCTGGCGGTGTACCAGCTTGAGGGGCCGCTGTTCTTCGGCTCCGCCGCCTCCTTTGCTGAGCTGTTTGACCCGGCCAACGACCCGGATCAGGTGGTTCTCGACTTTGCCGGCACCCGTGTGATGGACGCCAGCGGCGTGGAAGCGATCGACAAACTCACCGGCCGTTACCTGGAGGCGGGCAAGCGCATCCGCCTGCGCCACCTCAGCCCGGACTGCGTGCGGCTGCTGGCGAAGGCCGGGCCGTTCTGTAGCCATGAGCTGGATGACCCACGCTATTTTGTCGCGGAAGAGGATTACCAGCCGGAAGCGGGCGAGGCAGGCGCAGGCGAGGTCCGCCGCACCTGATAAAGCAAGAGCGGGCACCCGGCCCGCTCTGTTTACGCTTTGAAGCCGTGCAGCCGCTGCACGGCTCTCTCCAGACCCTCTTTCATCAGGATCTCGGTGCAGCGCAGGGATTCATCAATCGCACTGTCAATCAGCTGCTGTTCGCTGGCGGGTGGCTTGCCGAGCACAAACCCCACTACTTTATTCTTATCACCCGGATGGCCGATGCCGATGCGCAGGCGGTAGAAGTTCGGTTTATTGCCCAGTTTGCTCTGAATATCCTTCAGGCCGTTATGGCCGCCGTTGCCGCCGCCCAGTTTTACCTTCGCCACGCCCGGCGGGATGTCGAGCTCATCATGGGCCACCAGGATCTCATCCGGGTTGAGGCGGTAGAAGGTCGCCATCGCGGCCACCGCTTTGCCGCTCAGGTTCATAAAGGTAGTAGGCACCAGCAGGCGCACATCCTGCCCGGCGAGGGTCAGGCGGCCGGTGTAACCGAAGAATTTGCTCTCTTCTTTCAGGGAGACATTGTGCTGGCGCGCCAGCAGGTCGACGTACCAGGCCCCGGCGTTATGGCGGGTCTGGGCATACTCGGCACCTGGGTTCGCCAGGCCAACGATGAGTTTTATGCTGCTCACGGGAGTTCACTTAACAGGAAATAGAGCCGGCTAGTTTACCTGTGGAAGGGCGTGATGACAAAAGCGGGGGCAGGGCAGCGGCAAATACCTCAAAACTTGAATAATGAACTTTATAAATTATTGTTAATGTTAATTAAAAAACGCGATTTCCGTAAAGATTTGTCAAAAGTTCTTCGCCTTCTGTGATCCCCTCCGCAACTCCGGTCATAAGCTCTGCCTATACTTTCATCAATTAGCTCCGATAACCGATCGGGTGACTTCAGGGAGGTGTGAAATGAGACGTAAACATGCAACGCTGGCGGGTAACCTGCTGATGGGGCTGGGCCTGCTGACCATGGTGGGCGGCGTCGGCTACTCTATCCTTAACCAGATGCCGCAGCTTAATCTGCCACAATATTTCGCCCACGGTGCCATTATGAGCATCTTCATCGGCGCGCTGCTGTGGCTGGCCGGGGCGCGTATCGGCGGCCGCGAACAGGTGTGCGACCGTTACTGGTGGGTCAAGCATTTTGACAAACGCTGCAGCCGGTCACATCACCCCCACTAATCATTAAACGCATTAATCATTGTGCAGCTTACGCATAAAAAAACCGCCGGCAGAACCGGCGGTTTTTTTTAGGGCGTCGTGCACTGCCTGGTGGCCGGTAACGGCCACACAGGATTAATGCTCGAACATCGCAGAGATGGACTCTTCATTACTGATACGGCGGATGGCTTCAGCCAGCATGCCGGACAGCGTCAGCGTACGCACTTTGCTCAGGGCGCGGATCTCCGGCGACAGCGGAATGGTGTCGCAGATGATCACTTCGTCAATCACAGAGTTTTTGATGTTCTCAACGGCGTTGCCTGAGAAGATCGGGTGGGTCGCGTAGGCAAATACACGTTTGGCACCGCGCTCTTTCAGCGCTTCGGCTGCTTTGCACAGGGTACCGCCGGTGTCGATCATGTCATCAACCAGCACACAGTCACGGCCGGCGACGTCACCGATGATATGCATCACCTGGGAGACGTTGGCGCGCGGGCGGCGTTTGTCGATGATGGCCATATCGGTATCATTCAGCAGTTTGGCAATCGCGCGGGCGCGTACCACACCACCGATGTCCGGAGAGACCACAATCGGGTTCTCCAGGTTCTGCTGCAACATATCTTCCAGCAGGATCGGGCTGCCAAAGACGTTGTCTACCGGCACATCGAAGAAGCCTTGAATCTGTTCAGCATGCAGATCCACTGTCAGCACACGGTCAACCCCAACACTGGAGAGGAAGTCCGCCACCACTTTCGCGGTGATCGGCACACGGGCAGAGCGCACGCGGCGATCCTGACGGGCATAACCAAAGTAAGGGATAACCGCGGTGATGCGGCCAGCAGAAGCGCGGCGCAGCGCATCAACCATCACAACCAACTCCATCAGGTTGTCATTGGTAGGTGCACAGGTGGACTGGATGATGAAAATATCACCACCGCGTACATTTTCGTTGATTTGCACGCTGACTTCGCCGTCGCTGAAGCGACTTACAGCGGCGTCACCAAGACTGGTGTACAAACGGTTGGCAATACGTTGTGCTAGTTCCGGGGTGGCGTTACCAGCAAAAAGCTTCATATCAGGCACGAGAAGAACCTCAGGCTTGCGTCCAGAGAAGATATCGTCGGCCTCATCACCGGGCGAAGTGTGACAAGGCCGCAATATACATACGGTGTATCAGTGGAGGGCGGTAAACCCAGGTGCAGCGGCGCACGCTGTGTTTACTTCGCGGTTCCACGCTCCCGGCGGGCACGGTGCAGCGGCGAAACATTCACACCGCGCGCAACAAAACCGTTTACCCATTCAGGAGCTTGATTTAACACCTGCCGGGCAGCGGATTCTGTGGTGAATTCAGCAAAAACACAGGCTCCGGTGCCAGTCAGGCGTGACGGCGCGTATTCTAACAGCCATGAAAGAAGCTGTTCAACCTCGTAAAAACGTTTTCTTGCAATCGCTTCGCAATCATTTGCGTAGGGCGTCCGCAACAAGGTCTCCAGCGGCCGCGCCGGGGTGTCACGCGTCAGGCCTGGATCGCCGAAAATCAGCGGCGTCGGGATGCTGACCCCCGGGTGCGCCACCAGATACCACTTCTCTTCCGGTGAGGCGGGCTGCAACTGCTCGCCGATGCCTTCAGCAAAGGCCGCGTGGCCGCGCACAAACACCGGCACATCCGCGCCGAGCTGCAGGCCCAGCGCCGCCAGGGTGTCATCACTCAGGCCGCACTGCCAGAGCTGGTTCAGCGCCACCAGCACCGTGGCCGCATTGGAGGAGCCGCCCCCCAGCCCGCCGCCCATCGGCAACACTTTCTCAATACTCAGTGTGGCACCGCGCGGCAGGCTGTCAATCTGATGCGCCTCGCAGTGCTGTTGCAGCAGGCGGGCAGCGCGCACCATCAAATTCTGCGCCTCCGGCACACCCGCTACCGGCGTTGCCAGCACGATTTTTCCGTCATCACGCAGGGTAGTGCTGATGGTGTCGCCGTAGTCGAGGAACTGGAACAGCGTCTGCAACAGGTGGTAGCCGTCCGGGCGGCGGCCGGTAATATAAAGGAACAGATTCAGTTTTGCCGGGGAGGGCCAGTAGTGCGTCATCTTATTTCAGGGTCCAGCGGTTCATTTTCAGCTTGATGCGTTGTTCGCCCTGGGTCAGCGTCAGGTTGCTCGGCAGAACCGGCAGCACCTCATCATCATACCCGGCGTATTCCACCTTCCACTCGGTGCCGTTCTGGCGGTAGGTCAGGGCGTTCAGGCGGTAGCGGTCATCCAGCGTGAAGTCGGTGGCGTCACCCGGCAGGCCCAGCATCCACTGGCGCAGGCTGTTAAGCGGAATCGCCATGCCGGTAAGCTTCTGCAGCATCTCTTCCGGGTTATCACTGACGTACTGCTTGCCCTCTTTGGTGGTCAGCTGCGCCACGCCGTTCTGCACTTTCAGCTCCATCTCGGTGCTGCCGAGCGGGTTGGTGAGCAGCAGGCGGTAGCTGGTGGGGCTGAACTGCTGCCAGAAGAAGTTGGCATAGACCTTCTGCCGGTCAGAGAGGTAGGCGAAGGCCCCCCGGGTCTGGTACGTGGAGAGTTGCTGAACCTGTTGCTGATGCTGTTTCCACTGCGGGGAGTCCGGGCTGGTGGCCGGGCCGCGCGGGGCGTTCAGGGTACAGGCGGCCAGCAGCACGCTGGCAAGCGGGAGCAGGCGCAGCAGGCGCAGGCGTGGGACGTTACGCGGTGGCTTTGGCATAATAAATCGTCATATCCTTTAAAATGGTCTTTAATCCTAACACAAGCTCTCCACGCTAACGGGCTTGCCGGGGAGCGTCAATATTCTTATGTTCCTGAAAATGACCGGAAACGGCTTTTCATCAATTGCACTGATAATGCGGTGTTACTTTTATTGATCCCGCGCATCAAGTAGAATGCCGCTCAGACCAATCCCATATCAAGATAAGTATTATTCAAAGCCATTCCCATGACCCTGCTTGCATTAGGTATAAATCATAAAACCGCGCCGGTGTCGTTGCGTGAACGGGTGACCTTCTCCCCGGATACCCTCGATCAGGCGTTGAACAGCCTGCTCCGGCAACCGCTGGTGCAGGGGGGCGTTGTGCTGTCTACCTGTAACCGTACTGAGCTGTACCTCAGTGTGGAGGAGCAGGAGAACCTCAAAGAGCAACTGGTCGCCTGGCTGTGTGATTACCATCAGCTCAGCGAGGAAGAGGTGCGCCAGAGCCTTTACTGGCACCATGATAATGAGGCGGTCAGCCACCTGATGCGCGTGGCCAGCGGGCTGGATTCGCTGGTGCTGGGCGAGCCGCAGATCCTGGGGCAGGTGAAGAAAGCCTTTGCGGAGTCGCAGCGCGGCCATTCGGTGTCGGGCGAGCTTGAGCGCTTGTTCCAGAAATCCTTCTCTGTCGCCAAGCGAGTGCGTACTGAAACCGACATTGGCGCCAGTGCGGTCTCCGTGGCGTTTGCGGCCTGTACCCTGGCGCGGCAGATCTTCGAATCTCTGGCGGACCTGAACGTGCTGCTGGTCGGCGCGGGCGAGACGATCGAGCTGGTGGCGCGCCACCTGCGCGAGCACCGCGTCAAACATATGATGATCGCCAACCGCACGCGCGAACGCGCCCAGGCCCTGGCGGATGAGGTCGGCGCTGAGGTGATCACCCTGCCGGAGATCGACGCCCGCCTGGCGGATGCCGACATCATCATCAGTTCCACCGCCAGCCCGCTGCCGATCATCGGCAAAGGCATGGTAGAGCGGGCGCTCAAGGCGCGCCGCAACCAGCCTATGCTGCTGGTGGACATCGCCGTCCCGCGTGACATCGAGCCGGAAGTGGGCAAGCTCTCCAACGCCTACCTCTACAGCGTGGACGACCTGCACTCCATCATCCAGAACAACCTGGCCCAGCGTAAGGCTGCCGCCATCCAGGCGGAGACCATCGTCGCCCAGGAGAGCACCAACTTTATGGCCTGGCTGCGCTCGCAGGGGGCTGTGGAGATGATCCGCGACTACCGCGCCCAGGCAGACAACGTGCGCAACGAGATGGAAGCGCGGGCGCTGGCCGCCATCGCGCAGGGCGCGGATGTGCAGGCGGTGATCCATGAGCTGGCGCATAAACTCACTAACCGCCTGATCCATGCGCCGACCAAGTCGCTGCAGCAGGCCGCGCAGTCGGGCGATGTGGAAAAGCTGCACATTCTGCGTGACACCCTTGGGCTGGAAAAGCCATAATTTTCAACGAAAAACATCAGACATCCGCTACAAGAAACAAGGTTAAACAGCACGCATGAAGCCCTCTATTGTTGCCAAACTGGACGCGTTGCAAGAGCGCCACGAAGAAGTCCAGGCGATGCTTGGCGATGCCAGCGTTATCGCCGATCAAGATCGTTTCCGCGCCCTGTCGCGCGAGTATGCCCAGCTGGCCGATGTGACCCGCTGCTTCCAGCAGTGGCGACAGGTGCAGGATGACCTGCAGGCCGCTGAGATGATGCTCGACGATCCGGAAATGCGTGACATGGCGCAGGAGGAGATCCAGGCGGGCAAGGCCGCCCTGGAGACGCTGGAGCAGCAGTTGCAGCTGTTGCTGTTGCCGAAAGACCCGGATGATGAGCGCAGCTGCTTCCTGGAAGTGCGCGCCGGGACAGGCGGTGACGAGGCGGCGATCTTTGCCGGTGACCTGTTCCGCATGTACAGCCGTTACGCCGAGGGCCGCCGCTGGCGGGTCGAGATCATGAGCGCCAACGAAGGCGAGCATGGCGGCTACAAAGAGGTGATCGCCAAAATTTCCGGCGAGGGCGTTTATGGCCAGCTGAAATTTGAGTCGGGCGGCCACCGCGTGCAGCGGGTGCCGGAAACCGAATCCCAGGGGCGCATCCACACCTCCGCCTGCACCGTGGCCGTGATGCCGGAAGTGCCGGAAGCGGAGCTGCCGGAGATCAACGCCGGTGACCTGAAAATCGACACCTTCCGCTCCTCGGGCGCGGGCGGCCAGCACGTCAACACCACCGATTCCGCCATCCGTATTACCCACCTGCCAACCGGCATCGTGGTGGAGTGCCAGGATGAGCGTTCCCAGCATAAAAACAAAGCCAAGGCGCTCTCGGTGCTGGGCGCGCGCATCCACGCCGCCGAGATGGCGAAACGCCAGCAGGCGGAAGCCTCTACCCGCCGTAACCTGCTCGGCAGCGGCGACCGCTCCGACCGTAACCGCACCTACAACTTCCCGCAGGGGCGCGTGACCGATCACCGCATCAACCTGACCATCTACCGTCTCGACGAGGTGATGGAGGGCAAACTCGACGCGCTGATCCAGCCAATTGTGCAGGAGTATCAGGCTGACCAGCTGGCTGCCCTGTCTGAGCAAGAGTAATGGATTTCCGCAGCTGGCTGGCTGACGCCACGGCGCGCCTCACCCAGAGTGACAGCGCGCGCCGCGATGCTGAAATCCTGCTCGGCCATGTCACCGGCCGGGCGCGCACCTTTATTCTCGCCTTCGGGGAGACCCTGCTGAGTGACGCGGAGCATGCCCGCCTTGAGGCACTGCTGGCGCGCCGCGTGCAGGGCGAGCCGGTCGCTTATTTGATCGGCCGCCGTGAGTTCTGGTCACTGCCGCTGGCGGTCTCCCCCGCAACCCTTATCCCCCGGCCCGACACCGAATGTCTGGTGGAAGAGGCGCTGGCGCGCCTGCCGCATACCGCCTGCCGTGTGCTCGACCTCGGCACCGGCACCGGGGCGATCGCCCTGGCGCTGGCCAGCGAGCGCCCGCAGGACCAGGTCACCGGCGTTGACCGGCAGCCGGAGGCGGTGGCGCTGGCACAGCAGAACGCCGCGACCCTGGGCATAACGAATGTGCAGTTCCTCACCGGCAGCTGGTTTGCGCCGGTGGCGGGCGCGCGTTTTGACCTGATCGCCAGCAACCCGCCCTATATTGATGCCGCCGACCCGCACCTGGCCGAAGGCGATGTGCGCTTCGAACCCGCGTCGGCGCTGGTGGCAGAAGAGCAGGGCATGGCGGACCTGCGGCATATCATCGGCGACGCGCCGGGCTTTCTGGTGCCCGGCGGCTGGCTGCTGCTGGAGCATGGCTGGCAGCAGGCCGCCGCGGTGCGCGCCTGCCTGGCGGCGCGCGGCTTTAGTGATGTGGCCACCCGGCAGGATTACGGCGGCAATGACCGCATTACCTTCGGCCGCTGGGCCGGCTGATTTACCTGACACACGATTAAGGACAACGTCATGGCTGCTTATGTATGGGTAAAAGATCTGCATATCCTCACGGTACTGCTCAGCGTCACGCTGCTGGTGGTGCGCTTTTTCTGGCTCTGTCACCAGTCGCCGCGCCTGCAGCAGCGCTGGGTGCGCATTGTCCCGCATATCAATGACACGGTATTGCTGCTCAGCGGCGTCGCGCTGGTGATGATCACCCATTTTTATCCCTTCAGCCCGCAGGGCGCATGGCTGACGGAAAAGTTATTCGGCGTTATTATCTATATTGCGCTGGGCTTCGTGGCCCTGAGCAAAAAGCCGCGCAGCCAGCCCGCCCGCTGGGCCGCCTTTGTTCTGGCGCTGATCTGCCTGGTGATGATTGTGAAACTGGCGGTCACGAAAGTGCCGCTGTTGTTAGGATAATGAATGAGTAGTGTGGCTGAGTTTGCTTTTGATGATGTCCCGTTAAGTGCGGGGATGATCCGCATTTCCGAGGCGATCCGCGCTGATTTCCCGGGCGGCGACGTGGCGCGGCAACTGCGCGCGCTGGTGGCCGAGGCCCGTGAGGCGGTGCCGCCGGGTGACAATCAGGAGCAGCGGCTCGAGGCGCTGATTGTGCTGTTCTACCAGACCTGGGGCTTCGGCGGCGCAGGGGGCATCTACCGCCTCTCCGACGCCATCTGGCTGGATAAGGTGCTGGCGTCGCGCGAAGGCACGCCGGTCTCCCTCGGCACCCTGTTTTTACACATCGCCGGGGCGATCGGCCTGCCGCTCTCGCCGGTGATTTTCCCGACCCAGCTCATCCTGCGGGCGGACTGGCTCGATGATGAAATGTGGCTCATCAACCCCCTGAACGGGGAAACCCTCAGCGAACAGACGTTGCAGGCCTGGATCAAGGGCAACCTGGGTTTCGGCGCGCAACTGGAAGATGAGGACATTGATGAGTGCGACAATACCCTGGTGGTACGCCGGATGCTGGACACGCTCAAAGCGTCGCTGATGGAAGAGCAGCAGATGGAGCTGGCGCTGGCCGCCAGCCAGGCCATTCTGGCGTTCGACCCGGACGACCCGTATGAACGGCGCGATCGCGGGCTGATTTATGCCCACCTCGACTGTGAGCATATTGCCCACGCCGATCTGCGCTATTTTATTGAGCAGTGTCCCGACGACCCGGTTTCGCAGGTGCTCAAGACACAACTTGAGGCGCTGGAAGAGAAACGGATCGTGCTGCATTAAGCGTGCGGTGTGACATAGTCAATTTATCTCCCCTGAATAAAGGCGAAAGCATGAAACAAAAAGTGGTCAGCATTGGTGATATCAACGTCGCGAACGATCTGCCGTTCGTGTTGTTTGGCGGCATGAACGTGCTGGAATCCCGCGACATGGCGATGCGGGTGTGCGAACACTACGTGACCGTGACGCAGAAACTCGGCATCCCGTACGTGTTTAAAGCCTCGTTTGATAAAGCCAACCGCTCTTCTATCCACTCTTACCGCGGCCCGGGCCTGGATGAAGGCATGAAGATCTTCCAGGAGCTGAAACAGACCTTCGGCGTGAAAATCATCACTGACGTGCATGAGAGCTGGCAGGCGCAGCCGGTGGCGGACGTGGTGGACGTGATCCAGCTGCCGGCCTTCCTGGCCCGCCAGACTGACCTGGTTGAAGCGATGGCGAAAACCGGTGCAGTGATCAACGTCAAGAAGCCGCAGTTCGTCAGCCCCGGCCAGATGGGCAACATCGTTGAGAAGTTCAAAGAGGGCGGCAACGATCAGGTGATCCTGTGTGACCGCGGCAGCAACTTCGGCTACGACAACCTGGTGGTGGACATGCTGGGCATCAACGTCATGATCCAGGCCACCAACGGCCACCCGGTGATCTTCGACGTGACCCACGCGCTGCAGTGCCGCGACCCGTTCGGTGCCGCCTCCAGCGGCCGCCGTGGTCAGGTCGCTGAGCTGGCGCGTGCCGGTATGGCTGTCGGCCTGGCCGGCCTGTTCATTGAAGCGCACCCGGACCCGGCCAACGCCAAGTGTGACGGCCCGTCCGCACTGCCGCTGGACAAGCTCGAGCCGTTCCTGATGCAGATGAAAGCCATCGACGATCTGGTGAAAAACTTCCCGGAACTCGACACCAGCAAGTAAAGGCCTCAGGCATGCCGGGTCACGGCGTGAAAAGGCAAACGAAAAAGGCGATAGCACTATCGCCTTTTTTACGCCGGTAGATCAGTGCGCTGCGGCGCGCAGGGCATCCGGCAGGGTGGCGCAGAAGGTCAGGCGACCCGGCAGCGGCTGCACCCGGCCGCGCGCCAGCGTCTTCAGCGGCTGGTAGGGCACCTCGCAGATATAGAGCTGCCTGCCGCCGGGCAGGCTGTCGATAAAGTGCTGAAGGGCGTTCAGGCCACCGGCATCCAGCACCACCACCGCATCCCACTGCAACACAATGCGCTCCGCCTGTTGGGTACGCGCGGCCAGCTCCTCAAAAATCCGTTCTGCGGCGGCGAAAAACAGCGGGCCGCTGATGCGGAACAGCTGTGTGCCGTGCGGCTGGCCGCTGACTTCGGTGAGCCGGGTCATGCGCGCCACCCGGCGCATAAACAGCAGCGAGGCCAGCACAATCCCGACGCTGATGGCCAGCACCATATCAAACAGCACCGTCAGGCTCATGCAGAGCAGCATCACGATGATGTCATCCTTCGGCGCGCGGCGCAGCAGGCCCACCACTTTGTGCGCCTCACTCATGTTCCAGGCCACCATCAGCAGCAGCGCCGCCATGGCTGCCATCGGCAAATAGGCAAGCAGCGGGGCGAGGCTCAGCAGCGCCAGCAGCACCAGCAGCGCATGGATAATCGCCGCCATCGGCGACGTTGCGCCGGCGCGCACGTTGGCGGCAGAGCGGGCAATCGCCGCAGTGGCAGTTATGCCGCCAAAGAACGGTGCCACGATATTGCCGATCCCCTGACCAATCAGCTCCTGGTTGGAACGGTGTTTGCTGCCGGTCATGCCGTCCAGCACCACGGCGCAGAGCAGCGACTCAATCGCCCCCAGCATCGCCATCGAAAACGCGGCCGGCAGCAGCGCCGCGATCAGCGGCCAGCTCAGCGGGGCGGCGGGCGCAGCGCCGGTCGTTAACGTCCAGGGCAGCGCCAGCTGCGGCAAAACCGGCGGGATGCCGATGCCCTGGGTGCCGTCCGCCAGCAGGTAACTGAAGCGCGAGCCGATGGTGGCGACCGGGTACCCCAGCATCGCCAGCAGCGCCATTACGCCGGTGCCGAGCAGCAGCGCCGGCAGGTGGCCCGGCAGCCGCACACCGAGCCGCGGCCAGAGGATCAGCACCGCCAGCGTCGAGAAGCCGACCACCGCCTCGGCGGCGCTGAAGCTGGGCAGCGCCTGTGCCAGCGCCACCACTTTGTCGGTGAAGTGCTCCGGCACCACCGCCATCTCCAGCCCGAACAGATCCTTAACCTGCAGGGTGCCGATGGTAATGCCGATGCCGGAGGTAAAGCCCAGCGTCACCGGCAGCGGGATGTACTCAATCAGCCTGCCGATGCGGGCGATGCCCATCAGCACCAGCATCACGCCGGAGAGCAGGGTCGCCACCAGCAGCCCGGCCAGGCCGAATTGCTGTGAGACCGGGAAGAGGATCACCACAAACGCCGCGGTTGGCCCAGAGACGCTGAAGCGCGAGCCGCCGAACAGCGCAATCACCAGCCCGGCAATCGCCGAGGTATAGAGGCCATACTGCGGCGGCACGCCGCTGGCGATCGCCAGGGCCATCGCCAGCGGGATGGCGATAATCCCGACGGTGATGCCCGCCACGGCATCTTTCATCAGGCGCTGGAGCGAATAAGGTTCATGCCGGCAGGCTTCTGCCAGCGCACTGCCCGGAAGGAGGGCGCGGAATCCATGCATTTTCATTGCGGAACAACCCAAAAGAGAGAAGAAACGCGGGCCGGGAGGGCCCGCCGGGATAAGCGCGGCATACCATACGCCGGTCACGCCCGGCGGTTATAGATGTACGTCAAACTCTGTCGGGGATTGTGCCGGGCGGGCGGCGGGCAGGTGATAATTCCTCCGGCTATAATAAGCGGCGATGATAGTTATGCATAAAAGTGTCGGGAACCTCACACCCCCGGCGCGGCAGGCATCACGCCCGCCCGGTTCAACTATAGTGAGGTAATGGCTTGAAATAGCGGGTATCACGGGCCGGCTGGCCGTGCGGCACCCTGTGCAGAGGGAGAGGCGATCATCATGCAGCAGTTTTTATCCTACCCGGCGCTGTATGCCGACATTTGCGTGACCTACGCGACACTGTCCCTGAGTTATTTTGCCCTGAGCAGCCAGTCCGCGTTCTCCTGGCAAAGCGAAGCGTGGAAACGGGTCGCCTTCGGGTTGCTCTCCGGGCTGGCGCTCTATTACCTGGCCCCAGACCGGTTTGAGGTGTCCCCCCATCTCTTTTTCAGTTTCGAGATGATCCCGATTATCCTGGCGACCTTTTTCGGCGGCTGGCTGAGCGGGATTACCAGTTTTCTGGTCAATATGGCGCTGGCCGGACCGCTTTCGTTGGATAACCTGCTGATTGCGTCGGTGCTGGTGCCGCTGCTGCTGTTGCGCGTCTGGCAGCATAAAACTCACCGGCTGTTTTACCGCGCCATTATCCTGATCGCCCTCTACCGGATGGCGCTGGCCTACAGCCAGCCGTTGCAGGTGCCCTGGTATGATGTGCTGCTCTACCAGTGTGCCGTCACCGGCTGCCTCGCCATCTGTTACCATGCGCTGAATTTTGCCGAGCGGCATATTTACGCTTACTTCTCTTTGCGCGACCGCGCCACCCTCGACAGCCTGACGCGGCTGAATAACCGCACCAGTATCGACTACAAACTGGCGTCACTTCAGGCGCACCAGAAGCCGGGCGGGGTGTTGCTGATCGATATCGATAATTTTAAACGGGTAAATGATACCTATGGGCATCTGGTGGGGGATCAGCTGCTGGCCCAGCTGAGCGAGGTGCTGATGCAGAGCGTCGACAGTGCGGATTTCGTCGGGCGTTACGGGGGCGAGGAGTTTATGGTGATTACCGAGCGCCACAATACCGCGCCGATTGTAGAGACGGCGGAGCGCATCCGGCAGGCGATGTCGGCCAGCGTGTTGCCGCTGGCCGAAGGGGCCAGTCTCTCGGTGACGGTCTCTGTGGGCGCGGCTATCTACCTGCCGGGCATGATGATGAGCAAAGCGGTGGAAATGGCGGATGATGCGCTCTATCAGGCCAAGCGTAACGGCAAAAACCAGGTGATGTGCAGCCGGATTATGCAGCTGGATCAACTCGGCGACGGGCCGGGATAAGGGCAGGGGGCAGATTTTACCGGCCAAAAGCAGAAGGCCCCGATTTTCATCGGGGCCTTCTGCTTTTGAATATGGCGGTGAGGGAGGGATTCGAACCCTCGATACGTTTTCACGTATACACACTTTCCAGGCGTGCTCCTTCAGCCACTCGGACACCTCACCATATTGTCGTCTCGTCGCTTTCGCGTCTCAACGGGGCGCTACTATAGGGAGGTCGGTGCAATGGGTCAAGCGCCTTTTTTCAGGTTTTTACCGTTTAGTTAAACTTTCAGCAATCTGTTGTTTTAAAAAACAATTTATGGCGTAACTCTGCTCACATACCGCCACACGCCTCCCTGGGCTGCGCATTTTTTCGCACCTTTCGGCAAACTCACGGCCCGCTTTGCATAAATAGGCATTAAACGGCGTAAATAATGACTAAACAATCAATAGCACGCTAATAAAGCTGGTATTCCGGCGGCACGTGACGCTAAATAGAAAAAATGCCCGGCACCGCCGGGGATAAAATAAACCGGGTACGGCGGGCAGGGCAGCGCGCCGCCTGAAGCCGGGTTGCACTCGTTTTAAGGAATACAGAGGTTTTATGAGCCACACATCTGCCACACCGCAAACCGGGCACCACATCCCGGCCGGTGCCGGGACACTGTTCTTCATCCAGATCTTCGCCACGCTCGGCTTCGCCGTGCTCTACTCCACGCTGGTACTCTACGCCACCAAAAAACTCGGCTTCAGTGAGGGCAGCGCCAACGCCATGATGGGCGTTTTCGGTGCCTTTAACTATGGCCTGCACATGTTCGGCGGCTATCTCGGCGGGCGCTACCTCAGTAACCGCAACCTGTTTGTGCTCGGCATGGTGTTACAGGTGATCGGCTGCTGGCTGATCGCCACCGCCGGCGTCAGCGGGCTTTACTGGGGGCTGGCGATGTTCCTTACCGGCAGCGGGCTGAACGTTACCTGCCTGAACATGATGCTGACCCAGCGCTTCCGCCCGGAAGATGAGCGGCGTGAGTCGGCGTTCCTCTGGAACTACGCCGGGATGAACCTCGGCTTCTTTATCGGCTTTGCCGTGGCCGGTTATTTCCAGCTGAGCGAAAACTACCGCGCGCTGTTCCTGTTTGCCACCTTCGGCAACCTGCTGGCGATTGTGATTACCCTGCTGCGCTGGCGCATCCTGAAAGATGTCAACACGCCGCTGAATGAGGCATCCCGCGGGCGGTTCCGCCTGAATATGGTGATCGGGGTGGCGATCCTGCTGCTGCTGGTGCCGCTGATCCGCGTACTGCTGACCCACGCAGGCTTCAGCGGCTACTTTGTGGTGACGCTGGGCGCGCTGATCTTCCTGGCGCTGGCCGTGGTGACGCTGCGCCACCCGCACCGCGAGGAGCGCCGCCGGATGGTGGCCTACCTGCTGCTGGCGCTGGGGTCGCTGGTGTTCTGGATGATTTACCAGCTGGCCCCGATGGGCCTGATGCTGTTTACCGAAAACAACATCGACCTGAATGTCTATGGCCTGCGCGTCGCCCCGCAGTGGGTACAGAACATCAACACCGTGGTGATTGTGGTCGGCGGCCCGCTGATGGCCTGGCTGTTCAGCCGGATGCGCCTGCGCGGCTGGCGCATCGACATCCCGATGCAGTTCTCCGCCTCGCTGTTCTGCATCGGGCTGGGTATGCTGGTGCTGCCGGCCGGCATCGCCCTGGCGGGCACGGACGGGCTGGTGGCGTTTAAATGGATTGTGATCAGCTATGTGTTACAGAGCCTCGGGGAGCTGCTGATCTCCCCGATCGGCTACGCGATGATCGGCAAGCTCGCCCCGGCACGCTATCAGGGCATTATGATGGGCTGCTGGATGATGGTGACCGGCGTCGCCTCGGTGCTGGCCGGGTATATCTCCGGGCTGATGCCGCAAAACAGCGGCAGCACGCCGCTGCTGACCAACCCCGGCTACGGCAGCATTTTCACTGCCCTGGGCTGGGGCGCGGTGGCGACCGGCGCGGTATTACTGCTGCTGATGCCGCTGCTGCGTAAGCTGATCCGCCGTACCCCGGCCTGACGGCCGTCCCGCCACCTGGCGGGGCGGTTTTGCGCGGCACCGCGACACATCGCGTTGCCCGGCGCGCACCCACGGACATGGAATAACATCAGGAGACCCAAGTATGAACATCCTTTTTTATCATCCGACTTTTAACCCCGAGAGCTGGGTAAACGGGCTGGCGCAACGCCTGCCGCAGGCGCAGGTGCGCGTCTGGCAACCGGGGGACGACGCCCCGGCCGACTATGCGCTGGTGTGGCAGCCGCCGCGTGAGATGCTGGCAAACCGCAGCGGGCTGAAGGGGATATTTGCCCTGGGCGCGGGCGTGGATGCGATTCTGGCGCAGGAGCGGCAGGCACCGGGCACACTCCCGGCGGGCGTGCCGCTGCTGCGGCTGGAGGATACCGGCATGGCGCAGCAGATGCGGGAGTATGTGCTGGCTTACGTGCTGCGCTTTTTCCGCCGCATGGACGAGTACCAGCTCCAGCAGCAGCAGAAACAGTGGCAGCCGCTGAAGCCGCACCGGCAGGAGCGCTTCACCATCGGCATTATGGGTGCCGGGGTGCTGGGGCAACAGGTAGCGCAGGCGCTGGTGGCACTTGGGTTTACGGTGCGCTGCTGGAGCCGCAGCCCGAAACAGATCGCGGGCGTAGAGAGTTTCCATGGCCGTGAGAACCTGCCTGCGTTCCTGCACGAGACCCGGCTGCTGGTAAACCTGCTGCCGAACACGCCGGAGACGGTGGGCATTCTGGATCTGGCGCTGATGAAACAGCTCGCCTCGCAGGCGTACCTGATCAACGCCGCACGCGGCGCGCACCTGAAAGAGGGCGATCTGCTCACCGCGCTGGAGCAGGGGCAGGTCGCCGCTGCCGCGCTGGATGTGTTCGCCGATGAGCCGCTGGCCAGAATGCACCCGTTCTGGTCACACCCGCGCGTCACGGTGACGCCGCACATCGCCGCCGTGACCTTGCCGTCGCAGGCGATGGACCAGATCGCCGCCAATATCCGCGCCATCGAGCAGGGCGGCACGCCCAGCGGCCAGGTAGACCGGGAACGCGGTTATTGATGGTGAGTGGATTTTGTTGCAGAGCGGTGCCACTGCAACAGTGACTTCACGCGTTAAGTTCCGGTTTTAACGGATAACGATCGCGCAAATGAAAAACCGCCCGGTTGGGCGGTTCTGAGCAGCTTGATAAGGTTAACCCCAAAAAATGGCTGACAGCTCATCTTTGGTATAGATCCGGGAGATATTGCCTTCTTCAAACTCTTTCAGCGCCCGGAATTTTTTATGGTTTTGCCCGTTCATCGCCTGGGTGGTGTCATCGAGATAAACAAGCTGGTAATTAGGGTGGACGCCTTTGCCCGTTAACCCGAACCGCACTCCTTTCATCTCTTTTTTATCTATCATCCCCAGGACAGTGCCAATATAAACTTTAGGTAAAGCGCGTACCTCGCCATCCCACGGTGCTTCTGACTGCATTCCGGCTCCTTGCAGTGTGCTTTTTTAAAAACGTCCTGTCTGTTATCGGCACGCCGGGAACGGGCTTGAGATTCAAAGGGTAAATATGTCTCACGCTTCTTCACGCAAAAAAGTATTAGACCAGACCTTGCCGCTTCCTCATCGTGCATCTCATGCCCGAAGCTGCCTGAACCATGTGGCAAACAGGCTGGGCACTAACCGGGAAGCGTTACTGGAAAGGGTTGAGAAAGAGACAGGCATCAATCTGGTTGCTCCTTCTGATGAAAAGGCGTTACTCACAGCGTTCCTCTATTTCGAAAGCCTCTGAACGGCATGAGTAAGAAGACACACTTCTTCTGCTTATTCCGCCTGTCAGTGCAGGCTTACCCCAATAACACCATTGACCAGCGCGGATATCATAAAGACCCCGCCGACGATGTAAAAGGTTGTCTGCTTCTTCGTCGCGGCCAGGATCAACATAACAACCGCAAAAATCAGGTTGGGGATCGCGATAATCGTAAAGGTGGACATCTGGACTCCTTTCCGCCGGGGCAGGGTAAAACATTATCAATGATGTTAAATACTTTAACAAATATCGCCCGGGCGTACAGGGCGCAGACGAGAAAAAGAGAATCAGGGAGGGACGCCCGGCGATTGCAGAACGCGCGGATCTGTGACATCGTCTCGCCAATTTTTCGCTTTACAGGTAACACCCGATGAATGAGTTTTCAATTGTCTGCCGCGTACTGGGTACGCTGTTTAACCGCTCGCCGCAGGATCCGCTGGTCGCGCCGCTGCTGACGCTGATCCGCGACGGTAAGCTGGCCCAGCACTGGCCGCTGGAGCAGGAGGAGCTGCTGGCCCGTTGGCAGCAGAGCGTCGCCGATCTTCCGGCCGTCACGGCAGACTATCAGGCACTGTTCGGCAGTGACGCGGCGGTGTCCGCCTATGCCCATGACTATGACGCCGCCATCACCGATGCCGCTGTGCGCCCGTTCCTGCAACAGCGCGGGATGCCGCTGAGCGATGCCCCCACCGACCACATCGGCGCGCTGTTGCTGGCGGCGTCATGGCTGGAAGATCAGTCGCAGGAGGATGAAGTGCAGGCGCAGATCGCGCTGTTTGATGATTTCCTGATGCCGTGGTGCGGGCGTTTCCTGGGGAAAGTCGAGGCGCACGCGCAAACCCCGTTCTACCGCACGCTGGCGCTGCTGAGCCGGGAGGCGATTCAGGCAATGCGTGATGAACTGGCAGAAGCAGAAGCCGGTGACGATGACGAAGCCGACGATGCGTAAAACGGGCCGTACGTATTAACCCGGAGCAGTGACCAATAAAAAACGCGCCGTCAGGGCGCGTTTTTTATTGCCGGATTTTATTGCCGGACTCTGGGCTACTGGGTAAAGGGGATCACCAGTTCACCCGGTTTCACTTCCAGGCCTTTGGCCAGACGCATCGCCAGCGCTTCGCCTTTGCTGCGGTCAGCGCTCAGCACATAGGCCGGGCGCTGGTCAAAGTAGCTTTTCAGCGCCTGGTTCAGGTAGGGATCGAGCGTGTTCATCACCCCCTGCATTTTAGGCGGCTGCACCTCGGAGCCGGTAAGCTGCAGGTCCCTGAGATAGACTGCTTTTTTCTCGTTGTCGAATTCCGGCCGGGCTTCCATGGTCAGGTCCATCTCCGCCTGTTGCGGGCCGAGCAGGGAGGTGATGCTGATCGCCGCATGGCCTTTGAGCGTCACGCGGTCCGGCTGGCTGCGGCCGATCTCGCTGTTGAGCTTCGTCAGCACAATGCGCGCTTCCACCAGCCCCGGCACACCGATCTGTTTCTCAAACTGATTATGTTTTTGCAGGTACTGGTTGACGTCCTGTTCACTGAGCGTGTACTGCGTCAGTTGGTTACAGCCGGTAAGCAGACCGGCAAAAATCAGGGCCGCAGCCCCTAAAAAACGCGTTCTCATCTTTTTCCTCGTGAGCCAAAAAATCTCCCCCCTTGCCGGGCCGGCAAGCAGGCGCCCTCTTTGACGGCAGAATAAGGCAGGAGTTCCCTGGCGCGGCGGCTGGAAGGGGGGCAAGTGCCGCCGGTCAGCCCGGCGGCGGCAGGATCACTGGGCGACGCTGCTCAGCAGGTTAACCTGGGTCTGTTTCGCCATGTTGTCACGGTACTCCGCGACGCGGGTCGGGAAAGTGATACCGTTGACGATAGTCAGCGAACGCAGCAGCGGGAAGAGGCTGAAATCATCCTCTGACAGCTCGCCGTTGACGGCATTCGGCTCCACGATCAGCTTGTCCAGATCGTGCAGATCCTGGGTGATCTTCTTGATCAGGCCGGGGGAGTGCTGCAGGTGCTCTTCAAAGCTGCCGAGGGTGGCCTCTTTTTTGTTCACGAAGTAGCGGCGCGCTTCCGGGGTGGCGAACTCTTCAAAATTGGCGCGGGCAAAACGCGGCAGCAGCAGGCGGGAGGTGTACTCATTGACGTGGCGCAGCCAGGCGGCAATCGCCGGGTTGGTGCTGCCGGTGATCAGCGGCTCGCCATACTTTTTATCGATATAGTGCACAATGTCCATGCTCTCCGGCATGAAACCGCCTGTTTCAGTCTGCAGAATCGGCACCATTTTTTTGCCGACCATCGAGATCGGCTTCTGCTCATCATCATTGGCCAGAACACTGATCTCTACCGGCACATTTTTCAGGCCGAAAATCATGCGTGCTTTCACGCAAAAAGGACAATGTTCATAGACATAGAGTTTCATATTTTCATACTCCTTCAGGTTTGCCATCACGGGCCGGCGGCCGGAACCCGGCCGGGGGCACGCCCGCATGTGCGAAAAGAAAGTATGGGTAAGGAATGCCCGGAGATCAAACCGCCCGGCAGATGCCGGGCAGAGGGGATGAAAAAGCGTCATTGTAAATCAGCTAGTTACCGCTGAGCATCGCCGGCTCAATGCGGCGCTGGTTAAATTGCCAGTAGAGTGCCAGTAAGGTTACCGCCCCCACACCCCCCAGCAGCAGCCAGGGCAGTGCCGGCAGGCCGGATGCCTGGCCGGTGTCATACATCCAGCCGCCGCCGGTGTAACCGAGCGCCCCGCCGAGGGCAAGGCCCAGGCGGCTGAAGCCCATGTAACTGCCGCGCGCACGGGCGTCGGCCAGCGATGCCCCCAGCGTCTCCCGCGCCGGTTCTGCGATAATCGAACCGAAGTAAAACAGGCAGATCAGCGCAAACAGCCCCGGCAGGCTGTGGATGATGCCTACCGGCAGCAGGCTGAGCGTCATCAGCAACAGCCCGGCCATCAGCCGCTGCTCCAGCCGGAACCGTTTTTCACTCCAGCGCGCCACCGGGTAGAGCAGCGTCAGGGAGAGGCAGGCCTCGATCGCGTACATCCATTTCACCGCCGCCGGGGTGCCGGCCAGCACATTGACCATGATCGGCAGCATCAGCATCACCTGCACCGCCAGCATGTAGTAACCGGTCAGCGTCAGCACATAGGTCACGAAGCGGCGGTCGCGCATCACCCGCGCCAGCCCGTCACGCATTGGCGCGCGTACGGTGGAGATGCGGTAGGCGGGCAACAGCCAGGCGTTCCAGGCAGCGGCCAGCATAAAAATCACCGCGCCCACCCAGCAGACCAGCCGGAAATCGTACTGCAACAGCCAGCTGCCGAGCAGCGCGCCCACCACCGCCCCGGCGCTGTCCTGCATCATCAGCAACGAGTAGAAGCGGCTGCGCTCATGCGGGCGGGTCAGCTTGATCACCAGCGCGGTACGTGGCGGGTCAAACAGTGTGCCGCCCAGGGCCGAGAGCACGCAGGCCAGCCAGAGCTGCCACGGCTCGGCGGCTTCCGCCATCGCGGCAAACCCGGCGGCGCGCATCAGCATCCCGAGCACAATCATCGGCTTGGCACCAAAGCGGTCAGCAATCGCGCCGCCGAAGATCCCCAGACCCTGCTGGACGAACTGCCGCAGCCCCAGCGCAATGCCCACCGCCAGCGCGGCCCAGCCGAGCTGATCGACGAACCGGATAGAGATAAGCGGGAACACCACGAAAAAACCGAGCACCACCAGCAAATTATCCATCAGCAGGAAATATTTGCCCAAGCTCCTTGCCTGTGAAACCAGTGACATGACACATCCTGTTAAACCGCGCCCGGCAGGCCGCAGGGCGGAAGAGAAAAGCGGGTCTCTATTCTGAACCGGAACGCGGAGGTTAGACAGGTGGCGGATAGATAATATTTTTTTATCGTCAGGCGGTTAACGAACGGTAAAAATGCGGGTAAATTTCATGAGCGGTGCCGCGTCCCGGCGCTGCCTGTCAGCGCGCCGCCGTGGGGTGGTCTATGCTCGGTGATAAGCGCCGGCAATCCCGGCAGGTGGCCCCGGCGGCAGCGCCATAAAGATGATTTATCGACCTGTCCAGAGAGCGGAGGGAATGGATGTTTGGCTATCGCTCGGCATCACCAAAGGTACGCCTGACCACTGACCGGCTGGTCGTCAGGCTGGTTCATGAGCGGGATGCCCACCGGCTGGCGGAGTATTACGCCGAAAACCGGGCATTTCTCAGGCCCTGGGAGCCGGTCAGGGATGAAACCCACTGCCACCCCTCGGGCTGGCAGGCGCGGCTGGGGCTGATTGCCGACCTGCAAAAACAGGGCAACGCCTACTACTTTATCCTGCTCGACCCGGACGAACGGGAAATTGTGGGGGTCGCCAACTTCAGCAATGTGCTGCGCGGCTCTTTCCACGCCTGCTTCCTCGGCTATTCGCTGGGGGAGAAGTGGCAGGGGCAGGGGCTGATGTTTGAGGCGTTACAGTCGGCCATCCGCTATATGCAGCGCCAGCAGCGGATGCACCGCATCATGGCGAACTATATGCCCCACAACCAGCGCAGCGGCGATCTGCTGGCGCGGCTGGGGTTTGAACGCGAAGGCTATGCCAAAGACTACCTGCTGATTAACGGCAAGTGGCAGGACCATATTTTGACGGCGCTGACCTGGCATGACTGGGTGCCGCCACGTTAAAGGAAAACGATGAAACATCCGTTGAGTGTTGAAGAGGCGCGGGTGATCGGCTGCCTGATGGAGAAGCAGGTCACCACGCCGGAGCAGTACCCGCTGTCATTAAATGGCCTGGCCACTGCCTGCAACCAGAAAACCAACCGTGACCCGGTGCTGGAGCTGAGTGAAAGCGCCGTGCAGCAGGCGCTGGACCTGCTGGTGAAAAAGCACCTGATCCGCAGCGTCAGCGGCAGCCGCACCCTGAAGTATGAACACCGGTTTTGCAATTCTGAATTCGGGAACCTGAAATTTTCCCCGCCGGAGGTGGCGCTGGTGACCACCTTACTGCTGCGCGGGCCGCAGACCGCCGGCGAGTTGCGCACCCGCGCCGCCCGGCTCTATGAGTTCAGTGACGTCAGCGAAACCGAGCAGGTGCTCAGCGGGCTGGAGACGCGTGAAGACGGCCCCTTTGTGGTGCGCCTGGCGCGCGAGCCGGGCAAGCGTGAGCAGCGCTATATGCACCTGTTCAGTGGTGCGGTGGATGCGCCCGCTGACCCGGCGGCCACGGACGTGGCCGAAAGTGTTGAGCATGGCCCGCTGGAGGCCCGCGTCGCCGGGCTGGAAACCCAGGTGGCTGAATTACAACAACGCCTTGAAATCCTGTTGGCCCGGCTGGGCGACTAACGGAGCAGACCATGACAAGCGTGCGTGTGGGTGTGGTAGGGCTGGGCGACATCGCCCAGAAAGCGTATTTGCCGGTGCTGGGCAACGCCGGGGGCTGGGCGCTGGTGGGTGGGTTTTCGCCCAACCAGCAAAAGGCGCAGGGCATCTGTGACGCCTACCGGATGCCGCTTTTCACGCGGCTCGATGAACTGGCCGCGCAGTGTGACGCGGTATTTGTGCACAGCAGCACCGCCAGCCATTTCCATGTGGTGAGCGACCTGCTGAACCGCGGGGTGCATGTCTACGTGGATAAGCCGCTGGCGGAAACGCTGGAGCAGGCGGAGCATCTGGTGGAGATCGCCCGGGACAACGGCAAGGCGCTGATGGTCGGCTTCAACCGCCGCTTCTCGCCGCTCTACCGGCAGTTACGCAGCGAGATGCAGCAGCCCACCTCGATCCGCATGGACAAACACCGCAGTGACAGCGTCGGCCCGCACGATGCGCGCTTCACGCTGCTGGATGACTACTTGCATGTGATCGACACTGCGCTCTGGCTCACCGGCTGTGATGCCACGCTGGAGGGCGGCAGCCTGCGCTGTAACCCGCAGGGGCAGATGCTTTATGCGGAACACCACTTCCTCTGCGGCGACACCCTGGTCACCACCAGTATGCACCGCCGGGCCGGCAGCCAGCGCGAACGGGTGCAGGCGATCTGTGACGGCGCGGTCTACCAGCTCGATGAGATGCGCCACTGGGTGCAGGAGCAGGGCGGCCTGTTGACTGAACGGCCGGTGCCGGGCTGGCAGAGCGTGCTGGTGCAGCGCGGGTTTGACGGCGCGGTGCGGCACTTCATTGAGTGCGTCAGTAACCAGACCGCGCCGGAAACCTCGGGCGATCAGGCACTTTACGCCCAGCAGGTGATTGAGCAGCTGCTGTATGAGGGCGGGCTGCCGGAGTAACCGGCAGTAACAACTGGCTCTGGCTATTACGCGCCGGATACGTAGACTAGGCGCACCATGAGCCTGGCGGCCCACCCCTGACGCCTGCATTTGCAGGCGTTATTGTTTGGGCTGCACTACAGAAAAACAGAGATGAACCTACTTAAATCATTAGCTGCCGTCAGTTCGATGACCATGTTCTCGCGCGTGCTGGGATTCGCGCGTGATGCCATCGTGGCGCGGGTATTCGGGGCAGGCATGGCAACGGATGCCTTCTTCGTGGCCTTTAAACTGCCCAACCTGTTGCGCCGCATCTTTGCCGAGGGGGCGTTCTCCCAGGCATTTGTGCCGATTCTGGCAGAGTATAAAAGCCAGCAGGGTGACGAGGCGACCCGCACCTTTATCGCCTACGTCTCCGGGCTGTTGACGCTGGCGCTGGCGCTGGTCACGGTAGCCGGGATGCTGGCCGCCCCCTGGGTGATCTTCGTGACGGCACCCGGCTTTGCCGACACCGCGGATAAGTTTGCCCTGACCTCGGCGCTGCTGCGGGTGACCTTTCCCTATATCCTGCTGATTTCCCTGGCCTCGCTGGTCGGGGCGATCCTGAACACCTGGAACCGTTTCTCGATCCCGGCGTTTGCGCCGACGTTCCTGAATGTCAGCATGATCGGCTTTGCGCTGTTCGCCGCCCCTTATTTCCACCCACCGGTGATGGCGCTGGCCTGGGCGGTGGTGGCGGGCGGGGTGCTGCAACTCGGCTACCAGCTGCCGCACCTGCGCAAGATCGGGATGCTGGTGCTGCCGCGCCTGAACTTGAAAGATGCCGGGGTATGGCGGGTGATGCGCCAGATGGGCCCGGCGATCCTGGGGGTGTCGGTCAGCCAGATTTCGCTGATCATCAACACCATTTTCGCCTCGTTCCTCGCTTCCGGTTCCGTCTCCTGGATGTACTACGCTGACCGGCTGATGGAGTTCCCGTCCGGCGTGCTGGGCGTGGCGCTCGGCACTATCCTGCTGCCGTCGCTGGCGAAAAGCTTTGCCAGCGGCAACCATGACGAGTATTCCCGCCTGATGGACTGGGGGCTGCGCCTCTGCTTCCTGCTGGCACTGCCGAGCGCCGTGGCGCTGGGGATCCTGGCCAAACCGCTGACGGTGGCGCTGTTCCAGTACGGCAAATTCAGCGCCTTTGACGCAGCGATGACCCAGCGCGCGCTGGTGGCTTACTCCGTGGGGCTGATGGGGCTGATTGTGGTGAAGGTGCTGGCACCGGGTTTCTACTCGCGTCAGGACATCAAAACCCCGGTCAAAATCGCCATCATTACCCTGGTGATGACCCAGGTGATGAACCTGGCCTTTATCGGCCCGCTGAAACATGCCGGGCTGTCGCTGTCGATCGGCCTGGCCGCCTGCCTCAACGCCGCGCTGCTCTACTGGCAGCTGCGTAAGCAGAAGATCTTCCAGCCGCAGCCGGGCTGGACGCCGTTCCTGCTGAAACTGCTGGCGGCGGTGGTGGTGATGTCGGCGGTGCTGGTGGGCGTGATGTGGCTGATGCCGGCGTGGTCAACCGGCGCGATGCCGCTGCGCCTGCTGCGGCTGGCGGTGGTGGTGGTGGCCGGGGTGGTGGCCTATTTCGGCGTGCTGGCGCTGCTCGGCTTCCGCCTGCGCGACTTCGCCCGCCGCACCGTCTGACCGGGCAAATCAGGGCATAAAAAAAGGGCGACATTCACTGTCGCCCTTTTTGTTGATCACGCAGCATTACATGGCAGCGTTACATGCGCTCGACGGTCTCGATGCCCAGGGTATCGAGGCCGGTTTTCAGCGTCTGCTGGGTCAGCAGGGCCAGCTTCAGGCGGCTGTTGCGGATCTCATCGCTTTCGGCGCTGAGGATCGGGCAGTGCTCGTAGAAGCCGGAGAAGAGGCCCGCCAGATCGTAGAGGTAAGAACACATCACGTGCGGCGTGCCTTCACGGGCCACGGTGGTCAGCACCTCTTCGAACTGCAGCAGGCGGGTCGCCAGCGTGATTTCACGCTCTTCATTCAGTACCAGCGGCTGCGCCTGCAGGCTGGCCGGCTCAATGGCCGCACGTTTGAAGATGGACGCCACGCGGCTGTAAGCGTACTGCATGTACGGGGCGGTGTTGCCTTCGAAGGCCAGCATGTTGTCCCAGTCGAAGATGTAGTCGGTGGTGCGGCTCTTGGAAAGGTCCGCATATTTCACCGCGCCGATGCCTACGGCGTTCACCAGTTGCTTCAGATCCTCTTCGCTGAGGTCGGGGTTTTTCTCTTTAATCAGCTTGCCCGCGCGCTCAATCGCCTCATCCAGCAGATCGGAGAGCTTCACCGTGCCGCCGGAGCGGGTTTTGAACGGTTTGCCGTCCTTGCCGAGCATCATGCCGAACATGTGGTGCTCCAGCGGCACGGAGTCCGGCACGTAACCGGCTTTGCGCACGATGGACCACGCCATCATCAGGTGCTGGTGCTGGCGGGAGTCGATGTAGTAAAGCACGCGGTCAGCGCCCAGCGTTTCGTAGCGGTATTTGGCACAGGCGATGTCTGTGGTGGTGTAGAGGTAGCCGCCATCCTTTTTCTGGATGATGACCCCCATCGGCTCGCCCTCTTTGTTCTTGAACTCGTCCAGGAACACCACGGTCGCGCCTTCGCTCTCCACCGCCAGCCCTTTGTCTTTCAGGTCAGCCACGATGCCCGGCAGCATCGAGTTGTAGAGGCTTTCGCCCATCACATCGCGCTCGGTCAGGGTCACGTTCAGGCGGTCGTAGGTGATCTGGTTCTGCGCCATGGTGACATCCACCAGCTTGCGCCACATCCGGCGGCAGTACTCGTCGCCGCCTTGCAGCTTCACCACATAGGCGCGGGCGCGCTCGGCAAACGCCGGGTCTTCATCGTAGTGCTGTTTGGCTTCGCGGTAGAACTGCTCCAGGTCAGAGAGCTCCATCTCGGCGGCGTGCTCGTTCTGCATCTTCTCCAGATAGGCGATCAGCATCCCGAACTGGGTGCCCCAGTCACCGACGTGGTTGGCACGGATGACGTTATGCCCCAGGAACTCCAGGGTACGCACGGATGCATCACCAATGATGGTGGAGCGCAGGTGGCCGACGTGCATCTCTTTTGCCACGTTAGGCGCAGAGTAGTCCACCACGATGGTCTGCGGGGTGACCGGGGTGATACCCAGCTTCGGTGCGCGCAGGGCGTGGTCAACCTGGGCCGCAACCCAGGATTTCTCCAGGAACAGGTTGATAAAGCCCGGCCCGGCGATCTCAACCTTGCTGACGATGCCGCTCAGGTCCAGCGCCTCTACCACTTTTTCCGCCAGTTGTCGGGGCGGCATGCCAAGCTTTTTCGCAACGGACATAACACCGTTAGCCTGATAGTCACCAAACTGGGCCTTGGCTGACTGACGCACCTGCGCTTCGCTCTCTGCGGGTGCGCCTGCGGCCATCAGCGCCTGGCTGATTTTTTCGGAAAGAAGTGCCTGTATATTCACCGGGTTACCTTTATTGCTGGTGGGGGCCTGGGTCGTCGCGGCCCGCCTGAGATCAAGGGACGCCTGCTGTAAACGCACAGAAATAACGCTGTGCCGGCAAGGCGTTAAGCAAACGGCCATTATATCCTATCCGGAAGGGGACGTCAGTATGCCTTGCGGGCAGTCAGCAGGGCGGACGCGGCCGGCTTGCCTGCCGGAAGCAGGTCAGGGCCGCGCAGGAACAGGGGGCAGGAATGTTAACAATAGCTAAATTAAAGTGGAGAAAGGGGTAAACAAAATAGATAAAAGATTAATGCCTCAGCGCCTTACGGCCGGGAAGAGGCTGAGATTTTTTAATCAGTCTGATGTGCCGGTAAAGGGCAAACAAGGCAACAACGACCAGCGAAACAGAAGCGACCAGTAACAACATGTTTTTTATATCCCTATTTAATAACCAAAAATAAAATCGTGCAGAGGCAAAAGGCTGGTTTTCTATGACTGTGTGTGAAATGGAGTCTGAATATCCTTATAAATTTCCCTTATATTTCCTTGGGTTTGTATGATTTCATTTGCCATAAAAGTGAAATTTCACTTAAGAAATTTACCTTAAGTAAAGCGGGGCGGTAAAGCAAAATTTTGGCCCATTTGGTACAGGCCGGGGCCGCCGGGAAGAGGAGGGACCGGCGTTTCCGGTGAAAAGGGGGCATGCGGCTGGCACCGGGGCGGGCGGCCATGTAAATTAGGGCTTTATGATCATGAATAGCGAGAGAAAAACATGCCCTCCTCACCGTTAGCGGGAATCACGGAACTGGACGATCTAGTGGCTGACCTGAGCCGTTTTGAGCTGGCGCTCGAAACCTTTGCGCAAAAATTGCAGCTGGACCTGCCGCAGTTCCCGGCTGACCACATCTCTGTACGCTGCCATCAGGTCGCGACCGCCGAACGCTGGCGGCGCGGGTTTGAGCAGTGCGGGAGCCTGCTCTCTGAAACTACGATCAACGGGCGGCCTATCTGCCTGTTTGACCTGGCCGAACCGTTACGGGTGTGCTCATGGCAGATCGATCTGGTGGAGCTGCCTTACCCAGGCGAGCGGCGCTACCCGCATGAAGGCTGGGAACATGTCGAACTGGTGCTGCCGGGCGACCCGGAAACCCTCTATGCGCGGGCGCTGACCTGCCTGTCAGACGAGGCGCTGCTGGCACCCGGCATCAAGCTGAAATACAGCTCACCGCAGGGCGAGAATGAGCGGCTGCCTAACCCGACGCTGGCCATCAGTGACGGCTCGGTCACGATCAAATTCCACCCGCATACCCTGCGTGAGATCGTGGCCAGCGAGCAGGCCTAAAGCGCCGCCACCGCGCGCTCAATCCGCGTCAGCGCCTCATCGAGCAGGGCGCGCGGGCAGCCGAAATTGAGCCGTACAAAACGGGCGTCGCCGAACCCGGCGCCGTCCGTGAGGCCCACCCCGGCGGCCAGAAAGAAGTGGTAGGGGCTTTCCACCGGCAGGGCAGAAGCATCAATCCACGCCAGATAGGTCGCCTCCAGCGGCAGCATCCGCAGGCCGGGCAGGGCGTTGATGCGCGCCATCACGAGATCCCGGTTGTCCCGCAGGTAATCCAGCTGCGCGGCCAGCCACGCTTCCCCATCACGGTAAGCGGCAGTGGCCGCCACATACGCCAGAATATCCACATGGGGCACCACCCCCCGCCGCTGCTGTTTAAACCGGTGCCGCAGGGCCGGGTTGGCAATGATCGCAAACGATGCCCCCAGCCCGGCGAGGTTAAAGGTTTTGGACGGTGCCATCAGGGTGAGGGTGCGCTGCTCCGCATCCGGATTCAGTGAGGCGAAGGGGATATGGCGGCAGCCGGGTTCCAGAATCAGGTCGCAGTGGATCTCATCGGAACAGACCACCAGATCGTGGCGCTGCGCAAACGCGTGCTGCTGTTCCAGCTCGTCGCGACGGTAGACCGTGCCGCCGGGGTTATGCGGGTTGCAGAGGAACAGCAGCGCCTGATCGCCGTTGAGCGCAGGTTCTGCCGCCGTGAGATCCAGGCGCAGGCGATTGCCCTCGTCGTGCAGCGGGGCGGAATAAACGTGCCGCCCGGCGTAGTTTGCCGCCTCGGCAAACGGCGGGTAGAGCGGCGTCGGGATAATGGCGGCCTGATGCGGCTCAGTAAAGGCGCGCATCGCCAGGTTCAGCCCGCACACCAGCCCCGGCAGGTAGACAATCCACTCCGGGCGGATCGCCCACTGGTAGCGGCTGCGCATCCGTTCCACAATCAGCCCGGTCAGTTCCGGCGGCGGCGTGCCGTAACCGAATACCCCGTGCGCCACCCGCTGCTGAAGCGCCTCAATCACCGCCGGGGGGGAAAGGAAATCGGTGTCCGCTACCCAGAGCGGGATCACGTCCCGATCGCGGTATTTATGCCATTTAGTGCTATCGCTGTGACTACGATCGACTCGTAAATCGAAATTGAATGCCATAGTTATTACGTTACGCCGGGCTGAAAAGGAGACACCCAGCCTACGCGACACCTGTTATCCATCACAAGCCGCAATGTTGACCGGCCGGACTGTTCAGCGCCCGGCCCTGTTTCCGGGGTTATAGCATGGGGTCCGAATAAGGGGAGAAGTAATGACGAAACTGGAAATATGCTGCTATAGCCTGGCCTGCGCACTGGAGGCTGAACGCGCAGGTGCGGATCGCATCGAGCTTTGCGCCAGCCAGCCGGAAGGCGGGTTGACGCCCAGCTACGGCACGCTGGTGATGGCGCGGGAGGCGTTGTCGATTCCGGTGCATCCGATTGTGCGCCCGCGCGGGGGCGATTTCTGTTATGACAACGCGTCGTTCAGCGCGATGAAAAATGATGTCGCCTGTATACGTGACATGGGGTTCCCGGGGGTGGTGATCGGGGTGCTGGACGCAGAAGGGCATATCGACATGGTGCGCATGCGGCAGATTATGCGCCTCTGCGACAACATGGAGGTGACCTTCCACCGCGCCTTTGACATGTGCCTGAACCCCTCGGTGGCATTAGAAGAGTTGACGCAACTCGGTGTTGCGCGCATTTTAACCTCTGGGCAACAACAAAGCGCAGAGCTGGGGCTGACCCTGCTGCGCGAACTGGTGCAGCAGACCCAGGGGCCGGAGATCATGGCCGGTGGCGGTATCCGCCTGACTAACCTGCACAAATTTATCGATATCGGCATCCGTGAGGTGCACAGCTCGGCCGGCAGTAATGTGCCGTCACCGGTGCGCCACCGTAAAGCGGGCGTCACCCTGTGCACCGATCTGGAGTTTGATGAGTTCAGCCGTTACTGCGTGGATGCAGACGTGGTGGCGACAATGAAAAGTGCACTCTGTAATGACGGCCCCCTGCCGCGTACCGCCTGAGGCGGCGGGCAGGAGGCCGGAGCCATTACCGGGTCGCAAGACCTTTTGCGTGTACTGCGCGTGTACCAAGCCCCGTCATCTTGTCGGGGCTTTTTTTCGCCAGGCGATCAGGGTTTGCGGGCGACCAGCACAGCGCGCCGCGGGGCCGGGTAGCCCTCTACGGTTTTGCTGCGGTCGGCTGGGTCGAGGAACTCCGCCAGGGATTCGCTGGTCATCCAGCCGGTGCGGCGCTGCTCCTCCAGGCTGGTGACGGAGAGGTCCGCCAGCCGGATGTCCACAAAACCGCATTTCGCCAGCCACCCCTCCAGCGCCGCCGCCGACGGGATAAAGTAGACGTTGCGCATCTGGGCGTAGCGGTCGCCGGGCACCAGCACCTGCTGGCTGTCGCCTTCGATCACCAGCGTCTCCAGCACCAGCTCGCCGCCGCTCACCAGCTGGTTTTTCAGCTGATAGAGATGATCGAGCGGGGAGCGGCGGTGGTAGAGCACGCCCATCGAGAACACAGTGTCGAAGGCCGCCAGCTCCGGCAGCTGCTCAATGCCGAGCGGCAGCAGGTGCGCGCGCTGGTCACCGCCCAGCAGCTTGCGCACCGCCTCAAACTGGCACAGGAACAGCTGCATCGGGTCGATACCCACCACGAGCTGCGCCCCGGCCCCGACCATCCGCCACATGTGGTAGCCGCTGCCGCAGCCGACATCCAGAATGGTGCGCCCGGCCAGCGGGGAGATGTGCGGCAGCACCCGCTCCCATTTCCAGTCAGAGCGCCATTCGGTGTCGATGTCGATGCCGTAGAGCGAGAACGGCCCTTTGCGCCACGGCATCAGGTTCCGCAGCAGGTTTTCCATCCCCGCTTTCTGCCCTTCTGGCAGCGGGGCGGCCATCTCGGCGCGCACGCTGTGCAGCAGATCCAGGCGTTCCGGCGTCAGCAGCGGCAGGCGGTCAACGGCGTTGAACCACTGGCGGAACTTGCCGTGCAGGGACTCCTGCTGCCAGGCGGTGAGCTGGGCGGGCAGGGTGTTGAGCCAGTGGCTGAGCGGGCCGCTGGCAATCAGGCGGTAGAAATCGCCGAACTCAATCATGCCTGTTCCCCCGCTTTCAGCGCCAGCAGCGAGCCGAAGTTGAAGCACTGGAACCAGGTCTCCACATGGTCAAAGCCCGCCTGGTGCAGCCGCGCTTTGTGGGTTTCCACAGAGTCGGTCAGCATCACATCCTCCAGCATGCTGCGTTTCTGGCTGATCTCCAGCTCGCTGTAGCCGTTGGCGCGTTTGAAGTCGTGGTGCATATTGAACAACAGCTCGCCGATGTCGCCATCCTCAAAGCTGAACTTCTCCGACAGCACCAGCGCGCCGCCCGGCCGCAACCCGCGGCAGATGGTGTCCAGCAGCTGCTGGCGGTCATCCGGCTTGAGGAACTGCAGGGTAAAGTTCAGCACCACCAGCGAGGCGTTTTCGATAGGGACGTCACGGATATCCGCCTCAATCACCTCAACCGGCGTCTCGGCGCGGAAGGCGTCGATGTGGCGGCGGCAGCGCTCGACCATCGCCGGCGAATTGTCCACGGCGATGATGCGGCAGCCGGGCACCTCAATATTGCGGCGCATGGAGAGGGTAGCGGCCCCCAGTGAGCAGCCGAGGTCATACACCTGGCTGCCGGGGCGGACAAAGCGGCCGGCCAGCATACCGATCATGGAGATGATGTTGGAGTAGCCCGGCACGGAACGCTGGATCATGTCCGGGAAGACTTCGGCGACGCGCTCGTCGAAGGTCCAGTCGCCCAGCTTGGCAATCGGCGCAGAAAAAAGAGTATCGCGGTTTGGCATAGCGCTGTGTCTGATCGAAAAATGAGGGGGCGTATTCTAACAGATAACCGCCGGAAATCATGCTGCCGGCGGCATAAACCGCGATTTGCGTCTTAACGCAGGGTCAGGATCTGGCCCCAGGGCAGGTAGTAGAGGTTGGCCGCCACCATCAGCAGCAGCGAGACATAGGTCGCCGCCATGCCGCTGCGCCGCCAGCGGAACTCACGCTGTTTCAGCCCCACATAATGGAGCAGGCGGCCGCACAGCAGCATGATGCCGCACAGGTGCACCATCCAGATGTCCGCCCCGTTCATCTCCATCATCACCAGCAGCAGCGCGGCGATGGGGATGTACTCCACCGCGTTCCCATGCACCCGGATGGCAGTCTGCAACTCGTAAAACCCGCCGTCGCCATAGGCGACCCGGTACTGCATCCGCAGCCTCACCACATCCACGGACAATTTAATCAGCAACAATGCGCCCAGCACCACATACAGCGCGCTAACCATGTTCACTCCACCGATCTATCTGTTTTGCGCACGGATAATACGCGCGCACGCCGGGCCTGTCTTGCGGAAAACGCTGAAAGCAAAGGGGGGGCTGTCCGCCGGGGTTGACACCCGCCCGCGCCGTCAGAACAGGGCCGCCTGCTCCGGCCAGTCCGGCGCGGGGCCGACGCCGGGCACCTGCTGTTGCAGCCGTTGCCAGATCTTCTGCGCCTGCTGCGGGGCGTCGCTGCAATCCGGCGTGTGAATAAACAGAAACGGCGGGTGGCTCGTCTGCCAGTCGGCCAGCTTGCTGAACCAGGGGGTAAACCAGGCCAGGTTATCCTCCAGCTTGTCGCCGCCGATAAAGCGCACGATGGGCCGGCCGGCGGTGCAGAGCGCATGGACCGGCAGCTGCGGCTTCTTGCGCTGGGCATCGCGCACGGCGGCATTGGCCGGGTCGGCATGGTGCACCGGGCGGCTGTCCAGCATGACCCGGTTGATGCCGCGCTGCGCCAGCCCCTGGTTCAGCTGCCGCTCCTCCGCGCCTTTGCTGAAGAAGGCGGGGTGGCGCACCTCCACGCCGTAACTGAACCCGGCAGGCAGCGCATCCAGAAAACGCCACAGCGCAGGCAGCCCCTGCGGGCCGAACGCCGCGGGCAGTTGCAGCCAGAGCTGGCCGAGGCGCGTCTCCAGCGGCGAGAGGGTGTGGAAAAACTCACTCACCAGCGGCTCACAGTCGCGCAAGGCTGCCTGGTGGCTGATGGTGGCGGGGAATTTAAAACAGAAGCGGAAACCGTCGCCGGTCATGTCACGCCAGCGCAGCACGGTGTCCGCACTCGGCAGGGCGTAAAAGGTGGTGTTGCCCTCAACGCAGTTGAAGTAGCGGCTATAGTCGGCCAGGGTATGCAGGCCGATGCGGTGCCAGGCGGTATGCTGCCACTGCGGCAATCCGATATACATGCAGGGTCCTTGATCTGAAGCGCCGCCCAGAGGCGGCGCAGGGTCAGGCCGGGCAGGGCATCACGCCGGCAGGGCGGCAAGCACCTCGTCCGTGGAACGCACCCGGCCGATGCGCGGGAAGATCACGTTCATGCTGCCGTTATGCTGGTCGGCGTTATGGGCGCTGCACGCATCTTCCACAATCACCTGATTATAGCCCTGTTCCCAGGCGCTGCGGGCGGTGGACTCCACGCCGATATTGGTGGAGATGCCTGCCAGCACAATCGTATCAATGCCGCGGCGGCGCAGTTGCAGGTCAAGATCGGTGCCGTAGAATGCGCCCCACTGGCGCTTGGTGATGAGGGTGTCACTCTCTGCCACCGCCAGTTCCGGGGCGAACTCCCACCAGTCGGCAGGCAGCGTACCGGCCGGGGCGGGCTGGTCCACCGGCTGCTTCAGCGCCTCGGCAAAATCCGCCGACCAGCCGACCCGCACCAGAATCACCGGCAGCCCCTGTTGGCGGAAGCGCGCGGCCAGCCGGGCAGCGTTGTCCACCACCTGTTGGGCGCTGTGCGGCCCGCCGGCAAACGGCAGGATGCCTTTCTGCAAATCGATAAGCACCAGGGCCGTGGAAGAAGAGGGTAATGTGAGCATCGGAGGACTCCTGAAAAGAAGGGGACAAAACAGCCCCGGCAACCGCGCCGGTACTGCGCCTGGGGTTGCTATACAACCGGCCGCCACGAGTTTATGCTACTGCCCGGTGAAAGGGGGGCGGTTCAGGCGAACAAATTTGTTAAATGATGTGTGGCGACAACCGCCTGCACGCGATTTTGTCGCAGCCGGACCCCGGGTTCGCTCTTATCGGATGCCTGAAATTCCTTTATAATGTCCGCCTTTTTTCACCAGCTATGACACTATAACGCGATGCCGATTTACGAATATGCATGCCAGACCTGTGATCACCGGTTAGAAAAGTTGCAGAAGGTGTCTGCAGCACCGCTGACCGAGTGCCCGGCCTGTGGCAAACCGACATTGACCAAACTCATCTCTGCGGCCGGCTTTCAGCTGAAAGGCACCGGCTGGTACGCCACTGACTTCAAACCAGGCGGCAGCAACACCGGCAAGGGCGCCGCAGAGAAGTAACAGCACATTAAAAACAGCAGCACCGGCGGAGCACGGTTCCGCCGTTCCCCCGGCTGAGTTAAAGGATATCGTTATGCGTACTGAATATTGCGGACAGCTGAATCTGTCCCATGTGGGCCAGGAAGTGACCTTGTGTGGTTGGGTAAACCGCCGTCGCGATTTGGGTGGCTTGATCTTTATTGATATGCGCGACCGTGAAGGGATCGTTCAGGTCTTCTTCGACCCGGACCACCAGGCCGCCTTCGCCCAGGCCTCAGAACTGCGTAATGAGTTCTGCATCCAGGTAACCGGCACCGTGCGCGCCCGCCCGGAGAGCCAGGTTAACAAAGAGATGGCGACCGGCGGGGTGGAAGTGTTTGCCCACAGCCTCAACATCATCAACCGCGCTGAGCCGCTGCCGCTCGACTCCAACCAGGTGAACAGCGAAGAGCAGCGCCTCAAGTACCGCTACCTCGACCTGCGCCGCCCGGAGATGGCTGACCGCCTGAAAGCGCGCGCCAAAATCACCAGCTTCGTGCGCCGCTTTATGGATGACCACGGCTTCCTCGACATCGAAACGCCGATGCTGACCAAAGCGACGCCGGAAGGCGCGCGTGACTACCTGGTGCCGAGCCGCGTGCACAAGGGCAAATTCTATGCGCTGCCGCAATCCCCGCAGCTGTTCAAGCAGCTGCTGATGATGTCCGGCTTCGACCGCTACTACCAGATCGTGAAGTGCTTCCGTGATGAAGACCTGCGCGCTGACCGCCAGCCGGAATTCACCCAGATCGACGTGGAAACCTCTTTCCTGAGCGCAGAACAGGTGCGCGAACTGATGGAGAAGATGGTGCGCAACCTCTGGCTGGAGGTGAAAGGGGTGGATCTGGGCGCGTTCCCGATCATGACCTTCGCCGAAGCGATGCGCCGTTTCGGCTCTGACAAGCCGGACCTGCGTAACCCGCTGGAGCTGGTGGACGTGGCCGACCTGCTGAAAAATGTCGAGTTCAAAGTCTTCTCCGGCCCGGCCAACGACGCCAAAGGCCGTGTGGCGGCCCTGCGTGTGCCGGGCGGTGCCCAGCTGAGCCGTAAACAGATTGACGAATACGGCAAATTCATTGAGATCTACGGCGCGAAAGGGCTGGCTTATATTAAAGTCAATGAGGCAGCGAAAGGGCTGGAAGGCGTGCAGAGCCCGGTAGCCAAGTTCCTCAGCGAAGAGGTGCTGGCTGCCCTGCTGGAACGCACCGGCGCGACCGACGGCGACATGCTGTTCTTCGGCGCAGACAGCGCCAAAGTGGTGACCGATGCCCTGGGTGCACTGCGCCTGAAACTGGGCCGTGACCTGAAGCTGACCCGCGAAGGCACCTGGGCGCCGCTGTGGGTGGTGGACTTCCCGATGTTCGAAGAGGACGGGGAAGGCGGCCTGGCCGCGATGCACCACCCGTTCACCGCGCCGCGTGACATGACGCCGGACGCGCTGAAAGCGGACCCGACCGCCGCTATCGCCAACGCCTATGACATGGTGCTGAACGGCTACGAAGTGGGCGGCGGTTCCGTGCGTATCCACCGCAGCGAAATGCAGCAGACGGTGTTCAGCATTCTGGGCATCAACGAGCATGAGCAGCGCGAGAAGTTCGGCTTCCTGCTGGATGCGCTGAAATACGGCACACCGCCGCACGCCGGTCTGGCCTTTGGCCTTGACCGTCTGGTGATGCTGCTGACCGGCACGGACAACATCCGTGACGTGATTGCCTTCCCGAAAACCACCGCGGCTGCCTGTCTGATGACGGAAGCGCCGAGCTTCGCCAACCCGGCGTCGCTGCAGGAGCTGGCGATCAGCGTGGTGAAGAAGGGCAATGACAGCGCAGAGAACGCCTGATGGGCTATAAGCGCCCTGAGTCGGTGCTGGTGGTGATCTACGCCCAGTCTACCGGCCGGGTGCTGATGCTTCAGCGGCGGGACGACCCCGGTTTCTGGCAGTCGGTGACCGGCAGCCTGGAAGAGGGCGAACCGCCGCTGCATACCGCGCAGCGCGAAGTGCTGGAGGAAACCGGCATCGATATTGCCGGGGAGAACCTGCCGCTGGTGGATTGCCGGCGCTGCATCGAGTTCGAAATCTTCCCGCACCTGCGCCACCGCTATGCCCCTGGGGTGACCCGTAATCAGGAGCACTGGTTCTGCCTGGCGCTGCCTGCGCAGCGTGAGGTGGTGATTACGGAACACCATGCCTACCGGTGGCTGGCCGCCCCTGAGGCGGCTGCCCTGACCAAGTCGTGGAGCAACCGGCAGGCAATAGAAGAGTTTGTTAATTATTCAGTCTGAACAGACTATTTGGAGATGCTTATGGCAGGTCACAGTAAATGGGCCAACACAAAACACCGCAAAGCGGCACAGGATGCCAAACGCGGTAAAATCTTCACCAAGATCATCCGTGAGCTGGTGACAGCGGCCAAACTGGGCGGGGGCGACCCGGCGTCCAACCCACGCCTGCGCGCCGCCATCGATAAGGCGCTGTCCAACAACATGACCCGTGACACGCTGAACCGCGCGATTGCGCGCGGCGTGGGCGGTGAAGATGACAGCAACATGGAAACCATCGTCTATGAGGGCTACGGCCCCGGCGGCACTGCCGTGATGGTGGAGTGCCTGAGCGACAACCGCAACCGTACCGTGTCCGAAGTGCGCCACGCCTTTACCAAGAGCGGCGGCAACCTCGGCACCGATGGCTCCGTGGCCTATCTCTTTACCCGCAAAGGGGTGATCTCCTTCGCACCGGGTCTGGATGAAGACACCGTGATGGAAGCGGCCCTGGAAGCGGGCGCAGAAGATATCGTCGGTTACGATGACGGCGCGATTGATGTCTTCACCGCCTGGGAGAGCCTGGGCGAGGTGCGTGACGCGCTGGAAGCGGCCGGTTTCAAAGCCGAGGCGGCTGAAGTCTCAATGATTCCGTCCACCAAAGCGGACATGGATGCCGAGACCGCGCCGAAGCTGCTGCGCCTGATCGACATGCTCGAAGATTGTGACGACGTGCAGGAAGTTTACCATAACGGTGAAATTTCCGACGAAGTGGCCGCGACGCTGTAAGCGACCGCCCGCCCGCAGCACGACCCGATGCCGGACGCTTGTCCGGCATCTTTTTTTAAGCCGGGTGCAGCCGCACCCCGACAGGGCGACCCCACATTTATGGCCATTATTCTGGGTATCGATCCCGGTTCACGCATTACCGGCTATGGCGTTATCCGCCAGCAGGGCCGCCAGCTCAGCTACCTCGGCAGCGGCTGTATCCGCACCAAGGTGGACGATCTGCCCGGCCGCCTGAAGCTTATCTACGCGGGGGTCTGTGAAATCATCACCCAGTTCCAGCCCGATTTTTTCGCAATAGAACAGGTCTTTATGGCGAAAAACGCCGACTCGGCGCTGAAGCTCGGCCAGGCGCGCGGCGTGGCGATTGTCGCGGCCGTCAACCATGATCTGCCGGTGTTTGAGTATGCCGCGCGGCAGGTGAAGCAGACGGTGGTCGGCACCGGGGCAGCGGAAAAAAGCCAGGTGCAGCATATGGTGCGCTCGCTGCTCAAGCTGCCCGCCAACCCGCAGGCCGATGCCGCGGATGCGCTGGCGATCGCCATTACCCACTGCCATCTGAGCCAGAATGCGCTTAAGATGAGCAGCGACAGGCTTCAGCTGGCGCGCGGCAGGTTACGCTGACCACAGGCTGGATATTCATCCAGCCTTTTTTATGTTATAAACAGCGCAGTTAGTTATTCCGGCTCTGCGCCATGCCCGGCAAACCGGGCGCGGCGGCAGGCATTTTTGCGAAGGGGAAGAGTGTGATCGGTCGTCTCAGGGGAGTTATTCTGGAGAAGCAGCCACCGCTGGTGCTGCTGGAAACGCAGGGCGTAGGGTATGAAGTGCATATGCCGATGACCTGTTTCTACGAGTTGCCGGAGCTGGGGCAGGAAGCCATCCTCTTCACCCAGTTTATCGTGCGCGAAGATGCCCAGTTGCTTTACGGCTTTAATGACAAGCAGGAGCGGGCGCTGTTCCGCGAGCTGATTAAGGTCAACGGCGTCGGGCCGAAGCTGGCGCTGGCGATCCTCTCCGGCATGTCGGCGCAGCAGTTTGTGCGCGCGGTGGAGAAAGAGGAGATCACCGCGCTGGTGAAACTGCCGGGCGTGGGCAAGAAAACCGCCGAACGGCTGGTGGTGGAGATGAAAGACCGCTTCAAGGGGCTGAACGGCGATCTGTTCAACAGCGTCAGCGACATCACGCTGCCGCAGGCGGAAGAGGCGCGCCAGGAAGCGGATGCGGAGTCCGAGGCGGTCTCGGCGCTGGTGGCGCTGGGTTACAAGCCGCAGGAAGCGAGCCGCCTGGTCAGCAAAGCCGCCAAACCGGGTGCTGATTGCGAAACATTGATCCGTGACGCCCTGCGCGCCGCGCTGTGAGGTAAACCATGATTGAAGCCGATCGTCTGATCTCCTCCGCTGTGATCAATGAAGAAGAGATTATTGACCGGGCCATCCGCCCCAAACTGCTCAATGAATATGTGGGCCAGCCCCACGTGCGCGAGCAGATGGAGATCTTCATCCAGGCGGCGCGCCAGCGCGGCGATGCCCTGGATCACCTGCTGATTTTCGGCCCGCCGGGGCTGGGCAAAACCACGCTGGCCAATATCGTGGCCAACGAGATGGGCGTGAACCTGCGCACCACCTCCGGCCCGGTGCTGGAAAAAGCGGGCGATCTGGCGGCGATGCTCACCAACCTTGAGCCGCACGACGTGCTGTTTATTGATGAAATTCACCGGCTCTCCCCGGCGGTCGAGGAGGTGCTCTACCCGGCGATGGAGGATTACCAGCTCGACATCATGATCGGCGAAGGCCCGGCCGCACGCTCCATCAAGCTGGATCTGCCGCCCTTTACGCTGGTCGGGGCCACCACCCGCGCCGGCTCCCTGACCTCGCCGCTGCGTGACCGCTTCGGCATTGTGCAGCGGCTGGAGTTCTATCAGGTGGCGGATTTGCAGCACATCGTCGGCCGCAGCGCCAATTGCCTGGGGCTGTCGCTGTCAGACGAGGGCGCGCACCAGATCGCCCGCCGCGCCCGCGGCACCCCGCGTATCGCCAACCGCCTGCTGCGCCGGGTGCGGGACTTTGCCGAAGTGCGCTCCGACGGCAACATTGACGGCAACGTCGCCAACAAGGCGCTGGACATGCTGGATGTGGATGCGGAAGGCTTTGACTTCATGGACCGCAAGCTGCTGCTGGCGATCATCGATAAGTTTACCGGCGGCCCGGTCGGGCTGGATAACCTGGCGGCGGCCATCGGTGAAGAGCGGGAAACCATCGAGGATGTGCTGGAGCCGTTCCTGATCCAGCAGGGCTTTATCCAGCGCACGCCGCGCGGCCGCATCGCCACCCTCCATGCGTACCGCCACTTCGGGATAGACCGCCCGGAGTAAACGGGAAAAGTGAAATAATAAAAAAAGGAGCCGCCAGGCTCCTTTTTCACATCGGTTATCAATGACGTGCCGCCGGTCAGGCGGGCTGCTTTTTGTTCAGGCTCAGCAGGAACAGCAGGGCGGCGCAGAGCACCACCGACGGCCCGGCTGGCGTGTCATACACTGCGGAGAAAGCCAGGCCGCCGGTCACGGCCAGCACCCCGACGCCCATTGCCACCGCCGCCATCTGCTCCGGCGTGCGGGCAAAACGGCGCGCCGTGGCAGCCGGGATAATCAGCAGCGAGGTGATAATCAGCGCCCCGACGAATTTCATCGCCAGCCCGATGGTCAGCGCCGTCACCAGCATCAGCACAATCCGCACCCGTTGCAGGTTAACGCCGTCCACATGCGCCAGCTCCGGGCTGATGGTCATCGAGAGCAGGGCGCGCCACTGCCAGCACAGCACCGCCAGCACCACCACCACACCGGCACCAATCATCCAGATGTCGCTCAGCGTCACCGAGAGCAGGTCACCGAACAGGTAGGCCATCAGATCGACCCGGACGTTGGACATCAGACTGACCACCACCAGCCCCAGCGACAGCGCGCTGTGCGCCAGGATGCCGAGCAGGGTGTCCACCGCCAGGTGCGGTTTGCGCTCCAGCCAGACCAGCGCCAGCGCCAGCACCAGCGTCACGGCGATCACCGCATAAAACGGGTTCACGTTGAACAGCAGGCCAAAGGCCACGCCCAGCAGCGAGGCGTGGGCCAGCGTATCGCCGAAATAGGACATGCGCCGCCACACCACGAACGAGCCGAGCGGCCCGGCCGCAGCCGCCAGCAATACCCCGGCCAGCCAGCCGGGTAACAGCAGTTCAATCATGCTTCACGTTTCCCTGGGTGCGGGGCTGTCTGGCTTTTCAGCACGATACGGCCCTGTAAATCGTGGCGGTGGTTATGGTGGTGGCGGTAGATCGCCAGCTGTTGCGCGCCGTGGTTGCCGAACATGGCGATAAATTCCGGGTGCATCGACACCACTTCCGGCGTGCCGGAGCAGCAGATGTGCTGGTTGAGGCAGAGCACATCATCGGTTTTCGCCATCACCAGGTGCAGGTCATGGGAGACCATCAGCACCGCGCAGCCCAGCTCTTTGCGCAACTGGTCGATGAGATCATACAGCGCCAGCTGGCCATTGACGTCAACCCCTTGCGTCGGCTCGTCCAGTACCAGCAGTTGCGGCCGGTTGAGCAGCGCCCGCGCCAGCAGCACCCGCTGGGTTTCCCCGCCGGAGAGCTTCTGCATCGGCTGGTGTTGCAGGTGGGCCGCCTTTACCCGTTGGAGGGCAGGCAGAATATCCGCCTTTTTCACCCCCGGTTTCAGGCGCATAAAGCGGCTGACGGTGAGCGGCAGCGTGGCATCCAGGTGCAGTTTCTGCGGCACATAACCGATGCGCAGGCCGGGCTGCTGCGTCAGCGTGCCGCTGTCCGGGGCGATCAGGCCGAGCACCACGCGAACCAGCGTCGATTTTCCGGCCCCGTTCGGGCCGAGCAGGGTCAATATCCGCCCCGGTTGCAGCGCGAGCGAGATGTCAGAGAGAACCCGCCGGTTGCCGAAGCGCACCGACACGTTCTCCAGGGTGACTAATGTGGACATAGTGATTACGTCTTGCAGTAAAATTCGAATGTTATAATATTACGTTTCACAAAATAAAACGACGAGATAACTCATTATGATACAAAAAAAGCGCTGGCTGCCGTGTGCCCTTTTTGGTGCAGCCATGACGGTTGCTGCTTCTCTGCACAGTGCTGAGGCGGCGGTGGTCACTTCCGTGCGCCCGCTGGGCTTTATTGCCGCGGCTATTGCAGATGGCGTCACCCCCACGGAAGTACTGCTGCCGGATGGCGCGTCCGAGCACGATTATGCGCTGCGGCCGACCGATGTGCTGCGCATCAAAAAGGCCGATCTGGTGGTCTGGGTAGGCCCGGAGATGGAAGCCTTTATGACCAAATCCCTGGCCCAGCAACCGGCAGAGCGGCAGTTGTCCCTGGCGGCGTTGCCGACAGTAAAACCGCTGTTATTGCGCGGTGAGCACGATCATGATGAGCATGGCGAAGAAGCGGCGGATCACGCGGGAGAAGCAGCAGAAAATCATGCGCATGACCATGACGAAGATCACCATCATGGTGAATACAATATGCACCTCTGGCTCTCTCCGGCGATTGCAAAACAGGCGGCTGTTGCAATTCATGACAAATTAATGGAACTCATGCCGCAAAATAAGGACAAATTAGACGCGAATCTGCGCGACTTCGAGCTTAACCTCGCGCAAAGCCAGCAAAATATTGCTACTATGCTGACGCCTGCGCAAAACAAGGGGTATTTCGTTTTTCATGATGCGTACACGTACTTCGAAAAACAGTTTGGCCTGAGCCCGTTGGGGTACTTCACGGTCAACCCGGAAATACAGCCCGGCGCGCAGCGTTTACATCACATTCGAACAGAGCTGGTTGAGCGTAAAGCGGTCTGCGTTTTCGCTGAACCACAATTCAGGCCAGCCGTCATTGCAGCCGTTGCGCAAGGGACCGGTGTCCGGATGGGCACCCTTGATCCGCTTGGCACCGGGCTGCCACTGGGGAAAACGAGCTACATGACGTTCCTGTCACAGATAGCCAACCAGTACGTGAGCTGCCTGAAGTAAAATCAGAGGATAACATCACGTGCAGCAACTAGCCCGCGCTATTGCCTTGGCATACAACAACTTACCGCGTCCCCACCGGGTTATGCTGGGGTCGCTTACTGTTGTTACACTGGCCGTCGCTGTCTGGCGGCCTTTTGTTTACCACCCTGAGCAGAACCCGATCGTGCGGAATGTGGAGCTGGATGCCGAACAGCTCCGCTCCCTGCTGCCGGAAGCCAGCGAGCCGATTGACCAGCCCGCCCCGGAAGATGACATCCCGCAGGATGAAATTGATGAAAAAGTCGAAGGCGAGCAGGGCGTGCATGAGTACGTGGTCTCGACCGGCGACACCCTCAGCAGTATCCTCACCCAGTACGGCATCGAGATGGCTGACATCTCGGTGCTGGCCCAGCAGAACAGCGAGCTGCGTAACCTGAAAGTGGGCCAGCAGCTCTCCTGGACGCTCACCAATGACGGCGATCTGCAACGCCTCACCTGGGAGATGTCCCGCCGCGAAACCCGCACCTACGACCGCACCCCCACCGGGTTCAAAGCCTCGGTTCAGACCCAGCAGGGCGAGTGGCAGAACAGCGTCATCACCGGCCGCCTGGACGGCAGCTTTGTCGGCAGCGCCCGCGCCGCCGGCCTGAGCAGCAGCGACATCAGCGCGGTGACCAAAGCGCTGCAATGGCAGCTCGATTTCAAAAAGCTGCGTAAAGGCGACCAGTTCGCGGTGCTGATGTCCCGGGAGAATTTCGAGGGCAAAAGCGAACAGAGCCAGCTGCTTGGCGTCCGGATGCGCAGCGGCGGCAAAGATTACTACGCCATCCGCGCCGAGGACGGCAAATTCTACGATCGCCAGGGTTCCGGCCTGGCGCGCGGCTTTATGCGTTTCCCGACGGTGAAACAGTTCCGCGTCTCCTCCAACTTCAACCCGCGCCGCACCAACCCGGTGACCGGCCGCATCGCACCGCACAAAGGGGTGGATTTCGCCATGCCGGTCGGCACCCCGGTGCTGGCAGTGGGTGACGGTGAAGTGGTGGTCGCCAAACGCAGCGGCGGGGCAGGCAACTACGTGGCCATCCGCCACGGCCGCCAGTACATGACCCGCTACATGCACCTGCGCAAAATCCTGGTGAAACCGGGCCAGAAAGTGAAACGCGGTGACCGCATTGCGCTCTCCGGCAACACCGGCCGCTCCACCGGCCCGCACCTGCATTATGAAATCTGGATTAACCAGCAGGCGGTGAACCCCCTCTACGCCAAGCTGCCGCGCTCTGAAGGGCTGAGCGGCAAGGATCGTACGGATTACCTAGCCACCGCCAAAGAGGTGATCCCGCAGTTGCAGCTGGATTAACCGCCATTTCATTTGCCGCAGGCATTTCACCCTGCGGCTTTCACAATTTCATTTCGCCTGCCGGTGATCGTGCCGGCGGCGCGGGGCCTTTTTGATGTCGCGAAGGTAGATTGCAAAAATTCTCACCGCAATTATCATTAGCCGATTGAAAAGACATTGAGTTTTCGCATGCAAACAGAGAATAAATCGACCGCGGAGTTCATTCCGCAGTTCCAGAAAGCGTTTTACCATCCGCGTTACTGGGGCGTCTGGCTGGGCACCGGGGTAATGGCGGCGCTGGGTTATGTGCCGCCGCGCGTCCGTGACCCGTTACTGGGCAAAATCGGCAAGCTGGCCGGTAAATATGCCCGCAGCGCCCGCCGCCGTGCCCAGATCAACCTGCTCTATTGCATGCCTGAGTTGTCTGAAGCGGAACGTGAACAGATTATTGACCAGATGTTCGCCACCGCGCCGCAATCGATGGTGCTGATGGCGGAAGTCGCCTGCCGTACCCCGGCCAGGGTGCAGGATCGTATCCACTGGCACGGCCGCGAGGTGCTGGACCGCCTGCACGCCGAAGGTAAAAACATCATCCTGCTGGTGCCGCACGGCTGGGCCATCGATATTCCGGCGATGCTGCTGGCGGCAGAAGGCAAGCCGGTGGCCGGCATGTTCCACAATCAGAGCAACCCGCTGGTGGACTATTTGTGGAACAGTGTGCGGTTGCGCTTCGGGGGGAAACTCCATGCGCGCAACGACGGCATCAAGCCATTTATCAGCTCGGTGCGTAAAGGCTTCTGGGGCTACTACCTGCCGGACCAGGACCACGGCGCGGAACACAGTGAATTCGTGGATTTCTTCGCCACCTACAAGGCCACGCTGCCGGCGGTCGGGCGGCTGATGAAAGTCTGCCGTGCCTCGATTGTGCCGCTGTTCCCGGTCTATAACGCGGCGGAAAGCCGCCTCGACATCCACATCCGCCCGCCGATGGACGACCTGGCCGACGCCGATGACCCGTACATCGCCCGCCGGATGAACGAAGAAGTGGAGAACGTGGTGCGGCCGAACCCGGAGCAGTACACCTGGATCCTGAAGCTGCTGAAGACCCGCCGCCCCGGCGAGAAAGAGCCTTACAGCCGGAACGAGCTTTACCCGAAAAAGAAACGTTAAGCGGCAAGCCTCAGCAAACAGGGCACAATAAAAAACCGGCGCACATCAGGCGCCGGTTTTTTTATTTCTCTGCCGCGGCGGTCAGGCCTGAGCGGGCCGCGTCCGCAGGAAGCGGGTCATCAGCAGCAGCCATAAACCGCCCGCCAGCAGGTTCCAGAGGGAGAAGGCGCCGTTGCCCCAGGTGGTATAGAGCTGTTTCGCCACTTCAATGCCCCCGGCGTACATCGCCAGCGTAATCAACCCCACCGCCGCCGCCACGGTGCCTTTGCCGATCGGGCTGGCAAACAGCGTCAGGCGGTAAAGTCCGGCGTTAATCAGTCCGGTGCCGAAGGCGTAGAGGCTCAGGCCAACCACGCTGAACAGCCACTGGTGCGGGTCAGCCAGCGCCGCGGCGGCCGCAATCGCCAGACCCAGCATAACCGGCCAGACACCCAGCCACAGCGGCCGCTCAATGGTGACCCGGCCGCTGAGGCGGCTGAGCAGCAGGTTGCCGATAATCAATGAGACAAAAATCGGCACCTGCGCCAGCCCATACTGCAGCGGCGTCATGCCGCCATCCTGAATCAGGATCACCGGTGACTGCGCCACCCAGGCCAGCAGCGGCAGGGCGGAGAAGCCGATCGCCAGTGAGCCGCCGACCAGACGCCGGTTGCTGAATACCTGCCGGTAATCCGCCAGTAACCGGGAGGCCGAGAAGCGCCCGCCGCCGCCCGCCGTCTCCGGCATGGCACGCCACAGCCCCCACAGGGAGAAGGCCGCCAGCAGCGCAAACAGCGCGAACATCGCTTTCCACGGTGCAACATGGATAAAGGCCGCGCCCGCCACCGGCCCCAGCAGCGGGGCAATCAGTGCCACGTTCGCCATCAGCGCCATCATCTTGATGCTCAGTGTCTCCGAGTACGCCTCCTGAATGGCGGCGTAGCCCACCGCGCCGATAAAGCAGAGGCTGATGCCCTGGAGGAAACGCATCAGGATGAACTGCTGAATGGTGCTGACCCACAGCGTCAGCAGGCAGGTGGTAACAAACAGCGCCACGCCTGCCAGCAGCACCGGCCGCCGCCCAAGGCGGTCAGAGAGCGGGCCGAGCAGCCATTGCAGCGTCATGCCGCCCAGCAGGTAGGCGGTCAGTGAGGTCGAGACCCAGTCACTGCCGGCGCTGAAATCACTCACCACCTGCAACATGCCGGGCTGGATCATATCGTGGGCGATGTAGGTGGCGAATTCGAACAGCACCAGGGAGAGGGGAAACAGCAGGTGCCGGCGGGTCAGGGTCACGGCCGGGGTAAAGGGGGTGGTCATGGTGTCATCCAGTCAATCTTGCAACGGAAAAAGCGCGGCCCGAAGGCCGCGCATCATTGTTGTTGTATGAAAACCTGCGATCAGGGGCGGAAGGCCGCGATCGGGTTCTTCAGGGTGCCGGCAAACTTCAGGTTCTGCGCCGGGTCCGCCAGGTTGATCATCTGTTTGTTGTTGGCCAGTTGCAGGCGGTTCAGGCAGGAGTGGGCAAACTCCTCCGCGAACAGATCGTAACGGGCGAATTTGGCGGCCATCTCCGGGTGTTGCTGCTGGTATTCCGCGATGGTCTGCGCCACGGTCTGCCAGAACTGATCTTCGGCCAGGGTACGCTCCTGACGCAGGATACGCGCCATAAAGCGGAAGAAGCAGTCAAACACGTCGGTAAAGATCGACAGCAGTTTCAGCGGCTCCGGCACCTCAACGGCGACCCGTTTCGCTTTTTCCGGCAGGTTGGCATCCGGGTTCATCACCGCAATCTCTTCGGCGATGTCCTTCATCCAGGCGCGTACCGGGATATTGCGCTCGAATTGCAGGATCAGGTTCTCGCCGTGCGGCATAAACACCAGATCGTAGGTGTAGAAGCAGTGCACCAGCGGTGCCAGGTAGCAGCGCAGGTAGCGCGACAGCCAGTCAGTGGCGCTGAGGCCGGAGTCGGCAATCATCGCCGGCAGCACGCCGTGCCCGGCGTCATCCACATGCAGCAGCGCAGCCATGGTCATCAGGCGGTGGTTCTCCGGCAGGTGGGTGGCCGGGTTGTCACGCCACAGGGCGGCAAACATCTTTTTGTAGGGGCTGTCCGCTTTGATCGCCGACTCAAAGTAGCTGTTGCGGTAACCGATAGAGGCCACTTCACGCAGGATGCCGAACCCGCAGGATTGCAGGTAGGTGTCCCCGTCCACCAGCTCCGCCAGCCACTCGTTGATGCCGGGCGTGGTCGCCATGTAATAGGGTGACAGGCCGCGCATAAAGCCCATGTTCAGGATAGAGAGCGCGGTTTTCACATAGCGCTTTTTGGGCTGGCTGACGTTGAAGAAGGTACGGATCGACTGCTGCGCCAGGTAGTGATCGTCGCCGGTGCCGAGGTAGATCAGCGACTGGGCGGCGATGTCCGGCGCGAACACCGTCAGCAGCTTGTTCTGCCACTGCCAGGGGTGAACCGGCATAAAGAAGTAGCGCGCCGGGTCCACACCGCGCTGGCGCAGCTGCTCCGTAAAGGCCGTGACCTGCGCGTCGCCCAGCTCCTCGCGCATCAGTTGCGCATAGGAGAGGCCGCTGATGCTGGCGAAAGTCGCTTTGCTGTCATGCACCGCCACCCAGATCAGCGCCACCGGCGAGGCGGCTTCCGGCGCGTAGTGCAGATAGTCACCGGCATCGAAGCCGATGCGGCCGTTATTGGCGATAAAGCAGGGGTGGCCCTCGCTCATGGTGGTTTCCACCGTCTGGAAACCGGCGTGGGTCAGGGCGGCGGCATCCGGGGCGTTGCGCGCCATTTTAAAGGCGCTGCCGGCCAGCGTGCTGGTGATCTCTTCCATGTAGGTCGGCAGCAGTTCCTGCGTGATGCCGAGCTGTTCGCTGAATTCAATGATGAATTGCAGGGCGTCCAACGGCACCGGCGACAGGTTCTCCAGCCGGGCCAGGGAGGGCAGGTCGATCAGCCAGTCATTGAGCGGCAATAATGTCGCGCGGAACCGGTACTCCACTTCGGAGTGCGGTACCGGCAGGCGGTAGTGGCCCCAGCCCTGTTCCGTCTCCAGCAGCTCAGGGGCGATCAGCCGTTCATGGGCGAACTCCGAGATCGCTTTGCGCAGCAGCAGGGCGTTGGCCTGCGCCCAGCGCTGCGGCTCAAGGTGTTTACCGGCCTGCAAAGCCGCTTCGCGCGGGTCGGTAGCGGGGGTAGTCATGGCAGTCTGCTCCTGTACATCGGGAAAATCGGCGGCCGGGGCATCGTAGCCCGGGTAATTCTCGCGCCGGCAAAACGCCAGCCAGGCGGTTTTGGTCGACAGGGTGACGGTGTGCTGGTAGGCAAACCCGGCCCGCTTGTTCAGGCGGTGGATCTTCTCATTGCGCACATCCGGCTCCACCACCACCCGCGCCACCTGCGGCAGGCTGAACATGTAGTCCATCACGGTGGTAAAGACCTGCCAGCTGAAGCCCGGCAGCGGCTGGTCGGCCGGGGCGAGCAGCAGGTGCATGCCGTAGTCGTCCGGCTGGGCCGGGTAGTGGCGGCCAATCTCATCCTCCTGGGCGCGGTAAAACTCCATCAGGAACACCGGCTCGCCGGCGAGTTCACCGATCAGCGCCGCCTGCGGGTTATCGCGCGTCAGGTCATGATAGAAGCGGTGTACTTCGTCCAGGGTGCTGTCGAGCATGCCCCAGAAACGGGCGTAGGGCTGGGTCATCCAGCGGTGCAGCAGGGCGGCATCCTCCGGCAGGCGCAGCGGGCGCAGGCTGAACTCCCCGGCAGGGCGGGCGCAGCGGAACAGGGGGGCGGACATGGAGTTACCCATCACTGGCCTCCGATTTTGTGGGAGCAGAAGGTCTGGAAGGCGATCGCCTTCTCCACCGGGTAGATCTCCCGGCCGACCATTTCGCGGATCAGCGTGCTGTTGCGGTAGCAGGCCATGCCGAGGTCCGGCGTGACGAAGCCGTGGGTATGCAGCTCTGCGTTCTGCACGAAGATTTCGTTGCGGTCGTCGATGCTGTAGTTGCGGTTAACGGCAAAGCGGCCTTTTTCATCCCGGTTGATACGGTCACTGATCCCCTCCAGGAAGTCGGGCTGGCGGTAGGCGTAGCCGGTGGCGAGGATCAGGGACTCGGTGCGGTGGCGGTAGGCCACCTGCTGCTCCTGCTGCATCAGCGACAGCTCCAGCTCACCGCTGCTGCGCCACTGGAGATCCGTCAGCGCAGAGTGGGTGTAGAGGTTGACGTTCAGCGGCCCATCCAGCCGTTTGATGTACATCAGATCGTAGATGTCGTTGATCAGGCTGCTGTTGATGCCTTTGTACAGCCCCTTCTGCTCGCGGTTGAGCTGGTCACGCTTGGCCATCGGCAGGGCGTGGAAGTAGTCGATATACTCCGGCGAGGTCATCTCCAGCGTCAGCTTGCTGTACTCCAGCGGGTAGAAGCGCGGCGCGCGGGTGATCCAGTTCAGCTGGTAATCATGTTTATCGATGTCGCCCAGCAGGTCATAGAAGATCTCCGCCGCACTCTGGCCGCTGCCCAGCACCGTGATAGAGCGGCTCTGCTGCATCGCCTCTTTGTTCGGCAGGTAGGCGCTGGAGTGGTGGACTTTGTCGCCCAGTTTTTCAGCACAGGGCGGCAGCCACGGGGACGGGCCGGTGCCCAGCACCAGCCGGCGCGCCAGCAGCTCGGTGCGCTCGCCGCTGCGGGTGTCGCGGGTGCGCACCCGGTAACAGTTCAGCGCCGCATCATGGCTGACGTGCTCCACGCGGGTGTTGAAGCGCAGGTTGGTCAGCCGCTCGCTGGCCCATTGGCAGTACTGGTTAAACTCCTTGCGCATCATGAAGAAGTTTTCGCGGATGTAGAACGAGTAGAGCTTGCCCTGCTGCTTCAGGTAGTTCAGGAAGCTGTAGGGGCTGGTCGGGTCTGCCAGCGTCACCAGGTCGGCCATGAAGGGGGTCTGAAGCATTGCGCTCTCCAGCATCATGCCGGTGTGCCAGTCAAAGCCGGGGTTCTGGTCGACGAACAGCCCGTCGAGTTGCTCAACCGGTGCCGTCAGGCAGGCCAGCCCCAGGTTGAACGGGCCGATGCCGACGGCGATAAAGTCATAAATTTTGCTGGACATAATAGTTACTCGGTAGCCATCAGGGAGAGGTGCTGGGCGGTCAGTTCCTTGCCGTAATGCACAATCAGGTCGATCACTTCTTCAACGTCAGCCAGGGTAGTGGCCGGGTTGAGCAGGGTGAATTTCAGGTACTGGCGGTTATCCACTTTGGTGCCCGCCACCACGGCGTTGCCGGAGCGGAAAATCGCTTTGCGGATATTGGCGTTGATCTCATCAATCACCTCGGCGGCCAGCGACTGGCGCGGCACAAAGCGGAACACCTGGGTGCTGAGCTGCGGCTGGTGCAGCACATCGATGTGCGGATGGGCGGCCAGTTTCAGGTGCGTCTCTGCGGTGCGGTCCAGCAGGGTGTCGAACGCCTCGCCCAGCTTCTGTTCACCCATGATGCGCAGCGTCAGCCACATCTTCAGCGCATCGAAGCGCTTGGTGGTCTGGATGCTTTTGTTCACCAGGTTCGGCGTGCCTTCCAGCTTGGCGCTCAGCGGGTTGAGGTAGTCGGCATGGCAGGTCACATGCTCAAGGTGCTGGTGGTCACGCACGAAGAACGCGCCGCAGCTGACCGGCTGGAAGAAGGATTTGTGGTAATCCACGGTCACGGAGTCCGCGTGGCAGATGCCGTCAATCCGGTCGGAAAAGCGCTGGGAGACCAGCAGCCCGCAGCCGTAGGCGGCGTCCACATGCATCCAGACCTGGTGGCGGCGGCAGACTGCGGCAATCGCGTTCAGCGGGTCGATGCTGCCGAAATCGGTGGTGCCGGCGGTGGCGACCACGGCCAGCGGAATGTTGCCCTCGGCCAGGCACTGCTCAATGGCCTGGTCCAGCGCGCGCGGGTCCATGCGGAAGCGGTCATCGCTCGCTACCGGCACCACGGCGTTGTAGCCCAGCCCCAGCAGCGCGGCCGATTTCTGGATGCTGAAGTGGCTGACGCCGGAGCTGAAGATACGCCAGCGGGTCGCGTCCGCCGGCAGGCCCTGGTATTTGATGCTGTGGCCGGGGTGGGTGCGTTTGCAGTGGCTGTCACGCGCCAGCAGCATCGCCATCAGGTTGGACTGGGTGCCGCCGCTGGTGAAGATGCCGTCCGCCTCCGGGCCGAGACCGATCTGGTCCAGCGTCCAGTCAATCACTTTCTGTTCAATCAGCGTGCCGCCGGCGCTCTGGTCCCAGGTATCCACCGAGGAGTTGATGCTGGAGAGGATCGACTCCCCCAGCAGAGCAGGCAATACCAGCGGGCAGTTGAGGTGCGCCAGGTATTTCGGGTGATGGAAGTAGACGGCGTCACGCAGGTAGAGGGTTTCCAGCTCGGCCAGCGCCGCTTCCGCGCTCCCCAGCGGCTGGTGCAGATCAACGCGGGTAAATTCTTCCACCAGCTCAGAGGGCAATATTCCGCTGAAAGGTTTCTCCGCGCCGTTAATATGCCCGGTGACCAGGGAGGTCGCCTGCGTTATTTGCTGTTGCCACTCCTGAGTGGTGTGCTGATTAAAAAGAAAGGAGGCCGCCGTGCGGGGTTTTTTACAGTTTTCATCGCTGGCAGCAGCGGGATTCATGTCAAACATAATAGAGCCCTGTTTTATTTCAGGGGCGTGCGGGTGCCGCCCCAAAAAAGAGAGAAAAAAGTCCAGTTCTGGCGTGTTTGCGCGCCGCTGCCTCCGGATGGTGCGCGGAAGGTCGCAGGGCGATCAGTTGGCGTTGGAAATTTTTTATAATTTAATCAGTAGGTAAAGCCTCACTGAGTAAGAGGTAACAAACATTTAACCGTTGCGAAGCATTATAAATGCAAATCATTATCATTCAAGTTATCAGTTAGAAAAAGGCAGACATTGTGGAGAAGTGGACTAAGAAATGTGATCTGTGTCACTTTTTTAGCAGGTGTAGATGCTGCTTTATTGATCGTGGAATAAGAAATGTCTGCTTATTTTTAATAAAAGTGTTTTTAAACGCGTCATATTTCTTAGTGGTTCAATGAGGGAATTAATAATAATGATAAGGTGATTTTTAAGGTAATCCGGTTTACCGGAAAATAGGCGTAAAAGCGGTACGGATAATAATGCAGGCATTATTTTTGGGTGGGGGAAATAACCGGGAAATAACAGGGGCAATAAAAAGCCGGCGCAAGGCCGGCTGAGAAAACGCAGAGACGTTACTCTACCCGCAGCACGCGGCTGGTGTTGGTGGTGCCGGTGGTGCTCATCACATCACCCTGGGTCACGATCACCAGATCGCCGGAGAGCAGGTAGCCTTTGTCGCGCAGCAGGGTCACGGCGTCGTGCGCGGCGGCCACGCCGTCGTTATTGCTGTCGAAATAGACCGGCGTTACCCCACGGTAAAGGGCGGTGAGGTTTAGCGTATGCTCGTGGCGTGACATGGCGAAGATCGGCAGACCAGAGCTGATGCGGGACATCATCAACGCCGTGCGGCCCGACTCCGTCATGGCGATCAGCGCCGTAACGCCCTTCAGGTGGTTGGCGGCATACATGGAGGACATGGCGATCGCCTCCTCAATGTTGTCGAACTGCACATCCAGCCGGTGTTTGGAGACATTAATGCTGGGGATCTTCTCCGCACCCAGGCAGACGCGCGCCATCGCCGCCACGGTCTCCGCCGGGTACTGGCCGGCTGCCGTCTCGGCTGACAGCATCACCGCATCGGTGCCGTCGAGCACGGCGTTGGCGACGTCCATCACTTCGGCGCGGGTCGGCATCGGGTTGGTGATCATCGACTCCATCATCTGCGTGGCGGTGATTACCGCGCGGTTCAGGGTACGGGCGCGGCGGATCAGCTTCTTCTGGATGCCAACCAGCTCCGGGTCACCGATCTCAACGCCCAGATCGCCGCGCGCCACCATCACCACGTCAGAGGCGAGGATGATGTCATCCATCGCGGCCTCACTGGCGACGGCTTCGGCGCGCTCCACTTTGGAGACGATTTTGGCATGGCAACCGGCGTCACGCGCCAGGCGGCGGGCGTAGTGCAGGTCTTCACCGGTACGCGGGAAGGAGATGGCGAGGTAGTCGACGCCGATTTTGGCGGCGGTGACGATGTCCGCTTTGTCTTTTTCCGTCAGCGCCTCTGCCGACAGGCCGCCGCCCAGCTTGTTGATGCCTTTGTTATTGGAGAGCGGGCCGCCGACCGTGACCTCGGTAAAGACTTTCATGCCCTGAACTTCCAGCACTTTCAGCTGCACGCGGCCGTCGTCCAGCAGCAGGATGTCGCCCGGCACCACATCACCCGGCAGCCCTTTGTAGTCAATGCCGACGCGCTCTTTGTCCCCTTCGCCTTTCGCCAGGTTGGCGTCCAGCAGGAAACGGTCACCGACATTCAGGAACACCTTGCCCTCGCGGAAGGTGGATACGCGGATTTTCGGCCCCTGCAGATCCCCGAGGATGGCAACATGGCGGCCCAGCCGGGCTGAGATCTCACGCACTTTGTTGGCGCGCAGCATCTGGTCTTCGGCACTGCCGTGGGAGAAATTCAGGCGGACTACGTTGGCACCTGCAGCAATAATTTTTTCCAGATTATTGTCGCGGTCGGTAGCCGGCCCCAGTGTGGTTACAATCTTGGTTCTTCTGAGCCGTCTGGACATGTATAACTCCGTTGACTGGTAAGGCATGGGTTTTCCCGGGAAAAGGGTAACCAAACAATGCAGTAACTGTAATTTTACGACAAAAGTGTTTCATCCGGGTGAAACAGGGGCCTGCCGGGCCGCGCACAGGCGTCAGCCCCATTATCAGCGGGGCACGGCACCGGTCTGGATCATTCGTGCGGTGGCCTTAGTCCGGGTTGTGCTCGCGCGGGGCGGCGGTGCCTTTGTCGAACCGGGACTCTTTTAACGCTTCTTTAACACGCTTCAGGTTATCACGGAATTTAGCCCCGCGGCGCAGAGTAAAACCGGTCGCCAGCACATCAATCAGTGTCAGCTGGGCGATGCGGGAGATCATCGGCATGTAAACGTCGGTGTCTTCCGGCACATCCAGCAGCAGCGGCAGCGTCGCTTCCTGCGCCAGCGGCGTGTCGCGGGAGGTGAGGGCGATCACCGTGGCATCGTTCTCCCGGGCGATATGCGCCAGCTCCACCAGGTTTTTGGTGCGCCCGGTGTGGGAGATCAGCACCACCACGTCGCCCTCGCTGGAGTTCATGCAGCTCATGCGCTGCATCACGATGTCATCGAAGTAGACCACCGGGATATTAAACCGGAAAAATTTGTTCATCGCGTCGTGGGCCACGGCCGCAGAGGCCCCGAGGCCGAAAAAGGAGATCTTCTTCGCCTGGGTCAGCAGATCCACGGCGCGGTTGATGGCGGTGATATCCAGCGTGGTTTTGACGTGGTCAAGATTCGCCATCACCGATTCAAAAATTTTATCGGTGTAGGCCGCCACGCTGTCTGCCTCATCCACATTGCGGTTTACGTATGGCGTTCCATTAGCCAGACTTTGAGCCAGGTGGAGTTTGAAATCGGGAAAGCCCTTGGTATTGAGCCGGCGGCAGAAGCGGTTTACGGTGGGTTCGCTGACGTCCGCCAGGCGGGCCAGCGTGGCGATGCTGGAGTGGATGGCGGTCTGGGGCGAGGCCAGGATCACTTCCGCCACTTTCCGCTCCGACTTGCTCAGGATCTCCAGATGCGTCTGGATAATGTCCAGCGTATTCATTCGTTAACTATCACTCATGGGTTTTGTCGATTTCAATCAAAGGAGAAATCAATGCCGGTTTAATGAAAATATACAACGACCCGAAAGGGGTTGGCACCGGCCGGAAAGGATAATTTCCTCTTTTTTCACCAGAATTTGAACTGTGTCTAACTTTCATAATGGTAAACGGGTGTCAAAAACGTCAGAAAATTACATCATAGGCGCGAGAAATGGGTCAGTCTTTTTCCACAGGGTTGCCGGGTGTAATTTCTGGACGTTTATTAAGGCTTTAGATCCGGGTTTACGGGTCGCGGCTAAACAGAGTACATTATTCATGTAAGAAAATTACAAATATCCTGCAATGAGGAGAAGAACATGGCGGTAACCTCTACAGCCCAGGCATGTGACCTGGTTATTTTCGGCGCGAAAGGCGATTTGGCCCGCCGCAAATTGCTGCCCTCGCTCTATCAGCTCGAAAAAGCCGGCCACATCCACCCGGACACCAAAATCATCGGCGTCGGGCGTGCAGACTGGGACAAAGCGGCCTACATCAAGGTCGTGAAGGAAGCGCTGACCACTTTCATGAAAGAGAAGCTGGACGACACGCTGTGGGAAACCCTGAGCGCGCGCCTCGACTTCTGTAACCTGGACGTCAACGACAGTGAGCACTTCGCCAACCTCGGCAAGATGCTGGACCAGGAAAACCGCGTCACCATCAACTATTTCGCCATGCCGCCAAACACCTTTGGCGCCATCTGCCGCGGCCTGGGTGAAGCCGGCCTGAACAAAGATCCGGCGCGCGTGGTGATGGAAAAACCGCTGGGCACGGATCTGGAATCCTCCCGCGTGATCAACGATCAGGTGGCAGAGTTCTTTAACGAATCCCAGGTCTACCGCATCGACCACTACCTCGGCAAAGAGACGGTACTGAACCTGCTGGCGCTGCGTTTCGCCAACTCCCTGTTTGCCACCAACTGGGACAACCGCACCATCGACCACGTGCAGATCACCGTGGCGGAAGAGGTGGGCATCGAAGGCCGCTGGGGTTACTTCGACAAAGCCGGCCAGATGCGCGACATGATCCAGAACCACCTGCTGCAAATCCTGACCATGATCGCCATGTCACCGCCGGCGGACCTGACCACCGACCGCATCCGTGACGAGAAAGTCAAAGTGCTGCGCTCGCTGCGCCGCATCGACCAGAGCAACGTGCGTGAAACCACGGTGCGCGGCCAGTACACCGCCGGGTTCGTGCAGGGCAAAAAAGTGCCGGGCTACCTGGAAGAAGAGGGGGCGAACAAAAGCAGCAACACCGAAACCTTCGTCTCGATCCGCGTGGACATCGACAACTGGCAGTGGGCCGGGGTGCCGTTCTACCTGCGTACCGGTAAACGCCTGCCGACCAAATGCTCTGAAGTGGTGGTCTACTTCAAGAACCCGGCGCTGAACCTGTTCCGTGACTCTTACCAGCAGTTGCCGCAGAACAAGCTCACCATCCGCCTGCAACCGGACGAGGGCATCGACATTCAGGTGCTGAACAAGGTGCCGGGGCTGGAGCACAAGCACCGCCTGCAGACCACCAAACTCGACCTGAGCTTCTCCGAGACCTTCCACCAGCAACACATCGCGGATGCCTACGAGCGTCTGCTGCTTGAAGCGATGCGCGGCATCCAGGCGCTGTTCGTGCGCCGTGATGAGGTGGAAGAGGCGTGGAAATGGGTCGACTCCATCATGCAGGCCTGGTCTGCGGACAATGAAGCGCCGAAGCCGTACCAGTCCGGCACCTGGGGCCCGGTGGCCTCCGTGGCGATGATTACCCGCGACGGCCGTTCCTGGAACGAGTTTGAGTAATAAGGGGCAGGGTATGGCACATTTCGCCGAGTTTCCCAGCGCACTGACGCTGAACCAGAGTTTTGCACGAAAGGTTGCCGACAGTTTGCGTCAGGGGATCGCGGCGAGGGGCCATGCCACCCTGGTGGTCTCCGGCGGGCGGACGCCGCTCGGGCTGTTTGAACAGCTGGCCCAGCAGCCGCTGGCGTGGGAGAAGGTGGTGATCACCCTGGCGGATGAGCGCTGGGTCGACACGCACGACGCGCTGAGCAACGAACGCCTGGTACGCCGGGCGCTGTTGACCGGCCCGGCCACGGCCGCCACCTTCATCGGCCTGAAAAACAGCAGCACCACGCCGGAAGAGGGCGCGGAGGTCACGGAAGCGGCGCTGGCGCTGGTGCCGTGGCCGGCGGATGTGCTGATCCTGGGGATGGGCGCGGACGGGCACACCGCCTCGCTGTTCCCCGGGGCGGCCAACCTGCCCGCGGCGCTGGCGATGGACTCCGGGCGGCGCTGTTTTGCCATGTCACCGGTGACCGCGCCGCTGGCGCGGCTGACGTTGAGCCTGCCGGTGCTGCTCAGCAGCCGCCACATCTATCTGCATCTGGTGGGTGAGGCCAAACGCGAGCTGTATGAACAGGCGATGCAGGGTGAGGATGTCAATGAGATGCCGGTGCGGGCGATCCTGCACCAGCAACAGACGCCGGTGGACGTCTACTGGACGGCCTGACCAACAGTATTCAGTACCCGGTGCCGCGGCACCGGCCAGTATTGCGCAGTAGGGAAGTTTGTATGGCACAAGGTGCGGTCGGACACTTGTCAGCGTGCTGACAGGTCCCTGTGGCAGGGGCGCGCCATATATCAACCGATGCCGGTACGGCATAGATGGAGTTAAACGGATGAAAAACTGGAAAGTCAGCGCGGAACAGATCCTCACCTCAGGCCCGGTGGTTCCGGTCATTGTGATCAATGAGCTGGAGCATGCGGTGCCGCTGGCGAAAGCGCTGGTGGCGGGCGGTGTGAAGGTGCTGGAAGTGACCCTGCGCACCGAGTGCGCCCTGGAAGCGATCCGGGCGATTGCCCGCGAGGTGCCGGAGGCGATTATCGGTGCCGGGACGGTGATTAACCCGCAGCAGCTCGATGAGGTGATCAGCGCCGGGGCGCAGTTCGCCATCAGCCCCGGCCTGACGGCACCGCTGCTCAAGGCGGCCACCGACGGCCCGATCCCGCTTATCCCGGGGATCAGCACCGTGTCTGAACTGATGCTGGGGATGGATTATGGCCTGCGTGAGTTCAAGTTTTTCCCGGCGGAAGCCAACGGCGGCGTGAAAGCGCTGCAGGCGATTGCCGGGCCGTTCCCGCAGGTGCGTTTCTGCCCGACCGGCGGCATCACGCCAAACAACTACCGTGACTACCTGGCGCTGAAAAGCGTGCTCTGCATCGGCGGCTCCTGGCTGGTGCCGGCTGATGCGCTGGCGCAGGGTGACTATGGCCGCATCACGGAACTTGCCCGTGACGCGGTAGCCGGTGCCCGCAGCTGATCCACGCACTGTTAGTAAAAAGCCATCCTCTGGGATGGCTTTTTTTATGGCGGCGTAACGGCTGTGGCTCAGCGCGCGGCGATCACCTTGATCTCCACTTTGTAGCCGGGGTTCATCAGCCCCGCCTGCACCGTGCAGCGCACCGGCGCATTGCCGGGGGAGACCCAGGCGTCCCAGGCGCGGTTCATGGCGGCGAAATCACTCTTCTCCACCAGGAAAATGGTCGCGTCCAGAATGCGGCTCTTGTCCGACCCCAGGGTGGTGAGCACCGCGTCGATGGTCGCCAGCGCGTTGGCGGTTTGCGCTTCGGCATCCGCGTCCAGGTTTTCCGGCACGCTGGTGTAGTAGATAGTGTCGTTGAAAATGGTCGCTTCGGACATCCGGTGTTCCGGCAGGTAACGCTCGATGGTCATGGGCAGCTCCTTTGGCTGTTTTATCAAGGGGATGCCGGGTCACATCCCGGCGGCGGCCTAAGCGTACCACAGCCTGCGCAAAGATGGGTGTGGTAGCGGGCGGGAAGGATTGGCATAATCAGCGCTGATTTTTTCCGGCTGAGAGGCAGTGTGACCGACGATTTCGCCCCTGATGGCGCCCTGGCGCAACATATCCCTGGTTTTAAACCCCGTGAACCCCAGCAACAGATGGCTGCCGCCGTGGCCGGTGCCATTGCCGCCCAGCAGCCGCTGGTGGTAGAGGCCGGTACCGGCACCGGCAAGACCTACGCCTACCTCGCCCCGGCCCTGCGCGCCAACCGCAAAGTGATCATCTCCACCGGGTCAAAAGCCCTGCAGGACCAGCTCTACAGCCGTGACCTGCCGACAGTGGCGAAAGCGCTGGACTACACCGGCAAGCTGGCGCTGCTCAAAGGGCGCGCCAACTACCTCTGCCTCGAGCGGCTGGAACAGCAGACGCTGGCGGGCGGCGAGCTGGCCAACTCGGCGCTGGCCGAACTGGTGCAGCTGCGGCGCTGGGCGTCTGAAACCAGTGACGGCGACATCAGCAACTGCAGCGGCGTGGCGGAAGACAGTATGGTCTGGCCGCTGGTCACCAGCACCAATGACAACTGCCTCGGCAGCGACTGCCCGCTCTACAAAGAGTGTTTCGTGGTCAAGGCGCGCCGCCGGGCGATGGACGCCGACGTGGTGGTGGTGAACCACCACCTGTTTATGGCGGATATGGTGGTGAAAGAGGGCGGTTTCGGTGAACTGATCCCGGCGGCGGATGTGATGATCTTCGACGAAGCGCACCAGATCCCGGACATCGCCAGCCAGTATTTCGGCCAGCAGCTCTCCAGCCGCCAGCTGCTCGACCTGGCGAAAGACATCACCATCGCCTACCGCACTGAAGTGCGGGACTCGGCGCAGTTGCAGAAAAGCGCCGACCGGCTGGCGCAGAGCGCGCAGGATTTCCGCCTGGCGCTGGGAGAACCGGGCTACCGCGGCAACCTGCGCGAGGCGTTGCAGGATGCGCAGCTGCAACGGTCACTGGTGCGGCTTGATGATGCGCTGGAGCTCTGTTACGACGTGGTGAAGCTGTCACTGGGGCGCTCCGCGCTGCTGGATGCCGCCTTTGAGCGCGCCACCCTCTACCGCGCGCGGCTGAAACGGCTGAAGGAGACGGCGCTGCCGGGCTTCAGTTACTGGTTCGAGTGCACCTCGCGCCATTTCATCCTGGCGCTGACGCCGCTGTCGGTGAGTGACAAATTCACCGAAGTGATGAAAGAGAAACCGGGCAGCTGGATTTTCACCTCGGCGACCCTGTCGGTGGATGACAAACTGGCGCACTTTACCGACCGGCTGGGGCTGGAGAACGCAAAATCCCTGCTGCTCGCCAGCCCGTTCGACTACGCCCGGCAGGCGCTGCTCTGCGTGCCGCGCTTCCTGCCGGAGCCAAACCAGCCCGGCGGCGGCCGCCAGTTGGCGCGGATGCTGAAACCGCTGATTGAGGCCAACGGCGGGCGCTGCTTCTTCCTCTGCACCTCACACCAGATGCTGCGGCAACTGGCGGAGGAGTTTCGTGCCAGCATGACGCTGCCGGTGCTGGTGCAGGGCGAAACCAGCAAAGGCCAGTTGCTGGCGCAGTTTATCGCCGCCGGCAATGCGCTGCTGGTGGCCACCAGCAGTTTCTGGGAAGGGGTGGATGTGCGCGGGGATGCGCTGTCGCTGGTGATCATCGACAAGCTGCCGTTTACTGCGCCGGACGACCCGCTGCTCAAGGCGCGGATTGAGGATTGCCGCCTGCGCGGCGGTGACCCGTTCGCCGATGTGCAGTTGCCGGAAGCGGTGATCACCCTGAAACAGGGGGTAGGCCGCCTGATCCGTGACACGGATGACCGCGGCGTGCTGGTGATCTGCGACAACCGGCTGGTGATGCGCCCTTACGGCGCGGTCTTCCTCAACAGCCTGCCGCCGACGCCGCGCACCCGTGACCTGGGTGAAGCCGCTGCCTTCCTGCGCCGGGGCGCGGGGCAGCAATAGCCGCTGCCCTGTGCTATCATGCGCGCCCTTAATGAAAACCCATCTTTCCTGCCTGAGGTTGGCATGTCCACGCGAATTTTAGCCATTGATACCGCCACGGAAGCCTGTTCCGTCGCGCTCTGGAACCACGGCGAAACCCTCGCCCATTTTGAACTCTGCCCGCGCGAGCACACGCAGCGTATCCTGCCGCTGGTGGAGCAGATCCTGGCCGAGGCCGGGCTGACCCTCTCCCAGCTTGATGCCCTGGCCTTTGGCCGCGGGCCGGGCAGCTTTACCGGCGTACGCATCGGCATCGGCATTGCGCAGGGGCTGGCGCTGGGCGCAGACCTGCCGATGATCGGCGTCTCCACCCTGCAGACGATGGCGCAGGGCGCGTTCCGCCGCACCGGGGCCACCCGCGTGCTGACCGCCATTGACGCGCGCATGGGCGAGGTCTACTGGGGCGAGTACAGCCGCACGGCACAGGGCAGCTGGCAGGGCGAAGCGAGTGAAGCGGTGCTCACGCCGGAACAGGTGCTGGCCCGCGCACAATCGCTTTCCGGGCACTGGGCCACAGCCGGAACCGGCTGGACAAGCTATCCTGATCTGGTGGCAGGCACATTATTAACGCTGAACGATGGCGACATGCTGCTGCCCCATGCTGAGGATATGCTGCCGCCGGCCCTGGATGCCTGGTCTGCGAAGCGTACCGTGGCGGTCGACCAGGCTGAACCGGTCTATCTGCGCAATGAAGTGACCTGGAAAAAACTTCCCGGCCGCTAAGGCACGGCAACTTATACCCGGTGATGTGGTCAAAGTGTCAGATTCAACCCGGAGAGCAGGTATGCGTAAGCCGTCTTTGAAAAGCCCTGTTATTGCGAAAAACCGAATTGTTGAGAAACACCGGATTGGTGCGAAACGCCATATTGTTGCCGGCATCCTCAGCGCGGCCATCCTGTCTCTGACAGGGTGTGCCACCGTGCCGGAGGTGATCAAAGGAACCACTGCCACGCCGCAGCAGAACCTGGCGGCCGTTCAGAGTGCGCCCCAGCTCTATGTGGGGCAGGAGGCGCGCTTCGGCGGCTCCGTGGTCAATATGAGCAATGAGAAAAACCGTACCCGGCTGGAGATTGCGGCCGTGCCGCTTGATTCCGTGGCCCGCCCGATACTGGGCGAGCGCTCCACCGGGCGGCTGGTGGCGTACATCAACGGCTTTGTCGACCCGGTTGACCTGCGCGGGCAACTGGTGACGGTAGTGGGGCCGATTACCGGCGCTGAGCGCGGTAAAATCGGCGAGACCGACTACACCTTCGTGGTCATGAACGCCAACAGCTACAAGCGCTGGCGGCTGCAACAGCAGGTAGTCATGCCGCCCGGCCCAACCGGCCCGTGGGGCTGGGGTGGCCCGGGCTGGGGCGGCCCCGGCTGGGGGCCGGGCTTCTACGGTGGCGGCGGCTGGTACTCCCCGGCACCGGCCCAGGTGCAGACAGTAGTCACTGAATAATCATGATATTTCAGGCGGCGTAAGCCGCCTTATTTTTTTGCCCCGTCGGGGCCTCAGCAAATTAGTGACCCGGTTCGCAACCTGGAAATTGTTTAAAAACTAACTGGTAAGCTGAGTTAAAATATTGTTAAACCGACGATTCAGATCGGCAAACATGACGACAAATAATGATTCAGGAGTAATACCTTGGAAAAGGTTTGGCTAACACGGTATCCCTCTGACGTTCCGGCCGAGATTGACCCGGATCGCTATGGTTCATTGATTGAGATGTTCGAAAACGCGGCGTTGCGCTACGCCGACCAGCCGGCATTTATCAATATGGGGGAGGTGATGACCTTCCGCAAACTTGAGGAGCGCAGCCGGGCCTTTGCGGCGTACCTGCAACATGAGCTGAAACTGAAAAAGGGTGACCGCGTCGCCCTGATGATGCCCAACCTGCTGCAATACCCCATCGCCCTGTTTGGTGTGCTGCGGGCCGGGATGGTGGTGGTCAACGTCAACCCGCTCTATACGCCGCGCGAGCTGGAGCACCAGCTCAATGACAGCGGTGCCAGTGCCATCGTGATCGTTTCCAACTTTGCCCACACGCTGGAAAAAGTGGTCTACAACACCCAGGTGCGCCATGTGATCCTCACCCGGCTGGGCGACCAGCTCTCGGCCGCCAAAGGCACGCTGGTCAACTTCGTGGTGAAATATATCAAGCGGCTGGTGCCGAAATACCACCTGCCGGATGCCGTCTCTTTCCGTACCGCCCTGCAACGCGGCCGTGGCCTCACCTACATCAAACCGGACATCACCAACGACGATCTGGCGTTCCTGCAATATACCGGCGGCACCACCGGGGTGGCGAAAGGGGCGATGCTGACCCACCGCAATATGCAGGCCAACCTGGAGCAGACCAAAGCCGCCTATTCGCCGCTGCTGCGCGCCGGGCATGAACTGGTGGTAACGGCGCTGCCGCTTTACCATATTTTTGCCCTGACGGTGAACTGCTTGCTGTTTATTGAACTGGGCGGCAGCAACCTGCTGATCACCAACCCGCGCGACATCGGCGGGCTGGTCAAAGAGCTGGCGAAATACCCGTTTACCGCGCTGACCGGCGTCAATACGCTTTATAACGCGCTGCTCAACAATGCGGAATTCCGCACGCTGGACTTTTCCACCCTGCGCCTTTCAGTGGGCGGCGGCATGGCGGTGCAGCGGGCGGTGGCGGAGAAGTGGGAGCAGCTCACCGGCAAGCACCTGCTGGAGGGCTACGGCCTGACAGAGTGCGCCCCGCTGGTGACCGGTAACCCCTATGATACGCAACACTATACCGGCAGCATCGGCCTGCCGGTGCCCTCGACCGATATCCGGCTGGTGGATGACCAGGGGCGCGACGTCCCCCCCGGCGAGCCGGGCGAACTGCTGATCCGCGGGCCGCAGGTGATGCCCGGCTACTGGCAACGGCCGGATGCCACAGAGGAGGTGCTGAAAGAGGGCTGGCTCTCGACCGGCGATATCGTTACAGTGGACGAGCAGGGCTTTTTGCGGATTGTGGATCGCAAAAAAGATATGATCCTGGTTTCCGGGTTTAATGTTTACCCGAATGAGATTGAAGAGGTGCTGATGCAGCACCCGAAAGTGCTGGAGGCCGCGGCCATCGGCGTGCCCAGCGAATCCTCGGGGGAAGCGGTCAAAGTCTGTGTGGTCCGCAAAGACCCGTCCCTGACGCAGGAGGAGCTGCAGGCCCACTGCCGCCGCCACCTGACCGGCTATAAAGTGCCGAGAATTATTGAGTTCCGTGACGAGCTGCCGAAATCGAATGTCGGCAAGATCCTGCGTCGCGCCCTGCGCGACGAACATCTGAAAGCCCGGCAGGATGCCGCTGCCTGACCGGGCTTGCCATCCATCTTACAACGCCGGCCTGTGCCGGCGTTGTCACGTATCATCCTTTAGCCGTAAGAGAGTGACGTTTTGAATTATCAGTTGATCACCACCAATCCTGAGCTGGAAGAAGTGTGCCTTCACGCCCGTCAGCATTCGCGCATCGCCCTGGACACAGAGTTTGTCCGTACCCGCACTTACTACCCGCAACTGGGGCTGATCCAGCTGTTCGACGGCGAGCGGCTCTCCCTGATTGACCCGCTGACCATTACCGAGTGGCAACCCTTCCGCGACCTGCTGCTGGATGACCAGGTGATCAAGTTCCTGCACGCCGGCAGTGAAGATCTGGAGGTGTTCCTGAACGCCTTCAACGCACTGCCGACGCCAATGATTGACACCCAGATCCTGGCAGCCTTTACCGGGCGCCCGCTCTCCTGCGGCTTTGCCAAGCTGGTGGCAGAGTACATGGAGGTGGAGCTGGACAAGAGCGAATCACGCACCGACTGGCTGGCGCGCCCGCTCAGCAGCCGCCAGTGTGATTACGCGGCAGCGGATGTGTTCTACCTGCTGCCGATGGCGCTTCGCCTGGAGCAGGAGGCGCAAGAAGCCGGCTGGCTGGAGGCGGCGCTGGATGAGTGCCGTGCACTCTGCCGCCGCCGCAGCGACGTGCTGGCCCCGGAACTGGCTTACCGTGAGATCGGCAACGCCTGGCAACTACGCACCCGCCAGCTCGCCTGCCTGCAAAAACTGGCCGCCTGGCGGCTGCAACAGGCACGCCAGCGTGACCTGGCGGTGAACTTTGTGGTGCGGGAAGAGAACCTGTGGCAGGTGGCGCGTTACCAGCCGACCTCACTGGCAGAGCTGGACACCCTGGGGCTGAGCGGCCCGGAGATCCGCTACCACGGCCGGACGCTGCTGGCGCTGGTAGAAGAGGGCAATGCCGTGCCGGAAGAGGCGCTGCCGCCGCCGGTCGCCAACCTGATTGACCAGCCGGGCTATAAGCGCGCCTTTAAAGAGCTGAAAGCGGTGATTCAGGAAGTCAGTGAAAGCAGCGGCCTGAGCGTTGAGCTGATCGCCTCGCGCCGGCAAATTAACCAGTTGCTGAATTGGCATTGGGGATTAAAGCAGGGCGATAACCAGCCTGAATTAATGTCCGGCTGGCGCGGCACCTTATTGGCTGAAAAATTAACCGCAGTATTAAACGAATTCTGATAATAAGCCGGCTGAAAGGTAAGGAAACGTTTTGGCCGCTGAAAAAAGATCGGGAAGATAATAGGGCGTAATAAAGATGGGCGGCAAAGTTAAGAATAACGCAGCAGGATGCCAGCGTATTTGGGATAAGTCTTAATGGGTGCCGCCGCATTATTAAGGGAAGCTGTAACGTTATCGCGTTATTAACTGGATGCCTGTACAGTGATAAAAAACGCGTAACGGAGAAAACAATCCCCCCTGTGCCGACACAGGGGGAGATTAACCCGAGACGATCATTTCGGCGGTTCTTCTGTATCCGGTAAGGTTACGTTAAGTTCCAGAACTGAAATATCGTCCCCTTTCTGTTCAAACTGCACGTGAAGCATCTCGGGGTCGATTTGGATATATTTGCAAATCACCGCCAGAATATCGCGCTTCAGATCCGGCAAATACGGGGGCTCAGAGTCCCCGCGGCGGCGTTCAGCGACGATGATTTGCAGCCGTTCCTTGGCTATATTGGCTGTTGATTTTTTGCGGGACAGAAAAAAGTCTAACAATGCCATGGTTTATCCCCCAAAAAGGCGTTTCAGGAAGCCCTTCTTCTCTTCTTCAACGAAACGGAAAGGACGCTCCTCGCCCAGCAGGCGCGCCACGGTGTCATCATAGGCTTTGCCGGCGTCCGATTCCTGGTCGAGGATTACCGGCTCGCCCTGGTTGGAGGCGCGCAGCACCGACTGATCTTCCGGAATCACGCCCACCAGCGGAATACGCAGGATCTCCAGCACATCTTCCATGCTCAGCATGTCACCGCGGTTAACCCGGCCCGGGTTATAGCGCGTCAGCAGCAGGTGCTCCTTGATCGGCCCCTGGCCCTGTTCGGCACGGCGGGATTTGGAGGAGAGGATGCCCAGAATGCGGTCGGAGTCGCGCACCGAGGAGACTTCCGGGTTGGTGGTGATGATCGCCTCATCGGCGAAGTAGAGCGCCATCAGCGCACCGGTTTCGATCCCGGCCGGGGAGTCACAGATGATGAACTCAAAATCCATTGCCACCAGGTCGTTAAGGATTTTTTCCACGCCTTCCCGGGTCAGGGCATCTTTGTCACGGGTCTGTGAGGCGGGCAGGATGTAGAGCTGTTCGGTGCGCTTGTCTTTGATCAGCGCCTGGTTCAGGGTCGCATCGCCCTGGATAACATTGACAAAATCGTAGACCACGCGGCGCTCACACCCCATGATCAAATCAAGATTACGCAGCCCGATGTCGAAGTCGATGACAACGGTCTTTTTCCCTTTCTGGGCTAAGCCGGTAGCAATGGCCGCGCTTGATGTAGTCTTGCCAACGCCCCCTTTACCCGATGTAACAACAATAATGCGTGCCATGAAAAGATTCCTTGTAAAAGGGCTTAGTTTAAAGGTTGTATGGTTAACACGTTCTCTATCAGGCTGAGGCGCGCCGCCTGGCCGGCATATTCCGGCGGGATCTGGTCACTCAGCCAGTACTGCCCGGCAATCGACACGAGCTCAGCACTCAGATGCGTGCAGAAAATCTGGCATTGCGCGTCGCCGGAGGCACCTGCCAGCGCACGGCCGCGCATCATTCCATAAACATGGATATTACCGTCAGCGATAAGTTCCGCCCCGGCGCTGACGCTGCTGGTGACGATAAGATCGCTGTTACGTGCATAAATCTGTTGCCCGGAACGGACAGGGGTGTTGATGATGCGCGTCTTGGCCGCCGGCACACTCTCCGGCACCGCGGGGGCCGGGGGCGGGGTGGCTTTCTGACCCTTGCCTTCATTCAGCAACGGCAGCCCGGCACGCGTGATGGCGCGTTTTAACCGCTCATCTTTACATCCGCTGATGCCGACAACACGAAGGCCTGCGGAAGCAACAGCCTGTTGAATCTCTCTCCAGTTAACCTCACCGCTCAGGGAGGCCACGTTGATGACCACAGGGGCGTCCTTGAGGAAAGCCGGGGCCTGATCGACTTTATCCTGTAGCGCCTGACGAATAACCTCAGGTTGCGAATGGTGTAAGTGAACCACCGACAGGGTAAAACTGCTGCCTTTTAGCTCAATGGGCGATTGTGACATCTATCCTGACTCAGTTTCAGCAACATAAATCCCCGGAACAGCACCCGGGGGGCGATATTCCGATGTACGCTAAGCATGTTATAGTCACCGGTATATCTAGGCAAGACACCGCCCCCATTAAAAAGAGTTAAAAAAATGCTTTGCATGATTTATAGAAGTTCAAAACGCGACCAAACTTATCTTTACATCGAAAAAAGAGACGATTTCTCCCGTGTGCCGGAGGAGTTGCTGAAAAGTTTCGGCCAACCCCAGTTTGCGATGACCGTCAATCTGGCAAATCGTCAAAAATTAGCCAATGCCGATATTGATAAAGTCCGCGAGGCATTGACCAGTCAGGGCTATTATTTGCAGATCCCGCCGCCGGTTGAATCATTATTGAAACAGCCTCTGGATAATAAGCCGGAATAATGCGCAACAGGCGGGTTGCAGGGTAATTTCTGCGGAAAATGTGAACGGTGACGCATTGAATGATTCTGCGCCGCGCATTTCCGCCACGCCGGCGCTGGTCTATCCTGAAGGATCTGGTGGATATAAAAGGATGAACGGTATGAAACAGAGAGCGGTGGCCGCGCTGATTGGCGCGCTGGCCCTGGCAGGGTGCGCCGGCAAGAACCAGGCCGCGCCGCCCGCGCCGCCTGCGGCACAGGCAGCGGCCCCCGGCGGCGGGATGCTGTCCGCCAAACCGGCAGGGCAGACCACGCTGGCGGCCCAGGGGCGTGACCCGGCTGAGTTCCCGGCCTATGTGGAGCAGCTGAAGCAGCAGGCGCGCGCGCAGGGCATCAGTGACGCGACCCTCAGCAGCGCCTTTGCCAACATCCATTTTGTTGACCGGGTAATCAAATCTGACCGCAACCAGTTAGAGAAGAAGGTCACGCTGGATGATTACCTCACCCGCGTGCTGCCTGCCTGGAAAATTGCCCAGGGCAAAACCCAGTACCGTGACCACCAGGCGCAGGTGGATGCGGCCGCGCAGCGTTACGGCGTTCAGCCGCAATATATTGTGGCGCTGTGGGGCATGGAGAGCAGTTTCGGCAAAATCCAGGGCAAAGAGGATGTGATCTCCGCCCTCGCCACCCTGGCCTTTGAGGGGCGGCGTGAGGCCTTCTTTACCAAAGAGCTGATGGCGGCGCTGAAAATTATCCAGCAGGGGCACATTGCAGCGGACCAGATGAAAGGCTCCTGGGCCGGGGCGATGGGGCAGTCGCAGTTTATGCCGACCTCGTTCCTGAATTACGGGGCGGACGGCGACGGCGACGGCCGCATCGACATCTGGACTAACCCGGCGGATGTGTTCGCCTCGGCCGCCAACTACCTGGCCACCGAAGGGTGGAAGCCGGGTGAAGGCTGGGGCCAGGAGGTGCGTCTGCCTGCGGGCTTCAGTGCCGATCTGGCCGGAACAAAAACCAGCCAGGCCAAAAGCGTGGCGCAGTGGCAGCAGCTCGGCGTCACCCCGGCGGATGCGAAAGCGTTGCCGGGCGCGGCGACCCGCGCCTGGATTATCACACCGGATGACCTGCAGGGCCGGGCGTTTATGGTGTACGATAATTTCCGCACCATTATGCACTGGAACCGCTCGTACTACTTCGCCATCAGCATCGGCATGATGGCTGACGGGGTGGCCGGGTAAATCCGCAACAGCCCGCACAGTTGCCGTGCGGGCCTCATCATGAACGCATTCACGCAGGAGAAGGGCATGTATCAACATCGTGACTGGCAGGGTTGCCTGCTGGACTACCCGGTCAGTAAAGTCGTCTGTGTTGGCAGTAACTATGCGAAACATATCAAGGAGATGGGTAACCAGGTCTCGGCCGAGCCGGTGCTGTTTATCAAACCGGAAACCGCGTTGTGTGACCTGCGGCAACCGCTGTCGATCCCCGGAGATTTTGGTTCGGTGCATCATGAAGTGGAGCTGGCGGTGCTGATCGGTTCGCCGCTGAAGCAGGCCGGTGAGGAGCGGGTTGCCAACGCCATCGCCGGTTATGGCGTCGCCCTGGATCTGACGCTGCGCGATCTGCAGGCAGACTTCAAGAAGGCGGGTCAGCCGTGGGAGAAAGCCAAAGGGTTTGACGGCTCCTGCCCGGTGTCCGGGTTTATCCCGGTTGCCGAATTTGGTGACCCGCAACAGGCACGGCTGACGCTCAGGGTAAACGGCGAAACCCGCCAGGACGGCACCACCGCGGATATGATCACCCCGATCCTGCCGCTTATCAGCTACATGAGCAAATTCTTCACCCTGCGCCCGGGTGACATTATCCTGACCGGCACGCCGGAAGGGGTGGGGCCGATGCGCAACGGCGACACGCTGGAGATCTCCCTGAACGGCCAGGCGCTGACCACCCGCGTGCTGTGACCCGCCTCCGCCCGGTTGCCGGGCGGAAAACTTGCATCTGCCGGGTAAAAGGTCTATACAGGCTGCGTCTTTTTACTTATCAGGTATCGCATATGTCCCAACTTCCCTTTTGGCAGCAAAAAACCTTGTCTGAGATGTCGGATGACGAATGGGAATCGTTGTGTGACGGCTGCGGGCAGTGCTGCCTGCACAAGCTGATTGATGAAGACACGGACGAGATCTATTTCACCAATGTGGCGTGCAACCAGCTCAATATTAAATCCTGCCAGTGCCGCAACTACGACCGGCGTTTCTCCCTGGAAGAAGATTGCATCAAACTGACGCGTGAAAACCTCACCACTTTCGACTGGCTGCCGCCGACCTGCGCTTACCGCCTGGTGGGCGAGGGCAAGGGGCTGCTGCCGTGGCACCCGCTGCTGACCGGCTCCAAATCCGCCATGCATGGCGAGCGCATCTCCGTGCGCAATATTGCCGTGCGTGAAAGCGAGGTGGTGGACTGGCAGGATCATATCCTGAATAAACCGAGCTGGGCGCGTTAAGCTGTCCTGCATGGGCGCGGATATATTCCGCGCATTAATGGGTTTTATCAGTAAAGGCGGCCTTATGGCGGCCTTTTTTATTTTCTCTGCAATTTATTGAAAAGCGTTAATCAGAATAAATGATAACGATGAGATAACAGAGGCGCAGACGGAACCTGAAGGTGATAATTAAAGATCAAAAAAGAGTAGGGGTTACCTCCGCCCCGGAAAAATAATCTCACGGCACCTGGGGGAGATTATCAGCGCGCCTTGCGACGATGACCCCGGGCTATTTTCCGGAGGAGACAGATTATGGTGTCTAAAAGTATTAAGCGCGGCATTGCTTACGATCTCTCAACGGTTAACGACCTCGATGCAATTGCAGACGGCATCTCCTGGTATTACAACTGGGGAGCGGCACCCAATGCGGGCCTGCCGTATTCCCTTTCTGCCGGCCGCGGCGTGGACTATATTCCGATGCTGTGGAATGAAAATTTCCATGAAGCCTCGGTATTACGCTTTTTTAAGGCGAACCCCGGCATAAAATATATGCTGGTGCTGAATGAGCCAACTATTGGTGGGCAGGCTTACACAGAGCCGGAACGCGCGGCCGGACTCTGGCCCAGATTTGAGAATATCGCCCGGCAGGCCGGCGTGAGTATTGTTGGGCCGCAACTTACCTGGGGCACCATGCCGGGTTATCAGGCCCCGGCTGACTGGATGGATGCGTTTATTGCCGCCTATGCGGCGGCCAATCAGGGCAACGCACCGCAGATCGACTTCCTCGGCTTCCACTGGTACGACTACGGGCTGGCGGGCCAGCTTGATCTGCTCGCCCGGTTTGGCAAGCCCTTCTGGGTAACGGAGTTTGCGAATGCCCATAGCCAGCAGGATGGGGCGCAAATTGACTCGCTGGAGAAACAGAAAACCCAGATGAGCGAAATGGTGGCACTGTGCGAACGCCGGGAAGATGTCTTCCGCTATGCCTGGTTCACCGGGCGGGTAAATCCCGATCCCTATTTCCAGCGCTTATTTGAGGGTGACGGCGAACTTTCGGCGCTGGGCCGCCACTATATCTCGCTGCCTTATTAATGAGAGGAGACATGCTCCCCTCTTTCCCTGGCGATTCTGCACCCCCTGATGCAAAAGGCTGCCCCGGCAGTCTTTTTTATGGGGCCTGCCTCGGTAAACGAAAATTAACCGCTTGTTAACCAGAAAACGTCACCCTATTATCGTATGCGCATTACGGGTAGGGCTAAGCGATGGAAATTAGCCATGAATTCTGAAAAAGCGCTGGTAATTCAGAGGCCGGGGCTTGAACCGGCACGGAATGAACAGCATCACCATACCGTTATTGCTGGGAAAGGAAGACGTGACAATGAAATACACGCTTGCCGGGCTTATCGCCATAGCCGCTGTGTTTTGCCCGCTATCGGCCCCCCAGGCCGACGATCTGGATCTCTACTCTATTCATACTGCTTCCTTTGTGTACCACGCGTTTGCGCCCGCAGACCGCTATGAGCAGTTCTTCAAAAACAAGCTGATTGCCGTTGAACGGCGGATGGACAGCGACTCAGACTACAGCCTCTACGCCGGTACCATGATCAACAGCGAAGGCGACCGCTGCGTGCTGCTCGGCGTGGATAAAAAGTGGGCAGCGCGCAACCAGTGGACATTTGAGGGCATCTATCTCTATGCCGGCGAGTTCTTTGCGAAAACATTCTCCCATTGCGGGGATTCCGGGGCTTATCACGATATTCAAAAGGTAACGGGGCTGGGTTTTGCACCCTATATCTATCATGGCGTCAAATATGACGTTAACCGTTATATCGGCCTGAGGGCCGGGGTGATTCTGCCGGTGATCACCGTATTGAGTGTCCAGATTCGTTTCTGAACCCTGGCCGGGCGCGGCGGGGCAGCCATAAAAAATATCATAAAGGGAAAGTGTGATGCTGTGATGCGCCAACAATAGCATCAGCCCACCCACTTGCTATCATCAGGTTGTCTTATATAAGCAGGGGGTATTATGAGTGGAAATGGGTTCTTGAGTTTACTTTCATGGGCTGCCATTTTTTGCGTGGTCTTTTACCTGATCCGGGCGGCGGTAAGGGCTAATCAGCATATCGAATTGCTGAAACAAATGGTGGAGAATCAAGAGACGCTGATTTATATGCTCTCTAAAACCCCAAATGTTTATCCGTTCACCATGGTGACCACGGCGAAAAAAAGAGGTGACCATCTTAAGGAAGAAAAATAAGCGTGTCCTGGGCCGGTGTCTGATAACCCGCTGCGGCGGGTTTTTTCTCTTCCGGCTCTACCTGAAGCAGGGTGTCTCATCCTTTTTTACAACGCATTTATCACCACTCTAATTCATCTATTCCCTCGCGGTTGCCGCTATTTTTTATAACATAAAAGATAAAAGAGCTTGCCTGTAAAACATCACGGATAAATAGGGTGAAATAATGATGTTTTTTATATTGCTGAGTGCATTAGCATTGCTACTCTATTAATGCGTTGGTTACTTATCAGGAGGGCTTATGACAAGTTTTTTAGTGACAGCCATCGTCTCCTGGCTTATCTCCTCTGCGGTAATTTACCAGGTGGTAAAGGGGGTAGCCGGGGAAAGCGGCGCCGCATTCTGGATCACCACGCTTATTTCCTGGGGTGTGGGTGCCTTTATTCTGTTTAATGCCGTGTTGTAATATCACGCTATTCAGGCATGAAGTTACCGTTAATGAGCCGCCGGATGATTCATTAGCGGTAACGACCTTTCTTCCCCTCAGCCGCGTTTTGGGGAAGCGCCCACCTGGCGACCACCCGGCAGGGAAATTTCCTCGCTTCTCCACTTCTCCTTGAATAATAAGGGGATAGAGGCACCTATCTAAACTAAATGAGAATCTTTCTCTTTTCTTTTTGCGTTTTCTCATAACCCCTCCCATGCTTGTTGTGCAGCATTTCATCAACGCAACGAGAGGAGGTGGGTATGTTTCATCATTCATCGAAACTGCAATATCCGGTACGTGTAGAAAAACCAGATCCTGAGTTTGCCATGCTGTTGCAACAGGCGATTGGCGGGGTGGAAGGCGAAATCCGTGTGGCGATGCAATATTTCTTCCAGGCGATGGGTGCCCGCGGCGACGCCAGAATCAAAGATTTATTGATTTCGACAGCAACCGAGGAGTTAGCGCATATCGAGATGCTCGGTTACGCTGTCGCATTAAATCTTGAAGGCGCGCCGCTCTCCTACCAGGAGGCCTCTGCCAAGGACCCGGTGGTCAACGCGATTCTAGGCGGGATGAACCCACGCCATATTCTCTCTTCCGGGCTGGCAGCGATGCCGGTTAACGCCAATGGTATGGCGTTTGATATGAGCCATATCTACGCGTCCGGCAATGTGGCGGCGGACATGCTGGCCAACGTCACCGCCGAGGCGACCGGGCGGGTGCTGGCAACCCGGCTCTACAACCTGACGGAAGACAAAGGGATGAAAGATTTCCTCTCCTTCCTGATTGCGCGCGACACCATGCACCAGCAGCAGTGGCTGGCGGTGATTGAGGAGATGGGCGGCATCGGCGCGTCGCTGCCGATCCCGAACAGCTTCCCGCCGGACGGGGAGGCGACCGAGCACTCTTACTACTGCCTCAACACCTCGCTGGACAAACCGCTGCCGGAAGGGCGCTGGAGCCAGGGGCCTTCGTATGACGGCCGCGGCCAGTTTACGGCCAAACAGGAGCCGGAGCTGCTGGGTGACGAGCCGGTGCTGGGCAACGCCCGCCCGGGCTCCGGTGCGCAGCAGGAGCAGATCGGCACCTCACTGCCGCCGGACCAGCCGGTATAACGGCACCCTTTTACTGCCCTCAGGCCACGCGGTTGCGTGGCCTTTTTTATACGCCCGGCGCGGGCAGGCATAAAAAAAACCGGCGCGAAGACCGGTCAGGTGGTTGCTATCATCATTTTATAATTAGACGAGGCGCCATAGCGCTGCGGCAGAATAGGCGTGGCGCATGACAAACAGATGACAGCCGCGAAAAAACGCCGCTGCAGCCCGCGCGTTATATCTTGTTGCATTCCCACGGGCCTGGCTGAAAGCAGGCCAGCCGCGGCCTGCGCGGGGAAAACCGGGTGCCGCGGCCCTTTTTTTGCCTTCCTGCCGGTAACCTCCGGGCAATTAACTATACTTATCATTGATGTACACATACTGTCTGTCATATACCGGAGGATAACGATGACAATTCATAAAAAAGGTCAGGCACACTGGGAAGGCGATATCAAACAGGGTAAGGGGTACATCTCTACCGAGAGCGGCGCGCTGAACCAGCAGCCCTACGGGTTTAATACCCGGTTTGAGGGCAAAGCCGGGACCAACCCGGAAGAGCTGATCGGCGCGGCACATTCCGCCTGCTTCTCAATGGCGCTGTCGCTGATGCTGGGCGAGGAGGGCTATACGCCGGAAAGTATTGATACCACGGCTGACGTGTCACTGGATAAGGTCGGCGGCGGCTATGCCATCACTAAAGTGGCGTTGACCAGCACGGTAAAACTGCCGGGTATCGAAAAAGAGACCTTTGATAAAATCATCAATAAAGCCAAAGCGGGTTGCCCGGTTTCCCAGTTGATCAGCGCTGAGATCACGCTGGATTACCAACTGCAAAACTGACGTACGCCTGCGCCAACCGGCGAACCCCGCCCGCTGGGCGGGGTGTTCAGCCTGCTGTATGACCTTTCTTTTTACCTCGGCACTTTTCCCCGTTTCACCACGACGCCGTTAACGTATCGACCACCACGCGGCCCTGTGCATCATGCTGGGTAATCCGGCAGTCTGCCGGGTAGGAGCGACGGGTATTCAGCTTGTCAAACACCGACACCTTGCCTTTGATGACGCCGTGCCGGTCAGTGATCTGATAAACGGTGATCTCCTCCTGGCCCTGGTTCGCCAGGCGTACGTAATCGATCTTCTCCAGGGTGTCGCTTTCTTGTAATTGCAGGTGATCTCTTAACATAATTAATACCTCTTGTTGGGTAGACCGGCAGTATATGCCTGATATTTATGGTTTCAATCGAATATATGATTTGATAAACATCCGGGTTAAGAGTATGCGGCCAGCAATAAAAAAGAATAAAATCATTGAGTTATGCTGACATAAATCGTCAGGGATAAAACCGCCGCGGGGCAGTCATACGCAGGCAATAAAAAAACCGCCCGAAGGCGGTTTTGGAAGGAAACCCCGGAAAGGGCGGTCAACCAGAGGCCAGTTTTTGCAGCTGGGTCAGTTGGGTGACGGCATCATCCATCGCATCCATGCCGTCGGCCAGCGCTTTCAGCTGCCCCAGGTTGGCTGAGATGTTATTGCGCTCCTGGCCGGTGTCGGCACTCATGGCCGCGATCCGGTCAGCGGCGGAAATACTCTGGTCAGCCATCTCCTGCGTGGTGGTGACCGTGGTGGTCGCCACGGCACGGATGCGGGAGATGGTCACCACCGCTTCATTGATGTGTTTGCGGGTGGCGTCCGCCTGCTCTTTGGCCGACTGCGCCAGCCGCCGCACCTCCCCGGCCACCACCGCGAAGCCGCGGCCCGCTTCACCGGCGCGCGCCGCTTCCACGGCGGCGTTCAGGGCCAGCAGGTTGGTCTGGAACGCGATGGTACTGATGCCGCCGGTAATGGTGGTGATCCCGGCGGAGATCTGTTCCAGCTCCGTCAGCCCGCTCTCCAGCCGGCCTTGCGCCTCCCGGCTCTCAATCGCCGCCTCACTGATGGCGCGGATGCTGCTCTCCGCCAGGGACAGCGTTTCGCTCTGGCTGACGGTGGCGTGCTCAAGCTGCGGCAGCGTGGTCATCAGCGGGGCCAGCCCGTGCTGATACTCCACCACCCGGCCAATCACGTTCGACTGGATGCTGTGCAGCGCCTCCCAGCGGCGCAGGGCGCGCTGGGTGTAGTGCGCGGCATAGTTGGCGTACTCAATCGGGAAGCGGGTCATGGCATTGACCTGATGATCGAAGAACACCAGCGCCGAGAGCGTCTGGTTGATCGGCACCCCGAGGATCTCACCAAAGCTGGAGAACCCGGCCGCCGGCACGCCCTCGAAAAAGCGCGCGCCCGGCAGCTCGGCGGTGTTACCGACCCGCCGCAAAATGCAGTCGTTAAGCAACATGGCCGAGGGTTTGCCGTACTGGGAGACAAACGCCTGCCAGTCGCGCCGGGTGGTGGCTTTGAAATCCGTGGCTTTCAGCAGGTAGAGCCGGTCACCAAACTCCAGATCGCAGAAGAAAGTGAGGTGGTCCGGCTGGAAGGTGGCGACAGAACGGATGAAATATTCATTGTCGACCTTCACGGCAAACGTCAGCCCGGTGAGACGCTCGCTGACCTGATGGGGCGCGCAGCGCAAATGGGCGGCCAGCGCCTCCATGATCGGCTGCGGGCGGCCGTGGGCATCAAACACCGAGGTGAGGGTGCGCGCCACCGGGTCAGCCTGCGCCACCAGCCAGCTCTGGGTGGTCGGCTCAAAGTTCTGGCTTTTGAACGGCGCGAACGATTTCCCCGCAGCAATCTGGCAGAACACAATCACCGCTTTGCCCTGCAACACGGCGCCGCCGGTGCCGATATAAGTACCGTCAAACTCCAGCGAGCCCCCGGCCGAGCCGCCAATTGCCAGGCAAGGGAAGCGGCCGCAGGCGTACCAGGCCTGCATCAGGAAGCCTTCTGAGGCGGAGAGGCCGTCGCAGTAGACCATCGCGAACGTCCGGTCAGCCGAGAGCGGCATGGAAACGCGCAGGCGATCCAGCTCGCTGCGGATGGCGGTGACCCGTTGCTGGGCGGTGGTGCCGGGGCGGGCGTGCAGATCCACCACGTGCACCTCATGGCGGGCGATCAGGCTCTGCGGCAGCCACAGCCAGCTGCCCTGGCGGCTGTTCTGGTCGCAATAGGTCGAGCCTTGCCGCTGGTTGCCCAGCGCGCCATAGGAGGAGAGCGCCAGCACGGTGCGGTTGGGGGAGGCCAGCCGCTGCCAGGCGGCATTGACGCGGGCGAAATCCGCGCCCGGCGGGGTGAAGGTCATTAACAGGCCGCCCTTATTGGGCAGGCCCAGTGTACTGAGTGAGGCGGGTAACGCGCCGCAATCAAAGACCCCGCTGGCCGGACGGCTTCGCCCTGCGGACAGCAGCGAGCCGAAAAAGTCAGAGCGGGTGTGGGGTGTCGGCATAGTGCCCATGGTGTTACCTATTTCAGTAAAGCGCAAAAAAGAGAGCATATCCTTACCGGTTACGGCGTCTGCTCTCTGGGATACCCGCAGGGGGGCGGCGCCTTCCGGACACAAACGCATCCTTTCTACACCCGCCCTGCGTACAGTTCATGGCGTCAACCTTACAGGTGACAGGCTGGTATCGGCGCGGGCAGGCAAAAGCGTGAGGAAAATTTGCGGCAGAATGGTGTTTATTTTTGTTTGTTAACTCTTTGTTTATAAAGCTTTGCAGACAAGGAGAGTAATTTACGTTAAGGCGGAGTATTCAGGGCAATAGCCCTGCAAAAGGCAGGCGAAAAAAAGCCCACAACGGAGAGCGGGCGTAGGGATAGTACCGATCATTAAAGTGGATCTGCGCCCACCCCTTGATAGTAGTCAGCTTGCCGGGCGATTGAAACTGGCAGAAGTCTCAAAAAAAACCCGCCCAGAGGGCGGGCCGGAAATTCTCCGCTACAAGAGGCTCCTATAGCGTGATTATCAAAGGGGGGTAATAATCACCGCGAAATAGTAACGGAAGTGATATTTAAATCAATAACTATTTGAAAATAAAATATTTTTAGGAAAAATCCACGTGTTTTACAGGGAAAGGCAGGAGAAAGGGGGCAAGGCGGGAAAAGCAAAATAAAAACCCGCTCATAGGCGGGTCATTTTTTATGTTACTGCTCTTTTTGTATTACCTGGTGTGGTGCAGACATCACGTTTTTTTGCTGTCTGGGCATAGAATCTCACAGTCCTGCCTGTGAAGTAAATCGGTTTACCCTATTGATTTAATAGCCGCCTTGCCGCGGCTGTGCTGCGCCGCCGGCCGCCGGCCGCCGGGGCAAAAAAAACGGCACCCCTGAGGTGCCGTTAACCGCGGGTTTTGGCGCTCAGCGGCCAAACAAGTCACGTTTGCGCGCCGGGAACCACTGGGCCAGCAGCACCAGCAGCGCCACCAGCAGGTAAGCCCCGCAAATCACCACCAGCCATTGCGGCATGCCGAGTGACAGGAATTCCCACTGCTTTTCCGCGCAGTCACCGGTGGCCACAAACATCCCCGGCACCCATTTGTCCAGCGGCAGCCAGCCTGGGAAGCGGGCGGCAAAATCGCAGGTGGTGAACGGGGAGGGGTGGAGCTGGATCATGGTGTGTTCCCAGGAGAGGCGCACGCCCTCCCAGGCGCTGTAAATCCAGCCGAGGATCGCCACATAGCGCAGCGGCGTGGCCGGGGCCAGCGCGCCCACCACGCCGGCGAAGAAGACGCCCAGCAGGGCGCAGCGTTCATAAATGCACATGACGCACGGCTTCAGCAGCATCACATGCTGAAAATAGAGCGCCGCCAGCTCCAGGGCCAGCGCCGTCAGCGCCAGCAGTAACCAGGCACCGCGCCCGCGTGAGCATTGGTTAAGAAATTGCAACATATCGTGATTATCCCTGCAGTAAATGCCTGAGCGGCAGTGTAAACCAATTCTGCCGCGCTGCCAGCCACCCCAAAGCAAATATGCGTAAAAAGCCGGGGAGACAGACGAAAGTGCGAACCGCCGATGGCGTAAAAAAACAAACGCGGGTGTGTGCCGTGCCTGGCCGCACAAAATCGGGCAATCAGGGTGCAGGTTGCCGGAATGTTAGCTTTTGGTGCTATATCCTGTTTACGACGTCTGGTATGATGAGCTGAATTTTATGGCTTACATTCGTCGCTACGGAACGTTAAACACATGGTTATTAAGGCGCAAAGTCCTGCCGGTTTCGCGGAAGAGTACATTATCGAAAGTATCTGGAATAATCGCTTCCCCCCTGGCTCTATTTTGCCCGCGGAGCGTGAGTTATCAGAGTTGATCGGCGTCACCCGCACCACGCTGCGTGAAGTCCTGCAACGGCTGGCCCGCGATGGCTGGCTGACCATCCAGCACGGCAAACCGACCCGGGTGAACAATTTCTGGGAAACCTCGGGGCTGAACATCCTGGAAACGTTGGCACGGCTGGATCATGACAGCGTCCCGCAGCTGATCGACAACCTGCTGGCGGTGCGCACCAACATCGCGTCAATCTTTATCCGCACCGCAGTGCGCCAGCACCCGGAGAAGGCGCTGGAGATCCTGGCGCAGGCCGGGTCGGTGGACGATCAGGCTGACGCCTTCAGCGAGCTGGACTACGGCATTTTCCGCGGCCTGGCGTTCGCCTCCGGCAACCCGATTTACGGCCTGATCCTGAACGGGCTGCGCGGGCTCTATATGCGCGTCGGCCGCTACTACTTCTCCAACCCGGACGCGCGCAAACTGGCGCTGGCGTTCTATGCGCGGCTGGCGGAGCTGAGCAAAGACAAACTCTACGATCAGGTGATGGAGTGCGTGCGCAGCTACGGTAAAGAGAGCGGAGCGATCTGGCACAGTATGCAAGGCACCATGCCCAGCACGCTGACCACCGAAACCCGCCGCTAGGGCCATGCGCCCGCGCAGGAAAAAGGCACCCTCAGGGTGCCTTTTTTTATGCCGGTGTTTCAGGGATGAGACAGCGTTACAGCGGCGTGGTACGCGGCGGGCAGCGTTCCAGCAGCTCAATGCTGCCGTCATCGGCTTTCTGCTCCATGTAGACGTCAAACCCCCAGAGGCGGTGGATATGCTTCATCACCTCACGGCGGCTCTTGTCCAGCGGCGCGCGCTCATGCGGGATGTAGCGCAGCGTCAGCGAGCGGTCACCGCGCAGGTCGACGTTCCAGACCTGGATATTCGGCTCATGGTTGCTGAGGTTATACTGCGCCGACAGCTCCTGGCGGATGGCGCGGTAGCCCTCTTCGTTGTGGATCGCCGAGATCTCCAGGAAGTTGTTGTGGTCGTCATCCAGCACAGTAAACAGACGGAAGTCACGCATCACTTTCGGCGAAAGGAACTGACTGATAAAGCTCTCATCCTTGAAGTCACGCATGGCGAAGTGCAGCGTGTCGAGCCAGTCCGACCCGGCGATGTCCGGGAACCAGTAGCGATCCTCGTCGGTGGGGTTCTGGCAGATGCGCTTGATGTCCTGGAACATGGCGAAGCCCAGCGCATAGGGGTTAATGCCGCTGTAGTAGGGGCTGTTGTAGGGCGGCTGGTAGACCACGTTGGTGTGGCTGTGCAGGAACTCCAGCATAAAGCGTTCCGTGACCAGCCCCTCGTCATACATATGGTTGAGGATGGTGTAGTGCCAGAAGGTCGCCCAGCCTTCGTTCATCACCTGCGTCTGTTTCTGCGGGTAGAAGTACTGGCTGATCTTGCGCACGATGCGCAGCACCTCACGTTGCCACGGCTCCAGCAGCGGGGCGTTCTTCTCCATAAAGTAGAGCAGGTTCTCCTGCGGCTCCGCGGGGAAGCGGCGCGCCACTTCCGGGATCTCCTCGCGCTCGCGGCGCGGCAGGGTTTTCCACAGCGAGTTCACCTGGCTTTGCAGGTACTCCTCGCGGCTTTTCTGCCGGGCGCGCTCCTCCTGCAACGACACCTTCTGCGGCCGTTTATAGCGGTCCACGCCGTAGTTCATCAGCGCGTGGCAGGAGTCGAGCAGCTTCTCCACCTCGACCGCGCCGTAACGCTCTTCGCACTCCGTGATGTAGTGGCGGGCAAACAGCAGGTAATCGACGATGGAGCTGGCGTCGGTCCAGCTGCGGAACAGGTAGTTGTTCTTGAAGAAGGAGTTGTGGCCGTAGCAGGCGTGGGCCATCACCAGGGCCTGCATGGTCATGGTGTTCTCTTCCATCAGGTAGGCGATGCACGGGTCGGAGTTAATCACGATCTCATACGCCAGCCCCTGTTGGCCATGTTTATAGCGCTGTTCGGTCTCGATGAATTTTTTGCCGAACGACCAGTGGGTATAGTTGATGGGCATCCCGATACTGGAGTAGGCATCCATCATCTGTTCGGAGGTGATTACCTCAATCTGATGCGGATAGGTATCCAGCCGGTAGTGTTTGGCGACCCGGTCAATCTGCTCCAGATAAGTCTGTAACAGCTCGAATGTCCAGTCCGGGCCATCACTCAGGCGTTCCTGTTTAATCTGCTCTTGCGTCATCGTCATCAGCGCACCCTCATTGTTGTCAGGCCTGATCGTTCCGGCCTCCTATCAATCGTAGCTCAAACTTTATGCATCGGGCAGGCCTCCGGCCGCGAAACCCGCAAGGAAAAGGCGGATTGCCGTGCAAAAGCAGGGCGTTAAGGCGGCATCAGCTACCGCAAGAGGCCGCAGCCGGCCGGGGCGGAGCCTATTCTCCGCCCTTGACCGGGGGCGTCAGAGAGCAGCCGGGGCGCTGCCGCCGGGAAGAGGCCCCGGCAACAGGATTTCCCGCTGATTAACGCCGCGCAGGTCAGCACGATCTGCGGCAAAAGCGAAAGCGGGGGAGGCGGATACACCGCGTGAATGCAATGCTGTCATTGCTGTCAAAAAGCAGGCATTTTCCTGCCTGAATGGGCATTCCGCGGGATCTTATCGCTATTTGATTGGGCCTATTGAAAAAGCCGGGGGGATAAAGGATAAATAATTGTGAAAATTATCACGACTATTGCGGATATTGTTGGAAGGTCATTTCTGTTGAGTTAATTTAACGTTAACAGAAGATTGTGCTTTTAACGCGTTGAGGTGGGGTGCGCTATGCGAGTGTTGGTATTAGGAAGTGGCGTGGTAGGCGTGGCCAGCGCCTGGTATCTGGCGAAGGCGGGGCATGAGGTCACGGTGGTCGATCGCCAGCCCGGCCCGGCGGAAGAGACCAGTGCCGGGAACGCCGGCCAGATCTCCCCTGGGTATGCCGCACCCTGGGCAGCCCCCGGCGTGCCGCTCAAGGCAGTGAAGTGGATGTTCCAGCGCCATGCGCCGCTGGCCATCCGCCTGGACGGCAGCAGCTTCCAGCTGCGCTGGATGTGGCAGATGCTGCGTAACTGCGACATGCGCCACTACCAGACCAACAAAGGCCGCATGGTGCGCCTGTCGGAGTACAGCCGCGACTGCCTCAAGGCGCTGCGCCAGGATACCGGCATCCGCTACGAGGGGCGGCAGGGCGGCACGCTGCAGCTGTTCCGCACCGCCCAGCAGTATGAGAACGCCGCCAAGGATATCGCGGTGTTGCAGGAAGCGGGGGTGCCCTACCAGTTGCTGGAGTCCGCCCAGCTCGCCAGCATGGAACCGGCACTGGCCACGGTGGCGCACAAACTCACCGGCGGCCTGCGCCTGCCGAACGATGAAACCGGCGACTGCCAGCTCTTTACCCGGCAGCTGGCGGAGATGGCGAAGCAGGCGGGGGTGACCTTCCTGTTTAACCGCAGCGTGGATCGCCTGCTGGTGGAGGGCAACACGGTGCGCGGCGTGCAGTGCGGCAATGAAACCCTGACCGCCGACAGCTATGTGGTGGCCTTTGGCTCCTACTCCACGGCGCTGCTCGACGGGCTGGTGTCGATCCCGGTCTACCCGCTGAAAGGCTATTCGCTCACCATCCCGATCACCGACCCGGCCGGCGCGCCATACTCCACGGTGCTGGATGAGACCTACAAAATCGCTATTACCCGGTTTGATAACCGCATCCGCGTCGGCGGCATGGCAGAGATTGTCGGCTTTAATACCGGGCTGGCGCGCGCACGGCGCGAAACCCTGGAGATGGTGGTGAAAGATCTCTACCCGCACGGCGGCAACGTCGAGCAGGCGACCTTCTGGACCGGCCTGCGGCCGATGACGCCGGACGGCACGCCGGTGGTGGGCAAAACGCCGCTGAAAAACCTCTACCTCAATACCGGCCACGGCACGCTCGGCTGGACCATGGCCTGCGGCTCCGGCCAGCTGCTGGCGGACATTATCTCCGGCGTCACTCCGGCGATCCCGTGCGAGGATCTCTCGGTGGCGCGCTACCAGCAGGGCTTTGCGCCCAGCAACCCGCCCGGCCGGGCGCGCATCCACCCGGTGAGCTGAGCCGCCGCCATGCCGTGCGGGGTGTGCCCCGCACGCCGGATCTTCTTTTCTCTTAACCCGCCCTGTTAACCGGGAGCTTTGCCATGCCACGTCCGATTACTGCCACCGTGCACCTTGATGCCCTGCGCCACAACCTCTCCGTGGTACGCCGCCGCGCGCCCTCGGCCCACCTCTGGGCGGTGGTCAAAGCCAATGCCTACGGCCACGGCCTCAGCCGGATGTGGCAGGCGTTTGACCAGGCGGACGGCTATGCGCTGCTCAACTACGAAGAGGCGATTACCCTGCGCGAGGCGGGCTGGCAGGGGCCGGTTTTGCTGCTGGAGGGGTTTTTCCACGCCAACGATCTGCCGCTGCTGGACCACTACCGGCTCACTACCGCCGTGCACAGCGCCTGGCAGATTGAGGCGCTGGCCCGGGCGCGACTGGATGCGCCGATTGATGTTTACCTGAAACTCAACAGCGGCATGAACCGCCTGGGGTTCCCGCCGGCGCAGATCGCCGCCGCCCGGCAACGGCTGGCGGCGCTGCCGCAGGTGGGGGCGCTGACGCTGATGAGCCATTTTGCGGTGGCGGACGGCCCGGAAGGGGTCGACGAACAGGTTGCCGTAATTGAGCAGGTGGGCGCGGAGGTGGCGCTGCCGCGCTGCCTCGCCAACTCCGCCGCCACCCTCTGGCACCCGCACACCCACCATGCGGCGGTGCGGCCGGGTATTATTCTGTATGGCGCATCGCCGAGCGGTGTGGCGCAGGACATCGCCCCCGTGGGGCTGCGCGCAGGCATGAGCCTGACCAGTGAGATCATCGGCCTCCAGCAGTTACAGGCCGGGGACCGGGTGGGTTATGGCGCGACCTACACGGCCAGCGGTGCCCAGCGCATGGGCGTGGTGGCCTGCGGCTACGCCGACGGCTACCCGCGCCACGCGCCTACCGGCACGCCGGTGTGTGTGGGCGGGGTGATGACCCGCACGCTGGGCCGGGTGTCGATGGATATGCTGGCCGTGGATCTCACCCCCTGCCCGGAGGCGCAGATCGGCACCCCGGTGGAGCTGTGGGGGGCGCAACTGCCGGTGGATGAGGTGGCCGCGGCCGCCGGGACATTGGGGTATGAACTGCTGACAGCGGTGACGGCGCGGGTGCCGTTCCGCTACCAGGGGTAGCACGGCACCCGCCGGGTGGGGGGGGGGTTACAGATCGTTGCCGGGCGAGGTTTTTTTCGTCGCGGCGTTAACGTCCAGGGAGGTCAGCGTCCCGCGCAGTTGCTTGCTCAGCAGGCGCGCACGCAGCGCCAGCAAACAGCCTGCCAGCATCATCACCGCCAGCGACAGCTTGGGTGAGAGCGGCAGCGCCATCGCCGCCAGCCCAAGCACCGAGCCGCCCGCCATCTGCACAAAACCGACCAGCGCCGAGGCGACCCCGGCCTCGTTGCCGTACGGCTCCAGCGCGTAGCTGGTGGCCGGGCCCATCATAAACGCCAGCCCGGCACAGGCCGCGGCTACCGGCAGCATATAGACCCACCACTGCGGCTGCACCGCCTGCGGCAACAGCAGCACGCCTGCCAGCAGCCCCAGCGCGCCCAGCAGCATCAGCCCGCTGCCCACCGCCAGGCAGACCGGGCGGCCGAGTTTGTGGATCACCCGGTTGGCAAAGAAGCTGACAAACAGGATCCAGAAGCCGTTGGCACCGAAGGCCAGCGAGAAGTGCAGCGGCGACAGCCCGCCGGTGCCCATCAGCACCGTGGGGGCGAGGGAGACGTAAGTCAGCGCCATGCCCATCGCCCCGGCATTCACCAGGCTGAACGTACGGAAACGGGCGTCACGCAGGATCGCGCCATACTGCCGCAACGGCAGGCTGCGCACCGGCTGGGTGTCGGCCGGGCGGGTTTCCGGCAGCAGCGTGGCGATCACCGCAAAGACCACGGCGGCATAGCCCGCCAGGAACCAGAACGGCGCGCGCCAGCCAAAGGCCTCTGCCAGCAGCCCGCCGAGCAGCGGGGCCATCGCCGGAACGATGTTCAGCGTGCCGTTCAGGAAGCCGAAGGCGCGGGCGGCCTCTTCCCCGTTCATCCGGTCGCGGATGCCGCTGAAGGCCACCACGGCGGTGCAGCAGACCGCCAGCCCCTGCACCAGCCGCGAGGCGATAAACATCGCCGGGCTGACGGAGAGCGCCGCCAGCACCGCCCCCAGCAAATAGAGAATAATGCCCGCCAGCGCCACCGGCTTACGGCCATAGTTATCCACCAGCGGCCCGGCCACCAGCTGCCCGGCACCCAGCACCAAGATAAACAGCGAAATCGTGGACTGGATCACCGCCTGCGGGCTGCCCAGCCCGGCGGCAATCGCCGGGATAGTCGGCAGGTAGAGATCGATGCCCAGCGGGCCAAGCAGAACAATAGAGAGCAGAAGCAGTAAAAATTTTTGCATAGTGTGAATGTCATATCCTCATGACGGCGGTGCCCGGCCCGCAAAAGAAACGCGCCGCAGGGCAGGCGGCGCGTCGTTCACAGGGCGGGGCAGAGCCGGTGGTGTTATGTGGTTTTCCAGAAATCGTCAAAGACCGTGACCGGCAGCTGACGTTTATGCTCGGTACGGGTGTACCAGCGTTCGATAATCTCCGCGACCTTCGGGTCAACCTGTTTGCCTTCCAGGTAATCGTCAATCATCTCATAAGTGACGCCCAGCGCCACCTCATCCGGCAGGCCGGGGCGATCCTCTTCCAGGTCGGCGGTCGGCACTTTCTTGTAGAGGTGCTCCGGGCAGCCCAGCGCCGCCAGCAGCGCCTTGCCCTGGCGCTTGTTGAGGCGGAAGATCGGGTTGATGTCGGTGCCGCCGTCGCCGTACTTGGTGTAGAAACCGGTGACCGCCTCGGCGGCGTGGTCGGTGCCCACCACCAGCCCGCGGGTCATGCCGGCGATGCTGTATTGCGCCTTCATGCGCTCACGCGCTTTCTCATTGCCTTTCACAAAGTCCGACAGCTCAATCCCGGCGTTGCGCAGGGCCGCTTCGCTGGCCACCACCGACTCCTTGATGTTGACCGTCAGCACGCGGTTCGGCTGGATAAAGGCGAGGGCGTCCTGGCAGTCCGCCTCATCGGCCTGGTTGCCGTAAGGCAGGCGCACGCCGATGAACTCATAGCTCTCGTCCCCGGTCTCTTCGCGCAGTTCGGTGATCGCCATCTGGCTGAGTTTGCCGGTCAGGGTGGAGTCCTGGCCGCCGCTGATGCCCAGCACCAGTGTTCTCAGCGCCGGGTTAGCCTGAAGATATTCTTTCAGGAAGTCAACGCTGCGGCGGATCTCCTCCTGCGCGTCAATCTGTGGTTTTACCTTGAGGGCTTCAATAATCTGTTGTTGCAATGCCATGACCACTCCTCCTGAATGCCGGTTAACTGCGGATGTTTCTGTTAATTCTAGGCATAAAATCATTTATCCCGGAAATAAAACTACCCCGCGGCGCGCGAAAGGACAAGGCGCGATCGCAGGGGAAGCGGGTAAACGGACGCGCCGTGTACAGAAAATAGGTCGTTTATCCAGAGTGTTAACTATGCTTAACCGGGTCACACCCGTCTGGGGCGGCCATTTCCAGACTATTCCGGCGCAACCCCAGCCGGTTTGCGGCGTCATACCCAGGGTGCGACGCCGGCCCGCCCCGCCACGGGGCCGATCATGACAACAAGGAGGATCTATGCAGCGAGTGTTACCCGCGCTACCTGACTCACCGGCCCGCGCCGGTTGTGGGGAGGGTGCGCACTGATGGCAACGGCAATTTTTATGGTCTTGATGGTGTGCGGCTACTGGTACACCACCCGCGATGTCTCCTCACGTTTTAAACTCAAACGCACCTTCGGCTGGGACGTCTACTTTGTGGTGGCGCTGTACGGCTGCATCTTCGTGTTGCAGGGGCTGCTGGTGATCGCCATCGTCTACCTGCTGCTGTGGGGCTTCTCGGGGCTGATGAACCAGTTCCCGTGGATCATCGGGCACGATCTCCAGCTGCAACGTGACTTTATCATGTGGAGCTTCCTCGGCATCCAGGCGCCGGTGGTGATTATGCTGGCGGTGTCGGTGATGCTCTGCCTCTCCTGCACCTCCTGGTCGCGCAGCATGCAGCTTGACCCGGCAGGGCGCAAAAGCCTCTACCAGCAGCTGACCCGCTCCAACGGCGTGGAAGGGCTGCTCTATCAGTGTATGGACCAGGGCGATATGGTATTCGTCACGCTGCGTTCGCGCCGCGTCTACATCGGCATGGTGCATACCCTGCGCTGCGAAAGCGGCTCCACTGACAACGTGGTGCTGATCCCGATGGTCAGCGGCTACCGCGACCCGGAGACCCAGAAGATGCGGGTGGAGCACAACTACGCCAGCTACTACCAGCAGCACGGCATCCTGCCGGACTCAGAGCCGATCTCCGCGCTCTATTTCCGCAAGGTGATTATGCTCAACCAGATCGAGACGCTCTCGCTGTTTGACCCGGCGACCGCCACCGCCTTTGAGGCGCTGGCCGAGCGCGAGCGCGACGAGGACAAACAGAACGACGCCCTGAAAAACCGCATCCCGTAACTGCGCACATTAAAAAGCCGGGCACCTGGGTGGCCCGGCTTTTTTTATGCCTGCGGCGATCGGCCGTGAACCGTTTGTCAGCCGTTAATCACGACGCCGCCGTTGATATGGATGGTCTGGCCGCTGACGTAAGAGGCGTCTTTACAGGCGAGGTAGACATAGGCCGCTGCCAGTTCAGAGGGCTGGCCGGGGCGCTTCATCGGTGTCTCCAGGCCGAATTTCGAAACGTGATCCTCATCGAACGTCGAGGGGATAAGCGGCGTCCAGATCGGGCCGGGTGCCACGGCATTAACGCGGATGCCGCGCTCCAGCAGGTTGGTGGAGAGCGAGCGGGTAAAGGCGGTGATCGCCCCTTTGGTGGAGGAGTAGTCGATCAGCGTCGGGTTGCCGCGGTAGGCGGTGATGGAGGTGGTGTTGATGATCGCCCCGTCTTCCGGCAGGTGCTTAAGTGCCGCCTGCACCAGATAGACCATCGAGAAAAAGTTAGTGCGAAAGGTTTTCTCCAGCTGTTCTGCGCTAATCTCTTCCGGCGTCTCTTGCGGGTGCTGCTCGCCGGCGATATTGACCAGCACGTCCAGCCCGCCGAAGTGGGCGGCGGTCTGCTCCACGGCCTCCGTAGCAAACGCCTGATCGCCCAGGTCACCGCGGATCAGCAGCGGCTCCGGGCCATACTGGGCGGCCAGCCGCTGGGTTTCGCGCGCGTCCTCATCCTCTTCCAGGTAGACGATCGCCACCTTCGCCCCCTCTTTGGCATAGGCGATGGTCACGGCACGGCCGATGCCGCTGTCGCCGCCGGTGACCAGCGCCACTTTCTCCTTCAGCTTGCCGCCGGCGCGGTAGTCCGGGTCGTCATAGAGCGGCTTCGGCTCCATCGGTGCCTCACGGCCGGGTTGCTGGTCCTGGTGCTGCTTGGGCAGGGTTTGTTCGCTCATGGTTCCTCCTTAAGAAAACAGGCGGGGAGGGCGCGCCTCCCCGGAAAAACATCAGGCCGGTACGGCGGCCGCTTTGTCGCTGCGTGACCAGATGCGGTGCTGCTCCAGCGCATCCAGGAAGGTTTGCAGCATGACCCCTTCGGCTTTCGCCCCCTCGGCGATACCCTCTTCGGTGGCGCTGTCATCGATGCCGAGCAGCGGTTTGATGCGGGCGGCGTCGCCGCTCAGGCCGATCACCTTCAGATGCTTATACGCCTCCAGCAGGAAGTGGCGGGCGTCGCCGTCCAGCAGCAGCGAGTCGATGTTGCCGTTCGGCACCAGCACCGCATCCACCGTCACCGACGGCGTATTGTTGAAGGTGCCGTCCACCGGCACCGAGGAGCCGTCATCCGCCAGCACCTCACCCATGTGGCGCGCCAGCAGTTTCGGGTGGACGCCCTCCGCTTTCAGCGCCTGGAGGATCTCCAGCACATCGGCGGCGTGGACGCCGTCACTCAGCATCACCGCCACACAGCGGCCCTTCAGCACACCGTCGCCGGTGGCATACAGGCTCAGGGTCTCATCTTTTTGCAGGCCGTTGACGCTGTGCGGCAGCGGGTATTTTTTGGCGTCATCCGGCAGGCGGAAGCCGAGGTTTTCACCCACCTCCTCTGCGAGGTTGATGTCCACCCGCGCCAGCAGATCCACCACCCGCTCACGGATGTAGCGGCGGCCCACTTTGCTCAGCTCAAACGAGAATGCCCCGATAATGTGCTCCTGCTCCACCGGCGTCTGGCTCAGCCAGAACAGGCGCGGCTGGGAGTAGTAATCGGCAAAGGATTCGCTGCGCTCGCGCACTTTATGGCCGTCAATGCGCTCATAGTGGCTTTCAAACCCGCCGCCCGACGCGGCCGGGGGCGTTTCGCGCGGCCAGTTGTTGTTGATGGAGTTCGGTTCGTAACTGGCGGGGTTGGTGTCGATGTCCATCCGGTGCATGCCGTCACGCTGGAAGTTATGGTAAGGGCAGACCGGCCGGTTAATCGGGATCTCATGGAAGTTCGGCCCGCCCAGGCGGCTGATCTGGGTGTCGGTGTAGGAGAAGAGCCGCCCTTGTAACAGCGGGTCGTTGGTGAAGTCGATGCCCGGCACCACATGGCCGGGGTGGAAGGCCACCTGTTCGGTTTCGGCGTGGAAGTTGTCCGGGTTGCGGTTCAGCACCATCTTGCCGATGATCTCCACCGGCACCAGCGCCTCGGGGATCAGTTTGGTCGCGTCCAGCAGGTCAAAATCGAACTTGAACTCATCCTCTTCCGGGATCAGCTGCACGCCCAGCTCATACTCGGGGTAATCCCCGGCCTCGATCGACTCCCACAGGTCGCGGCGGTGGAAATCACTGTCTTTCCCGGCCAGCTTCTGCGCCTCATCCCACAGCAGCGACGCCTTGCCCGCCAGCGGCTTCCAGTGGAAACGCACAAAGGTCGATTTCCCTTCGGCGTTGATAAAACGGAAGGTGTGGATGCCGAACCCCTCCATGGTGCGGTAGCTGCGTGGGATGCCGCGGTCGGACATCGCCCAGAAGACGTTGTGCAGCGTCTCCGGCTGGAGCGAGACGTAGTCCCAGAAGGTGTCGTGGGCGCTGGCACCCTGCGGCATCTCGTTGTGCGGCTCCGGTTTCACCGCATGGACGAAATCGGGGAATTTGTGGGCGTCCTGGATAAAGAACACCGGGGTGTTGTTGCCGACCAGGTCGTAGTTGCCCTCGTCGGTGTAAAACTTGGTGGCGAAGCCGCGGATGTCGCGCACGGTGTCCGCCGAGCCGCGTGAGCCCTGTACCGTAGAGAAGCGCACATAGACCGGGGTCTGTTTCGCCGGGTCCTGCAAAAAGGCCGCTTTGGTGACGTCACTCATTGACCGGTAGCACTGGAAGTAGCCGTGCGCCGCCGAGCCGCGCGCATGGACGATGCGCTCCGGGATGCGCTCATGGTCAAAATGGGTGATCTTCTCCCGCATGATGAAATCTTCCAGCAGCGTCGGGCCACGCACACCGGCGCGCAGGGAGTTCTGATCGTTGGCAATTTTGGTGCCGTGGTTGGTGGTCAGCGGCTGCTGCTCCCCTTGTTTGCGGTGGATCTCCAGCGCGTCGAGCTTGGCGTTGTGAGTATCCGGGCTTTTCAGGCTGCCGGGGGCGGTCGGCTCCTGGCCCGGCGGGGTCGGCGTGGGGGAGGGCTGGTGGGAGTTATCTGCCGGGGCGAGATCCCCCAGGCCGGGTTTCGCCGCGTTGCCGTCAGTGGCCGGGGCGGGGTGGGACGCAGTTTTCAGGGTTGTCTGATGACCTTTCATTTTCGACATTGAGCAATACTCCTCTCGGGCAAGGCGCTTATCGGTGCGCTTTCGGATGACCTTCAGATGATGCAACCATTAACTATAGGCCATCAGCCCGGCTTAACCGGGATTCTCAGAGAAATCGTGGGGGCATTGCACCGTGCGCGCCGCCGCAGCGGAAAACCGCGATCTTCCAGGTGGCTCACCGGGAAATAACCTGGCCAAAAAAGCAAACGCAGAAAATAAGCGCGGCAAAATGTGGTGCTTATTTAACCAGTCAAGAGCGGGAGGTGTAAAAATTAAGTCAAATTTCCTGTAAGGCGGGCGGCATAATTAAGATTAATCTAAAAAGAACCGCGGCTTAGATTATTCGGTCTAATCTGCGCTATATTCCGCCATTGACTTTATCGGGGCGAAAATTTGAAAATACGCGCCGCGCAGGCCGGGCCTGCGATTATATTTTGATACTGCCGTTATTTATTGGGGAAGACATGATTGCCAGTCGGGTTTTACGTGCATTACCACGCTACGCCTTAGTGTGTGGTGCCACACTGTTCAGCGTTAACAGCTTTGCGGACAACACACTCTTTACGGCGCTGGACGATCCCTCCACCGCGAAAAAGAGCTTTGAAGGCAACGTGCAGGCGGGCTACAGCGCCCAGACCGGCAACACCAAAAACTCCGTGCTGAGCGCGGACACCACCATGACCTGGTTCCACCCGGAAACCGCCTACAGCCTCTGGGGCTCGGCGCGCAACGCCTCCTCCAATGATGAGCGCTCCTCGGAGAAGTATCAGATCGGCGGCCGTACCCGTTACAACCTCTCTGCTGACAACTACCTGTTCGGCCAGGCGAGCTGGCTGAGCGACCGTTACAACGGCTACCGCTCCCGCAGCGTCGCGACCCTGGGTTACGGCCGCCAGATCCTGAACGGCCCGGTGCATACCCTGCGTATGGAAGCCGGTCCGGGCGTGCGCCATGATGAGTTCCAGCAGGGCGGCAACCAGACCCGCGCCCTGGCCTACGGCGCACTGACCTATGACTACCAGATCTCAGACAACGCCAAGTTCACCCAGGCGCTCTCCGTGCTGGCGAACGACGAAACCACCTTCAACTCCGAAACGGCGCTGAATGTGGCGATCAACAAATCCTTCGGCCTGAAGCTGGCGTATAACGTCACCTATAACACCCAGCCGCCGTCCAGCGCGCCGGAAAAAACCGACACCACCACCACCGTGTCGCTGGTCTACAGCCTGTAATTCCCCGCGAAACAGGGCAAAACCGCCGCGCGTTGCCGGCGGTTTTTTTTCGCCGGTTTCCCTGGCTGCATAATAAAAAAACCGGCGTCTGTACGCCGGTTTTTAATCAGTAACCCGTTGGCCGGGCGGAAAAAATTAATTATCGACTGTCTGGCGGTGGAACAATTCGCGGAACACCGGGTAAATATCGGACTGTTCACGGATATGCTGCATGGCAAAATTATCAAACTTCGCCTGCAACGCCTCATATTCCCGCCATAACGTCTGGTGGGCGCGGCGGGTTATTTCGATATAGCTGTAATAACGCACCATCGGCAATATCTTTTTCGCCAGCAGTTCATGGCAGAGCGGGGAGTCGTCGGCCCAGTTGTCCCCATCCGAGGCCTGTGCCGCATAGATATTCCACTGTGCCGGGTCGTAGCGCTCTTTGACCACGTCATCCATCAGTTTCAGGGCGCTGGAGACGATGGTGCCGCCGGTCTCCTGCGAGTAGAAGAACTCCTGTTCATCCACCTCTTTGGCCTGGGTATGGTGGCGGATGTAGACCACATCCACGTTTTTATAGGTCCGGCTCAGGAACAGATAGAGCAGGATATAGAAGCGTTTCGCCATATCCTTGGTGGCCTGATCCATCGACCCGGAGACGTCCATCAGGCAGAACATCACTGCCTGGCTGGAAGGCTCCGGCCGTTTCTCGTAGTTCTTGTAACGCAGGTCGAAGGTGTCGATAAACGGCACCCGCTCGATCTTCTGGCGCAGCTCCGCAATCTCCCTGCGCAGCCGCTCCTCCTCCAGCAGCTGTACCGGCTCCTGGTTTTCCAGCTCGGTGAGGTCAGCCTCCAGCGCTTTCAGCTCACGCCGTTTGCCGGCCGTCATGGCGGTGCGGCGCGCCAGGGAGTTCTGGAGCGATCGCACCACGCTGATGTTGGCGGGCACCCCGTTCGAGGTGAAGCCCGCGCGGTGGGTTTTGAATTCGTTGAGCTGCTTGTACTGATTTTTCTTCAGGTTCGGCAGCGCCAGATCCTCAAACAGCAGATCGAGGTACTCATCTTTGGAGATCTGGAACACGAACTCATCCTGGCCTTCGCCGTCCTGGCTGGCATTGCCCTGGCCGCTGCCGCTGCCGCCCGCGCCTCCCTGCGGGCGCTCGATCCGGTCATTCTGCACAAAGTGATCGTTCCCCGGGTGGACACGGTGGCGGCGGCCGCCGCGCCCCTGGTGGAACATCGGTTCGTTGATATCATCCGTGGGGATCGAGACGGACTCCCCACTCTCCACATCGGTTACCGAACGCTTGTTGATGGCTTCAGCAATCGACTGTTTGATTTGCGACTTATAGCGGCGTAAAAAGCGCTGGCGGTTCACCATGCTTTTGTTCTTGCCGTTCAGCCGTCGGTCAATAAAGTAGCCCATATCTCCCCCAAACGACGTTGCCCTGCCCGCGGTGTTGCAGCGGCGCTGCGGTTATGACGATTTCCTGACCCGCAGATACCATTCGCACAGCAGGCGCACCTGTTTGCGCGTATAGCCTTTCTCCATCATGCGGTCGACAAAGTCGTCGTGTTTTTTCTGCTCGTCGGTCGAGGTTTTGGCGTTGAACGAGATTACCGGCAGCAACTCTTCGGTGTTGGAGAACATTTTTTTCTCGATCACCGTGCGTAACTTCTCATAACTGGTCCAGTTCGGGTTGCGGCCGCTGTTGTTGGCGCGGGCGCGCAGCACAAAGTTGACGATCTCATTACGGAAGTCTTTCGGGTTACTGATCCCGGCCGGTTTCTCGATCTTCTCCAGTTCCGCGTTCAGCGACTCACGGTCAAACAGCTGGCCGGTATCCGGGTCGCGGTACTCCTGATCCTGAATCCAGAAGTCGGCGTAGGTCACGTAGCGGTCGAAGATGTTCTGGCCGTACTCAGAGTAGGACTCGAGGTAGGCCGTCTGGATCTCTTTGCCGATGAACTCCGCGTATTTCGGGATCAGGTAACCTTTCAGGTGCTCCAGATACTTCTCGGACTGATCCTGCGGGAACTGCTCGCGCTCGATCTGCTGCTCCAGCACATAGAACAGGTGCACCGGGTTGGCCGCCACTTCCGCGTGGTCAAAGTTGAACACCCGCGAGAGGATCTTAAAGGCGAAACGGGTCGAAAGACCGTTCATGCCCTCATCCACCCCGGCGTAGTCGCGGTACTCCTGGTAGGACTTGGCTTTCGGATCGGTGTCTTTCAGGCTTTCGCCGTCATAGACGCGCATCTTGGAGTAGAGGCTGGAGTTTTCCGGCTCTTTCAGGCGTGACAGGATAGAGAAGCGCGCCAGCGTCTCCAGGGTGCCCGGCGCGCAAGGCGCGTGGGTCAGCTCACTGTGGTTAAGCAGCTTGTCGTAGATCTTGATCTCTTCTGACACGCGCAGGCAGTAAGGCACCTTGACGATGTAGACGCGGTCGAGGAAGGCTTCGTTGTTCTTGTTGTTGCGGAACTGCACCCACTCCGATTCATTGGAGTGCGCCAGAATAATGCCGTTGAACGGCAGGGCAGAGATCCCCTCTGTACCGTTGTAGTTCCCCTCCTGGGTGGCGGTCAGCAACGGGTGCAGCACCTTGATCGGCGCTTTGAACATCTCGACGAACTCCATGATGCCTTGGTTGGCGCGGCAGAGCGCACCGGAGTACCCGTAGGCGTCGGGGTCGTTCTGGGCGTGGTTTTCCAGTTTGCGGATGTCCACTTTCCCCACCAGCGCGGAGATGTCCTGGTTATTCTCATCACCCGGCTCGGTCTTGGCGATGGCGATCTGCTCCAGAATAGAGGGCCAGACTTTCACCACTTTGAATTTGGTAATATCGCCGCCAAACTCATGCAGGCGCTTCGCGGCCCACGGCGACATGATGGTGCCGAGGTAGCGGGTCGGGATGTTGTACTCTTTTTCCAGAATATTGGCATCTTCCTGCGGGTTGAACAGGCACAGGGGATGGTCGTTGACCGGGCTGCGCTCGCCATTGGCGCTGAGCGCATAAATGGGAACCCGTTGCATCAACGCTTTGAGGCGCTCAGCCAGTGACGATTTACCGCCACCCACCGGCCCCAGTAAGTAGAGGATCTGTTTCTTCTCTTCCAGGCCCTGTGCGGCATGTTTGAGGTAAGAGACGATCTGCTCAATCGCCTCTTCCATGCCGTAGAACTCTTCAAAGGCCGGATAGCGGGCGATCACACGGTTGGAGAACAGGCGGGATAAGCGTGACTCAAGCGCGGTGTCCACCATGACGGGTTCACCGATGGCCATGAGCAGGCGTTCCGCCGCGTTGGCATAAGCACTGCGATCTTGCCGGCAGATAGTAAGAAATTCCTGCAGTGTGAACTCTTCGTCCTTGGCAGCTTCATAGCGCTGACGGTAGTGGTCAAATATGTTCATAGCGATGCCCGTCCTGTTGTTTTGGTTGGGAACAAAAATTAAGAGCTTCTCTTTTTTGAGTAAAATAATGAAACTCTTACCTTATTGTTATGGACGGCTATCGGCTAAAGAGCAAGTGGTGATTCTGGCGAGAAAGTAGGCGGGTTGCTGATTAAATCAGCAAAAAATGGTCACTAAACCTGCAATTTGTCAGGTTCACAGAGGATAGCTCCGGCATAACCGCCTTATTTATGGAAATACGCTGACCAAGTGAAAGATTCTCCAGTGCGTAAATTTTTGCCGGGACGCGCGTTTAGCGGCACCCATCACACCCGGTTTGCCACCCCCGCGTTTAGGATTCTCCTTAGGTCAGCGTTGCGTTTGACCGGGGGCAAGCCAAGCGGCACAAGGGCTGCACGCACAAACCTTTCTCTGTGTCACCGGTTTACCGGTACGGGGTAGCCTATAACTGCCGGGTGACATCCTGATGACAGCGCCTCTGCCCCGTTTCAGGCCGGAAATTCCCCTCTTTTTTTCTCCATTACGGCATTAGTGGCATCATACATTCGCACACTCATTCAGTTTGTCTTAGAATCCCCAAGGATTTATTGACAACATTAATGGATAAAGTGTGAAAATTTCCCGTTTAGCCTTGTTACCCCTGATGTCCGGCCTCTTGATCAGCCAGATGGCGACAGCCGGTACCTTCTCCGTCGGCGCAGGCGCGCTGGTCAGCCCGGACCCCTACCGCAGCAAGCAGGACCGCGTCACCCCGGTGCCGGTCATCAACTACGAAGGGGAGAATTTCTTCTTCCGCAGCCTGATGGCCGGCTACTACCTGTGGAAAGATGATACCCACCAGCTCACGCTGAACGCCTTCTATTCGCCGCTGCACTTCTCACCGGGTGACAGTGACAACGACGAGATGAAGCGCCTGAACAAGCGCCGCAGCACCGTGATGGCCGGGCTGGGTTACACCTATAACGCAGAGTGGGGCAGCATCCGTACCCTGTTCTCCGGCGACGTGCTGGACAACAGCAACGGGCTGGTGGGGGACGTCGCCTACCTCTACCGCCTGCACCAGGATAACTGGAGCCTGACCCCGGCGCTGGGCGTGACCTGGAACAGCAAAAACCAGAACAACTACTACTACGGTGTCAGCAATGCGGAAGCGCGCCGCAGCGGCCTCGACAGCTACCACCCGGATGACAGCGTTGCGCCGTATGCTGAACTCGCCGCCAGCTACCAGTTTGCACCGCAATGGAACGCCTTTGCCATGGCGCGCTATGTCCGCCTTTCAGACGAGGTGAAAGAGAGCCCGATGGTCGACAAATCCTGGACCGGGGTGCTCTGGGCCGGGGCAACCTATACCTTCTGATGCCCTGAGGCAGCAGTGACACAAACGGGGCGCAGGCCCCGTTTTTTATTGCTACGCTTCATGTTTCCCCGGCCGCGGGCGGTGGCCGGGCAGTTAAGCGGAAAATGGAGGAGAGACTATGGCCGACCACGTTTTACTTCCCGACGGCACCCGGCTGCCGGCCATCGGGCAGGGCACCTGGTTTATGGGCGAGAACCCGTCTCAGCGTGCTGCCGAGGTACGCGCCCTGCAACAGGGGCTGGACGCGGGCATGACGCTGATTGACACCGCAGAGATGTATGCCGATGGCGGGGCAGAGCAGGTGGTGGGGGAAGCGATCGCCGGGCGGCGCGACCAGGTGTTTCTGGTCTCGAAAGTCTACCCGCACCATGCGGGCGGGAAAAAGGCCATCACCGCCTGTGAAAACAGCCTGCAACGGCTGGCGACGGAGCAGATCGACCTCTACCTGTTGCACTGGCGCGGTGGCTTCGGGCTGGATGAGACCATTGAGGCGATGGAGAAGCTGCAACGCAGCGGCAAAATTGCGCGCTGGGGCGTCTCAAATCTGGATACCGCGGACATGGAAGAGTTATGGCAACTGCCCGGCGGTGACCAGTGCCAGACCAATCAGGTGCTGTACCACGCTGCTTCCCGCGGGATTGAGTATGACTTACTGCCGTGGTGCCGGGCGCATGCAGTGCCGGTGATGGCTTACTGCCCGCTGGCGCAGGCCGGTAAATTGCGCCATCAGCTGCTGGAAGAGCCGACCCTCTCCCGGCTGGCGACGGAGCATGGCGTCAGCAATGCGGAAATCGCGCTGGCCTGGGTGATCCGCAGCGGGCAGGTGATCGCCATTCCTAAAGCGGTGCAGCCGCAGCATGTGGCACAGAATGCGCGGGCGCTGACCCTGACCCTCTCCAATGATGACCTGCTGGCGCTCGACCAGGCCTTCCCGCCGCCGGCGCGCAAACAGCCGCTGGATATTGTGTGACATCGTCGCGGTAACATAAAAAAGGAGCCGGACGGCTCCTTTTTTTCAAGCAGGCAAACAGGTTATGCGCGGTTCAGGGCGCGTACCCGCAGGGTGGTCGCCAGCCGCGCCGGTGCACCCGGTTTGCTGACCTGCGGTGTGCTGACGCAGCCGGTCTCGACGCAGACCATGGTTTTGTAGCCATCGTCGGTCATGTCGCCCATGCTGGTGGAGAGCGCCACGCCCGGGTTCCAGGCGATCACATCGCTGTGGTGGTGGTGCTCCACCTCAATCTCGCGTTGCAGGGCCGGGTCAACGATGGTGCTGACCGCCTGCGGCTGGGTGTAGACGCGGTCGGTGCGGCCGGTAAATACCAGGTCACCCTGATGCTCGCCTTCGGCACCGTCCAGCACTTTATCCACGTAGTGGCTGCCCAGCCCGCGTACGGCGATGGTGTCGATGTCACCAATCTGGAAGTAGCTGTGCAGCGCGGCGGTGGTGGTAAAGTCGCCGGTGGACGCCAGCTCAATATGGCACTCCGCCCCCAGCGTAAAGCGCGCTACCAGGGTAAAGGCGTGCGGCCAGAGCGCCTGGGTCTGCGGGTTGTCGGTAAGGGTGAAGGTCAGAGTGACGCCTTCCTCATTTTCTGAATGATCGGTTAACTCCCAGGGGATATTCCGTGCGAAACCGTGCGACGGCGTGCCCGCCGGGCCGAACCACGGCCAGCAGATCGGTACGCCGCCACGGATAGCGGTGCCCGGATCATAGGCGGTATTGCCGCTGAGCCAGATGACCGGCTGCTCGCCCGACGGCTGCCAGGCCAGCAGGTGCGCACCCTGTAAGGTGATGGCGGCGCGACAGGCCGGGTGATCCACCACAATGACCGGCAGCTGGCCGATCTGGCGCTCGCTCAGGGCAGGGGTGATCTGCTGTGTAACGGGAAGGGTAAAAATGTTCTGATTCATGATCGTGGCCTTCTTAACAGGAAAAATGCCCGGTGTAGAAACTGCACCCAATAAAAAAGGCGACTCAGCGTCGCCTTTTCTTACTCTGCTCTGATGCGCACTTATTTGGAGATGTGGGCAATCAGGTCCAGAACTTTGTTGGAGTAGCCGGTTTCGTTGTCGTACCAGGAAACCAGTTTCACAAAGTTGTCATTCAGGGCGATACCGGCTTTCGCGTCGAACACGGAAGTCAGTTTTTCGCCGTTGAAGTCAGTGGAAACCACTTCGTCTTCGGTGTAACCCAGAACGCCTTTCAGCTCGCCTTCTGCAGCCGCTTTGATCGCGTCACAGATCTGCTGGTAGGTCGCCGGTTTTTCCAGACGGGCAGTCAGGTCAACCACGGAAACGTTGGTGGTCGGTACGCGGAACGCCATACCGGTCAGTTTGCCGTTCAGCTCAGGGATCACTTTACCGACTGCTTTAGCAGCGCCGGTAGAGGACGGGATGATGTTCTGGGATGCGCCGCGGCCGCCGCGCCAGTCTTTGTGGGACGGGCCGTCAACGGTTTTCTGGGTCGCGGTGGTCGCGTGAACGGTGGTCATCAGCGCTTCAACGATACCGAAGTTGTCGTTGATCACTTTTGCCAGCGGTGCCAGGCAGTTGGTGGTGCAGGAGGCGTTGGAGACGATGTCCTGACCTTCGTAAGACTTGTGGTTCACGCCCATCACGAACATCGGGGTGTTGTCTTTGGACGGGCCGGTCAGAACGACTTTCTTGGCACCGGCAGTGATGTGTTTACGCGCGGTTTCGTCAGTCAGGAAGATACCGGTCGCTTCAGCCACCACGTCGACGTTGACTTCGTCCCACTTCAGGTTAGCCGGATCTTTTTCAGAGGTACAACGAATGGTTTTGCCGTTCACAACCAGGTGACCGTCTTTAACGTCAACAGTCCCGTTGAAACGACCATGAGTAGAGTCATACTTCAGCATGTAAGCCATGTACTCTGCATCCAACAGGTCGTTGATTGCGACGATCTCAACATCAGAACGCTCTTGAGCAGCACGGAAAACAATGCGGCCGATACGGCCAAAACCGTTGATACCTACTTTGATAGTCATATATTCCACCAGCTATTTGTTAGTGAATAAAAGGTTGGTTGTAAAATTACAAAAACCTTATCAAGCGTCAAGCGGAATCGTGTCAATTGTTGCTATAAGTCAAAGCTGCCAACCCCAATTGCACGCTTATTACCCATTCCGTTTTCAGCCGTCTCTCTGGTCACATGGGGGTGGTGATCCCCTGTCTAAACCCCGCCGCTGCTATATATGTGATCGGTATCACACAATGGCAAGACGTGGCGCTTATGCCATCCAGTTTAGGCCAAAAAATTCCGCATGGTTGTTAATTTTTTGTTATTATTAAACGTTATTTCTTTTGTAACGTCGCCAACGCGAGACCCCACATCATGACGAAAGAGACTGAACGGGCAGAAAATCCTGTGCAACTCAACGAGATACAGCGCTACGTCACCCAGGAGCGCGGCACCGAGGCCCCCTATACCGGCAAACTGCTGCATAATAAACGCGAGGGTATTTACCACTGCCTGTGCTGCAATGCCCCGCTGTTCTACTCCGATTCCAAATACGATTCCGGCTGTGGCTGGCCCAGTTTTTATGAGCCGGTACGGGATGATTCAATAAAATACATTGATGATTATTCGCACAATATGCACCGGATTGAGATCCGCTGTGCCCAGTGTGACGCCCACCTCGGCCACGTATTCCCGGACGGCCCGCAGCCGACCGGCGAGCGCTATTGTGTCAATTCTGCCTCACTGAGCTTTATTGACGGCGAAAACGGCGAAAAAACCGCAGGTTAATTGATAGATTCGGCTAATGGAATCGATTCAGCAAATTATTCATTGGCGCGGCAAAAAGAGGAATAATCTTGTGGAAATAGATGAGCTGATTGCGGTAATGACCCCGGAAATTTACCAGCGTCTGGTTCAGGCGGTAGAGCTGGGGAAATGGCCGGACGGCGTGGCGCTGACGGAAGCGCAAAAAGCGCATAGTTTACAGGCGGTCATGCTCTATCAGGCGCGCCATAACCATGACGCGCAGCATATGACCATCAACACCCAGGGCCAGATGGTGATGAAAAGCAAGCAGGAGCTGAAGCAGGAATTCGGCATCACCTCCCCGCTGGTGACCCTGAAGCCCCAGTAACCAATCAGGTGCTGAAACGGGCTGACATAAAAAAGCGCGCTCCTTAGGGGCGCGCTTTTTTGATCGCGGGCAGGGTGGGGTGACAGCGTGCCCGGCGGCTCAGTGCGCACCCATCTCAAACGTCTTCAGCGCAATCAGGTGCGCGCCGTGCTGCTGCATCTCCTCAAAGGCTGCCAGGCTGTCATCGTCCTGCAAGTTTACCCCGCGGCACCCTTCCGTGATCACCGAGGTGGTGTAACCCAGCGCCAGCGCATCCAGCACGCTGTATTTCACGCAGTAATCCGTGGCCAGCCCCATCACCACCAGCGAGGTGATGCCGCGCCCCTTCAGCCAGCTGTCGAGTTCGGTTTCGGTGCGGCGGCCATTGTCGAAAAAGGCGCTGTAGCTGTCGATGTCCGGGTTCTGCCCCTTGCGGAACACCTCATCGATGCCGTCTAGCGCCAGATCCGGGTGGAACGCCGCGCCCGGCTGATCCTGCACGCAGTGTACCGGCCACCACACCTGCGGCAGCCCGTTCAGCTCACCCAGCGTGCCCGGCGTCTGGCCGGAATTCACGGCAAAACTGCGGTGGGCGGCCGGGTGCCAGTCCTGGCTCGCCACCACCGGCCAGCCGCGGCGGCGGCAGACGGCAATGGCCTGGTTCGCCACGGCGATCACCTGATCGCCTTCAGCAACGGCCAGCGCGCCGCCGGGGCAGAAGTCATTTTGTAGGTCAATCAGCAACAGTGCGGTACTCATGGGCGCTCCCTGGTGATTCAGTACACGGAAAAGGGCCGGGGCAGCCGCGGCCCCGGCGGGGAATTACGGCGTATCGGTAAGTTCGCCGCGCAGGTTCTGCTGCATCTGCAGGCGGATTTCATCAGCGGTCAGCGGCTGGCTCAGCAGGAAGTGCAGCTTGGTCAGCGCGGCTTCCAGCGTCATATCAAAACCGCTGATCACCCCGGCCAGGGCCAGCGCATTGCCGGTAGCGTAGCCGCCCATATTGACGCGGCCGGAGATGCACTGGGTCAGGTTGACCACCACGATGCCGCGCTCAGAGGCCTGGCGCAGCTCCTCCAGCAGGGCTGGTTTCTGCGGCGCATTCCCGACGCCGTAAGAGCGCAGGATCAGCGCTTTTACCGGCTGGCGCAGGAAGTTGCCGACCACTTCGCTGGAGATGCCCGGGTAGAGCGTCAGCACGCCCACCGGCTGCGGCGTGATGCGGTGTACCACCAGCGGGGAGGTCGGCACCGGCAGCGACGGCGTCGGCAGGCGGCGGATATGGATGCCCGCTTCCAGCAGCGGCGGCAGGTTCGGCGAGGCGAACGCGTCGAAGCCGTCCGCGTGCGCCTTGGTGGTGCGGTTGCCGCGGTAGAGTTTGTTATTGAAGAACAGGCAGACCTCTTTCACCGGGTAGTTGGCCGCCAGGTAGAGCGAGTTCAGCAGGTTGGGCTGGCCGTCGGAGCGCAGCGCCTCCAGCGGGATCTGCGACCCGGTGACGATCACCGGCTTGTCGAGGTTCTCCAGCATAAAGGAGAGGGCCGAGGCAGTGAACGCCATGGTGTCGGTGCCGTGCAGGATCACGAAGCCGTCATACTCATCGTAATGGGCGCGGATGTCGTCAGCGATATGCTGCCAGTCTTCCGGCGTCATATCGGAGGAGTCCATCAGCGGCGCATACTCCTGAATGGTGAAATCCGGCATCTCCGGGCGGTGGAACTCCGGCATCGTGGCCAGCAGGCGCTGCAGGTGGCCGGAAACCGGGATGTAGCCCTGCTCAGAGCGCTGCATGCCGATGGTGCCGCCGGTATAGGCGACGTAGATCGATTTTTTTTTCATAGGGTAATCTTTATTACGCTTACGGGAATGAACCAAAGTATAGGGTGCCCGGCGGTGAAAAAAAGCCCGGTTGCCCGGGCTCCGGCAGTGGAAACGGTTATTTCGCCTCGCCGCAGGTCAGGCAGAGCGCATAACGGTTTTGCGGGTCGTTCAGGGTGCCGGATAGGCCCGGCTGATCCTTCATCGCCTCTGCCAGCCGCGTCAGCGGGGCAGGGATCCACGCCTGCAACGCCTCCGGCAGCGCCGCCTGCACCGAGGCGCTCATCTGGGAGAACAGCAGATCGCTGACGCTGGGGTCTTCCACAAACCAGTTCAGCTGCCAGGCAGGCAGTTTCGCCAGTTCAGCGGCTTTCTTCACCGCGTCATCGAAATCGCCCAGCTCATCCACCAGCCCGTTGTTTTTGGCATCCAGGCCGAGCCAGACATGGCCCTGGGCGATCTGGTCAATCTGTTCCGGCGTTTTGTGGCGTGACTGCGCCACCAGCCCCAGGAAGGTGCGGTAGCCGTTCTCGATGTTCAGTTGCATCATCTGCGCGAACTCCGGCGGCAGCGCCTTGGTCACCGCCAGGTCAGCCAGCGGGGAGGTCGCCACGCCGTCGGTGTGCACGCCGATGCTGTCCAGCGAGTTCTCATAGGTGTTGACCACGCCGAAAATGCCGATAGAGCCGGTGAGGGTGCTGGGGCTGGCGACGATGTAGTTGGCAGGGGTCGAGATCCAGTAGCCGCCCGAGGCGGCCATGCCGCCCATCGACACCACCACCGGTTTGCCCGCCGCGCGCACGGCCGCCAGCTCCTCACGGATCACCTCCGAGGCGGAGACGCTGCCGCCGGGGCTGTTGACGCGCAACACAATCGCTTTGATTTTCGGATCGAGGCGCGCCTGGCGGATCTGCGCAGCCGTGGTGTCACCGCCGACCGAGCCCGGCTCTTCCGGCCCGTCAATGATCGCGCCGTTGGCGAAGATCACCGCAATCTGCGGGTTCGGGTTGGCCGGTTTGGCGGCCGGTGTGTAGTCATAGATGCTGACGGAGTTGAAGTCGTTGTCCTGCTTGTTCCAGCCGAAGGTTTTGCTCAGCTCGGCCTCCACCTGCGGGCGGGTCGCCAGCGCATCCACCAGTTTGTTTTTCAGCGCGTAGTCAGCGGTGTCACCGTTGACCGCCTGTAACCCCTGCAAGACCCCTGGCGCGCCGGGGAACAGCTGCTCCGGCGTCAGGCGGCGGTTGGCCGCCACGGTGTTCAGGTAGTTCTGCCACAGCCCACCGACCCAGCGGCTGTCCGCCTCGCGCGCCGCGGGGGACATGTCATCACGGATCATCGGTTCCACGGCGGATTTATAGGTGCCGACGCGGAAGATGTGGGTCGAGACCTTCAGCTTCTCCAGCAGCGTTTTATAGTAGAGCGTGTTGGTGGCAAAGCCGTGCAGGTCCACGGTGCCCTGCGGCGACAGGAAGATTTTGGTGGCGTAGCTCGCCAGGTAGTACTGCGTCTGGTTGTAGCTGTCGCCCACGGCGTAGATCGGCTTGCCGGCATCGCGGAACTCCTGCAACGCCTTGCCGATGTAGTTCAGCGAGGTCTGGTCAGTGCCGGTGAAATCGTTCAGTGACAGCACAATACCGGTGATGTTGCTGTCCGTTTTGGCGCGGCGCAGCGTCTCTACCAGGTCAAACAGGGAGTTCTCCTGCAACCGGCTGCTGCTGGAGCCGAGCAGCTCACGCCCCCACTGGCGCAGCTTGTTATTGACGGACGGCTTGTCCACCACCGTGCCGCTGAGGTCAACCAGCAGCGCGCCTTTGGCAGTGGTTTCCGCCGGTTTCGGCTGGAGCTGGAAATAGATGCCCACCGCCACCACAATCAGCAGCAGCAGGAACAGGTTCAGGATGCATTCCCGGATAAAATTGAGCAGGCGCCAGGTCCACCTGAAGAAACCGGCGATAATTCGCCACAATGTGCGCATGGGAACTCCAAAAAGGGGAAAAAGTGTTGCTATCCTAATGACCCGCCGGAGAAAAGTCAGCTTTAAATCGCCACAGACTGTTGCAGCGGTGGGGCAAACCGGTGACCGGTGGTAACACGCTTATAACCTATGTTAACGTGACACCCCTGCAAATGGTTATCAGGAGAAACCCATGGATGCTTTAGATCTGCTGTTGAACCGCCGCTCGGCGTCACGGCTGGCGGCCCCGGCCCCGGCCGGTGAAGTGCTGGAGAACATTATCAAAGCCGGGCTGCGTGCGCCGGACCACGGGGCGCTGCAACCCTGGCGTTTCGTGATTGTGGAAAATGATGGCCTGAGCCGCTTCAGCCAGGTGCTGCGTGCCGCGGCCGTGGCCGACAACCAGGATGAGAAAGGGATCGAGAAAGCGACCCAGGCACCGTTCCGCGCGCCGATGATCATCACCGTGGTGGCCCACTGTAAAGAGAGCCCGAAAGTGCCGAAATGGGAACAGGTGGTTTCCGCGGGCTGCGCCGTGCAGGCGATGCAGATGGCCGCGCTGGCGCAGGGCTTCAACGGCATCTGGCGCTCCGGCCCCTGGACGGAAGATGAGGGCGTGCGCGCCGCCTTTGGCTGTGAGGAGGAGGATGAGATCGTCGGGTTCCTCTACCTCGGCACCCCGCAGCTGAAATCGGCCACGCAGGTGATCGCCCCGGACAGCAGCCTGTTCGTCAGCTATTTCTGATCCTGCCCGCGCTGTCGCCGGCGGTAACGACTCCGATAACCGGGGGTTTCCGCTGGCGAAATGAGCGACCTCTCCCGCACGTCCTGCTTGCCCCTTACCAACCCGCCTGACAGCCGTTAACATAACGGCAAAGTATCGATCCTGAAGGAGCTTCAATGATCCCGTCTGCCCTGATGCTGCCGTTACCGGCCTCATCCTGCCGAGCCGCAGGTGCCTGATGCGGCTGTTTATTGCTGAAAAACCCAGCCTGGCGCGCGCCATTGCTGATGTCCTGCCGAAGCCGCACCGCCGCGGTGACGGCTATATCGCCTGCGGCAACGATCAGGTGGTGACCTGGTGCGTCGGCCACCTGCTGGAGCAGGCGCAGCCTGACGCCTATGACGGCCGCTACGCACGCTGGTCGCTGGCGGATTTGCCGATCATCCCGCAGAAGTGGCTGTTGCAGCCGCGCCCCTCGGTGAGCAAGCAGCTCAACGTGATCAAAGGGCTGCTGAAACAGGCGGACGAAGTGATCCACGCCGGTGACCCGGACCGCGAAGGGCAACTGCTGGTGGATGAAGTGCTCGACTACCTGGCGCTGGCCCCGGACAAGCGCCGGGCGGTGCGCCGCTGCCTGATCAACGACCTCAACCCGCAGGCGGTGACGCGGGCGGTGGAGCGGCTGCGCGATAACCAGGAGTTCGTGCCGCTCTGCGTCTCGGCGCTGGCCCGCTCGCGCGCTGACTGGCTCTACGGCATCAACATGACCCGCGCCTACACGCTGCTGGGGCGCAACGCCGGGTATGACGGCGTGCTGTCGGTGGGCCGGGTACAGACCCCGGTGCTCGGGCTGGTGGTACGGCGCGATGAAGAGATCGAGCATTTCGTGCCGAAAGATTTCTTTGAGGTCAAAGCCCATGTGGTGACCCCGGCCGACGAGCGCTTTACCGCCCTGTGGCAGCCCAGTGATGCCTGTGAACCCTATCAGGATGAAGAGGGGCGGCTACTGCACCGGCCGCTGGCGGAGCATGTGGTGAAGCGCATCGGCGGCCAGCCGGCAAACGTCACCGGCTACAGCGACAAACGGGAGCCGGAGACCGCGCCGCTGCCGTTCTCGCTCTCCACCCTGCAGATTGAGGCGGCGCGCCGCTTCGGCATGAGCGCCCAGTCGGTGCTTGACGCCTGCCAGCGGTTGTACGAAACGCACAAATTGATTACGTACCCGCGCTCAGATTGCCGATACCTGCCTGAGGAGCACTTCTCCGGCCGCCAGGCGGTACTGAAAGCGATCGGCGTCCACGCGGCGGAGCTGTTGCCGCAACCGGCGGTGGACAGCAACCGCCGCAACCGCTGCTGGGATGACAAAAAGGTGGATGCTCACCACGCCATCATCCCGACTGCGCGCAGCAGCGCCGTGTCGCTGAGCCAGGATGAGAGCCGGGTCTACAGCCTGGTGGCGCGCCAGTACCTGATGCAGTTCTGCCCCGATGCAGTCTACCGCAAATGCGTGATTGAGCTGGAGATCGCGGGCGGCAACTTTATCGCCAAGGCGCGTTTCCTGGCCGAGGCGGGCTGGCGGGCGCTGCTGGGGGCGAAAGAGCGGGACGACGAGAACGAGGGCACCCCGCTGCCGGTGGTGGCAAAAGGGGATGCGCTGCTGTGCGAGCGCGGCGAAGTGGTAGAGCGCCAGACCCAGCCGCCGCGGCCGTTCACCGACGCGACCCTGCTCTCCGCCATGACCGGCATCGCGCGTTTTGTGCAGGACAAGAACCTCAAGAAGATCCTGCGCGCCACCGACGGGCTGGGCACCGAGGCGACCCGTGCCGGGATCATTGAGCTGCTGTTCAAGCGCGCGTTTCTGGTCAAGAAGGGACGCAACATCCACGCCACGGAGACCGGGCGGGCGCTGATCCACTCGCTGCCGGACATCGCCGCGCGGCCGGACATGACCGCCAACTGGGAGGCGACGCTGACCAAAATCAGCGAGAAGAGCTGCCGTTACCAGGAGTTTATGCAGCCGCTGGAGTCTGCGTTGCAGGAACTGATCCAGCAGGCAAAACAGAACGGCGCCTCCCCGGCGTTCCGCGGCCTCTCACCGGCGCCGTCCGCCGGGAAGGCGCGCAAGCGGCGGACGGCGAAATCCGCCAAACCCAAGGAGAGAACATGAGAAACTTCAGCCGCCACTGCCTGGCGCTCTGTATCGTCGCCGGTGCCCTGCTGGCGCTGCCGGCGCAGGCCCACCGGATGCACGAGCCGGTGCCGGAACCGCAGACCGGCAACAATGTGGACGCGATGGTCTCGCTGGATGGCTGGGGCGGGGCAGGCAGCAGCCGCACGCCGCCCTGCAGCCGCTGCTGCATCTACCAGAATGAGAACTACTCAGAAGGGGCGTTGCTGAAAGTCGATGGCGGCACCATGCAGTGTACGCGCGACCCGCAGGTCGTGGGCACCAATGACCTGATCTGGCTGCGGGTGAAATAATTCTCAGCCGCAAACCGCGCGCAACCTCCGCTGCGCGCGATCTTCAGCGGCCTGCCATGCTCAGCCGCGCTGCGCCCGGTAGGCGGCCAGCAGCGGCAGGTCGGCCGGCGGCAGCGCGTAACCGGCGGCGGCCTCTGGCGTCACCCAGGCCAGCGCCTGGTGGCAGGTCGGGCGCAGGTCGCCCCGGAACTGCGGCACCCGCCAGGCATGAAGGCGGATCAGCCGCCCGCCGTGCGCCCAGCGCTGGCTGGCGACGTACTCCCCAATCTCCGCCACAATCCCCAGCTCTTCTGCCAGCTCACGCGCCAGCGCCTGCGGCTGGCTCTCACCCGCCTCAACCTTGCCGCCGGGGAACTCCCACAGCCCGGCCTGATCGCGCGAGTTATCCCGCTGCGCCAGCAGGATCAGGCCGTCGCGCTCAATAATCGCGGCGACCACATCAAGGGTATGCATGATGTTCTCCGGTCATGCCCCGCGGCTGCGGGGCAAAAGGGCAGTCAGAGGTCAAAGGTGGCCCAGACCGGGGCGTGGTCAGAGGGCTTCTCCATGGCGCGGATGTCGTAATCGATGCCGGTGGCCGTGCAGCATTCCGCCAGCGGCGCGTTGGCCAGCACCAGGTCGATGCGCAGGCCGCGGTTTTCATCAAAGCCGCGTGACCGGTAATCGAACCAGGAGAAGCGGTCGTTCACTTCCGGGTTGGCGGCGCGGAAGGTGTCCACCAGCCCCCAGCCGTGCAGGCGTGCCAGCCATTCGCGCTCTTCCGGCAGGAACGAGCATTTGCCGGTGCGCAGCCAGCGCTTGCGGCTCTCCTCGCCGATGCCGATGTCGAGGTCGGTGGGGCTGATGTTCATGTCGCCCATCACCAGCACCGGGTTGTCACGCGTCAGCTGCTGCTCCAGGTAGCTTTGCAGGTCGCGGTAGAATTTCTCCTTGGCCGGGAATTTGGTCGGGTGGTCGCGGCTCTCGCCCTGCGGGAAGTAGCCGTTGATCACCGTCAGCACCCCTTTCGGGGTCTGGAAATCGGCCATGATGATGCGGCGCTGCGCCTCTTCATCATCCGTCGGGAAGCCGCGCCGCACCGCCAGCGGGGCGTCACGCGTCAGCAGCGCCACGCCGTAGTGGCCTTTCTGGCCGTGGTAAAACACGTGGTAACCGTGGCGGCTCACCTCGTCCAGCGGAAACATGTCGTCATGGACTTTGGTCTCCTGAAGGCCGATCACATCCGGCTGGTGCTGCTGGATCAGGGCTTCAAGCTGGTGGGGGCGGGCGCGCAGCCCGTTGATGTTGAACGAGATAAACTTCATAGTCGGTGTCGTCTGGAAGTAAAAAGTGGCCGAATGGTAGCAGATTGGCAGGCGATGATCACCCGCCGTGCCGCCGGGGTCAGGCCGCCTGTTTATGCCCCGGATGAGCAGAGTGTTGTGCAGCGTATCACCGGCGTGACAGCTGGAAAGTACCGCTGACCGCCGCAGAGTCTGCGCCTTGAATTCTCTGCCGCCATTTTTCATAGCGGATTATGCTCAACTTACCGCCTGAAATAGCGTAAAAAGGCTTCTGAAGAGGAGTTTGTCGAGAGAAATCGCAGATTGTGTCAACTTTTTGTGACAGATAACTTTTTCCCGCTGGGGCGAAGGAGTATGATGCAAAAAGTGATTCGCAACCTGCTGAAAGGTTAACTGATGCGTTTGGAAGTCTTTTGTGAAGATCGCCTGGGCCTGACCCGGGAGCTGCTTGACCTGCTGGTATTGCGCAGCATTGATTTACAGGGCATTGAGATTGCGCCGATCGGGCGTATCTACCTCAATTTCGCCCAGCTCGACTTTGACACCTTCCGCGCCCTGATGGCGGAAATCCGCCGGATTGCCGGTGTCACGGATGTGCGCACCGTCTCTTACCTGCCGTCTGAGCGCGAACACCGCGCCCTGCGTGCGCTGCTGGAGTCGATGCCGGAACCGGTGTTCTCCATCGACATGCGCGGCAAAGTAGAGCAGGCCAACCCGGCGGCGCTGGCGCTGTTCGGGCTGGACGAGGACAAAATCCGCAACCACACCGCCGGCAGCCTGATCGGCGGTTTCAACTTCAGCCGCTGGCTGGAGCAGGAGCGTGCCCAGCCGCAGGCGGAGCGGGTGGTGATCCGCAACCAGGATTTCCTGCTGGACATTACGCCGATCTACCTCGATGACGAAAACCGCCACAATGCCGCCGTCGGCGCGGTGGTGATGCTGAAATCCACCGCCCGCATGGGGCGGCAGTTGCAGGATCTGGCCGTCAACGATGACAGCGAATTCGGCCATATTGTCGCCGTCAGCCCGAAGATGCGCCAGGTGCTGGATCAGGCGCGCAAGCTGGCGATGCTCGACGCGCCGCTGCTGATCATGGGCGACACCGGCACCGGCAAAGATCTGCTGGCCCGCGCCTGCCACCTGCGCAGCCCGCGCGGCAAGCAGCCGTTCCTCGGCCTGAACTGCGCCTCACTGCCGGATGACGTGGTCGAAAGCGAGCTGTTTGGCTACGCCGCCGGGGCGTACCCGAATGCGCTGGAAGGCAAAAAAGGCTTCTTCGAGCAGGCCAACGGCGGCACCGTGCTGCTGGATGAGATTGGCGAGATGTCCCCGCGGATGCAGATCAAGCTGCTGCGTTTCCTGAATGACGGCACCTTCCGCCGGGTGGGCGAGGAGCATGAGGTGCATGTGGATGTGCGCGTGATCTGCGCCACGCAGAAGAACCTGGTGGAGCTGGTGCAGCGCGGCGCTTTCCGCGAAGACCTCTACTACCGGCTGAACGTGCTGACGCTGACCCTGCCGCCGCTGCGCGAGCGCCCGGCAGACATCATGCCGCTGACGGAGCTGTTTGTGGCGCGCTTTGCCGATGAACAGGGGGTGGCACGGCCGAAACTGGCGGCCGGGCTGGCCAGCTTCCTGACGCACTATGGCTGGCCGGGCAACGTGCGCCAGCTCAAGAACGCCATCTACCGCGCCCTGACGCAGCTGGAGGGGCATGAGCTGCGGCCGCAGGATATTGCGCTGCCGGAGTTTGAAACCGATCTGGCGATCACCGAAGAGGCGCTGAACGGCTCGCTGGATGACATCAGCAAACGCTTTGAGCGCTCGGTGCTGACGCGGCTCTACCGCTCTTACCCCAGCACCCGCAAGCTGGCGAAGCGGCTCGGCGTCTCCCATACCGCCATCGCCAACAAGCTGCGCGAGTATGGGCTGAGCGGCAAAAAGCCCGGCGCGGCAGACGAGTAATAAAAAAGACAGAAGGTTTCCCTTCTGTCTTTTTTTTCAGGCCGGGTTTTTAGAGCAGGCCCTTAGCGCAGGATAGACAACACCTGATCGTAGTTCGGCTCGGTGGTGATCTCATCCACCAGCTGGCTGTAGATCACGCGGTCATCCTCATCCAGCACCACCACGGCACGCGCCGTCAGCCCGCCCAGCGGGCCTTCGGTGATGGCAACGCCGTAAGCCTGTTTGAAGCTCTCGCCGCGCAGGGTGGAGAGGGTCACCACGTTGCTCAGCCCCTCGGCACCGCAGAAGCGGGACTGGGCAAACGGCAGGTCAGACGAGATGCAAAGCACCACGGTATTGTCCAGGCTGCTCGCCAGCTGGTTGAACTTGCGCACTGAGGCCGCGCAGACGCCGGTATCAATGCTTGGGAAAATATTCAGCACTTTGCGCTTCCCGGCAAAGTTGCTCAGTGCGACATCGGACAGATCCTTGGCGACCAGCGTAAAGCTTTTGGCCTGTTCACCCGGCTGCGGCAGGCTGCCGGAAACGGGGACCGGGTTGCCCTGAAAATGTACTGTTTGTGTCATGCTACCATCCTTTTACAAGTATTTAACACCGGCCCTCAGTGTATGCCATCGCCTGGGCATTGGGTATATAAACTTTTCTAATAAATTGTCTATCCTGATTTGTTATCCATACTTAAAACAAGATGTTGAGACCGGAGCCGCTATGAGAACCCTGCGTTATTACCCTGAAAGCTGGCCGTTGCATACGGCCTTTGTGATCGCCCGCGGCAGCCGTAACGATGCGCAGGTGGTGGTGGTGGAAATTGAGCAGCAAGGGTGGCACGGGGTGGGGGAATGCACGCCTTACCCGCGCTATGGCGAAAGCGTCGCCTCGGTGATGGCCCAGATCGCCGGGGTGGTCACGGAGATTGAACGCGGCGCAGACCGGCAGGCGTTGCAGCAGCTGTTGCCGCCGGGGGCAGCGCGCAACGCGCTGGATTCGGCGCTCTGGAGCCTGGAGTGCGCCCGGCAGGGGGAGAGCCTCTGGCAGCGCACCGGCATTGCGCCGTTGCCGGCCATCAGCATGGCGCAGACCGTGAGCCTCGGTTCGCCGGAGGAGATGGCGGGCGCGGCGCGGGCGTTGCAGGAGTGCGGCGCGACCCTGCTGAAAATCAAGCTCGACGACCACCTGATTGCCGAGCGGCTGGTGGCGATCCGCGCGGCGGTGCCGAAACTCTCACTGATTGTGGATGCCAACGAGTCCTGGCAGCCGGAGGGGCTGGCCGCGCGCTGCCAGCTGCTGGCAGACCTCGGGGTGCTGATGCTGGAGCAGCCGCTGCCCGCCGGGAAAGACGGGGCGCTGGCGAATTTCATCCACCCGCTGCCGATCTGCGCCGATGAGAGCTGCCACACCACGGACGATTTGCCGGCGCTGGCCGGGCGCTACCAGCTGGTGAATATCAAACTGGATAAAACCGGCGGGCTGACCGCCGCGCTGGAGCTGGCTGCGGCGGCCCGTGCGCAGGGGCTGGAGATTATGCTCGGCTGTATGCTCTGTACGTCGCGCGCCATCCGGGCGGCGCTGCCGCTGGCGGCCGGGGCGCGTTTTGTGGACCTCGACGGGCCGACCTGGCTCGCCACCGACGCAGAGCCGCCGCTGACCTTTCACTGCGGCAGCATCGACCTCGCCTGAGCCTCAGTCGTGGCGCAGCAGGCCAATCAGCGCCGGGAGGTAACGCTCGCTCGCCTCGTCGGCGGAGATGGGCGGCAGCTCCACCGTGATGCAGGGCAGGGCGCGTTCAATACACCAGTTGCCGAAAGAGCCGGGCGTCGGGTAGCCGACGCTGGCGACCATCGGCAGGTCAAAGGCGTGGGAGAGCCACTCCGCCAGCGCGGTGCTGTCCGGGTCTTCGATGCAGGCCAGCGGCTCATGCAGCGACACCACCCAGCGCGGGGCCAGCGTCTCAATCAGCGCGCAGAGCGCCTGCGTCTCCGGTTCGGAGCCGGGCGCGCTGCCGCTGCTCAGCACCACATCGCGCTCCGTGGCATAGCTGTTCCAGCGGTAGTGCGTCTCCCCCGGTTTCCAGTTCTCTGTCGGGAAATTTCGGTTCAGATCCACGCCGTTGGCATTGGCACACAGCCCAAGCTGGCAGCCGTCCGGGTTGGCCGCCAGGATCACATGGTGGCGCTGCTGCTCCGGCAGCAGGGAGCGCAGGGCGCACGAGAGCGCCACCACCGCCGCCGTTTCATCGCCGTGGGTGCCCGCCAGGATCAGGCCGGTCTCCGGGGTACTGTGGCTGGCCGGGAACCAGAGCAGCGGCGCGCCCAGTGCCGAGCGGCCATACTCCACCCCGGCCGGCGTCAGCGGCCCGCGTTCACTGCGCAAACGTAATGACGTCATGGTGTTATTTCTCCAGAAAGGGTGTCTTCCCTATTTACGCCTGTTTCCACGCCGGTAACAGCCTTTTCTTACGGCAACCCCCCGGAACCGGCACGCCGGGGCGAAAAAGTTACGTTTTCGTGACCTCAACGGGGCAATAGGTGTTCTGCGGCACAACAAGGAGTGATACAACACAGAGACCAGACAAATCAGCTGATTAAACGGAGTGATAGTGATGCCGACCCGTAACCTTTACGTCCGCCTGAGCGCCGCGGCGCTGTTGACGGCAATGCTGCCCACCGCCGGGGCGGCCGTGGTGCCGCCCGGTACTGCGCTGGCCGCACAGCAGGAGATTGTGCGCCATATCAAGGATGAACCGGCGTCGCTCGACCCGATCAAAGCGGTGGGCCTGCCGGAAGCGCAGGTGGCGCGGGATCTGTTCGAGGGGCTGGTCAACCAGGATGCCCAGGGCAAGGTGATCCCGGGGGTGGCGGAACGCTGGGAGACGCAGGATAACCAGCACTGGACGCTGACCCTGCGCAAAACGGCGCGCTGGTCAAACGGTGACCCGGTCACCGCGCAAGACTTCGTCTATAGCTGGCGGCGGCTGGTCAACCCGGCCAACCACTCCCCGTCAGCCTGGTTTGCCGGGCTGGCAGGGCTGGAGAACGCCGACGCCATCATCGCCGGTACGCTGCCGCCGGAGAAGCTCGGGGTGACGGCGGTGGATGCGCACACGCTGAGCATCCGGCTGAGCCGCCCGGTGCCCTATTTCATCAGCCTGCTGGCGAACTTCAGCCTGTTCCCGGTGCACCAGGCCACGGTGGAGAAGTATGGTGACGACTGGACCAAAACCGGCAACCTGGTGGGCAACGGCGCGTTTACGCTGCAACAGCGGGTGGTCAATGAGAAGCTGGTGCTGGTGCCCAACCCCCACTACTGGGACCACGCCCACACGGTGCTGACCAGAGTGACGCTGGTGCCGATTAATCAGGAGTCCAATGCCACCAAGCGCTACCTGGCGGGGGACATCGACATCACTGAGTCTTTCCCGAAAAACATGTATCAGAAGCTGCTGAAAGATATCCCGGGACAGGTCTATACCCCTGACCAGCTCGGCACCTACTACTACGCCTTCAACACCCGCCGCGCGCCGACCAACGACGCCCGGGTACGCCGGGCGCTCTCCTACGCCATTGACCGCCGCATTATCGCGGAGAAGGTGCTCGGCACCGGCGAAAAACCGGCCTGGCACTTCACGCCGGATGTCACTGCCGGTTTCCATGCCGACCCGGTGCTGGCGCAGCAGCACAGCCAGGCGGAGCTGGATGCGCAGGCCAAAGCGCTGCTGGCTGCGGCGGGCTACGGCCCCGGCAAACCGCTGCGCCTCTCGCTGCTCTACAACAGCTCAGAGAACCACCAGAAGATCGCCATCGCCGTGGCCTCAATGTGGAAGAAAACGCTGGGCGTGGAGGTGAAACTGGTGAACCAGGAGTGGAAAGCCTACATCGACAGCCGTAACAGCGGCGATTTCGACGTGGTGCGCGCCTCCTGGGTGGGTGATTACAACGAGGCCTCGACCTTCCTCAGCCTGCTGACGTCCAGCCATACCGGCAACATCGCCAAATTCAGCGACCCGGCCTATGACCGGCTGCTGGCTGCCGCCAGCCGCCAGACCGACGCCAACGCCCGCAATGCGGACTACAATCAGGCGGAGCAGATGATTGCGGAACAGGCACCGATTGCGCCGATCTACCAATACACCAATGGCCGCCTGATTAAACCCTGGGTGAAAGGCTACCCGATTACCAACCCGGAGGACGTGGCCTACAGCCACACCCTCTATCTCCTCAAACACTGACCGGGGGCAGGCCGCGTAAACAGTCAGTCATACTTCTTAGCGGCCCATGGCCTTGATCCTCAACCCCTTAACGCTAGAATGGGGCAAAAACCGGCGGCACAAGGCCGCCGGTACGATTTTTGATGCAGGTGAACGAGTGGATGTAATCAGCGGCAAACAACTTCAGATCCCCGATGCGATCTATGCCTACCAGCTGGACGGCAAGGGCGGGGCCACCGCCATCGACCCATCCAGTGACGTGACCAGTGAAAAACCCTGCTGGATCCACCTGGATTATGCGCTGCCCGCCAGCGGGGAGTGGCTCAGCACCACGCCGCTGCTGCCGGATTCCGTGCGTGATGCGCTGGGCGGTGACAGTATGCGCCCGCGCGTCAGCCGCATGGGCGACGGCACCCTGATTACCCTGCGCACCATCAACTTCAACGCCAATTCACGGCCTGACCAGCTGGTGACCATCCGCGTCTACATCACGGACAAACTGATCGTCACTACCCGGCACCGCAAGGTCTATTCCATTGACGATGTGCTCAACGATCTGCAACAGGGCAGCGGCCCGGTCAACAGCGGCACCTGGCTGATTGAGCTGTGTGACGCCCTGACGGCCCACGCCAGCGAGTTTATTGAGGATCTGCATGACAAGATCATCGACATGGAAGATGGGCTGCTGGACCAGCAGATCCCCGAGCGCGGGCAGATGGCGCTGCTGCGCAAGCAGCTGATTGTCTTACGCCGCTACATGGCCCCACAGCGGGATGTCTTTACCCGGCTGGCGAGTGAACGCCTGCCGTGGATGAGCGAGGACGACCGCCGCCGGATGCAGGAGATCGCCGACCGCCTCGGGCGCGGCCTTGACGACCTCGACGCCAGCATCGCCCGTACCGCGGTGCTCACCGATGAGATCGCCAGCCAGCTGGCGGATGCGATGAACCGGCGCACCTATACCATGTCGCTGCTGGCGATGGTGTTTTTGCCCACCACTTTCCTGACCGGCCTGTTCGGCGTCAACCTCGGCGGCATCCCCGGCGGGGAGTGGCGCTACGGTTTCGCTACGTTCTGCCTGTCGCTGGTGGTGCTGGTGGTCGGGGTAGCCTGGTGGCTGAAACGCCGGAAATGGCTCTAGCCTTCTGCGTTATGGCAGGAAATGCAGATGATATTGAGCGAAATCAAGATTTCTCACGGCAAAAGGGCGCATTATCCCTGTCGCAGGTGAATGCAACGTCAAGCGATGGGCGTTGCGCTCCATAATTGTCTTATTTCTTATGTTTAGAATTACTGCATAGCACATATTGATTCATACCCGCCGGTCCTTCAGACCGGCTTTTTTTTGCCTCTTTTCCGGCCCCTCTCTTTCCCTCACCGGGGTTTCTGCCATAAAAAAAAGCGCACCAGGGTGCGCTTTTCTGTTTGCCGGAACAGGCGGTTATTTGATTTCCAGCACGTTCAGGCGTTCGGCCATGACCGGCTCATCATTCTCTTCCGGCTGCCAGCCCACCGGCTGCAACGGCAGCTCTTCACGGTCAAAGGCGAGGTCACCGCCGTCAACCACCGCGCTGCCGTGGCGGATGGCGCGGAAATCAAACAGGTTGTGGTCCGCCAGGTGCGACGGCACCACGTTCTGCATGGCGCTGAACATGGTTTCGATGCGGCCGGGGTATTTTTTGTCCCAGTCACGTAGCATCTCTTTGATCACCGCGCGCTGCAGGTTCGGCTGGGAACCGCAGAGGTTGCACGGGATGATCGGGAACCCGCGCGCCTCGGAGAAGCGTTCGATGTCTTTCTCGCGGCAGTAGGCCAGCGGGCGGATCACCACATGTTTGCCGTCATCGCTCATCAGCTTCGGCGGCATCCCTTTCAGCTTGCCGCCGTAGAACATGTTGAGGAACAGCGTCTGCAGCATGTCATCCCGGTGGTGGCCCAGCGCGATCTTGGTGCAGCCCAGCTCGGTGGCGGTACGGTAAAGAATGCCGCGGCGCAGACGGGAGCAGAGCGAGCAGGTGGTTTTGCCTTCCGGGATCTTCTCTTTGACGATGCCGTAGGTATTCTCTTCGACAATCTTATACTCCACGCCCAGTTCATCGAGGTAGGCGGGCAGAATATGCTCCGGGAAACCGGGCTGCTTCTGGTCGAGGTTCACCGCCACCAGCGAGAAGTTGATCGGCGCGCTTTGCTTCAGGTTCAGCAGAATATCCAGCATGGTGTAGCTGTCTTTGCCGCCGGAAAGGCAGACCATGATGCGGTCGCCTTCCTCAATCATATTGAAGTCCGCAATCGCCTGGCCGACATTGCGGCGCAAACGCTTTTGCAGCTTATTGAGGTTGTATTGCTCTTTTTGATTAACCACGTCGTTCTCTTGCATTGTTATCGCGCCAGCCCCGCAGAGGGGAAGCCTGCTGTCAGTAATGCGCTGTATGGTACGGATTGCGGCCGCGAATGCCAGCGGGTTTTTTGCTGCGGTACCGGAAAGTGGCGGGGCATCGGTTCGTTCGCCTATTATTAATTACAACATACTTTAAATTTACCCCCTGTCACCCGGCCAGGCAACAGCGCCGGCACACTAAAACCCTTTCAGGCAGCGCGCGTTGCGCCGGCAGGCCGCTAAACCCGGCAGCCTGATGGCAGGGGTAATAAAAGGGGAATATATTCAGTGCCGCGCTATTTGTGCCGGGAATTTATCGATGGGAAAGGGCAGCCGCGGGGCGGGGGTAAAAAAAACCGGCAAAAGGGTTAGGTTTGCCGGCAGAAAATCAGTCAGCGTTAACTGAAAAAAACAGTGGATGCTAATTGCTTAGCCGGGAAACTATATAAAAAAGGATAATAACCGCAACAGCAAAAGAAGCGGTGGCGGGGCAGCGGCTTAGTTGGCAGACATAAAATGTTACCACAATGCCCGCCCGGCGCAGGCTGCGCGAAAAAATGGCCTGCTTGGCCGGCACCGGTTTTCAGACATTCCTTACCGCCACATCGGCTTTGCTAACCGGTTGATCTTAAAAATGTTGCGGCATAGCCGTTTTTTCCGGCAACCCCCGGCTTCCGGCAATAAATCAAATTAATACATCAGCGCAATTTAATTATTCCGCGGTATTACCCGTTCCGATATTTACTCGCCCCGTAATTAACGCTAAAAATAGCGCTGGGCAGGCCCCTCTCTTCTTTTAACGCCGTCGCCCATTCCTTTTTTCCTACCGATGACGAGCAGGAGCAGGCCGATGAAATTAACCGCCGGGTTAGTGGTTGCAGGCAGCCTTTTTTTACTGGCCGCGTGCAGCAGCCATGATGACGACGAACGCTATGAGGATGAGCCGGTACAGCAGGCGACCAGCGTCAACCCCTCCCACAACCTGAACCGGGCTAACCCGGCCTCGGCCAACTGCGGGCTGGTCGGCGGCACGCTGGCACTGGCGCGCCAGCTCGACGGCAGCACCATCGGCATGTGCCAGTTACCTGACGGCAAACAGTGCGAAGAGTGGGCGCTGATGCGCGGGGCCTGCCCGGCCGGCTGAGCAGCCGGGCAACGGCCTTACGCCGTCAGCAGGTTGGGGCAGGGCTCGCCGCGGGTGAGCTGGCTGACGTTCTGCAACGTCACCTCGGCAATGCTGGTCAGCGCCTCTTCCGTCAGAAACGCCTGGTGGCCGGTAAACAGCACATTGTGGCAGGCGGATAACCGGCGGAAGACATCATCCTGGATCACGTCGTTGGATTTGTCCTCAAAGAACAGGCCGCGCTCGTTTTCATAGACGTCCATCCCCAGCGCGCCGATCTTCTGCTGTTTCAGCGCCTCAATGGCGGCGGTGGAGTCAATCAGGCCGCCGCGGCTGGTGTTAATCACCATCACCCCGTCTTTCATCTTACGGAACGCCTCGGCATTCAGCAGGTGGTGGTTCTCCGGCGTCAGCGGGCAGTGCAGGGTAATCACGTCTGAGCGGGCATAGAGGGTGTTCAGGTCAACATACTCCGCGCCCAGCTCCAGCGCCTGCGGCGACGGATAGGGGTCAAAGGCCAGCAGCTTCATGCCGAACCCCTTCAGGATGCGCAGGGTCGCCAGGCCGATTTTGCCGGTGCCGATCACCCCGGCGGTGCGGTTATGCATATTGAAGCCGATCAGCCCATCCAGCGCGAAGTTGGCATCGCGGGTGCGCTGGTAGGCGCGGTGAATGCGGCGGTTGAGGGTCATCATCAGCCCCACGGTGTGCTCGGCCACCGCCTCGGGCGAATAGGCCGGCACCCGCACCACCTGGATGCCCAGCTCTTTGGCGGCGTCCAGATCGACGTTATTGAACCCGGCGCAGCGCAGCGCCAGAATCTTCACCCCCAGCGCCGCAAACTCCTCCAGCACCTCCCGGCCACCGTCGTCGTTCACAAACAGGCAGACGGCGTCGCAGCCGACGGCGTTTTTGGCAGTGGCCGGGGTCAGCAAGAAATCAAAAAACTCTAATTCGAAATTAAACTGCTGATTTACCAGTTCCAGATATTTACGGTCATAATGTTTGGTACTGTATATCGCCATTTTCATAATCGTTCTCCGTAAAAAGCCTGAGTTCAACGTAACAGAAGGCAAGGGCCGCCACCAACGGTAACGGCATGTAAGGCCACCGGTTTTTCCCCGGCAGCGGGCGGTGCGCCCACCGGTGGCGGATGAATAGCGTTAAGTATGGTATCTTGCAGCGTTTTTGGGAAAAACAGGACGGTTAATGAGAAAAGGATGGAAAGCGCTGGGGATTGGCCTGCCGGGCGTGGTGCTGGCGCTCGGCACCGGCTGGCTGACGCTGCCGGGCTGGCTGCCGACGGTGGCCCGGTTCTGGCTGCCTGAGGGCACCCAGCTGACGCTGGCAGGCCCGCTGCGCCTGACCCGCCACGGCCTGCAACTGCCGCCGATGACCTTCTCCGCCGGGGCATGCAGGCTGGCCGACAGCAGCCGCGCCCGCCTTGAATTCCGCCACCGGCGCTGGGTGCTGACCGCCGGCCGCCTGACGCTCGACAGCGCCTGCCTGAGCCGGTTGCCCGCCGGTAAGCCGGGCGGCGCGCCGCTCTCCCTGGCGGCGTGGCAACAGCGCCTGCCGGGGCTGGACGTGACCATCAACCAGTTCAGCCTCGCCCCGTGGCAGCCCTATGCCGGGCGGCTGACCTTCAGCAGCGGCGCGGCGGGCCAGCAGCTCCACTATCTCAGCGCCGGGCGCACTGCCACCGGCGCACCCGCGCTGGCGCTGGCGGCCTCTCTCGACCGCCGCCAGCAGCTCACCCTCTCCCAATTCGCCGTGACGCTGGCGGGCATGGCCGAACCGCTGACGCTGGCCGGGCGGGTGACACTGCCGGCGGCGGCGGGCAGCCTGCCGCAACAGGGCGATCTTCAGGCGCACCTGACGCTGGCAGGCATCGCGGCCCCGCTGACGGTGACGCTGGCCTGGCAGGGCGCGCAGGGCACGCTGGTGGCCGGTGCAAAAGATGACCCGGAGCCGCTGTTGCGCCTGCCGTGGCAACTCTCCGCCACGTCCCTGGCAATCCGGGACGGCCGCTGGCGCTGGCCCTATGCCTCCCAGCCGCTGGCAGGCGGGCTGAGCCTGACCCTGCGTGACTGGGACAGCCACTTCACCCGCGCCACGCTGGAAGGCAGGGCGAACATGCTGACCCGCGGCCACAACGGCCGCGCCAACGTGGTGCTCTCTGCCGGGCCGGGCAGCATCGGGCTGACGGAGAGCGACCTGCACCTCCAGCTTACCGGGCAGGCCAACGCCGAACGCCTGTCGTTTACTGCGTCGCTCCCGGCCTGGCTGCACGGGCCGCTGCTCAGCCCGGCGCTGACCTTGCGCAGCGGCGCGCTGCTGCGGGCGTGGGGCAACCTGGCGGATCAGCAGCGGCTGGAAGAGGCGCGCTGGCCGCTGGCGGGCGTGACCCTGTCACCTGCGGGCATCAACGGCCCGTTACAGGCGATTGTGCGGCTGACTGACCGCTACTGGGGCGCAGTGAAGCTGCACCTCGACGGTAAAGCGCAGGATTTCTGGCCGGATCGCGGCCACTGGCAGTACAACTTCTGGGGCAACGGTACCCTGCCGCCGTTACAGGCGCGCTGGGACATGACCGGCAAAGGGCGCTGGGACGCCGCACGGCTGACGGTGTCAACGCTGTCCACCGGGTTTAACCAGCTGCATTACGGGCTGATGACGGTGGACAAACCGCGCCTGACGCTGAGCGAACCGCTGGTCTGGCAGCGCCCGTCCGGGGCGGAGCCGGAGGCGCTGAAAGGGGGAGTGACGCTGGCGGCAGAGCGCATCGGGCTGGGCAATGGCGGGTATCTGCCGCCGACGTTGCTGGCGTTGCAGGTCAAGGGCACGTCACCGGCGGCTTTCCTGTGGCGCGGCAGCCTGGCCGCGCCGCCGATTGGGCCGATCGCCCTGCGCGGACGCTGGGACGGCGAGCGGCTGCGCGGTGAAGGGTGGTGGCCGGATCAGCCGCTGACCGCTTTCCAGCCGCTGCTGGACCCGGCGCTGAAAATCACGCTGCGCGACGGGCGTTTCCGCGCCCAGACGGCGTTCTCCGCCGCGCGGGAGCAGGGGCTGGTGGCGGGCGGCCACTGGGTGGTGCAGCAGGGCGGTGCCTGGCTGAAGGATGGCGAGGTGAGCGGGGTGGATTTCATCCTGCCGTACCGGCTGGATAACCACCGCTGGCAGTTTGGCGCACAGCAGCCGGTGTCGCTGCGCATCGGTCTGTTGCGCAATCTGGTGGCGATGAAGAACATCACCGCCGATCTGCAGGGGAATTATCCCTACAGCGAGCACCTGCCGCTGACGCTGAGCAACGTCGGCGTGGATATGCTGGGCGGCCATGTGAGTTTGTCGGCGCTGCGGCTGCCGCAGCATCAGGCGGCGGTGCTGAAGCTGGATCAGGTGGACTTAAGCGAGGTGTTCACGGCGCTGAAGCCCAAGCAGTTCGCCATGTCCGGCAAGGTGGACGGGGAGCTGCCGCTCTGGCTGGACAACCCGCACTGGCTGGTGAAAGGGGGCTGGGTACGCAACCACGGCCTGCTGACGCTGCGGCTGGCACCGGAGATGGCGCAGGCACTGGCGGAAGGCAACCTGACCAACCGGCTGGTGGTAGACTGGCTGCGCTATCTGGAGATCAGCCGCACGTCGGCCGAAGTCAGCCTGGACAACCTGGGCGGGCTGACGCTGGCGGCGAAGATTGACGGCGTCAGCCCGGGCGAGACCCAGCGGCGCAATATCATCCTGAACTATCAGCATCAGGAGAACGTATTCCAGCTGTGGCGCAGTTTGCGCTTTGGCGACAATGTGCAGGAGTGGCTTTCTGAGAGGCTCTCCCAACCTGCGAGGACGCAACCATGATGTTTTCCCCCGTGCGCGCGCTGACCGGCCTGCTGCCCCTGCTGCTGCTGGCCGGCTGCGTGCCGCGCATTGAGCTGGCGACGCCGTCGCAGCCCATCACGATTAACATGAATGTTAAAATTGAGCATGAGATTCACATCAAGGTGGACAAGGATGTGGAAGATCTGCTGAAGAGCCAAAGCGATCTGTTCTGAGGAGCATTGATGAGGATACGCAAGACGATATTGGGGCTGGTGCTGGCCTTCAGCGTGCTGGGTATCAGCGCGGTTGCCAACGCCCTGACGCTGGACGAGGCCCGCACGCAGGGGCGGTTAGGGGAGACGCTCAGCGGTTATGTGGCGGTGGTGAAGCCCGACCCGGAAGCCGCCGCGCTGGCTGACAGGATCAACCAGGCGCGCCGCGACCGTTACCGCGCGATCGCCGAGGAGAACCGGGTACCGGCAGAGAGCGTCGCCCGTCTGGCCGGCCAGAAGCTGGTAGACCGCGCCCGCCCCGGCGACTACGTCCAGGGCATCAACGGCCTCTGGCTGCAAAAAGGCAATACCGCCCCCTGACCCCGCCGCCCGTCATTTTTCTCACTGATATTTTTCCTCTGCCATTCCCCGCGCAGGGGAAAAAGAAAGGCTCGACCAACGGAAAGCCTTTACCCCAGTCATCTTACATACCCGCAGGTTTGCAGAGGGAGCGTAAACATCCCCGCCAGGCGGAGCCGCAGGGCTGAGCAGATGCACGTTCAGCAAAAAGAGTTCCCATCTACTCTTTCCTCACCTCCTAAAAAATTTTGCAGAAGAGGGCGTAAAAATCCCTTCCAAGCGGAGACGCAAGGCTGAGCAGATGCACGCTCAGCGAAACGAATCACCCCTACCATTTCCTTACATACTTAAAGGCTTGCAGAGGAGGTGGGGGCGTAAAAATCATTGCCGAACGAAGCCGCAAGGCTGGGTAAGCGGACAGGATAGCCCAGGGAAGGCCCCTACTATTTCCTTACATACCTACAAGTTTGCAGAGGAGGTGGGGGCGTAAAAATCATTGCCGAATGGAGCCGCAGGGCCGGGTGAGCGGACAGGACGTCCGCGAGAGGGACAGCCACGCTGGGAGCGTGTCTGTCCCGGCCCGATCAGCCCGGAGGCGAAATGAGGGGACACGCGGGAGCGTGCAATGATTCAGCCGGATCACCCA